>NZ_MLAL01000036.1 GCF_001875665.1 Corynebacterium sp. NML130628 | reverse complement strand
GCATGTGTTAAGCACGCCGCCAGCGTTCATCCTGAGCCAGGATCAAACTCTCCACAAAAATATTTCAGAAAGAAACAAGGCCGTGAAAAGCCCGAAAACCTAACCAAAAACAAACCAACCACCAACACAACAGTCAATGGTCTGGCAAAATCCTAAAATTACAAAAATAAAGATACAAACAAACCGGTCCCAACCCGACGGGGCAAAAACAGGACCAGTGGCAACCACATCAACAAAACAGTCAACATGACCATGCAATCTGCACCAAAACTAGTGACACCCAATCATAGGTTCAAGCATCACCACCGGCACACACCACTATCGTGGCACACAGCACGCAACCAACGTCAATGCAATCAAAAAAATAAAAAGTACATTGGCACACTATCGAGTTCTCAAACAACAACCGCACACCCGAACACACCACCAAACACAGTGGCGCATTCAAAGCGACGAAGATTGACACTAACAAAACATTCTCAACAACGCAAACTAGCGCCGCATCACAGAACTTATTTCATTATGTCGGCCAGCGGTAGTTTTCCTAACCGCCATCTCACCAACATACTCTCTACAGAGTCTGTCCGGCGGGGCGTTGTCGGTCTCGCTGACTCACATAAAGTTACACACACACCAACAACAACACAAATTTGCAGGTTAATAGGGTGTTTAGAGAGGTGTATCCGGAACCATGTAGCTCTCTACTACACCTCTCCGCTCGTTAGAAGATCACGAAGATGAGGAGCGCGACCAGGAACGCCGCAACCGACTCGATCGTCTGCTGTAAAGTCCACGTCTTCAGCGTTGTCTTCACATCCATGCCGAAGAGTCGGCCAACCAACCAGAATCCGGAGTCGTTAACCAACGAGCAGCACACTGAACCCGCTGCGCACGCCAAGGTAATTGCGACAATCTGAATATCGGAATAGCCGCCAGCCAATACCGCGGGAGCCATCAATCCAGCGGCTGTTGTCAACGCCACTGTTGCGGAGCCCTGTGCAACACGCATGATCACTGCCACTAAGTAAACCGCAAGGATCACTGGTACCCCGAGTCCCTGCATAAGTTCTGCAATTGCATCTCCGATACCTGAGGCGCGAAGTACACCGCCATACATTCCTCCGGCACCAGTGATAAACACGACGGAGGCAATTGGGCCCAATGCAGAATCAACAAGCTTCTCCAACGCTGTGCCGGACACGCCACGTGATGTTCCCAGAACAGGCAGAGCGACGAGCACCGACACCAAAAGCGCAATGCCCGATTTGCCGACGAATGTGAATGCTTGTGCCCAAGATTCCTCACCGGTGATAGCGCCGTATTTTGCAGCAAAGTCGACACCGGTGTTCAGGAAAATCAACAGCATCGGCAGCAGCAAAATCATGATGACGGTGCTCGTCTTTGGCAGCGCTTTCACGTCGCTATCATCCGAGTTAAATACGGCGTTTGCCACCGAAGTGAAAGGAAATTTCTTCGCGCAATATTTGCCCCACAGAAGACCAGAAACGTAGAACGTTGGAATCGCGACCATCAGGCCGAAGATAATTAACAGTCCAAGATTCGTGTTAAAGAAGGTTGAGGCTGCAACCGGGCCCGGGTGCGGCGGCACGAATACGTGCATCACAGAAAACGCTGCGACGGTCGGAATGGCGTACAGCAAAATTGGACCGCCTATACGAGCGGCGACAGCGAAGATGATAGGCAGCAAGACGACGAGACCAGCGTCGAAAAACATCGGAAAACCGAGAAGCAACGAAGCAACTCCAAGCGCCAATGGTGCGCGCCGTTCACCGAATTTATCAATCATCGAGTTTGCGAGGACCCGTGCTCCACCCGAGTACTCAATCAGCTTGCCGAGCATTGCACCTAGTCCGACGAGAATGCCGACATCTCCGAGTGTTGAGCGGAATCCGCCCATGACGACATCGTAAAGCTCTCCTGTCGGAATTCCTGCCGCGATAGCGGTGAGAACAGAAACAAGAATTAGTGTGACGAACGCATGGACTTTGAATTGAATGATTAAGAGGAGGATGAGGGCGATACCGGCTGCAGCAATCCCCATTAAGGGGGCGGCTGACAGCGTCTGTTCCCAAGTTTCCATGAGCTTTCCTGCCTTTTCTTCAGCGAGGCTTCGAGACCGCGTTGCTCCCGCAAAATGACGAGGACGCAACACGAAAAACTGGTTATAACGTTAGAATACACATACTTCGACGACCTGCAGCGCACTGGCATAAAGTCGTTACGGGACGCGCGCGGACTACCCCCGAAAGCGAATCTAGAAGGAGAGAAGGCATGTCTAACGCTGAACAACTACCCCCGGCACACCTCGTTTTGATGGGCGTGAGCGGATGTGGCAAGACGACTATTGCCAAAGTGCTTGCAAAGGACTTCGGGTTCGAACTTGGAGAAGCAGACGACTTTCATCCAGCTGAGAACATCGAAAAGATGGCTAACGGTCAGCCTCTCACCGACGAGGATCGGTGGCCTTGGTTGGAGATACTCACGAACTGGCTTCAACGCCAAGATCAAGCAGGAAAACGCACAGTCATTACTTGTTCCGCATTGAAACGCGCCTACCGCCACGAGCTACAGCGCTCCAACGCCCCTCTCGTTTTCGTACACTTAAATGGAACACGCGAGCAGCTGCTTCAGCGTCTTCGCGCCCGGACGAACCATTTCATGCCAGCAACGATGCTGGATCCACAACTCAACACCCTAGAACCGCTCCAAGCAGACGAGAAAGGATTCGTTGTGGGTATCGACGACTCCCCGACGAATATTGCAATAACGATCATGGAAAAGCTAAACGCGGCCGCATAGGCGCTCCGCCTGCAACCGCGTTTTCATTTCTTGACAGCGCATATTAGACGCGTTTTACCCCCGCGAAGGTCTTCTTTCCGCGGCGGAGCACAAGCCACGTGCCATGCAAGAAATCGCTCTCAGTCGGCACCCAGGTCTCGTCTGTCACACGCTCATTATTGGCGTAAATACCGCCTTCTTTGAGGGATCTACGAGCGGCACCCTTCGAGTCCGCCAATCCGGTGCCTACCAGCATGTCCACAATGCTGATCTCGCCGCCAGTAGGAACCTCAAATACATTGGTCTCTTCCACTGCACTTGCAAGTGTGCGCTCATCAAGCTCGGCCAAATCAGCCTTGCCGAAAAGCGCCTGGGAGGCCAGCTCAACGGCTTCGCGAGCCGCACGACCATGCACGAGGTCTGTCATCTCCTGCGCTAAGCGCTTCTGCGCCTCGCGTTTAAACGGCCGCTCTTCAACCTCAACCGCCAGCGCGTCGAGTTCCTCCTTATCCAGGAAAGTGAACCAACGGAGGTAACGCAACACGTCAGCATCCGCAGCATTGACGAAGTATTGGTACCAGGTGTATGGGCTTGTCATTTCAGGATCGAGCCACAGTGAGCCACCGCCCGTCGATTTGCCGAATTTCTTGCCTTCGGAGTCCGTCACCAGCGGGACTGTCATTGCATGTACGCGTTCGGAGTCCATGCGACGGTTGAGATCGACGCCCGCTACCAAGTTGCCCCATTGATCGCCACCGCCAACCTGAAGAACGCAGTTATGGGTTCGACGTAGTTGGACAAAGTCGTGTGCCTGTAACAGCATGTACGAAAATTCGGTGAAGGAAATGCCATCATTTTCGAGACGACGCTTCACGGTGTCACGACTCAGCATCGTGGAGAGGGAAAAGTGCTTGCCCACGTCGCGAAGAAACTCGATGACTTTCCAATCTTTGATCCAGTCATTGTTGTTCAGCAGGAGCGCACCGTTGTCCCCCTCGAAGTCAACGAACTTCGACAACTGGTTACCGATACGCTCCGCCCAGTCGGCAACAGTGTCATCCGAGTTCATGGTTCGCTCGCCAACGTCACGCGGATCGCCAATCTTGCCCGTGGCTCCGCCCGCAAGCACAATCGGGCGGTGCCCTGCGAGCTGGAACCTCCGCAACATGAGCAGCGGCACGAGGTGTCCAGCGTGCAGCGAGGGCCCCGTCGGATCAAAACCACAGTACAGAGTAATAGGAGTCTGCGTTTCCTCACGTAGCGCATCCAGGTCTGTGTGCTGATTAATCAGACCGCGCCACTCAAGCTCATCAACAATGTTCGCGTTCGTCATGAAAAACCTTTCGGAGAGTCGTTTATCCCAGCGTTGTGATTCTTAATTATTTGTATAGGGAATCGCTTCGTCGATCAGGAGGACAGGAATGCCCTCGTCAATTCGATAGGCGACGCCAAGGCGCTCATTCACCAGCAACTGTTCGTCTTCCTTATACTCAAGTGGCCCTTTGTCTTGCGGACACACCAGTACATCAAGAAGTTTGGGGTCAAGACTCATGGATTCGAGCTTACCCCACAGTTGCAGTCTGCTTATCGACGCCACCACCGCAAAAGTAAAACGCCCACCACCAGGTGGGCGTTCCGACTGCGTCAACGGCGTTACCCGCGCACAGGCGTCTCCGCCCAAGCACGATACTTACGGTTCGTCGCCGCCACGCGCTCACGTTGTTCTTCTACCCGTGGTCGCGCGGTTCCGCCACGAGTGTCGCGAGAGCTCACGGCCCCTTCGATAGTGAGCACCGAGCGAACATCGGCGTTAAGCCGTGGGTCCACGCTCGCCAACTCCTCGTCTGTCAAGTCAATAAGGTTGACTCCGCGGGATTCAGCGATACGGACGCACGCCCCAGACGCCTCATGGGCCTCGCGGAATGGCACGCCTTGGCGCACCATCCACTCTGCCAAGTCAGTTGCCAACGTAAATCCAGCAGGCGCAATTTCTCGCATTCGCTCCCCGTGAAACTTCAACGTGGAAACCAGTCCCGTGAACGCTGGCAAGAGAATGTTGAGCTGGCTCACGGAATCGATCACTGGCTCTTTGTCTTCCTGCAGGTCACGGTTGTACGCAAGAGGCTGCGCCTTGAGTGTCGACAGCAAACCGGTGAGGTTACCAATCAAACGACCCGACTTACCGCGAGCAAGCTCGGCCACATCCGGATTCTTCTTCTGGGGCATGATGGAAGAACCTGTCGACCACGCATCGTCCAAGGTGACGTAACCGAACTCAGGCGTTGACCACGCGATGATCTCTTCTGCAAATCGCGAAATATCTACTGCGACCTGCGCCAAAATATACGCTGCCTCGGACGCAAAATCTCTCGATGAGGTGCCGTCGAGGGAGTTATCCGCGGCTTCAAAGAAGCCGAGCTCATCGGCAATCGCCTCTGGGTCAAGGTGAAGCGAGGAACCGGCCAGCGCGCCGGACCCATACGGTGAGACAGCCAATCGTTTGTCTGCGTCCTGAATTCGCTCAAGATCACGAAGCAGGGGGTGCGCATGGGCCAACAGCGAATGCGCTAAAAGGATTGGCTGGGCCGCCTGGAAATGGGTCTTGCCAGGCATGATGATGTCAGGGTGAGCAGCTGCTTGATCCACGAGTGCATCAACAAGGTCCGTGATGTGAAGCGCAACGCCGCGCAATGCATCGCGCACCCACATGCGGAACATGGTTGCCACTTGATCATTCCGCGAGCGTCCTGCACGCAGCCGGCCACCGACCTCTGGGCCCACCCTGTCAATCAGGCCACGCTCCATTGCTCCGTGAACGTCTTCGTCGGTCGGCTCCGGGACAAATGCGCCACTTGCAACGTCCCGTCCAAGCTGCTCTAGCCCCTCGAGCATTGTGCTCAGGTCTTCGTCTGAAAGCAGGCCCGCCTTGTGCAACACTTTTGCGTGAGCCTTCGATGCCAGCACATCATATGGCGCGAGCACCCAGTCGAAGTGCGTCGATACGCTCAGCGCGAACATTGCCTCCGAGGGGCCGCCAGCAAATCGGCCGCCCCACAACGCGCCTTCATTTGTCTTATGCTGCTGCATTACAACCGATGCTCCTTATTATTTCGCTTCGCGGTCGCGCTTGTTAGCAATCTGCGATGACAAGCCGTGCAGACGAACAAAGCCCTTTGCATAGGTTTGGTCGAAGGTGTCACCAGTGTCGTACGTCGCAAGGTTGAAATCGTACAAAGAGTGGTTCGAGCGACGCCCATTAACAACCGCCTTGCCGGCGTGCATTTCCATGCGAATATCCCCGGTGACGTGCTCCTGAGTCGACTCAATGAACGCATCCAACGAGCGCTTCAACGGAGCGAACCAGAGGCCGTCATACACTTCCTCCGACCAACGCGCATCAATCACGCGCTTGTAACGGGCGAGTTCGCGTTCGATGGTGACATCCTCGAGAGCCTTATGCGCTGTGATCAATGCAATTGCGCCAGGCGCCTCGTAGATCTCGCGAGACTTGATACCGACCAAACGGTCTTCGACCATATCGAGTCGGCCGATACCCTGAGCGCCTGCGCGACGGTTCATTTCTTCGATCGCTTCCAGCATCGTGACTGGACGACCGTCGATAGCGACTGGCTTGCCACCCTCGAACGAGATGATCACTTCATCTGGAGCATTGCCCATTGAGGGGCTTTCCGTGTATGCGTACAGATCCTTCGTCGGGGCGTTCCAGAGGTCTTCCAAGAATCCAGTCTCGACCGCACGACCCCAGACATTCTGGTCAATCGAAAACGGCGACGCTGCAGACTGCTCAATCGGTAGGTCCTTACCCTCTGCATATGCAATCGCTTTATCGCGAGTCCACGCAAAGTCACGAGCGGGAGCAACAATCTCCAAATCAGGATCTTGGTTCAGGAACCCGACCTCAAAACGAACCTGGTCATTGCCTTTGCCTGTGCAACCATGCGAAACGTGAGTGCCACCGTGCTCCTGTGCAGCCTTCACGAGATGCTTGACAATCAGCGGGCGTGAAATCGCTGACACCAACGGGTACTCGCCCATGTACATGCCGTTTGCCTTGATCGTCGGAAGGCAGTATTCCTCCGCGAATTCTTCTTTCGCGTCGATAACGATGGATTCCACCGCACCGCAGTCCAATGCGCGCTGGCGTACCGACTGCATATCTTCTCCGCCCTGTCCAAGGTCAAGGGCGACAGCGATTACTTCGCCGTCGAGCATTTCTCCGAGGTATGAAATTGCAACAGAAGTATCGAGTCCGCCTGAATATGCGAGTACAACACGGTTAGTCATGGGATAAAGCTCCTTGCGCTTCTAGATAATATTCTGCACTGAGATACATACTATACCCTGTGCAGGTTTTGGTTTTAGTTGGGCACTACTTGCACCTATGTTGAGCGCCCAAATAGTTGCTCGGCTAAATCACTGCCTGTAAGCGGATCTCTTGCGAGGACAAAGATTGTGTCGTCACCAGCAATGCAGCCTACGACCTGCTCCAATCCAACGCGATCAATGTAACTAGCCAGGTACTGTGCAGCACCGGGCGGTGTCCGTAATACAGCCATGTTCGCAGAGTGATCGACAGAAACGACGAGCTCCTCAATCATTCGCCGTAGCTTCTCGCGAGGGCCTGTGTGCAGCGTGTCCAGTGCTTCAGCTTCGGAGTGCACTGTGTAATATGCACGGCCTCCGTCGTTGGGGCGCACTTTTTTCGCACCAAGCTCGTCAAGATCGCGCGACAGTGTCGCTTGCGTAATCTCGATACCTTCGTCTTGCAAAAGTTTGGACAGCTGAATTTGCGAAGACACTCGTGTGCTCACAAGTATCTCGAGAATCCGAGCTTGTCGCGCGGTCCTTGAGACAGTTTGGGTCATTATTGGTGCTCCAACAGCCAGGTCAACAACGCTTTTTGGGCGTGTAGACGATTTTCAGCTTCATCGAAGACCCGCGACTGCGGCCCATCGATAACCTCCGCGGTCACTTCGTTGTCACGGTACGCCGGTAGGCAGTGCAGGAATATCGCATTATTACCGGCCATTTGCATAATTGCACTATTTACTTGGTATGGCAAGAACGGAGTGCGACGGTCCTTTCCGTCCTCCTCCATCCCCATCGACACCCATGTATCAGTGATGACGACGTCGGCCCCGGCGACGGCTGCAATATCGCTGGTAACCGTAACCGTCGCACCTGTTTGGGTAGCACGGTCGCGCGCTCGATCAATGAATCGCTGCTCCGGTTGGAACTCGGGGGGCGCAATAATCGTGACGTCTACCCCCGCTGTTGCAAAGCCGATCATATAAGAATTCGCCATATTGTTAGCGCCATCTCCCAGATAGACTGCCTTCAACCCCCGAAGGCCCGCTGGTCCTTGTTCTGGACAAAAATTCTCGATAATCGTCTGCAGATCTGCAAGGATCTGGCATGGATGCAAATCATCTGAAAGTGCATTCACAATCGGTACTCGCGATGTTTCAGCCATTTGGTGCAGGTTATCGTGGCCGTAGGTCCTCCATACGATTGCTTCGACGTATCGGGACAGCACCGCTGCTGTGTCTTGATACGACTCCCCCTTGCCCATCTGCGCGTTCTGCGTCTCCACAACGATTGCGTGCCCACCTAGCTGTGCAATACCGGTATCGAATGAGAACCGGGTTCGAGTCGAAGTCTTATCGAAAAGCACCGCCACCGATTTTGGGCCTTCAAGGGGCCGGTACCCATACGCGTCATTCTTCATCTTGGCTGCGAGCGAGAGGACTTCGGCCTGCTCTTCCGGTGTCAGGTTATCGTCTGCAAAAAAGTGCCTAACTGAGTTCACCATACTGTCTACTTCCTATTTCTGCGTTTTGCTCACTGCAAAATATGCGGACTTCCTCCCATTGTATTTTCTATCCTCGTAAGAAGTTTGCTTTTCGACGTCCACTTCCCCGCTACACGGGCTCCAGCAGTGTACGGACAGTAGCTGTACCGCTACCTCGCGTCCCGAGGTCAACAGTCACCGACAAATGAGACCCAACTTCAATATCTTGGCGCAGTGAGTCTTCTTTGCCTTCCCCGCAAAGCTGTGTCCCGTTTACGTAAATCGCCAAAGATTCTTCCGAGCCGACACATACCCCCGCCTTCCCTGCGATCGCAAGCGCACGTGGCCACGCAATTGAAGTACCAAGGAGCGACCGACGGAAGCGCTCGTCACCAGCAATCGCCATGGCTGCTTGGCTAGCTTCATCGTGATTTGCAGCGCCGACGACGGTAAGCGTGAGGCTCTTTGCTACTCCTTTTGGATCAGTCAGCAGCTGGCCCAACAACGTTTGACATACCTCGAGTACTGCTTCATCGAGCTGCGTTTGATTCGGGGTAACCCCGCTTGCGCCTGACGCGAGTAACAGCACCGTGTCGTTCGTCAACGGAGATTTCGACCGATCTAGCGTGCTAAACGTGCTTTCCAACGCTCTGCGCAACGCCTTATCAAGTGAAAAAGCGGGCACCAACGCGTCTGTAGTGAGGCAGACAATCACCGCATCCAGAGCCTCTGACAAAGTGCCAGTCCCTTGCACAATGCCTCCCACGCTCCAATCTCCGCAGTTCACCCCGGCTTGATTTACTAGTTCAGCAGATGAAGAAACTACGGACGATATCGCTGCGGCATGTGTAGTGCTACTCCCCAAGTTCGATACAAGATTCGATATTCCTGTCCGAACCTGATCCATTGGCAAGGGCTGCGCAAACTGCCCTTTTGCGCACACAGCGACCCGCTCACTTGGGACTCCAGCTGCTTGAGCCACCCGATCCTGAATCTCTCGCGTGTCGGCAGTCCCATTGGCACCGTTGAACGCATTGGCGTTTCCCGAGTACAACACGACGGCGTTAACCGCATGTGAACGCATGACCTCTCGGGTCGCCCGCACGGAGGGAGCACACAGTGGATTATTTGGCAATACTGCTGCTGCGTTCCAAGCTGGGCCCTGATTTACTAGCAACACCATGGCCCCACCATGTTCGCTTGGCTTCAGATCGGCGCTTGCAGCCACAAATCCTTTTGGGGTGAGAACGGTCTGATACGACATGATTGCAAGGCTCCTTCAGACTGTGGGTGCGAGTGTCTACGACGCTCTATCCTGCCAGATTAAGCCCACATTAGTCCCGATATCATTTGGTTCTACTTCTTAAACGCAAACAGGCAAGACAACGCATGTAGCGTTGTCTTGCCTGTTCTTAGCTAACTGCCTATGCCCTCATCGTTGCATTGAACTCCTGCTTCGCGGCCTCTGCCGCAGCGAGCCGTCCTTCGGATGCTTCGTCTTCAGTAAGCGTACGGTCGATAGCTCGGAACAAGAGACCGAATGCGAGTGACTTCTTGCTTTCGCCGAGAGACTCGGAACGATAGACATCAAACAGCGTGACCGTTTCCAGCAACGGACCAGCGTGCTCTGCCACAACCTGTCGGACACTTTCTGCCGGTGTGGACTCATCGACGACCAGCGCGAGGTCCTGGTGCACTGCCGGATACGCCGATAACTTTGGGGCAGGCAGCTGAGGAGTTTGAGGCAATGCCGAAAGGTCCATCTCCATTGCGCATGTTCGCGCCGGCAAACCGTTCTCTTCGAGGAGCTGCGGGTGCAGTTCGCCTGCGTGACCCACAACTTGGCCTTCCACCAGCAACTCCGCACAACGTCCCGGGTGCCACGGAAGATACTCTGCTGCGCGGGCTTCGAGTTCCACCCCGGCCGTCCTAGCCACAATCTGAGCAGATTCAATTGCATCCGCCCACGTGTATGCCCGCGCTTCGCCCCAAGGACCTTCGACTTCCGCGCTTCCAACACCAACGGTGGCTACGTGAAGTGGCTGCTTCGGAAGCGAATTGACAACATCGGCCAAGGTTTTTTCATCTGGCCGATGCTCAACGCTTGGCATTGGTGTTTCGACTTCCCCGCCTATAGCCACCTGCGCAACTGAGTAGATTGACACGTCGTGCTGTCCGCGAGCGACATTTTTCGTGACTGCTTCAAGCATCGCTGGAAGAAGCGTCGTAGCTAATTCCGCATAGTCACTATCCAGCGGATTTTGAACCGACACTGTGTTACGGCGAGCGTCATCCTTGCTCAAGCCCCAGGCATCGAAAATATTTGAGGCCATAAAAGGAGTCGGAATGATCTCTGCATACCCTGAGTAAGCGAGTGCATGGGTCACGGCCCTGCGGCGCTTTTGCGATGCAGTGAGGCCACGCCCGCCCTTCGGCGTCGGAAGGATAGATGGAATCGCGTCAAGCCCCTCGAGGCGCACAATCTCTTCCACAAGCTCAACTGGGACAGTGAGGTCATTGCGCCACGAAGACGGTGTCACGATGAAATTGTCACCACTCGGCTCGACATCACATCCAACTTCATGCAAGCGCTTCGTAACAGTCTCATCGGTGTATTCGACGCCAACCAGCGCGGATGGGAACGTCTTCGGCATGGTGATCACGGCGCGTGGCTTCACGTCACCCACCAATGTACGTCCGTCGGAAACCTTTCCGCCTGCAAAGCTGGAGAGCAGCGCGCAGGCAATATCCAGTGAGACCTCTACCAGTGCGGGATCGACACCTCGCTCAAAACGACGGGAAGCTTCAGAACTCAATTTGTGGTGGCGTGCAGTACGAGCAACAGTCAACTCATCCCACGTGGCTGCTTCAAAGTAGACATCCGTCGTTGTGTCTGAGATCTCCGAGACAGTACCCCCCATCACGCCTGCTAGAGACTGGATGCCGGAGTCGTCGGAAATGACCACATCGGACGCACGCAGCGTTCGTGTCGCATGGTCCAGCGTCTCGAAACTCGTGCCCTCCTCCGCATTGTGAATTCGAAGCGCACCAGAGATTTTGCTGGCGTCAAAAGCATGCATTGGCTGCCCAAGAAGGAGCATGACGAAATTCGTGACGTCAGTGGCGCCATTCACTGGGCGAATGCCGCTGAGCATGAGCTCGCGCTGCATCCAGAAAGGCGACGATGCCTTTGGGTCGATGCCTTCCACCTTGCGCAGCCCAAAACGTTTCGTCTTGGTGTCTGGTTCCACGGCGACATCGATAAGAGAACCTGCTGGTGCAGGCACTGTCGAAATTTCAATTCCAGCTAATCCGGGCTCCTGAGCAGGATCAGCGAAAGAGATGTCAAAAGCCGAAGCGAGCTCTCGCATCAAACCTCGCGCAGACAATGCGTAACCGCGGTCAGGTGTAACGTTGACTTCAAAGATGGTGTCGTTGAGATCCAAGACCTCCCGTGCGTCAGTGCCTGGAACGCCAGCGTCGTCGCTAAGTGTGATGATGCCAGCGCTTTTCGCAGTTAGTCCAAGCTCTGCGGCCGAGGCCATCATCCCGTTTGAGATGTGGCCGTAAGTTTCACGTGCAGAAATGGCGAAGTCACCCGGAAGGACGCATCCCGGGAGAGCGACGACAACGGTGTCGCCAACGGCGAAGTTGCGTGCGCCACAGATAATGCCCTGAGGTTCACCAGTGCCATTCGCCTGCCCTACGTCGATCTGACAGTACCGAATAGGCTTCTTGAACTCCGTCAACTCCTCAATCTCGAGAACCTTACCGAGGACCAACGGGCCCTCAGTCTTCTCAATTGGGGCGTAGCCTTCTGTCTCAAAACCAACACGGACAAAGCCCGCATCCATCTCTTCATCAGTGACGGACCAGCCAGTATTGCCTGCGTGTTGTAGAAGATTGGTAAGGAAACTCTTGGAAATCAGCATGTTATAAACTCCTTTTACGCCTGCACACCGAATGGGACGGTGAAACGAATATCGCCTTCGACCATGTCGCGCATATCTGACAATCCGTTTCGGAACTGAAGTGTGCGTTCAAGGCCCATCCCGAAAGCGAAGCCGGAGTAAACATCCGGATCAACACCAACCGCACGTAACACGTTCGGGTTCACCATGCCGCAGCCACCCCATTCAATCCAGCCGGCGCCACCCTTCTTATTCGGGAACCAAACGTCTACCTCGGCGGAAGGTTCAGTAAACGGGAAGTAGTTGGTGCGCATACGGGTCTTCGTTTCGGGGCCGAAAAGCGTCTTTGCGAGGTGGTCAAGTGTGCCTCGCAGGTGTGCCATCGTAAGTCCCTTATCGACGGCAAGTCCCTCGATCTGGTGAAACACCGGGGTGTGTGTCGCGTCAAGTTCGTCTGTGCGGAACACTCTGCCAGGACAAGCAATGTACACAGGCACATCGCGGTCGAGCATCGTGCGCACCTGTACAGGCGAAGTATGCGTACGCATGACCTGGCGTGATCCTGGCTTACCGACGTAGAACGTATCTTGCAGTGTTCGCGCTGGATGGTCCGGGATGAAGTTGAGTGCGTCGAAATTGAAATACTCTGCCTCAACCTCGGGGCCTTCAGCGATCTCCCACCCCATACCGATGAAAATATCTGCGATCTGCTCACTCAAGGTCGTGATCGGGTGCATCGCGCCAGTATGCGAACGCTTAGTAGGCAGCGTAACATCAACCGCTTCTGCCTTCAGTTGCGCTTCTCGGTACTCAGCTACACGGACCGCATGAAGCTTCGCGTACGCTTTCTCAACACGCCCGCGGGCCATATTCACAGCCCTACCTGCATCCTTACGGTCCTGCTTGGGCAGCGTACCGAGTGCGCGACGCGCTTGCGGGATATACGCCTGATCCCCTAGGTGCTGCTTGTGAGCCTCCTCTAATGCTTTCAGATCCGCAGCTGCCTCGAAATCCGCAATCGCTGCCTCTGCTGCCGCATTAAGTTGCTCTTCTGAGAGTTCAATACCACTATTGCTCGACACACCCGGTCCTTCCGATTACACCTTGATATAAGTTCTAAAGCTGTTAAAACGAAACTAAGCATACCTGCCACGTCCGACATGACGCATATGGCTAATGCTCTAGTCGCGACATCCTTGTTTTGGCCGATTCCCATAAGCACATTGCTGATGCTGTTGCAAGGTTTAGCGATTCCGCAGACCCTTGGATCGGAATCGATACGCGTGCATCTGCACCGCCCGAGATTTCAGATGGCAAACCGTGAGCCTCGTTGCCGAAGAGCCAAGCAGTCGGAGCGGAAAGCATTTCGCTCGCGTTCTCGAGGGACACCTCACCGTCGATAGTCGTTGCGACAGTCTGAAGCCCAGCTGCTTTCAATTGCCCGAGGACGTCTTTTATGTTGCGTTCGCGTGCGACCGGCAGATGGAATAACGATCCTGCCGATGCCCGAACTGCTTTACCAGATTCCGGATCGACGCAGTCTCCAGCAAAAATGACGGCGTCGGCGCCGCACACATCAGCGATTCGGATCATCGTGCCAGCGTTGCCGGGGTCATTTGTATCAACACCAACAACAACAAACGAAGGCTTCCCCCGAAGCGCAGCTCCAACAGACCACAATACGGGCTTGCAAACAGCAAAAATCCCAGTAGTGGTTACCGTATCGCTGAGATGTCCCGCAGCGAGGTCAGTGATCGCATGAACGTAAACGTCCATGTACTCCGCTGTAATAATAACCTCGGCGAACGTCTCCGCTGCTCGTTCGGTGACAAACAAATCGGTCACCGCACCAGTCGCGACGGCAGCCTCGACGCTGTTCACCCCTTCCACCAGGAAACGGTTCGCCTTCTTCCTTCCCCTTGCACGAAGCAGCTTCGCCGCCTGCACGACCCGAGGGGTTCGTTCGGTGAAAGGCTGTGAAAAGTCAAGTGCCACGAAAGTCCTCATTTCTGAATGTAAAAACCCGCCGCCAAGCATTCATGCTTGCCGACGGGTTCGTTCCCAGTTCAACGACTAGGTAAAGTTATGCTGCATCAACTGGTGCATTCACGTCAGTTGGCAACGCATTCTTAGCGATCTCGCAGATAGCGGAGAACGCTGCAAAGTCGTTCACGGCCAGCTCAGCGAGGATCTTGCGGTCCACCTCGACCTCAGCCAGCTTCAGGCCGTGGATAAGGCGGTTATAGGTGATGTCGTTCATGCGAGCTGCTGCGTTGATACGCTGGATCCAAAGCTTGCGGAACTCGCCCTTGCGCTTACGGCGGTCGCGGTAAGCGTAGGTCTGAGAGTGCAACCACTGTTCCTTCGCCTTACGGTAAAGGCGGGAGCGCTGGCCACGGTAGCCCTTGGCAGACTTCAGAATCGCGCGACGCTTCTTCTTGGCATTAACTGAACGCTTGACACGTGCCATGAGTCAATACTTCCTTTTCTTTCGTTCACCGGTTGTTTTAACTTGGGCAGTGCTTAGGACATGCCGAGGAGGCGCTTCATGCGCTTCACGTCGTTCTTAGCCACATCGGTCGTACCCGAGAGCTTGCGACGACGCTTCGAAGACAGCTTCTCGTTCAGGTGGCGCTTACCAGCCTGCTCACGACGCAGCTTGCCCTTGCCGTTGACCTTAATGCGCTTTGCGGTGCCCTTGTGGGTCTTCTGCTTCATGTTGAAAGCCCTTCAGAGTTGAAAACTTAATCTACTTTTTGCCCTTGCGAGCAGGTCCGAAAACCATCGTCATGTTTCGCCCGTCCTGCTTTGGGCGGGACTCCACTACACCTACTTCTTGAATGTCTTCTGCGAGACGCTCAAGAAGTCGGTAGCCGAGTTCCGGACGCGACTGCTCACGGCCACGGAACATGATGGTGACTTTGACCTTGTTGCCCTTCTCTAGGAAGCGCTCCACATTGTTTTTCTTCGTCTGGTAGTCGTGCTCATCAATCTTGGGGCGGAACTTTTGTTCCTTCACCACGGTCTGTTGCTGGTTCTTTCGGGCCTCGCGGGCCTTCTGATCCTGTTCATATTTGTACTTGCCGTAGTCCATGATCTTCGCCACAGGCGGTTTGGCCTTTGGCGCAACTTCGACGAGGTCGAGATCGGCCTCGTAAGCCAGTTTCCGAGCATCGTCGGTACGGACGATCCCTACCTGCTCGCCGGACGGGCCGACAAGGCGGACTTCCGGGACGCGGATACGATCGTTAATCCGAGCTTCAGCGCTGATGAGAACTCCTAAAACATAGAAACCAATGTGTGATCGCTACCAGACCACCAGTGATTCTGCGCAAAAGCACAAAACCCGCGCTACGAAAATAACGCGGGAGCTTTTCCATAGGCAGCGACAGCCTAGCTAACGCCACCTTGACCCGTATCCTGATCATTACTGACCGGCATGGGGTGGGATTCACTCCACTTGTGGCCCAGGCACCTTGGTAAAGAATGCTCTGGGCGGTAGTGGGTGATAGTTTATTGCATGTTTGCCATTCATGCAAATCGCTCATTAATGCGCGACCTAGAAGACCTACACGAGAATTTCTTTCAGGAACGCACCAGTGTGCGATGCGCGATTACGAGATACCTCTTCCGGAGTGCCCTGGGCGACAACTGTCCCGCCACCCGATCCACCCTCAGGCCCCATATCGATGACCCAGTCAGCGGATTTGATCACATCGAGGTTGTGTTCGATGACCAGTACAGTGTTGCCCTTGTCAACCAAGCCATTCAACACAAGCATGAGTTTGCGGATGTCCTCAAAGTGAAGCCCGGTTGTTGGCTCGTCCAGGATGTAAATCGTCCGGCCATTCGTACGTTTCTGAAGTTCAGCTGCGAGTTTTACTCGTTGCGCTTCCCCACCGGACAACGTCGTCGCAGCCTGTCCTAGTCGTACATAGCCCAGACCGACGTCGACGAGTGTGTTGAGGTATCGATGGATCGATTGAATCGGTTCAAAGAACAGGGCGGCTTCAGAAATCGGCATATCCAGTACTTCCGCAATGTTCTTCCCCTTGTACCGGACCTCCAGGGTTTCACGGTTGTAACGCGCTCCCTGGCAGACCTCACAAGGCACATAGACGTCGGGCAGGAAGTTCATCTCAATTTTGATGGTGCCATCGCCACGGCACGCCTCACAGCGTCCGCCCTTCACGTTAAAAGAAAATCGACCAGCCTTGTAACCACGCACCTTAGCCTCTTGTGTTTCGGCGAAGAGATTTCGGATCTTGTCGAACACACCGGTGTACGTGGCCGGATTCGAACGGGGGGTGCGACCGATTGGGCTCTGGTCTACCTGGACTAACTTGTCCAAGTGATCAAGTCCACTGACTTTCTTCACCCGTCCGGGAACTTGGCGCGCCCCGTTGAGCTCATTTTGAAGTGTTTTGGCAAGGATCTGGTTTACCAGCGTTGACTTTCCCGAGCCAGAAACTCCGGTGACGGCCACCAACACGCCAAGTGGAACATCCACCGACACATTGTTGAGATTGTTCTCCCTGGCGCCTTCGATTCGAAGCATACGAGCAGGGTCTACTGGCCTGCGTTGCTGTGGAACTTCAATTTTCTTCCTACCCGCGAGATAATCGCCTGTGATCGAATTTTTCACGTCGAGGATGCCCTCAGGCTCACCCTGATATACGACTTCGCCGCCGTATTCACCAGCGAATGGACCGATATCTACGAGCCAATCCGCTTCACGGATTGTTTCTTCATCATGCTCGACAACCACCAGGGTGTTGCCAAGGTCCCGCAGCTTTTTCAGCGTCTTAATGAGTCGTTGGTTATCACGCTGGTGCAAACCGATAGACGGCTCGTCAAGCACATACAGGACCCCCGCGAGGCCAGATCCGATTTGCGTGGCTAGGCGTATACGCTGCGCCTCACCACCAGACAACGTGCCCGCCGACCTCGCAAGTGAAAGGTAGTTCAGTCCAACGTCCAGCAAAAAGTGCAGGCGGGCCTGAATCTCGCGCAGCACTGCACCAGCGATCATCTCTTCCCGGTAGCCGAGCACGAGATTGTCGAGGTATTCAGACGCATCCTCAATGCTCAGTTCCGTCAACCCCGCGATAGAGCGTTCTCCGTGAGTCGTGGAATCAAGGCGGACGGAAAGGATCTCGGGTTTAAGTCGCGCTCCGTGACAGGAAGGGCACGGCACTTCTCGTGTATAGGCGAGCAACCTGTCCTTTTGGGTATCGCTTTCCGCTTGCTCGAGTTTGCGCTCCAAGTACCCGATCACGCCCTCGTAAGCTGCGGTAAATGAACGCTGCCTGCCGTAGCGGTTCTTATAACTGACGCTGATTTTAGTCTTGGAGCCGTTTACCAGGTGCTTCTGTTGGGTCTTCGTCAGCGAGCTGAACGGGGCGTGCGCATCGAAATCTTCTTCTTTCGCGAGCGCCTCAATCAGCTTTACAAAGTACCGCTTGTTCGGACTGGAGTTCCATGGTTGGAACGCATCAACCGCGGGGGCATCAGGGTCTGGTATGACGAGCTCTTCGTCAATCTTCTTCTGAGTTCCGAGGCCGTCGCAGGTTGGGCACGCGCCAAAAGGCGAGTTAAAGGAAAAAGCGCGCGGCTCGTACTCTTCAACGTTAAGTTTATGTCCGTTTGGGCAGGCCATCTTCTCGGAGAAGATTTGGATCCGATCAGGGTTGTCCTCATCGAAATCAACGAACTCAAAGCCTACGAGGCCGTCGGCAAGCTTGAGTGCAGTTTCGACTGAATCGGTGAGGCGCTGCTTCTGACTCTGTTTGACTTGAAGGCGGTCGACCACGACCGAGATCGTGTGCTTAATCTGCTTTTCTAGCTTTGGCGGGACGCTGAGTTGAAACAGCTCTCCGTCAACATCCACGCGGGAGTAGCCCTGGGACGCCAAATCTTTGAAGAGGTCGACGAACTCACCTTTACGTTTCCTCACTATCGGGGCGAGGACTTGGAACTTAAGCCCCTCTTCCATTCCAAGCACGCGGTCCACGATCTGTTGCGGTGTCTGGCGTTCGATCACGGCGTCGCACTGCGGGCAGTGAGGCGTGCCGGCTCGCGAGTAAAGAAGGCGCAGATAGTCGTAAATTTCCGTGATGGTGCCGACTGTTGAGCGCGGGTTTCGGTTCGTCGACTTCTGGTCAATCGAGACGGCAGGCGAAAGTCCATCGATGTAGTCAACATCAGGTTTGTCCATCTGTCCCAGGAACATCCGGGCGTAGGACGAAAGGGACTCTACGTATCGCCGCTGCCCCTCCGCAAAGATGGTATCGAACGCGAGTGAGGACTTACCTGACCCCGATAACCCGGTAAATACGGCCATCTTGTCCCTGGGCAGAGACACATCGACGCCCTTCAAATTGTGTTCTCTTGCCCCACGTACGACGAGACGGTCAGCCACCTAGATACCTCTTCCAGAAGATCTTTCTATTTGTTCCGAACATACCAGCGTATACAAATTTCCTACTCGGCGATGTGTTGGAACACAATTAGCTAGGGTGGGCGACATGGATTCAGCAACACGCCCTTTAACACTGCACCACATCTCCGTTGGGTCGATGGATAACAACTGCTACCTTGTATGTTCTGGTGACCAAGGATTGCTTATCGACGCCGCTGACGACGCACCTGCGATCCTCACTATGGCCGAGCAGGCCGGGGTGCGCATCACGGACGTGCTCACCACACACCGTCACCACGACCATGTGCGCGCGCTAGAGGCTGTCCTGGCAGCAACCGGTGCGACACACTGGGCGCCATTCCTTGAAGTGCCCGCGTTGCCGGCTCCCGTCGATCGTGAATTGAACGACGGCGACACCCTTGCATTCGCAGGCCATGAATTCCCTGTGACGATTCTGCGAGGGCATACCCCTGGTGGAGCTGCTGTGCGTGTCGATATCGATGGAGTTCCTAATCTTTTTGTTGGAGACTCCCTTTTCCCTGGTGGTCTTGGGAAAACGAACTCCGAAGGTGACTTTGTTCGACTCTTCAGAGATGTGACAGAAAAGCTCTTCAACGTATACCCAGATGAAACAATCGTGTGGCCCGGCCACGGTAAATCCACTACGCTTGGTGCAGAGCGTCCGAGCCTAGATGTTTGGTGGAACCGTCGCTGGTAGAGGTGTGAACCGAATATCGGACGTCACATAACACGTATATGCAGCGACTGATACGTTGCCAAGAGAAATGAGGAATGCATTCATGATTAGAAAACTCGCAAGGCCAATGCTCGCGTCCGTATACATCATCGATGGTGTACAGACCCTGCGTGATCCAAACGTCAATAAAGAAAGCACGAAGGCGCTTCTCGAGAAGGTCCGGGGTGCGGTCCCGAGTGAGTACCGCGGTTTAGTACCGAACGACCCAAAGACGGCAGCGCAGGTTGTTGGCGGCATTAAAGCAGGCGCGGGCAGCCTGTTCGCTATCGGCAAACTGCCTCGTACATCCGCCGCGCTGCTCGCTGCGACTGCGATCCCGTCGATCATCGGCCGCAACGCTTTCTGGGAGGCTGACGAATCCAGCGAGAAGCAGCGTCGCCAAACCGGTGCACTGACCGACATCGCTCTCGCCGGTGGTGTGCTCCTCGCAACTGTAGACACTGCTGGGAAGCCCGGTCTCCAGTGGCGTGCACAGCAGGCTGCTCGCACTGCTAAGAAGAACGTACAGCAGGCGCTTCCTACCCAGTCTGAGACGGAGAAGGCCCTAGGCAAGGCAAGCAACTGGATCTCTGATACTGCAGATCAGGTCGTCGACTACGTTGACGATAACAAAGACGACTGGAAGAAGCAGGCCTCAAAGTTCGCAGGTCAGGCCTCTGACGCTGCAGAAGGTTTTTGGCAAGACGCGCGCAAGCAGACGTCTTCGTTCTTGTCTGATGCAGGTGACTGGATCGAGGAAGTTTCCGATAATGCAGAAAGCACCTATAAGGATCTGAAGCCAAGCAAGCTTCAGCAGTTCAAGGCGAAGCGGAAGGTCAACAGTGTCGTTGGGGACCTTCAAGACAAACTGGAAAGCCTCGAGCCCAGCAAGCTCGACCAGCTCAAGGCAAAGCGCAAGGTCAAGAAGAGCGCGGCGAAGCTGCAGGATCGTGCACAAGGTGCCGTTGATTCGCTGCAGGACGCGTTCGACAACCTTGATGTCGCACCATCGAAGTGCCAGCAGTGGAAGTGGAAGCGCAAGGCTAAGAAAGCCGAGAAGCGCGCAAACAATCTGGTAAAGAAGGCACAGAAGAAGCTTAGCTAAGCTTACTTTCTGCCGTATACCCCGTGACCACGTTGTTGTGGTTACGGGGTCGCTTTCACTTTATAAGGAGAAGGTTTTCACGGTGTCAGAACAAGAGGTTGCTCGCGAACAGCACTACGTCAATGGTCTGTTTTCGCGCTTGGACGACGAAGTATCAAAGGCACAGGCAAAGCTTGCAGCCGTGCAGCGCGATGTAGACCCAGACAACCCGGATTCTGATGCGCTTGTTCGGCGTGAGACCAAGTATCACGGTCTAAATGCCAAACTCGATGCTCTGAATCTCGCTGAAGTCGGCCTAGTGTTTGGTCGGATTGACGTCGAAGACACCGCTCCGGAGAACCCCGTTTCAGATAACGTCGATCTTGATCGGCGATACATTGGCCGCATGGGCATCGACGCTCCCGAAGACCAGTACCGCACGTTGCTCATCGATTGGCGAGCACCAATGGCCCGTCCGTTTTACCTCGCGACGACGGCGCACCCATCTGGGGTGCAAACCCGCCGAAATATCCGGATGCGGGGGCGCACTGTGGAATCAATCGATGATGAGGTGCTTTCGGGCACGATTACCGGAGATGAGGCTTCGGGCGTCGGTTCCGAAGCTGCGTTGCGTCGTGCTATGAACCGGCCACGTACCGCTCACATGAAGTCGATCGTGGAGACGATCCAGCGCGAGCAAGATGCCGTAATCCGTGACGCGACACGTGGAGTCATGGTTGTCGAGGGCGGACCAGGAACGGGAAAAACGGCAGTAGCTTTGCACCGCGTCGCGTACCTGCTGTACACCTGGAGAGCACAGTTGGCTAAGACCGGTGTCTTGATTCTCGGGCCAAACTCCGTATTTTTGGACTACATTTCGCGCGTCCTTCCCGAGCTCGGCGAGACAGGAGTGGTGCTCTCCACGGTTTCAGATCTCGTCCCTGGTTTTACTCCTGCAGGCAGCGAATCTATTGCTGCTAAGGAGGTAAAAGGCTCCGCTGAGATGGTCACGATTTTGAAGCGTGCGGTCCAAGCGTATGAGACGGTGCCTAAGCAAGAGATTTTGCTTTCGGTGGAAAATGTTCCCGTCGCGGCAACACCTGCCATGATAAAGTCCGCTCGAACTAAGGCGCGTAGATCACGTCGCCCTCACAACGAGGCACAAGCCATCTTCGCTGAGCGTCTTTGCGAGCAGCTCGCGCGGGCACTCGCGGAGACAATTGGCGCAGATCCGCTTGGTGGTGCAAATCTCCTATCAGCTGCGGACGTTGATCAGCTCCATGATGACCTTGCGGACGATCCGCAGGTCCACCAACTTATTGACGCCTACTTCCCCACTCTCTCTCCACGAGCGGTACTGCGAAACCTGCTTGAGGATCGGGCAGCGATTGAGGCCGTCGCATACGACTACGACGAATACACACAAGATGCGCTGTACCGTGAACCAGGCGCCCCTGAGTCATTTTCGGATGCGGCCTTGCTCGACGAGCTCACTGTGCTCATTGGCGGTTCGCCGGATAGTGACTACGCAGAAGAGGATGAGAAATGGCAACAGCAGGTTGCCGAAGCCGAAGACGCGTTGGATGTGTTGGCGTCGTCAGAGTCGACTGACAATGACGACGACCAGTTTGAGGCTGAGATTCTTTCCGCATCGGACGTCATCGATGCGGAAACACTTGCCCAGCGACAGGCTGACACGGATATTCGTTCAACAGCCGAACGAGCACGCGCGGACCGAACGTGGGCATACGGGCACGTGATCGTGGATGAAGCCCAGGAGCTTTCCCCCATGGAGTGGCGAATGGTGTTCCGACGCTGCCCCTCCAAATGGATGACGTTGGTCGGAGACACCGCCCAAACGTCCGCGCCAGCGGGTTCCGATGACTGGTCGACGACACTGGAGCCGTTCGTGGGCTCGCGCTTCCGTACACATACGCTCAGCGTCAACTATCGAACGCCATCGGAGGTGATGGACCATGCCGCAAACGTTCTCCATGTCATCGATCCTGATGCTCTAGTGCCTGAAAGCATTCGAAGTACTGGGCATCCGGTCAAATTCTTCCCCTCAGGCACAAAGCCGACATCCGTCGCAACATACGAAGATGGACGTACAACGATGATTATCGACAACTCAAATATTGGCGAGATGAAGGGACTCGAGTTCGACCACGTTGTACTCGTCGAACCTCAAGAGATTGTCGACGCCTCACCACAGGGCTGGCAAGATCTTTACGTCGCCATGACTCGAGCGACACAAAGCCTCACGATTATTGGCGATCTTGCATAGAAAAACCTCCGGCAACTCATATGGCCGGAGGTTTTTGGGGATCAGTGTTAGCTGACGGTATGCACAATCATCACGTCGCAGTCTGATTGACGCGCAACATCTGCAGGAACAGACCCTAGTAGGCGGCCGGTCAGCGAGTTGATGCCGCGGTTACCCACCACCAACAGTTCCGCGTTGTTGTCACGGACAATCGCCATGAGTGCCTCTACTGGAGTACCCGGGCGTGTAGCTGTTTGTACATCCTTCGCCCCATGTTGGCGTGCATGCTCTGCCGCTGCTTCGAGGTTAGCCAGTGCGTCTTGGTCACCGAGGATAGTGACTGAGTCCTGACGTAGGCTCTTCGTCGCATCGGCTTCTGTTTCGTAATACGCGGTACCGATCACAAGGGTCGCGCCGAATACGGTCGCCATCTTCGCGGCGCGTTCGACTGCGAGCAAAGACGATTTGGACCCGTCGGATCCTACGACGATGGTCTTGTAGTAAGTGGCCATAGCTGTATTCTTGAGACCTTTCCTGGTTCAACTCTTGCTCGCTGGAATAGCGACGGCGCCAACGAGCACGGTCTAAATTATAGTACCTGGTTCTCGCTCAAAAGGGCGTTAGTCGTGCCCCTCAGCTCGCGTATCGACGAGCATGACGTCGACTGGAGCCTTCTTCGCCACGTTACCTGGGATGTTGCCGAAAATTCGACCGGCGAGCGAGCGCATTCCCTTATTGCCAACTACGAGGAGATCAACGCTGTATTCCTTGACGGATTCCAGCAAAACATTCGCAGGCTGACCGCCACTCGACACCAAATTAATCTCTGGCGCTTCTTCTTCAACGGCGATCGCCTTCGCGCGCCGCAAAATATCCTCGGCACCGGATTCCGTAACGATGTCGATCTTGCTGAGCTCCGCATTGGTCGCATTGAGCATCGAACCAGACGCTGTGTAATGCGCGCAGATCACGGTGAGTTTCGCGCCATAGACACGAGCAAGGCTCGCTGCAGCACGTACTGCAACAAGCGAAGTGGGTGAGCCGTCAGTGCCGACTGCAATCGACTTATAGGTATGCATAGATTCCTCGGACCTTTCTTAGTTGCCTGTATCTTTCATACCACGAAGTTCCTTGCGAAGATCAGCGATTTCATCGCGTAGTCTGCCGGCCAGCTCAAACTTGAGTTCTCGGGCTGCTGCACCCATCTGCTTAGTCAGGTCATCGATGAGAGCTTGTACCTGATCAGAGGCCATTGTCGACACGTCTGGTTTCTCCACCATTGCGGCGTCTGCTGCAACTCCATGCTTTTCTTCGTTGTCGGCGTTCTCATATACCTGATCCAGAATGTCAGCGATTTTCTTCCGCAGCGGCTGTGGATCGATCCCATGCTCTTTGTTGTACGCTAACTGAATTTCTCGACGCCGCTCCGTCTCACTAATGGCAGCCTCCATCGACTCCGTCATCTGGTCGGCATACATGATAACTTCACCAGAAACGTTTCGGGCTGCACGCCCAATTGTCTGAATCAGCGACTTCGTCGAACGCAAGAATCCTTCTTTGTCAGCGTCAAGTATGGCGACAAGGGATACCTCCGGAAGGTCAAGGCCCTCTCGGAGCAGGTTGATGCCGACGAGGACGTCGAACTCCCCAAGCCGCAATTGGCGGAGCAGTTCGACGCGCTGCAATGTATCAATATCAGAGTGGAGATAGCGCACTTTCACGCCATTATCCAGCAGGTAATCGGTGAGGTCTTCCGCCATGCGCTTTGTCAAGGTTGTAACCAGCACACGTTCGTTCTTCCCAACACGAACTCGAATTTCGTCAATCAGGTCATCAATCTGCCCCTTTGTCGGCTTCACAGTGACCTTTGGGTCGACCAATCCTGTCGGTCGAATCACCTGCTCGACGAACTCACCATGCGCTGCCTCAAGCTCGTAGTCGCCCGGCGTGGCCGACATGTACACGGTCTGCCCAACGCGAGCTTCGAACTCGTCGAAGGTGAGAGGGCGGTTATCGACGGCACTCGGCAACCGGAATCCGAATTCCACGAGGTTGCGTTTCCTCGACATGTCCCCCTCAAACATGCCACCGATTTGAGGGACAGTCACGTGGGACTCATCGATAATCGTGAGGAAGTCCTCCGGGAAGTAGTCGATAAGCGTCGCTGGCGCCGAACCTGCCTCACGGCCGTCCATGTGGCGAGAATAGTTCTCGATACCAGAGCAGAAACCAACTTGTTGGATCATCTCGAGGTCGTATTCGGTACGCATCCGAAGCCGCTGAGCTTCCAACAGCTTTCCGCGGTTCTCCAGGTCTTCAAGACGGTCTGCAAGCTCTTCCTTGATAGATTCGATCGCCTTTTCCATGCGCTCATCCGTAGCCACGTAGTGCGTCGCGGGAAAGATCCGCAACTCATCTTCTTGACTCAGTACATCCCCGGTCAGCGGGTGGATGTAGTACAGGCTGTCAATCTCATCCCCGAAAAACTCGACCCGGACGGCAACTTCTTCATACGCAGGAATGATATCTACGACATCGCCTTTTACTCGGAACGTTCCGCGTTTGAAGTCGATGTCGTTACGTTCATATTGGATATCCACGAGCAATCTGAGGAAGCGGTCACGCTCGACCTCTTCGCCAACGCGAAGCACAACCGACCGATCGAGGTAGGACTGAGGCGTACCCAGACCATAGATGCATGAAACCGAAGACACTACGACCACGTCACGGCGCGATAACAATGCAGACGTTGCTGAGTGCCGCAGTCGCTCTACATCATCATTAATCGAGGAGTCCTTTTCGATGTACGTATCCGTTTGAGCGATGTACGCCTCAGGCTGGTAATAGTCGTAATACGAGACAAAGTATTCAACCGCGTTATTTGGAAGCAGCTGTCGAAGCTCATTTGCCAGCTGCGCTGCGAGCGTCTTATTCGGAGCCATCACCAGTGTTGGTCGCTGCTGCTTCTCTATCAGCCATGCAGCCGTCGCTGACTTTCCCGTACCGGTGGCACCCATCAGCACGACGTCCTCTTCCCCACGGCTGAGGCGCTCATCAAGCTCGGTGATCGCCTTTGGCTGGTCACCAGAGGGCTCGAACTCTGAGACGACCTCGAATGGTTTCTCACGTCGCTCGATCTCGCCAACCGGCCTAAACTCCGAATGCGCCAGGACTGGGTGCTCTGCTGCAAATGCCATGCAGCTCAGTCTAATGACTCAGCGTAATTCCTCAATGTTGACATCAAAACAGGGAGCGCTCAATATGGGCCACAAGAGCATCGACTTGTGGAGAAAGCTCTGACAGAGGTCCGTTGTTGTCTATGACGTAATCTGCGGCCGCGAGTCGTTCGGCGTCGGTGATCTGTCGCGCTATGCGAGACCGGGCGTCTTCTTCCGTAAGACCTCGGAAATTCACCAGCCTTTTGACACGCTCTTCTTCATCCACGTCAACCACGACCGTGAAGTCCATCGCGCGGTGAAGACGGAGTTCAATGAGCAGTGGCATGTCGTACACCGCGACGTTCGCTCCAGCGGCTTCAGCAGCATCAAACTGGCGCATTGATTCTTTGCGTATCGCTGGGTGAGTAATCGCGTTAAGCTTCTGCGTTTGCGCCTCTGAACCGAATGCCCGTTGCGCCAGCAGCTTGCGGTTCAAAACGCCTGAAGCGTCCAGCAGGTCGTCACCGAAGACGGCAGCCACTTCCCTCAACGCAGCGCTACCCGGCTGCAAAATATCACGTGCAATGCGGTCTGCATCAACGATAACGAAGCCGTGGTCACGCAATAACGAAGCAACGGATGATTTTCCGCTGCCAATTCCGCCAGTGAGTCCTATTCTCAGCATGCGTCACATAATAGGCGAAAACCCCTTCCTGGGATTCCAGGAAGGGGTCGTCGATTAACTAGTAAAGACTAGTTGCCAGCGAGCTTGTCGCGAAGTGCTGCGAGCTGCTCATCAGATGCCAACGAGCCACCTGCGCTTGCGGTCTCTTCCGCTGCCGGAGCTGCAGCGTTGGACTGCGAGGAGTAGTTGGCCTGGTCGCCTGCCTGCTCTGCTGCCTCTGCGGCAGCAGCGCGATGGCGCTCGATCTGGGCGGTGTGTGCCTGGAAACGACGCTCTGCCTCGGCGTAGCGGGCCTCCCACTCCTGACGAGCCTCGTCGAAGCCCTCCATCCACTCGTTGGTCTCCGGATCGAAACCCTCTGGGAAGATGTAGTTGCCCTGCTCATCGTAGGAGTCAGCCATGCCGTAGCGGGACGGATCGAACTCTTCGTTGTAGTCCTCGTCGGCCTGCTTGAGCGACAGGGAGATACGGCGGCGGTCGAGATCGATGTCGATGACCTTGACCATGACCTCTTCACCGACGTTAACAACCTGGTCCGGGACCTCGACGTGGCGCTGTGCCAGCTCCGAGATGTGCACCAGGCCCTCGATGCCCTCTTCGACGCGAACGAACGCACCGAATGGGACGAGCTTGGTGACCTTGCCCGGAACGATCTGACCAACAGCGTGGGTACGTGCGAACACGCGCCATGGGTCCTCCTGGGTCGCCTTCAGCGACAGGGACACGCGCTCACGATCCAGATCGACGTCGAGAACCTCAACGGTGACCTCGTCACCAACGGTGACAACCTCAGATGGGTGGTCAATGTGCTTCCAAGACAGCTCGGAAACGTGAACCAGGCCGTCTACGCCACCAAGGTCCACGAAGGCACCGAAGTTGACGATGGAGGAAACGACACCCTTGCGGACCTGACCCTTCTGCAGCTGGTGCAGGAAGTCGGAACGAACAGCGGACTGCGTCTCTTCGAGGTAAGCACGACGGGACAGGACCACGTTGTTGCGGTGCTTGTCGAGCTCGATAATCTTCGCTTCGAGCTCCTGCCCGATGTATGGATCCAGGTCACGTACGCGACGCATCTCAACGAGAGACGCCGGCAGGAAGCCGCGGAGACCGATGTCGAGGATGAGACCACCCTTGACAACCTCGATGACCGTACCAGTGACTGGCTCGTCGTTCTTCTGCAGCTCCTCGATGGTGCCCCAAGCGCGCTCGTACTGAGCACGCTTCTTGGAGAGCAGGAGGCGCCCTTCCTTGTCCTCCTTGGTAAGGACAAGCGCGTCGATCTCGTCGCCAACCTGGACAACCTCGTCCGGGTCAACGTCGTGCTTGATCGAAAGCTCGCGGGTAGGGATTACACCCTCAGTCTTGTAGCCAATGTCAAGGAGAACCTCATCGTGATCAACCTTGACTACGGTGCCGGAGACGATGTCACCATCATTGAAGTACTTGATGGTTGCGTCTACAGCGGCGAGAAATTCCTCAGGTCCGCCGATATCGTTAATTGCGACCTGTGGTGCGTTGGATGTGCGCATAAGTTAAATGTGCTCCGAAATAGAAATAGGAGATCGTATTTGGACAGGGGCATATCATCTCTTCCATACAGTGAAAGATCCCGCAATATAAGCTCGCCATGCCCTCCTATTACGACACCACGTACTTTATTGCCCAGATATGCTTGTGCAAGAATATCGCCTTTGGCCAGCTCACGCAAATACCAACTTCCAAACAAACCCCTCATGGGCGCCACCGGGGAAGCAGCTTAAGTAGCGTCACAACGATGAACTTAGAACACGGCAAGTCGGCCCCAAGCCAACCCTCGCGCCAACTATTTCCATATCCGCAGGTCAAATGAACTTAACCTCAGCCATCACCCCATAAATTAGTCATTCTTTCGTTTGCTGTAGTCCATTTTTTGGCATTTCTCTTACGCTACACACAGACGTCTGTTAGTGTTTTCATTGCCACGAACAAGGCGCAGCAGCGAAGGATCCGGCCAATCTGGAGCTGTGAAACCTCGCGAGGTAAACCGTGGCACCGCTTCTCGGGGGAACTCGGGGGAAGAAGCGGGTATATGGGGGATCGGTAGTCCCAGACGAATTGAGTAGGAGGCTCTGGGGCTACCGCCGAGGCTATAGAGCGGAATCATGGGGGCCGCTCTATAGCCTCACCCCTTCCCCTAGTGGCCAGCATCCTGCCAATTATCCCCGTATCCCGTAGAGACCTCAAGGGGCACGCTCAACTCGATAGCCCGATCCATTTCCTGCTCGATGATCTCACGCACCTTTGTAAGCTCACCAGGAGCGACTTCGACCACCAACTCATCATGGACCTGCAGTAGCACGCGGGATTCGTATCCAGCTAGCGCCCGGTCAACGTGAATCATCGCAACCTTGATGATATCCGCAGCCGTGCCCTGAATAGGAGCATTCAATGCTGCTCGTTCAGCATTCTCTCGTGCGACGCGGTTGTCATTGTTGAGTTCAGGCAGATAGCGGCGCCGCCCAAACACAGTAGCGGTGTAGCCGTCCTTTCGGGCTTTATCTACAACCGAATCCAAGTAGTGTTTGACCCCGCCGAAACGGCGGAAGTAGCTTTCCATGATTTCCTTGGCTTCGCCCGGCGAAATTGAAAGCTGCGAGGCTAGGCCGTATGCGGAAAGGCCGTAAACCAAACCATACGACATCGCCTTGACCCTACGGCGAAGCTCCGGCGTCACAGCATCGATAGCGACGTCAAAAACTTGGGAGCCAACATAGTTATGCAGGTCCTCTCCGTCCTTGTATGCGGAGATAAGGCCCTCATCCCCAGACAAGTGCGCCATCACTCGCATCTCAATCTGCGAGTAGTCAGCGGTCAGCAGATACTCGTACTCCCTACCAACCGTGAATGCCGCTCGAATCTTTTGGCCTGTCTCTGTGCGGACAGGAATATTCTGGAGGTTTGGATCAGTGGAACTCAGACGGCCCGTTGAGGTGACGGTTTGGTTAAACGTCGTGTGAATTCGGCCATCGCTGTGCACAGATTTAATAAGGCCCTCGATCGTGGACTTCATCTTCTGGTACTCACGGTGTGCAAGAAGATAGTCGAGGAACGGATGCGGATTCTTCTCCGCAAGCGCCTCGATTTCTTTAGCGGCCGTCGAGTAGCCAGTCTTTGTCTTTTTTGTTTTCGGAAGGTCGAGTTTCTCGAAAAGAACGACGGAAAGCTGCTTCGGGCTTGAGAGGTTGAGATCGGGCTCGTCGACAAGCGTGCGTGCCTCCCCTTCCACCTGTGCAACCTTGTCAGTGAATTCTTTACGGAGCTCCTCAAGTGCACTGACATCAATCGCTACACCGGTGTCTTCCATTCGAGCCAAAATCGGCACGAGCGGCAGTTCCAGGTCGGCGTATAGTGCGTACGAGTCGATTTCGCTAAGCTCCTGAGCCAGATGTTCCGCGAGTTCCAGCACAGCTACAGCTGCATCAACCTGAGAAGTCTGATCCAGCAAACTCAGTTGCTCCTGCCCCACCTCCAGCTGGCGCTGTAAGTGGCGCTGGTACACGTCTGCTAGCGCGTAGGTCCGCTGGCCCGGACGAAGCAAATAAGCAGCGATCGCGGTGTCATGTGCTATTTCCGCCAGCGTGATGCCTATGCCCCGCAACATGTGGTACATCGCTTTTCCATTGTGGAGGTACTTGGGGTCATCTGACTCCAGCCAGTCTTTCAGCGCCGCATCCTCTTCAGAGGTTAACTCGGCTGTTTCGCGTTGGATGCCGTGTCGCTGCTTATCGACGATCCCAATCGCCGTCGCATCGCCGTTTGCCGGAGTGGGATTGCCATCCACGTATAGCGCCAAACCTTGCCCCCTACGTGCAGCAATCCAGGAATCCAACGGTTCCTCGTCAATCACAACGTCTGGAAGCTCCACAGGCAGATCTTCTTCGACGTCTCCCTCTGTCGGAAGTGCAGCTAGCACACGCTCGCGCAGGTTCGTGCCAAACTCTAAGGAATCAAAACGCTTTGCAATGGCTCCGATATCTACGGTACGTAACTCTAAATCTGCAGGAGTAACAGGCAGCTCCACGTCAGTAACCATCTGCGTCAGTTCACGATTCAGCTGCACCTGCTCAATACGGTCTCGGAAGTTTTGCCCGGCGACTCCCTTGATTTCATCCGCGTGATCAACAAGTTCCGCAAGTGAACCGTATTGCGTAATCCACTTTGTCGCTGTCTTCTCCCCAACCTTCGGAACCGAAGGGAGGTTATCAGACGGGTCTCCTCGAAGTGCAGCAAAGTCGGGGTATTGTGCGGGGGTCAGCCCGTACTTCTCTACAACCTTGTCCGGGGTAAATCGTGTCATCGTCGAGACACCCCGCATCGGATACAACAACGTCGTGGAGTCATCTACCAGCTGTAGGTAGTCACGGTCACCCGAAACCAGGACTATTTCGAAGTCTTGTTCTTTACGAGCTTGGTGAACCAGTGTCGCCACAATGTCGTCGGCTTCAAAATTCTCTTTCGACAAACTGATGATTCCGAGGTCCTCGAGGCACTCCTCAATCAGCGGGACCTGCCCCTTAAACTCAGGCGGAGTAGATTCGCGCTGGGCTTTATACTCCGGAAAGCGCTCCGTTCGAAACGTCTTGCGCCCAACATCGAAGGCGACACCAATATGCGTTGGTGCTTCCTGCGCCACAACGTTAGCGAACATCGACAAGAAGCCGTACACCGCGTTGGTTGTTTGTCCTCCGGTCGTCGAAAAGTTTTCAGCAGGCAGAGCATAAAACGCTCGAAATGCCATGGAATGTCCGTCAATGAGCAATAACCGTTTCTTCACGGCACCTAGTGTAGACGTACGCCCCGACATGACGACTCAAACAAGAAAACCCGGCTCGTGGCCGGGTGTTGTGCCCCAGGTGAGACTCGAACTCACACTGGACGGGTTTTGAATCCGTTGCCTCTGCCAATTGGGCTACTGGGGCAATGTCGGAAAGTATATCGCAGGCAGGCGCTCGAGCGTGAATCGCACCTTGATATCGCCTAAATCGCGAGGTCACTGCAAGTATCCACGATTTGTCAGGTAGGGTAATGAGCGCTGTACGAGCAGCAGACGCAGGAGGGCGCAGTGACAACAGTTTTGATCGGGATCTTCCTGGCTGTATTCGCTGGAGCTGCTCTACAGCGAATTTCAGGAATGGGCCTCGGCCTTATCGCGGCACCCGCGTTATCTGTCCTCCTCGGACCAGTCTCTGGCGTGTTGATGGTCAACGTACTCGCCACCGTCAACGCGATAGCCAACACCTATTCCATGCGCGGGCAAGTGGACTGGAAACGTTTCGCCCCTATCGCTGGAGCTCTTGTTTTGGGAGCCGTACCCGGAGCGTTCCTCATTCGCGCCGTTTCAACCAGCTTACTTCTGATCATTGTTGGTGTTCTATTGTTGATCGCGCTCGGTACGGTGACATTGGGAAAACGCTACGTACCGAATATTGAAGGCACCGTACCTTCCATTATCGCAGGTGCAGTAGGTGGTTTCATGAACACGCTGGCAGGTGTGGCTGGCCCATCAATCACCGTGTACGCCCACGCGGCGCGCTGGCCCAAGGAAATCTACGCGGCTACACTCCAGCCAATCTTCCTGGTCAGTGGCGCCCTCTCTTTCGCCATTAAGGAAATCACTGGTGCAGCAAACCTCTCCGCGGTTACTCCTGAGACGTGGGTGGTTGGCATTGTTGCGATGGTGTTGGGCATCGTCGTTGGTACCCGTGTGGCACCACGAGTGCCGGTACAACTGGGGTACCAAATCGCACTCACTCTGGCGGTGTTCGGCGGGTTCACCGCGCTCGTACGCGGGCTGCTTGGCCCAGGAGCGTAGCCCACAAACCAATGCAATTGCGCGCTGGAGCCCGAGCCGCACAGCCCCCCATTTACTTCCTACCCTAAGCACCACAATCACTAAGCTGACATGCGGTAAGACTTTCTCCGAGTTATGGACATTTCATTCCAGAACGATTAGTATGAAAGACATGGGTAGGCCACGAGAGTTTAATGAAGATGAAGTAGTTCGTAAGGCGATAGAGCTTTTTGGCAAACAGGGATTCACAGCACTGTCTGTTGACACAACCCTTTCGCACCTTGGATTAAATCGTTCAAGCTTCTACAAGATTTTCGGCTCCAAGCACGGCCTTCTGAAAACCGCGTTGGAGGCAGTATGCCAAGGCGCGAAGACCGGCGAAGTGACACGCGAAGCCAAGAGCCTCGTCGTAGTCACGCTCGTGGAAGTAGCACCCATAAGCCAAGAACTACGCCCCCTCATCCTCGAAGCAAACTCTCTTTGCTTCGAGGGAGACCCTGCGGCACTTGGAGAGCACCTGCTAGACCGCGCAAGCGGTACACCCAAAGGAGAAACACGATGAGAAACAACAATCTCAAGTTCACCGACGCAGCCCTCGTCGTTGAACCACTTGGACTGGACAAGATTTGGTCACTCAAAGGATCCATCGACATCCCATGGCAACATGTACGTGGAGCCACGCACGACCCGGGCATGAAAAACGAGCCCAAGGGATTTCGCTTTCCTGGATTAAGGATGGGAGAAAAGCTGGCGGGAACGTTCCACTCAAATGGTGAAAAACTGTTTTGGAATGTCAGCGGATTCGAAAACACAGTTGTTATCGAGACAAAAGACGAGGAATTCGACCGTCTGGTCGTCACAGTTGATAACCCTGTAACAGCCGTCGAACGCATCAACGGTCTGGCCTCAGCAAAGTAGGACTATTAGCGGATGCATAACAAGGGAAAAATATTCGCTAACTGTTGAAAGAGACGCGGTGGAGGGATTGAAGGCAGCCGCATCTAGGCGAGTACGGGGTCGGGGTCGGAGAAAAGATTCCGACCCCGCTCATTGTGCCCCAGGTGAGACTCGAACTCACACTGGACGGGTTTTGAATCCGTTGCCTCTGCCAATTGGGCTACTAGGGCGTGCCTGCTCAATATAGCGCACAGCACAGCCAGAATAACAATCGGGCGCCGTTGACGTCAGCGCGGGACAGTACCAGGTTGGTTTGGCAAAAGGTCAAACTCATCAATCGCTTCAAACGACGCCCGGGCGTCATCCTCCGAGATAACGTCCATCGCGAACCCATTTTGGATGAGTACCCACTGCCCCACCTCAGCGTCTGGCAAGTATGCGAAGCAACACGGGCGTTTCTCGCCTTTTACATCAATAGCCCCCATTGGCATTGGGCTTGACAGGTCGCCAGTGCTGAGCACTTTCGCTGGAACTCCAAGGCACATCGCTGATTCATTTCCTTTCAATGTTGATGTTCATGGCACCCTCCGGTGCTGAGGTGCACGGCAGGCAAGGGTCTGCGCTACGGATGGCTTCCTCCATCTCGGCGGGAGTCGACGCCTGTGTCAGCATCCGAGCAAGCCATCCTTCATTTTGCGCAGTGGGACTCAAGATCTGGCAATCGACAAGATTGCCATCTTCCACAGTGTATCGATGCACCAGCAAGCCTCGAGGACCGTCAACGATGCCCGTTGCGGTGCCATCGCGCAGTGAATTGTCGACGTCAACCGGCTTCGCCAACAGATCCGGATCCTGCAACAGCTGCTCGATGTCGTCCAATACCGACCTCACGAGCGCAAACTGGGCATCGCGCGCGCTCAGATGAGGGAAACGCGCAACTGGGCCTACCCGGTAGTCGCGCCAATGGCCGTCGATAAACACCTGGGGCCGCGGAGTAATGGACCCGGGGTGTTGCTCTCGAACGTGGTCATAGAAATCGTGGGCTGGAAACAGGTGAAGATCGCCCCCATAACGTGCAGCGATAAAGCCGCCGAGGGGATCTACTGTGCCGTCGGCATTACAGGCGAAGAGGTCGGCAAGCTCCGACGGCTTCTGTTCCACAGACTCAACCGGTTGGGACGGCAAGAGGCCACGGATCGTCGAAACGCCCTTGGCTGCACTCTTGACCGCATCAACATCTGCGTGAATGTGCACTCCCCCGGGAACCGCAACGTCAGGAAAATGCCCCGGGCAACCGGCAGCACGTAGCACCAGCTTCGCAAACTTGCGCAGCTCTAACCCGTGATCAGGCAGCAGGCGTGGTGCGAGGGTGTCGATCACTGAACCTGCATGGAGGAGACGTCGGAGCTGTGTCGCCTGCGTGCTCATCGAATGGCGCGGTTTAACAAGTTGGTCAAGCGCTCGCATCCCCGCCAAATGGTGTGTCACCGGGCACAGCCCGCAAAGACGCGTCACGATAGTTGGTACTTCGCTCGCAGGCTTACCCAACAGCAGCTTGTCTACACGCGGCACGCCGGCGATATCGAAGCGTGCAGTGCGCTCATCTCCCTCACCTTCGACAATGACTGTCGCAGCAAGTGGATCGATGACTGCGTCAAGAAATAATTTCTCTGACATGTTCAATGCTCCTTACTCGCTTTGCCCGCACCAAATGAACATAATGGGGGGTATGCATGAATTGAGTCTACTTCGCGGGGTAATCGATGCGGTCAACGAGTCAGTCCCCGACCGCAATGTCCTCGCAATAGGAATGAAAGTAGGTACCCGATCCGGGGTTGATGTCTACGCCCTTCGACAAGCATGGGACCTGGCCCGTGTCGACACAACCTGCGAAACCGCTCGGCTCGACCTCGACATCATCCCTGCTGCTGTCTGGTGCCCCCAGTGCGAAGACACCGTCGAGATCGACGAATACTTCGCGCTCCGTTGCCCGAAATGCGACACCCCCACCGCTGATTTGCGTGGGGGTGACGAATTCCAAGTTACTTGGGTTGATGTTGAGTAGCGTCAGACGTCCACTGTTCGAGCAACTGACGAGCTCGCTGCACTGCTTCCGGTATCGCAGCTTTAATCTCATCGCTGAGCGACGTCCTGAACTCGACGTCGCGAGCGGTGATACCCACGACCGCCACGTTCGCGGGTTCCTGTCCTGTGAGACGAGCTGCGCTTAGCAGATCCAGAAGCCCAACCTGGTGCGGCGACAACTGCTGCTGCAAGAGGCGGGGTATTTGGTCCCCAATCAGAACCTCCACGTCACCCGGCTGTCCTTGCTTAAGCCCATCGAGCACCAACAGGTAGTCGGCGTCCTGCACCATAGGCAAGATCTCCATCCCCGATGTTCCACCGTAAATGAAGTTCACGCCCGGAACTGGCTCCGCTTCAAGTTCTCGAAGAATAGCCAGGCCGACTGCGTCGTCTGCCATAATCTCGTTTCCAATACCGATGACGTTAATGGTGACTCCCTCAAGGGTCACTAACTCGCGCGTCGGTACAGGGACATCTGGCGCAGGGCGCACTTTTCTCGTGACTGTCATGCCTTACTCGACCTCAGGACCGTCAACCGGCTTCGTGCCCTGTGGCAACCAAACACCACCGTTAATCATCGCAGACAGACCGCCGTGACGCTCGGTCGCATCAGCGCGGAACACAAGGTAGACATGCAAGATAACGAATGCCCAAATGATGAACATGATGAGCGCGTGGACCAGACGGAAGTACGGAATACCGATCCACTCCACAGGTGCAGACATCAGCCGCCAGAACCAGCTTTCCTGCTTAGCTAGGCCGAAGAGTGCGAGACCAGAGTAAATCTGCACCATACACAGAGCGTAAATCCCCGTGTACGCGGTCTGCTGCAGACCGTTGTGCCCAACACGTGGCGGTGGCTCATTGGTGAGGAGCAGATAGTACTTCGTCTGTTCCCACATCAACTTGAGGTCATCCTGACTTCGCACCGGCCAGAGCGCCCGCCACTTCATTTGTCGTGTCTGGGCGAAAACCATGATGGCAAGCCGCCAGATAGACAGCGCGATCCAAGCAAAGGCAGCAACGAAGTGAATCAGACGATTCCAGCCCATGAGCATTCCTGCATCATGTGCGTTCGAAGGACCGAAGAAAGGATCCATGATGAAGTAGCCCGTAATCGTCATAATGATGATCAGCAGCATGTTAATCCAGTGCTGCCAACGTAGAGCGACCGGCCACATCTCGATACGGGTGTAGCCACCCTTAGACACCGGGCGAGGACGAACATGGTCGCCAATACCGAAGGCTATGTAGCCCTTCAGAACAAACTCACCCGTGGTGTCACCATCTACTGGCGCCACGGCGACGCCCATGCAACGGTTGCCGAACTTCGAAACCGTGTCGACGTTTTGCATCATCGTCTTCATCTCATGCTTATCCCATGCAGATGCTTGGATTACTGATGCAAGGTCGCCGCGCATGACCGCTACGTCTTTGCGCTCCCCGAGCAGCTTTGCGTTACGCACAACCGAGAGCGAGTACTTTCGACTCGGCGTCGCAGGGCTAAAGCTTTCCACGGTGCCATATACATAGTCCGGGTCAACGGCACGCAGCAAAGCTTGGTCTACTGGATCAGGAGAGTTCGCGGGCTGCGAAGATGCTAAGCGCAACAGGGTCTCAGCACCGATGTCATCAATCGGACGAGATTCTGTGACGCTCAACACCAAGTTCTTGTCCGGTGTGATCTTGCGCGTGGCCGGTGTATTCTCCGAGCCCACAGATGCACGATTTAGCTGGGTGCTCATTGGGTAATCACCTTCACAAGTTCATTACCTTCTGTGTCCAGCAGGTGGACTGCACAGGACATACAAGGGTCAAACGAGTGGATCGTACGAAGCACCTCGAGCGGTTCTTCTGGGTTCGCAAGCGGGTGCTTACCGTTCGCCAGCGACTCCTCGTATGGGCCCATCTTCCCTTCAGGGTCACGGCCACCCGCCAGCCAAGTGGTCGGGACGACAGCTTGGTACCGCTCCGTCTTTCCATCCTTGATCTGGGTCCAGTGGCTGAGGGATCCGCGGGCCACTTCCATCATGCAGAAGCCTTCGGCTTCCTTTGGCCAGGTTGATGGCTCCCACTTGCTCGAGTCGAAAACATCGTAGTCGCGCTTGCGCAGTCCTTCGATGAACTCAGGCAGCAACACGTTGGACATTGCCTCAGAGGTTGTTACTGCTTCCAGAGCGCGTGCCAGTGTGCGACCACCTGTCGAGTTGAGCTGCTCGAGCTTAATGTCAAGCTTCTTGAGCGCATCATCAACGAGACGCTTCGTGCTTGGTTCGTTCTGTGCATACGCGAGAAGGATACGAGCAATCGGGCCAACCTGGATAACATGGCCGTCGTAACGTGGTGCCTTCGACCAGGTGTATTCGTCATTATCGCCGAGCCACTTGTACGGCAGCTTCGGCCCGGTGTAATCAGCGATGGTGTCGCCCTCAAATGGGTGCTTGCCCTCGTTCTTGTCTTCTTGCGCAAACCATGCGGAAGAAACATATTCCTTGAACAAGTCTGGATTGAGCTCGTGCACCTTGGAGTAGTCGCCGTTCAGGAGAACACCTGAAGTGATATCCGTGTGGGTGTACCCCATAGTGCGCTCCATATGGTCGCCGCGAACCGTTGCGCCGGCCATACCGACTGCAAGGAAGTTCGGGGCTGCAGCGCCGATATCGAAGTAGTCCTTGTAGACGCCCATGATCGCCATCGCGTCAGGCAAGTACACACCGTTGATGAACTCGTGGATCTCTGCGACCCAATTCTTGATCTGATCAATAGAAACCTGGTTGACCGTCTCGGACTTATCCTGATCGATCGTGCAGGCCATGCCACCTACCAGGAAGTTCGGGTGCGGGTTCTTACCACCAAAAACGGTGTTGATGCGGATAATGGAACGCTGGAACTGCAGCGCGTCAAGATAGTGCGAGACCGCCATCAAGTTCGCCTCTGGGGGCAGACGATAGTCCTCGTGGTCCCAGTACCCACCGGTGAAGATAGACAGCTGACCAGAGTCAAGAACAGAGTTCAGTGTGTCCTTGACTTGCTGGAACTTGTCAACAGAGTTCAGCTTCCACTTCGAACCAATGGACTTAGCAAACTCGACTGCCTTCTCCGGGTCTGCCTTTGCAGCGGAGACGACGTTTACCCAATCCAGGGCGTGCAGGTGGTAGAAGTGCACAACGTGGTCGTGGATCTCCTGACTTGTCAGGACGAGGTCACGGATAAGCTGCGCTTGCTTCGGGATGTGGCTTCCGATTGCGTCTTCGACAGCGACGACACTCGCAAGGGAGTGCACGCCGGTGCACACACCGCAAATACGGCCAACGAAGGCCCATACGTCGCGAGGGTCTCGACCCTCTACAATCTTTTCGATACCACGAAACATCGTGGTTTCACTCCATGCATTCGTGATGGTGCCGTCTTCGACTTCCATCTCCATGCGGAGGTGACCCTCAATACGCGTCAGCGGGTCTACAACAACTCTTTCAGCCATTTTTAGTTGCTATTCCTTTCAATCGTCGTGAACGCCGCTTACGCGGAAGGGTTGGTCGGCTTGTGATGTCTATCAGCATCTGTGCTCGTTGCAAATGCCTGATCGCCATCTGCCATGAGCGCGGAAATATCTCCCGGCTCATCCTCCTCACCGAAGGCCGCGAGAGGCTGCACCTCACCGCTCTTACGGCGGATGCCGACCTCCTTGACAACACTCAGCGCGCCGTGGACTGCAGTACCAGCCGCTGCGACACCGATCAGGCCGAGGCCAATCTTGCCCGCGGAGGCCTCCTGTCCGAATGCACGAACGTTCGGCAGTTCCTCATAGAACGGCGTGAACCGATCAAAGAAGTGCTTTTCCGTACAACCAATGCAGGGGTGGCCTGCACCGATCGGCCAACCAGACTTGAGGTTCCACTGAATAATCGGGCACGGCGAGAAGGTCGACGGGCCCTTGCAGCCCACCTCGTAGAGGCACCAGCCGTTACGAGCACCTTCGTCGTCAAATGTGCGCACGAACTGGCCAGCGTCGAAGTGTGGACGCTTCGGGCAGGAATCGTGAATGCGCTGATCGTATGCGAAGAGGGGACGCCCTTCCCCATCAACCTTTGGTGGCTCACCATGTGTGAGCAGATAGGTAATGGTCGCAGTAATCACTTCGCCGATTGGCGGGCAGCCAGCTACGTTGATGACAGGCTTGTCCTTAATGATCTCGTCGACACCCACAGCTCCGGTTGGGTTTGGGCGTGCCGCCTGTACGGAGCCATAGACTGCGCAGGCGCCGACGGAGAGAATGACGGTTGCGTTTTCTGCCGCTTCACGAAGGACCTGCTCGGCACTCTTGCCACCGATCTGGCAGTATGCGCCGCCTGCGCCAGTTGGAACGGAGCCGTTCACCACCAAAATGTGCGGTTCCTTGTTCATCTCTTCCAATGCCTGCTCAGCAGCGTGGCCGGAGGCGGCCATCACAAGCTCGTTGTAGTTCATCGACAGTTGGTTGAGCACCAAATCCTCAACCGTAGAGGAACCAGAGCGAAGCACCGACTCCATGCAACCGGTGCACTCCTGTAGCTGAAGCCAAGCAACCATGGGCTTCTTGACGTCACCAAGTGCCTCGGCAATTACTTCTGTCTCTTCAGCGTTTGCGCGTGAGGCAAGCGGCGCGCCCACTGCAAACACCGCAGCCATAGAGCTGCACATCTTCAGAAAGTCTCGACGCTTCACCCCCTTCTTCGACAGGTTTTCCCAAAGTGTTCCACTCTGCCAAGTGTCTTGTAGAAGCATCGATTATTTCCCTCTCATGCGAGGGCCATGTGCCGGGGTCTACTCCGGCCCATACCCCTCAAATGAACGTGTACAGATTCCTTCAGCGGTAAAGCTACATGCTTAACGCATCTATAGGGCCAGGGTATCAAGACATGAATGTAATTCCGGTTTTGAGGAGATAGCAGGGCTAGAAATCTACCCCCGATTGAGAGATGAGCCACTCATTCCACTCATCCAACCCCTCCTCCGTTGTAGTTGAAGTAAGGATTACCTTCACACCTGGATTTACCTTTTCAAGGTTTTTCCTGAATAGGTCAAGATCGAAATTCAGATAAGGGAGCAGGTCAACCTTGTTTACGACAACCACCTCTACGCTCCTAAACATCACTGGGTACTTCAGCGGTTTATCTTCCCCCTCGGTAACTGAGGCAACCATTACCTTATGATGTTCGCCAACTTCAAACTCGGCCGGGCACACCAGGTTGCCAACGTTCTCAATCAGCACCATGTCGATCTCATCGAGTTTTAGCCCTTTGAGCGCGTGTGCAACCATCGGCGCATCGAGGTGGCACTCGCCGCCGAACCCGTTACCCGTATTCAGGAGGCTGACCTGGGCGCCTAGATTCTCCAGACGTTCCGCGTCAATGGCCGTTTCGATGTCTCCCTCTACGATGCCGAAGCGAATCTTGTCCGCGAGCGTTTCCAGAGTTTTACGCAGCAACGTCGTTTTACCTGCCCCAGGTGAACTCATGACGTTTACACAGACGACGCCGTGCTCTTCGAAAGCAGAACGGTTCGCAGCGGCTTTTACGTCATTCTCGGTGAAAATGTCTTCGAGCACCGCAATGCGTTCACGGCCGGTGTCGTACCCTGTGTGATCTCCGTGTTCAGAGTGCTCGGAGTCCGCTCCCACGTGCAGGTGGTCGTGGTCGTGATGGTGTGTGTGATCATGCGAGTGATCGTGGCTGTGAACCGTCCCATCATCGTGGCGATGAAAACGTCCCATTCTTTTAAATCTCCTTCTCAGTTGTCAGATGTCACATCAATGTCTACGACTGCGAATTCCTCGCCCGCGATTACAGACGTCGGGGCGTCGCATTCGTAGCATCGGACATCAAGGTACTCGTTTGGATCCAGCGTCCTTTGGTGGCCGTTTGAGCACTTGATTTTGGCGGGCACCCAATCAATCTTTAGATCTGAGTGCTCCATGGTGCTTCCCTTTGTCACGAATCCCCATGCGTATTCGAGGGATTCTGGCACTACTTGCCGCAGCGCACCGATCTCGAGATGCACCGACAAGACAGTCCGCCCGCCCGACGCACGCTGAACTGCTGACGCTAATTGATGACTCAATGCAACTTCATGCACAGCCCCTAGCCTAGGCGATTATTCAAGAAGTTTGTAGAGTATGCAGCATGGGAGCACAAAGCAGCAGAGTCCACATCTTTCTTGAGGGCATTGTTCAAGGCGTCGGAATGCGCCCGCATGTTGCGCGGGTGGCCCGGCGCTTCGGGCTCACCGGATTTGTAGGAAACAACGAGCGCGGTGTGTTCATCGAGTTCCAAGGCGCCGCGTCAACGCTTCGCCAAGCACAAGAGGCGCTTATCGACGAGCTTCCGCCCCTCGCACACATCTTGGACATCCAAACGTCATCGCTTTCTCCAGTACCGGGCGAGGAATCGTTTCGGATCGTTGCTTCTACCCATGTGGAGGGCGAAAAGACCCTCATTTCCCCAGACATGACTACCTGTGACGCCTGTTTGGCAGACATCGATGACAAAAATAACCGGCGTTACCATTACCCGTTCACGACCTGCACTCACTGCGGCCCTCGACTTTCCATCATCGAGTCGCTTCCCTATGACCGCGCGACAACGACCATGCGGGAATTCCCCATGTGCTCCCAGTGTGAGACGGAGTACACGAACCCGGATGATCGACGCTTTCACGCCCAGCCGATTAGTTGTCCGCACTGTGGACCCACGGTGTGGTGCACGGACTCCAACGGCGCATCCCTCGTCGAAACACGCACAAATGAGCTCGTAGTAGATGTGGCTAAGTTCGACGAGCTCGTGCATACGGTACGCAGCGCGTGGGACTCCGGCGCAATCGTGGCTGTCAAAGGGATTGGCGGGTTTCATCTGATGTGTTCGGCTGAAGACGAAGTTGCCGTCGAAAAGCTCCGCAAGCGCAAGCACCGACCTGACAAACCGCTTGCTGTCCTGGTGCCTGACCTCGACGCGGCCAAGACCATTGCGGTGTTGAACCAAGAGGCCGAGGGGCTTTTAACCTCAGCGTCGCACCCGATTGTGTCCGTCCCGCTTCGCGAGCATTCACTTTGCGAGGGGATCGCACCTGGCTTGCAGGAAGTAGGTCTCATGCTTCCTTACTCGCCTCTCCACCATTTGCTCGTTGATAGGCCGGTGGTTGCGACCTCTGGCAATCTGAGCGGGGAGCCGCTGTGCGTCACCAACGACGATGCACTCCGTAAGCTCTCGCACCTAGCAGATATGTTTGTGCTTCACGATCGCGAGATTTACGTGCCTGTAGAAGACTCCGTCTACGTTGATACGACGCTGGTTCGACGGTCACGAGGACTAGCCCCGGTCCCGCTGTTGCTACGTACCGAAACGCAGCCAACGGTCCTGGCAGTCGGTGGCGAGTTAAAAAATACGGCAACCTTAGCTGTCGGGCGGTACGCGCACATGTCCTCGCACGTGGGCGATATGGGCTCACTCGATGCGCAACGACACTTCGAGCGAATGGTCGATCAGCTTTGTTCAATGCAGGGAGCTCGTCCGGACATCGTTGTCTGCGATATGCACCCCGGTTACCAAACATCGGCGTGGGCACAGCGCTTCGCTCACCACCATGACGTGGAGCTCATCGAGGTCCAGCATCACCACGCTCACGCTCTTTCGCTGTTGACGGAGCATCAAGAATTGTCAACACCAGCCACAATCGCGGCGCTCGATGGCACAGGTTACGGAACCGACGGCACAATATGGGGTGGCGAAATCCTTCACCTCACCGCCGATGGAGAAGCCGAACGACGCTGGCACCTCCCACCATTTTCGCTCGTGGGAGGCGACAAAGCGGTGCGCAACCCGTGGCGAATCGCACGCGGCCTCACACACGACTGGCAACTCGAAAGTCTCTCTCCCCCCACCGAAGTCGATCAGGCTGAGCTCCAACTAGTCGACTCCCAACTCAACAGCAGTTTCGGAACAACGACTACGACCTCGATGGGGCGAGTCTTCGACGCCTTCGCGTCCATCCTTCAAGTCCGTCAATCGGTGAGCTACGAGGCGCAGGCCGCGATGGAGCTTGAAGCATTGGCAAGCACCTCACCGCTTTCACAAGCGGCGGCTATCAGTACAGCCGATACGCTCAGCACGTTCCCTCGACTTGCGCAGTGGGCCGTCAATTCAATGCGGGATGGTTCGTATCCACGCGCAGACATCGCTCGGATCGTCCATGCTGCAATGGCGACGTTGATCGCCGGTGCGCTTATCGACGCCGCCAACGCCTCAGCAACCGAGGTCGTCGGTATCACGGGCGGGTGCGCTGTGAACCGCATCCTCATGGCCGACATACTGCATGTCCTGCAGTGCGAAAGCCCCGCTCTGCGAGTGCTCACTCACCAGAAAGTGCCCGCGACCGACGGCGGGTTAAGTCTCGGCCAGGCTGCAGCAGGGAGGCTGTGGGCGCAGTAGCGCCATGGTACAGAACCTTGCCCGCACCCGAGATCAGTTAACAGATTCGTGGAAGGGGATCCCCTACCAACTTGTCGACCATGCGGGTACCGCCAAAGCCGGTCACAAGCACCACAGCCGCAGCCGGTTCCTCAACAATCGTCCCCACAACTGCTGCCCCTTCGGCACCAGCGGCATGGAGCGCAGCGACCGCTTGCTCCGCCTGATCCTCCGGCACAACGGCCGTGAACGTCCCCTCGTTTGCGACGTACAGGGGATCAATCCCCAGCATGTCACAAGCGGCACGTGTCATCGGCTGCACAGGGATCTTCTCGTCGTGCAGCGCGACTCCGTAGCCGGTTGTCTCCGCAAGTTCATTCATGACAGTAGCCAAGCCACCACGAGTGGCATCGCGCATCCAGCGAGTATTGGGGGCGTCGGCAAGTAGTGCTCGAACAAGGCTTGCTACCTCCCGCGAATCCGACTCGATCGGCGCCTCGATGGCGAGGTCACCGCGAGCCATCATCACCGCCATCCCGTGATCCGCGATTGGCCCGGAAACGATAATCCGGTCACCAGGCTTGACTTGAGTGAAGCCAAGCTCCCTCCCCGCGGGCACGACTCCGATTCCGGCCGTGTTGATATAAATCTTGTCTCCCGCCCCCTTCGGGACCACTTTTGTATCGCCCGTGGCGATCTGTACACCGGCCCGCTCAGCTGCGTCGCGAAGGTCCTGCGCGATCCGGCGAAGCGTCGCTACCTCAAGCCCTTCCTCAAGGATGAAGCCCACCGAAATATATTTCGGCTCCGCACCACCGACTGCCAGATCGTTTACCGTGCCGTTTACTGCAAGATCTGCAATAGATCCACCTGGAAACTCAATTGGATTTACCACGTAGCTATCGGTCGTGAACGCCAACGTGCCGCCTTCAAGGTCCAAGTTCAACAGCGTTGCGTCTTCGCCCTGGGAAAGCAGATCGTTGCCATACTCGTCGAAAAACACCTGTTCCAGCAATGTCGCGCTCGCCTTGCCGCCGGCACCGTGCGCAAGCGTGACATATTCGTCCTTCAGTCGACCGCCACGACGGCGTACCCGAGCGATGTTGTCGTTGACTTTGGTCTCATCAACATTGAGGCGATTCTTAGGCTGCACAACACTTTCCTTTTCTTCTTTCGCAACTAGCCATCACATGGAATTGCTACGAATAGTTCCGAGTGTGGATTCTACCGTTGCCACCTCAGTTTGGGGTGCTCGCATCCCCGAAAGGAGATCACGTTTAGAAAAGCACGAAGGATAGGCGATAATGTAGAACGGAATAAACACGAAAATGTGTGACATTAATCCGAGTGATGGAAGGCTCTGTATTTATGTGTTTGGGAGTTCCAGCGCAGGTTGTCGAAATTAAAGACCCTACCCGCGCCACAGTGAGCATTTCGGGTGTAACCCGTGCGATCTCAACCGACCTTCTCGTTGAAGAAGGCCTCGAAGTCGGTGAATGGGTACTCGTACACGTCGGTTTTGCACTTTCAAAAATTGATGAGAACGAAGCTGCAACGACGCTGCAACAAATTCAACAACTCGGCGCGAACACGTTTGAGGACGAACTCGACTCTTTTACGACTTCAAGAATCGATTAAGCACCCGTTCCGAAGAAAGGACTCCACATGAAATTCGTTGATGAGTTTCGTGACCCGGCTGCAGCCCGCCAGCTGATTGCAACTATTGAGGAACAAGCGAAGCTCCTCGAACGCCCGATTAAACTCATGGAGATTTGCGGCGGGCACACGCACACAATTTACCGCTATGGTCTCGAGAACCTGCTCCCTGACACAATTGACCTCGTCCATGGTCCGGGTTGCCCCGTCTGTGTCATCCCGATGGGCAGAGTCGATGACGCACTCTGGTTAGCAAACCAGCCTGACGTTATCTTGACGACATTCGGCGACATGATGCGTGTGCCCGGTTCCGAAGAGTCGCTGTTGCAAGCTCGCGCACGTGGGTGCGACGTCCGCTTCGTCTACTCCCCTCTCGACTCGCTCAAGATCGCCGAGGAGAATCCAGACAAGCACGTCATCTTCTTCGCGATTGGCTTTGAGACGACGACACCATCGACCGCAGTAACGTTAACCGCAGCTAAGCAGCGAGACATTCCTAACTTTTCTGTCTTTTCTAACCACGTCACCATCGAGCCGCCACTGCGCGCAATCGCCAACGGTGGCGTCACCGAAGTAGACGGCTTCATCGGCCCAGGGCACGTAGCTACTGTGGTTGGCACGAAAGCGTTCGACTTCCTCGCAAAAGAATTCAACCGCCCAGTCTCCGTCTGCGGGTTTGAGCCACTGGATATCCTCCAGGGCGTTGCGCAACTTCTGGAGCAATTTACGTCTGGCGAGATTGCCGCAGGTAAGGCCCGCGTCCAGAACCAGTACGCTCGCGTCGTGCGCCCGGAGGGGAACCCTTCTGCGCAGGCACTGCTGGATCGCGTCTTCGACATCCGTGACGAGTTTGAGTGGCGTGGTCTTGGGGTGCTTCCGCATTCCGGGATGGCAATTTCGGAGGAGTTTGCCAAATGGGATGCCGAGCGAATCTTCGATGTGCCAGGGAACCGAGTCGAAGACCCCGCCGCGTGCGAATGTGGATCGGTGCTCACCGGACACATCAAACCGTGGCAGTGCAAAGTCTTCGGCACAGCGTGCACTCCGGATACCCCGATTGGCACCTGCATGGTTTCGCCTGAAGGCGCCTGTGCCGCATATTACAACTTTGGGAGAATTGACAAGATCACAACTTCTTCCCTCTCCTAACACCGCATACCCCCAGGCCATCGTGGTCTGGGGGTGAATTTCTGCAAACTGTTCGCATGAAGGTGCACGAATGGGTATTATTCACTCATGCGCAAACGTATCACGGCCGCTTTGATCGCGGCTTCCCTCATTACAACGGCTCCGACAGGAAGCCCGTCCGCACTCGCGGAAACCGCAGCGCCTAACGCCCCAACGAAGAGTTCTTCAGGCACCGACGAGGCTACCGGCAAAGACTCCACCGACTCCAAAGGCGAGAAGTCGAGCTTCTTGGATCAAGATCCTGAAAACGATCCTCTCTACATTCCGCCCGAGAAGAATCCTGTGCAGAAGATCTCCAGCTCGGAACTATTCCTGAAGTGGACGGATGGCATGGCAGAAGGCGACGGAAAGGATGTTGTCCAGGGATGGGCGAAGGGGTCGTCGATACCAAGTACCGCAAACCCCGTTGAATGGACTAAGGCTGAAATTCAGGGTTCCTCGAATATGGTTCGCGGGTTATTCACCGGAGATTTCGCTCAAAGTTCGCAGGGGTCAAGCCAGGCAACTGCTCCAGTTCTCCTCGGAATCTTGAGCGTGTTTCTCATTGGACAGACGGTAGAGCTCATCATGCGTGGGCTTCGCACGCCTCCAACCATGCGCTAGAAACAACCCTATAAACAAGGTCGAAAAATAATGAACCAAAACAAACGCTTCGGCAAGGCAGCGAAGGCTGTCAGCGCGTTCTCACTTATGTTGAGCATTGGTCTGCTGAGTGGCTGCGTCACAAACGTCGAGGGCGGCAACCCAGATGGCTGGGAATCAATCGAGCCGGCCGCGGTGCCAGAGATTGCAGCAATGGTCCCTGAAGAGGTTGCGAAAGACGGTAAGTTCTCCATTGGTGCAAACCCACCCTTCGCACCGTTCGAATTTAAAGATTCGCAAGGCAACCTCATCGGTTTGGAGCTTGACCTCGGTCGTGCGCTCGCCTCAATCATGGGTCTCGAGTTTGACCCGCAAGAGATGGATTTCTCTATGATTCTCCCCGCGGTTCAAGCTGGCAGCCTTGACGCCGGCATGTCCGGTTTTACTGACAATGAAGAACGCCGCAAGAGCTTCGACTTCGTGAATTTTCTCTTCGCTGGAATCCAGTGGGCGCAACCCGTCGGGGCGAACGTGGACCCGAAGGACGCCTGCGGCCTCACGGTCGCGGTACAGCGTACAACCGTTTCCGAAACAGACGATGTTCGCCCGAAGAATGATGCGTGCATTGAGGCAGGAAAGCCTCCTATCACGGTCTTGTCCTTCGACACATCCGACAATGCAGCGCTAGCGGCGCTTGTGGGCCGGGCAGACGCCCTCAGCGCTGACTCCCCTGTCACGTCCTGGGCGGTAGAGCGCTCCGACGGCAAACTAGATCTGGTGGGTGAGATGTTCGACGCCGCTCCTTACGGTATCGCAGTACCGAAGGATTCTGAGTTGAGTACCGCTCTCGCCCATGCGATGCAGCATCTCATTGACACCGGCGACTACGAGCGCATTTTGGCGCAGTGGAATGTACGCACCGGCCTGCTCGATACCGCGCTTATTAACGAACAGCCTCTTACAGAATGGAATTAACAAACCATGACTACATCATCTACTAGCATCAGTCGGCCAGCCAGGATTGAAGCCAAACCTTTACGGCATCCGGGGCGTTGGGCGCTTGCGATCCTGCTTGGTGTCCTCGTCGTCTGGTTTGTGATCGGCGCTGCCAAGAACGAAGCCTATGGGTGGGGTACCTACGCGCAGTACCTCTTTGATACCCGGATTGCGGTCGCAGCACTGCACACTATTGCTATTACAGTCCTTGCGATGCTTATCGGCGTGGTTGGCGGTGTGCTTCTCGCTGTGATGCGCATGAGCCCGAACCCAGTGTTCCGGGCCGTGAGTTGGGTATTCCTTTGGATTTTCCGTGGCACCCCGGTCTACGTGCAACTTATGTTCTGGGGCCTGATCGGCGCTATTTACGACTCGATCAATCTCGGTTTTACCCAGATCTCGCTTGACCCGTTCACTTCTTCTGCGTTCGCGCTCGCGGTTGTGGGCCTCGGCCTCAATGAGGCTGCCTACATGGCAGAGATTGTGCGCTCGGGTGTTTCTGCCGTCCCAGAAGGGCAAATTGAGGCATCAAAGTCTCTTGGTATGAGCTGGTCGCAGACCATGACAAGGACAGTGCTTCCACAAGCAATGCGCATCATTATCCCGCCGACAGGCAACGAGTTCATCTCCTTGCTGAAGACGTCTTCGTTGGTGGTTGCGGTTCCTTACTCCCTGGAGTTGTACGGTCGCTCGATGGATATCGCTGCTGCTCTGTTCCAGCCGGTACCGTTGCTCCTGGTTGCAGCGACGTGGTACTTAGTGATTACTTCGATCCTGATGGTTGCGCAACATTACTTGGAGCGGTACTTCGACCGTGGCGCTACCCGCCAGCTCACAGCCCGTCAGTTGGCAAGTTTGGCGGATGCCGAAGGCACAATCCCTAACAACGTTGAGATCATTGAAGCTCCCGAAAGGAACCAACGGTAACCATGGCCGCTACTACTTCTTCTTCCCCTGCCCAGACTCCGATGATTCAAGCGATTGACGTGTGGAAGTCGTTCGGCAACTTGGAGGTACTCAAAGGCATTAATCTCGAGGTCACTCCCGGCTCTGTTACCTGCCTGATCGGCCCCTCGGGTTCCGGTAAGTCCACGTTCCTGCGATGCGTGAACCACCTTGAAAAGGTCACTGCCGGCCGTCTTTACGTCGACGGTGATCTGATTGGTTACCGAGAGAAGAACGGCACGCTCTACGAAATGAGCGAGAAGGATGCTGCTGTGCAGCGCCGCGACATCGGGATGGTGTTTCAGAACTTTAACTTGTTCGGGCACCGCACCGTGTTGGACAACATTATCGAGGCTCCCGTCCATGTGAAGGGTGAGTCTCCGGAGAAGGCGAAGGTCCGCGCTCTGGAGCTCCTACGCATGGTTGGTCTTGAATCGAAAGCTGATGCGTACCCAATCCAGCTTTCGGGTGGTCAGCAACAGCGCGTGGCTATCGCGCGTTCTGTCGCGATGGACCCAAAGCTCATGCTTTTCGACGAGCCCACATCCGCACTTGACCCGGAGCTTGTCGGCGAAGTGTTGCGGGTAATGAAGCAACTCGCCCAAGACGGTATGACGATGCTGGTGGTTACGCACGAAATGGCATTCGCACGCGAGGTCGCCGATCATGTCGCATTTATGGCGGATGGTCAGATCGTCGAATACGGCACTCCGGAGCAGGTGCTCGACAACCCACAGCAGGAACGAACGAAGGCATTCCTGTCGACAATCTTCTAGGTTGGGCATCAACTGGAGCCCGGTAGATCGTGTTGGTGGATCTGCCGGGCTTCTACTTTGCTTCGCGGAGGCGTTCGCTCATCGCCTGCATCACTGCTGGCGGTACAAGTCCCGCGATATCGCCACCGAAGCGAGCGACTTCCTTGCACAGCGAGGACGAGATGTAGCCGTATTTCTCGTCCGTTAGCAAAAAGAACGTCTCTACCCCAGTAAGACGCCGGTTCATCTGTGCCATTGGCAACTCGTACTCATAGTCAAGCGACGACCGCAGGCCTTTCACCAGGGCAGTAATGCCGTGTGCGCTGGTGTAGTCAACCAGCAATCCACCCCAGCTATCTACTCTCACGCTCGGCATATCGGCGACCGCAGACTGAATCAAAGCGACTCGCTCCGACACTGTGAACATGCCGGTTTGCTTCGTCGGGTTACCCGTGACAAGGACGACTACTTCGTCGAAGTGGCGCCTGGCTCGATCGACAATGTCAAGGTGCCCATTTGTAAACGGATCGAACGAGCCCGGACACACAGCGACGTTGAGGTGCTCGGTTGGTGTATTCGCCATAACTTACTCCTCCTGGCTGCCCGAAGGCGCCGCGTACACTGCCATATCAAATCTGGCGATTCCATAGAGCCGCTTCTTCAGCTTCTGCCCCGTTGGGGTGAAGGCGGGCGGCCAAGCGGTCTCGGGGCTTTCGCGGTGACGCTCGATGACGACAACGGCGCCGTCGACAAGTAGCTCCTGCAGGGCGGTGACCATCTCGGCGACTGCTTCATCGGCGAGGTCGTATGGTGGGTCAGCAAGCACCATGGAGAAATGCTGACGTGGCGCGCGTGCCACGAACGCGGAAACCTTCACTGGCTCAATATGCGTGTTTGGGTGCCCGACAACGCCCGCGTTGTGCTCGATCACCGCGACTGCTTTCGGATCATCTTCGACAAGAACGACTTCTTCAGCACCACGAGAGGCCGCCTCAAGGCCTAACGCTCCTGATCCCGCGAAAAGATCCAGCACTCGCTGCCCCGGGAACCCGAAGCGGACCTGCAGTGACGAAAAGAGGCCTTCTCGTGCCCGATCAGATGTAGGCCGGGTCCCCTCCGGTGGGACTTTGATCTTGCGTCCGCGGGCTTCACCAGAAATGATGCGATTCATGGTACTCACTCTAGCTTTAGCTCTTTTCTAGGTACACAAAGTCCTCGTCCTGCAGGTGTGCACTCAGCGATCGCGCGCTCTCGAGGTCTTCTTTAACAAAGCGTGCAGCATCACGATATGCACGCGTGACAATCTCGTAGTCTTCGATCAAGTCGATCAGCTTGAAGGTGCGTCGGATGCCTGACTGCTCGGTTCCAAGGACATCGCCTTCACGCCGATGGCGCAGATCCAGGTCGGCAAGGGCAAAGCCGTCGCTTGTCTGCGCAACCTCCCAGACTCGTTGGAACGCATCACTGCCTTCTTCTGCCAAAGTGTGGAAAAGACACAGCGACTGGTTGCCCCCTCGCCCGACGCGGCCTCGCAGCTGATGTAACTGTGACACGCCGAAGTTTTCGGATTCCCGCACCATCATCACCGTTGCGTTTGGCACATCCACGCCAACCTCGATGACTGTTGTTGCCACCAAGATGTCGATGCCACCCGCCGCGAAATCGGACATCACGGCGTCTTTCTCTTCGGCGTGCATCTTGCCGTGAAGTATCTCCACATGCAGGTTTGGAAACTCCGTAGCGCGCAGCCACTCCGCGGTTTCGAGAACGCCGCCTTCACCGTCGATACGCGGACACACGATGTAGACCTGGTGGCCGGCCGCGACGTCTTCCCGCATCTTTTCCCAGGCGCGGGCAATCCACGTCGGTTTGAATTCCGGAACCACCGAGGACTGGATCGGTTTCCTCCCACCCGGCAACTCGTTAAGCACAGACACCTCGAGGTCGCCGAAGACAGTCATCGCAATCGTTCGCGGAATTGGCGTTGCTGTCATGACGAGCAAGTGCGGGGTCTGCTCGCCTGACTTCGCACGGAGGCGGTCGCGCTGCTCAACTCCAAAGCGGTGCTGCTCGTCGACGATAACGAAGCCGAGGTTAAAGAATTCCACGCTGTCCTGAATCAGCGCGTGCGTCCCCACAACAATGTCTGCTTCTCCCGAAACGATCTTGAGTAGCGAGTCCTGCTTCTGGGCCGTCGGCATGGAACCGGTCAGTGGCACCACAGTCGTGTGCAGCCCGGCGCGCATGAGTGTCTCGGTCAGCGAACGGGCGTGTTGTTGTGCGAGGACTTCGGTGGGAGCGAGCAGCGCTGCTTGTGCGCCATTGTCGACGGCTTGGAGCATGCTGATCAGTGCGACGATGGTTTTACCAGAGCCAACCTCGCCTTGGAGAAGGCGACTCATCGGTTGAGCGTGAGCCAGGTCGGTGGAGATTTCTCGGATGACGCGTTGTTGCCCGCCGGTGAGCGGGTATGGGAGTTGTTTGATGAGCCGTCCTTGTTCGCCGTCTGGTTTCTTGGGTAGGGCGGGCGCGTTGTGGTTGTTTGCGTCGGTGCGGCGCACGCTCATGGCAAGTGCAACGGTCATGGCTTCGTCGTATTTGAGGCGTTGGCGAGCTGGCTCGGGCCCCTCGGCGTCTGGCTGGTGGATGGTTCGAATGGCGCTGTCACGTGAGATGTATCCGCTCGGAGTTGCGCTGAGTGGTTCGGGTATTTCGGGAAGGCTTTGGAGGATGGTGTGGATGGCCCCCATGATGGTCCAAGTGCTGACTTGTTTTGTCGCTGGGTAGATGGGGAGCCATTCGCGTCCGGAGAGGATTGTTTCGAGGTCGCCGAAGTGTTGGAGTTGGCGGAGGGCTCCGGTGGCTTGGGTGGGGCCGTCGAGAAGTACGAAATCTGGGTGCTGGAATTGAATCTCGTTGCGGTAGGTGCTGATTTTTCCAGTCATCATGACGCGGGTGTGCTCTTTGAGCACGCGCATGGCGTAGTTGGAGCCGAAGAATGTTGCTGTGAAGGTGTTGGTTCCGTCGTAGACGTGGGTGCGGTAGATGGGCCGGTTGGGGTGTTTACGGTTGGGGATGCGTTGGGTGGCGGTGATTTCGCCGACGATGCTGAGTGTGTCGCCCTCGTTGATGGCTGCGAGGTCAGTTGCGGTGCCGTAGTGGAGGTATCGGCGTGGGTAGTGCTCGAGGAGTTCGCCGCAGGTGTTGTAGCCAAGGTGTTTGCTCATTGCTTTGGCTTGTTTGAGGGGGATAACGAGGTTGAGGGGCCTGGGGTCGATGTTTCCGAGCACTGTTTATTCGACTCCAATCTCGGCGACCGCGCCGAGGCCGTCTGCGGGGAAGACGATGACGTCGACGTCGAGCTTGTTCTCGAGCGCTGCGAGGTCTTCGGCGTCGAGTGTTGTGGTGTCGAAGAGGACGGTAACTTGTTCTCCTCCTGGTTCGAGGAGGCGCTTGCAGGTCTTTTCGACGGCGGCTAACGCGTCGTCAGCAATCAGGAGAGTTTCGCCGTGTGCCATCGCGATGATGTCGCCTTTCGAGACGGCTCCCCCTTGGAGCAGTCCGGATTTGGGGGCTCGCTGTAGTACTGCGGTGCGCATTTCGCCGGCGGCTTCAGACATGGTGAACGCTGCGGTCGCAAGTGGTTGGGCTGGATCGTGGACTGCAAGGGCCGCGATGCCTGACACGAGCCGGACTGTGGGCAGCAGCGTGATGTTTTGTTCGAAGGCGTGGGTTGCTTTTTCCACGGAGGCGAGGCTGCGTTGGTCGAGCAGCCCGTTGGGTAGCAGGATGACTTCGCGTGCCGCGGTTTTGTGGACGGCGGCAAGTATGTCGGCGACGATGTGCTCGCTGGGGGCGACGGTGACTGCTCCTGCCTGGGTGTAGAGATCGGTGAGTGATCCGGGAGGTGTTACAGCGATCACAAGGCGGGTGGGGGTTTGGGTTACCGGTTCGTCTGGCAGCACCTCGAGGTGCAGCTGTGTGACCGTACCGCGCGCGAATGCCTGCTCAATGACTGCTCCTGCTTCGGTGGAGTGAATATGTACTTTGCCGCTGTGCTCATCATTGCGTGCTATCACAAGGCAATCACCCATAGTGCTGAGTTCCTGTTCGAGGACGTCGAGGTCGCCTTCGAAGAAGAACATGACTTCCAGGTTTCCTGTGCCGCTCGTATGCGAGTGCACGTGTTCAACTGATTGCTCTGCTTCGTATGGTTGTCCGTTTAACTCGTATACAAGCGATTCCAGGAGGATCACTAACCCGGTTCCGCCCGCGTCGACGACACCTGCTTGTCGGAGTGCTTCCAGTTGCGAGGGCGTGCGGGCGAGTGCGGTTTGCGCTGCTTCCGTAGCTGTTTCAGCAATGCTCAAAGCAGACGCTTCTCCCCCGTGCTCGTCGAGTGCCTGTGTCGCCGCAGTCGACGCTGCCCGAAGCACCGTGATGACGGTGCCCTCCACGGGTTCTGCGATTGCACGGTCGACGAACTCTACAGCCTGCGCGAGCGCGTTCGCGATAAACTGCCCGCTTCGCGCCTCTTCATCGGCAGTTTGTGCAACGCCCCGGATCACTTGGGACAGTACAACGCCGGAGTTTCCGCGCGCGCCGCGGATGGCGCCCACAGCGAGTGCCTCGGCAACTTCCTGCATCGACTGCGCAACGGAGCTTTTCGACGCCTCTTCGACTGCCGCCGCCATTGTCTGCGCCATGTTTGAACCAGTGTCCGCATCGGGTACGGGAAACACGTTGAGTTGGTTAATCTCGTGTCGGCGGCGCTCCAGTTCTTCCGCTGCTCGGCGGGCCCAAGACAAAAGGCGCGGGCCGTCGAGTGCAGTTGCTGTTTCCATGGTCAAACAGTCTACAGTGCCCAGTCGACAGGCGAAGCACCCTGGGAGACAAGGGCTTCGTTCGCACGGCTAAACGGGCGTGAGCCGAAGAAACCGCGGCGCGCCGACAACGGAGAAGGGTGCGGGGACTCAATCGTTGGCGTGTCGCCCAGAAATCGCTTCGCGGTCTGTGCGTCTCTCCCCCACAGGATCGCAACGAGTGGGGTACCGCGCTGCGCGAGCTGCCCAATCGCATGGGCGGTGACGGCTTCCCATCCCTTGCCGCGATGTGAGCCCGGCGCGCCGGGCCGGACTGTCAGCACTCGGTTGAGCAGCATGACCCCGTTGCGTTGCCAGGAGGTTAAGTCTCCGTCGGGACGCGGGAGAATGCCGAGGTCGTCGTTGAGTTCTTGGTAGATGTTGACCAGTGACCGGGGTGGTTTGACGCCTGGCTGCGTCGAGAAAGAAAGTCCCATGGGGTGTCCTGGTGTTGGGTATGGGTCTTGGCCCAGGATGAGCACACGTACGTCCTCAAATGGGGTCGAAAACGCACGGAGGATGTCTTTACCGGCAGGCAGGTATGCAGGTTCGCTTCGGAGGAAGTCTCCCATCGCGTGGATGGCGGGTTCCACTTCGGACAGTGGTTCTTGCCAGGAAGGATGGACAGGTAGGTTCATGAAAAAGGCTCCCATTCATGGCGTGCGGTGTGTGCGACGCCGTCGATCTCCACGCCGGTTTTGCGTGTAACGGTACCGATCGAGCGGTAGCCCACGGGTGCGGACCCATCGATCGTCCCCAGCAGGGTGTGGTCTTCTCCCCCGTTGAGCACCCAGTCCCACGGGTCTACGCCCAGGTAGTCGCCGACTTTGCGTAGCTGTTCGCTCGGTGCCACTGCAGCCCGCGAGATGTTGAATCCGACTTGGGAGGCGCGGGCGATCGCGCCCAGGTCGTGCAAGAGCCCGTCGGAGTTGTCTGTCATGGCAGTTGCTCCTGCTGCGCGTGCGACCACGCCACGTCCAGGGGTCAATTGCGGGCAACGGTGAGCATCGACGATGTCCGCGAATTCTTCTGGGATATCTCGGCCTGATTCCAGCAGCGCAAGGCCCGCTGCGGAGTGTCCGATTTTTCCGTGTGCGATGACCCGTTGTCCCGGGCGTGCTTGGCTGAGCCGTAGCGGAGGCAGGCTTCCGCCGAGTGAGCCAAGCGCAGTAATCGAGACGGTGAATTGTTCGCCGCGCGTGATGTCTCCACCAACGAGTTGGCTGGAATAGCGCTCGAGTTCAATATGAATGCCGCGTGCAAGCTCGCTGACTACTGCGAGTGGGGTTTCTGGAGGCGCGGAGAGCGCTAGTAACGCCGCGACGGGGCGCGCGCCCATTGCTTCGATATCAGCGAAGTTTTGCACGATGGCTTTGCGTCCCAGCAAAGCGGGAGTGGTCGTCGAAAAGCGAAAATGCTGTCCTTCGATGAGCATGTCTGTTGCCACGACCGCCCGACTGTTCGGTGTATGCGACTCGAGGACGGCTGCGTCATCACCATTGAGCGGAGACGGCGAGGCTCCAACGATGACGTCAATCGTTGCTTGCTCGCCTACCTCCCGCAGCGTCGGGCCGTGCGTGGGAAAACCGACGTTACTCACCAAAGTGCGCCTTTCAGTAGACTGGTACGCCATGAATGATTCCTCTGGCGCGTTGCATGATTCTCAGATTAACCGTACAGCGGTCTACATCAGTTTGGGCCTCGCAGTGGCGCTTGTTTTGGGCGTCATTGTTGGAGCTCGATACTTTTTTCAGCAGGTGGCACTACAGCCTGTCGCTATGACTGAGCTGCCCTCCCCCGAGGCGGATTCCCCCGAGTGCAGTGCGCTCGTGGACAGCCTTCCTGACAAGGTGCTTGGGCACAAGCGCGCCGAGCTTGCCACCCCGGCTCCGGCGGGTGCTGCAGCCTGGCAGTCCTCCTCAACCCGGCGCGTCACGCTTCGTTGCGGCGTGGAAATGCCGCTGCAGTACACCGAGTACACACCGGTGTCCTCCCACAACGGTGCAGAGTGGATCAGAATTGACGACGCCACCCCAGGCTCAACAATGGTGACATGGTTTAGCGCGGACCGGTGGCCCGCTGTCGCGGTGACCACCGATGCAGAAGGGCTCGGCGGAGCGGCAACACCGGTCGACGAGATCGACGTGAGTGCGCTTCCGCAACGCGATCTTCCTCGCAATCCCGCGCCGTTGTCTGAGCTACATACGGACGCGCAGGCCGTGGAAGGTAATGTCTGCGCGGGGTTGCTCGCCGCGTTGCCTGAAACGCTCGCTGAAGGTTACGAAAGGCTCCCAGAAAACGAAGTGGTATCCCCGCAGACGGCCGTCTGGACACGACTCGGACATGAGCCGATTGTATTGCGGTGCGGTGTCGACGACCCGGAACACTACGCAGCTGGGGCGACGCTGCAGCAGATTAACGGGATTCCTTGGTTCGAAGACACCATCACAGCCACGGGGACCACGTCATCGACGTGGTACGCGCTCGGGCGGGTGGTCAACGTTGCGGCGTTTGTGCCCTCGGGCGAAGGCAATGACGTCATCACCACGCTGACCGAGCTCATCGAGGAGCACGTCGCTGAACGTAAGTTCTAAGCTGCTGGCTTGTTCGCTGACTGCAATGCGGTGCGAACCAAGATGTCCAGCAGGCTTGGGTAGTTGACGCCGCTTGCGTTCCAAACCTGCGGGTACATCGAGATTGCGGTAAATCCCGGCATGGTGTTGATCTCGTTGAGCACCGGGCCTTTCTCCGTGACGAAGAAGTCCACGCGGGCGAGCCCCTTGCAGCTCAAGGCCTTAAACGTCTGAATCGCCTGTGCTTGCAACGATTCGATCACATTGGCGTCGTATGGCGCGGGGATCGTTGCTGTGACTCCTTCTTCCAAGTACTTCGTCTCGAAACCGTAGAAGCCTTCTGCCGAAGAATCGGTTCCGTTGAGCTTTGCCGGAACGGAAGCCTCGATGCGGCCGTCGGGAAACTCCAACACGCCTACTTCAACTTCGTCGCCCACTTGCTCTGATTCGATGATCACTTTCGAGTCACACTCGTAGGCTTGCTGCAGCGCAGCGTCGAAATCTTCCCACGACGTCACTTTCGACACCCCAATCGAGGATCCGCCATTGGCTGGCTTCACAAACACTGGCAGACCAAGGCGTTGTTTGTCCTCGCTGTTCAGCGTTTCACCATCGCGGACAATGACCTCCTGGCTCACCGCAATCCCGGCGAGAGCGGCGAGCTTCTTGGTGTACTCCTTGTCCATGCCGCAGGCAGAGGCCAGCACCCCAGGTCCCACATACGGGATCCCTGAAAGCTCAAACAGGCCTTGAATGGTCCCGTCTTCCCCAAATTGGCCGTGCAGGACCGGGAAGACAACGTCGACCTTTGCGAGCACCTCACCGGTAGCAACATCGGTAAACTGGCCACGGCGTGAAGGACTAATGCTCAGTGCGATCTCGGCCCCGTCGCGAACCTCAGGAAGCGCTTCACCGCCCACTGGATCGATGTCCCCGCGCACCCATGTGCCATCCCGCCGAATACCTACCGGGAACACCTCGTACACCTCAGGGTCGAGGTGGGACATGATGGAGCCCGCAGAAATACAAGAAATTGAATGCTCGGTGGAACGGCCACCGTAGACTACTGCAATACGAATCACAGCTGCCACACTACCCGGTGACTACTCTGACTTTTTCGACCGACCCATCAACGCTGCGATCGTCTCCTCCACCGTCACGCCTTGGTGGCACACAGCGAACACGGCCTGAGTCAGTGGCATATCCACCCCATGCCGCTGTGCAAGCTGGAAAATGCTCCGCGAGGAAATGACACCCTCGGCGACCTGCCCCTTCGTCGCTGCTTTCGCCTCCTCAATCGTGGCACCCTTGCCAAGAGCGGAACCGAAGGTTCGGTTACGAGACAGCGGTGAAGAACACGTAGCAACCAAGTCACCCATACCTGCAAGGCCTGCGAAGGTGCGGGCGTCGGCACCTAATTCCTGCCCCAGGCGGGTGCTTTCAGCCAATCCTCGTGTGATCAGCGTTGCAAGGGTGTTCTCCCCCAATCCCTGCCCGGATGCCATGCCACATGCAAGCGCGATGACGTTTTTCGTCGCACCGCCGATCTCACAGCCAACCACATCAGTGTTGGTGTAGGGGCGCAGGTACGGCGTAGCGCACGCAGCCTGGACAAGCTTCGCGCGATTGATATCACTACATGCGATGACAGTGGCCGCGGGCTGTTCTTCGGCAATCTCGCGGGAAAGGTTCGGCCCGCTCAATACAGCGATCCGGCTCTCCTCAGCACCGGTGACCTCCGCAATAATCTCCGACATGCGCATATACGTACCGGTCTCAATACCTTTCGAGATCGATAGCAATGTGGTGTCAGAGCGCAGCATCGGGGCCCACACTTCCAGGTTCTGTCGCATGGTCTGGCTCGGTACCGCAAAAATGGCGATATCAGCCGCCTGCAGCGCAGCTTCTGCGTCAGAGGTGGCAAAGATCCCTTCCGGCAGCGTAATGCCAGGCAGGTAATCCGGATTCTCTCGAGTCTCCTGCATGGTTTCTGCAAGCTCGTCTCTCCGAGCCCACAACTGCACCATGTTGCCGGCATCAGCGAACACTTTGGCCAAAGTTGTCCCCCAGGAACCTGCGCCCATCACCGCTACGTTTACCACTTGTGCCACCGCCATTCCTGTCTGCATGAACCGTTTCACGCTAGCACCTTTTTGCTCCGATTATCCACCACCGTGCTGCTGACCTGTCGCTGCAACGAAAATATGCAAAGTGCGTAGAATTAGAGGGCATGTCACGTTCAAAAAAGCTCCATGAACAACACAAGGATCAATTCGGTGAAATGTTTATCACCGGACGCCACCAGGAAATTCCCCGGCACCCGGGACGTGAGTTCAAGAAAACCACGCTTGCAGCCGGTGCTGTTCTGTGGCGGGGCGATCTCGAGCATCCCGAAACGATCGAGGTCGCGTGTATTCACCGTCCTCACTACGACGACTGGTCACTCGCAAAAGGCAAAGTCGATCCGGGCGAATTCCTCGTCACCACCGCTGTGCGTGAAATTCAGGAAGAAACCGGCTACGAAATCCGTTTGGGCAAGCTGATTGGCAAAACGGTGTACCCCGTCAAGAACACCACGAAGGTTGTGTACTACTGGACCGGCAAGGTTGTCGGCGGCGAGTTCACGCCAAACAATGAAGTCGATGAGATCCGTTGGCTCAACATCGAAGATGCGAAGGATCTCATGAGCTACGAGCTTGACCGTGAAGTCTTGCTCAAGGCAGCGAAACGCTTCGCCACCCCTGCTGATACCCGAATCCTGTACGTGCGCCATGCCCGCGCGAACTACAAGGAAGCCTGGAAGCACGACGATAGTCGACGACCGCTCGACAAGAAGGGGAAACGCCAAGCGAAAGCGCTTGTTCCGCTGCTGAAGGCTTTCGCCCCCGAGTCGCTCTACTCTGCCGAGCCGTTGCGCTGCCAACAGACAGTTGCACCGTTGGGGAAAGCACTCGACGAGGAAGTAGTTGTCGACGCTGCCTTCGGCGAAATCGCGTGGCAGGAGAATCCGGAATCCGCCCGCGCAGCATTTGACAACGTCATCAAGCGAGGCGGCACCCACGTAATATGTGCGCAAGGCGGGGTTATCCCAGAAATGATCGCTTCCCTTGCTTCCGATGGCCGTCTGCCTATCGAGCCCCCAATCTTGGCAAAGAAAGCATCGGTGTGGGTACTGTCCTTTAACGATGGGCAGCTCATCGGCGCGGACTACATGCCGTCGCCTCTCCCGGTGCTCTAAGCCCACTTCGCCTACACAGAAAGGACTGCCCAGTTGCAGCCAGTTACTCAAGAACGAATCGAAGCAGCGCTCGACGCGCTGGAACTGCAGTATTTCCGCAGTTCTGAGGATGGTCTGACTCGAACCGCGTTCCCGTCGATCATGTGCTTTTTCGAGGTCCAGGAGATCGGCTTCAAAATCACGAGCCAGTGGCTTGGAACTGCGAAAATGAATGCTGACAAGCAGAATCTTCGCCTGAGCATCAACGAGCTCAATCGCTCACTACCCCTTCTGCGCGCGCACCCGATCAAGCGCGAGGACGGCGGGCTCGTTGCCTTGTTTGAGGCGCCGTTTTTCTCCTCTGATGGCTTCAGCGACGAGCAGCTACAGTCAATGCTGCAGTTTTACTTCTCGGTCATGCACTATGCGGTGGAAGCGCTCGACGAAAACTTTGCGCACATCAAGGACAAGCACCCGTACAAGCAGGAGAAGGAGCAGTAAATGCAGCAGCTACAGCCTTTAAGTCTTGACCGTCTTCGCAAACTGTTTGACAAGCGTGGTTGGGAGTATCGGGAACCTACACAGTACAACTCTCTCATCACGGCTTTTACCGGCATCGGCTTCGAGATGAAGCTCGTCGACTCCAGTCTCCACTTTGTCTCTACGGTCTCCGTCGACGACGTCGATGTGAGCAGATTCGACGAAGTGTTGACCTGGTGCGAGGACTACAACAACACCCATGCTTTCCCATCGCTCGTCGCCATGAAGGATGAGAAGCGCAATGTCTCCGCTCTGGGCGTTGCCTATGTTATGCCGGGTTTCTGGAAGTACAGCGACCAGCAGTTCGCGGACCACGTCTCCTCCGCTATCCACGGCATCACGACGTCAGTCCGCGACTTCTTGTCGACGTTCGCACCTTCGGCTCTTGAGCGCCTCGGCACCCCTCCTAGCGAGGAGAAGTAGCCGGATAAAACGGGCGACGCTGCTGTTCGTAGTCCTCGATCGCCTGCTCATTTCGCAGCGTCAGCCCGATATCATCGAGGCCTTCGCTCAGACGCCAACGCGTGTAGTCGTCAACGTCGAAAGAGTAAGTGTTCTCCCCGACGGTGACGGTGCGATCCGGCAGTGAAACAGTAGCGATTGTGCCTGGAGCCTGTTCAAGCTGCTTCCAGATCAGCTCGATGTCCGATTCCGACATAATGCCGGCCAACAGGCCAGCCTTGCCCGCGTTGCCACGGAAGATATCAGCGAACCGTGGGCTAAATACTGCCCGGAATCCGTAGTCCTGCAACGCCCATACTGCGTGTTCGCGGGAGGAACCTGTGCCGAAGTCTGGCCCGGCGAACAGCACCGAGCCATCCTTGAATGCTTCGTTGTTCAGTACGAAGTCAGGTTCGTTGGTGCGCCAGTTGGAAAACAGGCCGTCCTCAAACCCTGTCCGGGTCACTCGCTTGAGGTAGCGGGCGGGGATGATCTGGTCGGTGTCTACATTCGACCGCGTCAACGGAACTGCGACGCCACTGTGGGTTGTAAATTTTTCCATGATCGTTGTTCAGCTCCTGACTACTGTGCGTTGGCCGTTGATGGAATGTCTGCAGGCGCGGCGAGGTGACCGAGCACCGCGGTCGCCGCAGCCACCGCAGGCGACACAAGGTGCGTCCGGCCCCCAGGTCCTTGGCGACCTTCGAAGTTTCGGTTCGATGTCGAAGCACTGCGCTCTCCAGGTGCAAGTTGATCGGGGTTCATCCCCAAGCACATCGAGCAACCTGCGGTACGCCACTCTGCGCCAAACTCCTCAAAGATCGTGTGCAAACCTTCGTCCTCCGCCTGTTGCTTGACCTTGGCAGAGGACGGGACCACCAACATTCGGGTGCCCTCCGCAATCGTGCGGCCACGGACGATCTCCGCAGCGGCACGCAGGTCCTCAATGCGTGCGTTCGTGCACGAACCGAGGAACACGGTATCGATACTGATGTCACGCAGTGGCGTACCTGGGGTCAGGTCCATGTACCGCAACGCCTTTTCTGCCGCCTGCTTCGCACTGTCGTCCCCAAAGTCCTCCGGGTCAGGAACGGAAGCGCTCAACGGCAACCCCTGGCCAGGGTTGGTACCCCAAGTAACGAACGGAGTCAGCGTCGAGGCGTCGATCTCTACGACGGTGTCGAATGTCGCGCCGGGGTCGGTTGACAGCGTCTTCCAGTACGCCACCGCGTCGTCCCAGTCCTTGCCCTTCGGTGCGTATGGACGTCCCTTAACATACTCAAACGTCGTCTCATCGGGAGCCACCATTCCGGCACGGGCGCCTGCTTCGATCGACATGTTGCAGATGGTCATGCGCGCTTCCATGGACAGCTGCCGGATAGCTTCGCCACGGTATTCGATGATGTGTCCCTGGCCGCCGCCAGTTCCAATCTTGGCGATGATCGCCAGAATTAAATCTTTCGCACTCACCCCAGGCTGCAGCGTTCCGCTGACCTCAACCGCCATCGTCTTGAACGGTGCCAGCGGCAGCGTTTGGGTCGCCATCACGTGCTCAACTTCGGAGGTACCGATACCCATCGCGATCGAGCCAAACGCACCGTGTGTCGACGTATGCGAGTCACCGCACACAATGGTCATGCCGGGCTGGCTAATACCAAGCTGGGGACCGACCGTGTGGACGATACCCTGTTCCTCATCACCCATCTCGTGCAGCACAACGCCGAACTCTTCGCAGTTCTTCCGCAGCGTCGAGACCTGGGTGCGCGAGGTCGGGTCGCTGATTTCTGCCAGCTCGCCAGAAACGATGCCCGTGGTCGGCACGTTGTGGTCTTCCGTAGCGAGGTGCAGCTCGGGGTGACGCATACGACGCCCATTGAGGCGCAAACCATCAAACGCCTGTGGCGACGTCACCTCATGCAAGAGTTGGAAATCAATGTAGAGAAGGTCAGGCTGACCGTTTTCTCCACGGGTGACCACGTGGTCACGCCATACTTTTTCCGCCAGCGTTAATGGCTTTTGGCTCATCTTGCTCCTCCTCAACAGTCGCAACTACCTCCCACCGGGTGGGATGGTAGAATCCATGACGTGAGACAGTATAGCGAAGACTCTGGAATTAAAGTGCTCGATCGCTCGATTTCAATCGTACGAGCGGTCGCCGGTGGCGACAAAACTCTCGCCGAGCTCAGCGAAGCAACCGGCCTTCCCCGCGCAACAACGCACCGTATAGCCACCGCGCTTGAGGTTCACAACGTGCTCGCACGGACAGAGGACGGACAGTGGACAATTGGCCGCGCGCTCTCCCACTTCTCCGGACATTCCTCCCCCCGTTTGCTCTCTGCGGCTGCGCCAATCATGCGTGACCTAGTGGAGTCCACCGGTGAGTCGGTGCAGCTCTACAAACTCAGCGGCGATACCCGCACCTGCATCGCGGCGGAAAAGCCCGAGAGCGGCCTCACCTACACGGTTCCCGTAGGTTCGCAGCTCTCGCTCACTGCAGGTTCTGCCGCCCGAGTGTTCGCCGCCCACTCACTTATCGACGCCTCCCCGTTCCCCGCCGACGACCTCAAAGAGATTCGCGCCACTGGCCTAGCCGAGTCCATCGCCGAACGCGAAGTCGGTCTTGCAAGCCTGTCCGCGCCCATCACCAGCCCGAACGGATCAGTCATCGCTGTACTTTCCGTTTCTGGACCGGCCGAACGCCTCGTTCCAACCCCGATCAAAAAGTGGGGCGCCGAGCTCCATAAGGCTGCTCAGCAGCTCACCGAGGCACTACGGTAGCCTCTACCCGCTGGCGTCGCTGTCCACCCGCAACGAGTCCCGCGCGCTTGGCTTTCACCGTTCTCATGCCGAGATACACCCAAGCGACGACAGCGCAGCCCGACAGGAACGCCGGCACCGGCTGATGTAACAATGTGTTCGACGTCGTGGCCGCACCAAACGCCGCCAAGTTCAACCACACGTCATACACCGGGGCAATGAACTGGCGGTTCAACACATGCAGGGCTGCGATGATCAGCCCGCACGCAAACGTAATGGAGAGCAACACTGTAATCAGCACATGACCAGCGTACTCCCCATTGCCGAGTTGTTAGCTCGTAGCGTCCAACGTGAGCTCACGACCATTTTGGTTCTGAACAGGGCGAGCATTCTTGCCGATAAGCGACTCAAATGCTTGCAGCTGCTCAGCGGAGGCAGTTACTGGCTGCGTCATCACGATCCAGCGAACGTTCTCAGAACAAGGTGGCGTCGTCAAAGAGCCTGCATACGTGATGTACTCATGTGATGCTGGAAGGGCGTCCGCAATGTTGACCTCCTCTTGAGAGATATGCGAGGCGCCCACAGTCTCTGGCGCATTATCAAGCAGGTACTGCACCAGCTCGTTCGGTGCGCCTTCCTCCAACAAAACCCCAAGGACTGTAATCTCACCGGCCGCATTCTTGTGTACAAAGTGGATCTCTCCAGGAAGCTGCTTCCCGTCCACCTCGTGCTCCGCAGGCGTGTGCATGTGCAGCTGTGCGAGCTCCAGTTCTTCACCGTCAAGCGTTACCTTCTGCGTGTTCGACGGCGTGTACTGCAACGTGTGCCCGTTATTGAGGACTTCACCCGCGCTGGCAGCATATGCAAACTCTACGTCTGCCAAGTCTTCAGGGGTAGCATCGCTCAAATTAATTGGGCTCTGCTCTTGCCCAGTGCCACATGCCTCGAACTCAGCAGATAGATCGCCCCAATGCTCCGGCGAGCCGTCGCCCTCGTACCCCCAGTGCACCTCACTCGTCGCAGCCGCCTCTGTTGAAGTCGATGGAGCGTCCGTCTCTGCCTCTGAGCACCCTGCTAGTACTAAAGCGCTGGCACCTACCGCCGCAAGCACGGCATACTGTGTTTTTCTCATTCTATGTTCACGTTCCTTTCATCTTTGGTTGTAGCCTCCGATGGTACGCGAATCACAAACCCTGTAAACTGCACACCTTTGAAACATTGAAAAAGAAAAGGCAGCCAGTGTTTCCACTGGCTGCCAGTTGTACCCCGTACGGGATTTGAACCCGTGTTACCGCCGTGAGAGGGCGACGTCCTAGGCCGCTAGACGAACGGGGCGCGCTCGCTTTTGCGACCCGTTAACAATAAACGCCGCCCTATAAACTCTCCAAATCTGCAGGCCACGCACCACTTTCCCGTAACGCGCTTCCGATAGTTGGCCATGACGCTCGCAGCATGTGCTCGAATACTCCCCACGTATGCGTTCCCTCGACGATTTCATGCCACGTCACGTTAAGGCCCTGCTGCTGCGCCGTCTCAGCGAAGTACTTCGAGCACGCATACGATGTTGCTTCGATCACCATGGGTGCCCCGAGTCTCTTTGACGATGCCTCCTCGTCAATCACACCGGGCACGCCCTGTGCAGCCCCCAGCCACAGCGCGGTCCCGCGTAGTCGCTCCAGGTTAAGAATTGGCGAGTGGCGCCACCACGCCCTGTTCGACGACGTCGCCCACATGTTCACGGGGTTCCCCTTATTCATTGTCACCCCTGACGAAGTATACATGCCTCCCAGCACACCTGTCGTCGCCGGGCAGCCTGAATAAGACGCGGCAGCCACGAACCGATCCGGAGCATTCGCGGCGATGTCCAGCGCGGGGCCGCCAGACATCGAAATACCAGCGATGGCATCGTGGCCGTTGCCGTGGAAGTGGGCGTCGATAAGTGGAGGTAACTCACGAGCCATGTAGGTGAGCCACTTGTTCGTACCTGTAGCCGGATCCTCTCGGTACCAGTCAGCCTGCATTGAAGACACCGATCCCTTCGGCGTAACCACATTGACGTGCTTTCCAGCAAAGAACGCTTGGTAGTCCGAAGAATTAGCCCAGCTGTAGCCGCCTCCAGCACCGTCGGCCCCCATCATGAGGTAGAACGTTGGCCGAGGCGCGGTGCCACTCGGCAGCAGCACATCATTAACCACCTCCCGCTGCATCGACGGCGACCACACCGTGAGCTCCCACAAGCCCCCTTCAATCTGGTGCATCGACCGCAGCTCAGCAGGCGCCACATCATGCGGCGGAAACGTCGCTGATTCATCTCCCCTAGACGATCCAGTGGAGCTTCCCGGATACAGCTGGTACATCGATGACCCAAGCTCTCCCCTGCCCAGTGCAACCAACACCGCGGCGGGAATGGCAAGCAGTGGCACCCAGAACTCAGGCTGAGTGCCGCCAACGATACGCTTGCTGCATCGAGTGCACTTGACCCTGACCTCGAAGGCTCGCCGGTGAAGATCGACGACAGCGGGTTGTTACGGGCCGAGCTGGCCTCCGCTTCAACTGAGGTCCGGATCTGGGGGAACAAAACAAAACAGCCAGTGCAGTGCACTGGCTGTTACTTGTACCCCGTACGGGATTTGAACCCGTGTTACCGCCGTGAGAGGGCGACGTCCTAGGCCGCTAGACGAACGGGGCATTAGGACACAGAACCGAAGTTCCGCAGCTGGCCTACCTGGACTCGAACCAAGAATGACGGTACCAGAAACCGTTGTGTTGCCAATTACACCATAGGCCATTGTTTTTCTTCGCTTACAAGACTAAACTATTTCTTTCGTTTTGCCTTGCTCGCTCTGAACAACGATGACTACTATAACCATAAAGCCCAATACTGCACAAATCGCCAGGTCAAGATAGAAAAAGAGGCATCGCAAACTATGCGATACCTCTTCACTTTCGACCGTGCTTATGAAGCGTCAGGCGCAGTGTACGGAGTCACTTCACGCGTGGCACGCAAGCGCGCCATCGTCGACTCCTTCCCCAGCAGCTCCATCGATTCGAAAAGCGGTGGGGACACTTGCTCTCCGGAAATGCCGACACGCAATGCACCATAGGCAACGCGTGGCTTCAACTCGAGCTCTTCGATCAGCGCGGTGTGCAGTGCCTTCTCAATAGACTCGGTGGTCCAGTTATCTTCAGCGACGGCGTCGAGTGCTGCGATGCCGGCGTCGAGAGGCTCGACAGCGGTGTCCTTGAGGTTCTTCTTCGCCGCCTTCTCATTGAGAACAAGATCCGCGTCCGGGGTGACCAAGAACTTCAGCAATCCATAAGCATCGGACAGGACCTTGATGCGAGTCTGAACCAATTCGGCGGCAAGTGCGAACTTGTCAGCCGGGTAGTCAGCTGGGAAGTCGGTGAACTCAGTAAGGTAGTCACGCAGACGCTGTTCAAAGTCCTTCGACTCGAGCAAGCGGATGTGGTCAGCATTAATCGCTTCCAGCTTCTTCTGGTCGAAACGTGCAGGGTTACCAAGCACATCAGACACATCGAACGCCTCGACAAGCTGATCAACGCTAAAGATATCTTCATCAGACGACAGCGACCAGCCCAACAAGGCGAGGTAGTTGATCATGCCTTCGGGGATGATGCCATTATCACGGTGGTTAAACAGGTTCGATTCCGGGTCACGCTTCGAAAGCTTCTTATTGCCCTGCCCCATCACGAACGGCAGGTGCGCGAACTCCGGCGTGAAGTCAGTGACACCGATACGCTGAAGGGCCTCGTAGAGAGCAAGCTGGCGTGGCGTCGAGGACAGCAAGTCCTCGCCGCGCAACACGTGAGTGACCTGCATCAACGCGTCATCGACTGGGTTGACCAACGTGTATAGCGGCGCACCGTTCGAGCGTGCGACCACGTAATCCGGCTGGGTCTGCGACTTAAATGTCACCTCACCACGCACCAAGTCGTTCCAGGTCCAGTCCTTGTCCGGCATACGCAGACGCCACACCGGCTTGCGGCCTTCCGCTTCAAACGCAGCGACCTGCTCTTCTGTCAGGTCGCGGTCGAAGTTGTCGTAGCCGAGCTGCGGGTCACGCCCCGCGGCCTTGTGACGTGCCTGCACCTCTTCGTTCGTGGAGTACGCCGGGTAGACCTCGCCAGCTTCAATCAGCTTGTCCAAGATCTCTTTGTAGATATCCATGCGCTGCGACTGACGGTACGGCTCATGCGGGCCACCGACAAGGACGCCTTCATCCCAGTCCAGGCCCAACCACTTCAGGGAGTCGATAATCGCCTGGTAGGACTCCTCTGTGTCGCGCGCTGCGTCGGTATCTTCAATACGGAAGATGAGCGTGCCACCACTGTGCCGTGCCTGCGCCCAGTTGAACAGGGCTGTTCGCACCATACCCACATGTGGTGTGCCTGTCGGAGACGGACAAAAACGGACTCGCATTGTTGCTGGTTTATTCATGAGCCTTATCGTAGCGCCCCTTGGCCCATCAAGTCGCATATGGGAGGCCTAAATACGGACCGCACGACTGCACCTAGTAAAATACGACCACATGTGTTCAGCCCGCCCTTCCACCGCACCTGACTTCTTGCTTTCCCGAAGCACCGGGTCGGTGCGTACCCAAGGCGCTAAGCAAACGTTTTCAGATGCATGGAAAGCCGTCGACGCCCTCGAATCCGGCGACGTCGAAATGGTGGTTGGGGCACTCCCCTTCGACAAAGACACACCTGCAGCGCTGACGGTCCCAGAAACGATCGTGCGTGAATCCGGCACGCTTGAGCCTCACCCGTACTATCGGGTCGGCCCTGGCTCACAGCTCCATGCGTCGCTTATCGACGTCGACCCCACCCCGGAAGAGCACCTTCGCCGAGTTGAGGCCGCAGTCTCCACAATCCAAAGTTCAATGCTGGACAAGGTGGTCCTCGCGCGCGCTGTTGACATTGAGTTCGACCCACCCGTCGACCCTCGTCTCGTCGCTGCCCGGCTCATCGACCTTTCCTACACCCGTGACGGGTTCATAGCGGACCTCACACCCAGCGGACGCGACGGCCACTTCTTCGTCGGCTCATCGCCTGAAGTCCTGGTACGACGCAAAGGCACCATCGTGAGTTCGTACCCCTTAGCAGGCTCCGCCGCTCGCGTTCCGAACGATCCCGCTGCAGATAAGGCTAATGGCCAGGCTCTCTACAACTCTGCGAAAGACCGCGACGAGCATGCGTACGTGGTCGAGCATATCCGTGAAATTCTGGCGCCACTGTGTTCTCAACTCGATATCCCGGATGGGCCCCAACTGGATAAAACTTCAGAAATGTGGCACCTCGCCACTCCAATTCGCGGGGTGTTGAAAGATCCGGCGCCAACCGCCCTCGACCTGGCGTTGCGCCTCTACCCGACCCCCGCTGTATGCGGAACCCCACCCGCTGCGGCAGAGGCGCTCATCACCACCGCGGAGACCGACCGCGGGTTCTACGCTGGCACTGTCGGCTACACCGACCGCAGCGGCGATGGTGAGTACATGGTTGCGATCCGCTGCGCCGAAGTCAACGCCGCCGGTACCCAAGCTCGGGCGTGGGCCGGTGGTGGCCTCGTCGCCAGCTCGATCCCTCAGAACGAGCTCGACGAGACTACGGCCAAGCTACGCACGATCATGCGCGCGCTGGGCCTTTAATCCAGCAATCCAGTTAGGCGCGGGCAACCGGGTTGCTCAGTGAGCCAACACCGGGGATCTCGATTTCAATCACGTCTCCCGGCACCATTTCAGCGGTCCCGGCCGGCGAACCTGTCGAGATGACATCACCAGGCAGCAGGGTGAACGACTCACTAACCCACTCCACAATCTCACCAATCGACTTAATCATCTGGTTCGAGTTGGAATCTTGTTTCGTTGCAGTTGCTCCGTCGTGTGTAAGGTGCGCTTTGATTGGCAGTGCGTCGAAGTCGAAGCGCTCAAGATCAGTCTCAATCCATGGGCCAAGAGGAGCAAAGGTATCCATGCCTTTCGCACGCGCCCACTGTCCATCCGAGGATTGCAGATCGCGTGAACTGACATCGTTCATAATGGTGACGCCGCGCACCACCGACTTCCACTGATCCGCCTTCACATTCTTGCACGGCACACCGATAACAAGAGCGAGCTCTCCTTCGAACTCGACTCGGGTGGCAAATTCGGGGATCCGAATCGGCGCACCCGGTCCAACAACGGCTGTAGGGGGCTTAATGAAGATAGTTGGCGGCAAATCATCCGCGGTTTGCTGGAAAACCTGTTTCACGTGGTCCGCGTAGTTACGGCCGACTGCCACGATTTTCGACGGCAGCGTCGGCGCAAGGAGCCTCACATCTTCAAGCTTCCACGCTTTCCCGGTGAACTCAGGATCGGTAAAAGGCGTGCCTGCAATCGCACGCGCGGTGGTTGCAGCTTCATCAATAACAGCGAAGGTCATGCCTTCGGGTGTAGCTATTCGTCCAAAACGCATAGGGACGAGCATACAACCCCAAAGGCCGCACACCACTTTATTGGTAGCTGACGAACCACGGCCTTGGCTGTACGTCGTTGTATGTCTGCTCCGGGCTAAAGGTTGGCGTGTCTTCGTCGATAAAGTTCTTCCACGCCATAAAGAAATCAGGACTCAGGCCTTGACGCAAGACGTTCCAAGTGTCGAACTTCTGCTCCGGCGCACCATGCCCATCCGCATGAAGCACCCAGGCGAGTTCCGGCTGATCGGTGCGGATGTTCTCACGATCCGGGTACATGTCCAGCCGGAATTGATGCAGAATCAGCGCCTTCTGAGGCAGCTTATGCTCCCGGACCAAGTTCGCAAGCCAGTCGGCCACCGCGTTAATCTCCTCAGAGGTTGCCGACCCAATCCTAGACAACGGTTGCTCACCGGGATTCAGCTTCCATTCCGCATCGAGAGCTAGCCCGACATTCGGTCGAAGGAGAAGTTCCTCATACAGGCGGGCTTGATGCAGGAAGTCTCCCTGGCCGGGTTGTAGGTCGAGCACCGCGTAGCCGCCCGCCTCTGTAATCGCGTCAATGTACGGCACGATGTCTTCAATTGCGGTTTCATTGGAGTAATCACCGTCCGCACCCGGCGATTGCGACGCCACCGTCACGATGATCTCGAATGCCGGAATCACCGACTGTCCATCCAACGGCTGATACTTTTGCACGTACTCCTTTGCGAGCTGAGCCGCTTCAACAGGCGGCTGTTCCCCCATAACGCCAAGCGCAGGCCCTGACGGGTGGCCGTACAGTGCGACCATGCGGCGGCCCGGGAACACCAGGCCACCACCACCTGGGAGCTCTCCATGGGTCGCTAGCGTGATCTTGTCGCGGTACGCTTCCGTATCTCCCCACTGCATGCCAAGCGCGAGCGTGTCTTGCTCGAGGACTGTACGCATAGACGCTGAGGTCACTCGCGGATCGGGGAACTGCAACACTTCGAGTTCAGCCCCCGCCGCGCGTGCAGACACCGCCGCGCCGAGCGATGTCTCCTCAGTCACCAGGATCGGCGGAAACGCGATGGCACCCGGTTTCTGTGGTTGGGCCGCGGCAACAGCAGCGATATCGCCTTCGGGCCGCTCACTTTGCAGCGGCTCTACACCTTCTTCTGGTGTTGGGGTGATCACCTCTGTGGCCCCAAGGCGGTCGATCTCCGCGTCAACTGTTTCGTCGGTGCCAGGCCAGCGCACCAGCAACGGAATTCCACGCTCTAGAGCAATCGCAGCTCCGAGCAGCTGCGAATTCCGCTCTTTCGTTGCAACGACGACTGCCTCCGAGGCAGGATACATCCGCTTCGAAACTTCCACGCCAGTCCCGTCTGGGTCCTGGACAACCTCCGCGCCGGACATCTCCAGGGCGTCTGGTGCTTTCGCCGCGTCACCAGAGCCACCAGTTGAGCACGCGCTCATACACGCCGCTGCGACACTCAGCGCAACTACGACGCTACTTATACGGCGCTGGGTTGAAGCCACCTTCAATTTCTCCCGCCTTTCATTCACGGAACTACTGTCGAAACTGGCCTCAACCCTACGTGGTTACTTCAGCGCGGCGGCAATCCGGTCGCCGACATCCGTCGTGATGATGTCGGCGCCCTCGCGACTCGCTACTTCCTTTTCGACGGCCGCTTCAATCTTCTGAGCGTTTTCCTCATCGCCAAGGAAGCGCAGCATCATCGCGACGGAAAGAATCATGGCGCACGGGTCTGCAATCCCCTTACCTGCAATATCCGGTGCAGAACCATGCACCGGTTCAAACATGGATGGCGTGACCTTTGCTGCGTTAATATTGCCGGAACATGCAAGCCCGACACCGCCTGCAACTGCGCCCGCCAGGTCAGTCAGGATATCGCCGAATAAGTTGTCCGTCACGATTACGTCGTACTGCGCAGGGTCACTGACCATGTAGATGGTCGCCGCGTCGATGTGGTGGTAGTTCGTGTCGACATCCGGGAATTCCTGCGCAATCTCGTCGAAAACTCGCTGCCACAGGCCACCCGCATTGACCAACACATTGGTTTTGTGCACAAGGGTGACCTTCTTGCGTCGCTGCTGTGCAAGTTCGAATGCATAACGCACGACGCGCTCAACACCGTAGTAGGTGTTTTGGGAGACTTCGGATGCAATTTCGTGAGCGGTGCCCTCGCGCAGCGTGCCACCATTTCCAGCGTAAAGGCCTTCAGTCCCCTCCCGAACAACAACAAAATCAATGTCGCCCGGCTGTGCAAGTGGTGAGGTCACGCTTTTATACAGACGCGACGGACGCAGGTTGACGTAGTGATCCAGTTTGAAACGCAGTGGCAGCAACAGGCCGCGTTCAAGCACTCCGGCGGGAACTTTTCGCGGATCCCCGATTGCGCCGAGCAGAATTGCGTCGTGCTCGCACAATGCCTCCAAGTCGCCGTCGGTGAGTAACTCGCCATTACGCAGGTATCGACGCGCACCAAGGTCAAACTCTGTGGTCTCAACGTCGGAGCGAACAGCATTTAAGACCTTGAGCCCTTCGGCCATCACCTCGGGGCCGATGCCGTCCCCGCCAATAACAGCAACCTTCATTTTTGGGATTCCTTTCTCACCAGACGGACAGTGAGCTTAGTGTAACACTGTCCGCCCGTGACGGAACCGCCTTTAGGAATCCAAATCGAGCTGAATCGACGTGGCGTCGATAGACTGCGCGATCTGCTCCTCGATCTGTTCAGGAACTTCCTTATCAACACGCAGAATCAGCACCGCGCCGTCCCCCTTCGTGGTACGAGTTAACGCAGCCGCATCAATGTTGATGTCGTGGGCGCCGAGTTGCGAGCCGACCTTCCCCAGTGCTCCAGGCACATCGGTGTAGCGGAAGAACAGGTTGCGGCCTTCCGCACGCATGTCGACACCACGACCGTTGATTCGGACGATCTTCTCGACGCCCTCCAGGCTGGTCAGCGCACCAGTCACCGTCGCTGTCTGTCCTTCAGCGCCGACAGCCTGTACCTCGAGGGCACTGCGGTGCGTGAGCGCCTCAGTTTCTGTCTCCACCGTGTATGCAAGCCCGCGTGCCTCCGCAATTGCGGGAGCGTTCACAAACGTCACTTGCTCATCAACAATGCCGGAGAACAACCCCCGCACGGCGGACAGACCCAGCAGGCTGACGTCCTCTGTAGACAGCTCGCCACGTGCCGTGATCTTCAATGAAACTGGTGCTTCCTCCAGCAACTTGCCAGCCAGCAAGCCGAGCTTGCGCGACAGCTCAAGCCAGCGAGCAACCTCTTCGCCTGCATTGCCACCAGCAACGTTGACAGCATCAGCGACGAACTCGCCGGCGAGCGCCTTCAATACAGAATCCGCAACGTCGGTACCTGCGCGGTCCTGTGCTTCGGCGGTAGATGCACCCAAGTGTGGCGTCACGACTACTTCGTCGAGTTCGAACAGAGGCGAATCCGTGCACGGCTCCGAGGCATACACGTCAAAACCCGCGCCGCGGATGTGACCTGACTTGATAGCGTCGGCAAGCGCCTGCTCATCCACAAGTCCACCGCGGGCCGCATTGATGATGATTTGTCCCTGCTTCGACTTCGAAAGCAGCTCCGCGTTAAACATACCCGCGGTCTCTCTTGTCTTCGGCAGGTGGATCGTCACAAAGTCCGCACGAGCCATTAACTCTTCCAACTCGACGAGTTCAACGCCCATTTGTGCAGCGCGTGCTGGGTTAGCATACGGGTCGTACGCAATGATCGTGGTCTCGAACGAAGACAAGCGGTGCGCAAACAGCTGCCCAATATGCCCGAAACCAACAATGCCGACAGTCTTGCCGAAAATCTCGGTGCCCTTGAACGAGGAACGCTTCCACTCAGCATCGCGCAGCGTTGCGTCAGCTGCCGGAATCTGGCGCGCTGTAGAAAGCAACAACGCAATCGCGTGCTCACACGCAGAGTGAATGTTCGAGGTCGGGGCGTTAGCAACCATCACACCGTGCTCGGTCGCTGCCGGAATATCAACATTGTCAAGACCAACACCAGCGCGGCCGATGATCTTGAGGTTCTTACCGGCTTCGATCACCTCACGGTCTACCGTCGTTGCGGAACGGACGAGGAGTGCGTCCGCGGCGGGAACGGCCGCCAGTAGTGCTTCACGGTTTGGGCCATCAACCCATTGGACTTCCACCGCCTCACCAAGCGCGTCAACGGTTGACTGAGAGAGTTTATCGGCGATGAGGACAACAGGTTTCGACATAAGAATGGGTCTCCTGATATTCAAACAGAGTGGGTACCCCGAACACCTTAATAGGTCAATTACCTGTTGTCTTGCGGTTAGCTTGATACTTTTCTTCGGCTTGGGAAATCCGGCGCGATAGCTCGTCGCTAGTCCCAAAATCAGTGCCAAGTGCAACGAGTGGACCATCCGCTAACCCTGCAAGAGCGAAAAGCGTATCAAAGGACGCCCTCGGGTCCGGCTCATCGACGACGATAACTTTTGCTCCGAAGCTGCGAGCATTGGCGATTGCAGCGATCGACGTGTTGGACGTCGCAACAACGAGCGGGGCCATATCAGCATCTCTGCGAGAAAGGATTGGGAACGGTTTTGCCTGTGCGCCGTTCATGACCACGGGGTCAGCCCAGGCAGCCCTCAACCACGTAGGCTCCCGCGAGCGCAGTTTCGCCACCTCTCGCGCAGCAGAATCGGGTGAGGAAATTAAGCGCTCCTCAAACATGAGCGACGTCATTGGCCCCAAAGCGCCTCGACCGCCTGGGTCACGGTACACCCGCATCCGCCCGGTGGTCTGTGCTAAGGGCACGTCACCAACCGTGAGCACCGTATACGTGTGTAAACGCTCGGTTTCCTGCAGGATTTCGTTATGTCGATCCGGGTCGTAAACCAACATTGGGGCGTGTGCAACAATCGCAATCGAGGCCGCTCGTAACTGCGCCTCTACTGAAGGATCCGACACCACCAATGTCTCGGAAGCACGGAAGAAGTATTGCAGCGATGCAGTCCCAGTCCGATCCGCTAGCACCACCGGATGTTGCTCGAACATCGCGGACACGTGACGCGACTGGTTGACCTTCCTTGCCTCTCCCAGTGCACCAAGTTGTTGCTCTGGCGAGCAAGCAGCAAGCAGCGTTGCCACGCACAACAATGCGAGGCAACGCTGCTGTACCCGAACGTGCTTAATCCTCTTCGCCTTCCGGCTCGTCCTGTTCTAACTCGGGCGCCTCGGCCTCGGTCTCCTCAGCGACTGGTGCAGGCTCTGTCTCAGGCTCAATCTCCTCAGAGAAATCAACTGCGGACTCCAGCTGGCCGTCGATATCGCGGATTACTGCCTTATCAAGCGCGTATTCGACAATGCCGACGAACCGCTCGCGGCGATCTGACAGGAACTCCGCCCACTGGGAATTCAACAGGTAGATCGGGGTCATCTCGTGGCCTTCGAGGACTTCATCAAACTCGTCATCGTCCATCAGCGACTTCGACTGCAGGCGCGGAATGTAACGCTTTGGCTGATTGTCCTCGATGAGCACGTCCGTACGCTTCCCCATCGGAGTGCGGTTGAGCACCGACTGCGCGACGACGGGGTCAGCGCCAATGTCATCACAAAACGCGGGTGGGAATACTGTATTGAAGTACGGTTGCAGCTCCGCGAAGGTCTCACGGTTGAATGGCTTCCCGGTCCTCCAGTCAAGAGCGCCGCGCGCCATCAACAGCGCGTACAAGCCGCGGTAGACGCCACTTTCCTCTGTTGCGGTGAGCAGACGAGACTCCGCAAAGGTTGCATCCGATACCGTGCGTGGTGTCGCGTCAGTCTCCTGCAGCACCCACGGGGTGACCTCGGTAACGTCGAGCCCTGCACGGATGGTCGGTGCATGCGCGCCATACAACTCACCGAAGACGCCCGACCAATACCACCGGTTCAGACGGTCCTTCGATTCCTGGCGCTGATCCCACTGCGGGTGTTCGGCCAACCTCGCCAAAATCGTCGCAAGCGGCACAATCTGGGAAGTGTACGGAACCTGATCCACGCTCAGGATGCAGCGCTCAGCCATAAACTCGGCCGCTGCCTTGAACGCATCCGCCATTTCCTGTGCATGTTGGCGATAATCATTGAGCGAAAGGTTCAGGATATCGCCACGGTGACCAACTGCATGACCGTGGCGACTGGTCAGCAGGAGCGACATCGCGCGGAGGAACTCGATTCGCCCGATGTCATCCAAGGCCGGGTACTCACGCAACTGCTTCTCGACGCCCCGCCAATGCTCCGCAAGCAGAAAATCAGGGTCTTGCGTGGCAAACATGGCTGTCAGCAGCTCGAAGACGTCCATCTGGACCCCCGCCGAGTTTGCATGGGCAAAGATTTGTCCCACACCGATCTGCGAGGTGTCTCGGTCGATGCGAATCACGGGAACGTCGTAGGCCGGCATCCAGCGCATAACTTCGTTCAGAAACAGCTTGACTGCGGCGCGCATCTCGTGGTCTTCTGCATCCGCGGCCATGTCGATCAGCAGGTCATTGCCCTCTTTCCAGAGCAGCAGCGACACCGGTACGACCCCGTGCTTCAGCATATCCTCGCGGCTCCGAATCCCTTCCGGAATGTCGGGACCAAAGTGCGAGCGGACCTTGCCATCTTCATCAACGGCGAAGACCGCTTCCACCGGCATTGGGTCGGCAGAGATCGCTGCTCGAACATCCACGAAGAACCGGCGGTGAATCCGCCGACCGAGGAAGTCTACGGTCGGGACGATCCCGTCACCCTTGAAAGCATGGTACAGCGATGTCAGGCGCTGCTGGCCGTCGAGAAGCAGCAAGCCCGGCTGCGGTTCCTTGACGCTCGGCTCGAGACCTTCGAGTGGGCGTGGACGGAAGCGCATCGGGGTGCCACGTGTATCCAATGCGAGGAACGAGCCGATTGGGTACCCGCGCAATACCGAAGTGACGAGGGTACGAATACGGTCAACATCCCAGATGTATTCGCGTTGAAAATCGGGAAGCTGAAGCTCTCCGCGCTCAGCCCGCGCGAAGAGGTCTTTAAGTGAATAGCTTGGCGTAGTAAAACCCATAAGTCATACTTTAGAACAGAATTAACAAACATTCTCGTGGCCACGGTGTTCAGGCAGTTCAACCTGAATCGTGGAATGCTCAATGCCCAGCTCACGCAATGTTTCTTGAGCTTCGTCGAGAACACGCGACGCTTTCTCGCCAGGGCTCTTGACCATGTGCACCGTCGCTAACATCGACACCCCATCAAGCGACCACAGGTGCAAATCGTGGATATCAACGACGCCGTCAATAGCACGCAGTGCTGGTTCGACGCGCTCAACATCGAACCCAGGAGGGACCTGCTCAAGCAGCACCTGCAGTGAGTGGCGTAGCAACGACCATGCCCGCGGCAACACCAACGCCGCGATCAAGAAGGACGCAATAACGTCAGGCAGCTGGCTACCGGTGAAGGCAATCACTGCACCGGCCACGAGCACCGCCACCGAACCGAGCATATCCACCAACACATGCAAAAACGCGCCTTCGACGTTCACGGAGTTTTCTCGCTGGCTATGCAGCACCCAAGCCGAAATCGCGTTCGCTAAAAGGCCTATCACGGCGATAACCATCATCGGGCCCGTGTCGATTTCTGTGGGGGTAGAAATTCGCCGAATTGCCTGCACCACAATCCAAATCGAAATCAGCAGCACCGTGAGCGCATTCACCGCAGCGGCAAGCACTTCAACACGACGGTAACCATAGGTGGCTTTCATAGAAGCAGCCCGCTTTCCTATCACCACGGCGACCACCGCGATGATCAAGCCCGCTGCATCCGACAACATATGCATGGCGTCTGCCATCAGCGCCATCGAGCCGGTAATCCAACCGCCAATGAGCTCCGCGAAGAAAACTACGCTGGTAACTCCCAACGCAATTAACAGGGCGCGTAGTGGCGCATCGCCGACGTGGTCATGGTCGTGATTATGGGCGTGCGCGTGGTCGTGGCTGTGCAACATGCCGTGATTTTAGTTCACGCTTGAATATCGGTCAAGCGGGCAACATCAAAAGCAACCACAACGATATTTGCTAGCCTTAAACAAAAAGAAAGGAAACACGTGACTCAGCAACCGCACGAAACCCCGAACAATCCCCCGCTCGAGATACCGGAGGAACGACGCCACCTTCCCGCCCCGTCCGAACCAACCCCACAGAACGGCGGTTGGTGGAAGTGGCTCCTCGGTATCGTCGTGTTCCTCATTCTCGCCTGGCTGCTCTGGTCGCTCTTCGACGGTGGCCAGAGTGACGAAGAGTTTAATAACAACACGACGAGTGTCACAGCAACCGAAACTGTCGACGTCACCACCACTATGACTGAAGACACCACAGAAACGGTTGAGCCTGCAACCGAGCCAAGTTCGGAGCCTTCAGAGCCGACGGAACAGGAAGACGTCACTACGACGGTAAACCTCGACGAGCTGATCAGCGAAGCACCCGAGTCCGAAACAGCACCGGCGCAATAGTCAAAGCCAAAGCGCAAAAACTGGGAGCAACCTCCTTGAGGTCGCTCCCAGTTTTCATCTATCGAGTTCCTAGGCGGTCTCGTTGAGTGGGTTCTGTACCCAGCTCATCATCGAGCGCAGCTCCGCACCAGTCTTCTCGATTGGATGCGAAGCCACCTTAGCGCGCAGGTCCTCCAGCTCCTTGTTGCCGTTCTTCACGTTGTCGACCAAGCGCTTGGTGAAGGTGCCGTCCTGAATGTCACGCAACACGTCACGCATGCGCTCCTTGACACCCTCATCGATGAGGCGTGGTCCAGACAGGTAACCACCGAATTCAGCGGTGTCAGAGATGGAGTAGTTCATGTTCGCCATGCCGCCTTCGTAGATCAGGTCCACGATCAGCTTCATCTCGTGCAAGCACTCGAAGTACGCCATCTCCGGCTCGTAGCCAGCCTCAACGAGCACGTCGAAGCCGGTCATGATGAGGTCCTCCAGGCCACCGCACAACACGGCCTGCTCGCCGAACAGGTCGGTGACGGTCTCAGCCTCAAAGGTCGTTGGGATGACACCCGCGCGTGCGCCACCGATTGCTGCAGCGTACGAGAGCGCCAGGTCGCGACCATTCCCCTCAGGGTCCTGGTCGACAGCAATCAAGCATGGGACACCCTTGCCCTCGGTAAACGTGCGGCGCACCAAGTGGCCAGGCCCCTTCGGAGCAACCATGCCAACGATGATGTCGTCTGCTGGCTCAATGAGATTGAAGTGAATATTCAGGCCGTGACCGAAGAACAGAGCGTCGCCCGCCTTCAGGTTTGGCTCAATATCGTTGCGGAAGATCTCCGCCTGGGAGGTATCCGGAGCCAGCAGCATGATGACATCAGCCCATGCGGCCGCGTCGGCGTTGTTCTTGACCTCGAAACCGGCTTCCTTCGCCTTCTCTGCGCTCTTCGAACCGTCCCGCAGGCCAATGACAACCTCAACGCCGGACTCACGCAAGTTCTGCGCGTGTGCGTGTCCCTGCGATCCGTAGCCGATTACTGCAACTTTCTTTCCCTGGATGATGGACAGGTCTGCATCCTGGTCGTAAAAAACTTCAATAGCCATGAGTCGGCTCCCTTTCTGTATGCGTATGGAAAAATATATCGGAGTTAGTGGCGTCACACTTAGGATTGTGATGCCATTGTTTCGGCGCCGCGCGAAAGCGCGACATCACCGGAACTCGCCAATTCGCGAATTCCGAACGGCTCAAGCACGTCGAGCAGTGCCCGGAGCTTGGCCGGCGTACCCGTCGCCTCAATCACGAGCGATTCGGGTGAGACGTCGACAACGCGAGCGCGGAAGATGTTGGCGGCATCCACAACCTGTGGCCTATTGCCGTTATCCGCGCTCACCTTGACCAACATCATTGAGCGGGCGACCGTGACGTCGTCGTCAAGCCTCTGGACCTTGACCACTTGGACGAGCTTGTTGAGCTGCTTCTGAATCTGCCCGACCGAATGCTCAGTAGCATCGACAACAATGGTTAACCGGTTGATGCCTTCTGTCTCTGTGCTCGCAGACACAAGCGAGACCATGTTGTAGCCACGGCGCGTAAACAGAGCGGATACGCGCGTGATGATGCCATCAACATCTTGCACAAGCACCGACAACGTATGTCGGGTGACTGTTTGCACTGGTGCCATCTTATTTCGCTCCCTCTGTCTCGTCTTCAAGTGTCGTCAACACTTCGTGAATTGCCTCTGGGGTCTCGGCAGCCGATTCCTCCATGTCGAAGAACGGCCGCATCCCGAGCGCATACTGCATGTCCGAGTTTGATGCACCCGCGGCGACCATCGGCCACACCTGCGCGTCCTCACCGACGATGAACTCGACAACAACAGGCTTATCGTTAATACCGCGCGCCCACTCAATCGCGGGGACGACATCTTCTTCCTTCGTGACGCGGATGGACTCCGCGCCGAGGGCCTCGGAAAGCTTCACGAAGTCGGGGACATATGTCTCTTCCCCACCGAGCTTGGTGTGCGAGTAGTTCCCCTCGTAGAACAGTGTCTGCCACTGGCGGACCATGCCGAGGTTGCCGTTATTGATCAGGCAAACTTTGATTGGTAGCCCTTCCATCGCCGCAGTGGTGATTTCCTGGTTTGTCATCTGGAAGCAACCATCACCATCAACGGCCCAAACTTCCTTGTCCGGCATCGCGGCCTTTGCGCCCATCGCAGCTGGCACCGCGTAACCCATCGTTCCGGCACCACCAGAGCTCAGCCAGTGACGCGGCTTGTCGAAGTCAAGGAACTGCGCTGACCACATCTGATGCTGGCCTACGCCCGATGCGTAGATGGCGTCCTTGCCGACAGTCTTCGACAGCGTCTCAATCACGAACTGCGGAGAAAGCTTCCCGTCATCGTGCTTATCGTAGCCGCGCGGGAACCGCTCTTGGAGGTTGTGAAGTCGCTCCAACCATGCATCCATTTTTGGCGCCGGAACATTCGGCGAGCCTGTAAACGCTGCTGTGAGCTGCGCAAGAACCTTTTTCGCATCACCGACAATTGGCACGTCAACCGGTCGGATCTTCCCGATCTCAGCCGGATCAATATCCGCATGGATCGTATCCGCGTGTGGCGCAAAGGTGTCGACATCTCCGGTTACGCGATCGTCGAAGCGCGTGCCAATCGCAATCAGAAGGTCTGCCTCTTGCAGAGCACCAACAGCCGGCACGGTGCCGTGCATCCCAGGCATACCCATATAGCACGGATGATCCTGCGGGAACGCGCCCAGCGCCATCAGCGTGGTCACCACAGGGATACCTGTCGCTTCCACAAGTTCAAGCAGTTCCTTGTGCGCCGCAGACTTGACGACGCCACCACCGATATACAGCACAGGCCGTTTCGCTCGCGAAATCCGCTCCGCAGCTTTCACTATCTGCTCGTTGAGAGGCTCATCAGCGGGAACGTATCCAGTCTCCAGCAACTTCGGTGGCCACGAAAACTCCATAAGTTGCGCCTGAATATCCTTCGGGATATCCACGAGCACCGGACCCGGCCGGCCACTCGAGGCGATGTGAAATGCCGTTGCGATCACACTTGGGATCTCGTTGACATCCGTGACCATGATGTTGTGCTTTGTGATTGGCATCGTAATGCCACGAATATCCGCTTCCTGGAACGCGTCCGTTCCGATCATCGACGAACCTACCTGCCCCGTGATCGCAACAATCGGGACTGAGTCCAGATAAGCGTCACCGATCGGTGTGACAAGGTTTGTGGCCCCCGGCCCGGAAGTGGCGATGCACACGCCTACCTTTCCGGAAGCAACCGCGTACCCTTCTGCGGCGTGGCCTGCACCTTGCTCATGTCGAACCAACACATGCCGCAGCTTCTCTGCTGCGAACAGTGCGTCGTAAAGAGGAAGCACCGCGCCACCGGGGAGGCCAAAGACAATCTCGGTACCTAGCTCCTCAAGACTGCGAACGACAGCGTCGGCTCCGGTGATCAGCTGCGCGGTGCGCTCATCACCAGGCTGCGTCGATGCATTCGTCGGGGGCTTGTGTGAAGCAACCACGATGTCGAGCTCCTTAGTGTTTCAATTAACAACAACTATCGAATTAGATCTAAAACAAAAGCCCCCGACCAGCCGTGTGGCTGTCGAGGGCGCTTGAGTTCGCGACTGACTAGGCAAGCAGTCCGCTACGGCAAGCGCCGGGCGGAATAAGAATGACTAGTACGCGCGAAATGATCATGAGTTGAATCATACACATTCCACAGGGGAATGTGAGGGATTTGGATTATTATTCAGAAACTATGCCGTTGTCATATATTGCCGAACAGATTTGGCGCTGGTTCGCGGAGACCGGAATCAACCTCGCGCTCCTGCTTACACTCGCGTTTTTAGTACCGCGAGCTGGCCGTTTCTTGAACCGTCACGCTGAGCGGCAAGTCAAGGAGTCCGGTGAAACCGATGAGGCGAAGAGCCGCCTAGCAATCGTGGGCGTGGGAGTCTACATCGCCCAAATGATTGCCTACTTCTTGATTTTTGTCTTCGCTCTCCAACAACTTGGCTTCTCACTCGCGGGTGCTGCGATCCCTGCAACGGTTGTTTCAGCAGCAATCGGTTTTGGTGCGCAGAACATCATTGCGGACTTCCTTGCAGGATTCTTCATTCTCACCGAGAAGCAGTTCGGCGTCGGCGATTACGTCGCGTTCCAGGGCAACGGCATCGATGTCTCCGGCGAGGTCATCCAGATCACGATGCGTGCTACCCAAATCCGCACGCTCGAGCAATCGACTATCTCCATCCCGAATTCCACAGCAAGAATTTGCATCAACCAATCCAACTACTGGGCAAGTGCAGTCGTCGTCATCCCAGTTCCCCTCCTGGGTTCAGCATCGGCAGAAGACGCACTGCAAAGAACCCAAACCGCGGCCCAGCGGGCACTTTCCCAGCCCGAAATTGCCGACGCAACCATCGACGACGTCGTGGTGCAACCTGCAGTAGCCGTCAACCCTCCGGCTACAGTCGGAAGCTCGTGGACCGTTGATATGCGCGTGATGGTTCGAACCGAACCACTCATGCAGTGGATGGTCGAACGCGCGATCCGCATGTCAATCCTGGACGAATTCTGGAACGAGTACGGGGCCGCGACCACATTCGAGGGCGCGCTGGTGCAAAGTTTGGAGCAGCCGACAAGGCATTTCAACACTCAACCGTCTACTGAGCAGATACCTAATACTCCCCCGCCGACGCAAGCACTTCCTGCAACCAATCCGATCCCGGACCCCGCCGCCGACGATGCGACAGCTGCTGATGAAGATGCGCCGGAGCCACGACGCGTGTTCCGGGGCATCATGCGACTTTCCACCGCTTTTCTCCTCGCAGGGTTCGCCGTCCTGCTCATTGTCCGCGGCCTCATGTTGCAGCCTGCGGAAGAGAGCAACGCAAACTCCGGCGTCTTGGCACCGCCTGCCCGGCCGACTTTCACCTCGAACACACCTTTGCCAGCATCTCAGGTAGAAAGCCCCACGCTCGACACTAGTACTGTCGAACCGACGCTCACCGAGACCACGGAACCCACCACTCCTGCGCCGACGACCACTTCAAGTGAAACGTCTGAATGGACGTCGGAAACCACCACGCACGAACGCCCCGAACCGACAGCGACGCCAACTGCGCCGGAGGAAACGGTCACGGACGAAGCAGGCGTCGATAAGGAGCAACTCCCGCAGCAGTAACGAGATTGGCTAGCATAACTTGCATGACTGACTCGTCCACCACTTTTCGCCCCAGCAAACAACACGTCATTGCACTTATCCTCATGACTGGCATCGCTCTGATCGGCATTTCCTGGGCTCCGCTCATTCTCGGTTGGCTGCTGATCATTCCGCTGGCGTGGCTGCTCTGGATATTCACTGCCTCAACCACAATCAGCGAGCAGGGCATCACGCTGCGGTATGTGGTGAAGCCGAATATCACCATCAAGTGGTCAGAACTGGCAGGCATTGCTTTTCAAGGCGCGAAAGCCAAGGCCACGACCCAGGACGGAGCATCGCACACCATGCCCGGAGTGACCTTTAATATGCTGCCGGAGCTCGCTGAAGCATCCCGCGGACGCATCACGGACGTCATCACGCAAGCGCAGGAGGCCGCCGATGGAAAATACGAAATCATCAACAAAGACGGCAATAAAGTACTAATGTCTCGAGAAGCCTACGACGAATACGTCAAGGCCCACCCCGATCTGCCCGGGCCACGCCCCGAGCCCGCGCCACGTACGAAGGAGTAAGTCGTGATCCCTCTCCGCTCACGAGTCACCACCATTGGCCGACAAGCCGCAGGCGCCCGCGCGCTATGGCGAGCAACCGGCACTGAAGAAAATGAGTTCGGCAAGCCGATCGTGGCCATTGTCAACTCGTATACGCAGTTCGTGCCGGGGCACGTGCACCTCAAAGAGGTCGGAGAAGTCGTGGCAGACGCCGTTCGTGCAGCCGGCGGCGTGCCGAAAGAATTTAACACCATCGCGGTCGACGACGGCATCGCCATGGGGCATTCCGGCATGCTCTACTCCCTGCCCAGCCGCGAAATCATCGCAGATTCGGTGGAGTACATGGTCAACGCCCACACTGTCGACGCCATGGTGTGCATTTCGAACTGTGACAAAATCACGCCGGGCATGCTCAACGCAGCTCTGCGCCTGAACATCCCGGCCGTCTTCGTCTCCGGCGGCCCAATGGAGTCGGGCAAGCCGATCGACGTTGGTGGCGTCGAAAAGCCCGCCTCCGACCTTGTCGACGCCATCGCGCTCTCCGCAAACGAAGCCGTCTCGGACAGTGAGCTCGACGCCATCGTCGAGGGGGCCTGCCCTACCTGCGGATCGTGCTCCGGCATGTTCACCGCTAACTCCATGAACTGCCTCACCGAAGCTCTCGGGCTTTCGCTGCCCGGCAATGGCACCACCCTGGCCACGCACACCGCGCGACGTGAACTTTTCGAGAAAGCCGGCGCCACCATTGTTGACCTGTGCAACCGCTACTACGGGCAGGGTGACACTTCAGTGTTGCCGCGCTCTATCGCAACAGTGCACGCGTTCCGCAACGCAATGGCGCTTGATATGGCAATGGGCGGCTCCACAAACACCATCCTGCACATCCTGGCTGCCGCGCAAGAAGGTGAAGTCGACTTCTCGCTCACAGACATCGACGACCTCTCTCACCACATCCCATGCCTCTCCAAAGTCGCGCCCAACGGCACCGCCCACGTTGAAGATGTGCACCGCGCCGGGGGCATCCCCGCTATCCTCGGCGAACTGCGCCGTGGCGGTCTGCTGCACGAAGATGTCCACTCAATTGTCTACGACTCCCTCGACGCATGGCTCAACGAGTGGGATATACGCGGCACCGGGGCACGCGAAGAAGCCATCGAACTCTTCCACGCCGCACCAGGCGGCAAGCGAACCACACAGGCATGCTCACAGTCATCGCGCTGGCCCAGCCTGGATACCGACGCCGTTCGCGGTGTGATTCACGATGTTGATCACCCGTTTACTTCCGACGGTGGCTTGGTCGTCCTGCGTGGCAACCTTGCCCCGGACGGCGCAATTCTCAAGACTGCGGGCGTCGAGGAAGGACTCTGGGAGTTCTCAGGCCCCGCGCGCGTCGTAGACTCGCAGGAACAGGCTGTATCAATGATTCTTGCCCGCGAAGTACTCGAGGGCGAAGTGGTCGTCATTCGCTACGAAGGCCCAGCAGGTGGACCTGGCATGCAGGAGATGCTCCACCCCACCTCCTTCCTCAAGGGCGCCGGACTAGGTACGAAATGCGCCCTCATTACCGACGGCCGCTTCTCCGGTGGCACGTCAGGCTTGTCGATTGGCCATATCTCGCCCGAGGCTGCCCATGGAGGACTCATCGGCCTGATCGAAAACGGCGACACCATCTCAATCTCGGTTTCGCGGCGCGAGCTCACCCTCGCCGTCGACGAAGCTGTCTTGGCAAAGCGCCGTGAAGCAATGGAAGCCTCCGAACACCCGTGGACACCAAATCGTGTCCGCGAGGTGTCGAAGGCTCTCAAGGTATACGCCAAGATGGCAACGTCCGCTGATAAGGGCGCCGTTCGCCAGCTCGACTGACGAGGGGTGGTGGTTAGGCCAGCGGGTTGACCCCGGCGCCGAACCACCACAGCGCACCTGCTGCTGCCAACCCAAGGATCGCAAAGGCCCACGAGCTTGCTAATGGTCGGCGCGCCCACGATCGGGTTGCGTCGACGCCGTACAGACCAGGGCCAGTGAACTGCAGCGCGAGCACAACACCGAACAGCACTGCCGCCAAGACCGTGGCTGGCTCCCACTCGAACACGTTCAAACCAATACCGCCCACAACAATGCTGTGCAGGACTGCGAAGCCAGTAACAGTGATCCCCACCATCGCGGCCACCGGTGTCAACAGCCCAAGCAGCAGGAACACACCTGCGGCGAGCTGTAGCGTCGGCAAGATAATGGCCAGCCCATCGGTAAACGCATAGCCTTGTGCGGCAAACTCGGATTCCAGACCGCCGATTCCAGCAGAGTTGCCGAGGCGGAAGAACACCGCGATCGACTGCAATATAAGCAGCAGCCCCACCGTGAGGCGTAGGAGCAGCAGACCAAAGTCAAGCGTGCCGCGCTTTGCATGCTCCACCTTGCTTGCTTCCTCCAGCTCGGAGTCAGCTGCTAGAGCAGGTTCCGCGTAGGTAGCCGGCACCGGGTCAACCGTGTTGTTAGTGATTACCGTTTCAGTCGCGGGAGCGGCATCGAATCCGCCGGTAGCGTCAGCATTCGGAAACACCTCGGTCGGGGCAGCTTTCCCCGTCATCGAGTAGATCCCTTTCGTGGAGTCGCCTCCAGCTGATCCCTGAAACTCGGGAACGCCATCGAGTCCACCAAAATCCTCGGGCGTAGCATCTCGCAAGTTTTTATCAGTCATGCCTAGCAATCTAGAACAAATATGCATGATTCCAAGGCTGTGCTCCGGCGCGCCACAAAACTTCTTGACTTCCAAGACACAGTTCCCCCTCCACCGCACACCCCACATACCAATGAGCAACGGAAAATTAGGTTGAAATCTGTTGTATTCACTAACATCTCAACACATGCATCGATTCAGTTGGCTTGATGAACACGACACTGAAATTTGGCTCACCATGTGGGCGATGATCTCGTGGATCCCTGCCCGCCTCGACGAGGCTCTGAAAGCCAATGAAAGCATGAACCTTTCTGACTACCTTGCGCTGGTAGAGATCGCACAGGCTGACGACCAGAAGATCACAATGAGTCAGCTCGCCAAGGCAACACAGATGTCTGCTTCTCGTCTTTCGCACATCGTCGCGCGTCTTGAAACCCGCGGCCTTGTGGTTCGAAGCCAGGACTCTGCCGATCGCCGAACCAACATCGCAACGCTTACCCAAGACGGGGTCGAGTTCATCGTGCGGTCCACACCTGGATACCTCCAGAAGCTCCGTGAACTCGTATTCGACTCCATCACGCCCGAAGAAGCGGATCAGCTCAACCGCATCATGAAGAAGATCGTTGCAAAAGCAGGACCAAATCATTAGGTACTCACTCGCCCGAACGTAACAGTTCCGTAACGCTTTCAAAAAGCTATGCGCCATTATCGCTGCGCACATTATTACGTTCAGCCCCCACGCAGGCTCCGCCTTATTTAGAATCAACTTCCCCCCTCTAACCTGGAGGTTTGGCGGCAAACGCGCGGACCCACTCGCCGTGCGAAAGCGCCTTGACGCCCCTCTGTCGAATACCATTAACGATACGAGTAAGACCCTTTTGTAGCGTGCGCTGGCCAAATGCCTTTGATACCATCAACCCCGGTTCGGTGGCGTTCGAAAAGAAGCTACCGAAAAATTTGTTACTGACTTCTATATTTTCACTAGGGACATGTTTTTATGCGTAAATCTATCCGAGTAGCACTCGCATTTGTGGGGCTGCTCGTCGGAGCTGGCTTCGCATCCGGCCAAGAAGTGATTCAGTACTTCCTCGCCTACGGGTACTGGGGCCTGGTCGGCTCGATTCTGGCAGGCCTCATCATCGTGATCGTTGGATCGACGCTTTTCCAGCTCGGTTCTTTCTACCTCGCAGACGATCACAGCGCGGTGTTTAACAACGTGTCGAAACCGATTGTGTCAAAGTTTATGGACGTCGCTACGATGTTTACCCTCTTTGCTATCGGTTTCGTGATGGTGGCTGGTGCCGGATCGAACCTCGACCAGCAGTTCGGCCTGCCTACGTGGGTAGGCGCGGCCATCATGACCGTGTTTCTACTCCTATCGGGCTTCCTGGACGTCGACAAACTTACGAACGTCATCTCCATCATCACGCCGTTCCTCATCGTCGCGGTGATTGCTGCACTGATGATCACGCTGGTCAACATGCCGGATAACATCAGCCACATCAACGAGCTCTCGATGCAAAACGCTACTGCGACAGGTGTAGGAAATAACTGGCTTCTTTCTGCCGTCAACTACGCAACGCTCTGCATCATCATGGCGGTCTCCATGATCCTCGTGATTGCGGGTTCACAGCTCAATCCACGCGAGGCTGGCATCGGTGGTCTCCTCGGCGGGTTTATCTTTGCTGCACTGCTTGTCATTTTGAACTTCATCATCTTCATGAATATGGAAGGCGTGTACGGCGCTGACTTCCCATTGCTCATGGTGTTCGACAACATGCATCCTGCAGTGGGCTTTGTGGTTTCACTGCTGATCTACCTGATGATCTATAACACCGCTGTGGGTATGTTCTACGCCATGGCACGTCGCCTGTCAGCAGGCCGTCCAGAGAAATTCCGCGTCATCTACTTCTCGGTAGTCGGGATCGGATTCGCCCTCTCGTTCATCGGTTTCTCCGCACTTGTAGGCTGGGTCTACCCTGTCGTCGGCTACCTCGGTCTCGTGCTGTCCGCGGTGATGATTATTTCCTGGTTCAAGGACCGCGGCCGCATCGCAGCCGAAACGAAGCGTCGCGAACGCCTCGCAGAGCTCGCGGAAACCGCCCTCGACCCCACAGAAAGCGAACTGACCGACAAGGAGCGCGAGGAGGTCGAAGGCTTGGTCACCGAGTCGCACGTCGGCGACACGCACCTGTGGCAGTCCGTACAAGAGGAGGTCGCTGCTGACCTGCACGCAGACCCAGAAAACGAGTTTTCGCTCGAAGACGCCCCAGCGCTGAATCCAGAGTCCGATGAGTACGAAGGAGCCCCCGGCGACGGCGACTCCCACGACGACCCGATCGACTGGGAAGCCTATTCCGAAATGTACGAGACAGGCACGTTCCCGGCTGTAACCGACGAGGACGTCGAAAAAGCATCGAAGAACAAGTAACCGCGACTCATTCCAACGCACGAAGCAGCCCCCACGCCGTTTTTGAACCGGTGTGGGGGCTGCCTCGTAGCGCGAAGACTTAGGACAGCTTCTGCGCAATCAGCTTGTTCACCTGGCCAGGGTCTGCTTTGCCCTGCGTCGCCTTCATGACGGCACCGACAATCGCGCCGGTGACCTTCTTGTTGCCGGCACGGTACTTCTCGACGATGTCTGGGTTCGCAGCCAATGCGTCATCGACAGCCTTCTCGATTGCGCCGTCATCACGCACAACCTCGAGGCCACGAGCTGCAACAACCTCGTCAACGTGGCCTTCACCCGCGATCACGCCGTCGATGGCCTGGCGGCCGAGCTTCGTGGTCAGCTTGCCTTCCTTCACCAGCGCCACCACGCGGGCAACATCCTTCGGCGTAACGCCAACGGCGTCGAGGTCCTTGCCAAGCTCATTCGCCTTACTCTGGATGTACGACACCCACCAAGCGCGCGCCTCGTCAGGAGTAGTGCCTTCCTCGACGGTGTCGACGACCAAATCCAACGCGCCAGCGTTGACCAAGTCGCGGAACTCCTTCTCAGGCAGCTGCCACTCCTCCTGGATACGAGCACGGCGCACCCACGGAAGCTCCGGTAGCGTCTTGCGGATCTCCTCGACCCATTCAGGCTTCGCAATCACCGGAGGCAAATCAGGGTCATTGAAGTAACGGTACTCGGATGCCTCTTCTTTTGGACGCCCCTTCGACGTAGAGCCGTCTTTCTCCTGGTAGTGGCGGGTCTCTTGAACAATCTCCTCACCGTTGACAAGAGCTTGTGCCTGACGCATCATTTCGAAGCGTACAGCCTGCTCGACCGATTTCAGCGAGTTAATGTTCTTTGTCTCCGTGCGGGTCCCGAACTTCTCTTGTCCAATCGGTCGGAGCGAGACGTTGGCGTCGCAACGCATAGAGCCCTGGTCCATACGCGCATCAGAAACGCCGAGCGCCTTTACCAACTCTCGAAGTGCTCCAACATACGCACGAGCGACCTCAGGAGCACGCTCCCCCGCTCCAATAATCGGCTTCGTCACGATCTCAATGAGTGGGACACCCGCGCGGTTGCAGTCAACAAGAGACGCCGTCGCACCCGTGATTCGGCCAGAAGCAGACCCCAGGTGCGTCAGCTTGCCAGTGTCCTCTTCCATGTGCGCGCGCTCGATCTCGACGCGGTACTCAGTGCCGTCGTCAAGCAGCACGTCAAGGTATCCGTCGTATGCAATCGGCTCGTCGTACTGCGAAATCTGGTAATTCTTCGGCTGATCTGGGTAGAAGTAGTTCTTGCGCGCAAAGCGGGAACTTTCCGCAATCTTGCAATTCAGCGCAAGGCCAATCTTGATCGCCCACTCAACACCCTTCGCATTGACGACGGGCAAAGCACCGGGCAACCCGAGCGACACCGGGTCGACGTTGGTGTTGGGTGCCGCACCGAAGTGGGCTGAAGATGTCGAGAACATCTTGGTCTCAGTCGCTAACTCAACGTGTACCTCCAACCCCATAACAGGGTCGAATTTTTCCAGTACTTCGTCGTAATCCATCAGGTCGTACGCAGTCATAGTGCTCTAGTGTAGTGCTCTCTTAGTTTTCCGTGTCGCTTGGCGCGCCAATAGCACGTTTCCGCTGGTCTACCGAGCGACAGATGAATGCAAACACCGCGCCGGAGAGGTTATGCCACACAGAAAAGACTGCCGCAGGCAACGCAGCAACTGGATTCATGTACTGAGCCGCAAGCGTCGCTGCCAGACCAGAATTCTGCATGCCGACTTCGACAGCCATCGTTCGCGCGGCCGTCTCCGGCTGACGCGTCACCTTTCCAGTGAGGTAGCCGAGCAAGTACCCCAGAATGTTGTGGAGTGCCACGCACAGTAAGACCAACAGACCGGCCTCGGCGAGTTTCTCACGCGATCCCTGCACCACAATCGCCACGATCATCGAAATTGCTATAACGGACACCCACGGCAGGGCAGGCAAGATGGCGTCGACAAGCTGTGGCAACACAAGGCGTACAACAAGCCCCAGCACGATCGGCACGATCACCATCTTGACGATCGAGAGGGCCATTGCTGCCGCACTTACCGGCATGTGCTGGCCTGCAAACCAAAGTGTCAGCAGCGGAGTCATGATTGGCGCCAACAGCGTCGAGACGGACGTCATGGTCACCGACAGGGCAACGTCACCGCGGGAGAGGTAGCTCACCACATTCGAGGAGGTGCCACCGGGGGCACAGCCCACAAGGATTACTCCCGCCGCGATTTCCGACGGCAGCCCGAGCACCGCGGTAATAGCAACCGCGATCGCCGGCATGATGACGAACTGCGCAACTACGCCGATCAACACTGGGAGCGGACGCGAGAACACTAGGCGGAAATCTACTGGGCGCAACGTCAGCCCCATTCCGAACATGGCGATGCCCAGAAGCCACGTGGTCCACCCCGAAATCGGAGCAACAATGCCTGGGGCAGCGGCACCAAGTGCAAATCCAATCAAGACCAATACAGGGAAGCCTAGTGTCGCGAGGTATGCCGCACGTTCCTGGCTATTCCCGCTAGACGGTTTTACTTTCTCACCTACCGAAACGCTCATAGGTAGCACTATAGACGCAAAAAGGAGGCGCCCGTGCTAGTTTGCGCAAAATCTTTTTGCACTAGCCGGGCGCCATCAACAAAACAAATTTATCCAAACATGCTGCGCGCAGTCTTATAGCGGTGTCCCGGCACGGTCTTCAGCTGCGCTACCGCTGATCCAAGCGGGACCAAGTCGATATCTTCGCCATGGAGCGCAACGCATGAATCAAAGTGTCCCTCGTGAGCAGCACGTGCCGCATGTACACCGTAGCGAGTAGCGAGCACCCGGTCATATGCCGTCGGGGTACCACCACGCTGGATGTGACCGAGCACCGTGGTGCGGACATCATAGCCAAGGCGACGCTTGATCTCGTCGGCGATAATCTGGCCCATCCCGTTAAACGTCTTGTGGCCAAACTCGTCTTCCTCGCCGAGGCCGGCATCCATCGTGCCTTCCTTCGGGATTGCACCTTCAGCGACGACAATAATGCCGTACTTTTCACCCATCTGGAAGCGACGCTCCATCGCCTTGCAGATATCAGCGATATCAAACGGGTCTTCAGGAATGACTGTGTAGTGTGCACCACCCGCCATGCCTGCGTGGAGTGCAATCCAGCCCACATGGCGCCCCATCACTTCAACAATCAGGATGCGGTTGTGCGATTCTGCAGTGGTGTGGAGGCGGTCAATCGCGTCGGTGGCGACCGAAACAGCAGTATCAAAGCCGAACGTGTAGTCAGTCGCGGCAACGTCGTTATCAATCGTCTTAGGCACACCGACGACTGGAATACCGTTGTCGGACAGCCACTTCGCTCCCTTGAGCGTGCCTTCGCCACCGATGGCGATCAGCGCGTCGACGCCGGCATCTTCCATGTTGGCCTTAATGGTGTCAATCCCAGCCTTAAATTTGTCGGGGTGGAGACGACCAGTGCCCAAGATTGTGCCGCCACGCAGCAAAATCGAGTCGATAAAGGCGTCGTCGTAAAGGTCAATCCTGCGGTCTTCCATCAGTCCGACCCAGCCATCGAGGTACCCGACAACTGTCGAGCCATATTCCGCGCTGGCAGTTCGAACGATTCCGCGAATGACGGCGTTCAGCCCTGGGCAGTCGCCGCCGGAGGTAAGAGTGGCAAGTCGCATACACACAACCCTAGCGCTTTAAAGGCAAAAGGGCTTAGTCGTGCTGTCCAAAAATTCAATATACGCAGGTCACAACCAATAAATTGATGCTCTCATTTCGGCATAGTTTGCCCAATACAGCCACTAAGGTGTTATCAAAATGAAGAAACCCCGCGGTATGAGACCCCGGGGTTCAACAGATTTATGGACTTAGCGCCCAGCTTCAAAAGCCGCACCAACGCGGTACAAGCGCTCATCCTCAAACGCAGGCGCAATGAGCTGCAAACCAACCGGCAAACCGGTATCGTCCGCAATTCCAGCAGGAACGCTCATGCCAGGCAGACCCGCCAAGTTCAGCGGCAGGGTGAAAAGATCAAAGTTGTACATCGCCAACGGGTCGTCGACCTTCTCCCCGATCTTAAAGGCTGTCTGAGGCACTGCCGGACCGGCGATTACATCGACCTTCTCAAACGCTCGACGAAGGTCCTGCGCAATCAGCGTGCGAACACGCTGCGCCTGCAGGTAATACGCGTCGTAGTAGCCGACAGACAAAGCATACGTACCGAGAATGATGCGACGCTTGACTTCAGGGCCAAAGCCATCACCGCGCGACGACGCCATCACTTCCTCTGCAGAGTGCTTCCCATCATCGCCCGTACGGAGGCCGTAACGCATGCCGTCGAAACGCGCAAGGTTCGACGAGACCTCCGACATCTGAATGATGTAGTACGCCCCCATAACATCGTCGAAGCTTGGGCAGTCAACCTCCACGATCTCTGCACCCTGGCGCTCAAACTGCGAGAACGCTGCGTCGATACGCTCGGTAACCCCTGCCTGCGTGCCCGGGCGCGAGAACTGCTTCACGCGTCCAATCTTCACACCAGAAAGATCCCCTGAAGCCCCCTGCTCGGCGGCTGCTGCGAGCTCCTGCACCGGAGTATCAACACTCGTGGCGTCAAACTCATCGTGACCACCGATAATCTCATGCAGCAAGGCGGTATCGAGAACATTGTTCGCACACGGCCCTACCTGATCCAGCGAGGATGCACAGGCAATCACACCATAGCGAGAAACACCACCATAGGTGGGCTTCACGCCGACTGTTCCCGTCAACGAAGCAGGCTGACGGATGGAGCCGCCGGTGTCCGTACCGATACCCAATGGCGCCTGACCAGATGCAAGCGCAGCAGCGGTACCGCCACCGGAACCGCCCGGAACGCGCTCAAGGTCGTGCGGGTTGCGGGTGACCTGGTACGCAGAGTTCTCAGTAGAAGAGCCCATTGCAAACTCATCGAGGTTTGTCTTGCCCAAAATCGGGATCCCGGCTTCGCGCAGCTTGCGTACAACAGTCGCGTCGTATGGGCTGCGGTAGCCCTCCAGCATCTTCGATGCCGCGGTAGTTGGAGCGTCGGTGGTCACCAACAGGTCTTTCAGCGCCAGTGGCACACCAGCAAGCTTCGAAGCTGGAGGCTCACCCGCAGCCACCTGGGCGTCAACCGCGTCGGCCGCAGCGAGCGCCTCCTCAGCACCAACATGGAGGAACGCTCCGAGCTTCTCGTCGGTCTCAGCAATACGGTCCAGGAATGCCTGGGTAACCTCGCGCGACGTCAATTCGCCGGACTGAATCTTCTGGGCAAGCACGTGAGCCGGGAGTGAAACAATGCCTTCAGTTGGAAGCGTGTACTCAGTCATGCTTACTCACTTTCTCCAAGAATCTGCGGAACTACAAAGCGCTCTTCATCAACCTCTGGGGCCTGGTCAAGTGCCTGCTCCTGCGTCAACGTCTTCTTTTCGACGTCCGGCCTCATGCCAGCGTCAATCGAATGGGGGTGGCTCATCGGCTCTACCCCATCAGTGTCGACCTGTTGCACCTTCGAAACAGCGTCAACAATGGTGTCGAGCTGCTCGGCGATCTGGTCAAGCTCATCCTCCTGCAACGCAATCCGCGCAAGGCGTGCGATGCGGGAGACCTCATCGCGTGAAATCTCAGCCAATGTGAAGTCCAATCTTTACCGTAGGTTAGCCACTAAAACGTGTTCATTCTACGTTATCCCTAGAAACCACACCGCACTAGGCAACACCACGCACCGAAGCGCAACCTTTTCAATACATTTTTACGATTGGATGCATATATTCATGCAATTTACAGCATTTAGGCGATCGACGATGCTATAAAAGAGCCTATGTCTTACCTCGTACGAGTGACCTTGCCCGACCTGCCTGGCAGTCTTGGCGAACTCGCAGAAGCCTTCGGCGTAATCGACGCGAATATTCAATCCGTCGATATTGTCGAAGTTGATCCGAATGGCACCGTCACTGACGACATTGTCGTTAGCCTGCCTACCGGCACGATGGTCGACGCATTGATCACCGCAGCTTCCGCCATTGACGGCGTCGAAGTGGATTCAATTCGCCCCTTCGATGGACGGGTCGATCGCAGCGGCCACATCAGGATGCTGGCAAAGATCGCAGAACTTGGAAAGAAGCCGAAACAAGCGCTCGATGAGCTCACTGTCACGATTCCGCAAGCCATGACCTCCTCATGGGCTGTGGTGTTGCAGCACACTTCTGAGGGTCTGCAGCGGTTGTGTGCATCCCAAGCGGCGCCCGAAGATGACCAGTCCCACCCCGTCATGCCTCCCCTCGAGCATGCGCGGGTGCTTGTTCAAGACAACGACGACTGGACACCTGAAGCGTGGTGGCAGCTCGATACCGCGCTTGCCATCACCCCGCTGGGCACCTCTGACTACATCCTCGTCGTCGGGCGCATCGGTGGACCCGACTTCCTCGCATCCGAGGTTGCACAGATCGGAGACATTGGAACCATTATCGGCTCCATTCTGTCCTAACCCTCTACCGCCTCTGGCCCCTGTTCGAGCAGGCGCGTGAACTCGTCCTCATTCAATATCCTGAGGCCGAGGTCGCGCGCCTTTTGCTCTTTGGAGCCAGCATTTTCCCCGACAACCACAAAGTTGGTCTTCTTAGACACGGATCCGGACGCCCTTCCTCCGCGCGAGACAATTGCTTCTTTCGCGCTATCTCGTGAGTATCCTTCCAGCGTGCCGGTCACCACCACGGTAATCCCCTCGAGGGTTTGCGGTGCAACGTCGGCAGCATCGATCTCCATCGTCACGCCAGCGGCGGTCCACTTTTCGACGATGTCGCGGTGCCAGTCAACGCGGAACCATTCCTCGAACGATTCTGCAATGATGGCGCCCACTCCGTCTGTTTGCGCGAGGTCTTCCAGCGGGGCGTCGATAAGTGCTTCCATGCTGCCGTAGCGTGAGGCGAGCGCCCGAGCTGCGGTTGGGCCGACGTGCCTGATTGATAGTGCGACGAGGACTCTCCAAAAATCGGCGCGCTTCGCCGTGGCAAGGTTTTCCAGGAGTTTCCTGCCCGAAGCATTCACCGTGCCTTTCTTTGTCGTGTACACCTGCGACTTCTTCAGATCGTCCTCAGTGAGGTCGAAGAGATCGCCTTCGTCTTGGATGACGCCGGTGTCGATCATGTCCTGCGCGCCCTTTTCACCCAGCGCCTCGATGTCGAAGGCCCCACGGCTGGCGAGGTACTTCAGACGTTGCGCGAGCTGTGCCGGACAAGAACGAGTATTCGGGCAACGCCAATCAGCATCACCCTCCTTCGCAGGTGCCAAGGTCGCCCCGCAGCTTGGGCACTCCGTGGGGAACACGAACTCGCGCTCTTCCCCGGTGCGAAGGTCCGCGACAGGTCCCAGCACCTCGGGGATAATTTCGCCGGCTTTTCGCACCACGACTGTGTCACCGATCAGCACGCCCTTGCGGCGAACCTCAGTTGGGTTGTGGAGCGTCGCCATGGCAACAGTGGTTCCTGACACGAACACGGGTTCCATCACCGCGTACGGCGTAACACGCCCGGTACGTCCGACCGAGACCTCGATATCAAGCAGTTTCGTCGTGACCTCCTCCGGCGGGTACTTGTAGGCGATCGCCCACCGTGGCGCCCGGGACGTCGCGCCCAGCTGTCGTTGTTCCTCTACCGCGTCGACTTTCACGACGAGGCCATCCATCTCGTGAATTGCGTCGTGGCGGTGCTGCTCCCAATAACGGACAGCTTTCACCACATCATCAGCGCTCGCTGCGCGCTTTGTGTATTTGGACACCGGCAACCCCCACGCTGCCATCTGCGCGTAGGCTTCGTGCTGAGTCTCCGGGACAAACCCCTTACGCGCACCAATGCCATGACAGATCATGCGGAGTTTACGTTTCTTCACGTCCTCGGGGTCTTTTTGTCGCAACCCACCCGCTGCAGCGTTACGCGGGTTCGCGAAGGGTTTTCCGCCTTCTTCAATGCGCGTCGCATTGAGGTCTGGGAAGTCCTCAGGCCGGATGAAAACCTCACCCCGGACCTCGACCAGCGCGGGAGCCTCCCCCTCGAGCCGGTGCGGTATATCCTCGATGACCTTTGCGTTAGCCGTGATATCCTCGCCGACGCGACCGTCGCCACGCGTAGCTGCTCGGACGAGCGCACCATGTTCATACACGAGGTCAATCGACAGCCCGTCAATCTTCAGCTCGGTCAAGTACGGGCCAGGCGTTTTCGCCAGCCAGTCCCGTAATTCGGTTTCTGAGAACACGTTATCCAAACTCATCATTCGCTCAAGGTGTTCGACATCGGCGAATGCGCCGTCTGTTGGAGCACCAACCTGCATGGTTGGCGAGTCTGGCACTGCTAATTCTGGGTGTTCTTCTTCAAGCTTGACCAAGCGCTGGAACAGCTCATCAAACTCGGCATCACTAATGACGGGTTGACTGTTGTAATACAGGTCCCGATGGTGGCGCACTTGGCTAGCGATGTCGTCCCAGAGACGACGCACTTCAGCGTCATTAGCAGGCATTTCGTTCATGTTTTCGTTCATAACGTGCAAGTCTAGCGCCTCTGTCGGACACGGTTAGTAAGGTAATGAGCATGGCTTTCTTCGACGCATCCCGCATGATGTCTTTCGACCTCGAGACAACCTCTGTCAACCCGCGCACTGCGCGCATTGTGACGTCCGCGCTTGTCACCATCGACGGTGCTCAGGCCAACGCGCACGAGGCCCTCGCCGATCCCGGAGTTGAGATCCCCGCAGAGGCCACTGCGGTCCATGGGATCACAACAGAATACGCAAAGGAGCACGGCCGCCCGCACGACGAGGTCCTGCAGGAAATAGTCGACATGATTAAGCGCGGTTGGGACGACGGCCTCACCCTGATCGTCTTCAACGCTCCTTACGACCTTTCTGTCCTTCGGCAGCTGACCGGCGACTTCACAGTGACCGGTCCCGTGTTTGACCCCCTCGTCATCGACAGGACGAAAGATCGATACAGAAAAGGCAAGCGCAACCTCGGTGCGCTCTGTGAGCTGTACGGAGTCAAGCTCGACAACGCGCACGATGCCACGGCGGATGCAACAGCCGCTGCGCGTCTCGCCTGGAAACAAGTGCGCTCAACATACCCTGAGCTCGCGCAAATGAGCACGGACGATCTCATGGAATTTCAAGCGGTTGAATACTATAAGCTCCAAACAGAACTGCGGGAGTTCTTCGAGGCAAAGGGGCGGGATGTTTCCAATCTCACGACGTCGTGGCCGATGATCGGTGATGCGAGCTAGCGCAGCCCTTCCTCCATCTCGGCGGCTGCGCGATAGTTCGCTGCTGCCTGCAGCAACGTCTCCGCCGGTCGCGCCCACACATCGAAGCTGCTTGCTGCAGGATCGGTTTGGAGTTCGTCAAGGACGTTCCACACGGCCCGCGGCTGCATTGGAGCGAGCGCAAAGCGGCTTCCGTGCTCCAACAACTGCGCAAAGGAGTCCTTTTCGGCGGTTGATTGTAGAGCCGCGAGGTCAATGGTTTGCCATGGCACATTGACCATCACGGGTGCGTGGAGCAGGTATTCGCCGAAGCCTGCGAGGCGTTCCTCTGGTTCAGGGTATGCCGGGATTCGTTCGGCGTCGGTCGCTCCCCGTAGTGAGCCTCGCATCACGGCGTCGAGGCTCGGCTCGTCGATTTGTAGCACTGTCGGAGCTAATCGGCGCTCCACATCCTCTCGATGTTCATGAATTGCTTCGGTGAGTGCATCGGTGACATCACGCAGTGCACCAGCATCGGTGATCATGCGGTGCCCATTTCGCATCTCGATTTCTGCCGCAAGCGTCCAGGGGCCTGCAACCTGGACTTTGACCGCATCGAGCTTGCCTGCCCACAAGGACTCCAGGACATCCAGGTCGCGGTCCATTTGGTCACGCACCGCTCTATGCTGAGTACCGACGCGCCATCCGCGCGGGCCTCGGTCGATCGGGATATCGAGCAACGCGGCCGTTCGCCCAATCAGGTCACTGCCGATTCCACGCGCCGGCAGCTGAGGGAGGTGCGGCAGCGGTGACTCTGAGAGTACGACGTCCGCGGCAGCGACCAGATCCGTGCCGGGCAACTCCCCAAGTCCAAAGGCCGTCATGGTTGCACACTCGAAGTCCCGCAAATCGTGCCGGACCCCAACACAACGTCGCCAAGTCCGTCTGGGTCAGGCAGGTACAGCACAGCTGCCTGACCTCGGGCGACACCCTCCAAAGGCGTATCCAATTCAAGGTGCATGTGGTCGTCCTCGATGCGCGCGCGGCAACCTACTACCCCACCGTGTGCACGGATCTGGACGTTGGCAGCGAACTCACCACGCATCTCCGGGTGCAACACCTTCAAGCGATCGGCGTCGATCTGCCAAACTTTGAGCGCTTCGCGCGGGCCTACAGTGACTGTTCCCGTGGTGGCGTCGACATCCGTAACATAACGCGGCTTTCCGTCCTGCGCTGGCACGCGAAGGTTCAGTCCACGGCGCTGCCCGATGGTGTATTGAAAAGCGCCATCGTGCTCTTTGAGAACGGACCCGTCCTGATCTCGCACGATCCCGGGGCGCATGCCAATCGACCTTCCCAGAAACGCCTGGGTATTGCCGTCGGGGATGAAACAGATGTCGTAGGAGTCCGGCTTCTGCGCGGTGGAAAACCCGAGCGCTGCCGCTTCCTCACGAATCTGGGGCTTTTCGGTGTCGCCGATCGGGAAGATGCACTTGTCTAATTCGTCGCGGGTCAGCACCCCCAACACGTACGACTGATCCTTCAGCGGGTCCACAGAGCGACGTAGGTTTCCGTCTTCGTCGATAATCGCGTAGTGCCCGGTAGCGATGGCGTCGAAACCTAGCGCGACAGCGCGCTCAAGCAAGGCCGCAAACTTGATTTTCTCGTTGCAGCGCAGGCATGGGTTCGGCGTCTCACCGTGCTCGTAGGACCACACGAAATTATCAATGACATCTGCCTTGAAGCGATCAGAAAAGTCCCACACGTAAAACGGGATCCCGAGCTTGTCGCACACACGTCGAGCATCCGCAGAATCCTCCAGTGAGCAACACCCACGCGCCGACTCCCTCGTGGCCTGCGGGTCCTGCGAGAGCGCAAGATGCACTCCCACAACGTCGTAGCCAACCTGGACAAGGCGCGCCGCGGCCACCGAGCTGTCCACGCCTCCACTCATCGCTACTAAAACTCGCATGTGGCGGAAGTGTACCCGCGAGTAGAAGGAGAAGGAAAGCATCCGGCGAATCCTACCGTGGTATGACGACTGCCCCGAGCAGGTCGGTTAGGTTGAAAGTATGCCACCCACGACTTCTCAATCACCGTTCCGTATGCGAGACGCGGGCATCGCACTTGCACTCGGCCTGGGTGCATTGCCCGGCGTCCTCAACGCTCCGGGTTCTTTGTGGGGAGTTGTGCCACTTCTTGTGTGGGCGCTTATCGCTCCGTTTGCTCGCTGGCAGTGGCCTACGATGACTACGCTGACCGCATTTGCGTTGTTGGGCATGCAGGCGTTTAGTACTGAGCTCACCGTCGCGGTGATCGTCGTTGGGGTTTTCACCGCCTACATTATTCGACGCAATGTACGCCCTGTACTCCGCGACGTCGCTGCCGCTGCGTTGGTTGTCGGTGACCTTGTCGCGCTCTCCTTCGTCTCACCAGCGCTGCGAAGCATGCCGTTTGCACAGCAGCTCCCCTACCTCGCGTGGAGCGCAACGTTACTCGTGGCAGCAGGACTCTTCGGCGTGTTGCGCAGACGAACCGAAGAAGCGGCGGCACGTGAACTCGAGCAGGCGCTGCAACAACAGCGGATCGAACTTGAGCATGCCATGTCTGCACAACGTGCATTCCTCGCCCGCGAGATCCACGATGTGGTCACCCATTCATTGACTGTTATTGTCGCGCAGGCGGATGGTGGGCGCTACGGCGGGGACAGTGAGGAGGCGCTCCGGGTAATTGGAGAGGTCGGGCGGAAGTCACTGGGGCAAATGCGCGAGGTGGTCACGTTACTTCGTGCGCCAGAGTCGCGGCCTGTCGAGCCCTTAGCAGTTTCACTTGATTTCGATGAGCTGGTTCACACCAGTCAACTCGGTGGCCTTAACATTAACTACTCAGTACGGGGCACGCCTCCACCGCAGCTGCCACTTGCCACTTCCCTCACAGCGAGGCGCGTGGTGCAGGAAGCACTTACGAACGCGCTGAAGCACGGCGACGGCACTGCTCTGCTCGATGTGGAATGGGGCGAAAGGCACGTGGTGATTCGTGTGACCAACAGCTTCGCAGACACTGCGGCAAACCGCCGTCATGGCCACGGCTTGCGCGGGATGCGCGAGCGCGCTGCTCTGATTGGGGCGACAGTGCAGGCGGGACCCGCTCCCAATAGCAACGGGCATATAGAGTGGGTCACCCAAGTGGAGATTCCATACGCTCCCCAACCTTCCGACGGAAGCCAGCACCCAGGCACGATGGAGCGCACATGACCCCAATTCAGATAGGCATCGTCGACGACCAGGTCCTCTTCCTCCACGGTATCCGGCGAGTGATCGACTCCCAGACGGATTTACAAGTAGTTTGGCTTGCTTCGAACGGAGCTGAGGCACTCGAGCAGCAAGCGGCCCACCCTGTCGACATTGTCCTGATGGACGTGCAAATGCCGATCCTCGACGGCATCACGTCGACAGCGCAGTATGCCAAGCGTTTCCCAGAAGCCAAGGTAGTCATCCTCACCACGTTTGATGACGAAGACTACGTCGTCAATGCGCTGAAAGCCGGGGCGAGCGGATTCTTGCTCAAGGACGCCCAACCCGAAGTACTTCTCGACGCCATCCGTACCGTCGCTGCCGGAGACGCCGTGATCTCTCCACGCGCGACTAAGCGGATCGTTGCTCGCTTTTCCAACCGCGCCCAACTAACCGCGCACACTGACGTCGAAACGTCGCTCTCGAGTGCCGACCGCCTTGCTCTTGGCGAGCTCACCGCTCGAGAACGCGAAGTGCTCGTCGCGGTTGGACGGGGCTGGTCAAACACGGAGATCGCTGAGCGCATGTTTATCTCCATGCCGACAGTGAAGACGCATGTCGGGCGCATCTTGTCCAAGACGCAGTCGCGCGACCGCGTACACGCGGTACTGTTCGCCTACCGCACGGGCCTTGTCAGCCGTTCCGATCTGCTCGACGAATAGGCGTCAACATCTCCTGAATCATCCTCTCTATCATCCCCCGGTATGACGCGGAAGATGGTACCCAGCTCCGACGCTTTCGTGGGGGCGCTTGGCGATAGTAGACACCATGAACTCACCGATCATTACTACACGGGGTCTTACAAAGACGTACGGTACGCACACTGTCGTCAATAACCTCGCGCTTGAAATCCCCCAGGGCGCTGTACACGGGCTGCTCGGCCCGAACGGCTCTGGTAAATCAACCACGATGAAGATGCTGCTCGGCCTGGTCACCCCGACCGCCGGTGAAATCACTGTCTTGGGTCAGCCAATGACCCGAGCCACGCGTGACGAGGTCCTTTCCAGTATCGGCTCGCTCATCGAGTCGCCAGCGGCCTACCCGCACCTCACCGGCGCGGAAAACATGCAGATTGTGACGCGGCTGTTTAGGGCCGACCCGGCGAACGCACAACGCGCGGTACGGCTTGTTCACCTGGAAAAGCACATGGACAAGCAGGTCAAGCACTATTCGCTCGGCATGAAGCAGCGCCTCGGCATCGCCTTCGCTCTCGTGCGCGACCCGCAGCTACTCATTCTGGACGAGCCGACCAACGGCCTCGACCCAGCCGGGATCGAAGAAATCCGCGAGCTCATCATTAGCCTCGCGCGCGACGAAGGGCGCACAGTCCTTGTCTCGAGCCACCTGCTGTCTGAAGTGGAAAAGATGGCCACCAGCTTCAGCATTATCAACCAAGGCAATCTCGTTTTCCAAGGATCGCAACAGCAGCTTTTCGACGCCCACCTACCCGACGTCTACGTCCAAACCCCAGCGGCAACCGTTGCCGCCGAGGTTCTCCACGATATGCGCCCACGCATCGTTTCCGGAGGCGTGGAGGTATCCGGGCTCAGCGATGATGCTGTGGCTGCCGCATGCGCGCAGCTTGTACACCGCGGGGTTCCGATCCACCAGGTTCTGCGCAAGCGTCGCAGCTTAGAGGAAATCTTTATCGGAATGACGGGACGTAAGGGGCTCAGCGCATGAACCTCGAGCTTTTAAAACTGCGGCGCACACATATCCTATGGCTGGGCGCGGCGCTGTCCCTCGGCATCGTGTTGTTCGCGTCTATGAATCTGTTTTCTGCCGGACGGGTCGACTCCTTCGGCACAGACCCAGCAACCGCGTGGGCTGGCCAGTTGGTTGCGGTTGCAATGTCATTCGCTTTTCTAACCCCGCTACAGATGGCGCTCATCGCCAGCCGCGCAGTGGATAGCGAGCATGCAAATGGCGGGTGGCTACTCAACGCGGTTGCCGGCGTCCGCAAAGGTTCGTTGCTGCGAGGCAAGCTACAGGTAGTAGTACCCCTCGTCGTCGTGCTCAAGCTGCTGGAGTTCGGGATTTGCATCGCTCTCCCCGTACTGCTCGGAGCACCGCTACCAAACGCAAGCACTGCCACAGCTTGGGCTGCATACGGCGCCGCAGCGATGATTACCAGCCTGGCCATTGCAAGCGCCATGCTGTTGCTCGCAGCGCTCGCTGAATCACAAATCGGCGTGCACGCTCTCGGCGTGGCGGGAGGTTTCTTCGGCATCGCCTCGCTGCTCTCTCCTGCATGGCTCGCCGTGATGAACCCCTTTGGCTACTTTGCTGTACTGCTTCCCTACACGTTCACGGACGAAGGCGTCGTCCCTACGCAGCCTGGATGGGCAGCATGGTGCATCTACATCGTCCTGCTTGCGACTGGGTTTGTGGCAGCCACGAGGTGGCTTAACAGGAAGGAAATCTAACCATGGACATGCTCTCCAGCGAGTTCTGTAAACTTCGACGCACACACGTCCCCACAGTTGCTATCGTTATCCCCCTCGTCTCCGTCGTCTTCGGTGCTGGCAACTACGCCGCCAACGCTGAGACATTAGATGCTGGGTGGGCCAGCTATTGGTCCCAAACGACGCTGTTTTACGGGATGCTCTTCATGGTCGCGGGCATTTCGATTCTCGCTTCCGCAGCGTGGCGCGTGGAACACCGCGGTGGAAATTGGAACACGCTGCTGACGTCGTCAAGGTCGGCGGCAAGTCTGGTTACAGCAAAGCTTGGTGTGATCGTCGCCTTGACCACACTTATGCAATGTATCTTCATCGTCACCAGCATGGTCGGCGGTTGGGTCAGTGGCCTTTCAGGAATGCCACCGCTGGAGTTGCTCGCGTCGGCGCTGCTCGCTGTGGTTCCTGCGGTCGCGGTTGCCGCGTGGCAGAGTTTCGCTTCCATGGTAATTCGAAACTTTGCTATGCCGGTCGCCCTCGGTGTGTTCTCCAGCATCGTTGCTTTCGGCGCTATCGCTGCCGGGGCTACGGCAACACAGTTTTTGCTTCCACCCATCGGTGTGTCCACAACGCTGTGGATGGGCGGTACCGCAGTCGCTGGCTCGAGTGCATTCGAATGGAGCACGATATCCGGTGTTCTCACGAGCACCCTGCTGCTCACTGCAGTAGCGTGGCTTGCCTCCGTCGTGTACCTGCACCGTGTCGACGTGAAGGCGTAAGGTACTGTCACTGTCCATGGCAACGAAAAGTGACTTCCATGAAATCGACACCGGCGTCGCGGAGGTGCTCCACGAGCCGGACGGCTCCATGGTTCTCCTTGTCAACGGGGTGCCGAGCTCCCACATCGTCCCCGGCGATCCCGAACGACTGGACTTCGAATATATGAGATGGATCGCTGACTTTCTCAACGATCAACAGCTTGTCGACGTCCCCCGTTGGCCAAAACCGCGTCTCACCCACCTCGGTGGGGCAGCCTGCACTCTTCCCCGCTACTTCGCCTCCAAATGGAAGGGCTCGCGCAACACCGTCGTGGAAATCGACATGTCACTTGCCGAACTCGCCCGCGAACTTTTCGATATCCCGCGCTCACCAACCGTCAAAATACGAGTTGGTGATGCCCGCGAAGTCACCGACAGCTTCAAACCGAGCACACGCGACATCATCATCCGCGATGTATTCTCGTCAGCAATTACGCCTCGAAACTTGACCACTGTAGAGTTCTTCGCCCAGGTCCGGAATGCTCTCAGCCCAGAAGGTATGTATGTCGCAAACTGCGGGAGCCACGCGGACCTCAAAGAAGCAAAGGAAGAACTCGCTGGGATGCTCGAGGTGTGGCCTCACGTTTCCGTAATCGCAGACCCCCCAATGCTCAAAGGTCGTCGCTACGGCAACATCGTCCTCATCGGCGCAAACACTCCGCTCGAGGCGAGCCCCTCATTGAACCGGGAGCTTCTCAAGGGCGCCGTGCCTGCGCAGTTCAAGCATGAAAAATGGGCCCGTAGCCTTGCTACGAGCCCTCGCTACGATGCGCCAACCGAAATCTAGTGCGCAGCGTTATCCAGCAGGATCAACAAGTCGCCGACCTGGTAGTCGCCGATCATCATATTGCGCAGGTCCTCTACGGGCAACTCTCCCTGAGATGCCAAGCGCTGAACAAAACCCGCGATGTTGTTAGCGTCCTTGATGTCGAACCCGAACTTCGCCGCCTCTGATGCAACCTGGGAGGCACCCAACGCGCCGGCCGCCAACGCGAGAATCGCAACGACGAGAGCAGTACTGTTCTGTTCCAGCACCTCAAGCTGATCGGAGTCTGGCGCCTGGAACGTCTCAAGCACACCACCTGCAGAACGCAAGTTACCAGCAGCAAAGCCACCAAACTGAGCACCGGTGCCGTTAAACAGGTTCATATCAACAGTCGCCGGAATACCTGCCACACGGCCCGAGTCGCTACGCTGCCAGAACGTCAGCTTGTCCCAACCCCCAACTGGTCGTGGTGGCTGGTTCTGGTATGCGGCAAGCCACAGCGGGTAGCTAGTAAATGCGTTGGTATTGTTCATCCGCTCGTACCAGAAATAGCGATACGTGTACAGCATTGGGCGCTTGCCGGTTGCACGTTCCAGCTCCGCAAGGAAGATCTGCGTCCACGCCGCGAGCTGTGTTGGACCAAGCCCCTCATCAACCTCAAGATCAAGCACCGGAGGCAATTGCTGCGCCGGTCCAGCGTTAATCACATCTGCGAAGTGCCTCGCCTGTGCAATCGGGTCCATCCCCGGTCGCGCGTAGTGATACGCACCTACTTTCAGACCGGCATCCGCAGCTGCCTTTACGTCCTCTTCGTAGAACGCGTTCTTATACGTCGTTCCCTCAGTGGCCTTCACGAAGGCGAAATGCTGCCCACCTACCGTTCCTGCCATTTTCCAGTTAATAGGTGTCCCGCCAGGGCGCTGGTGATCAGCGACATCGACACCGGAAATGAGACCAGGGATCGCCTGAGCATCCGCATGTGTGTTCAACGACTGAGGAGCAACAACAGTCAGTGCAAGGGCAAGCGTCGCAGCCACGAAGGCTGCCGTTGCTGCGCGAAGTTTAGGGACTAGATACATACGCGACACTCTAGCGCACTCAAATCACAATATTCACATGCAACACACCCGAAGCAGCAGTCACTTCAACACCTCCCGCCTGCGCTTCGGCTGGGTGCCACACCCCCGCCAGGAAGCCCTTGCCACAACGAGAAACAACACCCGGATCCTGGCTCCTCATGCCACTGCAAAATAGTTCCCACGCCCGGGAACTATTTTGCGTATTAGACCGGTTCCCGTCGACCTACGCTCACATCTCCCCAGGTCGCGGCGGGTGTCCACGAAGATCGTTCCCGGCTTCACTGATCTTCGGGGAACAATCCCCCCGGCACACCCACCTGCCCTTCAACGCAAAAGGAAAGAGGCCCGTAGC
>NZ_MLAL01000004.1 GCF_001875665.1 Corynebacterium sp. NML130628 | reverse complement strand
TCGGTGATGACCATCAGGATGTGTTTGCCGCCGTAGGCGCGTCCAATTCCTAAGTGGTAGAGCCTTCCGGCGTAGCGGATGGTGACTTTGCCGTTGGTTCCGACGATGTCTTGGCGGATGCGCCATTCGTCTTGTGGGTTGTCCGTGGGATGGGCTTTGGCACCTGTGGTGTAGGCCTGTTCGGGCGTGCGGCGCCCAAGTGCTCGATGGGGCCGTTGCGTGTTGTAGTACTTGGCGAATTCGTTGAGTTGTTGTTGCAGCTGGGTAATTGTTTCTGCCGGTGGTTGTGCTTTGATCCAGCGTTTGAGGGTTTGGTGGAATCGTTCGATCTTGCCCTGGGTTTGTGGGTGCCCGGGTCGGCCATTTTTCTGTTGAATGCGGTGGTGATTAAGTGTTTTCTCGAAGGCGTTGCGGCCTCCTTTTCTTCCGGCGAGTCGTGCTGTAAATACCAGTCCGTTGTCGGTGAGCGTGGATGCTGGCGGCCCATAGGTGTCGATGAGGCGTTGGAGCTGTTGTGCCACGGCAGTGCCTGTAAACGCGTGCTCGGCGGTAATTGACAGCAGGTAGCGGGAGTGATCGTCGAGGAAGTCGAGGACTTCTATGCGAGTGCCATCGGCGAGGAAAAGATGCGTGATATCGGCTTGCCAGCACTCATTGGGCATTTCGGCTTCGAAGCGGATGTAGGAGCTTCGTGGCTTCTTCTGCGGTTGTGGGGCAACCAGGCCTGCTTTGGTGATGATACGGCGGATCGTGGAGGTTGAAGGCACTCGCAGGCCTTGTCGCTGTAGATGGAATGCGATGGTGTCTGGGCCTGCGTCGAATCCGGCTCTAGTGAGTTCTTTGCGCATGTCGATGATGTGTTTGCGCAAGTGTTCGGGAACGGCTTGGGGATGAGTGTGCGGTGCGCGGGATTTCGGGGCGATCGCTTCTGGGCCACCAGCATCGAAGTCCGCCAGGATCTTATAGACGCGCTGGCGGGAGATTCCGAATCGCTTGGCGACTTTTGCGGCTGGCTCGCCTTGGTCTCGTACGGCTTTAACGATTGCGAGGTTGCGGTTGGGGCTGTTCATTTGTCAACGATGTCCCGACTGATCCCGATG
>NZ_MLAL01000044.1 GCF_001875665.1 Corynebacterium sp. NML130628 | reverse complement strand
GACGAACGCGACCGGCAGAAAGTCAAAGACGCGATCATCGAAGTACTCATGGGCGGTCAAGCCCAGGGAAAAGTCAGCGTCCGTGACGGTGTGCTTACCACAGCGGCGAAAGCCGCGGTCGTAGTTGCCATCACGGACGCACACGGTGTCTCTATTAAGAAAGCGTGCCAGCTTGTTGGTATTGCCGAATCAACGTTTTATCACCACCAGGGCAAACACCAGCGGGTGTTAGCCCGACGCACCGCGCGTCGTGAGCAGTACAAACCGTTGATTATGCAAGCCGTTGCCGAGTCGAATCAAAGCTATGGCTATCGCCGTATCCATGCCTGGCTGAAAGCCCAAGGACACCGGATATCAGAAAAGATTGTGCGTGAGTTAATGGATGAACTTGCCTGCAGGCCACCAGCGAAGCAGTCAACGAAGTACTCGTCGTATACCGGTGAAACCGCCCACAGCCCAGCAAACCTGCTGCTGGTCAAACCCCGCACCACGTGTCAGTGCCACGACAATGCACAGCCGGTGCCTGATGTTATCGAGCTATCCGAGTACTTTCGCACCCACGCCGATGCTGAGGGGCTCACCCATGATTTTCATGCTGATAGGCCGTGGGAAAAGATCGGTACCGACGTGACTGAGATTCACTGCCCGGACGGGAAACTGTATCTTTCGGCAGCGATTGATTTCTTTGATGGGATGCCCATTGCCGTGACCATGTCGACATCACCGAATCATGATCTTGTTGCAGACATGATCAACCGCATTGACGTGTTAAAGCCTGATGGGGTACGGCCAATTCTGCACTCTGACCGGGGAGGACTCTACCGCAGCACCAAGTGGGTTGGTCTGATTACTGACCACACACATAACAACCTGGACTGTCCTGCATGCCAGGCTGATACGTGGTGTCGGGCCAGGTGGCGGTATATCCCGTCATTGTCGCGCAAAGGCACCAGTGGTGATAATGCGCGCACGGAAGGGTTCTTCGGCACGATGAAACAAGAACTACTCAAAGGCAGAGCGCATACGTCACAGATGACGGTTGCACAGATGCGCGAGTATATTGAGTCCTACATTGACTTCTACATCAATACAAGGTTGAAGTCGACACTCGGTGATGGATATACGACCATCGCCGAGCATCGACAGGCACTGAGTGCATAACTACGAGACAAAGTCCCTCAGATGCACTCCAACAAAACATCCGCAGCCCC
>NZ_MLAL01000027.1 GCF_001875665.1 Corynebacterium sp. NML130628 | reverse complement strand
TACTGGCGAAAAGGCCAACCCCCACTGGCCTAAAAACAAAACCGGTGCCTCGGAAAAATAAAAACCAAGGCACCGGTTTGTCCACCATGTCGCGACTGAGTTGTCAACTATGTCGCGACTGAGGACAGTGGAGCCGGCGACGGGAATCGAACCCGCACTCTCAGCTTGGGAAGCTGATGTTCTACCACTAAACTACGCCGGCAGCGCATGTAATGCAGCAGTGCGTAATTTTAGCACCGCGTTGCTGCTTTACCAAACGCTAGCGGGCTGCGTCGGACCCGTCGGGGAGTGCGCTGAGTGAGCACGCGCGCTGGTTGGGGGTGTGGTCGCCGGCGGTGCGCTCAAGTCCCCATCTGGTGAGGGCGGCGACGGTGAGGTCGGATTGCATGTTGGGGTGCAGGACCCGGCCGGAGTTCGGGCAGGCTTCTTCGATGTTGATGTTGGCGACGTCCGCTCCGTCGACTGCCTTAAGGATTGAGGTGCTGTTTGGGGTGGCGGTGATGTCGGATGGCGAGTAGAGCGAGGTGTATACGATTCCGGCTTGGGTGTCGGGAAGCGTGTTGAGTGCTTGGATGACAGGGGAGTCGTTGAGCTGTTGGATCGCGCCTGGTCCGGCGAAGAGCGCTGCGAGGCGTGGGAGTGCGCGGGCGATGGGGGAGAGGAATCGGCCGGCGCCGTTGAGGTCGGTGCCGTGGAAGGTCGCGCCGACGGTGACGGCGCGGCGGACGTTGTCGCCTCCGCCGAGTTCGGCGATGTACTTCTTTACGAGTAGACCACCTTGGGAGTGTGCGACCAGGTCGACCTGGTCGGAGCCGGTTGCTTCCTTGGCGCGTTCGACGTTGCGCGCGAGTTCACGCGCGGAGGTGTTGATGTCGGCGTTGCCGTAGGAGCCAGGGAAGAGGGATGGGAGTCCGCTGCCACGGCCGTAGTCGAAGCCCCATATGCAGTAGCCTGCGGCTTTGAGGGCGACGGCGTTCTGAGCCCACTTTTCGGTGTTTGCGGAGGTGCCGTGGACGTAGAGCACGGGTGTGGTTTTGTCGGCGGCGGGGACGCAAGAGGCGTCGTTAAATATGTCGCTGGTGTCCGCGGGATCGCGGACATTTCGTTGGAGTGCTGAGGGCTGGAAGGTATTCCGATGCCCGCAAAGTTCCCCGACACCGTCCGCGAGGCCGCAGTCGACAAATACTTCGAAGGCATGACCACACCTGAGGTCTGTGAC
>NZ_MLAL01000039.1 GCF_001875665.1 Corynebacterium sp. NML130628 | reverse complement strand
TGGGGTTGCCCGCAAATCGTGGACACGTAGTGGGGCTACCTAGTGTTTAGGCAGCTATTTCTTTTCTACTGGTGGTTAGACCAATGTGGTTTTCGAAGTCGACGGGGCTGACCATTCCTAGTGCAGAGTGCCGGCGCCGACGGTTGTAAACGACTTCCATCCAGTAGGCAACGGCCTTGCGCGCAGCATCGCGGGTAGGCCAACGCTTACGGTCGTAGAACTCGGTTTTAAGCGTCGACCAGAACGACTCAGCCATCGCGTTATCAAAGCACACACCAGTACGCCCCACAGACTGAGCAATGCCCAGGTTATGGCAGACTTCCCAGAGCTTCTCGCTGGTAAATTGCGTTCCGCGGTCAGCGTGGAACACCAGCCCATCAGGAACGTCACCGCGCAGTGTATATGCCATCCGCAGGGCCCGTTCGACCAGGCATGTATCTTGAACGCTATCCATCGCCCAGCCCAGCACCCTGCGGGAATGGCCGTCGCGGACCGCACACAAGTACAACCATCCCTCGCTGGTGCGTAGGTAGGTAATATCCGACATCCACACTCGGTTGAGCTCACCAGTATCAAACATGCGCTTGACCAGGTCAGGAAGAGCTGACTTACGCTTGGATTGAATCGTTGTCACCGGGACAAAGGCACGCGGTGAAATCCCTTCAATGCCCATCATGCGCATCCGCTTAGCCACAGTCTTGCGATTCAGGGTGATCTGGTAGCGCTCGGTAAGTTCTGCGGTGATCCGCGGAGCACCATAAACCTCATCGGAGTCTTTCCAAATCTGATGAATCTTTCGGTCAACGCCATCGTAAAATGCAGCACGATCATTTTCGCCAGATAGTCGCTTCTGCTGCGTATCAGCCCATTTGTAGTATCCAGACCGAGACACTTTTAATAGCCGTGCCATGCGTTTGATGCTGTAGTTTGCCTTCTCCTGCTGCATCAATTCGAACTTTTCTGCTCGCGTTGCTTCGCGGCGAAGAAGGCTGTCGCTTTTGACAAAAACTCATTATCCATCTTGGCTTCCGCCAACTCACGGCGCAGACGAGCATTCTCAGCACGAAGATCCGCCTCACTCATCCCATCCGAGGCCCCTCGGCGTTCACGCTCGAGTTTGACCCACCGGCCTAAAAGCCCGGCGGAGACGCCAATCTCCTTAGCCACATGAGCGATCGGGCGCTCTGACTCGATTACAAGGTTCGCGGCTTCACGCCGGTACTCCGGCGTGTACTTCTTGCGCTGTTGACTCACAATGAACATCCTCTCCTACGGACACAAGATCCGCACAAATAGGGTGTCCACTAAACGAGGGTAACCTCA
>NZ_MLAL01000020.1 GCF_001875665.1 Corynebacterium sp. NML130628 | reverse complement strand
CCCCTCGTGCCGTTGAACTTGTGAACTCCCCAGGTCACCCGGTGTTACACCGGGTAGGAAGGACACACAGCAATGACGGTAGTCATCCCTCCCACCAGCCGCGCCTCGGAGGAGTTCACCACAGAACAAAAACGCGAAGTCATCATGACCTACGCGCAGATACCCTACGGAGGCAAAAAGAAATACCTCGCCAAAATCGGCATCACCTACAAGGTGTTGAATCGGTGGAACAAACAGTTCATCGCAGGCGATATCGACACAGGACTTACCCCAAGGAAGAATGTGCGTATGGATAGCTCTGACATACACGAAATCCGCCGCCTGAAGGATTTAACGAAGTCCCTTGAACAACGAGTAGCCGAACTTGAAGGTGCACTCGAAGAAAAAGACAAACAACTCAGCATCAAAGACGAACAAAATGCTGCCCATGCCAGGGCGGTGGATTCCTTGGGAAAAGCCATCGCCATCATGCAAAAATATACCGACAAGTAATGCGTGGTGGCAGACGTTTAACCGGGGATGAAAAACACGACTACGAGGCGTTTATCGCCGCAGAAAACAGCATCGTTGACGCGTTAGTTGCTGCCAAGTACACGCTGAAAGCCGCGTTGGAAATTGTCGGGTTATCCAAATCAAGCTGGCATTACCGGCATCACCCACGTCGGCGTAAACGCGACGATGGTAGTGCTTGTCATGTCAGCCCGAAGCAGTTGACTGCTGCGCAGCGCAAGACGGTTGCTGCACTGCTTGTTGCTGGCAAACGCAAGCATCATAGTGTTGCCAGGATCTTTTTCGATCACCTTGATGGCGATGGTGAGATGGTGGCAAGTCTTCGAACCTTCTACCGGGTACATGCTCAACTGCGTGCGCAAAACCCGCTTGCGTATGTACCGACCCCGCGACGAAGCACGCGTGGTGTGCCTGTTGTTGCAGCAAGTAGTCCTGGTCAGGTGTTGTGCTGGGATATTACGTGGTTGCCAGCATCGTTTATGTCGAAGGGATTTCACCTGTATACGGTGTTGGATTTGTTTTCGCGAAAGATTGTCGGTTGGACCATCCAGCCGCGTCAGATGAAATCGGTTGCCACGGACTTAATCAAGGCTGTTATCAAAGAACAGCGGTTGCATGGTCATGATGTGCGGGTTGTTCATACTGATAATGGTGGTGTGATGACGTCGCACTCGATGCGTACGATGCTGGATGAAAACGGTGTGGAACTCTCGCTGATCAGGCCGAATGTTTCAAACGATAACCCATATGAAGAGTCATCACATCGCACGTTGAAGCATCATCGTTTCGCGTTGGAGTCCTACCGTGATATCGCTCAAGCAGAGCAGGTGGTTGGCAGGATTATTGAGGCGTATAACCACCGAGATCGTCACAGTGGGTTGAACTATTACACGCCTGATGAGGTGTATACGGGCAAGTGGAAACAGATCCTTGCACGGCGCCGTGCGAAAGAGCAACGCTACTATCAGGCGCATCCGACTCGGCGTCCGGCGGTATCAGCCTATAAGGCCCCACCGCAGTTGGTGGGGATTAATATAGGGCGTGATCTTGCTGTTTACCAGCGGGTATAGTAAGTTTTATTCAAACGAGTCGACGGGGGTTCACAACTCAACGGCGGGCGGCG
>NZ_MLAL01000043.1 GCF_001875665.1 Corynebacterium sp. NML130628 | reverse complement strand
TGTTATGTCCATAGGGTTTTTGGACAGGGAGTCCGATGGCTTCTTGGACACGGGATCCATGGTGTTCTTGGGCACTTCTAGCGGCTTACGGTCGTAGCCTGCGTTTCGGCCGGGGTTTGGATAGTTTCGGGTTCATCCGCGGTGGTTGGCGATGTTTCATTCCTTCGACGAGGTTGATGTTGATCTGACCACCTGGCGGGCGGTGGCTCAACGTGATCGGCAGGGGCACGCTGAAGAGGAATTGACCGTCATGGGCCGTGTAGAACTCCGCAACATTATCGGTTGTGACTGTGGAGTAGAGCCTGCGGTTTTTAAACCTCAGACCAATGTAGAGGCCGAAGCCGCATACGCGTACAACGCCATCTTTGCTCACGCAGAGCTGGTCTGGGATACCCCATTGGTTTGTTGACTGTGTCGTCGGGGCCGTTAGTGTGGGGGTATCGGTGGGAGGTATGCCTTGCTGAGCTGCCATGTCATCGGTGTTGGCCTCGTGTGAAGTTGCCGCTTCCGCGGGGCCGTTTGGCTTTTTGGATATAGCGTGAGGATTGTGCGCTTGGTTATAGGCAACTACGCGGGCCCAGATCTGATCAGGATCGAGTGGATGCGTAGGTGACGGTGCCTTGGGGAAGGTATCGAAAGCCTGGCGTGGGGTGATGTGCATCTTGCCGACCAGCAGTGATTGATGCCGGCGTCGTTCGTTGTATACCTGGCGATATTCGACCAGATAGGTGTTGACCTCACCGAGACTGACTGGGTGGCGTGCATCGAGGAACTGGGTCAACGTACGATGCGATCGCTCGTCTTTTCCCTGGGTTGTCGGGGCGAAACCAGCAATAGCAAGTACGCCTTCGCCAGCGAGCCAAGTTTCAGTAGCAGAGAGAAAACCACGGTGGTAGGTGGCGAACGCATCGCCATTGTCAGAAAGGATTTCTTGAGGTTTGCCGTAAGCGGCGAACGCTGCAGCCAGCGCAGCGCGCGCATCAGTACCGTTTTCAGGCAGCGCGAATGCTGTGGTTCCGACATCGAATCTGCTGGCATCATCGATGATCTGGTAAATCGTGACATGCGTGTGGGCATGGTCAAAGAGGCGGTAGACCAGTGCATCGATTTGCCAGAGTTCACCGACGAAATCACGGGCGAAGCGCTTATAGGAACTACGAGGCCGTTTGCGGGCATTAGCATCAACAAATCCCAGCTCATGCAGCCATGAGGCGATTGTGGACCGCGATGGGGTGCGATCTGCACCTGAAGTGTCAAACAAGAAGTAGTAGATCGACCAAGGCCCATAATCCAAGCCTTGTTCCATCAACTGTTGCCTGGCATGGACGACTGCGATTTTGTCGGCCTCGTCGAATTTCTTCACTGGATTCTTCGGGGCAGTCGAATCCGGCACGATACCTGCTCGGCCCTTGTGCGCTATCCGGTTTTTGATGTTGTGGTACGTCTGTCGCGAGATCCCCAATTCTTTGCAAAACTGTGTGACCGTCTTGCCGTGACGAACGGGATCGAAATCTGCGACCTTTCTACGTTTATACAATGGAATAGCCATCCAGCTATTCCACCGCCGAGAACGTCCAAAAAGCCACTAGACATCCCGTCCAAAAACATCCTGGACTCCGTGTCCAAAAAGTCGCTAGACATCACA
>NZ_MLAL01000042.1 GCF_001875665.1 Corynebacterium sp. NML130628 | reverse complement strand
CGTTCGGTGTCAAGTGGTTGTGGACTGGAATCATGGTTAACAATGCATCATCAACGCACACGGCGTCGGCGCGGTCTTACTTGTTGTGCGGATAATCGTGACTTTCTCAGGCAACCCAGTCGGTGTTTTCGGTCGCGCGGTAATGAGCCCATCAGCAAGTGCTTGCTCGACGGCATCTCGCCGGTTGGCCTCCATCTGTTGCCACGTGCCGTCGAGCACGCTTTGCGGTGTGTACCCATTGATCCCGCTGTGGGGCCGGTGGTTATACAACGTTGTAAACTCATCAACCCAGCTCGCTGCATGCTTAATGCTGGCAAAGGATTTTGGGTAGTAGGCCACGCCTTTCATCGTGTGAAACAACGACTCCATATGCGGGTTATCGTTACTGATTGACGGTCTGCTGAACGACCGTTTGACCTGGTGAGTATCAAAAAGTTCACCAAGGCTACGACTGGTCATCGCCGCCCCGTTATCAGAGTGCACTGTGTCGACATGAGGGTGTGTGGCAAAGATTTCTTCAAACATATGTCGTGCTGCGCGGGAGTCCTCGTGGTGGGTAACGACTGCGCCGACAACGGCGCGGGAGTAAAGATCGATTGCGGTATGGCAGGCGTACCACTGGTTTGTGTACTTGCCTGGAAGATAGGTGATATCCCAGCACAGCACGTGACCTGGCCGATATGCTTCAACATGCGGGGGCTGGTTCTTCCCGCCGGCACGTCGCGTACGTGTTCTGCTTGTACCGTGGCGCTGTGACAAGAGTTTGCCGTGCGCTTTGGCAACCCGGTAGAAGCTACGCAAGCTGGCGATATAGCACCCATTGTTATATGCGTGGTAGAAGACATCATCCACACTCGAATACGGATTAGCATCCAACAAGGCACAAATATCGTTGACTTGTCCACCGGTTAAGCGTTTGATGTTGCGTTTGCGATGCGGGATCGGATGTTGCGTCTTCGGACGGGGATTGTCCTGGTAATACCGCCTGGAACGGGCCACACCTAACACCTTGCAGGCTTTCGTGTTTGAGTGACCAATACCAACAAGTGCTTCAATGAGCTCGTTTTCTTGTTGTAGGCCTTCCTCATAGTGCTGCGTTTGTTCTACTGTGAGGATTTTCCCGCCGCGTTTGAGTCCCCGCCATGTTTCTTTGGCAGAGACGCTATAGCTTTTCCCAGCACATCACTGGTGTCCTTCCACAGCTTGAGCTCTTTGCGCGTTCGATCAAGCTCGCGGCGCAGCGCGTTGTATTCCTTACGCGACATGGTGACCATGTCGTTGTTGGTGGTTGTAGGCGTGTTCATGGGTTCTGCCTTTCTTGTATGCGTGTAGTGGGCAATCGTGCCGTTTGCGACTTTATCGATCCATCGGCGCATCGTGTCTTTGACGATGCCGTGCTTATCAAGCAGTGCCTGCTTTGCCCCATGCGGGGCAACAACATACTGGTGGACAAGTGAGATGATTGCTTCAGCGTCTAACACCACCGGTACTGGTGTGGTTGCCCCGGTATAGACTGCGGCGCGTTGTTTTTGGGTAAACGTGCCAAGATCTAAACGCTTCGACCATCTGATCACCTTGGAGTAATAGATTCCTTGACGGTCAAGCCATATCCCCTTTGCCCCATGGGGAAGCTGCTGGTAGATCCTGACCATCTGTTGTTTCTGGGTATCGCTGTAGGTGATCATCCCGCGATCTAAAGTGTTGGGGACGAATATGACTGCCGCGGCATCCGGCATGACCAACTCACTATCAACAAGCGTGGCACCGGGTGCAAGCCTGACTACCGGCAACGCCAGCACGTCGCGTGCAGATGGCATGCTTGCACGCCGGCGCTTACCAGTACTGCCAGCATCGGGGTCGGGGTTGGTGTTGTAGTGTGCCCAATCCCTCTCGGGTGGGTTTGGTATCAGCGGGGGAATATCGTGCGGGGACATGGGCG
>NZ_MLAL01000022.1 GCF_001875665.1 Corynebacterium sp. NML130628 | reverse complement strand
ACGCTCACATCTCCCCAGGTCGCGGCGGGTGTCCACGAAGATCGTTCCCGGCTTCACTGATCTTCGGGGAACAATCCCCCCGGCACACCCACCTGCCCTTCAACGCAAAAGGAAAGAGGCCCGTAGCCCCCGGGAACAATCCCGGATGCCACAGACCCCACAGCCTGGTAACTGGTTGTGTTAGAAGTGCAAACCACCAGCCATCGCCGCAGCAACACCACCACCGATGAGCAGCAACAGCACCACAATCGGAGCAACAATCGCCGCGATATTCGTCTCGCCTTCTACCTGGATCTGATCCTTGCTTGCCGCATCCTGACGATTACTATCCTCAACACTCGGTGCTGGACGCTGCGTCGTCAACTGCTGCGAGGACTCATGCTTGCCAGGTGTGACACTCGCAGTCGGCGCGGCCTGTGTCTTCGCCTGCGGTTTACGCGGCGCACCAGCCATCGCATCACCATCAACATCAGCATCCATTACCGCGGCAACATCAAACCGGCCAGCAAACGCTTGCCCACCATCCTCGTTGAGAACACGCACATCCAACGGCAACGAAGACGTTTTCACCACACCAACTACAACCGGCAGCTGCACCGTGGTCGCAGACTGACCCGCAACGGTAACCACCTGCTCAGCCTTACCAGACGGGTAGACAACCTCAAGGCGCATGCGGGCTGCATCCAGCCCAGGGTTTTCCACCTTCACACTGACCGTGTTGTCCCCACGACGAAGCTGCTGCTTATCAGCAACTGTGACCTTGACGCTGCCCTGGGCTTTTTCGGCGGCCTGCATCGCCTGCTGCTGCGCATCCAACGCCTTTGCATCAACCTTGACGTGGGCAGCACCGATGGTGGAGGTGTAATCCTTGCCGATCTTGCCGGTGTTAATCATCAAGTTGTCCCAGTCAGCAGGCACACGGTACTCACCGGTGTAGCAGTCCATCCCTGGCTGGTTGCATACCTCAGGAAGCGGGCCACCAGAGACAGATTCTTCATCCGAGTAGTTAAAGTGCGTGAACTGGTAGAGGTAGTTCATCACCGAGTAGTAGTTCGGCAGGTAATCCGACTGCGGCACCTCGTTGGCAAACTTCATCGAACCATTGTGGTTTAACCCCAGGGTGTGCCCTAGCTCGTGCATGATCGTGTTGCGCAGCTGATCCTCGGTGCGCATGCGTTCATGCTTGGCAACATAAAACGAGTTATCCGCAACCAACGCCAACCCAGTGCCCCAGTGGCCACGCTGCATCTGGTCGCCAATGACACCAACCCGGAAGACTGCCGCACGCGCACCCAGCATCGTGTCAATATTTTCGACGAGCTTCATACCAGGGACCGTGCCCTCGAAGTAGTACGGTGTATAGGCTTCAGTTTGCCCACCGTGACGCGTCGGGTAATTGACAATGTTGGTGTAGGTATCACCGGCATCGATGTGCAGGTTGACCCCGTACTGGTCGAAGCGATCCACCAGCTGTTGCAAAATATCGCGACTTGGTCGGTAGCTTGCCACCGACATCTGCGCGCACGCATCAGCATCCGCATCCGCGGTGTTACACCCGGCCTGCTGCCACTGCGACTGCATCCAATTTAACTGTAGGAACAAATCCGGACGCTCAGGATCAGCACCCCACTGATCAAGCGGCATGACCGTACCATCGTGTAAGGTCACCCCTTCACGCTCCCAGACATCTGGTAGGCCATCACCATCAGAATCAACAGCACTATCCTGGGTTGCAACCTCCATATGCATCGCGGCAGTCAACGTGGCACCAGCATCAATGCGCTCAAACCAACGACCACGCTGGAAGCTGGCCCCTGCCGGATCAACAAACCCGACCTCACCGGCAGCCGTGGTGCGCTGGAAGGCATCCGCCACACCAGAAGAGGTCGCATCAGCAAACGACACCGTCGTTGCATACCCAAGCTGAGCCGGGGCAACAACGAACGTACCATCAGCATACGAACCGGCAAGGGCCACCTTGGAGTTAATCTGATTCGTCAGATCCGCCTGCACAAACGCCGAGGAATCCTTCGTATTGGTCACCCGCACAATCACATCAACACGGTTGGCCTCAAAGCGAAACTCACGCTCGACTCCAACACCAGCACCCTGGTCTTCACCACGGTAGGTGACCACCTGAACATCACCATCACGGTGCGTATCTACGGTGACAGCAGATTCCAGATCCACTAACGCACCATCAGCACGCAAGTCCACATACAGTGAAGACTCCTGGCTACCAGCAATCGAGCGAGCATCAGTAAACTTCAACGTCGAAATACGACCCGGCTGTGTCACCGAGTTATGAAACACCGCCCCCGGCCCGTCAGCGGTGACTGTGACCGACGAGTCAGCAACAGCCATCTCCGCGTGCGCTACCTGTGCACCATTAGCCACAACAGCCAATACACACGCCGCTACACACACCTTCCGCGCAATGCTGTTCATCATCGTTGTCACAATCCTTACAATCTTCCACCGCGCTACACCGGCTGGTGCACCACGAAACCCTTCGTTGTTCTGACCCCAAGTTTATGCACCCAGACTATACATGGTCAATCAGGCCAAAACATGCCAACCAAACGGAGAAAACACCACCTGAAAAACCCGGATTGTTCAACACATCCAACCCCGCAACCTGCACACATGACCCGAAAAATGCTCAACAATCACCCCAGACAAACCAACATGTTCAACAAACCCACCGACACCTGTCAGCAGGTGTTCAACAATCAAAACCACCGCATAATATACGCT
>NZ_MLAL01000005.1 GCF_001875665.1 Corynebacterium sp. NML130628 | reverse complement strand
CGGCATCATCGGTATCAGCAACGTTGACGAGCATGTAGCCAAGCTTGCGGATTGCTTTATGTGCTGGGTGGATCGGGTTTTTGCTGATATCGCTCAACGTGTTGCGTTGTACGTGGACAAGACAGCGTTGTACGGCTACGTGGGGCCATTTGCTACGGATTGCTTTTAAGGCTCCTCCTGAACCGTCAGTGGTGATGATCAGCGGTGGGGCGATCTTGTCGAGGAGTTTGAGGTACTCGGATGAGCTTTCACGCACACACCAGTGCCAGGCAATGACGTGTGTGTCGGTACATGCAACGAGCAGGCATTTCTTGTGGAAGTAGGTGCCGTCGATAAAGACCTGGTCGTAGACGCGATAAGGGTCGGTCATGCTGGGCACGGTGATAAACCACAGCAGTTGAAACCAGGGGTCGGCCCCCACCCCTTGTCAGAAGTCGATGCATCAGCGGCTAATCAACGCGATGCTAATGGAGATAGGATGATTCTGTGTCGACATATAAAGAAGTCACGAGGGGAAGCAACAACTGCCAACAAGCTCTTGACGAAGACACGGAAAAGGTTGAGGTTTGCCCTTCCTGAAGCAGAACGCTATCCTCAAGGGTGTGGAGTTGATCTTCATTGAGAGATGAACATCGACTCGGCCCGCACTGTAGCTACTGGCAGGTGCGGGCCATTTTATTTCTTCTGGGGAGCTGCATAGATAATCGTAGAGTGCGGCTCCAGGTAGGTCTCGAAGTAGTCCCCGGTTTCGTTTCTGCCCTTGTGCGTAATCTGACGTCGGTAGACCATACAAGTTATATCCGGAGCCCATAGAAGCCGCTCATCAGATGGGCTAACCCAAGCTACGCCTACCTCACGAGGAAAGATACCCTCCTGCTTGAGCTTCTTAACCAGACGCCGATCCCGATTATCGTCAACTCGTCTTAATCGCTTTTCGAAGATGAGCCCTGCCGGAGGATTATCGCGTGCGCTCCCGTAGATATGCTCTACCAGAGCCCTTAAGCAATCTCCCCTAGCCTGCTCAAGGTCTCTCCCAGACTGCAGGGGAATTTCAATAGAAACAAGGTGTTTATCTCCCCATGATTCGAGCTGCTTCAGCATCTCGACGGTACGGTACTTACCTTCAGAGGTGCGGAGCTCATCTGTTGTGTGCCAATAATTCTTCTCCGAAATATTGCGAAGAGTCTCGCGGGTTTCCTCAAGATCCCCATAGCGAAGCTTCACTGCTGCCAAGATATAAAAGGACCCGCTCTCGTATTCGTCAGGCACCGAGTACGACTCATCGATGTAAAGAAAGACGTCATCATCAGACGCACCACCGTACAGCCTCACCAAAGATGGGTGTAGATGCTCTTTCATGACATCCTCCTCAGATGATCTACCTAGCTTGATTGATTCCTCCAGAAACTAGGTTACTGGCCGTAGGCCACGCTCAGATAACTCAGTACTCCTTAGGTAACCACCGGTGCACCCGGCGGTTACCTAAGGAGATCGACGTATTTCGACCGCGTCTTCATTGCGTGAATCAGTAATTCGTCCCCATCGGAGGCGACAACCACGACAGTTTCCAAAAGGCGGGCGTGGGTGTCGAACCCGAGGCGCAGTTCACGCCATTGCGCGGAATCATCATCAAGGGATGCGACCCATGTCGGAAATGAAGCGGCATGGGTGCCGTCTTCCTCACTGATGCCGTGCTTGGTGGCAGATGACGCCACCCTCATGCCGCAGTGAGAGCGGTGATCGCCTGACGCATCATCTCTGAACGCGACAGATGCTTTTCGGCGGCGAGCCTGTCGAGCGACTCCAACTCCTCCGGGGTGAGACGAACCGTAACCACCTGGGAAGCTTCGGGGCCACGACCCGGACGCCCCCGTCCGCGCTTCTTCAGCGCATCGACGTCATAGCCATCCTCCGCCTCGGCAACCCAGGCGTTCAGCTGTTTCTCGGTGATATTAACAGGCATGCAATTATCGTATTACGCAATTAAGGGCGTGTCGATCATTCCACCCAATCGCTTAAACGAAGTTCCCGGCAACCTGTAGACCGTTGCTCTCTCATCGAAAAAGAAAACCACACCACACTGCCACAGGGCAGGGGAACCGTATATTGCTTACGGCGGGTTACATTTTTTATTCGATCATTCCCGCGTTCCGTAGCGACCTTAAATGGACACTCGCTGTCTTCCTAGTGATCCCCAACTCTCTTCCAATCTCAGACCCTGTTGGGGCTTTACCTGTCTGAGCAAGCACCGAAGCGTATATGGCATAAACCTGTGCACGGGTCTCATTCCCCTGCCGTTTACGCTGCTGGTTCGCTTTTTAAGCATGTCGCGCTGTGCTTGTGCGTATTCGCCGTTTGGGTCTGTTTTCCAGCGTTGTGCGGCTTTCTGGCCGCCTCTACGGCGTTCATCTCGTCTTCGCCAGCGCTACGCTTAGTCGGTCGATCCTTCGCTGGCTGGCGAGAAGCTCATCGCGGCGCACGCGTTGGTAGCGAGTGAGAAGTTCTTCAGGCATGCGAATGACCCCCATCATATCGACCCGACCGCGTATCTCGAAGAGCTCCTCACCCACGCATCACCCGATCTGATGCGTGAGATGCTCGGTGATTTCATCAACCAAATTCTATCTACCCAAGCCGATGCTGTCTGCGACGCTGACTACGGCACCACCAGCGACAACCGCGTCAACCACCGCAACGGCTACCGCCACCGACTACTGGATACACGGGTCAACACCGTCGATGTGACTATCCCGAAACTACGCCACGGTTCCTTCTTG
>NZ_MLAL01000041.1 GCF_001875665.1 Corynebacterium sp. NML130628 | reverse complement strand
TCAATACAAGGTTGAAGTCGACACTCGGTGATGGATATACGACCATCGCCGAGCATCGACAGGCACTGAGTGCATAACTACGAGACAAAGTCCCTCAGATGCACTCCAACAAAACATCCGCAGCCCCAAAGACGTTCGAAATGGGGAATACTACAATCCTGTTACTCACATTTAGAAAAACCGCAGTGCACAATGCAAAAAGAACGCCCCTGCCCGACCTGAATGTGTCGGACAGGGGTCTTGCTGTATCGAAAGCGTGTCAGCTCTCTCGGCGAATGTTGATGAGCACGCCCCGGATGCCGGAGTGGAAGCCGTCGCGAAGGTTGACGCGCTGGGTTTCCGTCAGGGTGTACTCGTGCAGGGTCTCGCAGGCGAACTGAAGCAGCGGCCTATCGATCTCCGGTGGCAGCCCGCCGCCGGAAAGCATGTGTGCCTTGTCGCGCTGCTCGCTGGAGGCGGCGTTCTCGAACCACCAGGCTGCGTACTGTTGTCCCACGTCGTAGGGGGTTTGGAAGCCGGAGGATGTCCAGACTTCTTCCGGCAGTGGGACGTAACGCGAGCGGAGTTTGCGGCGCGGTGCCATCATCGACGGCTTCGGAGCCGGCTTGGGGGCCGGTACGTCCTCGCTGTCTTCGTCGCAGATGGTTTCCGGCTTTGGCTTCTCGGCAGGTGTCGCCGGCTCTGCGGGCACTGGGCCAGGTTTCGGGCCGGGTTTCGGCATGTCCGCGGGTGACGGGGTCGCGGGGGTAACTGGGGTTTCTTCGGCAGGTGGGTCAACCGGCTCGTCCGAGGCCACAGACGAAGCCGAAGACGAAGCCGGGTCCGGAGCTGGAGCCGGTTCCTCCGGCGCAGCGAGCGGGTCCGGGCCCAGGCCTGGCACTTCGGTGGGGCCTTGGTTGTCTTCGACGGGTTCGGCGTCGGCGATTGGGCGTTCCCGGATGCTGGGTGGGAGGGGTCCTTCGAGGACGCGGAGTTGCATGGAGTCTGCGAAGTCTTCGCGTGGGTCGAGGATGGTGGTGGTGTCACATGCGTGGCGGAGGGCGGAGGACATGGAGTCCCAGCCGAATCCGTAGAGGTGGACGCGTACGCCGTTGTTGGTGGCTTCTTCGACGCCTGGGATCATGTCGGCGTCGCCGGAGACGAGGACGAAGTCGCTGAATTGGCCGCGCGTAGCGTTGATCACCAGGTCTGCGACGAGTCGGGTGTCGACGCCTTTTTGGGTGCGTCGTTCACCCCATTCGATGAGTTGCCCGGTGCGGAGTTGGACGCCGTCGCAGGAGCGTAGTGCGCGCTGGTAGCGGTGCGGTCCGGAGTCGGGGATGCCGTCGTACCACATTTGACGGTGGATGGGTTGGTGAAGTTGGTGGCTGATCATGACTCCGAGGTTGGCGACGACCTCGGGTAAGTCGATTTCTAATTGTGCTCGGGCGCCGATCTCCCATGAGTTGTAAAAGCTCGCCAGTAGGTAAGAAGTGTCGACGAACACCAGTGTGCGTTCAAGCATGGCTCCTAAATTCCGATTCTTTATTGTCGTTAATTTCTTTTCATCACAAGGCTACATATGTTTGTGCACCTACTCATGCTAGTAGCCAAGAAATTTCGTAGGGGTGCTTGCGGGTCCCCTGGCAACGGTTCTATAGTTAGTTAGTGCAGTAACTAACCAACGATCCAGAAGGGAGGAATGGTGGTTGGGGATTCGGAACCACTCTTCGTGCAGATCGCGAAGTTGGTGGAGGACCTCATCGTCGACGGGACGTTGAAGTCGGGGGAGCGGGCGCCGTCGACAAACGAGCTCGCAGCTTTCCACAACATCAACCCCGCGACAGCGCGCAAGGGCCTCGGCCTCCTTGTCGACGCCCACGTCCTCGAGAAGCGCCGTGGACTCGGGATGTTCGTCACTCCGGACGCGCGCGAGCGGATTTTGGCGACGCGCCGGGAGGCGTTCCCGGGCACGTTCGTTGCCCCTCTCGTCGACGAAGCCGTTCGCGTCGGCCTCAGCCGGGACGACTTGATCGACCTTGTGCATCGAGTAGCAGAAAGTAGAGGAATGTATCAATGAGCACCATGATTATCCGCGCCGCTGGGCTGGAGAAGTACTTCGGGATGAAGTACGTACTGAATGGGTTGTCGTTCGACCTGCCGTGTGGTGGCATTCACGGGCTGCTGGGACGAAATGGCGTCGGTAAGTCGACGTTGTTGCAGATCGTCGCGGGCCAACTGAAATCTTCTGGTGGTGCCGTCGAGGTCTTCGGCGTGCCTCCGTTCGATAATGCCGAGGTGATGGACCGCGTCGCGCTAACGGGCGTCGACGTCGGCTACCCGGCGAGCTGGAGCGGCAAGGACATCCTGAAAGGCGCGCAGCTGCGTTACCCGAGCTGGGACGATGGGCTCGCGCGCCGCCTCATCGACGACTTCGACCTCGACGAGGCGCTCGACACCTCGTACAACAAGATGTCGCGGGGCCAACGCGCGATGGTGGGCAACATCATCGGCATCGCGTCCGGCGCCGAACTCACGCTTCTCGACGAACCCTACGTAGGCCTCGACGTCCACAACACCAACGTGTTCTACCGCCACCTTCTCGACGTGGCCGAGGGCGGACGCACATTCGTGATGGCCACGCACCATATCGAAGAGGCGTCGAAAATTCTGAGCAGCGCCCTGGTGCTGGGCCGCGACGGCAAGGTCAGCGCGCACGTGACCGCCGACGACGCCGACGCCCACGCCGAGCGCCTCGGCCTGAGCAACCCCCTGCGACCTGTCGATTTCGGCGACGTCATCGAGCACCTCTTGGAGGTGAGCTAAATGCAGACCTTTGTCCGCCCTGGTTTCTTCCGCGCGCAAATGTTCGCGGGATCGAAATGGCGCATCTGGATGACACTCTTCGGCCTGCTCATGGGTGCCGCGACCATCTCTGCCGACTGGTTGGGCAGCGTCCCACTGGTGATTACAGCCGCGACGTTCTCCTCGCTCCTCCTCTATATGACCCTTATTCCCGAGTCGAACGTTTTTCGCTCCTACGGCATGAACCGCAAGCGCGCGCTCGCGTACAAGCGCCGCGCGGCCCTCGCTGTCTGGGCTGTTCTTTGCGTCCCGACGCTGATCGTGAGCCCTTCGCTGTATGGCCTGCTTGCCGTCGCGCTGGTCACCGGCTGGCTGGCCCTCTATGTAACTAACGACGCCACCACCGGCAAAGAACTCGACTCTCCCGACAGTGGTTCGGCCATCATGGGTCTCCGCCTCGACCAACCCCTCATCTTCCAGCTTTTCTGGAAGCAGCCGCTTCTCCTGGCCGCGGCCTTTGGCCTTGGCTCAGTCGCCATGCAGCTCGCGGTCCAATCGTTCGTCGGCGATAAGTGGGTGCCGTTGGTTGCAACCATGCCTGACCTGTTCTTTATCGGTTGCTTCGCGGCAATCTACTCTTCGGGAGCAGGCTCGCCGACGACTGCCCGCGCGTACGGCATCACACGTCGCACATGGGGCCTGCATGGGTTGGCGGCAGTGGTGGTGTCCGCGGGGATCTACGTTGCGCTCCGTTGCCTTCCTTCGCTTTTCGACGCCCACACCCTCCTCACCGTCCCCCTTTGGGTGACGTTCATCTTGGTTCTTACTGGGCTTGTGATTCCATTGGCCTGGGGGCGAAACCAGTTGGTGACGTTCATGGCGCTAATGATTCTCTGGCAGTTCATGCGCGACCCAGAACCGTGGAAGGGAACGGTAATCGGGGCCGGATGCGCGTCGCTGCTAGCGCTAGTGACGCTCGCGTTGTACGTCACGGGGCGCGTCAATGGCGCCCAAAAGAACCCAGATATGAAGTTATAAAAATCACGTCTGGCCTGGCGATTTGTGTTGTTGTTGGTGTGTGTGTAACTTTATGTGAGTCAGCGAGACCGACAACGCCCCGCCGGACAGACTCTGTAGAGAGTGTGTTGGTGAGATGGCGGTTAGGAAAACTACCGTTGGCCGGCATAATGAAATAGGTTCTGTGATGCGGCGCTGGTTTGCGTTGTTGAGAATGTTTTGTTAGTGTCAATCTTCGTCGCTTTGAATGTGCCACTGTGTTTGGTGGTGTGTTTGGGTGTGCGGTTGTTGTTTGAGAACTCGATAGTGTGCCAATGTACTTTTTATTTTTTTGATTGCATTGACTTTGGTTGCGTGCTGTGTGCCACGAAAGTGGTGTGTGCCGGTGGTGATGCTTGAACCTATGATTGGGTGTCACTAGTTTTGGTGCAGATTGCATGGTCATGTTGACTGTTTTGTTGATGTGGTTGTGGCTGGTCCTGTTTTTGCCCCGTCGGGTTGGGACCGGTTTGTTTGTATCTTTATTTTTGTAATTTTAGGATTTTGCCAGACATCGATGACGGCGTTGTTGTTGTTGGTGGTTGGTTTGTTTTTGGTTAGGTTTTCGG
>NZ_MLAL01000023.1 GCF_001875665.1 Corynebacterium sp. NML130628 | reverse complement strand
CGGCATTGATAGTCAGTGGAACTCCAGCTTAGGCGTGAGAAAAGGGTGGGCTGGACGTAGCTAGTTACACACAAAATGTCCCTTATCGCGACACGCCGTATTTACACACAAAATGTCCCTTAAGCCCCTAACTCAGAGGATTCTAAGAAGGCAAAGAAAAACCCGGCACCTCGTGTTCTAGGTACCGGGTCTCTGCTTCGAATTTCTCTACCCAGGAGTATATGGAAAGCCCAGGGAAAAGGGAATACTCGCAAGAAAATCGGCCTCAAGTTTAACGACACGGGACAACGAACACTTCTTAACTTTCTCTTAAATTCGCGTTGACCTTGGATTATGCCAAATCAATAAAAGGGCCGGAAAACGGGTGCATGTCACGGAAATCTACCCCTTCCGGGGGGACGACACGGAACGGGGGTACCACCCATGTGAACTGCGCCATAGCAAGTGGGGGCTTGTGATTCGAGGTGGTAGGTTAAGGGAGTACCTTATCCCCACTACGGAACGTTCGGCACGTACCTGCCGATGGAGGACCACATGGCATCAGTAACTTACGACAACGCAACGCGCATCTACCCGGGTGCGACCACGCCGAGTGTCGACAAGCTCAACCTTGAAATCGCGGACGGGGAGTTCCTCGTCCTCGTCGGCCCGTCCGGCTCCGGTAAGTCGACCGCGCTGCGCATGCTCGCAGGTCTCGAGGACACCAACGAAGGCCACATCCGCATCGGCGACCGCGACGTCACCCACGTCAGCCCGAAGGACCGCGACATCGCGATGGTCTTCCAGAACTACGCCCTGTACCCGCACATGACCGTGCGCGAGAACATGGGCTTCGCGCTGAAGATCGCCGGCATGGACAAGGCGGAGATCGATAAGCGAGTGGAAGAGGCCGCTAAGACTCTCGACCTGACCCAGTACCTCGACCGCAAGCCGAAGGCCCTCTCCGGTGGTCAGCGCCAGCGCGTGGCCATGGGCCGCGCCATCGTGCGCAAGCCACAGGTCTTCCTTATGGACGAGCCACTGTCCAACCTGGACGCGAAACTGCGTGTGCAGACCCGTACCCAGATCGCGAACCTGCAGCGCCGCATGGGTGTGACCACCCTGTACGTCACCCACGACCAGACGGAAGCCCTCACCATGGGCGACCGCATCGCCGTGCTGAACTTCGGCGTCCTGCAGCAGGTCGGCACCCCGCGTGAGCTCTACGATCACCCGAACAACGTCTTCGTCGCAGGCTTCATCGGCTCCCCAGCCATGAACCTGTCCACCTTCGACGTCGACCTGAACGAGAAGGTAGCCAAGCTCGGCCGCGCCTCCATCCCGCTTTCCGACGCGCACATCTCCCACCTCACCGTGGAAGACGACGGCCAGGTCATCCTCGGCTTCCGCCCAGAGTCCCTGGAGGTCGTCGACGCGAACGCAAAGCACTCCATCCCGGTCGAAATCGACTTCGTGGAAGAACTCGGCTCCGACTCCTACCTGTACGGCCACCTCGCGGGCGGCGGCTGGAAGGAAGAGGGCCTCGACGGAGATACCTCCGGCCAGATCGTGGTACGCACCGCGCCACTGTCCGGCATCATGAAGGGCGACGTCGTCCACGTCCAGATCGTCGACGGTGGACTCCACGTCTTTAGCAAGGCAACTGGCCAGCGGATCTAAGGACACACATTGCGCGAGAAACTCAGCGTTGTCTCGCCCGTCTACGCACCAACACTGCTGAAAATGCCGTGGGCGCAGCCACTCGAGGACTGGTCCTCCGACCTCCTCGCGGCGCTGCCCCGCGGCATTTCGCGCCACACGGTGCGCCTCATCGAGGCCGACGGGCTAGTCTTCGCAGTCAAGGAAATCGGCGGGGAAGTCGCCTACCACGAGTACAACATGCTCAGGAGGCTTCAAGAGCTCGACGCCCCCTGCGTCGTCCCCGTCGCCGTCATCACGCACCGCGTCGACGAAAACGGCGAGGAGCTCACCCCCTGCCTGGTCACGGAGCACCTGCGGTTCTCACTTCCGTACCGCGACGTGTTCTCCCGCGACATCAGCGTCGACACCATCAACAAGCTGGTGCGCGCCCTGGCGGTACTGCTGGTGCGCCTGCACCTGCTGCACTTCTACTGGGGCGACGTCTCCCTGTCCAACACCCTGTTCCGCCGCGACGCCGACCAGTTCTCCGCCTACCTCGTCGACGCCGAAACCGGCGAGTTCCACGACCCCATCTCCGACGGACGACGCCTCTACGACGTCGACGTCGCCCGCGTCAACATCATTGGCGAGATGATGGACCTGCAGGCAGGCGGCTACCTCAGCGAGGATGTCGACGTCATTGCCCTCGGCAACGACATCGCATCCACCTACAACGAACTGTGGGACCTGATGACAGGGGAGCTCATCGTCGAAGATGACGCGTTCGAGGCGATCGCTGGGCGCGTCGCAAAGATTAATGAGCTGGGCTTCGACGTCGGCGAAGTCGAAATCGAACACGACGGGAACGACACCTACCGGGTGATCATCGAGCCCGCGGTCTTCTCCACAGGCTTCTACCAGAAGAAGCTGCTGCGGCTCACCGGGCTGGAGGTACAGGACCGGCAGGCGCAACGCCTCCTCGGCGAGATGGAGGTATACCGCGCCGTGCGCTACGGTGGCAAGCTCCCCCTCGAATCGGTGGCGCACCGCTGGATGGTGAAGAACTACGAGCCCATCATCGAGCTCATCCCACCCGAGCTCCGCGAGAAGCTCGAACCCGCCCAGATTTTCCACGAAATCCTGGATCACCGCTGGTTCATGAGCCAAAATGACCAGCGCTACGTCACCCTCACGGAGGCGGCACAGTCCTATTTCGATCATGTGCTGCCGGGGCATCCGGACGAAGCAATCGTCTATAAATTACCCCCGGAGCTGTGACAGGGACCATAATGTTTGCCGTGCTTCATAAAAGGTCACTATGCTGAGGTAGTACCTTAAAACGCGCCGTGAGCCGCATCAGGTAACGCTGGCAAGGAGCACGGCTACACATGAAGGATGGCCCATGAAGAAATTCACGCGAGCTTTTGCCTCAACCGCTGTCGCAGCACTGGCAGCGTCCGCCCTCGTTGCCTGCGGCGGCGGGAACGACACCGCAGGTCCGAACGTCTACTTCCTCAACTTCAAGCCTGAGCAGGACGCGACCTACCAAGCAATCGCCGAAGAGTACACCGCGGAAACCGGCGTTCCAGTCAAGGTCGTCACCGCGGCGTCCGGCAACTACGAGCAGACCCTGCGCACCGAGGTCGGCAAGTCCGACGCTCCGACACTCTTCCAGATGAACGGCCCAACCGGCTTCAAGACCTGGAAGGACTACACCGCAGACCTGTCCGACTTCTCACTCGCACAGGACCTCAACGAGGACGTCACCCCGCTCACCGCGGAAGACGGCACCGTGCGAGGCATCCCGTTCGCAGTTGAAGGCTTCGGCATCATCTACAACGAGGAAATCACCGACAAGTACTTCGCACTGCCAAACCCGGCAGTCGCTTCCATGGACGAAGTCAAGAACTTCGAATCCCTGAAGAAGCTCGCCGAAGACATGCAGGCAAAGAAGGACGAGCTCGGCATCGACGGCACCTTCGCCTCCACCTCGCTCACCAGCGGTGAAGACTGGCGCTGGCAGACGCACCTGGCTAACGGCCCGATGCACTTCGAGTTCGAGGACCTCGGCAACACCGACGCAGAGGACGTCACCTTCAAGTACAACGAGGAGTTCAAGAACCTCTTCGACCTGTACCTGAACAACTCCACCGTCGCACCGACCCTGGCACCGTCCAAGGCAGTGTCCGACTCCATGGCAGAGTTCGCACTCGGCCAGGCAGCGTTCGTCCAGAACGGTAACTGGGCGTGGTCGCAGATCGCCGATGTGAACGGCAACGTCGTGAAGGAAGACAAGATCAAGTTCCTCCCGATGTACATGGGCCTCCCAGATGAGGAAAAGACCGGCATCAACGTCGGCACCGAGAACTACCTCGCCATCAACGCCAAGGCGCCAGAAGAGGACCAGCAGGCCACCAAGGACTTCCTGAACTGGCTGTTCACCTCCGAGGCAGGCAAGAAGCACGTCATCGAGGACCTCGGCTTCATCGCACCGTTCAAGAACTACACGGAGACCGACGTCCCAGCCGACCCGCTGGCACGCCAGGTACAGGAGGCCATCTCTAACACGGAGCTGACCACCCTGCCATGGGACTTCCAGTTCTTCCCATCCCAGCAGTTCAAGGATGACTTCGGCGGCAACCTCGCCCAGTACGCATCCGGCAACATGGAGTGGGCAGACGTCGTCGCTAAGTTCAGCGAGGACTGGAAGGCCGAAAAGGGCTCCAACTAAGCACTGAACATGTTGTAAACCAGAGCGCGGGGTGTGCGAACAGCGCACTCCGCGCTTTTTATTTCCCAGATAGGCACCACAAATGCAGCAATCACTGAAGAAATATTTCCCACTCTTCGTACTGCCGACGCTGCTTGCGTTCTTGATCGCCTTCCTTGCCCCATTCGTCATTGGTTTCCTGCTGTCATTCACCAGCTTCCACACCATCACTGACGCAACCTGGGTAGGAATCGACAACTACGTCCAAGCGTTCCAAGCACGAGAAGGCTTCGTCCGAGCGTTCGGATTCACCGCCCTCGTCTCCATCGTTTCCATCATCACCGTCAACGTCTTCGCGTTCGCAATCGCCTGGACACTGACACGGAAACTCAAAGGCACCAACTTCTTCCGCACCGTATTCTTCATGCCGAACCTCATCGGCGGCATCGTCCTCGGCTACACATGGCAATCCATGATCAACGCCGTGCTCGCCCAATACGGCACCACGATCGTCTCCGACTGGAAGTACGGCTACCTCGGCCTGGTCATCCTCATTAACTGGCAGCTCGTCGGCTACATGATGATCATCTACATCGCAGGCCTACAGAACGTGCCACCAGAGCTCGTAGAAGCAGCAGAACTCGACGGCGTCTCCAAGTGGGAAATGCTCCGCCACGTGACCATCCCAATGATCATGCCGTCCATTACCATCTGCCTCTTCCTGACCCTGTCCAACACCTTCAAACTCTTCGACCAGAACCTCGCGCTCACCAACGGTGCCCCAGGCGGCGCAACCGAAATGGTCGCACTCAACATCGTCAACACGATGTTCCTGCGCAACAACGTCGAGGGCGTCGGCCAAGCAAAGGCCGTCATCTTCGTCGTAGTGGTCGTCGTCATCGCAATGTTCCAGCTGCGCGCAACACGCAGCAAGGAAGTGGAGGCATAACCCATGGCAACCAAAACAAAGGCACCCGTTACCGCCTCCGAAGCGAGCGTCAGCGGCCCAGCCAAAGTACTCATCTACGCGGTGCTGGTGTTCCTCACCGTGGTCTTCCTCGGCCCCATCGCGTTCATCTTCCTGAACTCCTTCAAGCAGAAGTTCGCAATCTCCAACAACCCATTCGCCATCCCGCTCGGCGACATGTGGGCCGGATTCGAAAACTACATCACCGGCATCCAAGGCGAAGGCTTCGCGTGGGCCATCGTGTGGTCGTTCACCATCACGATCCTCTCCGTCGCCTCCATCGTCTTCTTCTCCTCGATGACCGCCTACTACATCACCCGCGTGAAAACGTGGTGGACGTCCACTCTGTACTACCTGTTCGTGTTCTCCATGGTCATCCCGTTCCAGATGGTGATGTTCCCAACCGTCACCATCGCCGACCGCCTCGGCCTGGCCAACCCGCTTGGCATGGTGGTGCTCTACACCGGATTCGGCGCAGGCCTGTCCGTCTTCATGTTCGCCGGCTTCGTCAAATCGATCCCACTCGAAATTGAAGAAGCAGCAACCATCGACGGCTGCAGCCCACTGCAAACGTTCTTCCGCGTCGTCCTGCCGATGCTCAAGCCAACCGCAGTGACCGTCGCCATCCTCAACGCAATGTGGGTCTGGAACGACTACCTGCTGCCATACCTCGTCATCGGCCTGTCCACCCCATACCGCACCATCCCAGTGGTCATCCAGCAGTTCGTTGGATCCCAGGGCAACCGCGACCTGGGCGCAATGATGGCAATGCTCGTGCTCGCCATCGTGCCGATCATCATCTTCTACATGTCTTCCCAGAAGCACATCGTGGAAGGTGTCGCAGCTGGCGCCGTGAAGGGATAACATTCTGGCGTGAGCCTTTTCAATCCCGATTCCCGATTTATGTCCGCCTTCACCTTGATGGCGGACATTGTCATTGTCAACATGCTTTTCGTGCTGTCCAGCCTGCCCATCGTCACGGGTGGCATGGCGATCCGCGCGGCGAACGTCGTCACCGGCTACATGGTCGAAGGGCGCGGCTCCCGCTACGGGCTGCACTACCTCCGCGAGTTCCGCTACGGCGGCGGCACATTCGGCGGCGCCTCCACCCAGTGGTGGGGGATCCTCGTCGCCATCGGCCTCGGCGTCATCTACCAACAGTGGGTCATCTTCCAAGCAGGTGTCGACGGCCCCCTCCTCAACCTCACGCAAGGGCTCACCCTGTCCGGCATCCTCATCATCGCCGGCATCAGCGTGTGGTTCTTCGCGCTCCAGGCGCAGTTGGACCTCCAGGCGACCCCAGAAAAGCAGCAAAAAGCGCCCCTGGGCGAAACCCTGGGGCGCTCCGTGATCCTCACGTTCCAGCAACTGCCACGCACCCTCGGCGCACTCCTGTGCATCGGGGCAGCGGCATCCCTGCCGCTATGGACCTCAGTTGCCGTGTGGATCCCCGCCTATTTCTTTGCGGTGCCGGCGCTCACGCTGTTTCTTGTGCAGCTGCTCGTCGCGGCACCGCTCGGGCGGGGACTCGCTAGCGACTAGAGACTTCCTGCGCCTGGATCTCCTGCGCGCGCTGCATATCCTGCGTGACGATCTTGCCCTTCGCGAAACGGTTCACAATCATCGCGATCGCACCGTCACCGGTCACGTTCGCAGCCGTACCGAAGGAGTCCACCACAATGTAGGCGGCGATCATCAGGGAGATCATCGACTCATCGAAGCCGAGGTTCGCCTGCAACAGGCCGACAGCGGCCATGATCGCGCCACCAGGCACGCCCGGCGCAGCAATCATCATGATGCCCAGCAGCAGCACGAAGCCGACGACCGCACCGCCGGTGATCGGCAGCTGCGCCATGAACACAATCGCCAGGGCGTAGAGCGTAATCTTCATCATCGAACCAGACAGGTGAATCGTCGCGCACAGCGGCACGATGAAGCCCGCCACGTTCTCGTCCACCTTGTTCTTCAAGGTGGACTCGTACGTCACCGGAATCGTCGCCGCAGATGAGGACGTGCCCAGCGCCGTGAAGTACGCCGGCAGCATATTCTTCAGCGCCGTGAACGGGTTCTGGCCCGCCACCGCACCAGCGATCAGGTACTGGCCCAGCACGATCACGATCGTCATACCGACCGAGAGCAGCAGCACCACGCCGAACGCGGCCATCGTCGAACCGAAGTTCTCGTTCATGGCCAGGTTCAGGAACGTACCAAAAATGAACAGCGGCAGCAGCGGAATGACGAAGCTCTGCACCACCTTCATGATCACGTCACGCAGCTCATCAAGCACCTCGTGCATCGTGCGGGACTTCACCGTCGTCATCGCAATACCAATCACGAACGCCAGCAGCAGCGCCGACATCACCTCAAACGGTGCAGGCATTTCCACCTCAAAGAACGGCGACAGGCCGCCCTCGGAGGGGTCGTCGATATCTGTACGCAGCTGCGTACCAGCCAGCAGCGTTGGGTAGAGTGCTGAAGCCACCCCCCAGGCAATCAGGCCGGAAATGATCGTGGATCCGTAGGCGACCCCGGCCGTGATGCCCAACCACTTACCCGCGCCTTTGCCCAGGCCCGCAATCGCGGGGGCAATCAGGGAGAAGATGAGGACCGGGACGAAGAATCCCAGGAAGTTCGAGAACAGGCCGTTGAACGTCACGAAGACGCGCGCGAGCCAGTCAGGAAAGAAAAAACTGCACAGAAAGCCGGCGACGATCGCCACGACAATCCAGAAGAGCAGCGAGCTCAACACTTTCGATTTCATTGTTGCACCTTTAATACGAGGCGATGGACAGATCCACAGGTGAAAAACCTGTGATGGTTATGCTATACGGTATGTTGCTTGCACAGAGCCCCAATGGGCCATTTTCTGACACAAGTTCCATAAATACTATCATTGGGATACTCCTTATAGTATTCACTGTGGCGCTTCTCATACCTGGTGTCCTCGCGACCGTCGGGAAGCTTCCCGGCAACGGCGTCATCGGGCTGCGTGTCCCGGAAGTTCGCAAGCACGAGTCCACCTGGCGCCAAGCCCACCGCGTCACCGGCCCCTTCTGGGTCCTCGCCGCAGTCGCCTTCGCCATCGGCGCCGCCTTTGCATTTATTGCATACGGGTGGATGTGGATTCTCGTCGTCGTGGCAGTCATCGCCGGGCTCGTGAGCATCTCCGTCGGCGGCAACTTCGGGGCCCGCGCCGCCGCACTTGTCGACGCCGCCCTGGACTCCTCGGAATCTGCCGCAGGTGAGCCTGCCGAACAGCCCGCTGTCGACCTCGGCGCCCTACGCCGCGCCGCCGGGAAAGCGGACGAAAAGCCGTAAGCGTTTAATATTTACGGGCTGTGCTGCGCATTTGACAGTTTTGCCCAGAGCGCGCCCGCTACCCGCTAGCTTTGCAGCTAAGACTTTCACCACTCAGAAGAACTGGTGGTGGCTCCCGAACACGGCGAGCCGCCACTTCTAGTACGTTCTAGAGTCCCAACCACGGCCCGCCGGTTTGTACACCACAAGCACCGCGGGCCGTTTGTGTTGGCTCACACGCCCTCGGTGGCACCACGACCTCGGACACGATCCTGTTGGGATCCGCCGTCATCACCACCCGCGCCGACATCCAATCCGTCGCGGTGCTGCGCGCCGCGGTCCGAGTGACCTGCGCGGGCGAGCGGGTGCGCGTCGACCACCAGTCACAGACCGCGACACTCACCGGGCTCGACCTCGAGGAATTCGCCAAGCGTATCGACGCCGCTTCGCTCTCGCTCCGCGCACCTCTGCGCAACGGCCCGGCGGCACCCTCACCGCCCGCGCCGACATCCCCGACGCCCAGTTCGGCGCCGACGTCAAACACCTCTACAACGGGGACATTTACCAAGTCGTTCCCGCCCGCAGCTTCACCACCGCATGCGCCAACGCGTTCGCCGCGTACCTCCAACTGCGCGCCACCAATCCTTCGCCGTACATGTTGTACCAGCGGGGCGTCGATACGCATGGTGCTGAATTTGAACTCTACGGCGCCTCCCCCGAATCCAACCTGAAGTACAGAAGTGCCAACCGCGAAGTGCAGCTCTACCCGATCGCGGGGACACGACCGCGCGGGCTCGCCGAGGATGGGACGGTCGACCACGAGCTGGAATACGCGGATGGAGCTGCGGCTGCGCACGAATGCGAAAGAGATCGCAGAGCACACGATGCTCTTAGGCCTCGCGCGCTCGATGCGTACCGCGCATGCATGAACATGGGCACGCTCACCGGGGCGCCGAAACTGCGTGCCACCTCGCTCATCCGCTCGTTGGAGGGCACGCGGCGCGGGTCCTACGGCGGGGCAGTCGGATACCTGGACAGCAACGGCGACTTCGACACCTGCATCGTGATCCGCTCCGCGTACATCACGAACGGCTGCGCTGTGGTGCAGGCCGGCGCCGGGGTGGTGCGTGACTCCAACCCGCAGTCCGAAGCCAACGAGACAGTGCACAAGGCGTACACCGTACTCAACGTCATCGCGTCGGCCGCTGCCGCAGAACTGGAGGTAATCAAATGATTGTGCTGCTGGATAACCAAGATTCCTTCGTGTACAACTTGGTCGACGCGCTTGCTGAGTATGAGTCAGTAGCGTTTCGCAATGCTGTTAACTCTGACTTAATACTGGCGTTAGATTCTTCGCTGATCGTGCTCTCGCCGGGCCCTGGGTACCCGGGCGAGGCCGGATGCATGCCTGAACTGACCCGCCGGGCACAAGGCAAGGTGCCGATGCTCGGCATCTGCCTCGACCACCAAGCCCTCGTGGAATACTTCGGTGGCACCATCCAGCCATGCGGGCCTGTCCACGGGGTCTCCGACACCATGACGCTCACCCCAGCGGGACTCGCATCCGGCCTCTTCGATGGCGTTGCCGACCAATCCAGGCGCGACGTGCCCGTCGCGCGCTACCACTCGCTCGGCGCAACCGAAACGCCTGCGGGAATGCACGCGCTCGCCCGGACCGGAGACATCGTCATGGCCGCCGGAACCGGCAGCGACGGCGCGAACACCATCAACATCACCACCGCGGCATCACTCGTCGCAGCCGCGGGCGGGACGCCCATGGTGAAACGCGGCAACCGGTCGGTGTCCTCCAAATCCGGCTCGACCGACGTGCTCGAAGCGCTCAACCTCCCGCTCGACCTGGACCCCTCACGCGCTGTGCGGCAATTCGAGTCCTCCAACTTCACGATCCTCTTCGGCCCCGCATACAACCCGGCCATCGCGCACGTGCAGCGAGTACGCAAGGCGCTGGGAGTGTCCACGCTGTTTAACACGATCACCGAGTACGTGCTTACTCCGGAGGAACTCGGCCTGCCACGCTGCTCGCTCGAGGACCTGCGCGGCGGGGACGGCGTGGAGAACGCCGCCGCGATCCGCGCGACATTCGCGCGGGAGGGGCCGGAGGCGCACCGCTCAGCCGTTGCTACCGGTGCAGGCGCGATGTTCTACCTGAACGGCCTCGCCGACAGCATCGCAGATGGCGTCAACCCGCCCTCATTCTACTTGCCGACGGCATCGTGCACGCATGGTTGCAACAATACGAGGAGGCTGATTACAGTGCCTAAACAATTACCCACCGTGTTCGAGGAGATCCTCGCTAGTGAGAGGGGCGACTTGCCGTCGATCTGGCAGCGCGTGGAGCACATCGACTTCGATGCGCTGCCGCGTTCAGAGCGCTCGGTTTACGACAACCTGAAGCGCGAGGGGACCAGCTTCATCATGGAGTGCAAGGCCCCCTCGCCGTCCCTCGGCCTGATCCACGCGGACTACAAACCGGGCAAAATCAGCTCGGTGTACTCGCGCTACGCCGCGGGCATCTCCGTCCTGCGCGAACCCTCGCGCTTCGGCGGCGACTACGACCATCTGGCCACGGTCGCCTCAAGCACGCACCTGCTCGTGCTGTGCAAGGACTTCATCATCGAAGACGTCCAGGTCTACGCCGCGCGCTACCTTGGCGCCGACGCCATCCTGCTCCTGCTCTCCATTCTTGACGACGCCAGCTACGCCCACCTCGCCGGTATCGCCGAATACCTCGGGATGGTCGTGCTCATCGAGGTGATGAGCGAGGAAGAGGCCGAGCGGGCCGCCCGGCTTGGCGGCAGAATCTTCGGCGTGAACCACCGGAAACTCCACGATCTGTCAATTGACCTGACACGCTCCGCGCGCTTGGCCCGACTGGCACCTGCCGACGCGGTGGTGGTGTCGGAGTCGGGCATCCGCGACGTGGAGACCGTGCGCCAGCTCGTCGGACATTCGGGCGGGTTCTTGGTCGGGTCGCAGCTGACAAACCAGCCGGACATCGACCTCGCTGCCCGGGAGCTGGTGTACGGGCCCAACAAGGTGTGCGGACTGATGTCATGGAGCCCCCCAATGTTTCACGTGAAACATCGGCGGACATCATCGCGCAGGAGCCGGGGCTACGGTACGTGGCCGTTTCCCGCCTCACGTCCGGATACGGCGAATTGATCCTGCCAGGCATTCACGCCGTGCAGGTCCACGCTCCGTACCAGAGTTCGCTGGAGGCCGAGCGCTCGCTCGTGGAACGGGGGCGCGCAGAAATAGGGGAGGGCGTCGAACTTTGGAGGGCGGTCTCCATGAGTGAGGCGTCTGGAGCGGAGGTAGCGCTGGGAATCCGAGGCGGCGTCGACACGCTGGCGCTTGACGCGCACGACGGGGGCTCCGGCGAGACCTTCCGCTGGGCCGACATCCCGGCCGAAGTGCGCGGCGCCTCGCTCCTCGCCGGCGAGCTGCACCCCGGGAACCTCGCGGGGGCGCTCGCGGTCGGATGCTCAGGGCTCGACCTCAACTCCGGAGTTGAGTACCCCGCGCAGCCCGGACGCAAAGACGCTGGCGCGCTGCGGCGAGCCTTCGAAACCATCGGCAACTACCACGAATAAGGACACGCAATGACACTACTTTCCGCATACTACGGCGCCCTCGCCGACGACACCTTCATGGCCGAATACCACGCACTGCTCCGCGACTACCTCGGACGCCCAACCCCGCTGACCGAATGCCGCGACCTCCCCCTCGATGGGGCAAACGCCGGGATCTTCCTCAAACGCGAAGACCTCGTGCACGGCGGCGCGCACAAGACGAACCAAGTCATCGGACAAGCGCTACTGGCGAAAAAGGTGGACAAAACGCGCATCATCGCCGAGACCGGGGCCGGCCAACACGGCACCGCCACCGCCCTCGCGTGCGCGCTACTCGACCTCGACTGCGTCATCTACATGAGCAAATCCGACATGGCGCGGCAAGAACCAAACGTCTACCGCATGCGACTGATGGGCGTCGAAGTGGTGGGCGTGGACACCGGGGCGGGCACCCTGAAAGACGCCGTCGCCGAAACGCTCCGCGATTGGACCGCCACCTTCCACGAATCGCATTACCTCCTCGGGACCGCGGACGGACCGCACTCATTCCCCAAGATTGTCAAGGAGTTCCTCCGCGTGATCTCCACCGAGGCGAAGGCCCAGATACTGGAGCGCACAGGAGGACTGCCGGACGTGGTCTGCGCGTGCGTCGGTAGCGGCTCCAACGCTATCGGAATGTTCGCCAAGTTTTATCGACGAAGAGGACATCGAGCTCGTCGGCGTCGAGTCTGGGGGAGAGGGCGTGGGTGTTGGCAAGCATGGCGCCGCCATCGCAGCCGGGACCGTCGGCATCCTGGACGGCACGCGTTCCTATCTGATGTGCGACAACGACGACCAAGTTGCTGAGTCTTACTCAATATCGGCCGAGCTCGACTATTCCGCGGTCGGACCGGAACACGCATACCTCGCCAAGACCGGACGCGCGCAGTACGTACCCGTAACCGACGCGGAGGCACTCCGAGCGTTTCAGTTGCTGCCACGGCACGAGGACATCATCCCGGCGCTCGAATCCTCGCGTGCGCTCGCGTACGCGCTGCAACGCGCGGCGACCCACCCGGCAGACGCCGAGCCTCTGAAGATACTCGTTTCCCTGTCCGGCCGCGGCGACAAAGACGTTGCACACGTGCGCGCAACACTCGCCGAACACCCCGAATGGGTCGAAAATACACGAAAAGAGACCAACTAACATGTCCACCCCTACAACGTCACGTTACGAAACACTTTTCGCATCCCTCCAAGAAAGGGGAGAAGGAGCATTCGTCCCATTCATCATGCTTTCCGACCCCAACCCCGACGACGCCCTCCACATCATCGACGCCGCCGTCACCGCCGGAGCCGACGCCCTCGAACGCCGCGTCCCATGCTTCGACCCCGTCGCCGACGGCCCCGCCATCCAGGACGCACACGTGCGGGCACTCGATGGCGGAGCGAACGTCGATAAGGCGCTGGCGCAACTCCGCACGATCCGTAAACGCTACCCCGACCTTCCGATCGGGATGCTCATCTACGCCAACGTCGCCTACGTGCGCGGACTTGCTTCGTTCTATGGGGCGTTCCGGGAAGCCGGCGCGGACAGCGTACTGCTGCCAGACGTGCCCGTCCGCGAGTCTGCGCCATTCAGCCAGGCTGCGATTGCTGCCGGCATCGACCCGATCTACATCGCCCCAGCCAAGGCTTCGCCCGCTACGCTCGAGGGCGTGGCGGCGCAATCCCGTGGCTACATCTACGCCATCTCCCGCGACGGGCTAACCGGCGCCGACAAGGAGGCCTCCGTCGACGGGCCCCCGAGGTAGTGGACAACGTGCAAGCGTACGGCGGTGCCCCGGTGCTACTCGGATTCGGGATCTCCACGTCACAGTACGTCCGCGACGCCATTTCCGCTGGGACAGCAGACGCCATCACGGGCTCCGCGATTGCGAGCATCGTGGCAAAATACGCCTCGCATACGCACCCGGCGCCTGGACGCATCGCCGACATCAACGGCCTCACAGCCGAGCTGTCCTCCTACGTCGCCGCGATGAAACAGGCTACTATCAGGGCATGACTTGTTCACGACGCATGTTCCTCCTCGGCACCGCCACCACCTTCGCAGGCGCGTTCCTCGCCGCCTGCGGATCCGAACCGACCGCCGAGGTTGCCAAGACCCAAGTACCCGTCGGCAGCGCCGTCATCCTCGACGGCTTCATCATCGCGCAGCCGACCGCCGGCGAGTACGTCGCATACTCCCAAACTTGCCCACACCAGGGCCAGAAAATCACCAAGGTCGAAGGCGACACAGTGCGCTGCACCGGCCACGGTTCCGTCTTCAGCATTATCGACGGCTCCGCAGTCTCCGGTCCGACGCAGAACCCCCTTACTCAAGCACAGCTGACCGAAGAGGGCGAGACCCTCAACGCGTCTCTGTAGAACTGGTGCCAACTGAACCTGGCGTGGCTATCATATCTGCATGCCAGGTTTTCTTCGCCGCATAGACCCCTTGCTCCTCGGCATCATCATCGCCGCGGTACTCGCATTCGTTGTGCCTGCCCGCGGATCGTTTGCCGAGGGGTTTTCTGTTGCCGTCAAAATCGCCATCGGGTTGCTGTTCTTCCTCTATGGTGCACGCCTGTCTACCCGTGAGGCGTTGCAAGGGCTCACGAACTGGCGATTGCACTCTGTCATCTTGGCGTTTACCTTTGTGGCGTACCCGCTGATCGGGCTCGCAATGCGGCCTACGACAGCCTTTGTCTCGGAGTCCGTGTATCAAGGCATCCTGTATCTGTGCCTTGTGCCTTCGACGGTGCAGTCGTCGGTTGCGTTGACAGGGATCGCGCGTGGCAATGTGCCGGGTGCGGTGGTGGCGGCGAGCCTGTCGTCGATAGTTGGTGTCGTGGCGACGCCTGCCCTCGTCATGGTGCTCATGGGCACGGATAGCGGTGTGCATGTCGATGCCTCAGTGTTTCGAAATGTTGCATTGCAGTTGCTCTTTCCGTTCGTGCTCGGCCAGGTAGCGAGGGCAGCGGTGCCCGCTGTTGCGGGGTTTGCTGCTCGTAAGGCTACGAAGCTTGTCGATCGCGGGTCGATCTGGATGGTTGTGTATTCGGCATTCTCGGCCGGGGTAGTTTCTGGAGTGTGGACCAACGTTTCTTTGCTTGAATTGGTCTTCCTTTCCGTGTTCGCGTTTGTGCTCGTGTGCGTCATGTTGTGGGTGACGAAGGCGGTCCCAGGCCACGTGGGATTCTCCAGGGCGGACACTGTGGCTATCCAAATGTGTGGAACCCAGAAGTCGTTGGCCGCTGGATTGCCGATGGCTTCGGTGATTTTCGGGGGAGGGCAGCTCGGTGTGCTGATTGTGCCATTGATGCTCTACCATCTGATTCAGTTGATGACGTGCTCCGCGTACGTCTCCCGCCTTGCCCAATCGACGACTTCTGAGGAGTAGTTTCACGTGAAACATTACGTTCGCATTCATTACAGCGCACCGGATCTCGGGGGAGAGCTGCTCAACATCGCAGAGTTGGAGGAGCTCAACCCGCGCGAGTGCACCATGGTCAGGATGATCGAGTTGGATCCGAGTGAAACGATCACCGGCATTTACGTTGACGGGAAGGTCATCGGCCAGGCGAACAAGCCCCTGGACACGGTTCCTCACCCTGAAATGTACGCACAGTTTGAAGGCGTCACCGCGACGGCAATTGCTATGGAGGAGTTCGAGACCCTTTGGGCTGAGGCCTGCAGCCTTCTCAGCCATGCCTAGGTTTTGGGTCTGTCCCAGTCCCATGTTGGTGCGGTCTCATCCGCAAACGAATCCATACCCCACCCATCCATCTCAATTTCCGCATCATCATCGCGATACCCCACCCGACCAGGCTCACACACCCACTGCTCACCACTAGCAAACCGGAAAAACAACGTCGGACCAGGCTTCACCACCCGATTAAACCCATCAGTGACCAACGAATGACACCTCGAACACAACGGCACAAGATTCTCCAGATCCGTTGCACCACCCTCAGCCCAATCCCGAATATGATGCGTCTGCAAAAACCTGGTATGCCCACATCCCGGCACCGCACACTTGTGCCCCCACATCCCTAACAACACCTGCACCTGCTTCGGGCTTGCCAAACGCCGTTTGCGCCCAAACTTGATCATCTGCCCCTGCGAGTCATAGAGCACACCCATCAAATCCCCATGATCAACCAGATTGGCAATCCGCGTGGCTGGCGCCGCCATATGATTCGGTAAGAATGCTCGCCCATCAGTAGTCATATGCACCATCACCTGTGCCGCCGGCGCCATCGTCGCGTGTTTGGCAGCACCGGTGCGCACCATGTGCACCATGCCCATCAGTGATTGCAGCATCAACCGACGAGGCGGCAGCCCAAACGTTGAGCGCATCATCGCCGCATCAGCCTCATCCAAAGCGTTCTCGTCGACATAGGCGTGCGCCCCTGCCCGCAGTGCTGCTTGGAACGCGGCCCCATCAGTAGCGTTCATACAAAACCAGCCACGAATGTATTCACCGTCTTCCCGCAGGTGCAACCCACATGCTTCACCGGCATCTGCAGGTTCGCCTCCGGTAGGGCTCGCCCCGGCAAGCGCGGTGACTAACCCTTGGTAGCCAGAGTGCGTCGCAATGTTGATTAACTCTTCCTCGTTGGCATACGTGGCGTAGTCAAGCATGTAGCGCACGCTGGTGTAGTCGATATGTCCGTTGCGCAACGCGGTAAGGATGGCGGGAAAGCCTGTCAGTTTGCGTGCCACAGCGGCGTATTCATAGGCGCGGGTGCGTTTCATTTTCAGCACTCTGGCAAGCCACGCCCCGGTGGAAGCACAGCCGTACGTTTCGGCGAGGTTATGGGCGTCGAATTCGGCGATCGCTGACAAGATTTCCGCGTGCGAATACGCGAACAAGCGTGCGCTATCAACGATGGTGTTGACGATTGCTTCTGCGTCGATGGTGGTGTGCATGACTCCCCCTGATGTTTTGGTTGTTTCGTTTAGTATACGTGTTCGAGTGGTGGTGTCAAGGGGTGTGTGGAAGATTGTTTAGCGGTGTCCGCGGGGCGGACAGTATGAGGGGTAGCTTTTCGACGCCCCCTTCGTCCACGGGATATGCGGGTAGTGTCCGCGCGGCGGACACCTCGTCATACGCTCGATCGCCACACTGCCCGACAGGGGTTGTCCGCCGCGCGGAATAACGAGACCGACACCTCACGTCAGTGGGGAGTGTCTAGTGATGGGTAATGAAATCAGCAATATCTGTCCGCGCCGCGGAATGCGGGAAGCGGCGAGCAGGTGTCCGCGCGGCGGACAGTCTGACACACACGCGGTCGGTCGCTACACCGGCCAATTTGGGTTGTCCGCCCCGCGGAATATACGCGACCTTTGCGGCAAGTTCTCCCGGCAACAGAGAGCGCCTCTCCAGCTCCAATTTGTTGTGGGCGGGCATGGCGGCGTCGATAATCTATTCCGCGGTGACGAGTCTTCGAATTACTTTCGAGAATTGAGTTGGAATGTAACGCACATCAGCTTGGCCAGGATGGCGTTTTAGAAATGCCAACTTCCTGACATTCAACGCAAACACTTTAAGGAGCTCCCGATGAAGCGCTTTGCCACCGCGGCAGCAGCTGCAACATTGTCCCTTTCCCTCGTTGCTGGCCCTGCGTTTACCGGCGCGGCCAATAAGCAGCTTAGCGACAAAGATGCCAAGGTCGGCTCTTCCGTTGCATACGCTCAGTGCAAGGCGAGGGCTGAAGCTGCTGAGAAGCAGAAGGAAGCTGACGCCAAGAAGAAGGCGGCTGATGCGAAGACCGCTGGCGACCTGGCGAAGAACAAGGCCGATCAGGCTCGTCAGGAGGCTCGCGAGGAGCTCACCTCGGCGTCTGACGAGCTGGACTGCGTCAAGGAACTCATCAACGATAAGGACTACAAGGCTGGTATTCTCGGCCTCCTGATCGGTGTACCGGCTGCGATCATTGCACTTCTTGGCGTTGCTGGCGCTGCCGTTGCCGGGGTCATCCCTGGCGTTCAGCTCCCGGCACTGCCTTTCTAATCGGCTTATAGACGCCACATTCTGGCCCAGCCTTCCCGATAAGGCTGGGCCTTTTTGCGTTGGTAGCTAGTTGCAGGACGCTCGTATTGATTCCCGATCAATGGGTGGGCGAGTGGTTATTATTCGTTGCTCAATAGCCTCCTGAGAGCATTAGCGTCTCAAGTGGCCGATGTGACGCAGAAACGGAGAATTCTCACCCTACCCGGCACCCGCGCCACTTTATCGTATGTGACGATATACAAGTTGGTCCAGAGTCAGAAAAACGCCCGGCCGAAAATTCGGACCGAGCGCTTTAGCTCCGGAACTATTGTTCGGCCATTCCAAGAAACGCCAACCCGCCGAGTGCCGCAACGCCAAGCAACATACCCCAAAGCAGTTTCCCCATCCGCGTGGTCAAGTTCATCCTGGTCTTCGCAACCCCATTCTTGCCGAGCTGCAGAAGGGTCAAGATTTGAACAGAGGAAGTGACCTCGTCACCGCTCGAAGTCTCACCAGCATGTGCCGGTACAACAGCGAGCGAAAGGGCAGCGGTAGCGAAACGCTTCGTGGAACTCTCCTGAATGCAGAGGGTGAAATTGCCAGGGCTTTGACAACTAGATTCAATCTATCAGCCAGATTTCTATTCAGTAATACGTTTTACTACAACACTACGTTGACCAAAGCGACGTACAAGCCGGTGCCGGCCAGGATCGAGAGGGCGGGGGAGCGTCGCCACGCGTGGAGGGCGAGCGTCACGAGCCCGACGAGCACGCCGACCCACACCGGCTGGTCGGAGCTGGTGAAGGTGTACAGGACGAGCACGATCATGACGCCTACGGGCATGTAGATGCGGAGGAAGTCGAGAAGTGGGCTGCCGTCCAGCCATCCTCGCAGCGCGAACGGCAGCGAGCGCAGCAGCACCGTGACCACGCCGACGGGCACGATAACGGCCCACACCATGGGCAGGTCGACGCCGGTAGGTAGGCCGCTCATCGCTTCCACTCCAATCGCTTGTCGACGCCCGGTACCCAAAATCGAACCAATAGGACGAGGAAATACGCAATCAACGCCACCATCAGCATCTGCCCCGGCACGACGAATGCCGCCACGAGCGCGATCCCGGCGGCGATAAGCACGGCGCTCAGGTCGCGCGAAGCTTGGAAGGCTTCGTAGGCGAGGACGATGAAGAGTGCGGTCAGGGCGAAATCCATGCCCTCGATCGTGCCGGGGAGGCGCTCGCCGATGATGGCGCCGACGATCCCGGACAAAACCCACAGTGCCTGGCACAACACGTGAATGGCGAGGAGTCGCGGTCCGGTGTAGCGTGTTGTCTGCTGGCGGGCGCTGACTACGGCGTAGGCTTCGTCGGTCAGTGAATACATCGCGTAGAGGCGACCGAACGTCGAGCGGATGGAGTTGAGCGGGTAGGTGAGGCCGTAGAAAAGGTGGCGGAAGTTCACCATGAACCCGGTCATCGCGGCTGAGGCTGGGCCGACACCGCCGAGCACCATCGGGATTGCGAGGAATTCGGTGGAGCCGGCGTAGATAAGCATCGAGAAGACTGGTGTCCACCACCAGACGAACCCGGACTGCACCATGAGCAGGCCAAACGCTAACCCGAGCGGGACGACGCCGAGGCCGACGAGCCACATGTCGCGCACTCCGAGCCCAAGTTCGCGCAATGTTTCACGTGAAACATGCATCTAGTTGTCCTCAATGTCCGACGGGAAGGTGGCGAACAAGGGCAGTGGCATCGGCTGGTGGCGCAGGACGTCGGACCACAAATCGACGCTCGCAGGCGTGATTACATCGGACGGCAGGGCGGGGGCGACGTACCAGTCCCCGCGCTCGATCTCCTCGTCGAGCTGCCCAACGTCCCAGGAGGAGAACCCGGCGAACAGGCGGAAGCCCTCCAGCAAATCAGAGAAAGAGGAAGCCGGCTCATGCATGTTCACGTGGACCAGCTTGTTCGCCAGCCTGGTCAGCGTCGGGTGCTCGGCGATGTCCACGTCGTTGCGCGTCACGCCCAGGCCCACAGCTGCGTTCGGGCTGACGGGTCCGCCGTAGTACATCACCGATGGCTCACTGGCGAGTGCCTCCCACTCGGGCAGCACGCTCACCACGGCGGCGTCGGAACGCCGGTTGAGCACGACGCCGAGGGTGCCCTGCTCACCGTGCTCAATCACGAGGACAACCGTGCGTGCGAAATCCGGCGAGTACATCCCCGGAGCGGCGACGAGCAACATGCCGCTGTCAGGCTCGGTGCGCTCGAGTGACGTGAACAGGCGGTCACCGTAAAAGTACTCAGGCATTGCGTTCCTCCCACCAACTCTTCAACGCGGCGACGGCCTCGTCGTGGTCGAGTTCGCCGCGCTCCAAACGAAGTTCCTTCATGTACTTCCAGGCCTCGCCAACTTCGGGGCCCGGTTTGAGGTCCAGAATCCGCATGATCTCGTTGCCATCCAGGTCAGGACGGATCCGCGCGAGGTCTTCCTGCTCGGCCAGCGTCTCGATCCGCTCCTCGAGCTCCTGGTACGCGCGCTGCAGGCGGCGGGCCTTGCGCGGGTTGCGCGTGGTGCAATCGGCGCGGACAAGTTTGTTCAGGCGGCCGAGCAGGTCGCCAGCGTCAGTGACGTAGCGACGCACCGCCGAATCCGTCCACTTGCCGTCGCCGAAGCCGTAGAAACGCATGTGCAAGAACACCAGCTGGCCAACATCGCTGATCACGTGCTTCGGATACTTCAGCGCGCGGAGGCGCTTGCGCACTAGTTTCGCGCCCACGACTTCGTGGTGGTGGAAGCTCACGCCGCCGCCTTCTTTGACGGCCCGGGTGGCGGGCTTGCCGACGTCGTGAAGTAGCGCAGCGAGCCGCAACTTGAGGTCAGGGCCGTCGTCCTCGAGCTCGGTTGCCTGGCGCAGCACGGTCAGCGAGTGTGCGTAGACGTCCTTGTGCTGCATGTGTTCGTCCTGCTCGAGCTGCAGCGCGGGCACCTCGGGCAGCACAAACTCGGCGAGGCCGGTCCGAACCAGCAGGTCAATGCCCTCCCAGGGGGCGATGCCGCACATGAGTTTGTCCAGCTCGGCTTGGATGCGTTCGACCGTGATCCGTTCAATCTCACCTGCCATGTCGCGCATCGCATCGAAGACGCGCGGGGCCACCTCGAAGCCGAGTTGGGAGGCGAAGCGGGCCGCGCGGAGCATGCGCAGCGGGTCGTCGCGGAAGGAAACCTCGGGCGCCTGCGGGGTGTCCAGGCGGCGTTGCAGCAGGTCACTGATGCCGTCTACGGGGTCGTGGAAGATTGGGCGGAGCGCGCCGTCGACCACGTCGAGCTCGATGGCCATCGCGTTGCAGGCGAAATCGCGTCGCACGAGGTCGCCGTCGAGCGTGTCGCCGAAGGTGACTTCGGGGTTGCGCGTCACGCCGTCGTAGAGGTCGGAGCGGAACGTTGTGATCTCCACCTGCTGGCCCTCGCGCACGGCGGCGACGGTGCCGAATTCGATGCCGGTGTCCCAGGTCGTCTCGCCCCACTCGTCGAGAATTTCCTGCACGGTGGAGGGCAGGGCGGACGTCGTGAAGTCGAGGTCGTGCCCGAGCTTGCCCAGCATCGCGTCGCGCACGGGCCCGCCGACAAGATAAAGGTGCTCGCCGCGCTCCACAAAGCGCTGGGCGAGCGGCGTCAGCAAGCCACTCAGCTTCTCGACGCCCCCTTCGGCCCGAACCTGCAACGCCGCGACGGCGTTCGGGTCGGAAGGCTCGGGGAGGTCGAATGGGCACCGGTGTGTTTCTTCAGTCTTTGTCACCTCTCACACGATACTTTGCTTCCCGGGTGCTGTTAAGTACCACAAACGTGGCCAGTGCGGATACCATGAATTGAATGACTGAGAACACTCGGCCGAAGCCGGTTCCTCCGTCGGAGCGCAAGTCTTCGAACTCTGGCGGGAAGGGGCGCGGGGACGGCGCTAACTCGAAGGCGGGGGGTGACTCCCCGAAGCGGCGGCGTGGCCGTCGGCGTGGTTCGCACGCCAAAAAGCGGGGGTCGCAGCAGCAGCGTCGTCGCGGGTCGAATCGGCGGGGGCGGGGCGCGTCGGCACGTAAGAGGCAGCAGAGGCCGGTTGATTCATCGCTGGAGACCCGGAACGAGACGAGTGCGGGCGGCTTGGTGGTGTCGGGCATGGCTGAGGCTGTGGACCAGCATGACAAGGTGGACCTGTCGAAGATTTACGTCGCGTTGATTGGGCGGCTGGATCGCCGGGGCCGTCTGCTGTGGTCGATGCCGAAGGGTCACGTGGAGGATGGCGAGGACCAGTGGCGTACCGCGGAACGTGAGGTGTGGGAGGAAACCGGGATTACCGGGGAGGCCTTCAATACGCTTGGTGTGATTGATTATTGGTTCATTTCTGAGGGCGTCCGTATTCATAAGACCGTGCACCACAATTTGTTGCGTTACGTCGACGGGGTGTTTAACGACGAAGACCCGGAAGTCACGGAAGTCGCGTGGGTGCCGATGAACCAGCTGATTGAGCGGTTGGCGTACGCGGATGAGCGCAAGTTGGCACGGATCGCGGTGAATAGAATGCCGGATCTCGCGCGCAAGGAGGCCGCGGCCGGAAGGTTGACGCCACGATGAGCAGTGTGCGGAGGGGAGCCGCGGCGGTTGCGGTGGCGGCGCTGGGCCTGCTGCCGGTCACGGCGGGTGCTCTGCCGGCGCCGACGTCGCCGGGGGATTCGGCGGTGGCTTCGCAGTGGGTGAACCCGGCGGTTCGCCCGGGGGAGGGCACTCGTGCCTCCGTCACGCTTGTCGACGCCCCCTCGGCCGTCAACGCCGCCGAAATGTTTCACGTGAAACTTCGCATTCACAACGCCACGGACGCGCCCCTGGCGAACCTGCGCGTGGTGCCGCGCCGCGGAGCGGCAACTGGTTCCGTGCTGGACCAGCGGGCGGCAGCGGTCGCTTCGGTGAGCCAGTACGGCGTGGTGGGGCGCGGAGTGGACGTCGAAAAGGAGCTTGGGGCGGGGGAGTCTGCTGAGGTCGAGCTGGACGTGGAGCTCCCGGGCGCGGGGACGTACCCGCTGCTGTTCGAGCTGAAACAAGGCGCGACGACGCTGGACACCGAGCGCTTCCACATTTCAGTGCGCGGCGCACCCTCCGAGGACCCTGCGCCGGCGATGACCGCGCTGTACCCGATCACCGCGCCGATAGACATCGTGCCCGGCGAGACCGGAGAAGCGCCGGAGCGCGCCCCGCTGTTGCTGAAGTCGGAGACGTTGGCGCACCAACTCGCGCCAGGCGGGCGGCTCGAGCGGCTGCTCAGCCAGTACGAGGAGGCCGTGGAGGAGCCCGGCGTCGGCTTCGCCACGTGCGTGGGACTCGACCCGGCCCTCGTGGATACGGTCGCGCGGATGGCGGAAGGCTACCGCGTGACCACCACACGCCCGCCCGTCGCCGTGGAACCCAAACGGCTCCGCGACAGCTGGAATACCGACGACACCACCGCCCAGGGCGAGCCCGGCACCGGCTCCGCGGACGCGAAGGCATGGCTGACCCAGCTGCGCAGCGTCGCCGCGAAGGGCTGCACAGTGGCGCTGCCGTGGCAGAACGTGGACATCAACACTCTTGCGCGCACCGGTGACCAGTGGTTAATGCGGGAAGCGTTGGAGCGCGGCCCGTTCGTGCTCGAGCAGGAGCTCGGCACCGCGGGCACGCTCAACGCCGTCATTCCGGGCGCCGGTTACATCACGAAAGACGCAGCGCCTGCCTTCGGCTGGGCGAACCACATCGACTCGGCCATTCCGCAGCACGGACTGCAGGGGGAGTGGGAGGCTGCTCGGGCGGAGCGGGCGTCGATAAACGGGGACGGGCAGGCGGCGCTCGACCGTAACGAGCTGCCGGATGCGGCGGACGTGTTCCCGGCGGCGCCTGCGCACCCGGTGAAGGTGCTGGCGGCGCGCAGCAGCGTCGACCACCCGGGCCCCGGCAACGCCGCGTGGGTGGCGCCGGGGGTGATGGCGGTGCAGTTCCAGGACTCGCTGGCTTCAGTCTTAGCGACGGTCGGCTCCGCGCCCGCGACCGTCGGCTACTCAAATGACGCACTCCGGTTCCGGTACGAGATGGACTCCCAACGGGCGCGCGCGATCAACGCGGCGTCCGCGCTACGGCTGGCGGTGCAGGAGGCGACTCCGGAGGAACCGGTGTTCGTGAACCCGCCGGCCGGCTGGGACGCCGACTCGGCCGCACTGCTGCTGGGGACGGTCGCCGACCTCGTGCGGGAAGGCAAGGCGGCGCCGATGAGTTTCGGCGACTTCCTGAACACGCCCGACCCGGCGGCGGTGCCAGTGGCGACGCGCGTCGGCACGCTGTTTCCGGACCCGACGGTCATGTCGGACGCGGAGGTGCTGACGGCCTCCCAGCAGGCCGAGTTCACAGACGACTTGACGCAACTCCTGGCGAATGACCCGCAGGTGGCGCTGACCCGCTACGGGTTCACGCTACCGCTGCGCCGCGACGTGCTGGCCGCCCTGAGCATGCAGGAGCGCCAGGCACTCTCGCGTTACGACGCCACCGTACGGACCACGGCCGAGCGCCTGCGGGGCAGCAGAGACACGCTGCAGGCGTTGCGGGCGTCGATAACGCTGATTCCGCCGGGCAACGTGTACACGCGGACCTCCCCGTCGAGTCCGCTGCTGATTGTGGCGCAGAACGGGATGCCGCTGCCCGTGGAGACCACGATTCGGTTCCAGGCGGCGAGCGGCCCGATCACGCTGCACGTGCCAACGACGATGCGGATCCCGGCCCGCGGCTCGCAAACGGTGCAGATGACGGCGGACTACCCGGAGGACCAACGCAGTATTGACCTGCAGCTGTACCTAGCGGGTGCCGACGGCAGCCCGATCTCGCAGCCAGTAAACATTTCGGTGCGCACGGCGGGCGCCGCCGTGGAGGGCTGGGCACTCGTCGCCGGGCTTGGCGTGCTGGTGGCCCTGATGCTGATGTATTCCGTGGGCCGCCGACGCAGGGCGCGGGCGGCGCCCCGTAGTCCTACAACAGAGCAACGTTTGGACAATGAACACCCACCTTTGATTGGAGACTGACGTGGTTGAGCAACCTCGGGCTGGTACGCGTGGCCGAATCGTGCCCCCTGCGCCGCCGGCGCCGGTGCCCACCCCGCGAGAGAACCCAGAACTTATCGACACCACGGAGGCCGAAGCTCCGGACCGTTCGACGCTGACGGCGGACCCGTCGGCGGCGGTGCCGGAGCCCGTCCAGGGCAACGCTTCGGTGGTGCGGGCGACGGGCTCGATGGCGATCGCGACGCTGATTTCCCGCATCACGGGCTTCATCCGCACGGTGCTGATTGGTGCCGCGTTGGGCCCGGCGGTGGCGTCGGCATTTAATACGGCGAATACGCTGCCGAACATCATTACGGAGATCGTGCTGGGGTCGGTGCTGACGGCCCTGGTCGTGCCGGTGCTGGTGCGTGCGGAGAAGGAGGACCCCGACCACGGGGAGCGCTTTATCCGCCAGCTGTTCACGCTGACGCTGACGATTCTGACGGTGGTGACCGTGATCGCGGTGGCCGCCGCGCCGCTGCTGACGCGCCTCTTCCTGGACGATGAGGGGCAGGTCAACGTCGCGCAATCGACATCCTTTGCGTATTTGGTGCTGCCGCAGATTTTCTTCTACGGCATGTTCTCGCTGTTTATGGCGGTGCTGAATACGAAGGAGCATTTCCGTCCGGGTGCGTGGGCGCCGGTGGCGAACAATATCGTTTCCATTGCGGTGTTGCTGGGCTACATGATGTTGCCAGGCAGCTTAAATCCCGCAGCACCGGCGTCGATAGCGAATCCGCATGTGCTGCTGCTGGGCGTCGGTACGACGTTGGGTGTGGCGGTGCAGTGCTTGATTATGTTGCCTGCGCTGCGCAAGCTCGGCATCAATCTGCGGCCGTTGTGGGGTATCGACGACCGCCTCAAGGTGTTCGGCGGGATGGCCCTGGCGATCGTGACCTATGTGGGTATCAGCCAGGTCGGCTACATCGTGACCACGCGTATCGCGTCGATGGCGAGCGACGCCGCCCCGATTATTTACCAGCAGCACTGGATGCTGCTGCAGGTGCCCTACGGCATCATTGGCGTCACCTTGCTGACGGCGATTATGCCGCGCCTGTCCCGCAACGCCGCCGACGGTGACGACGCCGCCGTGGTCCGCGACCTGACGCTGGGTACGAAGCTGACGTTCATCGCCCTGATCCCGATCATTGTCTTTATGACGGCGCTCGGCCCGGATATCGGGCATGCGCTGTTCGCGTACGGCAACTTCGACGGCAACACGGCCCGCACGCTGGGCCTGACGGTGAGTTTCTCCGCGTTCACCCTGATCCCGTACGCCCTGGTGATGCTGCACCTGCGTGTGTTTTACGCGCGGGAGGAGGCGTGGACGCCGACGTTCATCATCGCCGGCATCACGATCACGAAGGTAGTGCTGTCGTACCTTGCGCCGCTGGTCGCGGACTCGACGCAGTCGGTGGTGGTGCTGTTGGGTGCGGCGAACGGCTTCGGTTTCGTCGCCGGCGCGGTGATTGGTGCGCTGCTGTTGCGTCGTAAGTTGGGCACGCTGGAGGCCCGCTCGGTGCTGCATACGTCGCTGTGGGCGGCGGCCTCGGCGCTGATCGGTATCGCTGTGACGTTCCTGGTCCGCTGGCTCGTGCGCGATGTCGCGGGTGTCGACGCCCCATCCTTCCTCGGCGGTCTCATCGGGCTGCCGTCGCTGGGCTTCCTGCTTGAGGTGATCGTCCTCGGCGTGCTGTTCGTGGTGGCGACGGGCCTGGTGCTGTCGCGTTCTGGTTTGCCGGAGGTGCAGAACCTGGGCCGCGCGCTGGCGCGCATCCCGGGTGTGGGCCGCTTCATCCGCCCGGACGAGGACGCGGCGATCGAGGTCGGGGAAGTGGACCTGCGGGATATGTCGCAGCAGTTCCTCGCCGCCGACACGTTCAACGCGTCGCCGGTGCCGCCGCCGATGTCGGCCGGTGTCGTGCGAGGCCCCCGCTTGGTGCCGGGTGCGTCGGTGTCGGATGGCCGTTTCCGCCTCATCCGCGATCACGGCTCCACGACGGGCGCCAGGTTCTGGCAGGCCCGCGAGGTGTCGACGGGCCGCTCCGTGGCGCTGACGTTCGTCGATACGACGGGCATGGCCCCGATGGCGCCGGCGACGCCACGCCAGGCCGCGATCGACGCGGCCGGTGTGTCGCGCCGCACGCGCAAGCTCGCGATGCTGCGCCACCCGGCGCTGCCGGAGAACATCGAGATCCTGTCCTACCGCACGGGCGCCCTCGTGGTTGCGGACTGGGTGGAGGGCTCCTCGGTCCGCGCCGTGGCCGAGTCCGGCCAGACGTTGCACACGGACGCGGTGGCGAACGCGCTTGCCCCGTTGGCGGGCGCGATCGCCGCGGCCCACGAGGCCGGGGTGCCGCTCGGGTTGGATAACCGCCAGCGCCTCCGTATCGACCGCGAGGGCCACGTGCGCCTCGCGTTCCCGGCCGTCCTGCCGGACGCCTCCGCCGCCGACGACGCGGACGCCTTCGCCTCCGCGCTGCAGCTGCTGACCACCAATGTCGACTCCGATGACCTCGCCGACGTCGCCAGCACCACCCGCGCCCTCGTCGACGCCGACGCCATCGAGTCCCACGACTTCCGCGAACTCGAGCGCCAGCTCACCCGCGACGAACCAGAGGACGCACCCGCCGAAGCAATCGACCCCGTCGAGCCGGTGGAGGAGCAGCCGGAGGAGCCGAAGGACCTGCGCGGCGGCTTCGGCTCCCGCCGCTACCGCCCGGTCACGCTGGCGGTGCTGCTGTCGCTCGCGGTCGGCGCGGTCATCGTCATCGCGGCGCTCACCGCCTACCTCGTCGGGTTCCTCTCCGGCGACGACACCAACGCACCCGTCACTGTCGACTCCGTACAGTCTGGCGCGGAGGAAGTCGAGGAGGAGGTCAAGGGTCTGCCCGTGCTACTCACCCCGATGCGCGCGACCATCGAGGGCACATCCGCCCCCGAGCTTGTCGACGCCGACCGCTCCACCACCTGGACCGGCTCGGACGAAGTGAGCGTCGAACTCCGACCAGGCAAAGGGGCCACCGCCCGCACCGGGTTCACCCTGGAGCACGTGATCGTCGACACCCCATCCAACGGCGACACGTTCCGTCTCTACGGGCTGCCCACGGGTGCCTCGTGGAACGGCAGCCCCGCCGAGCTGCCGCTGCTACAGGAGGGCACGTTCCTCAGTGGCGAAAACGGCATCGATGTGGAGGACTCACCGGAACTCACCGGCCTGATCCTCAACGTGTCCGGCCAGGACATCATCCTTCGCGACATCACCCTCATCGGCCGCACCAACCTCCGGTGATGTCCACCAAGGTGGACAAAAAGCGCTTCCCTTCCTGGGGCTGATGCATCACACTGGATGCATCAGCAATGGGAGGGTGCATCATGCGCAGAAAAACAGACCACCAACTCGTCCACGATTACATCGCCGACGACGTCCACGCCTTCAACGTCATCGTCCGACGCCACCAACGCAACATGTTCGGCGTGGCCCTTCGCTACTCATGCAATGAGCAGGACGCCCAGGACATCGTCCAAGACGCCCTGCTGAAAGCGTCGCGCCACCTGCATCGTTTCCGCTTCGAGTCGAAGGTGTCCACCTGGCTGTACCGCCTGGTCGCCAACGCGAGCCTCGACCACCAACGCCGTCGCCGCGCCGAGTACACCGTCTCCCTCGACGATTACGACGTCATCCCCCAAGACAAGGACCCCCGCCTCGCCCACGACCCAACCGCCAACCTGGATCGCCTCATCGCCGTCAAGGATGCACTCCGCGTCGTGCCGGAGGCCCACCGGAAGGCCGTCTACCTCATCGACATCATGGGCATGTCGCTCCAATCCGCCGCCGACACGTGCGGCGTCCAGCCCGGCACCATGAAGTCCCGCCGCGCCCGCGCCCGAGCCATGATGCTCGAGCACATGGAAGAGGTCTGCTAGCTCCCCGCCACAGGAAAGTTAGGCGCGCACCAAATTCCCTCACCGCCGATCTACGACCTGGCCTTTTCAAAATCGATGTGCAGAAAAGCAGGAATCTGGTGCACACAGGGCAACGAGTGACAAGAGACGCAACCCTGCCGACCGACCCCGGCAAAAGCCCAGGTCACGAAAAGTGGGGTGCTTCCTTTGTCACTCCGTTCGGCCGGAGTGACACCACATTCCTTCACGCAGCACCAGCGACCTGGGAGAACGCGACGGCACCCTCCCGAAAAGCAGGAATCTGGTGCACACAGGGCAACGAGTGACAAGAGACGCAACCCTGCCGACCGACCCCGGCAAAAGCCCAGGTCACAGAAAGTAGGATGCGCCCTTTGCCACTCCGTTCGGCCGGAGTGACACCACATTCACGGATTCCCCCTAGGCACCCTCGGCGTTTCCCCAGGTCACCAACCCCGGGAGCGGGAATCTGGTGCGCACCTCCTTATGCAGGGCAGAAGCAAGGAAGAAGCACACGTCTGGAACAAACAGTAGACTTACTACGTTTACACACCAGACAGAGCAAATCTACGAGGAGTTTCCATGGCCAACGAGACCAACGAGAAGCAAGACCAGATTCATGACGTGATTATTGTCGGCTCGGGCCCGGCGGGGTACACAGCGGCGCTGTATGCAGCACGCGCGGAGCTGAACCCGCTGGTGTTTGAGGGTTACGAGTACGGCGGCGAGCTGATGAACACCACGGAGGTGGAGAATTTCCCGGGCTTCAAGGACGGGGTGATGGGCCCGGATTTGATGATGCAGATGCGTGAGCAAGCGGAGAAGTTCGGGGCGTGTCTGGAGTCTGACTTGGTGGACAAGGTGGATCTCAGCGGGGACGTGAAGAAGCTGTTCGTTGGGGATGATGTCTATCAGGCTCGCGCGGTGATTCTGGCTACTGGTGCGGCGCCGCGTCACTTGGGTATTCCGGGTGAGGCTGAGTTGACGGGTCGTGGTGTGTCCACGTGTGCGACGTGTGATGGTTTCTTCTTTAAGGATCAGCACATTGCTGTTGTGGGCGGTGGTGATTCGGCGATGGAGGAGGCGACGTTTTTGACGAAGTTTGGGTCGAAGGTATCGATTATTCACCGTTCGGAGAATTTCCGCGCGTCGCAGATTATGTTGGAGCGCGCTCGGGCGAATGAGAAGATTGAGTTCATTACGCATTCGGTGGTCGAAGAGGTCGTCGAGAAGGATGGCAAGGTCGGGGGCCTGAAGGTGCGGAATGTGCAGTCGGGTGAGGAGTCGGTGTTGGATGCGACGGCGTTGTTCGTGGCGATTGGGCACGATCCGCGTTCGGCGTTCTTGGAGGGCCAGGTGGCCACGGATGAGGGTGGCTACGTCCTTGTCGACGCCCCTTCGACGCGCACGAGCGTGCCGGGTGTGTTTGCGTGTGGTGATTTGGTGGATAACCATTATCGTCAGGCGATTACGGCGGCTGGTTCGGGGTGCCGGGCGGCGTTGGATGCGCAGCATTTCCTTGCGGCGCTTTAGGATAGAGAGAACTGTATTCAAGGAGGAATAATGAGTGCACCTGTTGATGTGACGAAGAACACGTTTAAGGCTGAGGTTGTTGAGGCTTCGACGCCGGTGTTGGTGGATTTTTGGGCTGAGTGGTGTGCTCCGTGCCGGAAGTTGTCGCCGGTGTTGGATGAGCTTGCGACTGAGCTGGATGGCAAGGTGAAGGTCGTGAAGGTGAATGTGGATGAGGAGCGTGAGCTGGGGATGATGTTCCAGGTCATGTCGATTCCGACTGTGTTGATCTTCAAGGATGGCCAGAAGGTGGATGAGTTTGTGGGGGCGCTGCCGAAGGCGCAGATCCTCCAGAAGGTTGAGTCGTACCTGTAGGCTGTTCGACGTAGAATAGTCTGCATTGTTGGTTTTGTAGAAAGGTGCCCAGTGGGTGACATTCTCCGCGTAGGTGATTCGAGTGCTCGGGTGGCCGAGGCGCGTGCGACGCTTGCGCGTTTGGGCATGTTGGAGGACTTCGATGGTGACATTGAGGACTTCAACTCTCGGCAGTTCACTCCTGATGAGATGCTTTTCGACGCCCCTTTGGCTGAGTCGGTGAAGGCGTTTCAGCAGTCGCGGGGAATTATGCCGACTGGCACGATTGATGATTTGACGTTGCGTGAGCTGCGTGAGGCCTCGTATACGTTGGGGGCGCGTGTGTTGCAGTATCAGCCGAATCAGGAGCTGGTGGGCGACGACGTGGGCCAGTTGCAGACGCAGCTGCATGAGCTGGGATTTTATTCGGATCGCGTGGATGGCCGGTTTGGTCCCCGTACGCACGAGGCCGTGGTGAATTACCAGCTGAATTCGGGTTTGGAAGACGATGGGGTGTGTGGCCCGGATACGTTGCACGCGTTGAGCCTGTTGGGCCGCCGGATTACGGGTGGTTCTGCGCATGCGATTCGTGAGCGTGAGCATGTGCGCGCGGCGGGCCCGCAGTTGGCGGGCAAGCGCGTGGTGATTGATCCGCATCTTGGTGGTGCGGATAAGGGTTCGCTTGTCGACGGCCCCTTTGGCCAGATCACGGAGGAGGAGATCCTGTGGGATTTGGCGCAGCGCGTGGAGGGCCGCATGATTGCGGCTGGTGTGGAGACGATTATTTCCCGCCCGCGTGGTGATAATCCGTCGTGTAAGGAGCGCGCCGATTTGGCGAACGGCTTCGACGCCGACTTGGTGATTTCCCTGCAGCTGGACCGGTATGCCAATGAGAAGGCGAATGGTGTGGCCACGTTCTATTTCGGTTCGGAGAACGGGACGTCGTCGATGACGGGGGAGACGCTGTCGGGCTATATTCAGCGTGAGATTGCGGCGAGGACGTCGCTACGTAATTGCTGGAATCATGCCCGGACGTGGGAGATGCTGCGGATGACGCGGATGCCGTCGGTGGAGATTGTGGCTGGTTATGTCACGAATCCGCACGATGTTGAGGTCGTGACGGATCCGGAGCAGCGTGACGCGATCGCTGAGGCGGTTGTGGTGGCAGTGAAGCGCCTGTACTTGCTGGATTCTGATGATCAGCCGACAGGCACTTATTCCTTCCAGGAGCTGCTCCGCCAGGAGCACCTGTAGTTAGTCTGTGCCCTGGATGAGGCCCATGATGCGTTCGAAGTCCTGACGGTCGCCGAATTCGACGACGATTTTGCCTTTCCGCTTGCCCATGGTGACGGAGACTTTGGTGTCCCATTCGTCGGCGAGTTGGTCGGCGGCCCGGGTCAGGTATTCGGGTTGGGGGGTGGGTTCGCGGCGTTTCTTTTGCGGGACGCCGCCTTCGTTGTTCATGAGGGTGACGGCTTCTTCGGTGGCGCGGACGCTTAGGCCTTCGGAGACGATGCGTTCGGCGAGCAGGTTTTGGCCGTTGGATGTCAGGGCGTCGCTGCCGAGTTTGAGGCCGAGGAGGGCGCGGGCGTGGCCTGCGGAGAGGACGCCTGCGGCGACGCGGCGCTGCACTGGCACTGGGAGGCGCAGGAGGCGGATCGCGTTGGTGATCACGGGGCGGGAGCGCCCGAGTTTGTCGGCGAGTTGCTCCTGGGTGACGCCGAACTCTTCGAGGAGCTGCTGGTAGGCGGCGGCTTCTTCGAGTGGGTTGAGTTGGACGCGGTGGATGTTTTCCAGCAGGGCGTCGCGCAACATGTCCTCGTCGGAGGTTTCGCGGACGATGGCTGGGATGTGTTTCAGGCCGGCTTTGGAGGCAGCGCGCCAGCGGCGCTCGCCCATGATGAGTTCGAAGCCGTCGGGGGTGTCGCGGACGACGATGGGCTGCAGCAGGCCGAACTCGCGGATGGAGTGGACCAGTTCGTTGAGGTCGTCTTCGTCGAAGACCTGGCGGGGCTGCTTCGGGTTCGGGATGATTTGCCCGATCGCGATTTCTTGGTAGCGTGCGCCGACTGGCACCGGCTGGATGACGTTCTCGGGGGTGGCGCCGACGGTGGGCGCGCCCGCAACCTTGGGTCGCTTTCCGCGCGGCGGAAGTTTATCGCCGCCACCACCACCGCCAGCAGTCTCTGCGGCGCCGGCAGGAGCTCCGGCCCCGAAGATCACGTCGGAGGCCTTGCCGCCGATACCGCCTGTTTTGCCGGTTTTGTCGGTCGCGGCTGGTGCCTGCGGGATGAGTGCTGCTAGTCCGCGGCCGAGGCCGCCTTTACGCTCTTGTGCCATGGTTATTCCTCGCCCTCGTCAAGTTGTTGGGCCACCTGGGGGCTGACGCCGATGGGCCCCGTGGTGGCGTGTGGTTGGTAGTCGCCGCGTGTTGCCAGTTCGCGGGCGGCGTCGTAGTAGGCCAGCGCTCCGCTGGAGAGTGGGTCGTAGTCGATGACGGTTTGGCCGTAACCGGGCGCCTCGGAGACTTTCACGGAGCGCGGGATGACGTTGCGCAGCACCACTTCGCCGAACTGGTTGCGCACCTCGCCGGCGACGTCCGCCGCGAGGCGCGTGCGGGCGTCGTACATGGTGAGCACGATCGCGGAGATGTGCAGGTTGTGGTTGAGGTGCTCGCGGATCATGCCGATGTTGCCGAGCAGCTGGCCGACGCCCTCAAGCGCGTAGTACTCGCACTGGATGGGGATCATGACTTCGTCGACGGCGGTCATGGCGTTGATGGTGAGCAGCCCGAGCGATGGCGGGCAGTCGATGAAGACGTAGTCGAAGTTGTGTTCTTCGAGGAAGCCGCGCCGGATGGCGTCGTGGAGCCGGTATTCGCGGCGCACCATGGACACCAACTCGATCTCGGCGCCGGCGAGGTCGATGGTGGCGGGGATGCAGTAGAGGTTCTCGTTGTTAGCGTGCGGCTGCAGCGCTTCCTCGGGCGTGGCTTCGCCGATGAGAACTTCGTAGCTGGAGGTGGTGCCGGAGGTGTGCTCGGCGCCGAGCGCGGTGGAGGCGTTGCCCTGCGGGTCAAGGTCGATGACGAGGACGCGCATGCCTTGGCGGCTGAGTGCCGACGCCATGTTCACCGATGTCGTCGTCTTGCCGACGCCGCCCTTCTGGTTCGCAACGGTGAACACGCGGGTGTGCGCGGGCCGTTGCAGCGTGGCGTTGTCCATGCTGGTGGTGTTCCTTTCCGCTATTTCCGCACGATTCGGATGAGGGTGGTCGGCTGGTCGAGGACGTCGCCGCCAACCTGGAAAATGTTCGGCGTGATACCCCCGGCTTTCTTGATCGCCCGCGCGTCGCGTTCGAGTTCTTCTGCAACACTAGCGCCTTTCAGCGCCAACATCGAGCCCCCGTGGCGGACCAGTGGAAGGCTCCAGCCGGCCAGCTTGCCCAGGGGTGCGACGGCACGGGAGGTGACCACGTCGAATTGCCCGCCGGGCTGCTCTTCGGCGCGGCCGCGGACGACGGTGACGTTGTCCAAACCCAGTTCGCGTTGCACCTCGGCGAGGTACGTGGAGCGCTTCAGCAGCGGCTCGATGAGGGTAAACGTGACGTCGGGGCGTGCGATGGCCAGTGGGATGCCGGGCAGTCCCGCGCCGGATCCGATGTCGGCGACGGTGGTGGCGTCGTCAAGTGCTTCGGAGACGACCGCACAGTTGAGGATGTGCCGTTGCCACAGGCGGCTGACTTCTTTGGGGCCGATGAAGCCGCGCTCGGCGGCGGTGGTGGCGAGCGATTCGTGGTAGGCCTGGGCGAGTGGCAGGCGGTCGCCGAAGATGGTGGCGGCGGCTGTGGGTAGTGCTGACACGGCTGTGTACTCCTTTGAATTTTGGTCTGGCATCGACTCTAGTAAAAGTAACGCCCCCAGCAAACACTTGCTGGGGGCTGAAGGCTCACTAGGGGCCAAGTTACTTGCCTTGCTGCTTGCGCTGCTTCTTGCTGCGCTTGTCTACCTTGCGTGCACCGACAACGGGCGCGGAGGCGCGTTTGGCTTCTGCCTTGGCGCGCTCCTCTTCCTCTTCCTCGGCGTCCATCTTGGCGAAGACGATGCGGGTCTGGAAGAAGGTCCACACGTTGTTGGCCAGCATGTAGAACAGCAGGCCGATGTGCCACAGGAAGCCGGACGCGATGATCATGACCGGGAAGACCCACAGCATCATCTTGTTCATCATCTGCATCTGCTGTTCCATCATGGCGGCGTTGTCGCCGGATGGGCTGTTGGTCTTGCCGGCGGCGCGGCGAGCAGCCTGACGGTTCAGGGACATCCGGGCGTTCAGGTGGGTGAACGTCGCGGAGATGAGCACGAGCGGCAGGCACACCATGATGATGTTGGCGCGCGTGAAGTCCAGGCCGGTGAACGCTGCGAAGGCGTCTTCTGGCATGGACATGTAGGCGGAGAGCGGCACACCGAAGAAGTCGGCGTCTAGGAAGGAGCGGACGTCTTCTGGGGAGAACGCGTAGTTGGCCAGGTTGCGGTTTTCTTCAACGCTTAAGCCCAGCTGGTTGGGGCCGGTGCCGGTGCGGTTGAAGGAGCGCAGCACGTGGAACAGTCCGATGAATACGGGCATCTGTGCCAGCGGGACGATGCACGAGGCGAGTGGGTTGGTGCCCATCTCCTTGTACAGTTTTTGCGTCTCTTCCGCCATTTTTTGCTGGTCGTTCTTGTACTTTTGGCGGATTTCCTGCATCTTCGGCTGCATTTCCTGCATTTTGCGCATGGACCGCATTTGGTTGACCATGGGCTTGACCAGCAGGGTTCGCAGGGTGAAGGTGAGGAAGACGATGGACAGGATCCATGACAACGCCGAGTCCGGCGAGAGTATGAAGCCGAATACTTTGTGCCAGAACCACAGCACCCAAGAAATCGGCCAGTAGATGAAATTCAGCACTTTGGGGTGTTTCTCCTCGTTGTTACTTGGTGGTCGTTTCTGTGGACGCGTCCGTACCGCTGCCGGGTACTGGGTCGAACCCGCCGGGGTGCCAGGGCCCACATTTACAGACGCGGGCCACGCTGAGCAGGGTGCCTTTGGTGGCACCGTGTCGCGCGACCGCTTCGAGGGCGTAGGCGCTGCACACTGGCATGAAACGACACGTCGCACCCATCTTAAGGGGTGAGAGGTACTTTTGGTAGCAGCGTACGGCTTTCACGAGTGCCCGCGCGGCCGCGTTTGGTGGTGCGGGGATGCGTTGGCCTAGGAAGTTGTAGTACGCCATTTGTCCAGGGCTTTGCGCAGCGCGGCGTTGTAGTCGTGTGCGAGTTGCGCGCTCGTGGCGGTGGCTGAGGCGGGCAGGGCCCTCACCACGACGTCGTGGTGCTGCCCCAGCTTCTCGACGCCCCCTCGCAGCACATGCCGCAGCTTTCGAGACACTGCGTGCCTGGTCACCGCGTTGCCAACCTGCTTGGACACGATCAGTCCGAAGCGCGGCCCTCCTTGGAGCGCGATGGTGTCTTCGGCCCGCGAGCGGACGTGGACGATTAAAGTGCGAGACCCCGCGCGCACTCCCTTCCTCATGGTCTGCCGGAAGTCGGCAGATGAGGCGAGTTTGTGCGGGCGGGGTAACACGGTGTCGCTGCGCTTCGGCGTTTATGCCGAGAGGTTTGCGCGGCCCTTCTTGCGGCGCGCGGAAACGATTGCGCGGCCGGCGCGGGTACGCATGCGGGCACGGAAGCCGTGCTTGCGTGAGCGACGGCGGTTGTTTGGCTGGAAAGTCCGCTTAGACACGGTGGACTCCTTTAAAGAGGTCACGACGGCCAGCGGGAACCCGCCGCGGTGTGCGACGTGTTCCCTCCCGGGGTAGTAGCCGTCCCGGAATTATAATGTGCAGGTTGAGATTGCCCGGCCGCTGCGCGTTGTGCGCGTTGACCTGCATGCATCACCTTCGCTGACTCGCCCTGGGTGGGCGGCCCGGTGCACCGCGTAGATGTTGCTCTCAAGCACACCGTGGGCATGTTGCTTCGCGCCCGTGGTGTGACAGACTACGCCAGACTACGCGAAAAACCGCTGGTTGTTCAAATCGACACACCGCCTTTTTGCGCCGGGTGGGGCGAGCGTCCATTCGTTTACCCCCGTAATTACAAAGCTGTACTTTCGCGCAGGTGGTTGCGCATTTTCGAACACCGGGGGCCGCGCTATCACCGGCCTGACGCGCGATTACTTCCAAACACGCGTAGGCGATGTTCGACATTCGCTGTGAATTACACCGTCGAAACGAGTTATCCACAGGGTTGCGACCCGCGGGCTGTTAGACATTGCAAGCTCATACCGGGTAACAATGGTAAAGCACCACAATTACACACGCTCTTTCTCCACATCGCTGTGGATAACTGTGAACAACAGGTTGAGACTTTTCGGAAGAATTTGTAATTACCGCAGGTCAACGCCGGTGAATATTCACGAAAAAGTTATCCACAGGTGAGGCGAGAGACTGTGGACAACTTACTCACCGGAGTTATCCACAGGTGTGGATAAGTCTGTGGAAGATACTGGTGAGAGGCAGGTTTTGGAATTACAAAATCTGTGAAACAGCGGTGGAATGTACGTGAAATTCCACAGATATGACGAACATCACTAAATGTCATGTTGGACTAGGAAGAGAGCGGGACGTTGGCAGAGCAAGACATCGAAACGCTATGGCGCACCATCGTCGCCGACTTGCTGGCGCTGTCGGAACAGCCCAGCTCACAGGTCCCATCGCTCACCCCGCAAGAACGCGCGTACCTCCAACTCGTCCGCCCCGTCATGCTTGTCGACGGCTACGCCATCCTCTCCGCACCCCACGCCGCCGCGAAAACGGTCGTGGAGCAGTCCCTGGCACCGCACATCACGGCGCTCCTGGCCTCCCACGTGGGCAAACACTGCACGCTGGCCGTCTCAATCCAGGCACCAGCAGCCCCGCCGACCCCCACGCCCCCGCCTGCCGCGCCAGCTCCCGAGGCCATCGACCCCGCCTACATGACCCCCGGCGAGCAAATCCCAATGGGCCTCGACGAACTCGCCGAGATGCACGCCCGCCAACAACAACACCACCAGGCGACGGCGCACCCGACCGTCCCTCAGCGAATCCCCCGCGAAAAGCCTGCCCACGACCCCGAGCGCGAGACCAGCCTGAACCCGAAGTACACCTTCGAAAACTTCGTCATCGGCTCCTCGAACCGCTTCGCCAACGGCGCCGCCGTCGCCGTCGCCGAGAACCCCGCGAAGGCCTACAACCCCCTGTTCATCTGGGGCGGATCCGGGCTCGGCAAGACGCACTTGCTGCACGCCGCCGGCAACTACGCGCAGGTCCTGCAGCCAAACCTCCGCATCAAGTACGTCTCCTCCGAGGAGTTCACGAACGACTACATCAACTCCGTGCGCGACGACCGCCAAGAAAGCTTCAAGCGCCGCTACCGCAACCTCGACATCCTCATGGTCGACGACATCCAGTTCCTCGAGGGCAAGGAAGGCACCCAGGAGGAGTTCTTCCACACCTTCAACGCGCTGCACCAGGCGAATAAGCAGATCATCCTGTCGTCTGACCGCCCACCGAAGCAGCTCACCACCCTCGAGGACCGCCTCCGCACGCGTTTCGAAGGCGGCCTCATCACCGATGTCCAGCCACCTGACCTGGAGACCCGCATCGCCATCTTGATGAAGAAGGCAGCAGCCGACGGCACGCAAGTCGACCACCAGGTGCTCGAGCTCATCGCCTCACAATTCGAGTCGTCGATCCGCGAGCTCGAGGGCGCCCTCATCAGGGTCTCGGCCTACTCCTCCCTTATCGACGAGCCCATCACCCTCGACGTCGCCCAAGTCGCACTTCGCGACATCCTCCCCGACGAAGGCGACATCAATATCAACGCCTCCACCATCAAGGAGTACGCGGCCGAATACTTCAACGTCACGATGGACCAGCTCATCGGCGCAGGTAAAACCCGTCAGGTGGCGCACGCCCGCCAGATCGCGATGTACCTGTGTCGCGAACTGACCGAACTCTCCCTGCCCAAGATCGGCGACGAGTTCGGGGGCAAGGACCACACCACCGTGATGTACGCGGACCGCAAGATCCGCAAGGAAATGACGGAGAACCGCGTCACCTACGACGAAATCCAGGAGTTGACCCAGATCATCAAGGCCCGCGCCCGCACCCTGCGCTAGTTGCTAGCCCCCGCGTTGCCCCCCGCACCAAATTCCCTCGCGGAGTTATGCTCACCTGGGGTTTTACCCAGCGCTTTACCCAAAATCCTGGAATTTGGTGCCTCACCGAGAGTCAAAGACACCAAATTCCTTCACAACCATCTTCCAACCTGGGTTTTTCCAAACTCACGTGCAGAAAGCAAGGAATTTGGTGCAGAGATTGGGCAGCGAGTGACAAAGGATGCAACCGACTTTTCGCGACCTGGGCTTTTGCCGTAGTCCGTCGGCAGGATTGCGTCCTTTGTCACTCACGCAACCCACGCGACACCATATTCCTTCGCTGCCAGCGCCCGACCTGGGGAAACGCTGACGGGGCCCCACCCAGCAAACAATCCACAGACTTATCCACACCTGTGTAATTACACCGCTGTAATTCACATTCAGGGGCAAAACACGCGAGTGACCCCCACCACAAAGAGACCCACGTCACACCCCACAGTGCTTGTGGATAACTTGTGAATCCCCAGTGGACAACCCTTTCCAAGTTGTGCACAGGCCAGATGCTAAAAATTCTATCCACAACTGAGTCGAGTTATCCACAATTCATCCACAGGCAATTGCACACCCTGTTTTCGCGCTCCAACCACGGCAAATACTTGTAATTCCACAGATTGCACAGGACTTATTGTTGTTCCCAAGGTTTTTACTTGTAATTCCTAGAGTAGAAAGGGGACCTGTGCAGAACGGCGCATGGACGGCTCACGAACGAGCAACGACCCAAAAAGCTATGTGAAAACTCGAATGACAAAAAGCGCGTCCCCGCCTAAAGTGAGAACGTAATTACAAGAATCTCTACGTACTGCAAGGAGCCCGTGTCACTATGGCGGACATCCATGACAACTTGAATTCCAACGTTTCTTTCCGCGTGCACAAGGAGGACCTGTCGGACGCGGTGGCGTGGGTTGCTCGGATGTTGCCGACGAAGAACACGCAGCCGATTTTGCGCGCGGTGTTGATTACGGCGTCGGATGAGGGTTTGGAGTTCGCGGGCTTCGATTATGAGGTGTCGTCGCGGGTGCGGATTGCGGCGGAGGTTGCTACGCCGGGTCGCGTTGCGGTGGCGGGTAAGTTGTTGGCTGACATTGTGTCGAATATGCCGAATCAGCCGGTTGAGGTTTCTACGAATGATTCGAAGCTGCTTCTCGACGGCGGCTCCGCCCACTTCGAGCTGCCTCTGATGCCATTGGATGATTATCCGCAGTTGCCGCAGTTGCCTGAGGTGACGGGCACGATCAGCTCGGAGGATCTGAGCGGTGCGGTGATGCAGGTGGCTGCCGCGGCGGGTAAGGATGACACGTTGCCGATGCTCACGGGTATCCACATTGAGGTGGAGGGTTCGACGTTGCATCTGACGGCGACGGACCGTTTCCGGTTGGCGTTGCGTTCGTTGGAGTGGTCGCCTGCTGGTGAGGGGGTTGCGGCGAAGCTGTTGGTACCGGCGAAGACGTTGTTGGATAACGCTCGGACGTTGGATACGCAGTTGGAGGAGCCGGTGCAGATTGCCGTTGGTGGCGTCGATAATGTGGGCGCGGACGGTTTGTTTGGTTTGCATGCGGGCAATCGTGAGACGACGACGCGTATGTTGGATGCGGATTTCCCGAATGTGCAGCCGTTGTTGCCGAAGGCGCATACGTCGATGGCGTCGGTGGAGGTTGCTCCGTTGTTGGAGGCGATTCGTCGTGTGTCGTTGGTGGCGGATCGGAATGCGCAGTTGAGGTTGCATTTTTCGGAGGGTCAGGTGACGTTGTTTGCGTCGGGGGCTGATTCGGGTGAGGCGTCGGAGTCGATTCCTGCGCAGTTTGTGGGGGAGGATGAGTTGTTGATTGCGTTTAATGCTGGTTATTTGCGTGATGGTTTGTCGGTGATTGGGACGGATCGTGCGGTGTTTGGGTTTACGGAGTCGTCGCGTCCGGCGATTATGATTCCGGAGCCGGAGTCCTTGCCGGAGAAGGGTGATGATGGGTTGTTCCCGACGCCGGAGACGAATTTCACGTATTTGTTGATGCCGGTTCGTCTGCCGGGCTAGTTTGCCGCGATGTACGTTTCGGAACTTGACCTGCGTGATTTCCGTTCGTGGCGGGAGTTGCATGTGGATTTGGAGCCGGGCGTCACGGTGTTTTCTGGCCGTAATGGGCATGGGAAGACGAACGTTGTGGAGGCGGTGCGGTACACGTCGATGCTCGGGAGTCACCGGGTGGCGACGGATGGCCCGCTGATCCGTTCGGGGGCGAGTGATGCGCGTGTGTCGGCGACGACGGTGAATGAGGGTCGCGCGCTGACGACGCATGTGTTGATTAAGTCGAGTGGGGCGAATCAGGCGCAGATTAATAGGACGCGGTTGAAGTCGGCGCGTGAGCTGCTGGGTGTGTTGCGGACGGTGATGTTTTCGCCGGAGGATTTGCGGTTGGTGAATGGGGAGCCGGGGGATCGGCGCCGGTTTTTGGATGCGTTGGCGGCGGTGCGTACGCCGCGTCATGGTGGGGTGAAGGCGGACTATGACAAGGTGTTGCGCCAGCGTAATGCGTTGTTGCGTTCGCAGAATATGGCGCTGCGCCGCGGTTATGGGGATGCGGCGGGCGCGGGTGCGTTGAGCACGTTGGATGCGTGGGATGCACAGTTGGCGCGTTATGGGGCGCAGGTGCTGGCGGGCAGGCTTCTGCTTGTCGACGCCCTCTCCGACCACATTACGGAGTCCTATGCGTCGGTGGCGCCGGAGTCGCGTGCGGCGTCGGTGGAGTACACGTCGACGCTGGATAGGGCGGTGTTGGAGTTGACGGGGGCGGCGTCGAGGGATCCGCGGGTGTTGGAGGCGGCGATGTTGTCGGAGTTGGGGAGGCGTCGAAAAGAGGAGATTGAGCGTGGCTCAACGCTGGTTGGGCCGCATCGGGATGATGTGGTGTTGATGTTGGGTCAGCAGCCGGCGAAAGGCTATGCGTCGCATGGGGAGACGTGGTCCTTTGCGCTGAGTTTGCACTTGGCGGAGTACCGCTTGTTGGCTGGTGAGGGCACGGATCCGGTGCTGATTCTGGATGATGTGTTTGCGGAGTTGGACGCGAAGCGCCGGGAGCGGTTGGTGCATGTGGCGGAGTCGGCGGAGCAGGTGTTGATTACGGCGGCGGTCGGTGATGATTTGCCGGGGAACTTGGATGGGGCGGTGACGGCGCGGTATCACGTGCGGATGGAGGAGGGGGTGTCCCACATTGAGCGAGCGTGACTTGGTGGGCACGACGTTTGACCAGCTGCGGCGCACGGCGAAGCGGCGTGGTGGGAGGCTGCCGGATTTGTCGAAGCAAGGTGCGAGTGTGGTGCCGCGCCGCAGTCAGGGCAAGGGCCGTCCGGTGAAGGACATTACGGTGCCGGGGCTGCATTTTGAGCAGGAGGAGCGCCGGCCGTGGCTGGAGCGTGGGCGGCCGACGGGCAAGGATGGCCGGGCGTTGCCGCGGAGTTACAAGGTGAAGTCGTTTTCGTCGCTGCTGGGGAAGGAGATCCGGAAGCGCGATTGGACGGAGAATATGGCGTATGGCTGGGTGATGGGCAATTGGGAGGGCCTGGTCGGCGCCACGATTGCGGAGCATACGAAGGTGGAGATGATTAAGGATGGCGAGGTCTTCATCACGTGTACGACGACGGCGTGGGCGACGCAGCTGAAGTATATGCAGTCGACGGTGCTGCGCGCGATCGCGGAGAAGGTGGGCCCGGATGTGATTCGGAAGCTGCACATTTATGGTCCGCGGGTGAAGAGTTGGCGCTATGGTCCGCTGCACGTGAAGGGGCGGGGACCGAGGGACACATACGGGTAGTCGTGGGGTTTGGTGTCCTGTTTTACGTGTAAGATAGGACGGGTTAATGACATTTTTCAGGAGGAGCGTCTTTTCCAGTGGCTGATCAACAACCTCATTATGACGCGTCGTCGATTACTATCCTCGAGGGCCTCGAGGCCGTCCGGAAACGCCCAGGTATGTACATTGGGTCGACCGGTGAGCGTGGCCTGCACCATTTGGTGTGGGAGGTCGTGGATAACTCGGTCGATGAGGCGATGGCGGGCTATGCCGATCGCGTCGATGTGACTCTGCTCGCGGATGGCGGCGTAGAGGTCGTCGATAATGGTCGTGGTATTCCGGTGGAGATGCACCCGTCTGGTGCGCCGACGGTGCAGGTCGTGATGACGCAGCTGCACGCGGGCGGTAAGTTCGACTCGGAGTCGTATGCGGTGTCGGGTGGTTTGCACGGTGTGGGTATTTCCGTGGTGAACGCCCTGTCCACGCGTGTTGAGGCGGACATTAAGCGCGAGGGCAAGCACTGGTACCAGCGTTTTGTGAACGCGCAGCCGGAGCTTCTGGAGGAGGGCGGTAACGCCCGCGGTACTGGGACGGCGATTCGTTTTTGGCCGGACCCGGAGATTTTCGAGACCACGGATTTCAAGTGGGAGACCATTTCGCGTCGTTTGCAGGAGATGGCGTTCCTGAATAAGGGCCTGACCATCACGTTGAAGGACGAGCGCGTCTCTGAGCAGGAGCTTGAGCTTGAGGCGATCGCGGAGGAGGGCGACACGGCCGCCGCGGTTGGTTCGGATTCGTTTGACGACGCCGCCACCGAAGGCGATGCGGCCGCTGCCCCGAAGAAGAAGCGTGAGAAGAAGGTCACCTACCACTACCCGGATGGCCTGATCGATTACGTCAACCATCTGAATAAGTCGAAGACGGCGATCCACCCGACGATCGTGGGCTTCGACCAAAAGGGCGATGGCCTTGAGGCTGAGGTGGCGATGCAGTGGAACAGCTCGTTTAAGGAGTCTGTGCACACCTTCGCGAACACCATTAATACCCATGAGGGCGGTACGCACGAGGAGGGTTTCCGTGCGGCGTTGACCACGCTGATGAACCGTTACGCGCGTGACCATAAGCTGCTGAAGGACAAGGAGCCGAACCTCACTGGCGATGACTGCCGTGAGGGTCTTGCAGCCGTGGTGTCTGTCCGCGTGGCGGACCCGCAGTTTGAGGGCCAGACGAAGACGAAGCTCGGTAATACCGAGGTGAAGGGCTTCGTGCAGCGCGCCGTGAACGAGAATCTGTCGGACTGGTTTGATGCGAACCCGGCGGAGGCGAAGGCCATTATTTCGAAGGCGGTTGCGTCTTCGCAGGCGCGTCAAGCGGCGCGGAAGGCGCGTGACTTGGTGCGTCGCAAGTCGGCGACGGATCTGGGTGGCTTGCCGGGTAAGTTGGCGGATTGCCGTTCGAAGGACCCGAAGCTGTCTGAGCTGTTCATTGTTGAGGGTGACTCAGCAGGTGGTTCGGCCAAGCAGGGCCGCGACTCGATGTACCAGGCGATTCTTCCGCTGCGCGGCAAGATCCTGAACGTGGAGAAGGCCCGCATGGACCGCGTGTTGAAGAACGCGGAGGTCCAGGCGATTATTACCGCGCTGGGTACGGGTATTCACGAAGAGTTCGATATTTCGAAGCTGCGCTACCACAAGATTGTGCTGATGGCGGATGCTGACGTCGACGGCCAGCACATCGCGACGCTGCTGCTGACGCTGCTGTTCCGCTTCATGCCGGAGCTCATCGAGGAGGGCCACGTCTACTTGGCGAACCCGCCGCTCTACAAGCTGAAGTGGGGCAAGGGTGAGCCGGGCTACGCGTTCTCTGATGCGGAGCGCGACCAGCTGCTCGCGGAGGGCCTGGAGGCCGGCCGCAAGATCAACACGGATGACGGCATCCAGCGTTACAAGGGTCTGGGTGAGATGAACCCGAGCGAGCTGTGGGAGACCACGCTTGACCGAGATCACCGTATTTTGCGTCGTGTTGATGTGGAGGACGCTCAGCGCGCTGATGAGCTGTTCAGCATCCTGATGGGTGATGATGTCGCGGCTCGCCGCTCGTTCATCACCCGCAAGGCGAAGGACGTCCGTTTCCTGGACGTCTAGCCTTCCATCTGCTTTTCGACGACCTCTCCGATCCGCGGCAGCGCAGGCCCCACAATTTTGGCGGCCTTGCTGCGGAACGTGGCGTAGATCTTCTGTACGCCTGCTGGCATGGAGTCGCGGAGGTTGTCGCCGAGTGAGACGAGTTCTGCGACCACGTCGTCTTCGTGTTGTGCGAGGTATTCGCCGAAGGCGGCGTGGTCGCTGTTTTTGTAGTCTTCCCAGCGGGGGTTGAGCTGCTCGAGCAGCTGGGGGAGGACGGTGTTGATGCCTTTGTGCAGGATGCGGGCGTCGACTTTCTTTACGCCTGCGACTGCGGAGCGCAGCGCCATGCCGGTGAGTCCGCTTTGGTCTGCGACGGTCTGGTCGACGACTCCGGCGAGCGCGTCGACAATGCCTGGGCGGCGCCCGTTGTGGAGGAGCGCGTTGAGTCCTTGTGGTGTTTCCATGCCGTTGATTGTATGACAAATGCGACCTGCCCCCCGGCAGGTCGCATTGTTACGTTGAGCGTTGCGGCTCTTCCGCCACAGCAGTCACACAGGACTCTGTAACCACAACAGAGACAAATTTATCATGAGTCACAGTGGTTACATATTTGGGGTGGGGTTTAGACCTTGGGCAGTATCTTCTGCAACTCGTTGAGGTCGATCTTGGAGAAGTCGAAAATACGATTACCCTGCGAGGATCCCATTACACCCGAGAGCCCTGCCTGACGCGCGAGGTCGTCGACGGCTGCGCGCAGTGGGGGGACGGCGTCGACAATTACTTGGCCGACCAGCAGGGTGAGCAGCGCCGCCATCGTCAGCGAGACCGGCGCCGATCCCGTGTACGCACTGCCGAGCGGTGGCTGCTTTGGTGGGGTGACGGTCGGCGTGATCACCGGCGTCTTTTGAGAGGACCCCGAGGATCCCGATGGGGCGGTGGTTGCTTGCGGCGCGACGATCAGCGACGCCGCGACCCCGCCGGCGAGGACGATAGCACTAATTTTCTTCATAATGCTTAGAATATCGTCCCCGCGCGAACGGTGTTAGCGAAGCAGCGCGTTGATGTCGACGTACGGCAGCAAGTAGTTCGCCGCACCGGCCAGCAGGCCGAGCAGCGCGAGCACACCGACCACGATGCCGATGGTCGCGCCCGTGCTGGAGCCTTCCTCCTTCGAGGAGGAGCTGCTGGACCCATCGCTACTCGATCCGGTCTCACCACCCTTACCGTCGTCCGCAACCGTGGCCTTCAGCTTGTACTCCTTCGTCGACCAGTCAGGGAACGTCGCCGTGACGGTGTAGTCGATGGAGGCACCTGGCTTCGCGGCTGCTGGAGGCGTGATAGTGACCTCACCCGTGCGTGGGTCGGTGGCGAGCTTCCAGCCCTCGTAGGTGCCGTTCGGGCCCGTGAACTTCGTGCCGGCCGGAACGTTGCCGCTCGGGCGCTGCACGATCGTGTCGCCAGCGTTCACCTTCGGGTGCTCAAAGTCGACGTCCGTCTTGTCCGCCTGCGATTCCTTCGGCTTCGCTGGCGTCGTCGTGCTCGTCGGCGCTGTGCTCGTCGGCTGCTCGCTGGCGCTTGGCGCCGTGGTCGTGCGCTCGACGTACACAACCACGTGGTGGAGCTGCTTCGAGTTGTCCGGGAACGTCACGGTGACAGGGAACTCCACCGTGGTACCTGCGGTCGCGTTCGCCGGGGCGGACACGCGAATCTCGCCCGTCGCGCTGTTCGTGCTTGCACTCCAGCCAGACTGCGACCCGCTCGGCCCATTGAACTTCGTCCCCGCGGGGAATTCGCCCGACGGCTTCAGCGTCACCGTTTCGCCCGCGTGCACCGCCGTGCGCGCGTACTCAAGCTTGGTCGTCTCAGCCTGTGGCTTCGAAGGCTTCGCTGAGGTCGTCGGAGCCGCCTCACTTGTCGACGCCTCTTCGCTTGTCCGTGGGGCGGTCGTTGTCGGGTCGGTTGTCCGCGGGGCGGACGGTTCCGCCGCGGAGGTGGTCGGCTTGGTCGTGGTCGGCTGCTCGCTTGACGCTTCCTCGCTTGTCCGCGGGGCGGACGTCGTGGGCTCGCTTGTCCGCGGCGCGGACGGTTCCGCCGCGGAGGTGGTCGGCTTGGTTGAAGGCTTGGTCTCCGACGTCTTCGGCGCAGTCGTCTCCTTCGCCTTCACTGTGACGTTGAATTTCGTTTCTTGTGTGGAGCCGTCGCGGAAGAGGATCACGATAGGGACCGTGAATTCGAAGTTGCGGGCGTAGCCTGGTGCTTCAATGGTGACGGCGCCGTCCTTATCGGTGTTGACCTTCACACCGTTGACGCTCTGGTTTTCCGGACCCCTGACGGTCGCACCGGTCGGCAAAGACTCGGTTGGTTTGGCCACGCGGTTCTCGCCGGCCTTGATGGTCACGTCCTTGTAGGTGACCGTGAACTTCTTCGCCTCTGGGTTGGTCGGCGCCTCGAAGAGGATGACGGCGTTGCTGATGGCGCGGGAGCCGTCGGGGAAGTCGACGCGGATGGGCACGTTGATCTGGGTGCCTGCGCGGGTGCCCTCTGGGGCGTGAACGGTCACCACACCGGTAGAAGGATTGATGCCGACCTCCCAGCCGGTTGGTGGCGTTGCGTTCATGGCGAACTTGGTGCCCTCCGGCACATCTTTGAGTGCAGGAGTGATGGTGGCGGTCTCATCAGCGGGGGAGGTGGTCACCGGGTAGTCTACGGTGGCCTTGCTGGACTGCCACACGGGGTCCTTCGTCACTTCGACCTTGGCTTGTACGAAGTCTTGGGAGTCGTCGGAGTAGGTGACGATGACAGGCACATTCACAACTGCACCGGCAGCGAGCGGCTGCTTTGGCTTCGCGGTGATGGTGCCTTTGGCGTCGATGGAGAGGTCCCAGTACTTGGATTCGCCGATGATCTTGAATGTGGTGCCTTCCGGCAGTTCAGCGGTCTGCTTGACGGTGGCTGTCTCGTTGCCCGCGATTTCCGTGGTGGGGTAGGCCGGGGTGTACTTCGCGGCGAGGCGGTCGGAGGACGGGGTGGTGTTGCCGTGCTCGTCGGCGACGGTTACTTTGGCGTGCTTGACGTCGGAGGAGCCGTCGGGAAACTCGGCGCGAACTGGGACGGAGAGCCAGGAACCAAAGCCGATGTCGCCGACCTTGACGGTGACGGCGCCGGTTGCCTCCTCGACGCTGACGTCCCACTTCTCAATTTTGTCGCTGTTGAGATAGAACTTCGTGCCCTGCGGGAACGTGCCCGTGGGGGTCACGGTAACGCTCTGCTTCGGCTGGACGAGCGAGTCTTTGTACTCGATGGTGGAGGTGTTGGCGTTGTTGTTGCCGCCTGGGACGACGGTAATTTCGGAGTCGTAGGTGGCGGTGGTCTTGTCGGCGAAGAGGACGACGACGCGGTAGCGCAGACCCTGGCCGGGGCGCAGCTTCGGTGCGGCCTCGATGGTAACGGCACCGGTCTTTTCGTCGGTATTCAGCTTCCAGCCGTCAATGCTGGTCGGGCCGACGGCTTTGGCGCCTTCTGGGAGTGGGACGCTCGGCTTAACGGTGATGGTGCCGCCTGCGGTGATTTCAACGTTGCGCCATTCGCGCGTTTCCTGCGCCTGAGACGCAGTGGTTGCAGTATTCTCTTCCGCGCGCAGTTGCGGTGCGGCCAGGCCGGCGCCGATCAGTGCTGCGGTGGTTGCTAATACTGCGGTGTACTTCGTAGCGTTCATTGTTCCTCCGCCTAGTGTTTTCCAATGGTCCGTGTAAATAGTTGCCAGTGTAGGAGAAAGTACGGAGTTACGCTTCCTCGACCCACCGCAAATAGGTGGTTTCGGCGACGTCGGCGAAGGCATCGTTGGCTCCGGTGAGGGGCTGCAGCATGCGGATGGTGTCAGCGAGTCCGCGGGCGGCGGCGTGTGAGGTGTCGTAGACGGACACGCCGTGGAGGCGGGCGCCGGGGACGGCGGCGCAGGCGCACAGTGCGGCGAAGGAACGTATTCGCACCTTATATATATGCGCGCATTCGTCGGCGATGGCCAACAGCTGCTCGTTGCTCAAGTTACGCATCGCGGGCCTGCCGGATGCGGCGTTCGGTGTGGGCGTATTCCTGCAGGGTGGTGCGGGCGAGGTTGGTAATGGTGGCGTCGTCAAGAAGGCGGGAGGCGGCGGTGACGATGGCGCGGCGGGCGGCCTCTTGTTTGGAGCAGCCCCACGCGGAGGCGAGCATGATGAGGGCCGTGTCTTCGTCTGTGCTGAGTCGTAGCGTCATGGCCATGCCGTGATGGTATCAGAGTGATACCACGGCGCAGGAGTGCTTCGGCGCACAAGGCGCTAGAATCGGTAGGAACCAATGTTTGAAGAAAGGTGACCTATGAGTGATGACACTCTAGGTGGCGGCGGTTCCGACGCCATCCAGCCCATTGACATCAACGAGGAGATGCAGACGAGCTACATCGATTACGCGATGAGCGTGATCGTGGGTCGTGCCCTCCCGGACGTGCACGACGGCATGAAGCCGGTGCACCGCCGCATCATTTACGCGATGTACGACCACGGGTACCGCCCCGAACGCTCGTACGTGAAGAGTGCCAAGCCTGTCGCTGACACGATGGGTAACTTCCACCCGCACGGCGATAGCGCCATTTACGACACGCTGGTGCGCATGGCCCAGCCGTGGTCGATGCGCTACCCGCTGGTAGACGGTCAGGGTAACTTCGGTTCCCCGGGTAACGACGGCCCCGCGGCCATGCGTTACACCGAGTGCAAGATGACGCCGCTGGCGATGGAGATGGTCCGCGACATCCGCGAGGACGCCGTGGAGTTCTCCCCGAACTACGACGGCAAGACCCGCGAGCCGGACGTGCTGCCGTCGCGTGTGCCGAACCTGCTGATGAACGGCTCGAACGGTATCGCCGTCGGTATGGCCACGAACATTCCGCCGCACAACTTGAACGAGTTGGCGGAGGCCATCTACTGGATGCTCGACAATCACGACGCGGATGAGCAGGCGGCGCTCGACGCGGTGATGGAGCGAGTGAAGGGCCCGGACTTTCCGACGGCCGGCCTCATCGTCGGCGATCAGGGCATCAAGGACGCCTACACCACCGGCCGCGGTTCCATCCGCATGCGTGGTGTCACCGAGATCGAGGAGATCGGCAACCGCCAGGTCATCACGATTACGGAGCTGCCGTACCAGGTCAACCGGGATAACTTCATCCACAACATTGCGGAGCAGGTCGCCGCGGGCAAGATGGTGGGCATCGCCGACATTGATGATGAGTCCTCGGACCGCATCGGTATGCGTATCGTGGTCAGGCTCAAGCGTGACGCGGTTCCTCGAGTGGTACTCAATAACCTGTACAAGCACTCGCAGCTGGAGACGAACTTCTCCGCGAACATGCTCTCCATCGTGGACGGCGTGCCGCGCACGCTGCGCCTCGACCAGATGCTGCGCTACTACGTCAAGCACCAGATCGACGTCATTGTTCGCCGCACCAAGTTCCGCTTGGATGAGGCCGAGAAGCGCGCCCACATCCTGCGCGGCTTGGTCAAGGCCCTCGATGCGTTGGACGAGGTCATCGCCCTGATCCGTCGCTCGCCAACGGTTGACGACGCCCGCCAGGGCCTGATCAAGCTTCTCGACGTCGACGAGATTCAGGCAAACGAAATCCTGGCAATGCAGCTGCGCCGCCTGGCAGCGCTGGAGCGCCAGAAGATCATCGACGACCTGGCCGAGATCGAGCGCAAGATTGCCGACTACAAGGACATCTTGGCCCGCCCGGAACGCCAGCGGGAGATCGTTGGCAACGAGTTGCGTGAGATCGTCGAAAAGTATGGCGACGAGCGCCGCACTCAGATTGTTGCCGCGACCGGCGATGTGACCGAGGAAGACCTCATCGCGCGCGAGAACGTCGTGGTCACCATCACCTCCACCGGTTATGCCAAGCGCACGAAGGTGGATGCCTACAAGGCGCAGAAGCGTGGCGGCAAGGGTGTCCGCGGCGCGGAACTGAAGCAGGACGACGTGGTGAAGCACTTCTTCATCTGCTCCACCCACGATTGGATCCTCTTCTTCACCAACTTCGGACGCGTGTACCGCCTCAAGGCCTACGAGCTGCCGGAGGCGGGCCGTACTGCCCGCGGTCAGCACGTGGCGAACCTGCTGGAGTTCCAGCCGGAGGAGCGCATTGCGCAGGTTATCCAGATCCAGTCCTACGAGGACGCCCCGTACCTGGTCCTGGCCACCCGCGATGGTCGCGTGAAGAAGTCCCGCCTGACCGACTACGAGTCGGCACGTTCCGCGGGCCTCATCGCGATCAACCTCAACGAGGGCGACGCCCTGATCGGCGCCGCACTGGCCGGCGAGGAAGACGACCTGTTGCTCGTCTCTGAGCAGGGTCAGTCCATCCGTTTCACCGCTGACGACGACCAGCTGCGCCCAATGGGCCGCGCGACCGCCGGCGTGAAGGGCATGCGCTTCCGCGGCGACGACAAGCTGCTCGCGATGACCGTGGCCCAGGACGGCGAGTACCTGCTCGTCGCCACAGCTGGCGGTTACGGCAAGCGCACCGCGATCGAGGAGTACAACACCCAGGGCCGCGGCGGCATGGGCGTGATGACCTTCAAGTACACCCCGAAGCGCGGCAAGCTGATCGGCGCCCTCGCAGTCGATGAGGAAGACCAGATCTTCGCCATCACCTCCGCAGGCGGCGTGATCCGCACTGAGGTCAACCAGATCCGTCCTTCCTCTCGCGCCACGATGGGCGTCCGTCTCGTCGACCTTGCGGATGACGTCGAGCTGCTGGCTATCGACAAGAACGTCGAGGAGCAGGGCGAAGAGGAAGCTACCGCGGTTGCCAAGGGCGAGAAGACGATTGAGGAAGCCAAGGAACAGACTTCCTCGTCCATCTCCGCCTCGCCGAAGGATGGGGAGTAAATCATGGCCGCCCGCAAGATAGTGGTGCGGCGCGTGGGTGTCGCCTCCGTGTTTAAGGTGGCGACAATCCTCGCCCTCGTCGGCTTCGTCGCGTGGATGCTGGGCGCGGCCATCGTCTACTACGGCCTCGCGCAGACAGGGGTCATCGACTCCGTGAACTCGCTGGTCAGCGGCGTCGGCGGCGACCAAGTTATCGACGCCACCCTGGTCATGTCCGCGGCCGGCCTTTTCGGGCTCATCGGCGTGGTGTTCGTCGCGGTGATGGCCCCGCTGACGGCGTTGCTCTACAACGCAATTGCGGACCTGGTTGGCGGTGTCACCCTAGTGATGTCCAACAGGGCGCGATAGCCGTGCGATACCTACCGCTATAACAGCGTAAAAATGCCGCCTGTACTGGCGATTTGTCAAAGGTTATAGTGGTAGGTAATCTTACTTCTCGTTCCCAGGGCCTATAGCTCAGTCGGTTAGAGCGCATCGCTGATAACGATGAGGTCGCAAGTTCGATTCTTGCTAGGCCCACAGGAACGAAAGGGGCATTAGCTCAGTTGGTAGAGCACCTGCTTTGCAAGCAGGATGTCAGGAGTTCGATTCTCCTATGCTCCACAGGTAAACCCTGGTCTTCGGTTCGGAGGCCAGGGTTTTTTCGTATGCAAAGGTCACACCCCCTGTTTGGTGGCGGTGTTATTTTGCGTGTGATAGATCACGTTTTTGTTGCATACTTTGCCAGCTTTTATGAAGGTGCTGGTCAGGGGGATTTTATTGTGTGTTTGGTGGGGTTTTCATGGGTGTTTGTGTGGTTTTGTGGTGGTGGGGGCGTTGTGGACTACTTTCAGGGAGATTTTTGTGATTGAATAAATGTCTGTCAGTTTGTGGATCCGTGTTCAGATGGTCTTCAGGCTGCTTCGAATATCTCCTACGATTTTTAAGGATTGAGCCGTTGCAAAACGCACATCTTAAGAAGCGAATCATGGCGGGCCTGGTTACGGGCGCAATGATTGCAGGTGGCGCTGTTGTCGTCGCCCCGGACGCAAGTGCAGACGAGCGCATTACGCGTACGTACTCTTCGCTGCCGAATGACAAGTACGCAGAGGCACTGCGCTTTAATACTGAGCAAATCAAGATGCTCACCCGTCAGGAAGACTACAAGGCCATGCTGGCGACCTGGATGCAGGTCACCCCGATGGGCCCAGGCTGGTGCATTGATCTTGAGAAGCCACAGCCAAACCTGGATACCCGGGGTTATGAACTGCGCAAGTTGGACGGTATGTCTGGCCTGTACGGATTCAACGGCTTCAACGGCAGCCTTGGCATTCACCCGGACATTGAGAAGGCTGCGATTTCGCTGACGAAGTCGATGCTGACCTCCTGGTACAGCCGGAACTTCGACGATGTGAAAAAGAAAAACGTTGCGCTGCAGGCGTTGCTTTCCAACAACAAGAGCGTCCTGGATGGTCAGCGTTCCCACATTGTGAACGGACAGGCGCAGAACGGCGTGACCGTGACCAACCAGGAATTCACTCAGTGGACCGGTTTCCGCATTAGTGGTGTCTTCGGTGGTAACAACGAGTACCAGCCAAGCTACGCGCTGATTAAGGATGAGGCTGCGTTTAGCCGTGTTGCCAGCACAGTTCGTGACGGCGAGTACGTTACCGTCTTGCTGCCGAAGGATTACAACATCTACCAGGATGGCCGTGAGGCAACCTTCCAGCGTCTGATTCCTCCGACCCAGCCTGGTTTGGATGGCTTTTACCCACGCCCGGGTGGCAACAACGGGGGCGGCACCGTCACGACGACGGTGACTGTAACTGAAGGCCCTGGCGTTACCTCTACGGTGACTGAGTCCGGCGTTCCGACCGTGACGCACACCGTGTACGAGAGCGCTGGTACTGAATTCGAGACCATTACTGAACGCCCGACGGTCACCGTGACCAACAAATATCGGGAACTTCACATTAAGGAGAAGACCGAAACGCCGGATCCGGTCACCGTGACCGAGCGTGCGCAGCAACCTGCTGTTACCGTCACCGAGTTCGAACAGGCTCCGAAGAGCACCGTGACCGTGACCGAGACGGCGCCACGCGAAACGTACATTTTTGAGAAGCAGCAGCCTGCTGTTACCGTCACCGAGACCAAGACGCTTCGTCCGACGATCACCGAGACTGACAAGGTGCGTCCAAAGGTTACCGTGACTGAGCCAACTTACGTCACCGCGACGAAGACGCTGGCCCCGAAGACTGAGACGAAGACCGTCACGGCTGCGCCGGCGACCGAAACGAAGGTCGTTGACACGACTGTCACCCGTGTTTCCGAGACCCGCAAGACCACCACGGTTGAGCGCCACTTCTACAAGTACAACTACGTGTACGACTTCTCGAACAAGAGCGAGTCCAAGGTTATCGAGCCGAACAAGTCGGGCAACTGGAAGATTGAGTTTGTCGACGACTCCAACGGTCTGGTTGACGTCAAGAAGGAAAACAACCGCCTTGTTATCACCCCGAAGAAGCAGGGTGAAGGCGATGTTCGCATCGTCATCTCCGACGGTGACGGCAACCGCTACGAGTACACGATTCACGTGGTGAACAAAGACTCCCAGAAGACCACTGAGAAGACTGTTCGCGTGAACAATCACTTCTTCAACGTGTCCGTCACGGGCCTTGACCAGTCCATCAACATTCCGAAGGGCTGGAAGTACGAGGTCACCGAGGGCAAAGATTTGGTGACAACCACCGAGGATGGCGACACACTGCGCGTTAACGTCAAGGATGGCGTCATCACCGGAACAGTGAAGATCAAGGTCTTCGAGGTGGACAAGGACGGTAAGCCGACCGGTAACGAAGAGAACTACCAATTCAACGTTGACACCAAGCCGAACAAATACAACCAGTCCCGTGTGATCGGTAACGTCTCCTCGTACAAGATCGAGGTTGACAACATCGTCGGGGAGCCTGAGATCCTCAAGGGCAAGGAATTCGTCCAGACGCTGGAGAAGAAGGGTGACCAGTGGCTCCTCACCCCGAAGGCTGAGGCGGCTGAAAAGAACGGCACGGTTGTCGTCCGCGTGAAGAACGACAAGGGCGAGACCTTCATCTTCACCCTGGAGATCCGCGACGGACGCAACGTCCTCGTTGATTCCAAGACGGAGATCATTACCGTTGGCGACAAGGTTGAGCTTGAGGGCGAAAAGGGCGACACACTCCAGATCGTTCGCGGCAAGGAGCTTATCGACGACGCGCAGCTGCAAGGCGACGGCAAATGGACCCTCGAGCCGAATGGCGAAGGCCTGATCGTTGCACACGTCAAGGACTCCAACGGCCAGCTGGTTGCCGTCTACACCATCGTGGTCACCCCACAGGAAGCGAAGCCTGAGAAGAAGACCGTCGAGACCGAGATTTCGAACCGCCGCACCTTGGTCCTCACGAAGGGTCTTGGCAGTAACGAGTTCACGTTCCCTGATGGCACGGATAACTTCAGCTGGGTCAAGGACGAGAACGACCCGAACAAGTTCTACCTCATGCCGAACTCCGACTTCGTCGGTGAGTTCCGCGTCGTGGAGAAGTCCGCAGGCGGCCACGAGCTTATCGAGCACGTCATCAAGGTCACCCAGGCCAAGGTTGATGAGACTCAGCGCGACCTTCCAGCAGGCTCGTCACTGACCCTTCCTGGCGTCAATAAGAACCAGGAGTTCGTCGTCATCGCTGGCGCGGATCTTCTGGATGGAAAGGTCAACCCACAGGGCGACCAGACGCTGACGTTGAAGAAGGCCGTTTCCGGCAAGGTTGCCATCGAGATTCAGAACTCGCGTGGCCTGCCGATCAAGCGCTTCATCTACAACGTGACGCCGAACGAACCAAACGTGACCTCCTTCGAGATCACGTCCGATGACAAGTTCACCTCGAACGTCAACCCAGGCGACACCATGAATATCGTTGAGGGTGGCAACCTCGCCGACCTGTCCAACAAGGGCGACGAGTGGACTCTCACACCGAAGGACGGCGCTGAGGGCAAGGTTGTCGTTGAGGTCACTGACAAGGATGGCAACGTCTACCAGAGGTTCATCCTGAACATCACGAAGGGCAAGGGCGGCTCCAGCTCCTCCGGTAAGATCGAACGTTCCTACACGATCACGGAGAAAGGCACCTTCGACGTCACGATCGTCAACAACCACAAGTACGAGGTTGTTGAGGGCCAGGAGCACGTTGAGATTGTCAAGGACTCCGAGAACAACTTCACTCTCCGCATGAAGGAAGGGTCGAAGGGTGGCAAGGTCGTAGTTGTTGAAAAGGACAACAACGGAAAGGTTGTCAAGCAGCACAACATCACTATCACTGAGGATAGTGGTGCGCTGAAGTTCGTCGAAGAGCGTCGTATCTACCAGCCGAAGCTGACGGACAAGATCACACCAGGTGAGGGCAAGAACACCTTCCGCGTTCTGCGAGGCGAGGACATCATCGAGGAGATCCCGACCACGCCTGGCAGCTTCACATTGAAGCCACGTCCTGGCAAGTCCGGCCGCGTACAGATTGAGGAAGTCGACAGCAACGGTAACCCGGTCCGCATCATCGACGTCGATGTTCCGGCCACCTCTGAGGGCAACGTCATTGTCAAGCCTGGTAACTCCGACGTCAGCCCGAACCCAGATGGGTCCTGGCGTATCGTTCCTCCGAAGGGTGGTTCTATCGACCGAGGCAGCATCAAGGTCTGCGAGGGCCCGAATAACTGCAAGCCTGTCGACCCGGACATGACTGTGCCGAATGACAAGGACGGCTCAATCACGATTAAACCGGGCAAGGGTGGCATCACGCCTGGTACTACGCACCTTCAATTCAAGGTCATCACTGACGGTGTTGCGTCTGATTACTCTGTGAATATCTCGATCAAGCAGAACGCTGCTGGGTCTTCTGACGGTAAGTGCATTGCATCGCTGGTGGGCATCGCTTCGCCGCTGTTGCTGCTGATTCCGCTAGGTATCCTCTCTCAGGTCCGTGTGCCGGGCCTGGAGGGCATCCAGGGCAAGCTAAACGCCGCTGTGCGTGAGGCAAACGATCGCATCCAGCGTGGTCTGGGCATCTACGACCGTGACCGTGCAGAGCGCGCCGCAGGCGTCCAGAATGCGTTCAGTGTGGTGAACCCTGAATTGGTTGGCCTGGCGGCCGGTGCGCTTGGAACGATCACTGCTGGTCTGCTGATCGTGGATGCAGTGCTTCGTTCCTGTGGCCAGGGAGATAAGACCTCGTCCTACCAGATTGGTAAGGCTACGGGTAACGACACGTTGATCTACGGGTCTTCCAAGAAGGGGGATGCGGTGAGGACCGCTACCCAGGTCCCGACCACCGAGACGCCAGCCCCGGAGGCACCTAAGCAGTAACCGCTTCTAGCAAAGACCTCTTCCCGCACGGGGAGGGGTCTTTTTGCATTCGTAGCTTGTCGCGGTCGGGATTTCACGAGGTAAACCAGGTGACCGTGGCCCCCCTGTTTGGTGGCGGTGTTGTTTTGCGTGTGATAGATCACGTTTTTGTTGCATACTTTGCCAGCTTTTATGAAGGTGCTGGTCAGGGGGATTTTATTGTGTGTTTGGTGGGGTTTTCATGGGTGTTTGTGTGGTTTTGTGGTGGTGGGGGCGTTGTGGACTACTTTCAGGGAGATTTTTGTGATTGAATAAATGTCTGTCAGTTTGTGGATCCGTGTTCAGATGGTCTTCAGGCTGCTTCGAATATCTCCTACGATTTTTAAGGATTGAGCCGTTGCAAAACGCACATCTTAAGAAGCGAATCATGGCGGGCCTGGTTACAGGCGTTATGGCCGTCGGTACCGTCCATGTTGCTGCACCAAACGCGAGCGCAGATCTCGCGGTGACTAGCCAATACGAACAACTTGATCCTGCGACGCTCCAGCAAGTGAAGCAGGAGCAAGCACTTTGGGCTAAGAAGTACCCAAGGGATATTGATAAAGATACTGACTTGCTGGCAACGCAGTATGGTCCGGGTTGGTGCATTGACTGGGGAATTGGAAACCCCTGGGACAATCCGTCTGGGTACTCCTACCGAAAGCTGACCGGTAAATCCGGCCACTTCGGTGTTGGCGAAGGTATTAACAAGGACGTCGAAAAAGGCGCCATCAACCTGATGCAAGCAGTCCTGAAGGATCAGCGTGAAGGCAATTTCGCCGGCGTCAAGCAGAAGATGACGTGGATGCAGGCGCTTCTTTCGAATAACCCTGATTCGTTGAAGCTGGTTCGTGAGGGTATTTACCACAAGCCTGACCAGGCCAAAATGTTCACCCAGCTGACAGGGTTTAAGGTCGAGCGGATTCCGGGCACGCGGCAGCATTCAGCGTCGACCTACTACATCACCACCGATGAAGCTGCAATCGCAGAGATTCGGAAGAAGGTCAGTGACGAGCAGTTCCTCGTCGTTCTAGTGCCGAACAACTATAACTTGTCGTTGAGCTATACGCGTCAATACACCACGCAGCGACTGATTATTCCGTCCCAGCCTGGCCTGGAGAAGCCGAAGCCGCCAAAGCCATCGACGCCGAAGTACACGAACACCACCGTGACCCTGCCAAAGAGCACTGTTACCACGGTGACGCAGGTACCGGGGACGACGGTGACCCGTTGGGAGAAGGTCCCACCGATCACCAGCGAGACGACGACCACGCTGCCGCCGAGCACGATTACGAAGACGGTGACACCGGAGCCATCGACGTACGTGACAACGGTTCGCAAGAATGGTGATCCGTTCACCACCACGAGGACTACGACGCCAGAACCGTATGTCACTACGTCCACAATTCCTGGTAAGGAAGTAAAGACCACCACGACCGTTACTGAGTCGCCAGTGGTCACCACGGTCAAGGAGCACACCACTCCTACGACGTTGACTGAGTACACGACCGTCCCAACGACAGTTGAGGTCGTACCGTCTGACGTTACTGAGACGACCACCGCGCAGTCGACGACCACGACGACCTCCACGAACGTGAACGTGAAGGAGATTATCCGGGAATACGAGACCCAGATCGTCAAGGAAGTTCACGAGATCCACAACACGATCGACATTCGTCACAAGGATGAGAAGAAGATCCTTGACATGGGCGATTTGAAGAAGCAGGGCTACTCCTGGCGCATCACTCGTGGTGGCGACCTGGTCATTGTGGACCGCGATAAGAACAACAACCTGATCATTAAGCCAAAGGATGGCTTCAAGGGGTCCGGTGTTGTTGAGATTGTTGTTACCGATGAAAACGGCAACGAGTACATCTACGAGCTGCAGATCAACGACCGTACGGGCGAGATTGAGCACCTCAACAAGATTGTCAACAACTACTTCTACAACATCAATCAGGGTGGCTCTGATCGCACCAAGCTCATCAAGATCGAGAAGGGCGACAAGTTCGAGGTTCTCAAGGGCGGTGACATCGCCAAGGTTGAGGACGACGGTGCCGGTAACATCGTTGTCACGCCGAAGGACAAGAACGTTCAGGGCGAAGTGCATGTGAAGGTGACCTCGAAGGATGGTGTTGAGAAGGAAAACATCATCACGATCGAGAACTTCAACTCCACCTACAAGGTCACACGCGAGATCGCTGACACCTCGGTCGGCTACGTTGAGCGCCGTGGCGGCACCAAGTACGAGATCACTTCCGATCAAAATAAGGTGATCAAGGAAATCGTGAAGGACGGCGACAATTGGAAGATTGTCCCGAACGAGGGCTCCGAGGGTGAAGCACACGTCACGTTCGTCGATGAGAATGGTCGCAAGTACGAGTTCACCTTCATTGTGAAGAAGGACCCGAATGCTGGACCAGACATCCGCGACGTCATCATTAACCACGACGGCAAGGTTGAGATCGACAAGCAGGATAAGCTCACCGCCAAAATTGTGGGCAACGGCACGGACTATGCGACGCTGACCGAGGAGAACGGCAAGTGGGTCATCAAGCCAACTGAGGCTGCTGCGAACGCAAGCGATGTCAGCAAGGTCGTCGTGCAGGTACACGACGAGAAGGGCGAGCTGCGTGGTGTATGGAACATCCAGATCAACCCAGCACGCAATGCAGACTCCTTGGATAAGGAGACCCGCTCTCGCGATGTAATTGATCGTTCACTGATGACGATCCGTACCGGTGATGAGAAGAACAACAACCTTCGCGTCGTCAAGGGCGAGGATTTGATCATCTCTGCGGGTGAAGAGAAGAAGAACGCGAACGGCGACATCACCGACATGCGCTTCCGCTTCAAACCTGGTGCTGAAGGCATTGTTCGCGTGCAAGAAACCATTCGCTGGTACAGCATCGACGACCAGAACCAGCCGAAGGACCACGGTAACGCGGAGCTCGCGTACCCTGACATGGTCGGCGACAAGATCAAGCATGATCCGAACAACGGCAACAAGCCGTACGTTGAACTTGTCGTCACTGAGTGGGTCGTAAAGGTCAAGCCGGGTGAGGTCAAGGAACTCAAGCACGACATCACCACCGATAACGACATGGCTATCCAGGGAACCAACCTGAAGCTGGTCAAAGGTGGAGAGCTGCTGCAGTCCAAGCCAGAGGACGGTTCCACGATGGAACTGAAGCCGCTGCGTAACGCGGACGGAGAGGTCGTCGTCGAGAACCGTACGAAGGACGGCTACATTTTCGAGCGCTACACGTTCAACCTGAAGCCTGGCCGCGATACGAACAAAACTATTGAGCGCACCATCACCACTGACGGTGTGGCCAAGCTTGCTCGTTACGAAGGCGATAAGATCTTCAAACTCCTCGATGGCTCAATAGCTTCGGCCGATTCGACCGGTGCAACTGCTGAAGGCAAGAGCAACCTCACGGATATCACAACGAAGATGAGCGAATTCTTCGAGGTGTCTGAGCAGGGCAGCGCTTTCGCAGTCAAGCCGAAGGAAAGCGCGGTAGGCAAGACCTTCACATTCCAGGTTGCTGACGACCGTGGTGTCTACGCGAACTATGTGTTTACCGTCGGCGCTGGCGACGGTAAGGGCGCACGTACCCTTGACCTGCCGGAGACCTCTGAGTTCCGAGCACTTGAGATCAACCCGAACACCATCGTGTGGGCGAGCGGTGCTGAGAACTTCGAAACCAAGACAGTTGATAGCGGCTCTGTAAACAGCGAGGGCCAGAAGCTTACGGAGTGGGTGGCGAAGCCGAAGGCTGGCACTGCCGGTAAGTCTGGCGTTGTTCAAGAAATTGACCCCAATGGCAACGTTGTGGCTCGCTACACCTTGAACATCAAGCCGGGTAAGGAGCGCAAGTACAAGGAAATCAACACCGGTGCGCTGGTTGGTCAGGACGTAGAGTTCGCACCTGCTGACCCGAAGAACACCTTCGTTGTTTCCAAGGGTGCTGACCTTGTCTCCAGCAGCGCAAAGGACGGCAAGTTCGTAGTCACGCCGAAACCGGCGGCCGCGCACCAGACCATCGTTGTCGAGGAGCGTAACCCGAGTGGCGATCTGGTGACCAAGTACAATGTCTCTGTCCTGCCACAGGGTTGGTCTACTTCTGCAGGCGCCAACATCGCAGATCCAAAGGGCCTGTTTAAGGTCACTCGCAACGAAAAGGGCGAGTACATCATCGAGGTGAACCCTGAGTCGAAGTCTAAGTTCGATTTCAGCAAGCTTCAGTTCAATATCAAGAACAAGGAGCGCACTGAAGATAAGAACGGTAACTTTGAGAAGCCGCGGTTTGAGAACGGTAAGTGGATCCTTCCTCCGAAGGTAGATGGTGAATACTGGCTCGACATCCTCGTCGAGGGCAACGCACTGCAGTCGACCCCGCTCAATACCAGGACTGATGTCAAGATCACCGTTGATCAGTCCGGTTCCTCGAATGCTAACTTCAAGGACCCGAAGTGCATCGCTGGCCTGGTCGGCATGGCATCGCCACTGCTGCTGATGGTTCCGCTGGCGATCCTGTCCCAGGTGCGCGTACCAGGTTTGGAGCACCTCAACGCACAGGTCAACGCCGCGATCAAGCGTGCAAATGATGACATCCAGCGTGGCCTGGGTATCTACGACCGCGACCGCGCAGAGACCGCCGCTGGTCTGCAGGGTGCGTTCCAGGTCGCGAACCCACAGATGCTTGGTCTTGCTGGTGGCGCCCTTGGTGCCATCACCGCCGGTCTGCTCATCGCGGACCTTGTCCTGCGTAGCTGTGGTGTGGACGAGGCAACCTCCTCCTACCAGCTGGGCAAGGCAACCGGCAACCAGACCCTGATTGATGGTTCTTCCAAGAAGGGCAACCAGATAGCCGAGGAAGCAAAGCCTTCCGAGAAAACCAAGCCAGCGGGGAACAACTAACGTTGACTCCGCCTCAGGCTGAGGCCAGGGCATAACAAAACCCGGCCCGCACACCAACACGGTGCGCGGGCCGGGTTTTTCTTGCAAGAAAACCTAAACGGCTACTTCTTACGCTTCTTCGGCAGCGCCATCAACGCCGCGCCCATCGAAACGAGCCAGGAATCCTTCGCCAAGGAAAGACCATCGTGGGAAGGGCGGATGCCGTCGTCTTCAGTCATGGCGTCGTTGTTGAAATACATCGTCAACAAGCCTGCTCCAAAGGAGCCAAGGGCCACACCGGCAAGGCGGTTGCTCACAAAGGGGGCAAGCAGCGCGCCAGCAACCGCGGCCTCAGAGACAGCGAGACCCTTTCCGAACTGCTCCGGATCCAGCTTGCTCAGTGCAGGGATGCCGCTAGCCGCCATCCCCTGGAGACCCTCAGCGGCCTCGCGGTTGAGGCCGAACTTTCCCAGGGCAGAGTTCAAAATGAAAAGCCCCGTCGGTACGCGCAGGGCAACGGATGCAAGCTTCGCAGATGTAGACATAGTGTTCTCCTTCGTTAGTAGTGAATCACCAAACGTGTTGACGTATCAACAATGGGGCGAGTCTACCAGTCGAAGAACACACTCGCAGTAGGGGAGCGCACCACACTCGTGAACTTCAAACAGGCTTCCGACAAATTGAGGCAAAAACCCAGGTCGTGAAAAGTTGGTTGCGCCTTTTATCACTCGCGCAATCCTGGTGACACCACATTCCTTCACGAAGGGCCGGCGACCTGGGGAAATGCCGAGTCACCTTCCCGAAAGCAGGAATTTGGTGTCCCCACCAGGAAACTCGACACCAAATTCCATCGCGGGCAATCTGCGACCTGGGAGAACACAAAACCGCACCTAGAAAAACAGGAATTTGGTGCGCCAACAGCGCCCCGCCAAGAAGCAAGAGCCCCTACAGGGCGAGCTCTGGGTGGATGTCCTTGTCGTTGAGGATGCGGCGCTTCCACATGCCCCACGCGCCGATCAGCCAGGAGGCGACGGCCAGGAGGGACAGCACAATGATCGCGCGCAGAAGGCGCGGGTCTTCGGCATGGGTGCCGAAGAAGGCGACGCGGATCATGTCCACGGTGAAGCGCATTGGGTCCCAGTCGTGGACCCACTGGATGAACCCTGGCTGCACTTCGGGCGGGTAGAGGCCGTTGGATGCCACGAGCTGTAGGGACATGAGCGCCATGGTGACGAGTCTGCCTGTGGCGGGGCCGAAGACCATGTTGATGGCCAGGATGATCGACATGAACACCCAGGAGCCGAACCACAGCACGCCAAACAGCCCCAATGGGTGCTTCGGTTCGACGCCGATCGCGACGACCTGTACGAGCCACAGCAGCACAGCTTGCACGAAGCCGACGATAAAGGAGGGCAGCAGGGTGTGGCCGAGCATGCGGAAGGGGTTGGTGCCGGAGTCGATGACGCGGCGTGAGAACGGCGCGAGGATCATGTAGAGCACCAGGCCGCCGATCCACAGGGAGAGCGAGAGGAAGAAGGGGGAGAGGCCCTTACCGAAGAAGGTGAGTTCGTCGCCGGTGTTGTTGTGGACGACGGGGTTGCCGGCGGCGTCGGTGGCTTTCTCGAGGCGTTCGCCTTCCCAGGTCGGGGCTTTGTCGGCACCTTCGTTGAGTTTGAGGCTGAGTTCGCCGGTGCCGTCGCTGAGGGTGACGAGGCCGTCGTTCAGCTCGTTGAGGCCGACGACGAGCTGGTTGGAGCCGCCGGCGAGTTTGGAGGTGCCGTCGGCTGCGGCGTTGGCTCCCACGACGAGGCGGGAGGAGCCGTCTTTCAGCTTGCCGACGCCCACAACCAGCGTGCCGGAGCCGTCGTGCAGCATACGCAGCCCCTGGGCTAGTGTCTGCGCGCCGGCGGCGGCTTGGTCCATGCCGGCGCGGTATTTGGCGGTGGGGTCGTTGAGCTGTGTGGACAGTTCGTGGGCGCCGTTGCGCAGTTTGGTCAGGTCGTTGATCATCTGCGGGTTCATGGCGACGAACTGGTCTCCGTTGAGCTGAGCTTTCAGGCCGCGGGCCTGGTTGGCCAGGTCGGAGGCGCCGGGGACGGGGGTGGCGTCGAGTTGGCGGATGGCCTGGTCCAGGGTGGCGTTGATGCTGTTGAAGGTGTTCTGGGCCACGTTAAGCTGGTCCGTGATGGAGGTCAGCTTGCCTACGCCGCCGGCGATGGCGGCGGCGCCGGCGCCCAGCTGGTTGGTGCCGTCTTGGAGGGCGGAGAGGCCGTCGGCAAGCTTGTTGGCGCCTTGGGATGCCTCGCCGAGCTTCTCGTTGAGGGTGTTGGCGCCCTGCTGGAGTTCGCCGATGCCGGAGTCGAGCTGCTGCGCGCCGTCTGCGAGCTTCTTGACGCCGCTGTCGAGCTCCCCGACGCCACCGTCGAGCTTGCCGGCGCCGTCCTTGAGCTTGCCGCTGCCGTCTTTGGCTTTGTTGGCGCCGTCGTCGAGTTGGCCGGCGCCGTCGGCGGCCTGCACCATGCCGTCGTGGATGGTGTTGAAGCCGACGAAGAGCTGGTTGACCACCTCTTTACTCACGCTCTCCGAGATGACGGAACTCATGATCATGGTCACCTGGTTGCCGAGCATGGTGGGGATGAACCCGTTGGTCTCGTTGAGGGAGATGTTGAGTTTCGCCTGGTGAGGGTTGTCGGACTTGACGGATTCGGCGGCTTCGGAGAAGTCGCTGGGGATCTCTACGCCGAGGTAGTAGGTGCCGTCGGCGACCCCGCGTTGGGCTTCCTCCGCGCTGACGAGGCGGAAGTCCATGGGTTGCTCCTCCATGAGCTCTTCGACGACGGTGAGGCCGTGCTCACCTTCGTCCGAGTTGACTAGGGCGACGGGCATCTTGTGCAGGTTGCCCAGCGGGTCGTAGTAAGACCAGACGAACAGCCCGCCGAAGAGCAGCGGGATGAGCGTGATGGCGATGATGGCGAGCGGCGGCAGTTTGCCGTGACCGAACTTCCGGAAGTTGCTGCCGATGTGCAGCCCTGCGATCATAGCTCCTCCTTGTTCACGCTGTTGACCAGCACTGGTTTGAGTTCTGCGACGTCACGCAGGTTGTCGATGAATTCTTTGCGCAGTTCGAAGTTGCGCAGCTGGTCGGGGTCGTCGACGATGATGAGCGGCGCGTCAGGCCGCGCGATGAGCGCGAGCAGCACACGCAGCCGCATCCGGTCGACGATGCCGAGGTCGCCGATGCCGAGCTTCAGCTTGTCCTCGTCCAGGTCGAATTGCAGTGGTTCCAGCCAGGGTTCGACGAGTTCGTGGCCGAGCAGGTCACGCGGGATGCGTCGGTAGAACGGCAGCTCCCAGGAGATTTGCTCCCGGATGATTTCCTTTGTGGGAACGGAGCGCTCGACGGAGTCGATAAGCGGGATGCCGGCCAGGGCGATCTCGGAGAAGCGCTGGCGGGCGGTGGTGGGCTCGTCGAAAAGTTCGATGGTGCCGCTGTGCGGTTCGTAGCGTCCGGCGAGCGCCATGCTCAGCGTGGACGCGCCGGACTCGCGCGGCGAGGTGACCAGCGTGAACCCTTCGCCAACCTCGAGGTTGACCGGGTTGTTCCCTGGGCGCACGACGACGTCGACGGCTCGTAGGATGCAGTCCATTGAACACCTACTTTGGTTGATTTTCGTTGCAGAATGGTACTAAGCGTAGGATTGACTATCAGTTAATGTCAAGCGGAAAGGAAGCACCATGCGGGCCGATGCGAGGCAGAAGCGCGAACAGCTGATCCGGGCAGCAGTGGAGAACTTCCGAACCCGCCCAAACTCGGAGGTCACGCTCGGGGAGATCGCGGAGCACGCAGGCGTGGGCATTGCCACGCTGTACAGGCATTTTCCGACGCGCGCCGACCTCCGCCAGGCGTGCGCCCTTGAGTTCATTGACGTGCTCGACGCGAAGCTGGAGGACACGCTGGCCAAGTTTGAGGCCGCGCCGGAGGAGCAGTGGCGCGCCTTTATCTGGGCGTGCGTGGACTCCGGGATCGGCATGCTGGTGGCGGCCCTGGCGGACGAGCCGCCGCACGCGCTAGAGCCCACGGTGGGGCAGCGCCGCGATGAGTTCTTCGCGCACGTCCAAGAGCTGCTGGACCTCGCCGCACCCCACGGCCTTGTGGACCCAGCGCTGACCCCCTCCGAGATCGCGGCCGAGCTCATCGTGGTGACCCGCCCGATGAGCGCGAACCTGCGCGACCTCTTCCCAGACGTGAAGACCCGCCTGGTCAATCACCTGCTGCTGGCGTGGCGGGTGGACGCCAACTAGCGGCTACTTCGTAGCGCGGCGCTGGTCGCCGTCGAGTGCGTCGAGGGTGCCGAACTGGTCGTCGGCGGAGTCGGTGGAGTACACCAGCGTGGCGGTGCCTGCAGTACCCTCAGCCGAGTCCTCGCGCAGCGCGTGCTTCGGCTCGTGGTTGCGCTCCTCGAGCTTTTCGCGCAGGTAGAACTCCCACAGTGCCCAGCCGCCGGCCGCGAGCGCGCCCGCACCCAGGGAGGCGAGCAGGACCTTCGAGCCGGTGCTGCGCTTGCGCGCTTCCTTCTTCAGCGCGATCTGACGAGCCTTGCGGTCAGGGGCGGTCGCGGCGTGGAGGGCGCGGCGGGCGTCGATACGCGCGTGGCTGGCTCGGGTGACTTTGCCTGCCTGCTGGCGTGCGGCGTCGTAGATCCCCTCAAGCTGTGGGACGTCGGCGAGGTCGTGGAGGCCGTCGATGTTGTCGTCCTTGATGGCTTCGGTGAGGGCTTCGTAGACGTCGCGCTGCTGCTTGCTGTTGAGTTCGCGGAAGTAGTTCCAGGCGCCGCTGATGCCGCGCAGTGCGAGTCGTGCAGTGGTGAGGTTCATGTGTGCTCCTTCGTTGTGTTCTCTCTCAACCACCCTAGCGGGAGGCACCGACATGTGCCTCTACTCCGGGTGTCTCGGATAAGCACCAGACGAGGGGCGTGGAGGGTCGTGTACGCTGTACACCATGACTCAAAAGACGCAGACAATGACGTTCCACACCAACCACGGCGACATCAAAGTCGACCTGTTTGGTAACCACGCCCCACACACCGTCGACACCATCACCGGCCTGGCGAAGGGCACCCTCGACTACTCCACCAAGAACGCCTCCGGCACCACCGAAGGCCCCTTCTACGACGGCGCCATCTTCCACCGCATCATCCCCGACTTCATGATCCAGGGCGGCGACCCAACCGGCACCGGCACCGGCGGCCCAGGCTTCCAGTTCGCCGATGAGTTCCACCCAGAGCTGCAGTTCGACCGCCCATACCTGCTGGCCATGGCCAACGCCGGCCCAGGCACGAACGGCTCCCAGTTCTTCATCACCGTCGCCGAGACCCCGTGGCTGAACAACCGCCACACCATCTTCGGCGAGGTCACCGATGAGGAATCCCGCAAGGTCGTCGACGAGCTTTCGAAGGTCGCGACCGGCCGTATGGACCGCCCTGTCGAGGACGTTGTGATCAACTCCGTCACCGTGGAGTAGTCACTGACTGCTTGCCCCTTGGGCCCCGCCTTTTTCGGCGGGGCCTTTGGCTTGTTTTGGGTGCTGAGTGCTGTGAGTGACAAAAGACGCACCTCATAACGTCCTGCCTATTGCTGACCAGGCGTTTTGCCGGGGCCTGTTGCACCAAATTCCCTCTCCCTCGAATCGTGACCTGGGAAAACTCCGAGCGGCCCAGGGGGAATCAAGGAATTTGGTGCGTAGGCAAAACGTCCAGACACCAAATTCCCGCTTTCGAGCAGCACGATTCACAAAAGCCCAGCGCGTCGATTTGACGATCAAGACAGTCTTCTGACTCCTAAGTCGGTGTCGGAGCGCGACATCAACTTAAACTGTCGGTGAGGGTTGGTCAGCCCGCCGCTGGCTGTGTTTCCTGGTCGCATAGCCCTTTTGGCTTATGGGTCATGTTTCTTGGGCAACAACGAATCTACATCGGATAAATACCCAGAATTCGCTGCCACAAGGGCCGGTTTTGACGCGCTTCGAGTTTCTTGGCGTACTCTTGCAAATCGCGACTAGCTTTCGCTTGCGTGATTGGCAATTGCTCGATCATTCGCTTATGGGACTCGGTCAGTGGATACTTCCGCTCTGCCATTGCCTGATTAGTCATCAGCAGGCTCCTTCCCATCCTTGTCATGACCTAGTACGGATAATAGTAACAAAAGTTCTAGGTCTGAAACCTTGCTCTTCGAAGCGGTATCCTGCGAAGAAATTGAATTCTTCGGGTTAAAGTTCTTGTCATATTCAAGAATAGCGCGAGTAAAACCGATATCCTCCGAGGATTTCAACCCTGACTCCAGCATGGGCGTCAGAAAATGCCAACCTGCATTCTGCTGTGCGGGATTTTCTGCAAGTGTCATATCGATCGCCCACTGAACACGTTCATAGTACGCAGAGCGGTCATCGGCATTTGATTTCTGCGACAGAGACTTGGTGGCGATACCTAGCGTGAGTACTGCGGCGGCAGCAGCGGGTATTGCCCCTCGATATGCAAATATTGCGGCAAGAGATTCCTGCCAGGGCTTTTCCCAAAATACCACCAACCCCCAGTGCACCATGGCAAGGAACGACACGAAAGCAACGAGCAGAGCGGCAATGACTTGCGTGTTATTCCATTCAGCCCTGAAATTAATGTTCATTTTTCGCACGAGAATAAGGCTATCACTCGGATTCCTCCTGCTCACGTGGTTTCTACGTGCCTTACATTCACACGATTTCAAGATCTGTTCCGGACCTGTTTAGAGGTGAGATTGGGGCGGAGAGGGCCAACAGTCCTGAAAAACAGCTAGACCCCCATATTCCGCATGTGCGGTGGAGGTCTGCAATACAGAGTATTGCATAAATTGGCGTGGCTGTGTTTTTGCGAGGGGGTGTGCACCAAATCCCCGTTTTTTCAGCAGAGCGGTTCGCAAAAGGCCAGGTCGCTGAGGGGTCTGTGAGGGAATTTGGTGCAGTCCGCCGTTGAAGTGGGGAACTTTTTCACGGCTGAGCCCCGAAACCACCACTTACAACTTGCATTTCCCCAGCACCAACCCCTAGAAGCTGCCGGACCCACCTGCGGCGGAGAACCCCGAGCTGAACGTGGTGTTCACGCTGCCCGAAGAGGAAGAGGCAGCGGCTGATTCCGCGGCGGCGACGTTGGTGTTGTGCCAGGACTGCATGGCAACGAATGGGACGTAGGTGGGGTACCAGTAGTCCTTGTCGTAGATGGTTGGGGCGCTGAGTTCGTGGCGTTCTTTGACGTCGCTGAACTCTCTGGTTTTGATGGCGTCGAGGGTGAGTCGGTAGTCGGCGAGGAGGCGGAGGTAGTCGTCGAGGAAGGTGGGGCTGGTGGGTTCCCGGTCCAGGTCCCGCACGCGTTCTTCTAGGGAAGTGAGTTCTTGGCGGAGGCGGGCGTCGTCAATGCTGAGGCGTGCCTGGGTGATGTCGTCGCTGAGGCGGGCGAGGTCGGTGCGGCGGGTGGTGGCGTCGCCTTGTTCGATGTTGAAGAGGCGGTTAATGTTGTCCTCGGCGTGGCTGGTGTGGGTGAGGGTTTCGGCGGCGTCGGCGAGTTGTTTGCGGGCGCGGTATGCCTGGGTGTTGTCGTTGATGTTGATGCTGCCGATGCCGCCTGCGCCGGAGACGGTGTCGTGGAGTTTGAGGAAGCGGTCGCGGACTTCGCCCCATTGACGACGCAGCTCCGCATCCGCAAATGCGCTGGTCAGCGAATTGGCGCGGACGTTGATGCCGTCGAGGCGTCCGGCGAGGTCGGCGTATTCTTTGGTCACTAACGCGTAGTCCTCCCGTGCCTGCTCCACCAAGCGGCGGCGCCGGTTGCGCCGTGCAACGCCAGCGGCGCCAATGACGCCGGCCAACGACCCGGACACTGCGCCTGCGCCGATACCGGACCCGATCCGGTCGTCGACGGCGGATTGGTATCGCTCTTGCTGCAGCCGGTTGGTGTCCATGGCTAGGCTCGCGCCGGCGAAGAGGGCGGCGGGGACGTTGTTGCTTTGCAGCCCGGGGACCATGGCGTCGATTACTGAGGGGGTGCGGGATTCGCTGTCCAGCCCGAGGACCGCGTCGACGTCGTCGGCGGCGTAGATTGCGTGGTGACGGTGCGCCATGTCCACGGCGAGGACGAGGGTGCCGTCGCGGAAGCCGTGTTTGTCCAGGATGTCGTCGGGGTAGTGGGCGCGGAAGTATTCCTCGATGGTGTCGTTGATGTTCTCGCGTGTGTTCTCGGCGTTGTTGAACGCGAGGATGTGGATGGTGCGCACGACCTCCGGATAGGTGATGCGCTGTAGGTTGCTTTCAAGCTGGGCCTCATCGGCGGGGGTCAACAGCCCGTCGGGGTTGGTGAGGATGAGATCGGCGGGCTCGGCGGTGGTGGCGATGGCGTAATGTGCGGGGTCGGGCTCGTCGATGGTGGCGTAGGTGCCTGCGCCGATGCCACCGCCGATCAGCAGTGCCGCCGCGCCAACGCCGAGGATTTGTGCCCATTTGCTCATGCGCCTGATTTTATAGAAGTTACAAAGTGCGTGTTAACGCTGAAGATAACGTTCAGCGAGCACTCGCGTTGTCGATAAATGTTGCTTGGTGATGTCGACTGCACGTTGTACATCCCCGGTTTCGAAAGCCGAGACGAGTTGGTAATGCTCGTTATTCGATTCGGGCATCTGGTCGGGATGCTCAAAAATTGACATTGCTACGTAGGGAGCTGCAGCTGATTGCAATAGACTGGCAACGCGGAAAGTCCAAGAACCGTCGTCTTCGAGAAGCAGGGCATGGAACCGCGCGTTGAGGTCGATAAACTCTGCTGTTTGCGCAGGACCAAGCTGGCTCATCTGCTCGCAGATTTCACGAGCTTCGTTCGCGGTATTCTTAGTGATTTTCGCGAATGCGCGTTTGACTGATAATGGTTCGATGAGTCGACGCATTTCGTAGATCTCATTGAGTGCATCGAGTGATAACAGGGCAACCTGAGCACCTTTATGTGGAGTACTGTCGATGAGTCCCTCTTGCGCAAGGCGACGAAGTGCTTCCCTAACTGGGGTAACAGAAATCCCGAGTTCTTTCGAGAGTTCAACCTGTTTCAGACGTTCACCTGCTGGTAACTGGCCGCTCATAATGAGTGCCTTTAGCTTCTCATACGCAGCGCCGGCCTGCGTCTGATTGTCTAGTAAAAATTCAGATTTACCCATCGACTTCCTTATTTTAAGCAGCAAGTGGCTAGAATCAAGAATAAATTTTAGCCACTTGAATGCTATCTGAAATATGTATCGGGGAAGTTAAACATCGATGGCTTTGAACAGCGCCGCTAGTTTGGCATTGGTTGTTCCTGATTGAAGTGCCGCCCACAAGAGTAAACGAGCTTTCCTTGCAGAAATGAAACCAGCCAAGATTGCGCCTCTATCGATCAGATCTACTTCAGCGCCTGGATAACTGTAGGTGTGCGTTCCTGTACTCCCACCGGGGCTCCTAGTTGCGACAACGACCGGAATACCTTGTTGAAGTACTTGCTCGAGTGCGGGGATCATGCGCTCAGGTATGTGTCCCATCCCTGGACATGATAGTACGATTCCCTGGGGTGAGGCGGCTGCCAGTAGGGAGAGATACGCTGGGTTGGTGTCGATTCCAATTTCGAGTATGGGGATGTCGATTGGCTCTGGGCGCTCTGGAAGAACGAAGGTCTGCCTGTTCGGTCGTGGTTGATGGACAGTCCTAATGTTTTCTTCGAGGATCCGTGCAATTGGTCCCCAACTAGGGCTTTGAAACGTCCATGTCGTGTTTGCGTCTGTCTTGGTTACAGATTTTGCTTGGAAGATTGCGTCGTCAAGACATACACACACTCCAAAGTCCCGCAAAGTAGGGTCAGCGGCGGCCAAGATTGAGTTGTACAAGTTTGCAGGCCCATCTGCGCTTACCGCCGTAGCTGTTCGCATTGCGCCGGTGACGATAAGTGGTTGGCTATGAGCCCAAAGAAGGTCGAGCAGAAAGGCTGTCTCTTCGAGTGTGTCTGTACCGTGTGTAAGCACGACACCTGCAGCGCCTTCCTCCACGCATCCTTCCGCGAAGCGTTTCGCTTCCAGGATGTGCTCAATAGTTACAGAGGGGGAAGCGACATTTGCAATAGTCTCAGCGTCTATTAATGCGTGGTTCTTGATCGCGGGAATCGCTGAAATGAGTTGTTCTGCTCCGAATGCCGGCTGTGCTCCTTTCACTTCGCTATGTACTTCAGCCATGGCGATTGTTCCGCCGAGTGCGCCAACTCCAACTCTGGGTAGCGTTGCATTTGCCTTCGTCGACATGTTAAAAGCCTCCAATCAGCACAGCGATGAGAATGACTACGGCCAGACCGGCCAATTGGCTTGGTCGTTGGAACTTGTTGGCTTCTTTGAGGTCTGATCCTGGAACCACGGGGACTGTTGTGGCCAAAGCTGCAACTGGACCACCTGTGAGGAAGTACTGCATTACAGCGGTTGGTCCGCAAGCTGCTGCGGCGAGCGCCAGCGCATTGACATCGCCAGTTTCCATAGCCAGGCCAACGAATGGAAGAATAATCGCTGCAGATGCACTATTGGACTGAGTCAGGAGACCTGCAATTGCTGAGATGATCGCTACGGTTAGAATCGGCGCTGCGTTTAAAGCAGGAGAGAACCAGTCTGCCAGAAGTTCTGTAATGCCAACTGCCTTAATGACCCCGGACATGAAGAGAAATGAGACAGTTGCAATCAAAGGAACGGCGACGCGTTTCACAGACTCTAACATGGAGGCTTCGGCTTCCATGGGATTGAGACGAGCGAGCAGCATTACCAAGATGCTTACTGCGAAACCAACGAGGAATACCGGGTAGCCAAGTGAAAAACCGATAACTAGCAGGACGAATGGTAGGAGGACGAACCAAACGCTCGGTTCTCCTTCTTTTCGTGCGAAGCCTTCGAGCGCGTCTAACCCAGCTGATTTTGCGTCGCTTTCCGTAGCCTTGAGCGATGCCCTCATTCGGATGAACGAGACCGCAAAAATTGTGCTGGCAGTAACAAGACCAATGAGATTGATGGCACCGAATTTGATACCCACGAGTGCCATCACTGCGAGGAGCGTCGGGTGTGTGAAACCAGCGAAGTTTCCTAAGTGGCCGGCGTGAGCATGGGTTCCAGCAGATTGGCTTGGGTTGACCCCCAACTTAACGGAGGCGGGACCAGTGACAACAGCGGTAATGGCAGGCTGAGTGAATCCAGTGAATCCGCCAATTACACCGGCTCCGAAACCGCCAGCTACAGCTACACCGGGGCCGCCTCCGAGCCGGTTACCAACGCGAATGATCGCATTTACGAGGATGTTCAGATATCCGGCATATTCCATTACACCGATGAATAAAAGTACGCCAGCCATGTCGGCGATCACGGGGTTTAACCCGCCGAGTACGAGTTCTTTGAGCGATGTAGCGCCATCTTCGGCCAGAACTGGGATACCAAATACGAGTGCTGCAAGGGTTGAGCCAATGACGGCTGTCGTATATAGGGGTGTCCTGCCTAACAGCATTAATATCAGGGTTGCTGCCATCAGTAGTTGAGCTAACGTGGCCATGCCTTTCTCCTTCCATAAGAAGCGTCATCTTTTTACAATATATATTGTATATAATCCCGTATTGGTCATAGATACGTCTGAATGTGTGTTTAGTCACTGATTTTGGTGGCTGCGTGTATGGGGAAAAAGTACGTTGATCAAGAGGGAACAAAGGGATGAACCCGGCGGAACCTACCCGGCGCTCGGCATGGCGGTGTTGTTGAGCTGCTCGAGGCTGTCGCGCAGTTGCAGGACAACGGCGACGTTTTCGTGGAAGATGTCCATGATGGAGCCGTTTTCGTCGAAGGGCGGCTGGGTGAGTTCGTGTGCTTCGACGACGCCGTTGCGGGTCACTTCGCTGACCACGGTGTTGAGGAACGCGCGTTGTACGGAGTTCAGGTCGGTGGAGTGCAGTAGTTCTTTGAAGTGCGATTCAACAGCGGAGGCGTCCATCCCGACGAGTTCGCGCAGGAAGAGGCCAAGTTTGGCTTGGTGGGTGTCGGCGAGTTCGGCGGCGCCGTCGACGTGGGCGTTGAGTAGCAGCTCGCGCAGCTCGTCGAGGTCGTGTGTGCTGAGTTGTTGCGCGTTGCGGAGTTTGCGCAGCGCCAGGCTGGTGGTGTTGCCTTCGAGTGCGCGGCGGAGTTCTTCTTCGACGACGGAGCTTTCGCGTTGGGTGCCGCCGGTAGCCTGGAGCGTGCTGTGTTCGAGTTCGCCGAGTTCGTCTTCGAAATCGGTGATCACTACGACGCGTTGCGCTTTGTCGAGGAAGACGGTGAGCCCGCGCACGGTTTTGCGGACCAGTTCGAGTTCCTTGTAGGTCACTCCGTCCCACCACTGCGGGCCGGCGAGCGCTTCGAGGAGCGCCGCGTTGTTGGCAACGGTGGGGATGTTGGTTTTCTGCAGCAGCGCCTCGGCGATGCCGACGACTTTCTCTGCGAGCACGTCCCAGTCGCCACGCTCTTCGAACAGTCCGAGTTCGAGCTGGTAGATGAGGTAGTCGAAGCGCCGGGCTTGTTCTTTGTCGCCGGTCGCGGCGAAGGGCAGGGGCGCGAGCGCGGTGACGGCTTGTTGGTGGGTGTCGGCGTCGGCGGTGAGCCAGGGGGTGGCGTCGCTAAATAGTTCGAGGTAGGCGCGTGCTTCGGTGGGCACGAGGATGCTGCGGTGGGGCACGCTGCGCACGGCGTCCGAAAGATGCTTTGCGACGTCCCCTCGCACCTCTTCCGTGGCCGTCAGCAGTAGGCGCGCGCGGGTGGTGAAGCTGCGCTGCGACAGTGAGATCTGGTTCGAGCCTTCCGTGGTGTTGGTGGTGCCGCTGAATTGGCGCACGTTGTCGCAGTAGTCGAAGATGTAGAAACACGTTTTGTCCACGGCGGGGCCGAACAGGTCAGGGCGCAGGCGGGTCCCGCGGCCGACCATCTGCCAGAACTTGGTGGGGGAGTAGACGGGTTTGAAGAACACCAGGTTGACCACCTCGGGGACGTCGATGCCGGTGTCGAGCATGTCCACACTGATGGCGATGTCCAGGCCGGAGTCGGGCTGCTTGAACTCGGCGATGAGTGCTTCCGCGTTGTACACGCCGTGGGTGATCACCTCGGCGCGGGTGGCGGTGGTCGGGAAGATGGCCCGGTACTCGTCGGCGATGAGGCCTGCGTGGGCCTGGTTGCGGGCGAAGATGATGGTTTTGCCCAGGCGGTCCGCGCCGTCAACCTTCAACCCCTTGCTGATGACCTGCCGCAACACCTTTCGGATCGTGTCCCGGTTGAGCAGCTTTGCGTTGATTTCGGCGGCGTTGACCTCCTGGGGTGCGGCGAGTGGGTCGCCGTGTTCGTCGACACCCCATTCGGCGTTCTCCCACTCCAGCTGCTCTTCGGGGGTGAGTTCCCCGTAGGAGATGCCGCGGCGCATGAAGGCGGTGCTGCCGGAGAACACCTCGTAGGGCACCAGGTTGCCTTCCTCGATGGCGCGGTGCAGGCTGTAGTAGCCGGTCGGGGTGTCGGGCTCGCAGCCGAAGAAGGTGTAGGTGTCGTGGGAGAGGTTGCTGCGCGGGGTGGCAGTCAGCCCGACGACGAGGGCGTCCAGGTAGTCGAAGATGCGCTCGTAGCGCTGGTAGATCGACCGGTGGGCCTCATCGACGATGATGAGGTCGAAGTCGAAGGAGTTGAAGCGCTGGCCTTCGCCGATCATGCCGATCATCGTCTGGTAGGTGTTCACGTACACCTGGCCCTCGCCGGCGGGGTTGGTGGTCAGGTTGACGGGCACGGCCTCGGCGAGGTGCTCGTTGAACGCCGCGTGCGCCTGCGTGACCAGGGCTTTCCGGTCAGCGAGGAAGAGTACGTTGCGGATCCAGCCGGCCTCCAACAGCATGGACACCGTGGCGATGGAGACGCGCGTCTTGCCCGTCCCCGTCGCCATGACCAACAGTGCGCGGCGCTTACCTTTGCCGAATGCTTCCGCGACCGACTGGATCATCTCCAGCTGGTACGGCCTGCCGGCGATCTCGGTGATGGTGGCGCTGTGCGCACTGAGGGGTTGGCGTTTGTCGCGCCGGGCGATGAGCGCCTCCATCGCACGCACTGTTGGGTAGGACTCAATAGTGCGGGTTTCGTAGCCGACACCGCCCGGCAGGTTGGCGTCGTGATCCCAAAAGCGCACCGCATACCCGGTGGTGTAGAAAATGAGCGGCACGCGCCCGGTCGCCTCCCCGATGGCGTCGGCGTAGATCGCGGCCTGCTGGCGGCCGTCGTTAATATTGCGGCTGGCTTTCTTCGCCTCCACAACGGCGATGGGCACACCCTGTGCATCCAGCAACACATAGTCCACCTTCATGCCCGCCACCGGGTACTCCTCGATGAGCGTGCGGCCGCGCACAAACCCGGCCTCCTCTAACATCGGGGTGATGATGTCGCGGCGCGTCTGCGCCTCATCCACCGCCAACTGCGGAGCCGGAGGCGTCAGCTTCTCCTGCTGCTCGCGGATCTGCTCCCGCAGCTTCGCGATCTCCTCCTCATACCCCGCAGCCTTTTCCAACTCCCGCTGTTGCGCCTCATCCAGCTGCAGTTTGTACAGGTCAGCCTGCTCCCGCGCGGATTTCTCCTTCGCCGCCAGCACCATCATCTGCCGCTGGTTCAACGCCGCCTGCCGCGGCGCCTGCTTCAAGATCTCGACGTCAAACGGCGCAATCCCCCGAATCGCCTTCCCCGAGAAGTGCGTGGTTGCGAACACCATCACGTCATACAGGTGCTTCAACGTCTGCAGCGCCTCGTCACTGGTGATGTGGGCGTCGCTATGCACCGCCGTGTTGCCGGCCTTGCGCAGAATGTGCATCTTGGAACGCACCGTCTCCGGCAGTAGCCGTGAAAAGTCCGGGTTCGTCAGCGTATCGAAGATGTTGGACTGCTTCTCCAACCCATTCAGCGCCGCGATATGCCCAATGACCTGCTCCAACACGAAGCGGGATTGGAACATCGAGGCGCGCGGGTTTGTTAGCGCGGCATCCTCCGCATTGCGACACTCAATGATGAGCTGGGGCCATACCTGCCCAACGAAGCCAAAGTTGGACGGACGTGGAGTGATGCTCACCTGATCGCCTTTCTTCCCGGTGTGCTCGTTCGCCTGCGCGTTATTCTATACCGTTGGGTTGTGGCTGGCGGCGGGTTGTAGTGCGGTAGCTGCGGGTGACGCCGGGAGAGCAGCACCAGATTCCGCCGTTCAGGAGTACTAGCCCTTTTGTGGCCTGCGGCGATGGAAATTGGGTTTTCAATTTGCAGGATTTTGGTGCGCAGTTCCTCGGTGAAATACCTCTCACGGACATCAACATCGCATCCGTTTCATGTGAAACGCGATGATTTTATATACCTTGCCTGCGCACAATTCGGTACACCGTCGCCCGGTCGCCTTGGCCACCTTCCATGGTGACGATGCCCTCGCGAAGCAGTGGCGCGAGTCCGTAGCGCACTTGGCCTGCGGAAAGTCCGGTTTTGGCTGTCAGTACGTTCACGGTGAGACCGCTACCTGCCGCGGAGAGTGCCTGGTAGATCCGGGGTACGTTCTTGCCCAGGGCTCGAAGGTCGATAGCCGCAGATGTCTTCGTAGGCTCCGGAGCCTTCGGGGGTTCGGCGAGTCTGACCTCGTCTTCATCGACGGAGACGAGATCAGACTGTTCGAGCTTGTGCACCATTTTTGCGCATGCTGTCTTGCTGAGCGGAGAATACAGTTGCTGTAGGGCTGCCATCGTGATGGAGCCGTGTATCCGAAGGTTGACCAGTAGGTCTTCCTCGGTCGGGGTGAGCCGAGTTTTGGCTCCTATGTCTTCGAGCCAGGCATCGCGTTCTGCGGTGAAGCGGGAGCCGCGTGGGAACAGTACGGTGAATTGGACTCCGGTGTTGATGAAGCGTGGCGTCGCAACGCGTGATTCGCGGCAGGCGGTGATTGCTTCGCGGATGCCTCCGCCCTCGCCCTCGATGACACGGCTTCCGTCGGGCATACGCAGGTAGCGGGCGATTTCGTACAACCGCTTATTGACGGCCGCCTTCGTCAGCGTGGGCCCTTCAAGTTGCTCGACTGAAAGTCCCCGTAGACCACCCGGGTTACTGATAACGAGCTTATTCGGCTCGATTCTGATCTCCACCTTCTTGCCCACATCTATCGATGGGCCAAGATCGCGGTGGACCAACGCGTTCGCCAGCACTTCGCGTATTGCCGAAGGCGGAAACTCTGGCATGTCCACCAGGTCGCCATTGTCGTTGTATTTGCTGGTTGTTGAGGTGTTTTGCCGGATCCACTCCATTGCATCCCGAAGCATGACGGGGATTGGGCCTTCTATCTCTTTCAGATTTCGGGTACGTTGGCCGTCCGTCCCGCGGCTGAGCCGTACGGCCGCGGTGGCTCCGAGGGCCGGTTCAGTGCTTTGTGGCAGATAGCCTAGACCGTACAGTCCCGCGAGCCGTAGGTTGCCGTCGGCATCTGTCACATTTGTGATTTGAAGGAGGCGGGCGTCGTCGTCGATAGTGCTCATGCGGGATCGCTCTGCGCGAGTTGTTGCCAAGTACTTTTGCAAAACTTCTTGATCCAGCGCGTCTACATCAGTTCCTGAGAGAATTTCGTAGTCGTATTCGCGTTGATCACTTTCGGTCAGTGCGCTGATTGCGAGCATGCGGAGATCGTTGGGGTTCATCACGTAGTCACCGTCGCCCTGGCGGAGGTAGGGCTTGCCGCGGTACATTGCGGGTTTCTGCGTGGGGGAAAGGGGTGTGACTTCAACTATTACAACGTGTTTGCCGTCGATCGTGATCGTCGAAAAGTCCAGCTGGGGCGCGGGTTTCACAGAGTTTCTATTGAGGGATGTCACTGCCTCAACCATGTGCGCCGGATTATCGACGCCTGTCACCGCGAAATTTTTGCGTTGATCTACCCCCAGAATGATCGTGCCAGTTTGCGGCATGTTGGCGAAGGCGCAGAGTGATTCACTGAGCGTTTCAGGAACGCCACCACCTGCTGTTTTGCACTCTACGAGTGCGGTATCGTCGCCGAACGTGCGTACCTGGCTGAGTGTTTCCTGCAGTTTGGCCTCTTCCCAACTCATAGTTGGGAAGATACCATAATTTTTGCACTTTAACAGTATGGCTTTTGAAGTTTCATACTTTTGTAACCAGCATGTTTAGTAGTCTAGTCCTTGAATTGTCACCTTCATTGTGGAAAGTTTTACACTTTTACACTTTGGATTTGCACTTTAGCAGTGTGGTTTTACACTTTGTGAACGTTAGGCGCGCGGCAAGGATTCGCTGCCAATCGTCCGCGAGGCGGACACTTTGATGGGTTCACGCCGGGAAAAACTATTGGTTGCCATGGTGCCACGGACGGCGGGAGCAGCGGCGGACAAGTGAATACCGACTCCAGTGTCCGCCCCGTGGACAGTCCGACTTGGAGGCGGAGGTCTTCCGGGGTGTCCGCCGTGCGGAACTTTGCGACAGCCCGACACCGCATTCACCGCTGGCGATCTGTTTGTCCGCGCGACGGAAAGTCAGCGTGGTCGTAACAGTCGTACGCGTGGCGGAACCCCGCGACACCCTGTCCGCCTGGCGGACACTTTGAGCACCGACCCTGTTGTTTGCTCCGCGGAGCTTTGCGTCAAAACCCGATGGCGTATTCAACGTTGGCAATCTGTCAGTGTGGTTGTTGGTTGTCCACGCGGCGGACACCTAGATGAGTCCACACCAGGAAAGCCGCTGGTAGTTGTAGTGCCGCGGACAGTGAGATCAACGGCAGCATTCTTATCGACGCCGCTCTGTCCCACCACGTTTTCCTTTGACACCGTGCCTGGGTTTCCGGGTGAGTAGTGAATGCCTATCCGCGCGGCGGACACCTCGACGGGTTGTCGCCGACAAAACTCGCTGGACGTGATGGTGCCGCGGACAGTGGCAGCGAGATGGTTTTCCGCCCCGCAGACACCTCGAGCACCAACACTATTGTCCACCCCGCGGACAATTGAATACCGACCGCTGTCCACCTCGCGGACTGCCGTAGTGAGTTCGCTATCACCCAGTTCTAAAGCTCTCCCGCGAACGCACGCGAGGACAGGCAAGCGTAGAGCTCATTTATTCTGTGTGCTTTCTCCTCTTGAAGGACGCGCGCCTGGCGGATGCCTGAAACGCGATCCGCTAGCTCGGTTTGCATCCGTTGGCTAAGCCAAGGGACTTGCAGGCGCCGAGCCTGTGAAATCGAAAACCCATTCAACCCTGACGTTGTACGTGCAAGCGCGACTAATTGTCGACGCACAGACATGCTGTTAATTGCCTGTTCTAGATAATCAGGGTGTACATCATTTTTAGGGCGTGCTCTAAAAAGATGGTTTTGGTACACAGTTGGGGTATCAAATTCTGGGACTTGAGCTGCGCGGCCTACTTCGTATGGGTTCGCGTTGGCTTCAACAAGCAACACGTCGCCTTTTCGCAGTTCACACCTATGTACTTCGTTTTCTTTGCAGCGAATTGTCTTAACAACTGAAAGCTCAAGAGACCTTCGTTGGACGTTGCCAACGCGAAGGTAGTTCACTTCAATTGGATTATCCTTCCGGCGCTTGTTGAGGGTCAGTCCACCTTGAAGGTCTGCAATTTCCTCGAGCCGTATTTTTTCAGTAGCAGCGCTAAAGATCCCATCGCAAACTGCTATTTCGAGTGAGTTCAGCTCAGAGATGAGAGCGTGTTGTTGCGTTCGAGCCTCTTCCACCGTGTCCAGAATCTTCGCGATGCGCTGCTGCTCCTCCAAAGAAGGAAGAGGGATTTGGAGCTGGGACAGCATTTTCTTATTGAGCGTTTTACCCATCACGGCTGAATTTGTTTTAGCGCGGATGGCACTGGTACTTGCTGCCGATGCGAGGAAATCATTATCGATCAGGGCCGGGTTGTAGGGGATGAGCCCAGCGATCGCTTCGTTCGTATGCATTGGTCGTTGCAGGATGCCGACACTACCGATGGTGAGCTTGAATGACATCACAACTGTTCCCGCTGGTAGAAGTGGTGGTTTTACTTCCTCTACGGCTGCATCGGTGATTTGTTCCTTGGTATGTGAAATTAATTTGCCTTGGCCGGACATGTCGCTAATTGAAAGCCAAGGGTGGGAACCACCCCAATACTTCTGCTGCTTACGGGCCGGTGTTTTGCCGACAACAATTTCACAAACATCCCCTAGCTTCACCATCTCCCACCCCATCTAGATCAGCCCCTTCAGCGTGCTCATCGCCTCGGCGATCTGCGCGTCGAGGGCCTCAATATCAGCAAGGATGTCCTGCGGGGCGCGGGTTTCTTCCGCGTCGAAAACGATTTCTTTATACCGGTTCATCGACAAGTCGTAGTCCGCCTCGCGGATCTCGTCGACAGGCACGGTAAAAGATGCTTCGGTACGCGCGCGGTCTTGTTCGGCGGCCTGGTTGCGGAAGCGCGCCACGACGTCGGGAAGGTTATTCAAGCGCAGCTGGTCGTTATCAAGTGGTCTCTTCGGCCAGGGGCCGAGCAGTTCCTCGGCGATGAGTGGGGTGCGTTTGTCGTCGAGGGAACGCCCGTCGGCGGTGATGTCGTAGAACCAGATGTGCTCGTTTTGGCCCGGCGAGTCAGTACGGGTAAAGCACACGATCGCGGTCGACACACCGGTGTATGGTTTGAACGCGCCGGAGGGTAGTTTGATGATGCCGTCGATTTTCTGATTGTCCACCAGTTCTTTGCGCAGGGTTGTATGCGCGCGTGTTGAGCCGAAGAGTACACCTTCGGGCACGACCACGGCTGCTCTGCCGCCGAGCTTGAGCAAGGTTAAAAACCGTGCGATGAAGAGTAGCTCTGTCTTCTTCGTCTTGATTGACGCGAGCTTCGGGTCCAAAATGTCCTGGTTAATCGAGCCGGCAAACGGTGGGTTGGCCAGGAGCACGTCGTAGGCTTCGAGTTGGTTGGGGGTAAGTTCTTGCAGGGAGTCGAGGTAGGAGATGTTCGGGTCGGCAAAGCCGTGCATGACCATGTTCATTGCGGCGATGCGCACCATGGTGGAGTCGAAGTCGAACCCGGTCAGGCCGTGAGCAAGGTAGTCTTCGCGTTGGTGCTTGGTGGTGTTTTTGAAGTCGTCGCGCAGGTATTCGCTGGTGGCGGCGAGGAAGCCTGCGGTACCGCAGGCTGGGTCGATAAGCCGCTCGGTAATTTTCGGTTCGGTTAATGCCACGATCAGTTCAATGATGTGGCTGGGTGTTCTAAATTGTCCGTTCGTGCCGGCGGTGGCCAGTTTCGACAACATGTATTCGTACAAGTCGCCGGTTAAGTCTTTGTTGGAGAATTCTAGTTTTGCGATCATCGTCGCCACTGTGGTCAGTGTTGCCGGGTTCGGGATTAAAAACGCGGCGTCTTTCATGTGTGTGACAAACCCGCTGTCGCGCGCGGCGCCGAGTTGTTTGATGTAGTCGAACCCTTCACGAAACGCGCTAAAGCGTGCCTCTGGGGAGTCGATGGCTAACAGCTTGGTAAAGCGTAGGTGGTTGTGGGTGGCGTCGTAAAATATTTGGGTGTCATCTGGTTGGGTGCCGAGTGTGTTGGCGAGGAATTCGGCTTGTGCTTGGCGGTCGTCGAGTTGGCGCATGAATAGCAGGTAGGTGAATTGTTCGATGACCGTGATTGGGTTGGAGATACCACCGGACCAAAAAGCGTCCCAGATGCGGTCTACCTGGGATTTTAGTGCGCCTGTAATCATGGCGTCATTCTAACAACCAGGCGGGACAGGAGAGAACAGCGTCAATTACTTTTGCATCGCTTCGATAAGATACGGGATTGAAGATGACGGGTGTGGGCCTATTGCATTGGGGCGCATTTCGGTCCAAGAGCGTTCTGCGCGCGCCGTTGCCGCAGGGTATCGCTCGACCGGGAACGTTACCCCGAGTTCTTTCGCATTGCGGCCTGTGAGATAGCTTTCCTTGTGGAGCATATCGGTTACTTTCTTCGGATTGCCCCCACCGTCGTGGAGGTGCCAATACAGCCACTGCTCAAATTGAGGGTTCGTTACTGCGACTGTGATATTGCTCTCTTGTGCGAGCTGAAAGACCCTACTCAGGGTGGTGTGTTGATCACAATCGACGACTAGAAAGGCGCGATCATAGTTGTCGGTCTCCAAATGGTCTCGGCATGTTTCGAGAACTCGCAGGGGTTCTCCCTTGCCGGGTACAACCTTCGTGACCACGTTGTTGGAACGAAGAATTTGTGCAAGCCTTTGGAAATAGACTTGCTCAGATTTTCCTTTGTCGCCTTCGACAACAATCAGGAGCCGACTCTTCAGCTTCCGCTTTGCCCTGCTCTTGGGTTTTCTGGGTTTTCCTCTACGCGCTGCCACGTTCCCCATGTCCTTGCCCCCGTTGTGGATGTGATAGTTCTTCAACAGCACTTTGCATTAAACCTGGTAGGAGATACGGTAGCGCGCCGAATCGGCCTTCCAGGTATTGCTTTGCAAGATTTGATGCTGGTTTCAAATCGCGGAAGTCCTGCAAGTTATAGAGCGTACTTGCACCAGACCTATCTTTTTCAGTGAACCAGACTTGCTCTTTGGTCAGGATCGCAGAAGACTGAGGCTGGAGCAGGGATACGTCATGTGACGTGAAGATTAATTGGGCCCCGCGTGGGTTTGTATCTTGATCTTGGAACAACGCGACGATTGCTTCGGCGAGGCTGGGGTGGAGACTGGTATCTAGCTCGTCGACACAAAAAACTGTGCCGTCGCGGAGCGCTTCCAAGATGGGAACGGCCATGGCGAGCCACGCCAACGTTCCGGATGATTCATCGTGCATGAGAAAACCGGCGTCGGTAGATTCATTGCCATGGTGATAAAACCGTAGTGTTCTGTCTACGAAGTTGGGATCGCTCAGACTTTCGCCTAGTAGGGCTTTCCTGGGCGTCTTGTTACCATGTGCCGCAGCTCGCTCGAGAATCTTGCGTATTTTCGGCGGTAGCTCTCGTTCATGTATATCTACATCAATTCGCGTGATTCCGATATCGGCTACTGCCGCAAGTGTGGTGAGTACGTTCAACGGAATTCGTTCGTCGGCGATATCCGCCGCAATCCGGTCGAGGCGTTTCCGCCGGGCATTATCGCTGATGTCGTAGAATTCGACGCCAGCGATAATGCGTCCTACAAACGGCTGTAGTTTCTCGTGACCTGCAACGTAGCCACGGGAGAGCACAAGTTCTCGCGGTGCTGGAGTTATACGTGGTCCCAGATACTTATGCCAGCTGGTGACACCCTGCTCGGCGTCTCTTTCCAGAAGCCTTGTTGGGCGGGAGGAGAAGTATCCGAGCAGCAGCTCGTGTTCAATGCGCTTCGTGGAAATAGAGAATTCGTAGTGGTATCGAATTTCTCGGGCCGCCAGCTCAGGGCCGCCAATGCCACCAGTTAACGTGAAATCGAGTGCAAAGAAACTTGGGGAGTGTACAGATTCCTCATCTAGCTTGAACGGGGATCGAGGATTTTTCGGATATTGAAGCCATCTACTTGCAGAGTATCGGATTGCCTCCAGCGTGTAGCGCATCGCGTCGAGCACTGCTGTCTTTCCTGATGCGTTGGGCCCAAATATGGCTGCAACCGGTAGGCACGCATCGGCCCAACTCTCGCCTTGACGGGGAATCGCAGTGTGCCAGGAGTTACGCGTCATTTCCAGCGCGAACTCATCACGGAAGCTACGGTGGTTTTCCGCAATAAAGCCAAGCAGTCTCATGGAAGTAAGTGTAGGTGAGAAAAGCTCATTACGGGAAAAAATTTCCCCAGAACGACTCCCTAGTGAAAACAAGGCGGTTCTATTCAAGGACCAGCTGCACAATCCGGTACGCCGTCGCCCGGTCGCCTTGACCACCTTCCATGGTGACGATTCCCTCGCGAAGCAGTGGCGCCAGTCCGTATCGCACTTGGCTGGAGGTTGACCAGTAGATCTTCCTTGGTCGGGGTGAGCCCGGTTTTGGATCCTATGTTTTCGAGCCAGGCATCGTGTTCCGCGGTAAAGCGGGAGCCTCGTGGGAACAGTACGGTGAATTGGACGCCGGTGATCGCTTCGCGGATGCCACCGCGTTCGTCCTCGATGACACGGCTTCCGCCGGGCATGTGGAGGTAGCGGGCGATTTCGTACAACCGCTTATTGACGGCCGCCTTCGTCAGCGTGGGGCCTTCCAGTTGCTCGGCTGAAAGTCCCCGTCACCCTGGCGGAGGTAGGGTTTCTGAGTGGGAAAGAGGGGTGTGACTTCAACTATTACAACGTGTTTGCCGTCGATCGTGATGATCGAAAAGTCGAGTTGGGGCGCGGGAGTCACAGCGTTTCTATTCAGCGATGTCACTTTCTCAATCATCTGCGCTGGATTATCGACGCCTGTCACCGCAAAATTCTTGCGTTGATCTACCCCCAGAATGATCGTGCCAGTTTGCGGCATGTTGGCGAAGGCGCAGAGTGATTCGTCGTCGCCGAACGCGCGTACCTGCCTAAGCGTTTCCCGCAGTTTGGCTTCTTCCCAACTCATAGTTGAGGAAAAACCACAGTTTTCGCACTTTAGCAGTGTGATTGTCACTTATGTCAGCGTTCGGCATTAGGTACGTGGCAATGATCTGCTGCCAAACGTCCGCGCCGCGGACACCTTGATGCCGTCATGCCGGGAAAGTTACTGGTAGATGGGGTGCCGCGGACAGTGAAAACGAAATGGTTGTTCGCCCCGCAGACACCTGGAAACATTTGGGAGAGTGTTCTGGTTTCGCACTGAGCGTGTCGGTGGGCTGGCGCATAGTGAGAAGGCACGTGAATTACTCGATCACCGTGCTTGGGTCCGCTTGACCACGGTCGGGGAACTGGACTATCCAATGAGACTGATCTTCTAACTCTCACACAACCATTCAAATAATTCCTGAGCCGCAGCATCAGCACCTCCTGGATAGTCTGCGTCCAGCAAGTGTCTGGTCTCGTCGAAAATGTGGGTAGCGATTGCTTCCTTTTGCTCTCTTGAGGTGTTCTTTCTCAGCTCATCAAGAGGTACTTTCAACTCAACTGGAGGGTTCGTGCTCATAGAAAAAGATCGCTTATCATCTGAATACACGCGCACGTAACATGCTGTGAGAGTTGATTCCAATACGAGGTTTCCGAAAATGAGCGTGGTCAACTTCTTTTCAATCATGACCCCAAAGTAGCGGTAGCGGTTCGTGTGGCACAGGAGCGACCCAAGAAACATACAACTAATTTCTGACCAGGGCTTTTCGTGGAGGCGCCTTTGGAGGGTGCACCAAATTCCCGTTTTCCGAGCAGCCCGATTTGTAAAAGCCCGGGTCGGCGAGCGCGTGTGAGGGAATTTGGTGCAGCTCACGTTGAAGCGGGGAACTTTTTCACGGCTGAGCCTCGAAACCATCACCCGTCAAACGCATTTCCCCAGTTCGCACATGCGTCGGCTTGAAATGGTTCCCGGGCTCACCTGATAACAGCCACCCGCGGTGCAGCTATCTTTTAAAAACCACGATTTCTATCAGATAGATGCGTATCGAGCGGCATCTAAGTTCTGCTTTTCCAGACTTTCAGAAGATTGAGGGGCGGAGCCGTCGTCGAAAAGTTGGACCTCTGGTGAGGTGCGATTTGGTCATACCTCATCCAAGGAGCACTATATTCGTGCTACCAATCGGACAATGTGAAAAACTAATTATGACTCAACAATTTCATCCGCGCGCATGGTTTCCCGTCGCAGGCAGCATGGTTGCTGTCGCGTGGGGAGGCAACGAGTTCACCCCGCTGCTCGTGATGTACCGCGAAACCTCGCACTTTTCGCAGGTCACCGTCAATGGGCTGCTGGCCGCCTACGTGCTTGGCATCATCCCTGCGCTGCTGATCAGCGGCCCGCTATCCGACCACATTGGACGACGCCCCACCATGCTGCCGGCCGCCCCGCTTTCGCTCGTGGGCTCCTTCCTGCTGTCCATTGCCCCGAACGAGCCGCTCGTGATCGCCGCCGGCCGAGTCCTCTGCGGGCTGGCGCTCGGCATCGTGATGGCGGTGGGCTCCACGTGGGTTTCGGAGTTGATTGTGAAGTCGGGTGGGGACCCGGCATCGGGGCCGCGCAAGGCGTCGATGTGCCTGACCGTCGGCTTCCTGATCGGTGCCGCGCTCGCTTCGGTGCTGGCGCAGTGGGGCCCGTGGCCCACGCACACCGCGTACGTGCTGCACATCCTGCTCACGCTCGGCAGTGCCTACTGGCTACTCGACACCCCGGAAACGCGGCCACCGCGCCGGGGCACGGTGAAGGAAACCTTCCTTGAGCTGCGGGTTCGTGACATGCTGGAGATGCTGCACATCCCATCCGCCGCGCACCGCCGTTTCGTGCGCATCGTCGTGCCGGTTGCGCCGTGGGTGTTCGGCTGCGCCGGCGCCGCGTACGCCCTGCTGCCGCAGCTGCTGTCCAGCTCGGCGCACGACATGCCCATCGCGTTCTCCGGCTTCATGACGGTCGTGACCCTCGGGTGCGGCGTCGGCATCCAGATGTTCGGCCGTGTTATCGACACGAGTAGGTCGGCCCGCGCCTCCGCCGTCGCGATGGCCGTGATCACCGTCGGTTGCGTCCTCGCCGCCGAGGCGTCTCGGTCCCTCTCGCTGCCGATCGGCGTTGCGGCCGCCGCCACGATGGGCGCCGGCTACGGCCTGGCGCTGGTCGCCGGACTTTCCGAGGTCCAACGCATCGCCAACGCCGACGAACTCGCCGGCCTGACCGCCGTGTACTACTCCGTGTCCTACACCGGCTTCTTCATCCCGATGGTCTTCAGCGCGGCCGCCTCCGTCGTGGGCTTTACCACCCTGTTTGTGATCGGCACCGTCCTCGCCCTGTGCTGCCTGATCAACGTGGTCCTCGGCTGGCGAGCTCACCTGCCTGGCCCGACCTGGTAGGCGTTGCTGGCACTGGTGTCGGGTTCACCTCCGAAATAGTTCCCACGACCCGGGAACTATTTGGCGTTTCAGGCCCGTTCCCGTCGACCAGCACATGCGTTTCCCCAGCTGGCGACGCATGTCTACAAAGATCGTTCCCAATCCCTGCGAGTGGCGGGGAACTATTCTCGGGCCGCTCAGTTTGCTGCTTATCCTGAAATATCCACAAATATGTGCCCAGATGCGAAAAATCAGATACGGGCACATATTTCACACAATTTCGCGATACCCCCAGGCCACCCCGTACCGTGGCCCTATGCAATTCGTTCGTTCTCTTTTCCGCGGCGCGCCCGCTACCGCATTCATCACGTTCGTCTGCTTGGGCGTGTTCGTGATTACGGCGCTCCAGTCGCACTCGATCAGCAACGTGGTGTGGGGCTCCAGCCTCGCCGAGAACATGGTGCTCTTCGGCCCATTTATCGACGCCCCCTCCGCCACCTTCCGCACCCTCCTGGCCGGCTTTTTGCATGTGGATATCTCCCACGTGGCCGTGAACATGATCACGTTGGCGTTGCTGGGCCCGCAGCTGGAGCGCCGTTTGGGCACCGGCCCGTACGCGCTGCTGTATGCGGCGGGTGTGCTGGGCTCTTCGGCTTCCGTGTTGGAGTGGAATTACGACGTACCGACAGCCGGCGCCTCCGGCGCTCTCTACATGCTGATGGGTGTGCTGCTTGCCTTGTCGATGCGCCACAAGGTGAACGTGCGGGCGCCGTTGGCGCTGGTCGGCGCGAACCTTGCGTATTCGGTGCTCTCCCCGGGCATCAGCTTGTGGGGGCATGTGGGTGGTTTGGTGGTGGGCCTGTTGGCGGGCTGGCCGGTGACGTCTGTGAAGAAGCGTGTCCGCTGGCTTGCGTCAGCTGTTGCGGTGGTGGCTGCTGTGGTTGCTGTGGCAGTTGTGATTGGTGTGGCGTAGTTTTTCACACGTTATCCCCAGAGTTATTCACCGGTGGCGAACTCCACAGGGTTGTCCACATTGTGGATAAATACAACCGTGTAATTCGTAGAACATCGCTAGAACATGTCAGCGATTCACAAGAAAAAACGCCTGGCGAATGGGCATTATTGCAGCTCATTGCGCCAGGCGTTCGTTGTGCGAATAAGTTGTGCACAGAGTTATCCACAGGTGTGGATAACGGTCCTCTCCACAGAACCATCCACAACCTGTGGATAACTCGGCACTACGAATTACACAAAATGCTCGCTAGAACGTGCCCTTCAGCCAGCGGCCGAAGTCGGACACGGTCACGTCGCGGGAGTCGACGTTCTGGTCGTTCCACTGGGAAACGTCGCCAGCCAGGCGGCTGGTCTGGGTGACCGTCATGTAGTTGTGCAGGCGGCCTTCCTTGGTCTTGCCGTCGCCGAAGCTGAACGCGCCAAGCAGCATGTCATCGCCAGCGTTGACCGGGTTGGACAGCGTCACCTCGAAGATGCGCGCGCCCTTCTTGAAGTTGTAGCCCAGATCACGGACGTGGGTGCCGTTCGCGCCGTAGGTCGTGATCAGGCGGTCGACGCCCTTCGGGCCGGACTCGGTACGCACCTCAACGCGGAAGGTCAGCGCCGGGAACTCAGCCCAGTAACGCTCGGTGCCCACGTTCTTCACACGCAGCGCCACGGACCCGGCAAAACCGGATGCCTTCCATGAGCTCGTCGTGAAGTATGGCACCAGGTCGAGCGCAGGCGCCTCCGCATTATCGACGACCTCTTCGACCTCAGTGTTCTCCTCCGACGTCGCCTCATCCGACTCCTCATCGGTGATGACCGCGGCGGACTCGCCGTCGATCTCCACGTTGGTCACATTGGATTCATCGTTGTCGTCGATGGTGGTGACGTCGTCAAGATTCTCACCCTCGGTGATCTTCTGAACATCCTCGTTGTACGCAGGGTTCGGGTTCTCCACCGTGTCAGTGACCTGCGCGCCGCGGTTCGGAGCCCACGAACCTGCAGGGGTGGAGTAGTTCTTGACTCGCACCTCATTCTTGATCGGCATGTTGGCAACCCACGCCGTCGGCGACGCCCACGTGCCGTTCGGGCGGCAACGCTGCTGCGTGCCCGTCATGGTGACCGTGCGGAAACCGTACGTCGCCTCACCGGTGTTGCCCGCCGGAACCTCGTACGGGCCGATCTTCTGGCCCACGTTCCAGCTCAAGCTTCCCGACACCGACCAGCCCAGCATCTTCGCCAGCGAGTAGCCAATGTTGCCCTGCAGGCCATCCTTCGAGCCTGAACCGCCAATGTTGATCGTCTCAGTCTTCGACCCGTTGACCGACGCCGAAATCGTCTGCGTGCGCGCCAAATCCTGCGTCAGCGGGATGGTGTTCTTGGTCAAGTTGGTCGTCGAAATCGTGCCGACAGGCAGGAAGTTGTCCTTCACCTTGTACACGACGGTCCGGTAGTCCTCAGTCGAGTTGCACACCGGGCGCGGGTTGAGGATGTTCGCCTTCAGGTGGTCCGACCCACGGTAGGTGTGGATGATCGGCAGCGCATCATTGGTCGCCGGGGTCTCTGGGTAGGACTCCTCAAGCGTCTGAGCCGTGGCTGGGGTCAGCGTACCGGCAGCTAATGCCAAGGCCGCTACAACGCCCGTCATGGAACGAATAAACCGCATGACTATACCTTTCATAAGGTGACAATAGTAAAGTAGCTGGTCAAGCCCTTACGGGCCTTGTTTCTATATGTACACCTTCAACCCGCGGATTGTTCAACAATCCACCCCCGATGTAGCCCCGCTACAGAACACCTGTGGGGAACCTGCGCGGCCTTCAGCGCGTCTTAACCGGACGCAATACATTCCGCCTGCCCACCCCCATCAGCACCGCCATCGATATTGCCCGCTACCACGGTTTTCAGAAAAGTCTCATCGCTATGGACTGGCTGCTTTCCATCTGTTAGCAATCGACCGCATGGGCCGCGGCCGCAATTGCGGCGTGGCCCGCGACGCCGCGCGTGCCGCAGCCTACAACTCCGATTCCCCCATGGAATCCCTGGTACGCGCAGAGTTTCTCGTGCGCGGCATCACCGGATGGCAGTTCCAGGCCCTCGTACCGCGCTACCGCGTCGACTTCCTTTTCGACGACTCCGTCATCCTCGAACTCGACGGCCACGTCAAGCACGCCGCAAACCCTCACCGCAGCCTCCTGCAGGAGCGCAAGCGCGAACGCGAGCTGACCAACCAGGGATACACCGTCTTACGGTACGGCTTCTTGGACGTCTTCCACCGCATGGGCGAGATTCTCGCCAGGATTGAGTTGGAGCGGACCCGTGCTCTCATCTGCTGGCAACACGTTACGCTAAGCTGAAGACATGGGTTGGCGTCCGGCTGACGATTTTACTCACTGGTTATTTCTGATGACTGTTTTTGACGCGATTGACCAGTACTACTGCAACTATGGTGAGCAGTATGAGGATGAAAAACCCGAGGATCGACTTGTTCGTGATGGCAACATAACCTGAAATTGCTAGCCCAAATAGTGCAATGACGATCGCATTGGGAGATACTTTATGCTTGTTCATTTATCCTCCTACGAACTTGGCCGTTAAGTACACTCGCTGCTACGAACCCGTCCGTTCCACGTGTAGTGGATTTTTATGCGATTATTGCATCTCTTGTGGTGGCTGAGGACTACTGTAGCCGCGGTGATGACGGCTTCAATGATGGTGCAGGCAGCCCACCCGACACCGGGAATGGCGCAGATGGCGGCCCCTAGTAGAAATCCAGATCCGCTGATGATCATGTCCTGCTCGAGAGGGGTGAACTCTACCCAGAAGCCCCCGTTTTCTCTCCCTCCACTCACATAGGGGGTGATGGCATGTGGATCTCTTAACGTCAGATCCATGTGCTCGAGGTCGAAAGTTACGGTGGAGTCTTTATTTACAGTTCGGGGAACATCCGAGTTGATCAGTTCTTCAAAAGCTTGATCCCTCTGCAACGGTTTGTTCTTGAAGCGCTTGAAGGGCCGTAGGTTCGTCCTTTTCTGCAGCGGAGGCTAGTCCCTGACCAGCAAAAAGGATAGCTATAGAAACTAGTGTCGCCAGTGTTTTTGACTGAGTTCTCATAGTGTTGCCAATCTCTTCGGGGTGGTGGCTCGCTTCTGAAGTTACATACTGTTCAAATTGTGTTCAATAGTTTTGGCGAACTGTTTTAGGGCATCTATCGCACCTCACGTGAGCAACACTTTTAATGGTTGATATCGACATGCTGGAGAACCAGCACAACCACAACGGGCATGCACATGCAGTCTGGGCGTTGACAACGCCATTCCCCGCATCGAGTACGCCAGACGCGGACCACTGGCATACGCCGCCGTAACCGTATGAAAGGTGAGATGAGATAGGTCGATTTCGACAGCTTTCTACAGAACTTGATTGACGATACTCCAGAAAGTGGTTGTCCACATACTTTAGGCATTGCTAAGCCTTTTCAAGGGAAACAGAAAGTCTTCATAGAGTAGGTCAAGAGCTAATTCCTCAGCGGTAAGTGACTAGTCGCTTTGCTAATCCTGCTTTAGAGGAAAGTCGGAAAAAGCGATGTCTCTGTCTTGAGGACAGAAATTGGGACCGTAAATGATGTCCAGAGAAATTACCCTGACCGCAAGAGCTATTTCCTTGCGGGCGAGAGACGGGGATTTGCCTTGGTGTACTCTGCGCTATCTTGAACGAGTCGAACGCGTGAAAACAGCTCACGACCGTCTCCCATCCGCGCGCCCAAGATGGGGATTACTACATTCCTGTTACTACCATCTACGAAAAACACCTACGGCTAACGCCACCCCATGGTCATGAGCAGGCCGAGGATCATGCCTGCGAAGCCGATGCCGTAGTTCCACGGGCCGAGCTCCGCGAGGAACGTCAGCTGGTCGCCGGCGATGTAGTAGAAGATGATCCAGCCGAGGCCGAGCAGCATCAGGCCGAACATGATGGTCTTGTACCAGATCGGGGTGCCGCCGGTGTTGATTTTGACCGGGGTGCGGGACACGCCGGTCGGGGTGGATACGGGGCGGTGGTCCTTGGTGATTTTTGCCTTTGGCATTGTGTCAGTCCTTTTCAAGCAAGTGCGGTGGCTATTCCAGCAATCAGGGTTTTTACCTTAGCAGGCGTTCGGCGTTGAACTGCCAGAGGTTGTAGCCGATGGCGGCGTCGCGGCGGACGGTGTCGCCGGCGGCGACTTCTTGGTGGCCGATGAGCCCATTGTCGACGAGGGCACCGGTCGGGACGGTTGGTCCTTCGACGAGGCGTCCGCTCCAGCCGACGTCGCGAAGGGTTTTGTCGGCGTCGGCTGGTTTCATGCGGGTGATGTTCGGCATGGTCATGAGCATGCCGTTGGAGACGCGCACTTCGACGGTGGTGCCCTTGGCTACCTCGGTGTTTTGGCCGGCGACGGCGATGACTTCGCCATCTGGGCGTTCGGAGTCGACCTTGTTCACGGTGACTTGCAGCCCCATGGAGCCGAGTGTGGCGGACGCCTGGTTCACGTTGACGCCGGTCAGGGACGGCACCTGGACCATTTCGGGGCCTTCGGACACGGTGACGGTCACCTTGGACCCCTTGGAGATCTGGGTGCCGGCGGCTGGGTGCTGGCTGATGATCTCGCCCTTCGGCACGTCCTCGCTCGCTTCTCGACGCAGCTCCGCATTCAGCTCCAGGTCTGCGTCTTCGAGGACCTTTGCGGCTTCTTGGGCGTCCATGTTGGTGACGTCGGGGACGTCGGTAAGCTCGCGTCCGGAAGACACGGTGACGGTGACGAGCGTGCCTCGTTGGAGTTCGGAGCCGGCGATCGGGTTGGTGTCGATGACGTTGCCGCGCTTGACGTCGGGGCTGGGTTCGTCGGAGACGGCGACCTGGAAGCCCAGGTTTTCGAGTTCGGCGACGGCTTCCGCGCGTGGTTTGTTGGCGAGGTCTGGGATGATGACCATCTGGGAGGTCTTGTTGGTCTCGCTGTTGTTGGGGGAGAAGTAGGAGTAGGCGAGCCAGCCGGAGGCGCCGATGATGGCGGCGCCGAGCCCGATTGCGAGCCACTTCATCCAGGTAGGGGTGGTGGTTTCGTGTTCGCGACGGTGGGCGGCGTAGCGCCCGGCCGCCCCGGCGCCAGCCCCAGCGCCGACCGCACCGGCGGCTGCTTTCTCCGGCAGCTGCCCGACGGGCCGGTCGGGGCGCGGCGCGCGGCGTGGCGCGTTGCCTTGGACCGTTTCGGAGACCATGGTGGCATCCTCGGCGTGGTCGCCGGCGGGGGCGGCGAGGTGGCTGCGGGCGGCGTTGGTTACGGCGCCGCGTTTGAGCAGGGCGAGGTCTTCGCCCATTTCGGTGGCGGTTTGGTAGCGGTCCGCCGGGTGTTTCGCCATGGCGGTGAGGATGACGCTGTCCAGGTTGACGGCTTCGTTTGGGGTGAGCGCGTTGTCGCCGCTGACGCGTTCGCTTGGTGGGATGGGGTCTTCTTGGACGTGCTGGTAGGCGACGGCGAAGGGCGATTCGCCTTCGAATGGTGGTTTGCCGGTGACGGCTTCGTACATGACGCAGCCGAGGGCGTAGATGTCGGAGCGGGCGTCGGCAGCTTTGCCGCGTGCCTGCTCGGGGGAGAGGTACTGTGCGGTGCCGATGACTGCGGAGGTTTGCGTCATGGCGGAGGTGGAGTCGTCCAGCGCGCGGGCGATGCCGAAGTCCATCACTTTCACTTCACCGGTGTTGGTGATCATGATGTTGGCCGGTTTGATGTCGCGGTGGATGATGCCGGCGTCGTGGCTGGCTTGCAGGGCGTGGGTGACGGGCAGGAGGAACGCCGCCGCTTTTTGGGGGCTCAGTGGGCCTTCAGCGCGTACGAGGTCTCGCAGGTTTTGCCCGGTGACGCGTTCCATGACGATGAAGGGGACGTCGACACCTGAGACTTCTTGGGTGCCTGTGTCGTAGACGGCGACGATGTTGGTGTGGTTGAGCCGCGCCGAGTTTTGGGCTTCTTTGCGGAAGCGTTCGCGGAAGTTTTCGTCGCGCGCCATGTCAATTTTGAGCATTTTGACGGCGACGTCGCGCCCCAGCACCGTGTCGGTGGCTGCGTAGACGTCGCTCATGCCCCCGGTGCCGATGACGGCGCCGAGTTCGTAGCGGTTGGCGATCGTTGTCATTTACGCGTTCCCTCCGAGGATGTTAGGCAGATTTGATAAGTCTAGTTCACCCAAGCCATTTTCCCCACCGCCCGGCTGGGGGCTGGGGGCCTGCGTCGTGGGCGCCTCATTATTTATCGACGTCCCCTCCGTCGGCTGCTGCGCCGGCGCGGAAGGCCGGGTGTGGGTCTGCCGCTGGGTCGGTTGCGTTGGCGTTTCGTCTTCGATGGTGAGCGTTGCCGGGGCGCTGCTGGGCCTGCTGTGCTCAGTGGGCGTGTCGGGCGCGTGCGTGGTTGGTTCCTCGGCGGGCGCTTCGTAGGTGGGCTCGGTTTCCACGGTGGTGGTTTGGGTGACCACGCTTTGGCGTGGGGCGGTGCTGCTTGGTGTGCTGCCGCCGAGGACGCCGTTGTTGAACGCCCAGGCCACGCCGCCGATGGCGGCGAGCGCGATCACACCGAGCACGATGCCGACCCAGTAGCCGGTGTTGCCGCGCCGCTGACCAGCGCCAGCGGGAGCTGGTGCCGGTGCCGGTTGGGCGGGGGCGGGCATGGCGGCGCGTGCCGGTGCCGGTGGCGGGGTGGGTCGACGCCGTGGCGCGGCGGGCCGCACGGTGGTGGGGCGGGACATGTCGGCAAGCATTTGGGTGGACGCGGTCGGGGAGGGTTCGACGGCGATGACGGCCGTGTCGCCTCCCGGGCGCGCCGGGCGGCGCCCCTGGCGGACCTGCTCGACGGCCAGCTGCATTTCGTTGCCGTCCCGGAAGCGCTGGGTGGGGTCTTTGCGTAGCGCCAGCTCGATGAGCTCGCGTGCTGGGGCGCTCACGCTGATGGGCAGCGCGGGCGGCTCGGCGGAGACGTGCGCGAGCGCCACGGAGACGGAGGAGTCCCCGGTGAACGGGCGTTTCCCTGCGAGCATTTCGTAGCCGACCACGCCGAGCGAGTACACGTCGGAGGCCGCCGTGACTTTCTTGCCTTGGGCTTGCTCGGGGGAGACGTATTGGGCGGTGCCCACGACCATCCCGGTGCGTGTCAGCGGCACGGCCGCGGCCGCCTTCGCGATGCCGAAGTCCGTAATCTTGATCTGCCCGTTTTGGGTGATCATGAGGTTGCCAGGCTTGATGTCGCGGTGCACCAGCCCCATGCGGTGGATGACGGCGAGGCCGTGCGCGGCCTGTTCGAGCACGTCAAGGGCCATGTCTTCTTTGAGTTGGCCTTCGCGCGCGATGAGGTCGGCGAGGGATTCGCCGCGGATGTATTCCATGGCGATGAAGCACATGGGGAATCCGCCCTCGGTGTCGATTTCGCGGTAGTCATACGTGGCGACCACGTTGGGGGAGTTGATCCCCTCCGCGGAGTTGGCTTCGTTGCGGAAGCGGGTGAGGAACTCCTGGTTGGCGGTGAATTCCGGCCGCAGCACTTTGAGGGCTACTTCGCGTTCGTGGCGGACGTCGTCGGCAAGCCAGACGGTGGACATGCCGCCGTGCCCGATGATCCATTGCAGCTGGTAGTCGGGCCCGATGAGCTTTTGTAGTTCTTCTTTGTTTTCGTAGTTCATCGCGCGTTGGTTCCTTCCTCATCAGCTGGCGCTGCGGGTGCCGCGTAGAGCACCGCGCGCCCGAGTGGTGCGGAGACTTGCCCGCCGGTCGCCCCGGTGCCCATGCCGCCACCATGCTTGACGACGACCCCCACCGCTACATCTTTCACCGGATCAAAGGCGACGTACCAGGTATGGGGTGCTGCGCCTTCGGCGTGTTCGGCGGTGCCGGTTTTGGATGCGAAGCCGTTGCCGTCGTAGCCCCAGGTGTCGCGTTCGGAGCCGAACATGAGGTCCTTAATGGTGTTGGCTTCCTCGGGGGTGATGGAGTCCGAAAGCATGTGGGGTTTCGCCGTCTCGATCTCCCGCAGGTCCGGGCTGAGCACCCGGTTGACCACGTAGGGCGCCATGCGGCGGCCCTCGTTGGCGACGGTGCCGGCCATCACGGCGGCCTGCAGGGCGGTCATGGTGACGTCGCGTTGCCCAATTGCGGACTGGCCAAGCTCGGCGTCGCCGGGCAGGTCGCCGAGCGAGCCGGCCGCGGTGGGCATGCCGAGGTCGTACTGCTCGCCAATGCCGAATCCGCGGGCGGCCTCACGCAGCGCGTCGGCGCCGACGGCCATGCCCATCTGCACGAACGCCGTGTTGCAGGACAGCGCGAAGGCGGTGCGCAGCGGCACCTGGCCACCCCCGGCGCAGGCCTGGCCCGCGTAGTTAGTCAGGGGCACGTTCGTGCCCGGCAGCGTGATCGACGGCGCGCCGGTCAGCGGACTTTCCGGCGTGTAGCCGTTGCGCAACCCGGCCGCGGTGGTGACGATCTTGAAGATCGAGCCCGGCGGCAGCTGGTCCTGCGTCGCGTGGTTGAGCAGCGGCTTGCCGGGGTTGTTGTTCACCTCGGCCCAGGCGCCTTCGGCGGTGTCCGGGTGAGAGATCGCGTTCGGGTCGTACGACGGCGTCGACGCCATCGCCAGCACCTGGCCGCTGGATGGGCGCAGCGCCACGATAGCGCCCTCGTAGTTCCGGTTCGAAAGCTGCTCGTAGGCCAGAGCCTGCAGGTGCGGGTCGATGCTCAGCTCAACCGAGTTGCCCACCACGTCCTGCTCTAGGCCGGTGCGCAGGAAGCGTGAGGACTTCCCGGAGCCCGCCCCGGTCAGCTGCCCGTTGTAGCCGGCCTCAATCTGCGAGGTGCCGAACTGGTCGGACACGTACCCCAACACCGGCGCAAAGGACCACGGCATGTTCGGGTAGGCGCGCTGGTAGGAGCCGTCCTCGAGCGGGTGGGACTCAGCCAACACCTGCCCGCCGGCACTGATCTGGCCGCGGTTGATCTGGCGCAGCTCCACCACGGTGCGCGAGTTCAGCGGGCTCTGCGCATACTTCTCCTCGCGGAAACCTTGCACCACGGTGAAGTTCACCAGCAGCGCCACAATCAGCAGCAGGGCAATGCCCGCGCCTAAACGGATGGACTTGTTCATCGTGCGCTCACCGCCTCCGGTGCCTGCGCACCCATCGCCGAAGTATCAAATTCCGCCGGTTTATTCGCCGCGTTCGAGATCCGCAGTAGCAACGCCAGCAGCACGTAGTTCGCCATTATCGACGAGCCACCAGCGGACAGAAACGGCGTGGTCAGGCCGGTCATTGGCAGCATCGCGGAAATACCTCCCGCGACCACGAAAATTTGGATAGCGATGGTCGTCGCTAAGCCTGCGGCCAACAACTTGCCGAACGTGTCACTGACCTGCAGCGCCGCCGAGTAGCCGCGGGTGATGAAGATGGCGAACAGGCACAGCACGCTCGCCACGCCCACGAACCCGAGCTCCTCACCGATCGCCGCCAGGATGTAATCCGAGTGCGCCACCGGCACCATCTCCGGGTGGCCGTAGCCCAACCCGGTGCCCGTCAGCCCGCCCCACGACAGGCCGAACAGCGCCTGCGACGGCTGGTAGCCCGTGGTGTCAAAGTTGGCCAGCGGGTCCATGAAGTTCGCGACGCGGTCCTGGATCTTCTCACTGACCTGGTACACCGCGTACCCGCCGATGGCCACCAGCCCCGCGCCGATCACCAGCCAGGACGTCCGTCCGGTGGCGAAGTACACCATGCCCAGCACCGTAGCGAAGAGCAGCAGGGCCGGGCCGAAGTCGTTCGACACCGCCATGATCGCAATCGCGAACGCCCACACCGCCAGGATCGGCGCCAGGTCGCGCAGGCGTGGGAAGCTCATCCCCAGCAGCGTCTTGCCCGCCACCGTGAACAGGGCACGCTTCTGCGCCAGCAGCTGGGCAAAGAACACCAGCAGCAAAATCTTCGAGAACTCACCCGGCTGAATCGAGAACGGGCCCAGCCAGATCCAGATCCGCGCATCCGCGAACCCGGGCGGTTGCGGCCACACCAGCGGCAACGCAAGCAGCACCAGGCCCAGTAGGCCCAGCAGGTAGGAGTAGCGGGCCAGCGCCTTATGGTCGCGCACAATTATCAGCGTGCACACCATCAGCACCACACCCACCAGGGACCACATCACCTGCCGCTCCGCCAACGGCGCATAGCCGGCGCGTTCCGCCAGGTCCAGGCGGTAAATCACCACCAGGCCAATCGCGTTCAGCAGCGATACCACCGGCAGCAACAGCTGGTCCGCGTGCGGGGCCGCAAGCGAAATCGCCACGTGGGCGATGGCGTACACGCCCACAAAACCGCCAACCAGGTAGAACATCTCCGTCGACATGGCGCGGCCCTGGCTCAGCTCCAGGCCGAACAGCATCAACAGCAGCAGCCCAGCCGAACACAGCAGCAGCAACAGCTCCTTCGCACGCCGAAACACACGAGACACCGCTACTTCACCTCCCGGCACGCGCCCTGCGGGGCATCCTTCGCAGCATCATTGTCGACGCACACCGGCAACGCCTCACCAGCCAACCGGTTCAAAATGCCCAACACGTCGTCGTACGTGCCGCCCTTGAAATTCTCGACGGTACGCAACTGGCTTTCCGGCAAATCATGCACACCGAAAATCACGCAGTCCTGCGGCACCGAGTTCGACGACACAATCTGCAACTTATTCTGCTCATTGATACACGCCCGCTGAATCACCTCGCGGCGCGGCTCCGTAAACAACGACGTCCCGACGGCGCGCTCAATCGCGAAGTCGCCGTCGTCGCCGTCAGTGCCTAAAAAATAGCGGTCGTTGAGCCTATCGTTCGTCCACAACACCGCCGCCAGCGACAACATCAGCACAATCGCCAACGCGGACAGCACCCACGGCCAAATGTTTATCTTGCGGCGAAACTGAGGGTCATCCTCCTCATCCGCCGACGCGTCACCCGCGCCGGGCTGCGACCCGGAACGGTTGCCCTCACGATCGTGGTTCGGTGGAATCGTCTCCGACTTCCGCATCAGCGCCGCAGCCCGCGACGCCGAGGAATCCGGGTGCGTCGACTCAAACTCCGGTGCCAACGCGCCCGCCAACGCAGGGGACGTCGGCAAGTCGGGGGCGTCCTCGCCTTCCGAGACCTCCACCACATCCGCGATGACCACCGTGATGTTGTCCGGCCCGCCCGAACGCAACGCCAGCTCAATCAGCCGCTGCGCCGCCACCGACGGCGTGCCCTGCGCAAGCGCCTCCCCAATCGTCGACGCCGTCACCGGGTCCGACAACCCATCCGAGCACAGCAGCACCCGGTCCCCCGCACGGACCTGAACCATCTCCAGGTGCGGCTCCACAGGGTTGCCCGTGTACGCCTTCAAAATCAACGACTTCTGCGGGTGGCTCGACACGTCCCCCGGGTCCAGCTTCCCCTCGTTGACCAGGGACTGCACGAACGTATCGTCCTCGGTGAGCTGGCGAAGCTGGCCGTCGCGAAGCAAATAGCCGCGCGAATCACCCACATGAATGAGGCCGAACTCGGCGCCGTTGAACATCAACGCCGTCAGCGTCGTGCCCATCCCCTCCTGCTCCGGGTGCTGCGCCACCGAACGCTCAATCGAAGCATTCGCATCGTCCGCAGCCGCCCCGAGCAGCGCCAACATGTCGGCGTCCTCCGGGTCGCGGTCCAGGTGCTCCATGTGGCTCACCATCAACTGCGAAGCGACCTCACCCGCGGCGTGGCCACCCATCCCGTCCGCGAGCAGCAGCAGATGCGGGCCCGCGTAGGCGGAATCCTCATTGTTTCCACGCACCAGACCCTTGTCCGATGCCGCCACATAATTCAACCGCAGCGTCATGGCATCAACCTCACAATCGTGCGCCCCATCTTGATATTCGTCCCCACCGACACCCGCTCCGGCTGGTCAATGCGCATACCCTGCACAAAGGTGCCGTTGCGGGAGTCCAGGTCCTCAATGAACCAGTCGCTGCCACGGCGAAACAGTCGCGCGTGCCGCGAGGACGCAAAATCGTCCCCAAGCTGGAAGTCATTATCCGGCGAGCGGCCCAGCGTCACATGCTCCACACTCGCAATCTCCATGTGCGAGCCCTGCAGCGGCCCCTCAACGACCGCAATCTGCCGGACCTTCTCACGCGACTGCAGCGGTTTCCCCGCCTGCTTCACTTGTCGACGCCCAGTTCCACCCACCTCACGCACATTCTTCCGCTGCACCCACAACACCAGCAGAATGAACAGCCAGAGCAGCGCGAGCAGCCCGAAGCGTGCGCTCAGGATCACCGCGGAATCCAACAAAGGAACTCCTTCAAATCGGGGCTTGTTCAGCCTGTTGTGCCGTTAGGCCTGAAAAAATTCTGTCTGAGGGTGCGACGCCGCATCCGTGTAGCGCGGCGCGCCCTCCTCCGGGTCCGGCGTCGCCGGGGTCGACGCCCTCGGCTCCACAATGCGCACCTCGATGTGGGAATGGCCCAGGGTGATCACGTCACCGTCGGCAAGCATCCAGTTCTCCACCGGCTCATCATTCACCGTCGTACCGTTCGTCGACTGCAAATCGACCAACACCGCAACCTGGCCATCCCACGTAATCTCCGCATGCTGCCTCGACACACCCGTGTCCGGCAGGCGGAAATCCGCATCATTCGAACGGCCCAAAATATTCGAGCCCTCATGCACCAAGTAAGTGCGCGACGACCCGTCCTGCAACAGCAGGCTCACAGTCGCTTCGCCACCCTCCACCGGCGTCATCGTATTTGGCTCATGCATGTGATCCTCCTGATCCCGGTTTGCCGCATGACGGTGCCTACCGCCCTTCGACCGCTTCGTAGGCTCCGCCACAATGGCATCAAACCCACTCGCGACCTCCGGCTGCGGATCAATATAAGAACTGACCCGCAACTGGCCCGTACGCAGCCCTGACTCCTCCGCGATCCGCACAACCGCCGGCCCATCAAAGAACCAACCCTGATTGCGCACATACCGCGTCAGTTGTTCCGCGAGGTGCACCGGCAGGTCACGGTCTTGCGACAAGTTCTCCAAATCCTTCGAAGAAACACCGACTGCAAACACATTCGGCACCACGAACTCGTCATGGTCAGTCACCACAACAGAGTCTTGCGCCTCCTGCTTCAACAGCTCCTCGATCTCAGCCGGAACCACCTTGCCGCCAAACAGTGCCGCCATCGAATTATCCAGGCCACGCTGCAACGAACTGTCCAGTTTTGCCAATCGATCCATGACTCCCATCCGCATGCACCTCCTTTCTTTAACCCCGTTAGTATAGGTGCGCATTCCGACACAACCTAGCGTGAAACACCTTTATGCCCAATGACATGCGGATTTGGCACTTCTCTATGTAAGGGTGTTATATTGTTCCAGTGCCCGCCCGGGTGGCGGAATTGGCAGACGCGCTGGCTTCAGGTGCCAGTGTTCGCAAGAACGTGGGGGTTCAAGTCCCCCCCCGGGCACAAACGGACCGGCCCTCCTTCGGGAGGGCCGGTTCTTTTTGTGTTTGTGCTGTGCCTAGGGCGGGTTAAGGGTCAAAATGTGTGTCTGGCTCGGCGTGTCGCTGGGGTTAGATTTGGCCTTTTTGGATGCCGATTGAGTGGGTGTACTCGGTGTCGATACCGTTGTCGTAGAGGGCTGGTCGTCCTGTTTCGTGGTCGGCTTGGTTCTCGGTGTGGGTCAGGATGGATACTTTGGCGAGTTGGTCCTGGCCCCAGTGGGACTGTCTGGCGATGCGTAGTGGATCGTCGGGCAGTTCTGTTTTTAGGTACAGCCACCAGTCCAGCATTTTGCGCTGGTGTTCATTTGTTCTGCCCCGGTGAGCACGCGCAATCTCTTTCAGGCGAGCGTTAATCCCGCCTTCAAGACTGTTGGTCGTAGATTTGATGCGGGCAGGTTCTAAGACGCCTTTAGGTTGATTGATGTAGACAAAGAGCATGCCTTGGCGCCATAGATGGTTCAGACTGTTGTAGGCCTTTCGCACGTTGGAATGTGTCCATACCCATGTCCAATTTCCTGTATCAGGGTCTTTAACCCTGGTCCTCTCGTCCATCCACCTGCGGTAGACAGTGTTGAAGTTATGGAGCAATACACCCCAGTCAGCTACCTCTTCTTTAGTTCGCACTCGGGTGAGTTTCAGCGCTAGCGTGTAGATAGCTTTGCCGGCATCAGTGCGCGGACGTGAGGTTGTATAGCGGCGAACTACACGCTGTGCGTGGACGAGGCAACGCTGCACATGTGTTGTTGACCAGCAGGTTTTTATTGCACTTGCTGTTCCTTGCCCGCCATCTGTCGTTGCGATTAACGGGGCGGGGATGCGTTCGAGCAGGCGTGTGTAATCGGGAGCGGTTTCGTGTTTGCACCAGTGCCAAGCAACAACATGATCGAGGGTGGAAGCTACAATCAAGCATCCGCCAGCGGTGTAGGTACCGTCGAGAAATATCTGGTCATAGACTCGGCCTGTATGTGCCACGGTGGGATCCGGTACGTCAATAAGCCAGCACCATGTAAATCTGCGCTTCATAGTGGAATGGCTTACATTGTTGCGTTTAGCCAGTGCAGTTAGCGAGATTGTGGTGGTGCAATGCTCGATAAAATCCGCAAAAATTCTAGCGTTGGTGACGTCGGGGCGACGTTTGATGCCTGATGCCCCACAGGCTTTACATCGCCATCGTGTGGTTCCTTTGCTGGTAGTTCCGTTGCGTTTCATGTCGCCGCCGCAGTGGCAGCGTGGTCGATTCTTCGGCATCAAGCCACCACACCACCAGGGCCTACCACATCCAGGTAGAAACACCGGGGATTTACCGTCAAGGACAGCGATATACGGTCGTGAAGCCTATACTTTCAACAATCACACTGGACAGTGACTATAAATCGCCGATCCCAGACACACTTTCTGACCCTTAACCCCCTGATCTGCCGCGGTGGGTTCTGGCGAGCAGTTTGAGCTGGGCGTTGATGCCGCCTTCTAAGCTGTTGGTGGTGGATTTGATCCGCTCGGGCGCAAGGACTCCTGCTGGCGGGTTGAGGTAGACAAACAGCATCTCGGACCGCCAAAGATGGTTGAGGCTGTTGTAGGCCTTGCGCACGTTGTGGTGGGTCCACACGCGGGTCCATGCACCTGTTTTGGGGTCTTTGATCATGGTTTTCTCGTTCATCCATTCCCGGTAGATCGTTGAAAACTCGTGCAGTTGCACACCCCACGCGGCGGCTTCATCCAGTGTGGTGATCCGGGTCAGTTTCAGCGCAAGTCGGTAGATGGTGCGCCCGGCATCGGTGCGTGGGTTGGTGGTGGTGTAGCGGCGGACCACGCGTTGGGCGTGGACGAGGCAGCGTTGAATTTTCGTAGTCGGCCAGCACTTTTTGATTGCGCTGTATGCGCCTTGGCCGCCGTCGATGACGGCGATGAGTGGGGCTTCGATGCGTTCAAGCAGCAGTTGGTAGTCGCGGGTGGTTTCGTGTTTGCACCAGTGCCAGGCGATCACGTGGTCGATGGTCGCCGCGACGATCAGGCAGCCACCGGCGGTGTAGGTGCCATCGAGAAATACCTGGTCGTAGATCCGCTTGTGGTGGCCGGCGGTGGGGTCAGGCACATCAACGAGCCAGCACCACTTGAAGCGCCGCTTCATGGTGGCGCGGCTAACACCGTTTCGTTTGGCTAGGTCGTCGAGTGATATTGCGGTGGTGCAATGCTCGATGAACTGGGTGAACACTGCCGCGTTGGTGATGTCGTTTCGACGTTTGACGCTGGAGGCGCCGCATTGTTTGCAGCGCCATCTGGTGGTGCCTTTGCTGGTGGTGCCGTTGCGTTTCATTTCACCGCCGCAGTGGCAGCGTGGTTGGTTCTTCGACATTGCGACACCACACCACGCCGCGCATAGCACATCACGGCTGCCACACCGAGGATTTCCCGTCGGGGGCTAGATATATGCTTCCGGAGCATATACTTTCCGGAAACCTACAGGTCAATCCGTGAAAATCCGCGATTCCGGACACACTTTTTGACCCTTAACCCCCCTTTCATGGCTGCGTCGGTGGGGTGAGTGACAAAAGACGCAACCCGAATTGGCCCATCCATTTAAAGCGCCAGGGCAGAAAAGTGCTAGATAATTATCGATGTCAGATTTGTCACTCCTGCGAGTGGGCTGTGCACCACAATCCCGGTTTTCAACAAACCTGCGTGGCGTTCCCCTAGGTCGCGAAAATGCCGACACGGAATCTGGTGGAAAGTTCCAGATGGAGCGTCCGCGCCCCATATCAGCAGCGCACACCTAGTAAGGTGAGCTGCAGTATTGTTGCATATCCCTGAAGGAAGCCCCTCATGACGAATCCGTACCAGCCCGACGACACCCACCCCGGCACTGACGAGTGGGCGTCTCAGCAACAGCAGCCACAACAGCAGTACCAGCAACCGTACTACCAACAGCCATACCAGCCACAGCCTCCGTACCAGCCGCAGCAGCAGAAGAGCAATACTGGCCTGGTGGTGGCGCTGTCGGTGTTGGGGACGTTGGTGTTGTTGGCGCTGGCTGGAGCGGTGGCGTTTTTGTTCGTGCGTTCCGATGGGTCGAATAGGGAGCAGCAGGATCCGGTGATCGTGACGGAGATTGAGACGGTCGCGCCAGAAAGCCAGAACGGCCAGAACGGCCAGAACAACCAGGGCAGCAAGCCTAACGTGAACCGGCGTGAGCCGATGGGGTCGAGTGCGGGGTTCTCGAACGCGACGGCAGAGACCGGGAATACGTCGTCGGAGTTCGCGGGCAACGTGTTGGCTGTATTTAATGAGCGGGCTGCGGCCACGGGTGAGTTCCCTGGCTCGTTGAGCGTGTATAGCCCGGTGACGGGGCAGACGTACACGATGTCGTGCTGGCCGGCGGGTGGGGGCGCCCGGTGCCAGGGCGGTAATAATGCGTCGGTGTATCTGTACTGATGGCGTTGTATCCTCGCCCGTTGTCGGTGGGCGATCATGTGCGTGTGGTGGCTCCGGCGCGTTCGTTGGCGTATGTGGAGCAGGGGCCGGCGGGTCGTTTTGTGGCTGAGTTGGCGACGCGCCGGTTGGAGGAGCTTGGCCTGTCGGTGAGTTTTGGGGCGAATGTGCGGGTGTCGGACATGTTTTGGTCCGCGCCGGGCAAGTTGCGGGCTGAGGATCTTATCGACGCCTACTCCGACCCATCCGTCGACGGCATCATGAGCGTGATCGGCGGCTTTACCAGTAACGAGATTCTGCCTCACCTGGATTTTGATGTGATTGCGGAGCATCCGAAGTTTTTGTGTGGGAATTCGGATGTGTCGGCGTTGGCGAATGCGGTGTATGCGAAGACGGGCCAGGTGGTGTACGTGGGTCCGCATTGGTCGACGTTGGGGATGCGTGATTTCGGGGAGGTGACGCGGGATGCGTTTGTGCAGGCGGCGTTTACGGACGGGCCGATCGTGTGGGAGCCGGGGGACTGGTTCACGGACGATGACTGGTTTATTAACCAGGATGGTCGGGTGCAGGAGTCGGATGATGGCTGGTGGGTGATCCAGGAGGGCCTCGCTGAGGGGATTGCGCTTGGGTCGAATTTGGGCACGTTGGGGTTGTTGTCGGGCACGGAGTTTATGCCGTCGTTGAATGATGCGGTGCTGTTTGCGGAGGTGACGGGGAAGTACACGGTGATGGATTTCCGGCGTGAGTTGGTGTCGTTGTTGCAGGCCCCGGATGGTCACGGGATTGAGGGGTTGGTGATTGGGCGTTTCCAGACTGCGAGCCGTGTCACGAGGTTGATGGTGGAGGAGATGGTGGCGTCGATACCTGAGTTGAGGGGGAAGCCGGTTGTGGCGAACGCATCGTTTGGGCACACGAACCCCTTGTTGACGTTCCCGGTGGGCGGCCGTGTGGATGTTTCGGTGGAGGGGGGAGAGGCGTCGATTAGCTTTCCTCGGGTGTAGCTTGTTGCTATGACTGATTCGACGCCAAGTCAGCGCTGGACTTTCTTTGCAGTGATATCGCTCGGTCTGCTGATGATCGGGCTGGATAATTCAATTCTGTATACGGCGATGCCGGAGCTCAACGAGCAGCTGCACACCACCCCGACGCAGGGCTTGTGGATTATTAACGCCTACCCGCTGGTGCTGGCGGGGCTGCTGCTGGGCACGGGCACGCTGGGCGACAAGCTGGGGCACCGCCTGATGTTCATTGTGGGGCTGGTGGTGTTCGGGGTGGCGTCGTTGGCGGCGGCGTTTGCGCCGTCGGCGTGGCTGCTCGTGGGTGCGCGCGGGCTGCTCGGTATGGGTGCTGCGGTGATGATGCCGGCGACGCTCGCGCTGATCCGGTTGACGTTTTCGGACGAGCGGGAGCGCAACACCGCGATCGGCATTTGGGGGTCGGTGGCCGTGGTGGGCGCGGCGCTGGGTCCGCTGGTCGGCGGCGCGTTGTTGGAGGCGTTCTGGTGGGGCTCCGTCTTCCTTATTAATGTGCCGATCGTGCTCATCGCGCTGGGCCTGACGTTCTGGCTGGCCCCGGAGAACATGCCGAACCCGGCGAAGTACTGGGACTTCATTTCCTCGGTGTACGCACTGTTCGCGCTGTCGGGCCTGACCATGGCTATCAAAGAATTGGTGAACCCGAACTCCGGCTGGTCCCTGTTCGTGGTGGCGGCGGTGCTGTGCGTCGTCGGCGCGGTGTTGTTCGTGCGCCGGCAGGGCAAGCTTTCGGACCCGCTGCTCACCTTCGACATTTTCAAGTCCCGCATGTTCACGGGTGGTGTCGTCGCCGCAGCTGGCGGCATGTTCTTCATGGCCGGCGCCGAGCTGATGACCACGCAGAAGCTCCAGCTTGTCGACGGCTTCTCCCCCCTCCACGCCGGTGCCACCATCATCGCGATGGCGGCGGCGGCGATTCCGGCGTCGACACTTGGGGGTGCCTACCTGCACAAGATTGGCTTCCTGCCACTGATTGGCGGCGGTTTTCTGGGCGCCGCTGCGGGTGCCGCGGCCCTGATTTGGGGGTCGGATGCGGGCAGCCTCGGCATCGAGATCGCGGCGCTGGCCGTGATGGGTTTTTCGGCGGGCTCGGTGATGAGCGTGTCCTCCATCGCGATTATTGGCGCGGCGCCGCTGCACCGCTCCGGCATGGCGGCGGGCGTCGAGGAGGTCTCCTACGAGTTCGGAACCCTGGTCACCGTCGCGCTGACCGGCTCGCTGCTGCCGGTGTGGATGGTGCGCAACCTGCCCGCTGAGCTGCAGTCTCTCGGCATGGACGCAATTTACGACGCCTCCACCAACGCCCTTGCCGCCCCCGCCTACGCCGGGGCGTACCACAACGTCCTCGTGATGATCGCCTGCGCGGCCCTGTTCTTCGGCGCGGTGACCTGGTGGTGCTTCCACGACAACCCGAAGTCTGGCGACGCGAAGGTGGTGGCTTAGATGAGCGCGCGCACGTGGCATAGGAAGGCGTCCAAGCCGGTGAGCATCTGGATGTGGGTGTTCATCCTGATCGGGCTGACGCACACGCTGTTCCCCGAACCATCGTGGCTACTGATTCACATCTTCACGCTCGGGATTGTGGCGAACTCGATTGTGCTGTGGAGCGTCAACCTGACCGAACGTTTCCTGCAGCAGCGCCTTCCCGAGGAGGCGCGCCCCGCCCAGTTGTGGCGCACCTGGATCCTGAACGCGGGCGTCGTGTTGGTGCTCGTGGGCCAGGTCGTGGCCAGCTGGTGGGAGCTGCACTGGCTGGTCACCTGGGTCGGCGGGTGCCTGGTGGCCGGTGCGGTGCTGTGGCACGCGGTGGTGCTCGCCCGGCTGGTGCGTGACGCCGGACCGGAGAAGCGGCACCGACCCGCCGCGATTGGGTACGTGGCGTCGGCTGCCTGCCTGCTGGTAGGGGTGTGCTTCGGCGCGGCCCTATCGATGGGCCTGCCTGGCACCTGGCAGGAGCAGATCCGCCAGGCGCACCTGTTCACTAACGTTGGCGGCTTTGTGGGCTTGGCCGCGATGTCGAGCCTGAGCGTGCTGTTCCCAACGATGTGGAGGATCAACGGTATGCGCGACCGCACCCGCGTGGCCATTTGGGGCGCGGTGGCCGCGATTGTCTGCGCCGTCTTCGGCGCGCTGCTGGGGATCTCGCAGGTGGTCGCGGTTGGTGCGTTCGTCTACGTCGGCGCGTGGCTGTGGCTCTTCCAGGGGTTCCTGGTCAACGTTATCGACGTCCTGCGTGACCCACGCGACCGCATCACCTACCCGGGCCTCTCCGTCTTCGTGGCGATGTTCTGGCTGATCGGCACGATGCTCTGGTACGCCGTGGGGCTCGTGCAGACCGTCCCGGAGATCCCCACGCTGGCGCTCCTGCTCGGCTTCGTAGCGCCGCTGCTGATCGGCACGATGAGCTACCTGCTGCCCACCACGATGGGCGGCGGGCCGAAGGCGGTGCGCGCCGGGCTGCTCGAACTGTCCCGGGGCACCTACTTCCGGGTCGTGCTGTACAACCTCGCGCTAACGGTGTGGCTGGTGACGGAGCAGTCCTGGCTGCGGGTGGTGATGAGCCTGCTCGTGTTCGCCGTGCTGGTGGCGTACCTGCCGCTGCTGCGCAGGGCGGTGAAGGCGCAGGTGGCGGTGCTGCGGGGGCAGCGCGAGGCTCCCGTGGCGGGCGCCCACGTGGAGCGCCCCGCTGGGCAGTCCGCCCTGGCGCTGGCGCTGGTGGCCGCTGTGGTGGCGGCCTTCGGCGGGATCGCCTGAGACGGATCGCCTGAGCCGGCTCTCTTAGGGCGTGACCACGAACTGGCCGCGCTGTCCCTTTTCGGCGTCGGTCATCTGGTGGTTCACGAAGGTGTAGGTGCCGGGTTCGTCGAAGGTCATCTCGACGAACCCGCCCTGGGCAGCGAGGAGCCCGAGCGCCTGTGAGCCGGTATCTGTGGCATTTCGGATCTGGTATTGGCCTTCCTTGAATACGGTGTCGAAGATTTCGCCGACTACGTGGAAGCTCAGGGGGTTGTCGGGGCCAACGTTGAAGAGCCACACCCGGACGGTATCGCCGACCCGGGCCGGGATCGGACGCTGCTGGTATTGGTTGGGGTAGCCGTTGAACGCGGTGAGGTCGTAGAGCCCGGCGGCGACTCGCTCGGGGTCGGCGCCGTCCTCGCCGATGAAGATCTCGTGCGAGAGTAGGACGTATTCGGCGTCGACAGGCGTGAGGTCCGGTGGGTCGATGACGACGGCGCCGAACATCCCGTTGGCGATGTGCAGGCTCATCGGCATGGTGGCGCAGTGGTACATCCAGATTCCGTACCGGCGGGCCTCGAACTCGTACGTGAGCGATTCGCCCGGGGCGATCTGGGCCATATTCGTATCGGGGTTGACTTCACCGGCGTGGAAGTCGATGGAGTGCTCCATTGTTCCGTCGTTAACGATGGTGATGCGGAACAGGTCACCGACGCGCCCACGCAGTACGGGCCCTGGCATTTCCCCGTCGAAGGTCCACACGGGTTGGGTGACGCCGGGCGCGACTTGGCGCTCGCCTTCGGTGACGTGCCAGGTATGTTCGTGGACCGTTTCTGCGGGCGCGGGCGGCAGCGCCGGGTCGCGGTAGACGAGGCCGGAGTCAGGCCCGTCGGCGGCGACTACCGGTCTGGGCGCGGCGTTCGGCGTTGCACCCGGGCTCGCGGACCCGACGACGACGTCGAACACCATCCCCATTGCCTTGTGCCCGGCGATCGTGCACCAGCCCTGCGTGGACTCGGTGAAGACGCCGAAGTCGTGGACGACGGTGTCGCCGGGGTCGATGCGACCGGTGTATTCGGTGCCCAGCTTGAGGTCGTGCTGTTGGTTGTCGGAGTTGGTGATGGTGAGGATGAGGCGGGTACCGGAGGGGACGTCGATACGATTTGGCGTGAATGCCATGCCTTGGATGTCGACGTCGAGCGTGGTGGCGCCGCTGGCGTCGAGCGGTTCTGCGGCGCGGTCGTCGCCTGCGGTCGAGCTCAACGCGCTGAACGCCACCACGAGTGCCACGAATACGGCGATGATGCCCCACGCTAGGCCGTCGGAGGTCTGCCCTTTTTTATTCACGGGCTCGATCGTAATAAATATGGTTCGGAATAGGGAAAATCGGGAATTTAAGCTTTAAGCGTATCGTCATCTGACTTTCTTCCTTAAGCCCCCATCTGCAAGAAGACAGTTTAAAAGCCCTGGGAGCATGCCTTCAGCAGAGACCCGATCCAGGGCATTCGTTATATAGTGTACAGTTAACACATGGTATCTGCAAGCGAACTTGTGCGCGATGGCATCCTTCCTGCCCCAAGGTTTGCCCCTTACCTGCAAGAGTCTTTGGGTGACGACAAAAATGCGGACCACCTCTACGAATGGCATGCCAGGATGTGATGCTGGTCTATGCGCTTTCTTAGATGAGTGTATAACCCCACGACATTAGGGGGTCGCTCGCCCGCATGATTGATGCTGACTTAGCCCCTGTGTTGGTGGCCAACCGTGAAGTTCCGGGTGTTATAGCAAGAAAGCGTGGACTAGTCTCTTAGCTACGTTCTTTCATTTAATACGGCCTGAAATAGGGAAAATCGGCAATTTCGGTTTAAGCTGGTGAAGAGCTCTGACCGAAGGAGGACACGTGGATTCGGCGACCCCGCCTCAACCGACGACGGACCTGATGGCCCGCGCAGCTGAGTTGAGCGTGAAACAGCGCGAGGTATTGGACCGGCTCGCTATGTATCCGCACGGTGCGCAGGTCAACGACATTGCCAAGGGGATGGGGATGCACCCCAACACGATCCGTGGGCACTTGGAGGAGCTGCTGTCGCGGGATCTGATCAGTGTCACGACGGCCCCGTGCGAGGGCCGTGGCCGCCCGAGCAAGATTTTCCACACGCGTACCCCGCAGCACTCGATGGTGACACGGGAGTACATCGGTCTGGTGAGGACGATGGCGGAGTGCCTCACGGAGGGCGATGAGGAGAAGGCGAAGGAGATTGGTCGCCTGTGGGCGCGCCAGACGCACGACGGCCGCGAGATGCAGGCGGGCTCCACAAGGTCGAGCCAGCTCAGCGCCCTCATCACCATTTTGCGGGACCTCGGCTTCGACCCTTCCTACCCGAATCCGTCCGGCAATATCAGCCTCAACGCCTGCCCGTTCACGTCGGTGGGCGTGAGCGCGCCGAGTTCCGTCATCTGTGCCCTGCACGCCGGTTTCCTGGAGGAACTCAGTGGCGGCATGATGCACAGATTGGTGCCATACAGCCGCCCATCGCAGTGCGAGATCGAACTATGATTATCGACGACGCGACCGTCCCCCTGCCTACCGCAGTACTCATGCGCCGTACCGCCGAGTTGAGCCCGAAGCAGCGCGAGGTGTTGGATGCGCTCGATTCCTTCCCGGAGGGCGCCCTGCTCAGTGAGCTGGGCAAGGAGATGGGCATCCACGTCAACACCGTGCGCGGGCATATTGATGAGCTGGCGGAACGTGGGTTGGTGGGCTGGCGTGTGGCCAGCCGCTCCACCCGCGGTCGCCCCTCGCACGTGTACCACGTGCGCACCCCGCAGCAGCACGCGGTGATGGATGAGTACGTCGCCCTCGTCGAGACGCTCACGGAGACGCTGGCCGGTGATGACCTGGACGCCGCCCGCGATTTTGGGCGCGCGTGGGCGCGCCGCAGCGCTGACCGTTTCGGGGAACCATCGGAGGATTTCGAGGAGGTGGCCGCCACGGTGCTGCGCTCCTTGCGCGAGATGGGGTTCGACCCGCTCGTCCGCGAGGTCGACGGCGACGCCTCGGTGGAGGTCGGCCTGCAGGCCTGCCCGTTCGTCGCAGCCGACGGCACCCGGCCCGCAGCCACGATCTGCGCACTACACCAAGGGTTTATCGACGCCACCATCGGCCCCCACCACCTCGACTTCATGCCGTTTGACGAGACGGGGCAGTGCGGGGCCCGGCTGGTTAACCGATCAGCCAGTCGTTCGGACTAAATAGTTCGAAGTACACGTTCGCTGGGGCTAGTTCGGCCAGGTCGTCGCGGATGGACTGCAGGAAGCCTTCGCCACCACACAGGTACACATCGGCGCCGGAAACATCCAGGTCAGCGACGTTGAGGCGTTCACCTTCGGCACGGAAGTAGGGGTGCAGGGAGGCGTCGTCAAGCTTCTCGACGAGCATCCGCATCTCATCCGCCTGCGCCCACGACTCCTGAGATTCGTCGACATGCGCGACGGTGACCTTGCGTGGCGAGCCTTCTGCTGCGAGGTGCCCCAAAATGCCGGTCATTGGCGTGGACCCGATGCCGGAGGAGATCAGCACCACCGGGTTCGTGCCGGTCTGCAGCACCAGGTCACCGGCGGCGAGCGTGGCGTCGACGGTGTCGCCGACGTTGACGTTGTCGCGCAGGAACGTGGAGACTTCGCCCTCGGTTTCCACGGCGATTCGGTAGTGGGAGGCGTCGCCTTCGATGATGGAGTACTGGCGCAGCTGGCGCGCCCCATCCGGCAGCTTCACGCCGACCGACGTGTACTGGCCCGGGCGCGCCGCAGTCAAGTTGCCTTCCAAGGTGTAGGCGTAGACGGTGTCGCTGAGCTGGGTTTTCTCCGTGACGGTGGCGGTGCGGAACACATCGCCGGGCTCAACGTCGTCCGATTCGTAGAGCTTGCCCTCGTGCTTGATCAGGACGTCGGCCATCAGCCAGTACACCTTGTCCCAGGCCTCCGCGACTTCCGGGGTGACGGCGTCGCCAAGCACTTCGACGATCGCGGCCATCAGGTTGTCATGGACGATCTGGTACTGGTCCGCCGTGATGCCCAGCGAGACGTGCTTGTGCGCGATGCGGTCCAGCATCATCACTGGGTCCGGCGCGTCGGGGTCCACCAGCTGCGTGGCGAACGTCGCCACCGACGCCGCCAGCGCCTTCTGCTGCGCGCCCTGCTTCTGGTTGCCGCGGTTGAACGTGTCGGCGATGAGCTCAGGGTGGGCGGTGAACATCTTGTTGTAGAAGGTCTTCGTGATCGTCTGGATGTTCGCGCCGACCGGCGGGAGCGTCGCCTTGATGATCTCGGCGTGCTCGTCGCTCAGGTATGCCTGCTTCGGATTCGGTTTCTCGTCAATGAACATAAACACGAATATACCCGTGTTTATTCGGTTGTCCTACATACCACCCAACATCCCACATGTGGGATGTTATGTGGGATGTTATGTTGCGCGGTAGCGCTGGCGGGGGCTCTTGTGAGGCTCTGTTCGCTCCGCCTCTCCGGCGTCTACCAGGCGGTTGAGTGCGTTTTGGACCGCTGTTCGGCTCAGCTGTGTCTCCGCCACGAGTTCGGTAGTGGACCAGGGCTCCTTAGTGGTAGGAAGGTCTTCTACCTGCATGGACTCAACATACCACCCAACATCCCACATGTGGGATGTTATGTGGGAAGTAAGCTGGTCGGCATGCCAACTCCAGTGCCCGCGTACCTCGATAAGATCCTTGACCTCGTCCGCGACGACGACGCCGGCGAGCTCGCCGACTACATCGAGTCGCTGCGCACCGCCGACCCGGACAAGCTCGGCCTCGCCGTGTGTACCACGTCCGGCCACCTCTACTCCGTCGGCGACGACAGCTACGAGTTCTCCATCCAGTCAATCTCGAAGCCGTTCGTGTACGCCCTCGCGCTCGAGGAACTCGGCGCCCAAGAAGTACACAAGATTGTGGGGGTTGAGCCCTCAGGGGAGGCCTTCAACGCCATCTCACTTGACGACGCCACCAACCGCCCTTCAAACCCCATGATCAATGCGGGCGCCATCGCCGTGAACCAGCTCATCAACGGGGCGGATTCGAGCGTCGAAGACCGCGTCGAAAAGATTCGGTCGTTCTTTTCCCGACTTGCGGGCCGCGAGCTGCGCATCGACCAACATATCCTCGAGGACGAGCTCGCCACCGCACACCGCAACCTGTCCATCGCACACCTGCTCCGCGAGTTCGGCATGGTCCAAGACCAAGCCCACGACGCCGTGAACTCCTACACGCAGCAGTGCTCCATCCTGGTCACCGTCCGCGACCTCGCCGTCATGGCCGCCACCCTGGCGAACGGCGGCGTCCAGCCGATCACCGGCGAACGCATCATGTCCGCCAAAGCCAGCCGAGTCACCCAAGCCGTGATGACGTCCGCCGGCATGTACGACGGCTCCGGCCGCTGGATGGTCAACGTGGGCATCCCCGCCAAGTCAGGCGTGGCCGGTGGCCTCATCGGAACGATGCCGGGGCAGCTCGGCATCGCGTCACTCAGCCCGCGCCTGGACAAGCAGGGCAACTCGGTACGCGGCGTGAAGATCTTCCGCGAGCTGTCCGAATCCCTCGGCCTTAACCTGATGAGCGCCGACTATTACGCGGCGCCCGGTATCCGGACGGTGGATCGTCGAGAAGCAAAAACTGTCGTTGAGCTCCAAGGTATGATCAATTTCACCGCCGCCGAGAAAATCCTCCACGACCTCGGCGAATACCGCCTCGCCGGCAACCGCCTGGTGCTCGACGTCTCCCACGTCACCTCCTTCAACAAAGCCGGACGCCTGCTGATCAAGGAAGGCATCAAGCAGATCCGCGACCAAGGCTTCGACGTCTCCATCTACGACCCCGACGGCGCCATGCCCGACTACGAATTCTCCGACGGCACCAAATTCCGCGCCGTCAAAGACTTCTCCACCTCCTTCGAAGTCCCAGCGAGCCGCACCGAAGTCTTCCGCGCAATCACCAGGCCACAAGAGTGGTGGGAAGACTCCATCGAAGGCTCCGCCGACACCGCCGGCGGCGAATTCCATTTCCAAAATGACGACCAATTCGCCGAACTCTACGTCTCCGAAGCCGAGCAAGGCGACCGCCTGGTCTGGCGCGTCGAGCCCACCGGCAACCTCCTCGAGGACCCCGAGTGGGACGACACCGACATCATCTTCGAACTCGAAGACGCCCCCGACGGCGACACTCGCGTCAAATTCACCCACCGCGGCATGCACCCCCACGAGGACGGCTACGAAGAAGCCGCCGCCGACTGGAAGGCTCGCCTCCGCGACAAATTGCAGCCGTTAATCAAGCGCGAGAGCAAATCTGAGTAGTCTGCGTCTGCGCACCAAATTCCCTCCCGCGCCCTAGGTGACCTGGGCTTTTGCAAACCCGTCTCCCTAAATCTAGGGATTTGGTGCGTGCGCTGGCCAGCCTGACACCAAATTCCCTCCTGCGCGCTCGGTGACCTGGGGAAACGCCGAGCGCACCTAGGGGAAATTGGGGAATGTGGTGCGCGTTCGCTACATCCTTGGCAGCCGCACGCCCGGAATCAGGTCCGCGTACGCCGCACCGCCGAATCCAAGCGCCAGCAGCAGCGGCAGGATCAGCCACAACCAACTACTTGCCGACGACCCCTCCGCCCCACTCGCAGACCTTTCCATCTGCTGCGTTGGTATCGCCTGCTCCGTGGTTTCCGGCGCCTGCTCAGTTGTCCGCGGGACGGAATTTCCCGGCTTTGTTGCAGGTACCGAGGTCGCCGCGGACTGCTTCGTCGACGACTCCTTCGCTTCCGTTGACCGCGCGCGGGACGCCTCGGATGAGGCTGGGGCAGCGGTTGTTGCTGGTAGCGAGGTTGCCGCGGACTGCTTCGGTGATGGCTCCTTCGCCTCGGTTGTCCGCGGGGCGGACACCTTCGACGAGGTTGCTGGGACGACGGCTACCGTGGACAGCTTTGCCGAAGTAGTTGTCCGCGCGGCGGAATCTTCAACGGTCGGCTCCTTCGCTTCCGTTGACCGCGCGGCGGACGTCTCGGATGAGGCTGGGGCAGCGGTTGTTGCTGGTAGCGAGGTTGCCGTGGACACTTCGGTCACGGTCGTTGGCGATACCTCAGCTTCGGACACCTCAGCTTCGGACACCTCAGTCTCGGAAGGCTCCGATGCTTCGGACGGCTTGGTCGTCTCGGATTCGGGCTTGTTGATGTACTGCTGCAGCAGCTTCTGCAGATCGAGCATGTCCTGCTCGAGCTTCTTTGCTTCGTCGAGGTTCTGGGTGAGTTCGTCGATGTCGATTTGGTCTTCGGGTTCGGCGGATGTGTCCGCGGGTTCGACGCTTTCAGAAGCCTCGGGTGTCCGCGGGGCGGACTCTTCTGGGGAAGTCGTGGGGGATTCAGGTTCGGTGGGAGCTTCAGAGGCCGATGGTTCCGGTAACTCCGACGGTTCAGGTGTCCGCGCGGCGGAATCCTCGGTCGGCTCGACAGCCGCCGAAGGCTCGGCAGCCACGGAAGGCTCCACTGTCTCAGACGGTGCCTCAACCTCCGGCGTCTCCGCGGGCGCGTTCTTCAGCTCTTCCAGCGCGGCGGCTTTGTCGGCGATGCGTTTGGTGGCGTCGGCGATTTCGTTGTCCGCGGCGCGGAGGGCGCGTTCGAGGCCCCACTTGTCTGCGTTGTGCCAGAAGCCGGTGAACGGGTTGCGTTCTTGCCATCCGGTGAGTGCGGCGAGGTTGGCGTCGATGTTGGCTTTGCGGTGGGTGGCGGCTTCGAGGGTGGCGTTGGCGAACTCGAGCTGTCGAGAAGCGTCGGCGACGTCGGTGGGTGTGGTGGCGTCGTAGCGGTTGGCGCCGTGGCCTTCGTGGGAGGGGGTTGCGGCTTCGACGGTTTCGAAGAGTTCGATGGAGCGGGTGATGTTATCCAGGCGAACTTGTTCGAGGTCAAGTTTGGCTTTGCGGGCGTCGCGACGGTTTTTCAGCCCTTCGAGTTCTTTGCTGTTTGCTGGGGAGAGCCAGCTGAACCAGCCGCTGTTGATTTCTTTTTTGCGTTTGTTATAGGTGGCGTCGGCTTCGTCGAAAAGTGCTTGGCGCTTAGCGACAGCCTCCTGCTGCGCGGTGATGCTCCCGAGTGCTTCGCGCAGGTTGGTGGGCAGTGCGACGGGCTTGGTGTCGGCTTCGGGGGCGTCTTCGTAGGCGGAGGAGTCTTTGCCATTGAAGTCAGCGAGCTGCTTTTTGGCGACGGCGAGTGTTTTGCGTGCCGCGTCGAGGGAAGTTTTGGTGGTGCGGACGAGGAGTTCGGCGGAGTCAACGATGAGTTTTTGTTTATCGTATTCGGCTTGCTTGGCCTTTTTGTTTTCTTCGCCGATTGCGAGGACGACGCCCCAGCGTTTCATTTCGAGGAGGGCCTGGGCGCCCTTGAGCGCTAGGTCGGCTTTCCATAGTTGGGATTCGAGTTCGGCGACTTTTGCTTCGCCCTTTTCGACGAGTGCCTGCAAGGCTTGTCCGCCGAGGCCGAGGAGGCCTTGCGCTTCGGCGTAGTGGGCGGTGGGGTTGATGGTGGCCGGGACGGTGATGGCGGTCCCGGTGAGGGCGACGACGAGGGCGCCGGACGTCAACTTGTGCATGCGCAAAGTTTAGGGCATAGACCTCTTGAAGTACTACTTGCGTGTAGTGGCGAGTGCCCCCGTGAGTGCGCCGATGGCTGTGTCGATGATGTCGTCGCGTTCGGCGGCGGGGCAGCCTTCGTCGACCCAGTCGATGCAGACGGCGTCGAGGAAGCCGAGCATTCCGGAGGCGGCGCGTTCGGTGTGCTCGTCGTGGCTTCCCAACAGGGTACACAGCGTTTCGACGGAGGCGTCGCGCATCTCAATGCGCAGGTTGATGGCTTCGGTGGGTTCGGCGCCGCCGCGGCGCCCGGCGAGCCACACGAATGGGTGCTCGGCGACGTGGTCGAGGTAGCGCTCCAGGGTGCTGCGGAGGGCTTCAGGGGTGTCGGCTTTGGGGTCGAGGTGGGCGTCGAAAAGCGGTTGGGAGTGTGCTTTGAGGAAGGCGGTGTAGAGCCCTGCCTTGGATTCGAAGTAGTGGAAGAGGAGGCCCTGGGAGACTTGGCAGGCGTCGGCGATGTCTTGGGTGGAAACTTCCACGTAAGGTGTGGTGGAGAAGATGTCCGTGGCAGCGGCGAGGATTTCTTCCTGGCGTTGCTCGACGCTGAGCCTCCGTCGTTGTTGAGTCATGGACACCACCCTACAGTACTGAGTTTTGCTCAATAGAAAGTGTGAGGAACTTGTCCACGTCAGACATCATCTGGTGGCACGTCTACCCCCTGGGCGCCACCGGCGCACCGATCCGCGAGGAGCACGACGCAGCGCCGCGCCTGCGTCAGCTCGAGTCCTGGTTGGGCTACCTGATCGAGCTCGGCTGCAATGGGCTGCTGCTCGGCCCGATTTTCTCCTCCGTCACCCACGGCTACGACACCCTTGACCACTTCCAGATCGACCCGCGCCTGGGCACCAACGAGGACTTCGACCACCTCATGGCCGCCTGCCGCGAGCGTGGCATCCATGTGATGCTCGACGGCGTGTTCAACCACGTCGCGTGCACCCACCCGCTTGTGCAGCAGGGCCTGGCCGGCGACACCAACTGGGAGGGCCACGGCGAGCTCGCCACCTTGCACCACGAAGACCCGCGCGTGGTGGACCTGGTCACCGACGTCATGTGCTACTGGCTCGAGCGCGGCATCACGGGCTGGCGCCTGGACGTTGCCTACTCAGTGCCGCCGGAGTTCTGGCGCACCGTCCTGGCGCGCGTGCGCGAGCGCTTCCCGGACGCGCTCTTCCTGGGCGAGGTCATCCACGGCGACTACGCGGAGATCGCCGCCGCAGGAACCTTGGACACCGTCACCCAGTACGAGCTGTGGAAGGCACTGTGGTCTTCTATCAAGGATGTGAACTTCTGGGAGCTCGACCACGCGCTGGGTCGCCACCGTGACCTGTGCGAGCACATGGTGCCGAATACGTTCGTCGGCAACCATGACGTGGACCGGATTGCCTCGAAGGTAGGGCAGGACGGCGCGCTCGTGGCCACGGCGCTGCTCATGGCGCTGCCCGGCATGCCCAGCATCTACTACGGCGATGAGCAGGGCTTCGAGGGCCTGCGCGCGGAGGGCTTCGCTGCCGACGATTCGGTGCGTCCGCCGCTGCCAGCCAGCCCCGCGGAGCTTTCGAGCCTGGGTCAGTGGATCTTCGAGGAGCACAAGAAGCTCATCGCTTTTCGACGCAACCACCGCTGGCTCGAAACCGCCACCCTCGAAGTGACCGACAAAACAAACGAGGCGATCACCGTGGCGCTCGAATCCGGTTCGGAACGCGCGTCGGTGACCGCCTGGCTCGATCCCGCGCCGGGCGTGCGAATCATGGCTGGGGGCGAGACCTGCTACGAGTGGTCCGCTGTCTAACCGCTAGAACGGCAGGGAGGAACCAGCTGCGTGCTTGGCCAGCAGTTCCTGGACGATGACGGCCAGGTCCGGCAGGCGCAGCGTGACCGCACCCGCGACTGGCAGATCGAAGGTGGGCACGTTGGCGGGCGCCAGCGTGATCACGGGTGTGCCTTGCGGCGCTGGGGCCGGCGCGGGTGCCGGTGCCGGGGTCGGCTGGGCTGGAGCGGGCTGGGCGGGCTGTGCAGGCTGGCGTTGCGTGTTTGCCGGGCTGCCGCTGGTGCCGCGCAGGCCGCAGCGGTTGGCGGCCTCTTCTACGCGGCCGAGCGCGGCCTGGATTTGGGGGCCGCGGCGGTCGAAGGCCGCGATGGTCTGGGCCTGGCGCTTCTTGGCGTTGAAGTCGGCGTCGTTGGTCCAGTAGCGGGATGCCTGGTCGCAGGAGATCTGGCCCGCGGGCAGTTTGGCCAGGGCGTCGTCGATGGCGTCTGCGCCTGCCACACCAGTTGAGAGCGTGGCTGCCATGAGTGCAGTGAGTGCAGCTGTACGAATTTTCATGCCCGCCAGTATGTCACACCAGTCCCACCTGTCACACCCGTTTAGGCGCCGAGGAAGCGTCGGATCAGGCTGCGGTAGGCGTCCACGGTGAGGTGAACGTCCTCGATATCCACGTATTCGTCGTGGCCGTGCAACAGGTCCAGCACCTTGCCCAGGTGGCGTTCCCGGGCGTGCAGCGCGAAGCCGTAGCCCACCCCGCCCTTGCGGCGCGCGAAGCGCAGGTCCGAGCCGCCGGCGGCGATGGTCGGGACCACCACCGCGTCGGGGAAGAACTCGGCGTAGGTGTCACAAATGGCCTCATACAGTGGCGAGTCGGTGGGGGAGATGGTGGCGTCCTCGGTGATGAGGTGCTGGATCTCTACCTCGTCCGCCAGGTCGCCGAGCGCCTCGCGCAGCTGCTCGTCGATCCACTCCTGGCTCTGGCCGGGCAGCGGGCGGATGTCCAGCTCCATGTAAGCCACGGATGGCAGCACGTTGATAGCCTCGCCCGCGCGCAGCACCGTGGGCGCAATACTCAGGTGACTCATGGCGTGCGAGTAGCGCGCCAGATCGCCCAGCGCCTCGTATCCCTCGCCGCGCAGCAGAGCGGCCTCGGTCTCGGGGTCGAACTTCCAGGCGCGGATGTAGTCAGGCCAGGGCTGTTCCGTGGTCACGGAGGGCTGCACCGAAGCGATGCGGCGAGCCACCTCCCCAATCTTGGTGACGGCCATGTCGCGGCCGTGCGGGGTGGAGCCGTGTCCTGCGTCCCCGCGCACCACGAGGCGGCGCTGCGCCGCACCCTTCTCACCAATGACGACGACGATCGCGTCCGAGCCGTCACGCACCGGCAGGTGGGAACCGCCTTCCTCCGAGAGGCAGTTCTTCCAGCTAAACGGTTCCGGGTCCAGCTGCGAGAGGTGCCCGGCGCCGAGTCCGCCGCGTGCCTCCTCGTCCGCCACCCCCACGAAGGTCAGCGTGCCCCGCGGGCGCTTCCCGCTGAGTGCCACGTCGCGGGTGGCGGCGGCCATCGCGGCCGTGATGTAGAGCATGTCGGTGGCGCCACGGCCGTAGAGTCGGCCGTCGATAATCTCGGCGCCGAAGGGGTCCTTGGTCCATTGCTCCTTATCGACGGGCACTACGTCGGTGTGCCCGAGCAGTGTGAGGGGTTCTGCGGTCGGGTCGGTGCCTTCGATGGTGAACGCGATGGAGACGCGCCCAGCTGCGGGTTCAAACTTTTGGACCCGCACGGGAGTACCCTCAAAGAACTCCTCAAGGGCGGCCGCATTGCGGTATTCTCCCCCCGAAGTGGGGGTTAAGTCGTTGACACACGTATTTTGGAGGAGGTTTTGTAATAGATCCACTGTTGCACTATGTAGGTCCATGACTGGCATATTATGTGTTTTGCGGTCGATTGGGAGAGGAGTTGGTGTCCGATGGCGAGAAGGGAACTCAGCCAGGACCCTCGCGCTGTGAAGACGCGAAACGCAATCATTAGAACGACTACCGAGCTGTTGAATGAGCGTCGAGTTGAGGACATCACGGTGTCCCAGATTGTGACTGCGGCTGGGATGAGCCGTCAGGTGTTCTATGAGCACTTCAAGGACCGCGACGCCGCCGTGAAGGCCGCGATTCAGCGTGCGCTGGCTCCCGCGGTGAACGATTACATTGATACGTACAACAAGACACATGAGATGCCGCAGGCACTGCAGGCGCTGTTCACGCAGCTCGCAGAGGTGCGTTGCCTGCTGAGCCATGTGATTAACGGCCCTGCCCACGCCACGCTGATGGCTTGCTTCACCACTCCTGAGATGCCGATGTTGCACGACATGGTGAACTCGATGCGCTCCGAGGTCACTCCGATGACTGATGAGGAGGCTGCTGACGTGGCTTCCTACCTGTGCTCGGGCGCGTTTTCGATTTTTATGAAGTCGGCGACGGAGTCGGAAAACTACGACGAGGCGGTGCGCCGCGCGATGAGTGTATTTGGGGTGTTTGCTAGGGCAATGGGTCTGCCCCAGTGAGGTATCCTGCTGGTATGACATCACGCGAACTTAGTACGGACCCACGCGCGGTTCGTACGCGGACGGCATTACTTGGTGCGACGAAGGAGTTGCTGCTCCATTACCGGGTGGATGAGCTCTCGCTTTCCCAGATTGTGAAGTATGCGCAGGTGAGCCGCCAGGCGTGTTATGAGCACTTCCGTGACAAGGATGCGCTCATTCTGGCAGCAGCCTGCGAGATCTGTTTGCCCGCGTACAAATCGTTTGTCGACGACATCGTGATCGACGAGACGTACCCAGACCAGGTGGCACGGCTGGTAGATCATCTGGGGCGCTATGACAAGGCGGTGAAGCACCTGATTAACTCTTCGGTGCATGGCCAGCTCAATGAAAAGATTTGCCAGATCTTGGCGGACGCCTACTTGAAGAAGATCTTTGCGCAGATCGAGGCGGGGAACCCTATCGAGCTGTCGGAGGAGACGCAGCGCGACACCGCCCGCTTCCTGGCGGCAGGCACGCAGGACATCCTGATCGACGGCATGTTGCGCGACCGTGAGAACGAGGAGACTGCTCGACGTGTGGAAAACGTCCGTTCGGCGCTCGAGCTTGTGATCGGCGCGCTGCGCGCGACGAGCGGTGGGGCGGATATCGAGCAGTAAGCTTGTTACACTCGCTGAGGAGCTGGGGCGCCGTCTTGTGCGGCGTCCCAAATTGTTTCGTCCAAAATCCCTTCGCGCTTCGCCACGACGGCGGCGACAACCGCCTGACCAGTGACGTTGACGGCGGTGCGGCCCATGTCGATGATCGGCTCGATGGCCAGCAGCAGGCCCACACCCGCCAGCGGCAGGCCAAGGGTGGATAGCGTCAGGGTGAGCATGACGGTCGCGCCGGTGGTGCCCGCGGTTGCCGCGGAGCCCAGCACGGAAACGATCACGATGAGCAAGTAGTCCGTCGCGCCCAGTTCAACGCCGTAGAACTGCGCGACGAACAGTGCCGCGATCGCCGGGTAGATGGAAGCGCAGCCGTCCATCTTCGTAGTGGCGCCGAGCGGCATGGCGAAGGCCGCGTACTCGCGCGGCACGCCCATCGATTCCTCAACGGTGCGCTGATTCACCGGCATCACGCCCATCGAGGAGCGCGTGACGAAGCCGAGGGTGGTCACCGGCCACACGCGTCGGAAGAATCCGCCGACCGGCACCTTATTGACGGCCAGCACAGCCGGGTACAGCACAAAGATGACCAGGGCGAGACCCACGTAGATCGCCAACACGAACTGGCCGAGGTTGCCCAGCGCCTCCCAACCGTAGGTGGCCACCGCCTTACCAATAAGCGCCGCGGAACCAATCGGGGCCAGACGGATGATCCACCACAGCACCACCTGGATGACCTCCAGGAAGGACGCGGAGAACTGCAGGAACGGCTCCGCCGCCTTGCCGGCCTTGATGGCGGCGATGCCAATGAGCAGGGAGATCACGAGGATCTGCAGCACGTTGAAGTTCACCGACGCGCTCGTCTCTGAGACCTTCGCGCCCAGCCCGAAGAAGTTCGAGGGGATGACGGTGTTGAGGAAGCCGAGCCAGGAACCTGAGCCGCTTGGTTCGGCGGCGGAGGAGGCGTCGACAGACGAGTTCGCGCCGGGCTGCATGACGGCGCCGACGATGATGCCGATGACCACAGAGAAGAACGCCGTGATGGCGAACCACAGCAGGGTCTGCCAGGCGAGGCGCGCGGCGTTTGTGACCTTGCGCAGGTTCGCGATTGAGGTGACCACCGCGGTGAACACGAGTGGCGGGATGAGCAGTTTCAGCAGCTGCACGTAGGCGCCGCCGACCCAGCTGAGCGTTTCGCTGAGCCAGGTGATGTCGTTGGCCGCGGCGAGGAGTCCCAGGATGAGACCGATGATCAGGCCGGCGATCACTTGGGCGCCGAACCCGGTCATCCACTTCGGAAGGTGCATAAAGCTCTCCAGGTGTAGGTTTATAGACTAATCGGTATTAAACGAAGCTAAACACTACACCTAGCCTCTATAAACGCGTCAAATCTAGACTAGACAGAGCGGTTCACGCAGCACTCTGTCCAGTGCGACGGCGCGCGCGATGTCCCGCACGATCTCGCGGTGCGAAGGGATCATGCGCAGCTGCGGGGTGTGCGTGGCCTCGCTGAGCGCAGTGCGGGCAAACGTCGTGGGCGCCTGGGGGTCGTCGATGAATGCGCTTCCGGCGATGACGACGGTGCTGGGGGTGTGGGCGTCGGCAAGCGTAGCCACTAGTGAGCCGAGCCCGCGGGCGCGGCGTTCGAGCGCCTGGCGCGTGGTCGGCTGCTGTTCTGCGAGCGCGACGGCCTCCTGCAGCGACTGTATCGTCGGCTGCCCGATGGAGTTGAGGAGTCCCTGCGTGGTCAGGTGGTCGCTGGCGACGTCGATGGGCATCACGCCGGTCGGCGTTGACATGGCGCAGGCCAGCGAGTCGTCGGCGAACAGCGCCATCACTGGTGGGGTGTCGATCTCCAGGCTCGACTGCATCTCCGAGCCGACGATTGCCTGGCTGATGGAGGCGACCTCGACGGGCACGCCGAATTGCTCGCGCATCTGTTGGCGGATGGGGACCCCGTGCCAGCCGAGGTTCGCCGCGGTGACCTCGCCGTCCTCGTTGACCGTGCCCGAGGCGGTCACGCCAACGGTTGCGAGTTTGCGGCCCATTCCTGCGGTGAGCCGGTGCAGGCCCGCCATGATGTGCTGCACGAAGTCGTCCGGGCTCATCTGTGCGACCGGGATGTCGACGTCGATGCTGCGCAGGGTGCGCCCCTTGAGGTCAAAAAGTGCGATGTAGGTACTCAGGGTGCCGACGGCCACCCCGGCGTACAGCCAGTTCGGTTCCCCGAGCTCAAGGGGCATGGTGGGGCGGCCCCGGCCGGCCGGCTCGGAGAGATCGCTGCGCTCCACGATGTAGCCAGACTGTGCCAGCGCGGCGACGGCGCGGGTGATAGTTGGCTGCGAAAGGCCAGTGGCTGCGATGAGGTCGCGGCGTACGCACTGTTCCTGCAGGCGAATGAGGTGCAGGCACTTGGCGGCCGGTGTTGTCGGGTGATGGAACGCAGTCCTTGTCGCGGGCATGTGAATATATGTACCCGGAACTAGACCGCTTTGTCCAGTATCCAAGGTGGAGTGAGGTCTCCTAGTAGACAATGCGGTTTGTCCGTGGCGCCCGAGGTGCAGGGGTGCGCGGAACTCGGCTCCCTCGGTTACACTGCCTACCCATGACCAATCCTTTGCTTGAGGGGCACGCGTCCGAGTCCGAACGCGAGCCATCGCTTCTCGACGCCACCTGCGAAGACTTTCTCTACGACCTCGCCGAGCTGATCCCCACCCTGGCAACGGAGATCGGCCTCGAAGGCCACGACGGTGACCTGCAGGACTTCAGCCCGGAGTACCACGACGCCGTCGCCGACCGGATCCGCGACGTCGTCGCCGACGTTGACGCCCTCAACGACTCCACGGACGTCTCCGACGACGAAGACGACTTCGACGACGTCGACAACCTCACCGCCGCGCTGCTGCGCGACCGGATGGCTTTCAAACTTGAGCTGCACCACCAGGGCGAAGACCTGCGCCGGCTCAACAACATCGACTCGCCGGTCCAAACCATCCGCGACTCCTTCGCGCTGATGCCGAAGGTGAGCAAGGAGGACTTCGAGCACATCGAGTCACGCCTGTCCAAGGTGCCGACGGCGCTCGCGGGCTACCGCACGTCGCTTTCGGAGGCGGCGTCGGCAGGCAACGTGCCGACCTATCGCCAGATCGAGGCCGTCATCAAGCAGTGCGGTGATCTGGCCGACGACGACAGCGTCTTCGACCAGCTCGGCCTGCCGGAGGACTCGGCCGTCGTCGAAAAGGCGAAGGCGGCCTTCGACGAGATGGCCACCTGGCTGTCCACCGAACTCGCGCCGCACGGCCGCCACGACGACGCCGTCGGCCGCGACCGCTACGAGCTCTTCTCCGAGTTCTTCCTCGGCCGCGACATCAACCTCGACGAGGCCTACACCTGGGCCAAGGAGCAGCTGAAGGAAACCGTCGCTGAGCAGCGCGCGCTCGCGCAGAAGCTCTACGGACCCGACGCCACTATCCTGGGCGCCTACAAGCGGCTCAACGAGGAGGAGCGCTACACGCTGCGCGGCACAGACGCGCTGCTGGAGTGGATGAACTCCGTCAACGAGACCGTCATGCAGGACCTCGACGGCGTCGACGTCACCATCCCGGAAGGCCTGCACACAGTCGAGTGCGCGATCGACGAAGCTGGCTCCGGCGGCATCTTCTACACCCCACCATCCGACGACATGATCCGCCCCGGCACCATGTGGTGGTCCGTCCCGGAAGGCCAAGAAGTCTTCCACACCTGGCAGGAGCTCACCACCGTCTTCCACGAGGGTGTGCCGGGCCACCACCTGCAGATCGGCACCGCAATCATGCAGCGCAACGACCTCAACCTGTGGCGCCGCACCGCATGTTGGAACGCCGCGCACGGCGAGGGCTGGGCACTCTACGCTGAGGAGCTCATGGGGAAGCACGGACACTTCGACGACCCAGGCTTCCGCATGGGGCTTCTCGACGCCCGCCGGCTCCGCCTCGCCCGCGTCATGATCGACATCGGCGTCCACCTGAAGAAGACCACCCCGGACGGCACCGGCGTGTGGGACGCCGCCTACGCCAAGGCCTTCCTGCGCGACAACTCCGCAATGCCCGAATCCCACATCGCCTTCGAACTGGACCGCTACCTGGGCTGGCCCGGCCAGGCGCCGAGCTACGCCATCGGCTACCGCGACTGGTGCTCCCTGCGCGACAGCGCCCTAGAGCAGGGCATGACGCTGCGCCAGTTCCACGACAAGGCGCTCAAGCTCGGGTCGATGCCGATGGACATGCTGGCCCACGAGGTGCTCAACCACCACAACTAGGCCGCTAGCCCTTCTAACGCTGCCGTTTGCGCTTCTGCCTGCCGACCAACTTCGGCAGGTAGCTGGCGAACAGCAGGATGCAGATCAGGCGGATCAGCTGGATCGCCACCACCGCCGGGCCAACCCCGCCTTCTGCGGTCAGCGCCAGCACCGTCTCGAGTGCGCCGGGCGTGGTGGCCAAGTAGCCCTCGTAAAAGCTGATATTCAGCCACAGCGCCAGCAACCACCCCACGCCGGCGCAGGCCGCCATGAGGCCCGCGATGTAGCCGATCGTGATCGGCAGCAGGCGGGAGAACTGCTTCAACGCCGGCACCGACAGGCCACCGCCGCACGCCCACCCGAGGCACAGAAACGCCGCGATGTTCAGCGGCTCCGGCGGCACGATGACCACATCCATGAAGGAACCCACCACGGCGGTGAGAATCATCGGGCCGAAAATCGAAGGGTTCGGGATCCGCAGCACCTTTGCAATCGGCTGGCCCGCCACCACCAGCGCAGGCACCAGCAGCCACATCCACCAGTAGGGGTCCAGGTGCCCGGCGGTGGAGCCTTGCGTCGTCGTGAGGAGCCCGGCAACCACCGGCAGCGTCATCGACACGACGAGCAGGCGCAGGTACTGCGTGAGGGCGACGTAGCGGACGTCGGCACCTATCTCCTTCGCGATGACCGGCATAAGCGACGCACCACCCGCGAGCAGCGACAACACCCCCGTCTCCTGCGAGACCCCCTTGCGCGCGAGCACCGCGCCGCCCACGTACGCCAACCCGATCATGCTCGCCGCAGCCATCAGGCCAGGAGGCAGGAACGGCAGGAGTTGCGCCGGAGGGATCCCCACCAGCGGCAGCGCCGCCAGCACCCCGATCACGCCGCGGGTGAACTGGAACAAATACTCGTTGATGGGGAGGTCGCGCCCACTGCGCAGCGCCACCGCTCCCGAGGCGACGATCGCCCCCAGGATCCACGCCGCCGGCAAATGCAGTGCGTTGAACGCCCAACCGAGAGCAACAGACATCGGAACGACAACACACCAACGAAGCATGGGTGTTGATACTACTCTTTAGTGCATGATTATCGCCCTGCTGATTGCATCGTTCGTTGCCGGGTGGATCGATGCCGTCATCGGCGGTGGCGGCCTGGTGCTTATCCCGGTGTTGATGTCGACCACCGGCATGCCTGCCGCCGCCGTCCTGGCGACGAATAAGTTCGCGGCGTTCACCGGTACCTCCTCCGCCGCGGTCACCATGGTGCGCAAAGTCGGCGTGCCGCGCTGCACGTGGGGGTTCGCCCTCGCGGCAATGTGTGCCTCCGCGGGCGGAGCGCTCGCCGTCGCGCTCGTCAGCGACTCCGTGGTGCGCCCACTGATCATCGTGTTGCTGCTGGCAGTGGGCATCTTCGTCGTGTGTAAGCCCAGCTTCGGCGCGGAAGGCACCCGCATCATCACCCCGCGCCGGGTAGCGCTCGGCGTCGCAGTGGCACTTCTCATCGGGGGTTACGACGGCATCTTCGGCCCAGGTACCGGCATGTTCCTCATCATGGCGTTCACGGCCGTCTTCTCACAGACCTTCCTGGAATCCGCGGCGATGGCGAAGGTGGTGAACACGGCGACGAACATCGGAGCGCTCAGCGTGTTCATCGCTGGCGGCTACGTGGATTGGTCGCTGGCCATCGCGCTGGCGATTGCGAACGTGATCGGCGCGCAGCTGGGGGCCCGCACCGTGCTGCACGGCGGGTCCAAATTGGTCCGTATCGCCTTGTTGACGCTCGTCGTTGTTCTCTGCGCCCGGCTTGGCTGGCAAGAATTCGTGCAATAATGACGGCGTGGAACAGAAGCAGAAGATTCTTCGGCCGGCTCGTAGGGCCGCAACCGAGCAGAAAATTTTCGCGTCGGTGCTGAGCATCGCCCGCGATCGGGGTTTGCATTCTGTAACGATCGACGAAGTCGTGGCGGACTGCGGCGTCGCAAAGACGACGATCTACCGCCGCTACGCTGACCGCCGTGAGATGATCACCGCGGCGCTGGACTCGATCGCGATCCAGATCCCGATCTACCTCCCCACCACACGCGCCGAGTTCGTGAAATACATGATTGAACTGCAGCACTACCTCGACGAACAGCTGGGCGTGCGGCTGATTGGCTCCATCATCGCTAGCGCGGAGCCCTTCGTGTCCCAGTGGCGCCTGCGCCTCGAGACCGAGATCCTCGAACAGATGGTGAAGGGGATCCGAAAGGGGATGGATAAGGGCCTGTATAACCCGAACATCAACCCGTACGCATTCGTGGGGATGCTGCTCGGCGGCATTGTCATGCGCCAGGCGTTCAGCGAGGCGTCCGCGGAGCGGCACGCCGAAAACACCGCGACGGTCCTGTGGCCACAGCTCGCCGTGGACCCGGACCGCAGAAACGACTAGAGCCGACTAGAGCCGACTAGAGCTGCAGGGAGCCGTTGGTCAGTCCCACCACGGCCGCGATCGCGCCTGCGATCACGATCGCCACAACAACCCACTCGAAACTGTTGAAGAGGCGCTCCTTGTTAGCGATGCGCGTCCACGCGTACGGGATGATGCCCGGCACCACCGCGAGTGCGCCGAAGAGCACGTAGACCGGGTCGGCGGCGTAGATCAGCCACATCGAGTAGATGAAGCCGACGGCGCCCACGATGAGGTGGCGCTGGTTGTCGTGGCGGCTGACCTCCGGGCCGGAGTCGTCGAAACGGATACCTGCGTTCGGGTGCGTCAGCCCCTTGCCGCGTACCGCGAGCAGGATGAGGTACAGCGAGGAGAAGATGTACGGCAGCAGGTACATGATGGTCGCCAGCTGCACCATCGCGTTATAGGACGTCTCGTTGGCGAAGAAGATGATCACGAACAGCTGGATCACCACGGTGGAAATCAGCTGCGCGCGGAACGGGGAGCCCGCCTTGTTGGCTACGCCGAGTACCTGCGGCAGCAGGCCGTCGTTCGCCATGAGCACGATCGGTTCGGCGCACAACATCTGCCAGGACACGTACGCGCCCAGCACGGACAGGCACAGGCCGATCGAGATGAACACGCCGCCCCACGGGCCGACGACCGCCTCAAGCACCGCACCCATCGAGTTCTCCGGAAGTGCCGCCAGTTCCTCCTGGGTGAGCACGCCGTAGGAAAGCGTGGAGACCAGGACCAGCAGCAACAGCACGGACAGGAAGCCGATGATGGTCGCGCGGCCCACATCCTTGCGGGTCTTGGCCTGCTTGGAGTACACCGAGGCGCCCTCGACACCGATGAACACCCACACCGTGTACAGCATGATGCCCTGCAGTTGCTGCGAGAACGGGATGGTTGAGCCCTCGCCCCAGAAGTCCAAGGTGAACTTGTCCCAGGAGAAGCCGAGGAAGGCGACCAGCACGATGAAGCAGAGGATCGGTACCAGCTTGGCCACCGTGGTGACCACGTTCATCACGGCCGCCTGCTTCACGCCGCGGGTCAGCATAATGAAGATGCCCCACGTCATCACGGAGACCGCCACGGCGAGCACCCACCGGTTATTCAGCGGGGCGAAGTAGTAGGCCACCGTGGAGAAGAACAGGGTGGCGTAGCCGACCTGCGCCATCACGGAGCCCAGCCAGTAGCCCAGGCCGGAGGTGAACCCGATGAAGTCGCCGAGGCCCGCGCGCACGTAGGAGTACACGCCCGAATCCAGGTGCGGTTTGCGCCGCGCCAGGATCTGGAACACGAACGCGATGGAGAGCATGCCCACCCCGGCGATCACCCAGCCGATGAGCATTGCGCCGGGGCTTGCCACGGAACCAATATTTTGCGGCAACGCAAAGATGCCGGAGCCAATGGTGGAACCAATAATGAGTGACACCAAGGTCCACATGGTCACCGTGTGTGAAGGGGCATTAGTCATGGAGAATAAGTTACCTTATGATGAGAGCCGTGAAGCGTCGAAGGAGGTCGGTCATGCGTGGCCGGATAACAGCAGCTGCGTGTGCAGTCATGCTTGCCTGCACCTCCCCACACGCCGTGGCGGTAGAAACTGCACACGGACAGGCGATCGTGCAGGGCAATTACCCCGTTACAACCGTAACTATTGGGAGCACGGAAACCCTACCCCCACCACTGCCGAGGGGCCAAGCCTGGTTCAGCGGTACGAGTATCCCCAGCTGGGCGCACCTTTCCGAGGCTGATGGTGCAATTGAGCTCGCACCTTCATTTGACGTCGACCCTGGCGATTACCAGTGGCCGGTCGTCGCCCACTACGGCGACGAATCTACTGAAATCATTCCAGTCCGCGTCACTGTGACGAACCCCGGCACCGACGAAGGCGCGGCGCCAGGCTTCTTGAAACCGCTCGGCATTGAGCAGATCACGCCGAAGTGTTCCAAGACTTCCCTCGCCGTCGGTATTCCACTGCTGGCCATGATCCCGCTCGGCTTCGCCACCCAAATGGGGCTACCGATCGTCGCCTTGCAAGACAGCATCAACTTGCAGATCACAAACCTGCCGCAACCGGTGAGGATTCACCTCAAGCCGCGCCAGTACAATCGCCGGAGTGCGGATCTTGGTATCGCTACGGTGCTGACGGCCGCGGGCCTCCTCGGCGGCGGGATCATTTATTCAGCGTGCGCTTCGTCCGAGAAGTAGGCGTCGCCGTCCACGGGTCCTCCGGCCACGGGTGCTTCGGGTAGCGCCCACGCATCTCCTTGCGCACATCCTGGTAGGGCCCGTTCCAAAAACTACGCAGGTCGTCCGTGACCGCAAGCTCGCGGCCCGCGGGGGAGAGCAGGTGGAACAGCACCCGCTGCCCGCCAACCACCGGCGAGTCCGCCAGCCCGAACGCCAGCTGCAGCTTCAGCCGCACGACCGGCCGGCCCGTCGAGTAGTCGAGCTTGCCTTGCGCGATGCGCGTCGGCGCCAGCTCGTCGAGCTTTGAGGCCTCCGGCCACGGCAGTTGCCGCATCAGCGCCTGCCGCATGTCCAGCTCCCTTATCGACGCCCCCCTGGCCAACTGCGCCACCTCCAGCGAGTAGTCGCCCTTCGTCACGTCCGGCCACGGCTCGCCGATGGTGGCGTGCAGGAAATCGAGGCGCTGCTTGAGGGTCGTGGCGGCGTCGTCAAGCGTGAAATCTTCGAAGCTGATGTCGCGCAGTGCCTCTTCCACCTCGTGGGGTTCGGGGCGGATCGGTGTGGCGCTCAGCTCGATGGCGCCGATGGCTTTGACCCTGCGTGCGCGCACTTTCCCGTCCACGAGTGATGCGCGCACGTGCTCCTCGACGCGCTCCTCCGGCATCGCGAGCGGTTCCGCCGCGCGGATCACCGCACCCCGCGCCGTGCGCTGTACCTCCGCCGCCGCGATCCACTCCGGGGTGCCGATCGGCGCGTCCAGCCGCGCCCTCGTTCCCGAAGCAAGCAGGTACTCGCCCCCGTCGCGCTTGGCCACCCACTGCGGGTACGCCGCCGCGATCACGTCGCCCGGCGGCACCGGCGCTGACCTGTGTACCAGTTTGGCCAGGCGTTTCGCGGGCTGTTCGGCAAGCTTGGCTACCGTGTCCGCCGCCCCCGAGCCGAACTTCACCAGCGCCGCCCCCAGTCGCGGATCCACCGGCATCCGCACCAGTTTTTCGCCGAGGGCGGTGATGCGGTGCCCATCGTCCAGCGCGCCAATCAGCCGCAGCGTCTCCTGCGCAGCGGCCAGGTGGTGCGCCGGGGGAGGATCCAGCAGCGGCAAGTCTGGCGACGCCCACGCCGCCAACTGCAGCGTTGCCTGCGTAAGGTCACTCGTGGCGATCTCCGGCGCCACATCCGGCTGAAAGTGCTGGTAGTCCGCCTCCGAATAGGCCCGCACCACTGTGCCAGGCCCCAAGCGGCCCGCGCGTCCCGCCCGCTGATCCGCACTGCTTTTCGCCGCAGAGACCGTCACCAGGCCTGTCATCCCGCGCGCATCGCGCCGCGGCACCCGGCTCAACCCGGCATCCACCACGCGGCGCACTCCCGGCACCGTCACCGAGGACTCCGCGACGTTCGTCGACACCACCACCGCAGCATCCCCGTACAGCGCGGCGTCCTGCTCCGCGGAGGACAAACGGCCGTGGAGCAAAGCGGCGTCGTCAAGAAAGCTGGCGACGAGCTCCACCTCCCGCACCCCCGGCACAAACACCAGTGTGCGCTCGGGCGCCTCCGCGAGGGCAGCCACATGCCGGTAAAACTCGCGCGAACCCTGCATCCGGCCAGCGTGCGGCGCATAAGACACCTCGACGGGGTACGTCGCGGCCTCCGTGGACAGCACCTCGGCGCCCATGTGGTCGGCGAAGCGGCGCGCGTCCAGCGTCGCCGACATTGCGCACAGGTACAGATCATCGCGCAACAGGGCAGTCTCCATACACATCGCCAGCACCAGATCAGTGTCCAGGCCGCGCTCGTGCACCTCATCAATGATGACGGCATTGACGCCCTCCAGGCCAGGGTCCTGCAACAGGCGGTTCAGCAACACGCCCGGCGTCACGAATTCCACCAGCGAACCATCCTGGTGCTCACCACGGATGGAGTAACCCACCCGCTGCCCAAGCCGCGACCCATCCAGATCCGCCAGACGCCTCGCCGCCGAACGCACCGCCACACGCCGCGGCGCCGTGACCAGCGTCTTCCCGCGCATGTTCGCCACCGCCGGCGGCACCAGCGTCGTCTTACCCGTCCCCGGCGGCGCCTCCACCACCAGCGGCCCGGTCCGCGGCAGCTCCCCAATTACCTTCGCGACGGGCAGCCCCTCCCCAATCTTGCCCAGGTCAAACGCGCGCTCAGGCATCCTTGCTAAACCTCCGCTTCACGACGCCCGGCACCCCCGCCACCAGACAGTCATCTGGCACGTCCTTCGTCACCACCGTGCCGGCGGCCACCACGCAACGATCGCCCACCGTCACACCCGGCATCACCATCGCACCCGCCCCAAACCAACAATCCTGCCCAATCCGCACCGGCTTCGCGATCTCCCACCCCTCAGCCCGCTTCGCCGCGTCCTCAACCGGGTGACCCACCGTAATCAGCTGGCAGCCCGGCCCGAACATCGACCCGTCCCCGATGGTCACCTCCGCAATATCGAGGATGACGCAGTTGAAGTTCATGAAGCACCCCTTGCCGAACCGGGTGTTCACCCCGTACTCCACATGCAGCGGCGCGAACAGGCCCGGCACGTGCTCACTGTTGGAAAACACCTGGCGCAAAAGCTCCGCCGCCCGCGGCTGGTCGGTGTTGCCCAGGGCGTTGACCTGGCGCATCAGCTCGAATGTTCGGGCGTGTTGGGCGTCTGCCTCCTCGCCGCCGGGCAGGTACCACTGACCTGAACGCATCTGCTCCATCGAATACATACCAGCCAGGGTACCGGGGTGTGTAGCCCCTACGGCCCCGCCTACCGCTCCTCCCGCCCCCTCGTGCCCGGAAAAAGTTCCCAAGAGCCACGTGATTCGGGGAACGATTTTCGTGGACATGCGTCGCCACCTGGGGAAACCCAGCAGTTGGTCGACGGGAGTGAGCCTGAAACGCAAAATGGTTCCCGAGCGCGGGAACTATTTCAACGAGCATCGGACCGAGCCCAGCCCGCACGAGCGCTACACTGCCACCCATGACAGAGACAACGACAACGAAAGTAGCCGTAGTAACGGGTGGCTCCGCCGGGATCGGGGAAGCGTGCGCGAGGGCGCTCGCCGCGGATGGTTGGAAGGTGTACGTGGCGGCGCGCCGGTTGGAGTGCTGCCAGGCCATTGCGGAGGAGATCGGGGGCGTGGCGGTGCGCCTCGATGTGACGGATGAGGCGAGTGTGGCGGAGTTGGCGTCGATAATTGAGGGGCCGGTGGGGCTGCTGGTGAATAATGCGGGCGGCGCGAAGGGCCTCGACATGCTTCGCGACGCCAACCCCGCCGACTGGCAGTGGATGTACGAGACGAACGTGCTCGGCACCATGCGGGTGACGAAGGCCCTGTACCCGCGCCTGCTGGAGGCGTCCGGGCTGGTGGTGAACATTGGGTCCGTGGCCGCAACCGACGCATATAAGGGCGGCAGTGGCTATAACGCGGCGAAGTACGGGCTGCGCGGGATCACGCGGGCGCTGCGCCGGGAGGAGGCGGAGAACAATATCCGCGTCACGGAGATTGATCCGGGGCGGGTGAAAACGGAGTTCTCCCTGAACCGTTTCGCGGGTGATGTTGAGCGCGCGGACGCGGTGTACGAGGGCAAGTTGAACTTGACCGCGGAGGATATTGCGGAGGCGGTGCGTTGGGTGGCGAGTCTGCCGGCGCACGTGAACATCGATACGTTGTCGATCATGCCGACTGACCAGGCTGAACGCTAAGTGTCTGGGCTGTGGCTTAGACTGGCTGCATGATTCTAAGCACTACAAATTCCGTTGATGGGGGCACCATCGCTGAGTACATGCGCATCGTGGGCGGCGAGGCGATCGTCGGCATGAATGTGTTCAAGGATTTCGCGGCCGGGATCCGCAACATTGTGGGTGGCCGCGCCGCCGCGTGGGAAAGCGAGGTGGTCCGCGCCCGCGAGGAGGCCTTGAATGAGTTGTGGCACCGCGCTGCGGAGATGGGGGCTGACGCGGTGGTTGGCGTGAAGGTGGATTATGAGTCCATGGGCGCTGACGGCGGCATGATGTTGGTGTCCGCGGTGGGGACTGCGGTTAAGCTTGCTCCGCCGGTGGTGTAGTCATGGCGTTTGATGTGGTGATTTCGGGGGAGAGTATTAAGCTCGGCCAGTTTTTGAAGGTGGCCAACCTTGTGGAGTCCGGCGGGCACGCGAAGGAGCTCATCAACGCTGGCGAGGTGAGTGTGAATGGGGAGGTGGTGCGTGCGCGCGGCCACCTGCTTTTCGACGCCGACTCCGTCACCGTCGGCACCCAGACAGCGACCGTGAGCACTGGCGGTGATGACGGCGACTACTTCGATGAGCGTACCGCCAACGATGATTTCGATCCGGAGAAGTGGAGGAACATGTAAATGCCTGCGTTTCAGGGAACACCAGGGATGCCGTACTGGCAGGACTGCTTGACGAAGGACGTGCAGAAGTCCGCGTATTTTTACTCGAAGGTGCTTGGGTGGGAAGTCACGGGTGAGACGTACCGGGTTGCCCGGAAAGACGGTTTGCCGGTGGCGGGCTTCGTGCCGACTTCGCAGGAGCGGGACCTGTGGGTGACGTACTTCATGGACGCGGATGGCTCGATTGAGTCGCGTGTGGAGTCGCTGGGCGGCAAGGTGCTGAGCTCCCAGGAGGTGGACTTCGGGGTGATGACGGTGTGCGCCGACCCATCCGGTGGCCTGTTCGGCCTGATGCGTCCGGCGGGGGAGGACGCCTTCGTCGCTGCTGGTGAGCCGGGGGTGCCGGTGTGGTACGAGTGCGTGGCGCCGGATGAGGCCACCGTGGACTTTTACGGCGAGCTTTTCGATTGGGAGATGCGCAAGGAGACCGGCTACTACATTGCGCTGGAGGAGGGCTCGGCGTTCTTGGGCTTGCGCCTGGACCCGCGCCTAAAGCAGCACGGCCTCGCGGCAGTCTGGCATTCCTACTTCGGCGTCAAGGACGTTGAGGCGGCATCCCACGCGGTGCGTATGGGTGGAGGCCAGGTGCTGGCCGGCCCGACGGTGAGCCCGTTCGGCCCGCTGCTTGGGGCGAAGGACGCCACCGGCGCAAACGTGTACCTGTGTGAGGTACCGGAGCCGTTCAGCGAGGACGTCAGCGAAGCGGACTCCATCCTGGATCTCTAGGGCGCGAAGCACCGTGTTGAAGAAGTGGATTGCGGCACTGCTGGTGTGCGCGCTGATGCCTGCGTTGCAGGGCTTTCACGTGAACCCCAGCTATACGCGGGAGCGCACCGCGCTGGCGGTGGTGCACCCGGACGGCCGGGTGTCGATTTCCCCGGCCGGCGAGGAGCCCCGCGCCGCCTTATCCCTGGCCAAGCTTTACCTTGGCTACTGGGTGCTCTACAACGGCACGAAGGAGGAGAAGGCGCAGGTTGAGGAGATGGTGCGGCTGTCCAACGACGCCATCGCGGAGGAGCTCGACGCCCGCTACCCGCAGGCCATCGATGAGATCGCTGCCGACTTTGAGCTGGAGCGCACGCAGCGCGTCGGCGCGTGGGGTACCACGTTGACGTCGGCGAGGGACGTGGCCACCTTCATCGCTTCGATCCTGTGGGACCCGGTGGCTGAGCCGCTGCTGGAGGGGATGCGTCGACAGTCGTTGGTGGCAAGTGATGGCTTTGGCCAGCAGTTTGGCACGGCTCGTCTGCGCGGCGTAGGGGGCTCCAAGATGGGGTGGGCGAACGAAGCGTCCACCGCAACCGCCTCGGTGTCTTGGGGCACCACGTTGGATGAGACGTGGGCGGTGGCGGCGCTGACGAACGGCAGCGCCTACCACAACACGGTGGACGTGCGGCGCGGCATTGTGCAGCGCCACGATGCCACACCAGCGTCAGCCTTCGGCCGTAGCAAGTCCGGCAAGAAACTCCGCGGCATCGAGGACCTTGCGCCGGTGCTGGGCAGGGGTGGCGATCACCCCGGTAGAGACGTACTCTTTGACTTCCGCCCTCTCGACTGAGGGCTGTTCCCACGTCGCGTCAGACGCGCGCTGGAGCAGCACCTTCGCGTCACCAGGCGCGGTGTCCCAGGTGGCCCCAGCGGCCTCAGCAGGGAAGGTGAGCACGTAAGCGTCCGCGTCGGCGGGCAGTAGCGCGCACGAGGAGCCCGTTCCCCACACAGCAACCACGTCTGCGCCTTCCTGGCGCGCGGCATGCACGGCGGCGGCGACGTCGGCTGGGTCGTCCACGTCGTAGGCGCGGGCCCCGGCCTGCTCAGCGCAGGCGGCAACCTCGGGACGCCAGGAGAACTCGCGGGCATCGGCAGGCCCGTCGTAGCAGGACACCACCCACACGCCTCCCTTGACGGGCGCCTCGGAGGAGGTGAATACCTGGCCCAGCGGGGCGTCCTCGACGGAGACGTTCCCCGTCAGGGCCACGCCCGGCATCTGGTGGTCCACCGCGGCGCCCAGCATCAGCATCGCGGCGTGCGTAATGCGGTCCGGCAGCAACGCAAGGTACTGGGGGGAATCCTCGTAGGACGCCTCAATGTAGGACACCAGCTGCGCGAGCTGCTCGGACTCCGGCAGGGTGCGCTCCACGCCACCGACCTGGAACTCCTCGGCACCCTGTTCGTTGAGCGGGTAGTGCGCGCCCTCCGCGCCGGGCTGCAGCGACGGCGATTCGTCTACCATATCTTCACCCGATCCTCTGGGGCGATCCACATCGCGGAGCCTGGCTCCACGTCGAAGGCCTCGTAAAACTCGTCAACGTTGGAGGCGATGACGTTGCAGCGGAACTCGTTCGGGGAGTGCGGGTCAATCGCCAGCAGTTGCGCAGCCATCTCCGGGCGCGCCTTCGAGCGCCACACGCGGGCCCACGCCAGGAAGAGCTCCGCCAGCTGCGGCTCGACGTTATTGTCCTCGCAGTAGAGCTGGTACGCCACCACCGCGATACCAAGTCCGCCCAGGTCGCCGATGTTCTCGCCGAGTGTGAACTCGCCGTTGACCCCCGCCACGTCCTGGCCCTCCAGCACAGAAGGCACCAGGCCCTGGAACTGTTCCACCAGTTTCGCGGTGCGCTCCTCGAAGTGGGCGCGGTCCTCGTCGGTCCACCAGGAGTTGAGGTTGCCGTAGCCGTCGTAACGCGAGCCTTGGTCGTCGAAGCCGTGGCCGATCTCGTGGCCGATCACCGCGCCGATCGCGCCGAAGTTGCGCGCCGGGTCCGCCTCCGGGTCGAAGAACGGCGGCTGCAAGATCGCGGCCGGGAAGGTGATGTCGTTGACCACCGGGTTGTAGAACGCGTTGACGGTCTGCGGGGTGGTCACCCACTCGGAACGGTCCGAAGGCTTGCCGACTTTGCCCAGCTGGTAGTCGTGCTCGAACGCGGCGCCGCGGCGCACGTTGGCCACCAGCTGCGCACCGGAAGGATCAAAGGTGAGGCCCTCGTAGCTGCGCCAGGTTTCCGGGTAGCCGATCTTCGCCTGGAACAGGCGCAGCTTCTCCAGGGCGCGCTCGCGCGTGGCCGGAGTCATCCACGGCAGGTCGCTGATGCGCTGCTCGTAGGCCCGCACCAGGTAGTCCACCAGCGAGAGCATCTGCTCCTTCGACTCAGTAGGGAAGTGGCGCGCCACATACTCCTTACCGATCTCCTCGCCGACCAGCGACTCCACCAGCCCGACGCCGCGCTTCCAGCGGTCACGCTGCTGCGTCGCGCCGGACAGCACCGTGCCGTAGAACTCGAAGTTTGCGCGCCCGATCTCCTCGGTGAGCACGCTCGCGCGCGAACGCAGCACGGTCCACGCCGCCCACAGCTGCCAGTCGGCAAGGGTTTCGGGGCGAAGCATCGTCGCTAAGTCCTCGGTGAAGGAGGGCATCATGTTGATCACGCGGCCGTCGCGAAGCCCGGCGCCGCGCAGCAGCGTCACAATTATCGACGGCAACTCCGCCAACTCCACCGGATTGTAGGTAGCCATCGCGTCCCGGCTGCGCACCACATCCCAATGGCTGGCCGCCACCTGAGTCTCCAGGTTCATGATGCGTTGTGCCGCCAGCTCGGGCGTGAGGCCAAGCAGATAGGCCGGGTCCAGAAACGCCAACATGCGGGCCACGTGCTTCTGGTAGGTGGCGCGAGTTTCCGCGTGGGCGTCCTCCCGGTAGTAAGCCTCGTCCGGCAGGCCCAGGCCGGACTGCACCAGGTAGGGCACGCTGTCCTCGCCCTGGGAGTCTTTCTCCACCCAGAACGCGAGCGGGGAGCCAACACCCGTGCGGTCGAGCACGCCCAGGTTGTGGGCGAACTCTTCGATGTCTTTCACCGCGATCAGGTCCAGGTCCGGCTGCAGGGGCGCGGTGCCTGCAGCGTTGATGGCGTCGGTGTCCATAAAAGAGGCGAACAGGTCGCTGGTCTCCGAGACGATCGCGTGGACGTCTTCTTCCGCCTTGTCGCGCAGGGCGTAGAAGGAGCCGTCGATGCCGCGGTCCGCCGGGATCTCGTGGGAGTCAACCCACTCGCCGTTTACGTGATGAAAAAGATCATGCATGCCCACAACTCTAACGTGTGGGGCGCACATGCGCGTCGGCGGGACTAGCGGTGGTTGGTGATCCAGTTCGCCGCCTCATGCTGCTGCGCCAGCGAGTAGGAGCCGTGCGCGCCGATCGAGCGGACGATGCTGCTCGTGCGTCCGTCGTTTGCGCGCGCGATGTCAAGCACCCAGTCCGGTACCGTGCCGCTGCTCAGGTTGACGTCCATCGCCGGGTCGACGATCTCGCGCTGCTCTTTTGACGGGGAGCACACGATGTCGCCGGTGTTACAGATCTCCAGCACACGCTCGCCCAACTCGCCGTAGCCGCCCTCAAGCTCACCGAGTGCGCCCCGCACGTGTGGCGATGTCCCCGCCGAGAGCACCGCACCGTTTCCGCCCTGGTACGGGGAGGAAAACAGGGCAGCGGAGGCGACGCGCTCCTTCGCAATCGGTCCGCGATCGTGCGAGATGTTATTGAGCATCCGCGACACAATATCCGCGCCGAGGGAGTAGCCGGTGAAACTGAAGCGCGCGTTCGGGCAGGCGTTCGCGATGCTCGCGACGGTCTTCTTCGCCTCCGCGTAGCCACGATTCGACGCCGTCCGGTACTGCGTGGTGGCGAACGGAGCGGCGTCGTACGCGACCCACAGTGGCTGAATCTGCCCACCCGAATACAGCTGGGGCACGCCTGTGAGCCACACATTTCCGCCGTGCGGCAGGGTGCGCGGCAGCAAGAACGGAGCGGAGGGATGAGCAAGCGCGCATGGCGCCTCATCTTAGCCCCTAGACCTCCCGAATTTTCATAGGTCCTGGGGTCCACCACCCTGAACGGGTGACCTCCTCCAGCTGGATCTCAGCGAGCGCTGGCACCTCGCCGACGGAGTTCGTGCGCAGCTGGTAGCGCGACAGGGAACCCCAGTCGCGCTGCCAGTCGCCCTTCATGTAGCCCGGCACCTGGTAGGAGTAGTTCACAGCCTCTGCGGTGGACAGCGCGCCACCGCCCAAGAAGTCCATGAAGCCGGAGAGCTGCTGCTTACCCGGTGCGTCAGGCATGATGCGGAACTCTGGGATTTCGGTGACGCCGGCGAAGTGGTTGAACGTGCGCTGGCACGGGTACTGGAACGCCACCGACCAGTCGAGCAGGCCCGGGGTGTCCGAGCTGAACATCTCGTTCAGCGGTTGCAGCGTTGGGTTGCGCAGCGGGGTCAGCGCCATCCAGTCATCCTCCGCGAGGGAGGCGTCCTCGGCGACGAGGCGCACCACGTTCGCTTCCTCCGGCAAGTCGGCGATGGGGTAGCGCAGGTTGCGCCACTTCGGCGTCGGTCCCTGGTCCAGCATTTCCGCCTCGCCGAGGGTGGTGATGGAGCCGTCGTCGCTGCGGACGCCGTACTCCAGCACCAGATCGGCGCCGTCCTCTTCCACACCGTTGATGTCGTGGTGCGCGATCTTGCCGGCCACGGACGTGACAAGCAGGGGGGCGTCGTCACGCTGCTGCGGTAGCTCGAACCAGGTGGTTTCCAGGTACGCCGTGCGTGTTGCGCGCTCGTCGAACGTGCCGAGCACCGGAATGCGGTTGTAATCCAGATTAAACGGAAGGCGCACCGTCGAGCCGTTGACGCCGCGCAGCGTGTATGGACGGTTGCCCTCCGTGCTGCGGGCATCTGAGGAGAGCGTTTGCTCCTCGTTCGCGTCCGACTGGACCGTCTCGATGGCGGTGTCATCGCCCGACTTGGTATCCGTGGTATCCGCGTTGTCGTCCGCGATCGTGGCCGGCACGCCGTCCGGGTGGAAGGCGCGGTTCACGCCGGAGTCCAGCGAGCGGCCCAGCGGCACCCCGTCGACAGGGGTGAGGAAGGAATCGTTCGTGTCGGTCTCCAGCAAGATCTCGCCGCCCAGGGCGCAGATATCGCCCTTAATTGTCTTCACGTTGCCCATGCCCACCGAGTAATTTGGGGCCTGGTCCGCAAACGCTTTCACGAAGGTCAGGCAGGAAAACGCCACCATGAGGATCGCGGCGACGGCGATCGGCGCGGACATCACGCCCGCCCAGCGCGACGCCGCCGCGCGCTCTGACACAGAAGACACAGCCGGCACAGAATCAGGGGAGCCGGAGCGCGGCCGCAGCCATTGGACGACGCCCACCAGGGCAACCACCAGCGTGACCCCCAGCAGCACCGTATTCGCCTCGATGCCGTTGACCTGCATGTTCTTGTCCCACCACGGCACACCGAAGGAGGACACGTACCACCAAGCGTTCCAGCCCGCCAGGCTCAGAGACAGCAGGAAGAGCACAGCGGCGATCGCAAACGAGCGGTTCCGCGCCGACTGCAGCGCGAAGTGGGACAGTACCACGGCGCCGAGCGCCGCGACCACGCCGCCGATGCCCGCGTAGATACCAAAGTGGTGCGTCCACTTCGTTGGGGTGAACATCAGGAAAAACGTGGACAGCCCGATAATCAGCATCAGGCGCTGCGTCGGCTTCGCCGGGGTGCCAGGGATCGCGCCGTGGCGTGCCATCGAAAACAGGATGAGGGCGACGCAGAACGCGAAGACAAGCATCGGGAAGCGGCGCGACAGCGAGCCGTCTACAGCTTCCTGGAACAGCGTGCCGTAACGTACCCACTCCGAGTACCAGGACAGCGCCGGGCCGACCTCGCCACGCACCTTGGTGGCCTCCAGGACAGTCGCTAGCGTCTGGTCCTTGAACACAGGCACCATCACGGCGAAGCCCGCCGCCAGAAACGCCGCCACGTACGCGATCCCAGGGGCAATCGCGCGCCGCTTATTCATAATGCGGAACACCTCAGGCAGGCAGATCAAGAACACGCCCACCGCCGCCAGACCAGTCGGGCCACACGCCAGCGTGAACGCCGCCACCACCGTGCCCAGCGCCGCCGGGGCGAGCCGCTTCGTCGCAATCGTGCGCTCAAACAGTGCCCACGTCAGCGTCAACCCCATCGCGATAATCGGCTCCGGGCGAGTGCCGTTGTTGTACGGCAACCAGAACGCCAGGAACACGAATGCCGCCGTCCAGTACGCCATGCGGCGGTCCGCAATCACCGAGCCGAAGCGCGGCAGCAGCTCACGCGAAATCAGCCACCACACCAAAATAGCGGCCAGCAGCGTCGGCAGACGCATCCACATCGACGCCGTCGTCACCTTCGCCAGCAACGCCAACACGTCGTAGAACGGGGAACCGAACGGCGCCTCTGGCACGCCGTACCAGCGGTAGTAGTTCGCCATGTAGTCGGAATCGTTCGCCACCCGCGCCATCGTCAGCAAGAAGCCATCATCCGAGGTGTTCGCGCCGAACACGTGCCAGAACCCCAGCACCGCCAGCACCACCGCGTCCAGCGGCTTGAACGTGCGCCAACGCCGGTTGAATAGCGGGATACGACGCCCATCCAGCTGATCCAGGCGCCACAGCCCCCACAGGCTCACCGCCATCGCAGCCAGCCCCAGCCACATCGCCAGCGACTTCACCAGGGTAGGACTAGACGTAAACCGCGAGTTGATCTCGATGTTGGCGGCGAGCCCGGCGTCGATAAGCTGCGCCGATGCCTCCTCCTTCAGCTCCGAGTACAGGCCACTGAGCTGCGGGCGATAATCATCGTCGTCGAGGACTTCCTCGAAGCTGGTGCCCGGCACCGAAATCTCCGCCTGCTCATCCGTGATATGCACCCGCAGCTGCTTATCCGGGCCAAGGCCCGCTAGCTCGCCAGGGCTCAACTCGAAGAGCACCTTATTTACCGAGCTGACCACCAGCCCACCATCGGGCGCGGATACAAACAGGCCGCGGTCGGTCGCTTCCTCCGAGGAGGCAGGCAGCGTCGACACAATGATGCTCTGGCCCTCACGCAGGTGACGCGTCGCCTCCAGCGGCACCGTCATGTCAATCTCCTGCGGCGCCAGCGAAATCAGCGGGGCGTTCACCGACCCCACCGAGCCGCCCTGGGGCCACTGCACCGACGACTGCACCTGGGTCACAGGCAGCAGCGGAGTCAGTAGCAGCAACACGAAGGCGATGAAGCCGGACACGACGGTCGTCAGCACCAGCTGGCGCGGGGCGCGCCGGGGCTGTGGTGTGCTCGGCGTGCTCTGGGGGTTCACGGGATTCACGGATGTCACGGATGTCTCAGTTGTCACAGGGGCATACTCTACTTCTCAGGCGTGGCGGAATTGCGAACCACCACGACAAACGGACCAATCTGCTTCGCGTCCCACGTCGAGCGCGGGAACGCCTTCGGATTAAAGAACAAGCCTTCGTAGCGCACGTTCGGCTCGCTCGGGAAGATGTTGTGGCCGATGTGCGTCTTCCACGCTGCATCCCGGTTCTCGGTGGCATCAGCACGGTCTTCGCGCGGGTCCTCGCTCATGGTTCCACGGAAAATGAACGCCTGCGGCGCCGTCCACTTCGCGTCCTGCATCGCGGCGTCGAGCTCCTCGGGGGCGTCGAAGGAGAGCTTCGCCCACTGCGACAGCGCCTCGTTGCGCAGGTGGAACTCACCCAGCGGGTTGGCGTAGTGGCTGGTGAACGCGTTGAAGCCGTGGTAGGGCTTGAACGCCATGAAGTTGATCTCATCCGTGTACACCACGGTTTCCCCCGGGGTGTAGCCGTGGGATTGGATGAACTCGTCGATGTCGCCGTAGTAGCGGCCCGGGTCGGGCGGGAAGCGGTCGGCGCGCTCACCGAAGCCGTCGGTGTCCGAATACGCCTGGTCAATGTGCGCCTCGTTGACCGCCGGGATGCGCTGCACGAAGGACAGTGTGCCCGCTGCCAACACGATGATGAGCACCACGGTGATGACGCGCTGCGTGCGCTCCTTGAAATGGCCCGGGTAGTAATAATCGACGCCAGCAGTGCGCAAGTCCGCCACCGCGAAAATACCGACGGTGGAAAACAGCAGCATCAACAGCACCTCGATGCGGAACCCCAGCAGAGACGTCCCCAGCAGGGACGCAAACATGGAGATGAGCACCCAGCCGTAGCAGACCACCGCCATCACGGCGAGCGCCGCCACCTCAGGCACGTGGAGGCGCCCAACCATGAAGATCAGGCCCAGCACGGACAGCACGCCGATGATGGACAGGGAGAAGAACGGCAGGGGAATGATCGTGCCTTGCTCTGGCAGGAAGTGGTTCGCGGTGTGGCGGACGTCGAAACCGCCGAAGGCTGACTGGTACAGGTACGGAGCCCAGCCAACCGCCGCGATGCACAGCGCGCCCACGCCGGAGGCCAGCAGGTGCACCACCGGGCCACGCGCAAATCGACGCCGGATCCACAACAGCAACGCGATCACCACAACGGTCAGCGCCGCAATCGCGGTGAATAGGGTGTAGAACAGGGCGGACACGCCCAGGTAGAGCGCCAGCACCACCGTGGCCTGCCAGGAGCCCGTCAACGCCTTGTACGCGGTGACAGCGGCCGCGGGGGCGAAGAGCGCGACGATCGCCGCGTACGGCTCATCAGGCGTCTCGGTGAGCACGATGCCCGTCGATACTAAAGCGACCAGCGTCGCCACCGGCAGCGAGCCGCACAGCTTGCGCCAAATCGGCACCAGCGCGCACGCCGCCGCAGCCAGCGACACCAGCGCCCACGGCTGGTACACCTCCCAGCCCTCCATGCCCAGCAGGTGGGCGAGGCGCCCGCCGAGCCAGAACCAACCAATCGGGTAGAAGGTGGGAAGGTCCAGGTAGTTCATGTCCTGGTTGGTGGCCACCTCAGTCATCCGGCTCAAGAACTGAGTACGGAATCCCTGGTCCACCTGGATGCCGTCCAACCACAGGCGTGTCGACGCCAAAGGGATCCCCAACGCCGTCATCACCAGACCCGCCGGGGCCAGCCCGCAGACAGCCTGGCACAGAACACGTAGCGGCCGTGACAGGCGCCCGCGCGCCCAGCCCCAACACGCCACCGCCGCACACACAACCACGACGAAGGAGCCACCCGTGGACAGGGCGCGCGTCACCATCGAGGTATTAAACGCAGGCAGCGACGTGGAGTGCAGCACGTACCACACTGCCAAGGTGACCAGCGCCGCGCTGGCCCCGACCGCAAGCATGCGAAAGACCGCCGACGTCCATGACACAGCGTCAGGCCCGTAGTCGACGGTCTTAAACTCCAGCGTGGGTTGGATGGATGTATCTGTCATGCACACAGTTTGGCACATCGCGGCGCATCCACCATGTTCCCCGCCGGGAACTAGAAGTTCAGCTTGCGCATAATCCCCGCTGGGATGTGCTGCAGCACCAAAGAAATCGGGCCGAACAGCTTGTGCACGAACACGCTCGACTCACCCTTCAGCGCCGCCTCAACGGCAGTCTGCGCCACCTCTTCCTTATCGACGGTCAGCGGAGCCTCCTCCAGCCCGTCCGTCATCTTGGTACGTACCTGGCCTGGGCGAACCACAGTCACCTTCACGCCGGAGTCACGTAGCGCCTCACCCAACTGGAGGTAGAAGGCGTCCATGCCGGACTTCGACGCGCCGTACACAAAGTTGGAACGACGCACGCGCTGGCCCGCAACGGAGCTCATCGCGATGATGGTGCCGTGGCCCTGGCGCTTCATCTCCTGGCCCAGCAGCACACCGACGGACACGAACGCGGTGTAGTTCACCTGCGCCGACTCAACGGCCGCCGCCTGGTCCTGCCATAGCTGCTCCTGGTCACCCAGGGTGCCGAAGGCAACCACGGCGACATCCACGTCGCCACCAGAGAACGCCTGCTTGATCACGTCCGGGTGGGAAGCGAAGTCGGTTGCGTCGAAGTCCACAACCTCAACGGAGGCTGCACCTGCGTTGGTGATCTCGGCGACGGCGGCGTCGATACGCGGGGAGCTCTTGCGAGCTGCGAGGGTGACATTCGGGTTGCCGCCGCGGGTGACGAACTCGCGCACGATGGCGAGACCGATATCCGAGGTGCCACCCACGAGCAGAATGTTTTGCGCTTGGCCTACTGCATTCAACATGTGAAAATTCTCCTTCAGGTAGTTCAGCTAGTTCAGCTCGAGGCGGCGGGACATGTCGGATGCGAAGACGCCGGTCGGGTCGATCTCACGGCGGGTCTTCAGCCAGCCCTCCAGGCCTGGGTACATCTTGTGGAACTTCTCCGCCGTGGTGCGGGACTCCTTCGCCAGGTAGAGACGGCCACCGAACTCCATCACCTGGTCGTCCAGGCGGTCCAGGAACTCGTTGAGGCCTGGGCGGATCGGGAAGTCCACGCAGACGTTCCAACCCTTCATCGGGTAGGAAAGCGGTGCGCGGTTGCCCTCGCCGAACAGCTTGAACACGTTCAGTGCCGTGTAGTGGCCGGAGGACTGGATCTGGTAGATGATGTCCTTGAACGGCTCCACAGCATCCGTCGGCACCACGAACTGGTACTGCAGGAAGCCCGCGCTGCCGTAGCCACGGTTCCACTCACCAATCAAGTCGAGCGGCTGGTAGAACTGCGTCAAGTTCTTGATGTCGTTCTTGCTCGGCGCACCCATCATGTAATAGGCCTCGCCGATGGCGGAGAGCGTCAGCTTGTTCATGGTCCAGGACGGGAAGATGTCCGGCACCGTCATCAGCTGAGGCGCCTTGAAGCGCAGCGGATCCTTCGCCAGCTTCGGCGCGTACTCCTCCAGCTGCGCCAGCGTCGCCAGCGAGCCACGGGAGATGGTGGAACGGCCCGTCTTCGGCGGTGCGGAGATAGCGTCGAACCATGCGGAGGAGTAGGTGTAGTTCACCTCGGAACCGTCCGAGTGCAGCGCGATCGTCTCATCCAGGGTGCTGGTGCGATCCGTGTCAGACAGGAAGTACGCGGTCTCCGTCTTCGTCATCTGGATGCGGGCGCGCAGGATGATGCCGGTCAGGCCCATGCCGCCGACCGTCGCCCAGAACAGCGTGCCGTCCGGGTCGTCAGCGCTGCCTTCCGGCTCAAGGTGCAGGATGCGGCCGTCCGCCACCAGCAGCTCCATGGAGACCACGTGGTCGCCGAAGGAACCCGCGGAGTGGTGGTTCTTGCCGTGGATGTCCGGACCGATCGCGCCACCGATGGTGACCTGGCGGGTGCCAGGCAGGACCGGAACCCACAGGCCGTACGGCAGGGCTGCCTTCATCAGCTGGTCCAGGTTGACGCCCGAGTCCACGTCGACGATGCCGGACTCCGGATCGATCGAGTGAATCTTGTTCAGCGCGTTGATGTCGATGACCAGGCCGCCACCGTTCTGTGCCGGGTCGCCGTAGGAGCGTCCCAGGCCGCGGGCAATGATGCCGCGGCGAGCGTGCTCCGGCAGGCTCTCGTTATCGTGTGCAACCTGCGCGACGGCTTCCTTGATGACCTCCACGTCAGGCGTAGACAGGACATGCGCGGTCGACGGAGCGGTGCGGCCCCAGCCATAGAGTGACTTAAGATTGGTGTGTAGTTCCATCTCTTTCGCTTCTTCTTGTCGTCGTAGCTTCGCCGAGGTGCGAAGACATTTGGTTCGAGTCTAAATGATGTAAGTCGAAAAACCTATAAAAGTATCATACTAAAGGTCCATAAGCTCCCTGATTTCTGCAGGCAACTCCTCCTGCGAGGTAATTTCCGGCTTCCCCGCCGCCTTATGCTCCCGCAGCAGCTCATAGATGCGCCCACGCGACATCGAATCCACAAACGGCAGCTCCTCCGCGAACAGCCTCACCATGTAATCAGACAGGGGCACCTCAACACGCTGCGCCGCCTCATGAATCTCCTCGTGCTTACTCATGCTTTTCACCCTACTAGTAGCATTGGACACCATGACTGACACGATTCAATCACTTGTCGACGAGCCCACCATCGACTACAACGCCCTCGACGACACCTTCGGCGGCCAGTGCATCCAAGCCGCCTACATCCTCGCCACAGCCTCCGTACCAGACTTCACCCAGCGCAAAGCGCTGGCCTGGACCCTCCTCGGCGCCGCCAACCTCGCCACCATCGCCGCCTTCAACGCCTTCGACGAGGACCCACGCAACGACCTCACAGCCGTCCTCGAATCCGAACAGGGCGAAGCCGAATCCATCGCCACCACCTGGTTCACCATCGGCGGCATCGCTGTAGCTGCCGTCGGCGCTTTCGCCGCCGGGGTGCAGGCGCAGAAGCACCTGGCAGGCTGGCTGGGCCGGAGGGGCGTCGCAAAGCCCAACGTGGCGATCGGCACCGTCGCAGCCCTCGCGTACCTCGGGGCGAAACAACTGTGAGCGCAATGAAGCAGCAGGTGCTGCCATTCCTCATCATCGGCATCGGCTGCGCCGTCATCGACTTCGGCATCACCTACACCCTCACCGAAGGTGCCGAGCTCCAACGCGACCTCGCCAAAATGATCGGCTGGGTCTTCGGCACCGCCACCGCCTACGTGCTCAACTCGCGCTACGCCTTCAAATCCGAAGTCAGCGCCAAGAAAGCCGGCGCCGTCTTCGTGCTCTACGCCTGCACCTTCGCCGTCCAAGTCCTGCTCTACAAATGGACCGAACCGCCACTCATCGCACTCGGACTCCACAACCCCTGGAAAGACGGCATCAGCTTCGTCATCGCCCAAGGCGTCGCCACCGTGACCAACTTCGTCCTCCAAAGCAAAGTCATCTTCAAGGACGCCTAAAGTCCTCCCGCGCCCCCATCCTCAGCAAACGCAACCACTGCAGGAAGCCCTTCGGATCCTTCCGCTCCACCAAGAAGAACCACCCGAAGCGCACCACCTCCTGCAGCTTCATCTTCCGCATCCCCTGCTGATTAATGATGTACCCGCGATTCCGGTATGTGAAATACCGCTTCGATTCATTATCCGGCCACTGCGCATGCGCCCGACCACCCATAATCGGGTGGAACTCGCCCGACCCGTCCGGGTGCAAATACTTCGTCGTCAACGCGGTGCCATACCGCAGCCCCGACTGCGACAAACGCCGGTGATACTCCACCTCATCACCCCGAATAAACAGGCGATAATCCGGCACACCAATCCGCTCCATCGCCTCCGCCGAAATCAACGCCCCATTAAACAAGGACGCATAATCCGGCAAGAAATCCCCCTCCAACTCAGCCGTCGTCCGCTTCCACTCCAAGCCCTGCCGCAACGGAAACGCCAACCTCGCCGGGTCTCCAATATTCGCCACCACCGGGCTCACCTCATGCAGCCGGTGCTGCTCAGCCACCCGATACAGCTCCTCCAACACACCGTGATCCGCCGGACGACCATCATCGTCCGCGCACCAAATCGCGTCCGCCCCCAACGCAAGCGCCGTCAAGAAGCCATACGCGAACCCGCCAGCTCCGCCCAGATTCGTCTTCGACGGCAAATACACCGCCCGATCCCCAGCCAACTCCTCTAGTAGTTCACGAACAGCCTGCTCAGCGCCGTTATCCACCACGATCACCCACTGCACCGGGTGCGTCTGGTTCACCACCTGCTCCAAGGAATGCCGCAGCATCTCGACACGCCTATGCGTCACGATCACCGCCGCCGTCGAACCACTACTTGCCAGGTGTGCCGTTCCAGTTCCAGTCATGCCTCATATTGTGCACCATCGGCAGGGCGGGGTGGTGGTTCGCGGGGTTTTGGTGTGGTTGGTGGCGTGAAAAAGTTCCCACGCCCAGGGTGCTGCACCAAATTCCTTGTTTTCAGCAGGGTGGGTTGCAAAAGCCCAGGTCGCCAGAGGCCCGGGCCGGAATTTGGTGCGTGCTAATCCAGGGGCTGCACCAAATTCCTTGTTTTAGGGAAAACAACCCCGCGTTTGCCCAGGTCGCAACCCCGGCACAAAGGAATTTGGTGTCTAACCCGCCCGCCTTCACAGGCAAAAGACAGCGCCTTGTTGTGCAGTGGGGAACTTTTTGGGGTTTCTGGCCCGTTCCGGGTGGACGAGGAGGGGAGGAGGGCGGAGGCCGCCGCAGAACCCGCCGCCCGCCGGCCTACTCCGTCTGGAACCGCGTGACCAGGTCTTCGACGTATTGGCCGGCTTCGGGGCCTTCGTAGGCGCCGACGACCTCGGAGACCAGGCCGGCCTTCCTGATTTCGCCCTTATCCACCCACAGGGCGGTGTTGCAGAGCTGTGCCAGGAAGTCGTTGGAGTGGGAGGCGAAGACGAGGATGCCGGAGCGTTCGACGAGTTCGGCGAGTCGGACGCGGGCTTTTGCCATGAAGGCGGAGTCGACGGCGCCGATGCCTTCGTCGAGGAGCAGGATTTCGGGTTCGATGGAGGTGACCACGCCCAACGCTAGCCTCACGCGCATGCCGGTGGAGTAAGTGCGTAGTGGCATGGAGAGGTAGTCACCGAGTTCGGAGAATTCGGCGATTTCGTCCATTTTGGCTTTCATCTGTTTGCGGGTCTGGCCGAGGAAGAGGCCGCGGATGATGATGTTTTCGTAGCCGGAGATTTCGGGGTCCATGCCGACGCCGAGGTCGAAGACGGGGGCGACGCGGCCGCGGACGTCGGCGACGCCGCGGGTTGGTTCGTAGATGCCGGAGAGCAAACGGAGCAACGTCGATTTGCCGGCGCCGTTGTGGCCGACCAGGCCCACGCGGTCGCCTTCGCGCAAATGTAGGTTGATGTCTTTGAGTGCTTCGACGACCACGGTGTTGGAGGCGTTCTTGCCGATCTTGCCTCCGGCGGAGGACATGACTGCCTTTTTGAGTGAGCGGGACTTGGCGTCGAAAATTGGGAAGTCGACGCAGGCGTTGTAAGTATCGATGGAAACCATGTGTGACTTCTTCTCCTTAGACCCAGTACGGCACGCGGAAGCGCATTTGGCGCATGGCGAGCAGTGCGAGCAGCAGGCCGATGATGGTGCAGACGCCGACGACGATCCAGTGGTAGCCGGCGAGTTCCTGGCCAATCATGGGGGCTCGCACGATCTCGAGGTAGTGGTAGAGGGGGTTGATTTCGGCGAGCATGGCTCGTTTAGCGACGTCGCCGCCTTGCACTTTGAGCGTGTGGGTGGTCCAGACGATCGGGGTGACGTAGAACAGCAGTTGCACAAGCGCTTCCAGGAGTGGGGCGACGTCCCTGAACCGGGTGGCGATGATGCCGAAGAGCATGGTCACCCACACGCCGTTGACCACGAGGAGCGCCATCGCCGGGATGGCGAGGAGGACTTGCCAGCCGAGGTCGATGCGGAACGCGAGGACCAGGATGACCCAGATGACCAGGTTGTGCGCCAGGAAGAGGAGTTGGCGCCATACGAGCCGGTACACGTGGACAGACAGAGCCGACGGCAGCTGTTTGATGAGGCCTTCGTTTTCGATGAAGACTTCCGCGCCGTCTTTGATGCAGCCGGAGATGAATCCCCAGATGATGAAGCCGACGGTGACGTGCGGGAGGAATTCGCGCACGCTGATTTGGAACAGCATGGAGTAGAGGAGGCCGAGGGCGAGCGCCATCACGCCGGTGGCGATGGTGATCCAGAGCGGTCCGAGGGTGGAGCGTCGGTAGCGCTGTTTGATGTCCTGCCAGCCTAGTTGGAGCCAGAGTTCGTGCTGGCCCCATCCGCGGATGAGGTCGCGGAATGCCAGCTTCAGTGTTTTCGACTGTGATTTCGGAGCGTCGTCGTGGTGTGGCTCGGAGGTCATCCTGGCGACGTCGTTTCGGAGCTGGTTTGTATTGTGCACGGTTCATACCCTAGCTTGCACGGGCGGTTGGCGGTGTTTTGGCAGCATGCTGCGGGTAGCGTGCGCTGCGGTGTTTGGGAGTGCATAATGATTGGAAGTGTTGCCTGGAGGAGGTCATGGTGTCGTTGCAGTCGTATGACGTTGCTAGTGTGCGTGGGCTGTACACCTCTCTTTCTGACGGCTGGACGTACATGAATGCGCATGATTGTCCGCAGATCCCGGAGCGGGTGTCGGCGGCGGTTGCGCGTTCGTTCCGTATGTCGACGGCGGTGGCGCGCCCGGAGCCGCGGGTCGGTTCGCATGCTCGCCCGGCTGTCGGTGTGCCCGAGGGGCAAAGTTTTCTTTTCGACGCCCGCTCCGCCATCGCCGACCTGTGCAATGTGTCGCCTGAGCGTGTGGTGTTGGGGCCGTCGTTGCCGGTGCTGTATTCGGCGTTGGTGTTGGCGATGCGTCCGCTGTTCCGGCATCGTTCGTCGGTGGTGGTGTGCAATGCTGACCGCCCGGTGTTGACGGACGCGTTGGCGCGTTGTGCGGGGGATGCGCAGTTGCGTTGGGCGCAGACCGATTTGGCAACTGGCGATGTGCCTGCTTGGCAGTTCGGCGAGTTGGTGGACGGCTCGACGCGTCTGGTGGCGGTGCCGGCGGCGCACGAGGTGCTGGGCACGGTGGTGGGCGTTGCCGATATTGCGGACACGGTGCGGGAGCGTTCCCGGGCGTGGGTGCTTGCGGACGTCTCGGCGTACGCGCCGTATCACCTGATGGATTTCGACAGTTTCGGTGCGGATATTTTGGGCATTGATGTCGCGGAGCTGGGTGGCCCGCAGGTGGCGGCGCTGGTGTTCCGGGATGAGGCGATGTTCGGCAGGCTGGATATGTCGGCGTTGCGCCTTGAGGTGTCGACGGGCCTGGCCGGCGGGGTGTCCGCCATCGTCGACCATTATGCGCGCCTGGTGGAGGAGCCGGGGCGCCGCAAGACGCGCCGCAACCGGCTGGAGTTCTCGATGGGGCTGACGCAGCGCTACATGCGCGGGCTTCGCGACGACCTGCACACCTTCCTGGGCACCCTGCCGTCGGTGCACATCGTGGGTGTGTCCGGCGAGGCCGCCGAGGGCGCACACATGGAGCGCACTCCGCGCCTGGTCTTTGGGGTACATGGCGTGCCTGCGGAAACGGTGCACCAGCGGCTGTTCGCCAACGGCATCGTATCGACGCTCGCCCCGACCACCCCGCTCCTCCAGGACATGGGCGTGGCCGAGATGGGCGGCGCGGTCGCCGTCGGCCTCGGTCCCTTCAATACGGAAGTGGACATCGAGCAGCTGATCCGCACCGTGGCCTCCCTGGCCTAAGCGGTTTCGACCTCCAGGACAACCTTGCCGGTGTGCTCGCCGGAGTCGAGGTGTAAGTGGGCGGAGGGGGCGTCGATAAGGGGGAAGGTCCGGGAGATGTTTGCCTTGATGTGGCCTGCCTCAATGAGTGGCCACACGTGCTCCACCGTGCTTGCCACGATCGCAGCTTTCATGGGGCGAGGGCGGGCGCGCAGCGTGGTCGCGTGGACTGACTGGCGGCGCGTGAGCATGCGGCCCAGGCTGAGCGTGCCCTTCGGTCCACCCTGCAGCCCAATGACGACGAGCCTGCCATCCACCGCCAGTGCCTTGATGTTGGCCTCCAAGTAGGAGCCTCCCATGACGTCCAGGATGATGTCCGCCCAGCCAGCGAGCTCCTCCTCGAAGCGCTGCTCCTTGTAATTGATGAGCCTGTCAGCGCCGAGTTCCCCGCAGTACTCAAGCTTCTCGGCACTACCAGCGGTCACGGCGACCTCGCAGCCCATGGCTTTGCACAGCTGGATCGCGAAGGAGCCGATGCCGCCCGCGCCGCCCTGGATGAGCACCTTGTCCCCGGGCTGTAGGCCGGCGACCATCCCAAGGTTCGACCACACCGTGGCGGCCGCCTCCACAACGCCGGCGGTTGCTGTCAGGGTGAGGTTGGACGGCTTCGGCGTAAGCTGGCCCTCCGGCACCGCCACGTACTCGGCGTAGCCACCGCCCGCCAGCAGGCAGCCCACCTCTTCGCCCGGCTGGCGGCCCGTCGTGCCCGAGTCAGCGATAGTGCCCGCGCACTCCAACCCCATAATTTCCGACTCACCCTTCGGCGGCGGATACATCCCCTTCGCCTGCATCAGATCCCCACGATTCACACCCGCGGCGCGTACCTTCACCAGCACCTCACCCTCTTGAAGCTCCGGGAGGGGAACGGTTGCGAGTTCGAGGGCTCGCGGGTCCGAGGTGTCGGTCTGGACAATGGCCTGCATAGTTTTCGTGTCCTGTGTGCTCATACCGGGCCAGCGTACTGAATTTTCGCGTTCAGCAAGAGGGTGCGGTAGAATCACGCAACATTGGAGACGTGGCAGAGCGGCCGAATGCACTGGTCTTGAAAACCAGCGAGGGTCACACCTCCAGGGGTTCAAATCCCCTCGTCTCCGCAAGTGAAGGCCCCTTACTGGTTGGTGAGGGGCCTTCGTTTTGTTCCCCGTTCGAGGAGTGTGTACTATAGGCGAAGGTCTGGAGACGTGCCAGAGTGGCCGAATGGGGCTCCCTGCTAAGGAGTTGCCCTCTTTGCGGAGGGCCGCAGGTTCAAATCCTGTCGTCTCCGCCACGCGCCCGTGGCTCAACGGATAGAGCATCTGACTACGGATCAGAAGGTTGGGGGTTCGAATCCCTCCGGGCGCACCATGTCCTCAGTCGCGACATAGTTGACAACTCAGTCGCGACATGGTGGACAAACCGGTGCCTTGGTTTTTATTTTTCCGAGGCACCGGTTTTGTTTTTAGGCCAGTGGGGGTTGGCCTTTTCGCCAGTATGGTTTTTGGTAATTGCGAGACGTGTCGATGTAGTGCTCGGTGATGATTTCGCCGGTCTCTTTTAGCGATGTGGTGACGTGGTTATCGGTGATGACCATCAGGATGTGTTTGCCGCCGTAGGCGCGTCCAATTCCTAAGTGGTAGAGCCTTCCGGCGTAGCGGATGGTGACTTTGCCGTTGGTTCCGACGATGTCTTGGCGGATGCGCCATT
>NZ_MLAL01000009.1 GCF_001875665.1 Corynebacterium sp. NML130628 | reverse complement strand
TCAATACAAGGTTGAAGTCGACACTCGGTGATGGATATACGACCATCGCCGAGCATCGACAGGCACTGAGTGCATAACTACGAGACAAAGTCCCTCAGATGCACTCCAACAAAACATCCGCAGCCCCCGCGGAGCCGATTGGGGCACTGGTGACTGCGAGTGCGGTAGTCAATAGAAAGGTTGAGATAATTCGATGCACGCCGTTTAGTGTAGCCCCCGTGTGAAAGCAGGCTAGACTGGGCGCCGTGCTTCTTTCAGACCATGACATTCGTGACGCTGTTGATTCGGGACGCCTCGGTATTGCACCGTATGACGCTGCGTTGGTGCAGCCATCGTCGGTGGATGTGCGTTTGGATCGGTTCTTCCGCGTGTTTAATAACTCGCGCTATACCCATATTGATCCGCGTGAGGAGATGCCGAATCTGACCACGCTGGTTGAGGTCCCTGAGGGTGAGGGGTTTGTGCTGCACCCGGGTGAGTTTGTGTTGGCGTCGACGTTGGAGAAGTTTACGTTGCCGTCGGACTTGGCTGGCCGTCTGGAGGGCAAGAGTTCCCTGGGCAGGCTTGGCCTGTTGACGCACTCGACGGCCGGGTTTATTGATCCGGGTTTTTCGGGCTACATCACGCTGGAGTTGTCGAACGTGGCGAATTTGCCGATTGTGTTGTGGCCTGAGATGAAGGTGGGCCAGTTGGCGTTGTTTGCGATGACGTCGCCTGCGGAGGTGCCCTACGGCAGTGGTGCGTTGGGCTCGAAGTATCAGGGGCAGCGGGGGCCGACGCCGTCGAAGGCGTACCTGAATTTCCGGTAGGGGGCTTCGCGTATGCGGTTGACGGTGGTCGGCGCGGGGTATTTGGGGGCGACGCACGCTGCGTGCATGGCTGAGTTGGGTCATGAGGTGCTGGCGGTGGATAGGGACGCGGGCAAGGTCGCGGCGTTGCAGTCGGGGAGGGCCCCGTTTTTCGAGCCCGGCCTCGACGACCTGCTGCGTCGTCACACGGCTTCGGGTCGCCTGAGATTCACTGCTGACCTGCGTGAGGTGGCGGGATTTGCGCGGGTGCATTTTTTGGCGGTCGGCACGCCGCAGGTTTCCGGTGGGCTCGCCGCGGACACTTCATTTCTTGACGACGCCACCTCCCACCTGGCCGCAATCCTTGAGGGGGAGCACCTGGTGGTGGGCAAGTCGACGGTGCCGGTGGGCACGGCGCGCCGCCTGCAGGGGCGCTTCCCGGCTGCGGTGGAGGTGGCGTGGAACCCGGAGTTTTTGCGTGAGGGGCACGCGGTGAAGGACACGTTGGCGCCGGACCGGATCGTGGTGGGCCAGCGCCCGGGCGGGCGCGCGGAAGGGGTGCTGCGGGAGGTGTACGCCACGCCTATTGAGCAGGGCTCACCAATGTTGGTGACGGATCTTCCCACCGCCGAGCTGGTCAAGGTGGCGGCGAATGCGTTTCTGGCCACGAAGATTTCTTTCATCAACGCGGTCGCCGAGGTCTGCGACGCAGCCGACGCGGACGTCACCCAGCTTGCGGACGCGATCGGTTTGGACGCGCGTATCGGGCGCCAGTTTCTCAACGCCGGCCTCGGTTTCGGGGGCGGGTGCCTGCCGAAGGATGTCCGGGCGTTCATCGCGCGCGCCGACGAGCTCGGCGCGGGTGATTCGGTGCGTTTCCTGCGCGAGGTCGATGCCATCAACCAGGGACGCCGCGCCCGCATCGTTGACCTGGCACGACGGGAGCTCGGCACGCTGGAGGGGCGCACCATCGCGGTGTTGGGGGCGGCGTTCAAGCCGAACTCGGACGACATCCGGGACTCGCCTGCCCTCGACGTGGCGCAGCGCCTCTTTGTGGCCGGCGCGCACGTGCGCGTCCACGACCCGAAGGCCCTCGACAACGCCCGCGCCGCCTACCCCGACCTGGACTTTCCCGGCACGCTCGCGCAGGCCACCACGGGCGCGGATCTGTGCATCCTGGCCACCGAATGGGATGCGTTCCTGGAACCGCTGGTGGGCGTCGACAAGCGAGTAATTATCGACGCCCGCAACGCCCTCGACATCCCCATCTGGCAGCAGGCAGGCTGGCGGGTCATCCGCTAGTGCTGGTGGTAATCCGCCAAGAAGTTGCCCAGGCGCTCGATGGCGTTCTCCAGCTGTGACGCCCACGGCAGCGTGACCACGCGGAAGTGATCCGGGGTCGGGTAGTTGAAGCCGGTGCCCTGCACCATGAGGATCTTCTCGCTCTTGAGCAGGTCCAGCATGAAGCGCTCGTCGTCGTGGATGTGGTACATCTCCGTGTCGATCTTCGGGAAGGCGTACAGGGCGCCCTCCGGCTCCACGACGGAGATGCCCGGGATCTCGCGGAGCTTGCGCACGGCGACGTTGCGCTGCTTGTGCAGGCGACCACCTTCCGCGGTGAGCTCATAAATCGACTGACGCCCACCTAAGGCCACCTGGATCGCGTGCTGGCCAGGCACGTTCGCGCACAGGCGCGTGCCGGAGAGCAGGTCCAAGCCCTCGATGAGGCCCTTCGCCCGGCGGCGCGGCCCCGTGATCACCATCCAGCCGGCGCGGTACCCGCACACCCGGTACGCTTTCGACAAGCCGTTAAACGTCAGGGTGATCACGTCCGGGGCAACCTCCGCCATGGAGATGTGCTGGGCGCCGTCGTAAAGGATGCGGTCGTAGATCTCGTCGGCGAAGATCATCAGCTCGTGCTCGCGGGCGATGTTCGCGATGCCTTCAAGCGTCTCCCGCGAATACACAGCACCCGTCGGGTTATTCGGGTTGATCACCACGATCGCCTTCGTCTTGCTGGTGACCTTGGAGCGGATATCCTCCAGCGAAGGGTTCCAGTCGTCCTCCTCGTCGCACTTGTAGTGCACCACCTTGCCACCCGCAAGTGTCGACGCCGCCGTCCACAGCGGATAGTCCGGCGTCGGAATGAGGATCTCGTCCCCCTCGTTCAGGGAGCCCTGCGTGACCATGCTGATCAGCTCGGACACACCATTGCCCAAGTACACATCATCGATGTCGAACGCCGGGAAGTCCGGAACCATCTCGTAGCGCGTCACAATCGCGCGCCGCGCCGAAATAATGCCTTTCGACGTGGTGTAGCCCTGCGCTGTAGGCAAATTGGCAATCATGTCACGCATGATCACATCCGGCGCCTCAAACCCAAACACGGCCGGATTACCCGTGTTCAGCTTCAGGATGGTGTGGCCGTCACGCTCCATCTCCTCCGCGGTCGCACTCACCGGACCCCGAATGTCATAAAACACATTCTTCAGCTTCTCGGCCTGATCAAAGTGCCGGTGCCGCTTAAACGGAGTGTGCTGCGGGCTCTTCTGTGCTGACGCTTCTGATTGCTTCTTGTTGGCCATGTGCCAATACTAGCGCCCCAAGCTACCCACGTTTGTTGAACCGCTGCATCGTCTGCTGCGCGATATGCAACGCATCGTTTTTCAGCTGGTCCATCTGCTGGCGCTGCTGCTGCTTCTGCATCGCGATCTCCGCCGCCTGATGCGACTGCAACTCCAACTGCTGCATCTTGACGGCCTGGCGCTGCGCCCGCTGAATCTGCCGCACCGACGGCGTGTACCAGCTATCCGGGCCCACCTTCATCACGTACAACAAGATGAACACAGTCGGGATGATCAGCAGCGAGAACATCATCAACGAGTCCACCCGCATCTCCGCGAAGACGCCCATCAAGGCGAGGCTGGCGATCGTCGACAAGCCCATCAGCCCACCACGCACATTGCGACCTCTCCTGCGGGCCAGCTCAATATCCCTCCCCGAATACATCGGGGATTGCTGCACCTGCTGGCCCGGGACCTGGCACTGGCCCGGCTTCTGCGGCAAATCCTGGAACAGCGCCATCAAATCCGGCGAGTATTCCGCCTTCGCGACGGCCGCACACCGCCTATCGAACTCGTCCATGGTCAGGCGGCCCTCACCGAACGCCACCGACAACGCCGTCACCGCGTCATTGCGGTCGGTGTCACTGATGCGGTAGTTGAACTGGAAATTCGGATTCGGCTGAGGCATGGTCATAGTTCCTAAGCATACTTGGCTGGTGCGGACTGTCCTAGAACTGCAAAGTGTAGTAACAGGAATGTAGTAATCCTCGAAACGGGGGATCGCGGACATTTCGTTGGAGTGCTGAGGGCTGGAAGGTATTCCGATGCCCGCAAAGTTCCCCGACACCGTCCGCGAGGCCGCAGTCGACAAATACTTCGAAGGCATGACCACACCTGAGGTCTGTGACTGGGTAGCACACGTTACCGGCCGACGCCCCGCACCGGCCTCGGTAAAAAACTGGATTACTGACAGACGCAACGGCTACATCCGATCTGACAGTCCCCCGGATGCTGACTCGATTGCCAAAGCCGTCGCGCGCAGACTGACCTCAACGAAGTCACTGCGCCGCATCGCGGCGGAGTTTCGTGTGTCATTTCACTCGGTAGGCAAGTGGACGCGTGAGTTATGGCCTGACGAAGAAGAACGACACGACGCGGCGTCTATGACGTTTGATGAGGCATTTCAAGCCACAATGAAACGCATGAGTTATCACCGCAAATCCAAACGAGCTCGCCAACATCAACGAACCAACATCAACCGCAACACCACGACACCACCACGCCCCGTCGATGAGTGGTTGCCAGGCCCTGGCCCGGTACCGGATGTAGACGCTTTGCCGGATGATCCGGAAGTGTTAAAAAAGATGCTGGTAGACGAACGCGACCGGCAGAAAGTCAAAGACGCGATCATCGAAGTACTCATGGGCGGTCAAGCCCAGGGAAAAGTCAGCGTCCGTGACGGTGTGCTTACCACAGCGGCGAAAGCCGCGGTCGTAGTTG
>NZ_MLAL01000038.1 GCF_001875665.1 Corynebacterium sp. NML130628 | reverse complement strand
TGTTGGTGGTTGGTTTGTTTTTGGTTAGGTTTTCGGGCTTTTCACGGCCTTGTTTCTTTCTGAAATATTTTTGTGGAGAGTTTGATCCTGGCTCAGGATGAACGCTGGCGGCGTGCTTAACACATGCAAGTCGAACGGAAAGGCTCCTGCTTGCAGGGGTACTCGAGTGGCGAACGGGTGAGTAACACGTGGGTGATCTGCCCTGTACTTCGGGATAAGCTTGGGAAACTGGGTCTAATACCGGATAGGACAACTTTTTGGATATTGTTGTGGAAAGCTTTTGCGGTATGGGATGAGCTCGCGGCCTATCAGCTTGTTGGTGGGGTAATGGCCTACCAAGGCGTCGACGGGTAGCCGGCCTGAGAGGGTGTACGGCCACATTGGGACTGAGATACGGCCCAGACTCCTACGGGAGGCAGCAGTGGGGAATATTGCACAATGGGCGCAAGCCTGATGCAGCGACGCCGCGTGGGGGATGAAGGCCTTCGGGTTGTAAACTCCTTTCGCTAGGGACGAAGCATTATGTGACGGTACCTGGAGAAGAAGCACCGGCTAACTACGTGCCAGCAGCCGCGGTAATACGTAGGGTGCGAGCGTTGTCCGGAATTACTGGGCGTAAAGAGCTCGTAGGTGGTTTGTCGCGTCGTTTGTGTAAGTCCACAGCTTAACTGTGGGACTGCAGGCGATACGGGCATAACTTGAGTGCTGTAGGGGAGACTGGAATTCCTGGTGTAGCGGTGGAATGCGCAGATATCAGGAGGAACACCGATGGCGAAGGCAGGTCTCTGGGCAGTAACTGACGCTGAGGAGCGAAAGCATGGGTAGCGAACAGGATTAGATACCCTGGTAGTCCATGCCGTAAACGGTGGGCGCTAGGTGTGAGTCCCTTCCACGGGGTTCGTGCCGTAGCTAACGCATTAAGCGCCCCGCCTGGGGAGTACGGCCGCAAGGCTAAAACTCAAAGGAATTGACGGGGGCCCGCACAAGCGGCGGAGCATGTGGATTAATTCGATGCAACGCGAAGAACCTTACCTGGGCTTGACATGTAGCGGATCGCCGCAGAGATGTGGTTTCCCTTGTGGTCGCTATACAGGTGGTGCATGGTTGTCGTCAGCTCGTGTCGTGAGATGTTGGGTTAAGTCCCGCAACGAGCGCAACCCTTGTCTTATGTTGCCAGCACATAATGGTGGGGACTCATGAGAGACTGCCGGGGTTAACTCGGAGGAAGGTGGGGATGACGTCAAATCATCATGCCCCTTATGTCCAGGGCTTCACACATGCTACAATGGTCGGTACAGCGCGTTTGCTACCTTGTGAGGGGATGCTAATCGCACAAAGCCGGCCGTAGTTCGGATTGGGGTCTGCAACTCGACCCCATGAAGTCGGAGTCGCTAGTAATCGCAGATCAGCAACGCTGCGGTGAATACGTTCCCGGGCCTTGTACACACCGCCCGTCACGTCATGAAAGTTGGTAACACCCGAAGCCAGTGGCCTGTCATGGGAGCTGTCGAAGGTGGGATCGGCGATTGGGACGAAGTCGTAACAAGGTAGCCGTACCGGAAGGTGCGGCTGGATCACCTCCTTTCTAAGGAGATTATATTTTTGTGGCCTACAGTTGTGGGCTGTTGTTGGTTGAGTCACCGTGGGTGTGACTGCCAATGTTTTTGTTTCCGGGTGGAGACACACCAGCCAGTACTCTTGCATGCATTGTTGCGTGTGGGGTGTGTGGTTGTGGTTGCACAGTGTGTGATCAAGGGTTTGTGATCAACGAAAATAATGGTTTTTTGTGCATTGGTGCACTGTTGGGTGTCTGAGGCAGCAATTGTGTTGTCTTGATGATTCCGCATGGTGACTGTCGACTGGTTTGGTTGGTGGTTGGTGTGTGGGGTGTGTTGTGTGAGAACTGTATAGTGGACGCGAGCATCTTTATTCTTGTGGAAGAATTTTTTTGATTGTAAGTTTGCCTGACAGAGAAATGATTGCTGCGCCTTGTTGGTGTGGTGGTTGTTTGTTTGTTGTTTTTGTTGTGTGTTGTTGTTTTGTTACAAGGGCGTACGGTGGATGCCTTGGCATGCTTAGCCGATGAAGGACGTGTGAGGCTGCGTTATGCCTCGGGGAGTTGCCAACAAAGCGTTGATCCGAGGATGTCCGAATGGGGAAACCTGGCACTTGTTATGAAGTGTTACCTGCAGATGAATGTATAGTCTGTGTGGGGGTTACGCGGGGAAGTGAAACATCTTAGTACCCGTAGGAGAAGAAAACAATTGTGATTCTGCTAGTAGTGGCGAGCGAACGTGGATGAGGCTAAACCATGCGTGTGTGATACCTGGCAGGGGTTGCGCGTGTGGTGTTGTGGGCAATGATTGTGGGTATGCTGCCATGTACCCTCGTGATGCGGCGTGTTAGCGGAAGTCGCCTGGGATGGTGTGCCGGAGAGGGTGAGAGCCCCTGTACGTGAAGGCGTGTCGTGTTGTGATGATTGTTTGCCCGAGTAGCAGCGGGCTCGTGGAATCTGCTGTGAATCTGCCGGGACCACCCGGTAAGCCTAAATACTAAGTGTGACCGATAGTGAATAGTACCGTGAGGGAATGGTGAAAAGTACCCCGGGAGGGGAGTGAAAGAGTTCCTGAAACCGTGCGCTTACAATCCGTCAGAGCACCTTCTTGTGTGTGATGGCGTGCCTTTTGAAGAATGAGCCTGCGAGTCAGCGGCATGTCGCGAGGTTAACCCGTGTGGGGTAGTCGTAGCGAAAGCGAATCCTAAATTTGGGTGTTTTAGTGGCATGTCCTGGACCCGAAGCGGGGTGATCTACCCATGGCCAGTGTGAAGCAGCTGTAAGAGGTTGTGGAGGCGCGAACCCACTTAGGTTGAAAACTGAGGGGATGAGTTGTGGGTAGGGGTGAAAGGCCAATCAAACTCCGTGATAGCTGGTTCTCCCCGAAATGCATTTAGGTGCAGCGTTATAGTAGTTTGCCGGAGGTAGAGCTACTGGTTGGTTGAGCGGGACTATCATCTTAGCAACATCAGCCAAACTCCGAATGCCGGTGAAGTGGTCTATAGCAGTGAGACTGTGGGGGATAAGCTTCATAGTCGAGAGGGAAACAGCCCAGATCGCCGGTTAAGGCCCCTAAGGGTGTACTAAGTGGAAAAGGATGTGGGATCGCGAAGACAGCCAGGAGGTTGGCTTAGAAGCAGCCATCCTTGAAAGAGTGCGTAATAGCTCACTGGTCGAGTGGTTCTGCGCCGACAATGTAGTGGGGCTCAAGTACACCGCCGAAGCCGCGGCATAGTTTTTACTATGGGTAGGGGAGCGTCGTGCATGGGGTGAAGCCATACTGTAAGGGGTGGTGGACTGTGTGCGAGTGAGAATGCAGGCATGAGTAACGAGAGATACGTGAGAATCGTATCCGCTGGATGACTAAGGGTTCCTGGGTCAAGTTCGTCTTCCCAGGGTGAGTCGGGTCCTAAGGCGAGGCCGACAGGCGTAGTCGATGGTCAACGGGTTGATATTCCCGTACCCGTATGCATGCGACAAAGGATGAAGCGGTGATACTAACCACCCTGAACCGGCAACTAACGCATCTTTTGGTGTGTGGTTGTTGGTGATGCGTGGGGCCTGATCCGTGGTAGTTCAGTGATGGGGTGACGCAGTGAGGTAGCCACGCCAAGTGTTGGATATTCTTGGTGTAAGCGTGTGGCACGTCGACTTGTCAAATGCGGTCGATATTATGTGTGAGGCGTGATGCGTAGCCCTTTTTGTGGGTGATGGTGGTGATCCTGTGCTGTCGAGAAAAGCCTCTAGCGAGTGTGTGTGCGGCCCGTACCCGAAACCGACACAGGTGGTCAGGTAGAGAATACTAAAGCGGTCGGGTGAACTGTGGTTAAGGAATTCGGCAAATTGCCCCCGTAACTTCGGGAGAAGGGGGGCCCTTGCTGGTTGCATGCCTGTTTTCGGTGTGTTGCTGGTGGGGGTCGCAGAGAATAGAGGGGAGCGACTGTTTATCAAAAACACAGGTCCGTGCGAAGACGGTTAAGTTGATGTATACGGACTGACGCCTGCCCGGTGCTGGAAGGTTAAGAGGACCTGTTAGGGCTTTGGCCCGAAGCGGAGAATTTAAGCCCCAGTAAACGGCGGTGGTAACTATAACCATCCTAAGGTAGCGAAATTCCTTGTCGGGTAAGTTCCGACCTGCACGAATGGCGTAACGACTCCCCTGCTGTCTCAACCACAGGCCCGGTGAAATTGCAGTACGAGTAAAGATGCTCGTTTCGCGCGGCAGGACGAAAAGACCCCGGGACCTTCACTATAGCTTGGTATTGGTATTCGGTGCGGTTTGTGTAGGATAGGTGGGAGACTGTGAGGCGGTCACGCTAGTGATTGTGGAGTCGTTGTTGAAATACCACTCTGACCGTAGTGGATGTCTAACCTTGGCCCATGATCTGGGTTGGGGACAGTGCCTGGTGGGTAGTTTAACTGGGGCGGTTGCCTCCTAAAGTGTAACGGAGGCGCCCAAAGGTTCCCTCAGCCTGGTTGGCAATCAGGTGGTGAGTGTAAGTGCACAAGGGAGCTTGACTGTGAGACTTACAAGTCGAGCAGGGACGAAAGTCGGGACTAGTGATCCGGCACCTACTTGTGGATGTGGTGTCGCTCAACGGATAAAAGGTACCCCGGGGATAACAGGCTGATCTTCCCCAAGAGTCCATATCGACGGGATGGTTTGGCACCTCGATGTCGGCTCGTCGCATCCTGGGGCTGGAGTAGGTCCCAAGGGTTGGGCTGTTCGCCCATTAAAGCGGCACGCGAGCTGGGTTCAGAACGTCGTGAGACAGTTCGGTCTCTATCCGCCGCGCGCGTTGAAACTTGAAGAAGGCTGTCCCTAGTACGAGAGGACCGGGACGGACGTACCTCTGGTGTGCCAGTTGTTCCGCCAGGAGCAGGGCTGGTTGGCTACGTACGGGAGGGATAACCGCTGAAAGCATCTAAGCGGGAAGCCTGTTTTGAGATGAGGTTTCGTTTGAGGTTCCCTAGAGATGATGGGGTTGATAGGCCGGATCTGGAAGCATTGTAAAATGTGGAGGTGACTGGTACTAATAAACCGAGACTAAAACACAATCACATAATAGGTGTGTTTGCGGTCAATGTTTGAGTGTTCTTTCGTGAGAAAGTATTGTTTGCGTCCACTGTGCAGTGTCTGGCACAACATTGGTTGTGTTGAATTGAATATGGTTGCGTTGCTGTTCAACATTGGTTTGTTTGTTGGCACGATTGGTCGTGTCGGTGGTTGATGGCGGCGGGGAAACGCCCGGTCCCTTTCCGAACCCGGTTTAGCTAAGCCCGCCCGCGCTGATGGTACTGCACCTGGGAGGGTGTGGGAGAGTAGGTTACTGCCGGCCTTATAATTTCATGGTGGTGGA
>NZ_MLAL01000037.1 GCF_001875665.1 Corynebacterium sp. NML130628 | reverse complement strand
CTCAGGTGTGGTCATGCCTTCGAAGTATTTGTCGACTGCGGCCTCGCGGACGGTGTCGGGGAACTTTGCGGGCATCGGAATACCTTCCAGCCCTCAGCACTCCAACGAAATGTCCGCGCTCCCTTTTGGGGATTACTACTATCCTGTTATTACACTTTGCAGATTTGATGGGTGGATCTGCCTCGGAAACTCCCCATGTACTGGCGATTTGTGATGTTATTCTGCATAGGCTTATGATGGTCGGGCTGTTAACGCAGCGGGCCCCCATCGTCTAGAGGCCTAGGACTCCGCCCTTTCACGGCGGCAACACGGGTTCGAATCCCGTTGGGGGTACTTCAATCGCAAGATTGAAACATAAAAGCATAAGGCCCTGTGGCGCAGTTGGTTAGCGCGCCGCCCTGTCACGGCGGAGGTCGCGGGTTCAAGTCCCGTCAGGGTCGCCATGTTTGAAGAGTCGGAACGGAAACGTTCCGGCTCTTTTTCATTGTCCAGACAGCTCGTGGTGGCTATGTAGGGTCGGGGGATGTGACGTCGAAAAGTGTGGGTTGTGCTGGCGATTTGCTTGTGTTCGAGCGCTCTGTGTAAAGTATCAACTCGTGCAAGCGACCGTGCAACGGGCGCAAGTACGAAATTGAATAAGGCCCTGTGGCGCAGTTGGTTAGCGCGCCGCCCTGTCACGGCGGAGGTCGCGGGTTCAAGTCCCGTCAGGGTCGCGGACAACACTTGTGTTGTTCTGGCCAGATAGCTCAGTCGGTAGAGCACACGCCTGAAAAGTGTGGGGTCGCCAGTTCGATCCTGGCTCTGGCCACACTCCGACCCCTTCACTGCGGTGGAGGGGTTTTGTGTTTCTGCCCCGAGGATTGGAGCATAGTATTGTCGCTGCACGATGCCGAACAGCCCGAGCTGAAGAGGAATAATCAGGAGTCTCGCTACGAAATTCTTGTCGAGGGGCAGTTGGCTGGGTTCGCCACATACGCTGACGTCGACGGCGCGCGGGAGCTGCCACATACGTTCGTGGACCCGAAGTTCCGTGGGCAGGGCCTCTCAAGCCCGCTGATGCAGTACGCGCTTGACGACGCCCGCTCCGAGGGCCTCACTGTCGTCCCAACGTGCCCCGCCGTTGCGCGCTACATTGCGCAGAATCCGGAGTATGCGGACCTCGTCGAGTAGCGGGGGTTAGATGACGTAGCTGCCGGGGTCGAAGTACTTGTCGGGGTCGACGAGGTGTTTGGTTTCGCACTCTTTGCGTTCCCTGACTTTGGCGGGGATGCCAACGGCGATGGAGTTCGCCGGGATTGATTTCGTGACGACGGCATTCGCACCAACTGCCGTGTTGTCCCCGATTGTGATGGGGCCGAGGACCTTCGCGCCGGCACCAATGGTGACGTTGTTGCCGATGGTGGGGTGGCGCTTCGTCTGTGTGAGCACCTGCCCGCCGAGCGTTACGCCGTGATAGAGCATGACGCTGTCGCCGATCTCAGTGGTCTCACCGATGACGATGCCCATGCCGTGGTCGATGAAGAAGCGTCGGCCGATGGTGGCGCCGGGGTGGATTTCGATGCCGGTGAAGAAGCGGTTGGCCTGTGCGAGCACACGCGCGGGCCCTTTCAGGTTGCGTTGCCACATCCAGTGGCACACGCGGTGTGTCCAAATGGCGTGGAGCCCTGAGTAGACGATGGCGTTCTCGAGGTCGCCTCGCGCCGCCGGGTCGTGGTCCCGCGCGTTGGCAAGGTCCTCGCGGATCATTCGAATCACGCGGATGGCCATTTTGATCATGTGGTGATCCTACCAACGACCATTCGCGTGGTGGCGTCGCCCCGTTTGGGCTAGTCGCGGATGTCTTCGTACAGCACGGTGGAGACGTAGCGCTCACCGAAGTCCGGGATGATGACGACGATCGTCTTGCCTTCGTTCTCTTTACGGGCGGCGAGCTCCAGCGCGGCCTTGAGGTTGGCTCCTGCGGAAATGCCGCCGAGCACGCCGTCCTTGACTGCTAGTTCGCGCGAGGTGGCGACGGCATCTTCGTTCGACACTGTAATAATTTCGTCGATCACGTTTCGGTCGAAGGTGCCCGGGATGAAATTCGCGCCGAGGCCTTGAATCTTGTGAGGGCCGGCTTCACCAGTGGAAAGGAGTGGGGAAGCGGCTGGCTCGACGGCTACTGCCTTGACCGATTCCTTCTGTTCTTTCAGGTACTTCGCCGAGCCGGAGATCGTGCCGCCTGTGCCAACGCCAGCAACTACGATGTCGACCTCGCCGTCGGTGTCATTCCAGATTTCGGGGCCGGTGGTCTCGTAGTGAACCTGTGGGTTGGCCGCGTTTTCGAATTGGCTGGCCAGGATTGCGTTTTCCGTCGTTTCGACAATCTCGTTCGCCTTGTCGACGGCCCCTTTCATACCTGCCGCACCCGGCGTCAAAACGATCTCTGCCCCGTAGGCGCGAAGCACGACGCGGCGTTCCTGTGACATCGTTTCGGGCATGGTCAGGATCACTTTGTATCCCTTTGCCGCGCCAGTCAGTGCGAGGGCGATGCCGGTGTTGCCGGACGTAGCTTCGACGATGGTTCCGCCTGGCTTGAGTTCGCCAGAGGCTTCCGCGGTGCGGACAATTGCGTCGCCGATGCGGTCCTTGACGGAATTAGCAGGGTTGTAAAACTCAAGTTTTGCTAGGACTCGTGCGTTGAGGCCTTCGGTGATGCCGTTGAGTTCGACGAGTGGTGTATTGCCGATGAGGTCCAAGACGGACTTTGCGATCTTCGACATAAAAATGACTCCTTTACCTGTAGCTTTATAGTCAGTGTCGTGCTTGCTGCGCGATTATACACCCTCGATGCGTACAAGCCTGTCCCTATAAAGTAGACAGCTCGGTTCGCCCTCTTTTGGGGTAGTGAACCTGTGGATGTGCGGAAAGTGCGAAGTTTGGCTACCCCCGAAAACGCGTTATGATGAAAGGGCTTTGAGTCAAGTTCGACAAGCAGTGTCCCTAAACAGGGGACACTCGAACGGGTGGAAAGCGAGAGATCATTGACCGACGCACAGTGCCTTAAGGAAGACGACGACGCCATCCGCGCAGCGTTGACCACGCTGAAGACCGCAACCGGCATCCCGGTAGCAATGTATGGCACCCTTCTGGCGGACAACCGATTGCAGATCACGCAATGGATCGGACTGCGGACGCCGGCCCTGCAGGAACTTGTAATTGAGTCCGGTGCAGGTGTAGGCGGGCGGGTCGTCGCCACGCGTCGCGCTGTTGGCATTTCTGACTACACTCGCGCGAACGTTATTTCCCACGAGTATGACAAGCAGATTCAAGACGAAGGCCTGCACTCCATTGTTGCTGTCCCGGTGATAACCCAGCGTGAGATTCGCGGGGTGCTTTACGTGGGCGTGCACTCGCCTGTCCGCTTGGGCGACAAGGTTATTGAGGAAGTGGCGATGACGGCGCGCTGCCTTGAGCAGGATCTTGCAGTCAATATCGCACTGCGGCAGGGTGACGGCGCCCGCGCTGGACAGAAGACGGGTCGCGTCATGAATAGTGCGGAGTGGGAACAGGTACGTTCCACGCACTCGAAGCTGCGTATGCTCGCAAACCGGGTTGGCGACGAAAACCTGCGCAAGGAAATCGAGCAACTGTGTGATCAGATGGTCTCCCCAGTGCGGGTGAAGCAAACGACGAAGCTCTCTGCTCGTGAACTTGATGTCCTTTCTTGCGTAGCGCTCGGCCACACCAACGTCGAAGCAGCAGCAGAGATGGGCATCGGTGCAGAAACGGTGAAGTCCTACCTGCGCAGCGTGATGCGCAAGCTCGGTGCCCACACCCGTTACGAGGCAGTTAACGCAGCTCGTCGCATCGGGGCGTTGCCCTAACCGTTGTTGGGTACGCTGGGTTCCGTGAAAGAACGATTTTTAGTCACTGGTGGTACTCGGCTTGAGGGCGTCGTCAAGGTTGACGGTGCCAAGAACAGCGTGTTGAAGCTCATGGCGGCAGCGCTGCTCGCTGAAGGTACAACAACGCTGTATAACTGCCCCGAAATTCTCGACGTCCCGCTCATGCGAGATGTCCTAGTTGGCCTCGGCTGTTCCGTAGATATCGACGGCACCGTCGTTACCATTGACGTCCCTGCCGAGATTTCACCGCATGCGGACTTTGAAGCTGTCCGGCAGTTCCGCGCATCCGTCGCGGTGCTCGGACCTCTCGTTGCACGTTGCTCCGAGGCCTATGTTGCGCTCCCGGGTGGCGATGCAATCGGGTCCCGGCCTCTGGATATGCACCAGTCGGGCCTGGAGAAACTTGGGGCGACAACACATATTGAGCACGGTGCCGTCGTTGCGCGTGCTCAACAGCTGCACGGTGCGGACATTGCACTCGACTTCCCATCGGTAGGCGCGACCGAGAATATTGTTACCGCGGCCGTCCTTGCCAATGGCCGGACGACACTCTCTAACGCAGCCCGTGAACCGGAGATTGTCGACCTTTGTGACATGCTCCGCGCGATGGGGGCGCAGATTGAGGGCGCGGGAACATCGACAATCGTTATTGATGGCGTCGATAGGCTCGAGCCGACCCAGCACACCGTAGTTGGAGATCGAATTGTCGCAGGTACCTGGGCCTATGCGGCGGCAATTACCCAGGGCGACATCACGGTATCCGGCATTGCACCAGGCCACCTGCATCTTCCGCTGCAAAAAATCAAGCTTGCTGGCGCGCAGGTGGAAACCTATGACAACGGGTTCCGTATCAGGATGGACCAGCGCCCAAAGGCTGTTGACTACCAGACGCTGCCGTTCCCCGGATTCCCAACAGACCTGCAACCGATGGCGATTGCCCTTTCCGCGGTGGCCGAAGGCATTTCTGTCATCACAGAAAACGTCTTCGAGGCACGCTTCCGATTTGTCGACGAGATGATGCGCCTTGGTGCCGACGCCAACATCGACGGCCACCACGTTGCCCTACGTGGCGTATCGACGCTTTCCTCCACGGACGTCTGGAGTTCCGACATCCGTGCTGGCGCCGGGCTCGTCCTCGCGGGCCTCGTAGCGGAGGGACAGACCACGGTGCACGATGTTTACCACATTGACCGTGGCTACCCACGGTTTGTGGAGCAGCTCAATGAGCTCGGTGCAACCGTTGAACGTGTAACAAGTTAAACACTTTGAAAACGTGCTCCTTCCAGGCAATTTGTGTTGTTTGTTGGTTCGTGGTTAAGTTATCCCTCGTTGCCGACGAGCGGTTTGGTCGCTAGGAGGGAATGATCAAAGTGAATAAAGTTGCTGCTTGTGGGCGGTTTCGAGTCTGGCTGGTTTGGTTGGATTTGACTTTGCGTTCACGGGTGTGTAACTTTGTTTCAGCTGCTTGACGCTGGCTCTTGTTTGTGGGGTTGGTTGTTGGGTGTGCGGTTGTTGTTTGAGAACTCGATAGTGTGCCAATGTACTTTTTATTTTTTTGATTGCATTGACGTTTGGTTGCGTGCTGTGTGCCACGAAAGTGGTGTGTGCCGGTGGTGATGCTTGAACCTATGATTGGGTGTCACTAGTTTTGGTGCAGATTGCATGGTCATGTTGACTGTTTTGTTGATGTGGTTGTGGCTGGTCCTGTTTTTGCCCCGTCGGGTTGGGACCGGTTTGTTTGTATCTTTATTTTTGTAATTTTAGGATTTTGCCAGACATCAATGACGGCGTTGGTTGTTGTTGGTGGTTGGTTTGTTTTTGGTTAGGTTTTCGGGCTTTTCACGGCCTTGTTTCTTTCTGAAATATTTTTGTGGAGAGTTTGATCCTGGCTCAGGATGAACGCTGGCGGCGTGCTTAACACATGC
>NZ_MLAL01000035.1 GCF_001875665.1 Corynebacterium sp. NML130628 | reverse complement strand
TGAGGTGTCAACCACCACCCCAGGTTGTTTCCTCAAGCTAAGTGTCAACCATGTCGCGGCTGAGGTGTCAACCATCAGGAAGGTTCTCGCAGGCACGCCGTGTCAACTATGTCGTGGCTTCGGACACCTCCGGGCGCACCATTTCACCCCAGCCCACCGTGTGTGGGTTGGGGTTTCGAGTTTATGGGGTCGCCGGAGGTATCCACATGTAGCTTGTGGGCAAACTCTAGAAACACCTGCGCACAGGTAGGGGCGTGCGCTACCATCGCATCGGTAATTTCTTACATGCGAGAGCGGGCTCATTGGTGGCTAACCGTTGAGACGTGACTCTGTTCGTTGTTGTTCAATGTCGTTTAGTGCTATGATCAGGTTATCGCCACCTGTTACGACAGGATCGGAAGAAGACCCTGGGCCCCAGCCGGACGACTGGACCCAGGGTCTTCGCTTACCTTTAGCGTTCCGGGGGAAGAGAGAGGGAATCTGGCTTAAGGGCTTAAGGGCTTAAGGGCTTAAGGCCCATTTTGTGTGTGTTTAGCTGCGTCCGGCCCACTCTTTTCTCACGCCTAAGCTGGCTGGGGTTGCCCGCAAATCGTGGACACGTAGTGGAGCTACATTGTCAGGTCTCTGGCAAGCGCTCCATCCCTATGCGTGGCACCCCGAGCGTGACTCTGCAGAAGCGAGGCATCTTGTCGGTCAACGCCGCACGTAGAAGCATGCTCGATCTTCCTCTGTGCTGCTCGACACCAACACACTAACTGTTCACCACATTCCGGCATCGCGTTCGAGCGACCTAGGCAAATCCGCGAATCCGGTGCGCGCGCCTATGCGGACCGGTAGCGTCGTGCGTACACACGCACCGAAGGGAATCGCACTATGCAACTGATGACGCTTCGCCTGCCCGATGGGGGCACAGCCGCTGCGCGCCGCACCGGGGAAACGACCGCTGTAAAGCTCGACTTTCAAGATGTCGGTGAGCTCCTCGCCCAAGAAGGATGGCAGGAGCTCGCTGCGGCAGAGGGGGAGCAGGTTACCTTCCGGGACGAGGACCTGTCGCCGGTTATTCCGCGTCCCGGCAAGATTATCTGCGTCGGGATGAACTACGCGAACCATATTCAGGAAATGGGCCGTGAGCTGCCGAAGTTTCCGACGCTGTTCATCAAGTTCGCTGATGCGCTGACCGGCCCCTACGACGATGTGAACGTTCCCGAATGGGTCAGGAGTGCCCTGGATTGGGAGGGGGAATTGGCGGTGGTGATTGGGAAGAGGGCGCGCCGCGTAGAAGAGGCGGACGCGGCTGACTACATCGCGGGCTACGCGGTGGCCAATGACTACACGATGCGCGACTACCAGTACGCCACGATGCAGTGGCACCAGGGAAAATCCTTGGAGAAGTCGGCGGGGTTCGGGCCGTGGCTGACCACTCGCGACGACTGGGACGGGGCGGGGGAGCTGACGACGCGCCTCAACGGCGAGGTAGTGCAGAACGATTCGACGTCTGACCTGGTGTTCACGCCGGAGTTCCTCATTGAGTACATCTCGCACATTTACCCACTCAACCCCGGCGACACGATCTTGACTGGTACGCCGGGTGGGGTTGGGCATGCGCGCGACCCGAAGCGCTATGTGGGTGACGGGGACGTCGTCACGATTGAGATTGAGGGGCTGGGGCGCATTTCGAACCGCACGGTGTTTGAGTTCGAATAGCGCCCAGCACCCTTACTTTGCGGGGGTGGTGGGAACGACTGGCGCCGTAGTGGTCACCGAGCCGGTCGGCTGCTGTCCTTGCTTGCCAGAGCTGCCGACGGTGATGTCGATGTCCTTGACGTTTGGGATGCAGCTGCGCAGACCGGCAATTGCCAGCAGCGTCACCACGACACCGATCAGGCCACCGCCGACTGCAGTAAGTGTGCTCGCATCCATGTTGAGGGAGCGCGCGGTGTCGCGCAGGGTGCGGTCGATCGCACCATCGCTGAGGCCCGGAATCCGCAGTCCTGCGGCGTTTGACAGTGCAACCGGGACTAAAGCCAGCAGCGGGAGGCCGAGGCCCACCATGGTTGCAATGCAGCGAGGATCGGAGATGCCGCCCTCGGCACCGACGCGCGCGTTCAGGTTCGAGGAGCCACCGTTGCCCTTGCCCTGGCCTTCGCCGCCCTGCTGGCCACGCTTCGAGGATCCACCGCCGGAGCTAAGTGGTAGGCCTTGCACGTTCGGGTTCGCGTTGTTGGTGATGATGGGGTTGCCGTTGTCGGTGACGTTCACGGTCGGGTTTGCGTTGTTGGTCACCACGACGTTGGGGTTGCCGTTGTTGTTCGCGTTGTTGGACCCGTTGTCGGAGATGTTGACGGTTGGGTTCGCGTTGCCGGTGACGGTGACGTTGCCGTTGTTATTGCCGCTGTCGTTGACCTTGGCATTGTCGGTGACAACAATGCTGACCTGGGGGTTGCCATTGTTGGACCCGTTGTCGGAAATGTTGACGGTTGGGTTCGCGTTGTTGGTGACGGTGACGTTGCCGTTGTTATTGCCGTTATTTTCGAAGCGGAACGCGCCGTTCTCAATCTTGATCAGGCCTTCGAGCATTCCCTTGAGGTTGCCAAGTAGTCCACCTCCGGAGCCACCTTTGCCATCTCCGGAACCATTAGAGCCGCCGGAGCCACCGCCGAGAAGCCCACCGAGCAGGTTTCCGAGGGCGCCTCCAAGGCCGCCGGAGCCACCTCCGAGGAGTCCGCCCAGGAGTGGGCCAAGGACGCCACCGAGGCCTTTCGCGATTTCCCCACCAGTGGTCTGTGGGTTGGTGGCGTTGATGCGGATGGTGCGCTCGACGGTGGAGGTGCCGTCGCTAATTTTGACTGGCAGGTCGAACACACCCGGGGTGAAGGTGGCAGGCGCGTTGACTTGCACTTGGCCGTTGACGTTGGTGAAGGACCAGAGTGGGTACTTTGCGCCGCTGCGCTCAATCGTGAGGTTCTCCGGCAGTGTGAGGCCCGGAACCGGCTTCACGCGCTGCTTCTCGAAGTCGACTGAGTAGATCTTGTTGAAGTCCGGCAGGTCGCCTTCCCAGGCGGCGGGAGGCATGGTGTCGGTGAGTTTAACCTTCAGGGTGCCGGAGTATGGCTTGCCTTCCTTCGGTGTGATGGTGACCGGAATATCCGCGCTGCCAGCCTTGATGGCGTTGTTGAAGGTGATCTTGTTCCACGGCTTGCCGATGGTGACGTTGCCCTCCGCATCAACTTCCACCGGCCAGCGGGTGGTGCTGTCCCAGTAGGTCGACGCGATCTTGTCCCCGGGATTGAGCTTGGCCTCCGGCACGGCGACGGTGTCTTTGTTCCAGAAGTTCTCAGCCTCGTAGGTCTTGTTGAAGTCGAACTTCGGGGCCTCAGGGGTTGGGGCATTCTCGCTTGTCGACGGCTCCTCCGACTCAGCCGGCGCCTCAGGTTCGGAAGAGTTAGATGGTGCCTGTGGTTCGGAAGACTCAGATGGCGCCTCAGACGCAGACGTGGTGGTCTCCGGCGTGGTGGTCGCAGATGTGGTGGTTTCTTCCGCTGGCTTCTCGTCCTTCACGGTGATCTTCAGTGTGGCCTCGTATGGCTCGCCGGCGATCGGGGTGACCTTGATTGGGATCTCGACGGTCTTGCCGACCTTGCTGCTGAACGCCAAGCCGTCGCTCGGGCGACCTACGGTCAGGACGCCGAGTTCGTCGACGGTTACCTTCCAGCGGTACGTGCCGACCGTCGTCCAGCTGTAGTAGGTCTCCACCTTATCGCCGGGGTTCAGGGCGAGGTCTTTGAGTTGGACCGTTGTGGCGTCCCAGAAGTTGACCTCTTCAGGAGTATCGAAGTCGGATGCCTGCGTCGCAACAGTTTGTGCGTGGGCTGTGGGGAGGTCGGACGTCGAAACGCTGACGAATGGGGCGACCAGCGCGATGGAAAGCGCACCGGCAGCGATGGAGATGCGCTTTGTGCGCGTGCTGTATGCCATAAACTTGTCCTTTGCTCAAGAGCGAAAACGCTGTACTGGTTCCGCAGTACAGGTATGTCACAGATGAATATCGTTGCTGTTCAGTAAAACTTAACATTCTTACCCCCGCCCAAGGCTAGAGGTGGAAAGAGATATGCAAAACATGCAGGTAGTTCGCCGGACAAAAAGAGACGTTATTCCACCTCCGGGGGTAAGTGCGGCTACGCTTGCAGTGCTTGACTTGGTCAATCTTGGCCATTCTTGGCGAGGTGAAAGGACGTGGAGATGAAGATCAATGACCCCGAGCAGCTCTACGAGCTCGAGCGGCGACTGGAGGACCACGACCCTGAGATAGAAGAGCTGTCGGAACTTCAGGAGCAGCTGAAGCACGTCCGCCTCAAAGACATCATCGCGATGATTGAGCGCACCGACGCCACGAACGGTGCGAAGATCCTGCGCCTGTTGTCGCCGGAACGTTCCGCAATTGTCTTCGACGTCCTGGACCCAGCCCACCAGGCTGACATGGTCGCCGCGCTTGGCGACGAAGCCGTCGTCGGCTTCTTCGACGCCCTCGGCGCCGAGGACCGCGTGGCCCTCCTCGACGAGCTTCCGCCCGAGGTCGCGGCTCGCCTCATGCGCGAACTCGATGAGGATGATCAGCGCGTCACCAACGTCGTCCTTGGCTATGAAAAAGGCACCGTTGGCCGCGCGATGTCGCCGGAGGTTCCCCTGGTCACGCCGCAGATGACGGTCAAAGAGGTCGTCGATAATTTGCGCGAGAACGTCGACAACCTGGAGACGATCTACACCGTCCCCGTCACAGACGCACACCGCACGCTGTTGGGCATCGTTTCTTTGCGACGCCTCTTCCAATCCAACGCCAACCAACCAGTTTCCGAAGTCATGCGGGAAGCGCAGTACGCCTACGCTTCCGACGATGCCGAGGACACCGCCCGCTGGTTCCTATCCTCGAACCTGCTGGCGTTGCCGGTCGTCGATAATGAACACCACCTCGTGGGCATCTTCACCTACGACGAAGCCCACGACATCGTCGAAGAAGCAGACAGCGAGGATACCGCCCGCCTGGGTGCATCCGAAGCCCTGAAGCGCCCGTACCTCTCCACGCCGGTGCAGGCCCTGGTGAAGAGCCGTATCGTGTGGCTACTGGTGCTTGCAGTCTCCGCGATTCTGACCGTGCAGGTGCTCGGCATCTTCGAAGACACACTGGAGAAGGCCGTAGTGTTGTCCTTATTTATCCCGCTGCTGACAGGTACCGGCGGCAACACAGGCAACCAGGCCGCCACCACCGTGACCCGTGCCCTTGCACTCAATGACGTGCGCAACCGCGACGTGGCCAAGGTTGCGTGGCGTGAAATGCGAGTGGGCTTGCTGCTCGGCGCGGTACTCGGCTCGTTGGGCTTTGTGCTGGCAGGGCTGGTGTTCGGGCAGTCGGTTGGCATCGTCATCGGGTTGACGCTGCTGCTGGTGTGCACGATGGCCGCGACAGTAGGTGGCGTCATGCCGATCATCGCCAAGACCATCGGTGCCGACCCAGCTGTGTTCTCCAACCCGTTCATCTCCACATTCTGTGATGCGACCGGTTTGATTATTTACTTCTTCATCGCCAAAGCAGTTCTGGGGATCTAGCATGCGTTTTGCTGCACTCGCTGTTTCGGTGTAGAGTTTCTTTCGTTGCCTGCAAGGCAGCAAATATCGCAAATACCGCGCCCGTGGCTCAACGGATAGAGCATCTGACTACGGATCAGAAGGTTGGGGGTTCGAATCCCTCCGGGCGCACCATGTCCTCAGTCGCGACATAGTTGACAACTCAGTCGCGACATGGTGGACAAACCGGTGCCTTGGTTTTTATTTTTCCGAGGCACCGGTTTTGTTTTTAGGCCAGTGGGGGTTGGCCTTTTCGCCAGTATGGTTTTTGGTAATTGCGAGACGTGTCGATGTAGTGCTCGGTGATGATTTCGCCGGTCTCTTTTAGCGATGTGGTGACGTGGTTATCGGTGATGACCATCAGGATGTGTTTGCCGCCGTAGGCGCGTCCAATTCCTAAGTGGTAGAGCCTTCCGGCGTAGCGGATGGTGACTTTGCCGTTGGTTCCGACGATGTCTTGGCGGATGCGCCATT
>NZ_MLAL01000034.1 GCF_001875665.1 Corynebacterium sp. NML130628 | reverse complement strand
GGCATGCTTGCACGCCGGCGCTTACCAGTACTGCCAGCATCGGGGTCGGGGTTGGTGTTGTAGTGTGCCCAATCCCTCTCGGGTGGGTTTGGTATCAGCGGGGGAATATCGTGCGGGGACATGGGCGTGGACCTCCTTCGGTTCGGCGCTCACAACCAGCCTGCCACCTAGGGCGGGTTGCGTCTTTTGTCACTCGCGTCTCCGCCCACCTCAAAAACGGCAAACGTAAACACCCCTGCAAAAGGGGTGTTAGTGGAGGCTTAGACGTCGAAAATGATAAAAGCCGCATGAGCCACTAAACCCCTGTTGAGCTGGGATTTAGCTGTTTTTGAGACTGCTCGCTACTTCGCTGGAGGTTCGGCGATCCGGCAGTCATCGCTGTAACGCCCACTGGGGGTGGCGTCCGTTTGAAGCCAAGGGGATCTGCGGGTGGGCTTGCGTTAGCGGGTATCTGGTTAGGGGGTGTCATCGCTTTCAGCTAGTGGTTGGAGGGCACGGAGTGTTTCAATACCGGCTTGATTGAGCGTTTCGAGAATTAACTCTGTGAGTGTTTCGTACTCTTGAGCAGTAGATGGACTTGCTTCAAGTTCGTGTTGGACAGTCCTGAAGTGCTTGATCGGTGCGAACCCATTTCGCGGGCGCAGCAAACTTCCAGCCCAAGAGCCTTCGTTCTTACAGATGTAGAGTGGAGCGCACTCATTGACCACGCCATCGTAGACGAGGATACGATCCGGTTGGTATTCCGCACCGGTGAACAGGTAAGCATGGCCTTGAAAGGGTGATGCTCGTATCGGTTGATGTGCACGGTTAGGTACACCTCCCAGAAAGCGAGTAAGGTTAGACTTACCTAATAAGGATGGTGTTTACGTGAACGATAGTGTAACGGATCAGGTTGTTGACGGTGAGTATGGGTCCGCGAAGGAAAAATCTGTCGCTGGCCAGAACGCGATCCGTCAGCTATCGCAGCCGGTGAAAGGCAAACTGTTTATCGCGCAGGTTTTGGCTTTTCTCTCAGGCGTGTTGGCTATTGCCCCGTATGTGGCTCTGGTGGAGCTTGGCAGAGAACTTATGCAAGACCAGGTGGACCCGGCGCGGGTGAACTGGATCGTCATGCTCCTCGTCAGCGCATACATGGCCCGGTTGACCTTATATTTTGTTGCATTGGGCGTGACGCATTTTATTGACCTGTCGTTGCGTAATCAGATGCGTCGGCAAATTGCCGCCCGAATGTCGACTGCTCCGCTGTCGTGGTTTACCCGCGAGGGTGAGGGGAAGATCCGCAAGACCATTCAGGATGATACGGCCACGGTGCATACAGTGATCGCGCACGGGCCGATTGAGAAACTGAACGCGATCGTATCCCCGCTCGCCTTGTTGGTGTATGCGTTTGTGGTGGATTGGCGGCTCGCTCTGCTGTCGATTGCGACGATTCCGATTTATGTGGGCATGTATGGCATGTCGATGCGTGGGATGAATGAGAAGACCGCACAAATGGACACCAAGCTCGCTCAGGTTTCGGCAACGATGGCCGAGTTCGTTGCCGGTATCTCAGTGGTGAAAGCATTCGGCAAGGTCGGCCAAGCCCATAAAGCCTATTTAGATGCGGCCAACGAGTTTTCTAAGTTCTACCGGGCGTGGTGTATGCCGCTGGTGTCGATGTCGGTCGCCTCATTTTCGTGGGTGTCGATCCCGGTGTTGTTGATCGTGAACCTTGGCGGTGGCGCGTTGATGATGAACGCCGGTTGGGTGAGCATCTACGAGGTGATAACGACGACGTTGATCGCCTTGGTGCTGCCGGGAGCGTTGATGGCAGTCGCAACCATCGCCTGGTCGTACCAGCTCGCAGGGTCTGCGGCAGTGAGGCTGGTGAACGTCATGGAGCTATCAGCGTTGAGTCAGCCCGATGCGCCACAGACACCACACGGTCATGATATCGAGATTCGGGGTGTGTCGTATGCCTATGACGACACCCAGGCATTAGACGAGGTGAGCCTGAGCATTCCGGCAGGCACGGTGACCGCGCTGGTTGGCCCGTCGGGTGCGGGGAAGTCGACGTTGGCGAGTTTAATTGCCCGCTTCGATGACCCGGACGCTGGCACGATCACTATCGGCGGGGTTGATCTAAAGAGCATTTCCCAGGATTTGTTGTATTCGACGGTCGCGTTCGTCTTGCAAGATGCACAGCTTATTCGCGACACCATCCACAACAACATTGCCCTGGGCGCGCCAGACGCAACCTTGGATCAGGTGCGACAGGCGGCGAGAGCCGCGCAGATCGACGAGTTCATCATGAGCCTGCCAGATGGTTACGACACCGTGTTGGGGGAGGACACCCACGTTTCGGGCGGGCAGGCAGCCCGTATCGCGATCGCCCGGGCGCTCATGGTTGATGCCCCAGTGTTGGTGCTGGACGAGGCGACGGCGATGGCGGACCCGGAATCGGAATCGAAAATTCAACAAGCTCTCTCGACTCTTGCCAAAGGCAGAACCGTGATTGTGATCGCCCACCGGTTGGCCTCGATCAGGGGCGCGGATCAGATTGTCGTCATGGAACGCGGGCGCATTGCTGTGGTCGGTAAACACGACGAGCTGTTGGGTAATGCGCACTATCAGGCACTTCTTGCCCAAGGTGCATGTGAGGAGATGACACGATGAATCAACTATTGCTGCCACGCTTTAAGCGTTTGATGGAACCCGCCTCGTGGCGTGACCTCTCGGTCGGTCAAGCGTGGGGTGCGGTCTCAGGACTGTGTCACGGCTTTGCCCTGCTGATTCTGCTTCCCGCAGCAAGTGCCCTAGCGACCGGAATGCCGGTGTGGGGGTTATCGTTTTGGGGCTGGCTCATCGCCTTGGCGGTGATCTCGGTAGCGGGTGTAGGCACCGAGTTTTATGGTATGCGCACCGGCTATATTGGCGCGCTCGGGTTCATTCACGACGTCCACCACGCAATAGGTAACAAAGTAGCCCGCCTACCGTTGGGAGTGTTCGATTCGGGTAGCTCTGGCCGACTGTCGCGCATGGTCACCCAGGAAATGATGAACTTGGGCGAGTCGGCGGCGCACTTCATTTTCTCCCTCGTCCAAAAACTCTCAGCCGTGCTGGTGATCACTGTGGGAACCTGGTTCTGGGATTGGCGGCTGGGACTGACCTTGACGATCGCGTTCCCGATCATGCTCGCCTTCCTCCATATCTCCCGCGTGCTTCTTGATAAAGGTAAGCAGGTTTCCGAACCAGCTGAGTCAGAATTGGCGGCTCGCATGGTCGAATTCGCCACCTGCCAAGGCGCGCTGCGCTCCTGCCATGTCGCCGACGACTACCCGGCCCTTGATCGGGCATTCAAACAGGCTGACCGCAAAAGCCGCAAAGCATTGTGGATCGAAACATTAGCGAACCTGATTAATGGAATGTTCGTCCAAGCCCTTGTCGTGATAATGATCTGGCTGACCGCCCAACTCGCCCTCGGCGGGCAAATGAATGCGCTGAACGCCGTGGTCACAATCGGCATGTGCCTGCGGTTCACCACCATGCTCCAAGACATCGGTGGCTGCATGACCGGGCTGGAAGAACGCCGCCAGCAGATGAACCACGTCGACAAGGTCATGGATGCCCCCGAACTGTCCGAACCCGATGCCTCTACACCAGTGAGGGCACCTGGTGATGTTCGTTTCGAGGACGTCACCTTCAGCTACGATCCGGACACCCCGGTGCTGCACGATATGTCCTTCCATGTCCCGCAAGGCGGCATGTGTGCCCTGGTTGGTCCATCTGGGTGCGGGAAGACGACGATCGCCCGGATGGTTGCACGTTTCTGGGATGTGCAGTCCGGCAGCGTGCGCGTTGGCGGAGTGGACGTGCGCGAGCAGACCACCGAAGATTTGATGCGCCAGATATCTCTGGTCTTCCAAGACGTCTACTTATTCAACGACACTCTCGAAGCCAACATTCGCCTTGGCAATCCCGAAGCTACTGATGAAGAAATCAGGTGGGCCGCTGAGCTGTCGGGCGTGACGGAAATTGTCAACCGCCTCCCAGACGGCTGGAATTCATTGGCGGGTGCTGGCGGGCGTGCACTGTCAGGTGGGGAACGCCAACGAGTGTCCATCGCTCGCGCCTTGGTGAAGAAAGCCCCGATCGTGCTGTTCGATGAGGCCACCAGCGCGTTGGACGCGGAAAATGAAGCCAACATTGTTGCGGCGATGAACGAGCTGCGTAAGCACTCCACACTAATTGTCATCGCCCACAAACTTGAAACCATTCGCCAAGCTGACCAAATCATTGTGCTCTCCCACGATGGGCGTATCGCCCAGCGCGGGTGCCACGACGAGCTGGTCAATCAGCCGGGTCAATACCGCGATTTCTGGCAAGAACGCATCAACGCAGCTGGATGGCAACTCGTCTAAACACAGCACGTATAAGCACATGAAAGGAAAAACTATGTCTACGCCTACATCCTCGCGCCTCAACACGCGCGACTTCATCAACATTGGCGTCTTCACCGCCTTGATGTTCGTCATCGTGTTTGCATTCGGAATGCTCGGGTTCATCCCCGCCGCCATGTATGCCGGCTTCTTGCTTTCTATTCTCGTTAACGGCATCGTCTTTGCGCTGTTCACAGCACGCACTCCGAAGATGGGGGCATTGACAATCATGCTGATTATCATCGAAATCCTCTTCTTCGTGACCGGCCACTGGGTAGGGGGAATCGCGGTGGCCGCTGTATTCGGCCTGCTCGCCGACCTAGTCATTACCAAGGGGCCGAAGAGCGTGAAGGTTCGCGTTCCGCTGGCATACGCACTGTTTATTCTGCCGATCTATGTTTCCCCGTGGATGCCGCTATTTATGGACCAAGACGCATATATGTCGCAGATCGCCGAACAAATGGGCGCCGAGTATGCCGCGAAGATGGCGCAGGTTGTCACGATTCCGATTCTGTTGGGCTTCTTCGTTGTGATGCTCATCGTGGGCTGGCTTGCTGGTCTGTTGGGAACCAGGGTGGCGCGTAAGCACTTTGAACGGGCCGGTCTTGTCTAAACTTCCCGACCCGCGCACGATTATCGTAGCGCTCGTCATCGTCTCCACCACGATCTACAGTGCCTACTCGCCGTGGTTCGTGTGTGCTCTGGGCGGATTCGCCGCCGTGATGCTGGCGAGCGCTGCGATCAACCCCAACACGCTCGTGCGCCCGAGCTGGGTGGCCGTCTACCTGGCCACGTTTGCGGTCCTCGGCGGGCTCGTCTTCGTGATACCACTGGTGTGGAAGTCAACGGTCAGCGCGTTCCTCATGCTGTTTTTGCAGTGGATGTGGCGATTCAGTGTCAGCGCAGGCATGGGCGCATACGCGATCGGTGTAATCCGACCCGCCACCTTGCAAAAAGCACTCGTCAGCTCACGGATCCCGACCTGTTTCACGATCCCAATCTCGGTTGCCTTACGGGTGCTGCCCGTGATCGGCCACGAGGTTAAAGCGATCTCAGATGCGATGAAACTACGCGGCATGTCTGCGTTTTCCCTGCGCGCGGCCCAGTACTTCACAATCCCGCTGCTATCGACCGTGGTACGCAGCGGGGACGAACTGGCATCTGCTGCCCTCGTGCGAGGACTGGGCGGAACCGCAAAGCCCACCTCAGTCACGGTCGTGAAATTCCGTGTGATCGACGCAGTCATTCTGCTCGTCGTTATCGGCTTCGCGATATGGAGAATCGTCCTATGACAATAACCCAAGCCACCGGCGTCACCTTCACCTATCGAGGAGCAGACCACCCCTCAATCACTGACGCAATCATCACCATCACACCTGGAACCGTCACCTTGCTGTGTGGCGCATCGGGATCGGGGAAAACCACCGCGCTACGGCTGTTTAACGGGCTCATCCCGCACTTTCACGACGGCGACCTTACCGGAAGCGTCACAGTCGACGACATTGACGTGGCACGAGTAGATCTATCAGAGCTTGCCCACCACTGTTCGACAGTGTTTCAAAACCCACGCACCCAGTTCTACACCACTCACGTGCGCCAAGAACTCGCCTTCGGCCCAGAAAATCTCGGCCGCGCCCCGCAGGAGATCTGTGCCCGCATTGACGAGGTTGCAGCCGAGTTAGGTATCGCCGACCTGTTGGAATCCCGCGTCACACAGCTGTCGGGCGGGCAGATGCAACGCGTGGCCTGCGCCGTCGCCATGTGCAACAACACGTCGCTGATCGTCTTTGACGAGCCGACCGCGAACCTATCAGCTGATCTTATCGGCCAACTCGCCACACTCATCGCCAGGCTCAAAGCTGATGGACACACGATCATCATTGCTGAACACCGGCTAAGTTTTCTTTCCGGGATCGCTGACCGTGTCTACTGCTTCGACAAAGGCAAGATCGCCCTCACCGCAACCGGCGAAGAGTTCTACGCTACCTCGGATGAGGAGCGCAAACAGCTTGGACTGCGATCCCTAGTGACTGTGTCTATGCCACAACTTCCGGAACCGGCAGGGGAGGGGCTCACGATCGACAACCTCACCTTCGCCTACCGGCAGGGGAAAACGGTTCTCAACGTCGACCATGCGCTCTTTCCGGCAGGGAAAATCACAGCGCTCCTCGGCCCGTGCGGTTCAGGGAAATCAACCCTGGCACGCATTGTTTGCGGACTAGAAAAAGCCAAACACGCATCCATCACACTCAATGGACAAAAATTCCCCAGCCGTGACGCCTACCTTGTGATGGAAGACCCTACCCGACAGTTGTTCTCAGATACCGTCATCGACGAAGTCACGCTCGGCACGACCAAAGCCGAAAAGCAACACATCGATGCCCACGCGATCCTTGAAGAACTCGACCTTGCCGACCACGAGGCTGACCATCCCCAAGCACTCTCTGGCGGGCAGCGCCAACGCCTGGTTATTGCTACAGCGCTTGCTGCGAACAAGAAAGTTTACATCTTCGACGAACCCACGTCCGGTGTTGGCTACAAGCACCTTGTCGCGATTTCCCGAGTAATGCGTAAACTCGCTGACACTGGTGCCGTCGTCATTGTCATCACCCACGACGCTGAACTCGTTACCGAGGTCGCCGACCATAGCGTCCGCCTTGACCAGATCAACGCCTGCTAACGCAAACGCTCGCTCAGCCGAAAGAGAGGAAAGCGCTTCCGCAGGTCAGAGCTAATGCGCTATACACTCGCTAACGCAAGCGATTTTCTTGACCCCCTTGGGGCGTACGCGCTAACGCAAACGCCTACTTATCATTTTCGACGTCATAGTGGAGCCGGCGACGGTGTCCGAAGTCACGACATAGTTGACACGGCGTGCCTGCGAGAACCTTCCTGATGGTTGACACCTCAGCCGCGACATGGTTGACACCGACCAGCCACTGCGTGGCGCAAACGCGCATCGGGATCAGTCGGGACATCGTTGACAAATGAACAGCCCCAACCGCAACCTCGCAATCGTTAAAGCCGTACGAGACCAAGGCGAGCCAGCCGCAAAAGTCGCCAAGCGATTCGGAATCTCCCGCC
>NZ_MLAL01000003.1 GCF_001875665.1 Corynebacterium sp. NML130628 | reverse complement strand
ACACCGACTGGGTTGCCTGAGAAAGTCACGATTATCCGCACAACAAGTAAGACCGCGCCGACGCCGTGTGCGTTGATGATGCATTGTTAACCATGATTCCAGTCCACAACCACTTGACACCGAACGTGCTTTGCGCTTTTTGACACCATTGGCAGTGAGCGAGTCTGGTGATTTGCTCTTTGTTGAGGTTGCGGCCGGGTGTATAGGTGATGTCTTCGATACACGCATCGAGATTTGGCGATCGGGATGCTTTGAGTAATTTGTTGACTCGTCGTTCACGCTTGGCCGCAACTTCTTTATCGAGTGCGTAGAGCACTTTGTCAGAAAAGCTCCACGAGTCGAAGATAGGATCTGCTGCAATATCAATGACGGTTCGGCCGAAGGCCGTCATGCGCAGATCGGTAAAGACAGGCAGGATCGATTCATCAAGAAAGCGTGCTGATGCTGACGCTGGTTGTGGCTGTGTCATGACTGAAAACGTCCTTTCTTCGTGAGGTTTTCCATACTGAACTGGGCAGACCCGCCTAGATATGCGCCGCGGGTATCGCGTGCGTGTTCCACCGGTGGTGTTTCAAGCGGTGTTGTGGCTGGCAGATCATGGCCTGTCGGACGGGTTGATTGGTCTTTGCGTACCGCAGCCATCATGTTTTTCACCGCGGTATACGACACAGCCCTCCTGGTGCCATCAGGTGCGATTAAGCGTGCACAGGCTTGTTCCAAAATCACCTTGTTGGCGTGTTTGCCCATATTCAGTACGTTTCGACACGACTGAAATGCCTGGGCAGGGATCGCCCTTGCCTTGATGAGTTCTTCGATGACGCTCCGGGTTGCTGGCCCGATCTTGGCTGCTTCACGGTAGAAGTACTCACTGGTCCACAACCCTGTGGTATCAGCCATGTTGGCAGGAATATGATCCACATCGGTGGCATAGATCCCCCGGGCTTGGGCAAGCCGGTGGGTTGCAACACGCTGCCCGGCATCAAAGACGGTTACTTCATTGCCAGTGATACGTACATCGACAGTCCGGCCGACAAGCTGGTAGGGCACCGAGTAGCGTGCAGTGTTGACGGTGATGTGGAAGTTGGGGGCGATGTTCGCACGTTTCCATTCGGTATGCTGCCACGGTGTTGTAGGAAGTTCGCCTAGTACGCCGCGTTCAAACTCGTCAAAGAGCATCCTTCTGCTGGTGTTGTGAATCGGCCTGACTTTTTGAGAGTGGCGTGTTACGCGGCGTGAATGCCTGCGTGGTTTTCTCGTTGGTAGTTGGTGTAGTGCTTGATCGGCGGGATATGCCCGAGCGAGGAATGCAACCGCTCGTGATTGTACCAGTGGACCCATCCGGCTGTGGCGCGTTCCACCTCCCCCCAGTTCGTCCACGTCTCTGCCTCGAAATCAATGAGTTCAGACTTGTACAGCCCGATCGTTGACTCCATCAGACCGTTGTCGTAGGCGTCGCCGACAGTGCCGATGGACCCGTCTATCTGATGGACGGCAAGCAGACGGCGGAGATGTGTGGGAGTGTACTGTGAGCCCGCCCGAGTGATGGGGAACCCCGGCCGACTCAAAGTACGGGTCCTGGCGCTGGCGTAGTGCCAGTGCCTGTCGCAGCGCACGGATGGCCAAAGATTTCGTGGCTCGGGTGTCCACGACATACGCCAGGATCTCACGGGTGAATACGTCGGTGACAGAAGCCACGTAGCTGAAACCGCAGCTGGTGTGCACATACGTGAAATCCGCGATCCACCACTGATCGGCGGATAGAGGCCGGACGGGCTGAGCAGAGGCACGTTTGGTTTATTGGTGATGTGATTCCAGTAGGTATCTAGGCATTTTGTGTAGCGAGAGTTATTTTGAGTCCCAGGGCTTTCATGATTTTCGTGATAGCCGCAAAGGACGGGTTACCGTCTTTTGATAGTGACTTGTAGAGGGATTCACGGTTGAGTTGAGTCTCTTTAGCGAGCTGGCTCATGCCGTGTGCCCTTGCAATGTCACGCAAAACCACCTGTACGGTTTTCGTATCGCCGTCTTCGAGTGCGATAGCCAGGTAATCGTTCACTGCTTCTTGGCTATCGAGATATTTGCTTGCATCGAACGCTGAAAATGTTACTTCCTTCACGACTGTTCCTCCCTTACCTGTTGTGCGAGCTTTTGAGCGGTTCGAATATCTTTATCCTGGCTGGATTTATCTCCTCCGGCCAGCAGGAAAACCGTTACTGCGCCTAGTCGGGTGTAGTACACCCGATAGCCGGGCCCGAAATGAAATCTCATCTCGCTAACCTTCTCGCCAACGGGTTTGATGTCTCCAATCATTCTTCCGTGTGCTTCGCATCGGGCTATTGCATACAAAATGCGTCGCTGAGCATGTTTGTTTTTTAGCTCACCTAACCAGGCGTCAAACAAGCTGCTGGAAATGATCTCCACACGCCCAAGTGTAGCCTAAAAGCTACATGGCTCAAGTGGGGGATACGCCTCTCATGGCTGACTCCTCTTTCGGTTTGAAGATTGGTGATGACGCCAGGAAAGCGTCTAAAGACGCTAAAGACGCATGCAGACTTGAGGGTGCGGTTGATGAGTTGAGGTCGAGGTGGATGACACGTCCGCTACGGCCCGGATCTTCGGTGAGGTGTTCAAGGTCAACCTGACGACTGAGGGGCCACCGCACCGCTTTTCGATCATCCGTGATGAAGCCACGCTCTCGAGCCTCAACTGGGAATGAACTAAACGGCGTTATTTTCGCAGCTCCTCCACTATCCGCACCGTTCCCACGGCAACCCGCGTGACTTTACCAATCAGGTCCACGATGTAGCGTGGGTTCCCGACCTCATCGGACCAGTCATTCGGGTCGTTCACAATCCCGGACGCCTTGTCCTTCTTCACCTGGTAGCGGTCAATCAACCACGCCACCGCAGAGCGCGACCCCAGCATGTACTCGTCAGCCTCAGCCGGAATACCAGTGATGGTGACGCGCTTGTTATAGATCAGCTTGGTCACGTCGTTGACGTTCTTACCGGTCTCGGGGTCCTTCTTGCGTGCCCACTTCATCTTCAACACACGCCAGGTATCCGGGTCGGACTCGTCGCCCTTGACCGTGATGTCCAGCGGGTATGGCTCCACGTCCTCGTATCCGACGTGCAGGTCCATGAGTTCCTTGCCGGCGCGCGCAAACTTGTCGAACTCTTCCCGCGTTCCCGGTATCTCAATGTGCGGCAGCATCTTTTTCAAGTCCGCCGCGTACGCCTCCCGATAGTTCGGGTCGTGCAGCTTGCCGTAGACGAAGTGGAAGATGTCGTCACCAGTGACATCGGCACCCAGCGCATCGCGGTAGAGCGCCTTGATCGCATCAGTGATGTTGTCCTTGCGCACATGCCCCGCAACAACCTCACCGACCTGCCCATACATCGAGGATTCATCCTCGCTTATCGACGCCCCCTCGCCAAACAACGCACCATCCGAAGCCTCAACGAGCTCCCAAGTGAAGCGTGGGAAGAACTGTGTTCCTTCTGAGCCAAACAGATTAAGGTCAAGGAGCATATCAGCTGCAAAAATACTGTAAGGCTTCACTGCGCCCACGGTCATCTGGGCAAACCCAATGTTGTGGTGGTGCTGCGTCGGGAACATCGACGGCAACTGGTACACCATGTCGTTGAGTTCTTTCGCAAAGTAACTGCGCTGTTTGAAAAACGGGCGGTACAACGAGGTGTAGACACGGTCCGTATCGACCGTAATCTCGGTTCCGCGGGCTAACTCCTGTTTCAGGCTGCGGTTCCATGAACCTTTCGCGCTATCGACTAACTCAGGATGCTGCGCAAACAACGCGTCAACACCCCGCTTGTTTTCTTCAAACCCCTCGGCTCGCAACACAGCCTGTGCCTGGTTGTAGTTCGCGATATGCGTGCCGATATTCTCCGCTAAGTCAAAGGTGGAAGAAGAATACGACCACGCATCACGCGCAGTTGAAAGGCCACGTGAATGCTCTTCAAAGAACTTCGTCGCATCACCCTTCTTCTCGCCGATGACCGGCCAGGTCGCGAACTCGTCGCTGCGCTGGTTCAACCAATCACCGTGCTGATTCGGGGTAATTGAACGCCACTGAATCTGGCCCACCGTCGCGTTTTCAACAAACGCCAGTTTCTCATCGCGGTTTTGATAATCAGCCGTTTGGGCATAATGCAGGCGGAAGCCGGTCTTGGAAGGATCCTTCACACCGATCAGCACCGCGACGCCAACCCGGATATCAAAGACATTGTCGCCCTCACGCTTGGCTTGTTCGCCACCACCCAAAGAGTTGCCGCGCAGATTGAAAACATAGAGGTCGGTGAAATCCTCGGCCATCGACAGGCGGACACCATCTCCGGTGTTGCCGTCTACCCAGCCGTTATTTGCGATAAACGCCACGACGCCATGATCCCCGATTCGGTCCGTCGCCCACCGGAATGCGCGCAAATATGAGTCGTATAGCGAGTTCTTATTCGTCGCCGTTGACTTCGCCGCGTACGTCTCCGCGATACGCGCATCCAGCGTCGGGTACTTCAGGTTCGCGTTGTTGTCATTCGCTTTTTTCTGACCCGATGAGTACGGCGGATTGCCCACGATGACGTTGATCGGGGCTTCCTTCTGCCGAACGATGCGCTCGTTGTTGTTTCTGAATACCGTGAGGTCGAGGATGTCTCCTTCCTCGTGGATCTGGAACGTATCGGCAAGCGCGATGCCCTCGAAGGAAACGTAGCGGGGGGGGGTGCGCTTTCCGAGCGTTTGGCTGCCTCGGCCAGCAACGCGTTGAACGTCGTTTCGATGTTGGCAGCCGCGACGTAGTAAGCCAGCAGCATGATCTCGGTGGCGTGCAACTCGTTGGCGTACTTGCGTGCTAGATCCTTCGGATCAATCAACCCGGACTGCAACAGGCGCACCATAAACGTGCCGGTGCCCGTAAACGGATCCAGGATATGCACGCTCTCGTCGGTTAAACCGCGGCCGAAGTGCTTCTTCGACACATCGTCGGCGGCGCGCAGGATAAAGTCCACGATCTCCACCGGGGTATACACAATGCCCAGCTTGTCGGCGTCGCGTTTGAACGCCTTTTGGAAGAAACGCTCGTAAAGTTCTTTGATCACCTGCTGCTTCCCGGACGCACTCGTGACCTCAGATGCGCGCACACGCACCGAGGCGTAGAACTTCTCCAACGAGTCAGTCTCGGCATCCAGGTCACTATCGTCGAGGGCATCAACCATGCGCTGCATGACCTGGGAGACCGGGTTGTGGGCGGCGAAATCGTGCTCGCTAAACAGGGCATCAAACACTGGGGCGGTAATCAGGTGCTGCGACAGCATACTGATCGCCTCGTCCTCGGAGATCGAGTCGTTGAGGTTACCCCGCAGACCTTCTACGAAGGTGTCGAACTCACCGCGCAGTGTCGCATCCGCCTGGTCAAGCAGCGCGCGGATGCGGGTGACCTGCGCCTTGGAGATGTCCGCGACGTCGTCGGCCCAATCCTCCCAGTACGTGCGGGTGCCCACCTTGTCCACCAGCTTGGTGTAGATCGCCTCCTGCCACTGCTCAAGCGAGAACAACGCGATCTGCTGGGCTGTCACCTGATCGGATTCGTGAGCCTCGGTCCGCTCACTGTCCGCGAGTTTCTTTTTCGCCTCCTGCGCAGGATCAACGACTGGCTGGACGGAAATCGGCAAATCATCCTGGAGGTTCTCGTTGAGCGAAATCGAGTTCACCTTCGCGTTGAAGCGGTCGTCGTGCGCACGGAGCGCGTTGAGGATCTGCCACACGACCTTGAACCGCTGGTTGTCGTTCAGTGCCTCCGACGGTGACACATCCGGCGCCACCGCCACCGGCAAAATGATGTACCCGTAGTCCTTGCCTTCCGCCTTCCGCATCACGCGACCAACGGACTGCACCACGTCCACCATCGAATTACGCGGGTTGAAGAACACCACCGAGTCGAGGGCGGGGACGTCGACACCCTCGGAAAGGCACCGAGCGTTCGTGAGCACGCGACATTCATTCGTCGGCATGTCGGATTCAAGCCACGTCAGCTTCGTATTGCGCTCCAGGGCGTTCATCGCGCCGTCGACGTGCTGCGCCTGCACGTCAAGATCCATATTCAACGTCTGGATGTCGTTCATCACCGCCTTTTCCTGCAGCAGCTCGCGATGCGACTTCACCAGCAGGGGGAACGCCTCCGTAATCGCCTTCGACGTCTTGATATCCTTCGCAAACGCCACCGTGCGGTGCATCGGCTCCGCCCCCTCATCAAAGCCGCCCTTTTCGCCTTGCAAGCTGCCCGAACGCTTTGCTAACGCATTCCAAACGCCGATCATCGCGGAGCCCGTCGTTAAGTTAATGTCCTTGCCCCCAGCAGCATTGAACTTGCCCATCGCATCGGCACCCAGCGACTCATCCACCGTCATGATGAGCACCTTGTAGTCCGTCAACAACCCCTTATCGACGGCCTCTCCGAACCCCAACCGGTGAAACTCGGGACCGTACACGGCCTCGTCATCCATGGAGTAGAGCTCCGCCGAATGCTCGACGGCCTTGCCCTTCACGGTCTCGTCGAAAAGTCGGGGAGTGGCAGTCATGTACAGGCGTTTCTTCGCCTTGATGTAGTCACTGTCGTGGATGCGGGAGAAGTTCGACGGGTCCTCCCCGGCCAACGTTGCGCCGGTGGTGCGGTGGGCCTCGTCGCAAATGACAAGGTCGAACTCCTCAAGGCCCGCCTCCTGCGCGTCGTGGATCGCGGGCAGCGACTGGTACGTCGAAAACACCACGCTCAACCCCGCCGCGCGCTTCCGCTTCGACAAGCGCTCCGCAATATCCTCGCCATTCGTCGACACCGGCACCTCAAGGTCATATGAGGCGATATCCTCCGCCTTGCGCGCCACCTTGCTATCGGAACACACCGCGTAGCTGCGGAGATCCATCTGCGCTTGTGCCGTCCACTCTTTCAACGACTGCGACAACAAACTAATCGACGGCACCAAAAACAGCACTCGCGCCTTGCCATAGTGCTCCTCCGCAAAACGCTCAGCCAAGCGCAGCGCCGTAAACGTTTTCCCCGTACCGCAGGCCATAACCAGCTTGCCGCGATCGTGCGCCTTGAACCCCTCCAGCGACTTTTCGATCGCCGTCGCCTGATGTGGACGTGGCTCAAACGTCTCCCGCAAGGTGAGGTTCACCGACATCTCACTGCCTGGGTAAGCGATGTCCCAGTTAATCGGGGACTCCGCAATCGCCGACGTACCGATCCGGTTTGTGGCGATCAGCTGGTTCTCCAGCATCGCCTCAGCGTTCGACGACCAACGGTCCGTCGTCGAAATGATCAGGCGGTTCGCGAATTGCTCCACTCCGCGGTCAGTGTGGAACGAGCGCCCCGATGCCTCAAAAAACGAATCCAGCTGCCCCTTCTGGATATGCGTCGTGGGCAGGTAAAACTTGCACTGAATTGCCGTCCACTCGCCGTCATCCACCCGCTTCGCGACGAGGTCAATCCCCACATCCGCCTTGCCACCGTTGAATGGCCAGTCCACCCAGCGGTACACCTCAGAGTATTCACTGGACAGTGTCGGGTCAGTCTTGAAATAGTTGACCATCAACTTTTCAAAGGCCAACCCTTGCTCCGACTTCGACGGCAGCTTGCGGAGTTCTTCGATGGCATCAGTGAATGTCGACATGGGCAATATTATGCCCCAGCGACACCCCGTGGGGAGAGTAGTGGTTGTCTAGAACGGCAGCGCCTGCGCAACCTGTGGAGGCAGCACGCCTGCGACCTTCGCGCCGTAGCCGATGGCACCCAGACCCGCTGCGGCAACGGCGATCCAGGTCAGGATCCAGCCGGCCTGCGTTGCTCGGTAGGCCTCATCTGCGGAGGAGCCGTTCTTGACGGACCCGTCCACCCAGTCCCGGATGGTTTGGGTGTCCGGTGCGGCGCCGGTGCCCTTGTCGTGCACGATCTTCCGGAGCTTGGCGCGCTCGAATTCGGTGCGGGCCTTCTTTTCGGCGTCCTGTAGCTTGCCTTCGACTTTATCCAGCGTGTCGAGGACGTCCGTGTTCTCTGCTGCCTCGGCAGCGGGGACGACGGCGAGGGAAAGTGCAGTCGTGGCGGCGAGTGCCGCGGCTGTAATGCGACGCTTCATGGAAACTCCTTCAAACGTATAAACAAAATGTATGGGAATTGGTATACAATTAGGTGCTTCCGAGCGTAGCAGGTGCGCCACGCCATGGCGAGGCCTATTTGCGCGATGGGGAGTGCACCAAATTCCTTGATTTCCGGACGCCAGTTTGGAAAACCCCAGTTCGTGCAGGTCGCGTGAGGGAATTTGGTGTCGTGTATGAGCGGCGAGTGACAATGGACGCAGTCCTGCCGGTCGACCCCGGTAAAAGCCCAGGTCGCGAAAGGGGCCGTTCGGTGTCAAGTGGTTGTGGACTGGAATCATGGTTAACAATGCATCATCAACGCACACGGCGTCGGCGCGGTCTTACTTGTTGTGCGGATAATCGTGACTTTCTCAGGCAACCCAGTCGGTGTT
>NZ_MLAL01000033.1 GCF_001875665.1 Corynebacterium sp. NML130628 | reverse complement strand
TGCTCACGATTGCGAAGCTGCACGGTGAGTCTGTGGCCTATTACGAGTCCACTGTTTCGACCGAAGAGGAGCGTGCGAGTGGTCCCGATGCGTACTACTCGGAGGACGGAACGAAGCCCGCGACGGCGTGGATTATGGCGCGAAGTAGTGCGCAAGTGCGCGGAGTTTCTGGCACGTTAGGGGTCGAAGTTGGCGCGGTTGTTGGCGGCGATCGTGTGCGTGATTGGTTTAATAAAGCGGTTGCGCCGAGTGGTGAAAAGCTCGGGCGCGCGCCGAAACAAAGCGGGGTTCCTGGTTTCGATCTGACGTTTTGCGCGCCGAAAAGTGTGTCGATTCTGTGGGGTGTGGCAGACGATCCGGCGCTGAAACAGGTTGTGGATCAGGCGCATGCGCGCGCGGTTGAGAGCGCACTTTCGTACTTTTCGGAGCACGCTGGTTATACGCGCCGTGCTGATGCGCGGGATAAAACGCGCATGGTTATTGATCGGGTTGAGGCGCTTTCGGGCGTGAAATATGAGCACCGAACGTCGCGGTCGGGTGATCCTCATGTGCATTCGCATGTGCTGTTGTCGAACAAGCAATTGTGCCGAGATGGGAAGTGGCGAACGCTTGATTCTAAGGGGGTGTATCACGAAGCTCGTGCCGCCGGGATGCTGTATCAGGCGGTGATTCGTGAAGAACTCTCCCACGAGTTGGGTGTTTCGTGGGGTGAGGTTGTCAACGGGTGTGCGGAGATTGCTGGTCTTGATTCGCCCGAGATGATCCGCGCGTTTTCGACAAGGGCGCGTGAAATTGATGCGTGGCGTAGTGCGAACGGGTTGGAGGCTACCGGCGAGCTGGGGCGCGTCGCGCAGAAGAAAACACGCCAGCGCAAGGACTTAGATACACCACTTGCCGAGCTTGAAGCAGGCTGGAAACAAAGTGCGGCGGGGACGAAAGCGCGCGGGTTTATCGCATCACTTCGACCAGGAGCAGCGCGCAATGTAGGCGTGGTGCTTCCCGATGTGCGCGACGTTTTAGCTGCGGTGGTTGCTGAACGCTCGACGTTTACGCGCGCTGATGTCGTCGAGAAGATCGCCGAGATGATGCCGGTTGGCGCTGTTTCACCGGAGCAGATGCGAGAGGTTGTCGAGCAGATTGCTGACGAAGTCTTTGCCGATGACAGCACATGGACGGTAACCCCGGAGAAAGCCCCGGAGGTCAACGACCAGGCGCGTGAGGGCGCACAGCGATTTACAACTGATGCGGTGGTTGCTGAAATTGATCGCGGCATTGATGTTGCTACGGCGGTTGTTAATGCCGGTGTTGATGCGTCGGCGATTGTCCCGATCGACGGCAAACTTTCGCAGGCGCAAGCAGAAGCTATGCGCGCGGTGGTGCAGTCGCGGTATCTGGCAAGCGTGGTCGTTGCCCCGGCTGGTGCAGGTAAAACTTCGAGCTTGAAAGCAGCTCGTCGTGTGTGGGAGCAGGCCGGTCGACAAGTCGTTGGATTGGCCCCGACTGGCAAAGCTGCCGATGTGATGGTGGGCGAGCAGGTCGCGCATAGTGCTTCGACGGTGGCGAGGGTGTTGCTGCAAGTCGACGGCGTTGATGCGTCGCCGGCAGCGCAAAAACTTGGTTGGGGCACCGACACTGTCGTCGTCGTCGACGAGGCCGGCATGGTGGCTACTCCTGATGTGGTGCGCATCCTTGAGATCGCGCAGGCCGCAGGTTCGCGCGTGGTGTTTGTCGGAGACCCGAACCAGTATGGCGCGGTGAAAGCACGCGGAGGCATGCTCGCCACGCTGGCCCACGAGCTACCGGATGCAGTGGAGCTCACCGAAGTCTTCCGGCAGAAAGACCCACACGAGCGGGAAGCATCGAAACAACTTCGCACAGGACAGCTGCCGAATGTGCAACGGGCTGCTGATTTTTACGCCGCTGCTGGCAGACTGCATGCAGGGTCGGTCACCGCGATGATGGACGATGCACTTGCTGGCTGGAAGCAGGATATTTCCGCTGGGAAGCGTTCAATCTTGGTTGCTTCGAACAACGAGTACGTGGCGGCACTCAACGCTGCCGCACAGGCCGTAATGGCCGAGCGCGGCGAGATAGACACGACAGTGTCGGTTGCGATTAGCGGTGAGCAATTCGCCCATGTTGGAGACACGATTCTGACGCGCAATAACGATTATGAACTGGTCACCAGTGCTGGTGATGTGGTGCGCAATGGGCAGCGTTGGCAGGTCGAACAGATCAATACTGATGGTTCGATGCAGGTGCGCAGACTTGATGAAACTAACGTCACTGTGACGCTGAACCCGGAGTATGTCGGTGCACATGTCCAGCTTGGATATGCCACCTCTGGGCATGCGTCCCAAGGTGCCACCGTGGATGTGGCTCGCGTGGTTGCTGCTGTAGGCCAGATTGATCAAGCCGGGGCATATGTCCCACTGACACGAGGGCGCGAGGGCAACTACCTGTACATGGCCGAGGCGATGCCTGGCGATAGCGATACCGGTCATGGGCGAAGCGCTGACGCGGCGCAGTTGCGGCGTGAATCGACCGAGTATGCGCGTGATCTGTTGGTGCAGGCAGCAACGCGCAGTGCTTCCGATCAAAGCCCGTATGCGATCCACCGCAACGCGAGAGCGGATTGGGAGCTTGCCAAGCTAGCCGCAACAACACCGCCAGAAACGGACGTATTTGCTGGCACACGCATCAACGAGTGCGCGCAGCGGCGAGCGCATGCACGGTTGCAGCGCCTGGAAGCGTTCTACGCCTCCCAGCGCGAACAGCGTGGTGTGTCTGTGGTGAAGCAGCAGGAAAAGCGCGTGGCAACAGGGCTTATCGAAAAGCTCGGCATGAGTACAGGGCATGCGCGCACTGCACCGCAGCAACCACGCACGCCGGACGATACCCAGCTCATTGAGCTACGCAATCGTGTTGCAGCGATACGCGCGATGTGCGATGAACATCGCGAGGCAATAGCCCAGTTAGGTGAGCAGGAGACGCGCACTATCAAGCAGCGCGAGCAACGAATGCGGCATGTGCGCAGCATGCAGCGTAAGCGCCAAGACTTGATTGCCAAGCAGGACAATCGTGGCTGGTTTGCGCGGACGTTGAAGCCGAATGAGCACGCGGCACAGATTGCCGAATGTGATGCGATCATTGCAGGGAATATGAAGCAGGCTGACCAGCTCGGCGAGCATGTGCACACGTTGCGTGAAGAAGCCTTGCAGCATCACGGACAGCTTGAGCGGTTAAGCCAAGAAGCATCACGGATTGAGACGGCGATCAAGGCGCACGAGCGCACGGGGCAGGTGGGAAGTTCGCGTGATGCGGTGAGCCTGTCGGAGCGGATTTCGTTGCAGCAGCGCATGCAACAAGGCAGCCGATCCTCGTATGAAAACGGTCCACAACAGCCGGTAAAAAGTAGTGAAACAGATCACTATTTAGAGTAAGGAAAAGGGCTGTTTTGCCTGGTCACTCTATGAGTCTCATTTTGAGACCTTTAGAAATTTGAGCCCATTTAGCGACTTATTATTACGCTCGTTCTGGCGTACCCGTTCCGGCGATAGAGAGCTTGCACGGTATGGGGGGCTAGTGCGTAAACCTGTAAAGCTGTATACTGTAAAACTGTAAACCCGTAACCTGTAAACCTGTATTGAAAAGGAGGAGGTAGGCCATGATTATCACCACTATCAACGCTAAAGGCGGGGTAGGAAAAACCACCACAACGATGTTTCTGGCGACCGTGTTCGCCCAACGCGGATACGCGGTCACAGTTGCCGACCTTGACCGTCAGGGGTCTGCGCTCGACTGGGCAGAGCGTGCCGAAGATGGTGGCGACCCGTTGCCGTTTGATGTTGAGCTATCGATCCCGAAGCGCGTCGATCGCCAAGCTGCACTTGTCGCCGATGACGAGATTATGTTCATTGACGTGCCGCCAGGAGATGAAAACGCAATCGAAGCGGCGATCGCGGTCAGCGACTTCATCATCATGCCAACCAGATCGGCAGCTGCCGATCTTTCGCGCATCTGGGAATTGCGCGATGCCGTCAGCGCTACCCCGCATGCAGTCTTGCTGACCTTCGCACGGAAAGGTACGAGCGCGCTTGAAGCGGCCCGCCAAGCACTCGATGCCGAAGAGATGCCGAGGTTTCAAGCAGAGATCCCACTGCGCGAAGACATGCACTTAGCGTTTGGCTACTGCCCCGGACCAGACATGCACGGCTACGACGCCGTCGCCGATGAACTCATGGAGATGATGAAGTGACTACCAGTAGGCAACGTGCAAGCGGACAGCTCGCCCCACGGGGAGCAAAAAAGACCGCCAGGGGCACAGTAAAGACTGAAACGAAGTCCGCACGATCAGCGTTCCACCAGACCTCTAACCGCGACTACGTCAAGAAGATGACCATTGAAGTCGACCGCGATCTACACACTGAACTGAAAATGATTGCGGCGCGCGAGGGCGTGACAATCCGCGAGATTGTTGAGTCCTACCTGGAACAATATGTGAAAAACCATCGCTAGAAACTGGAAATACAGGTTTACAGGTGCTGTAAACCTGTATTTTTATTGCGACAGTTCCCGCCGTGGTCTTGAGGCAGTTTTCGGTAGGTAGGTCTTCACGGAAGCGGATACAGGTTTACAGGTGCTGTAAACCTGTATCGCAGGCCCTTGAAGTGAATCGAGAGCATCGATCGTGTTGTGCACGCGCAGTGGTTTACCAGCGTGTTAGCCTAAACGCGTCAATAAAAGAAAAAGAAGCCTGGAACATGTCCAAGTGCTCCAGGCTTGCTTCACCACCGGCCACCAACCGGCTCGTGAAGCGCTTTAACCGACCCCTACGTCGGAGAAAGCGATGCTATGAGTGTATCGAACCGTAACGCAGAACGCACGACACCACGCCAGCATGTGCGAGGTGTCGGTTTCCACACGGGTTGGCTCGACGACACCCCAGCGGGTGCAACTGATCGCGACGCCCTGTTAGCGCATCTAGGTCGCAGCGCGATCCATGCCAGCAAAGACCGCAACTTCTCTAGCGCGTACTACCCGGATAGCGACGGCGGGCGACGTCCTCGGCTCTACCGGGTCGACTCGCCAGCGTTTGCCAACTGCCAGTACGTCATGTTGACCACGAAGCAGTATGCAGCCGTACTCGTCGTCGATATCGACCAACCAGGACAGGCAGGTGGCCACCCAACCAGTCTTGCGCTGAGCGTGCGGGAAAACTTCGCCAAGCTCATCAAACACGGGATTGGCCCCTCATGGGTCGGCATTAACCCACTGACCGGCAAAGCCCAGGCAATCTGGTTAATCGACCCGGTGTATGCCGATAAAGCAGGGCAATCACCCCATATGAGCTTGCTTGCAGCAACGAGTAAAGCGTTAGGAGAGATGCTGGATCATGACCCGCACTTTTCCCACCGCTTTAGCCGCAGCCCGTTCTACGAGGGAAAAGACCCCACCGCATATCGCTGGTACTGCCAGCACAAACGAGTACACCGCTTGGCTGACTTACTGCGGGAGGTACGTGCATTGACTGGCCAAGAAGCAAAGCAGCAATCGACACGGCAGCAGTTTTCCTCTGGTCGTGAACTTCTCGAAGCGGCGAAAACGCGCAGGCAACAAGCAGAAGCTTTCAAAGCGCTTGCAAACGATGTTGAAGCAGAACTTGCGACAAGCGTTGAGCGCTATGACCCCGACCTCATCGAGGGCGTGCGCGTGCTGTGGATCAATCAGGGACGCGCAGCACGCGATGAGACGGCCTTTCGGCATGCGCTAAAAGTCGGGCACAGGCTACGCGCAGCAGGCCAACGCCTGACAGATAACGCCCTGATTGACGCTTACGAGCACGGATATAACATCGCCCAGGAAGTCGGTGGCGACGGTCGGCTTTCGGAGATGCCGCCAATGCGTGATCGTCAGACCATGGCGAGACGAGTGCGTGGGTACGTAACGCAGGCAAAGGCTTCAGACGGCGGTTCTGTGGCTCCTGGGAGGGCTACAAGCACCGAACGCAAGGCTTTGGCCACGATGGGGCGTAGAGGCGGTCAGAAAGCCGCACAACGCTGGAAAACAGACCCAGACGGCGAATACGCGCGGGGCAGGCGTGACATGCTTAAAAAAGCGAACCAGCAGCGTAGACGGCAGGGGAATGAGACACGTGCACAGGTTTATGCCGCATACGCCTCGTCGCTTGCTCAGACGGGTAAAGCCCCAACAGGGGCCGAGATTGGAAGAGAATTGGGGATTACCAGAAAGACAGCGAGTGCCCACTTAAGGGCACTGCGGAACGCGGGAATGATCGAATAAAAAAAATGTAACCTGCCATAAGCAATATACGGTTCCCCGTGCGGTAGCACGTGAGCTACCTAGTTCCGTTTCTTTTCAGCAACAGTGAAGTGTGCGACTCATGCCGGATTAAGTGTCTTCAAGCAAAGCAAAGTAAGTCGGTGGCGATGAGCGGCTCGTAGAGATGCCGCCGATGCTCGAGCGCCAGACCACGGTGAGGCGAGTGCGTGGGTACGTAACGCAGGCAAAGGCTTCACATGGTGGTTCTGTGATCCCAGGGAGGGCTACAAGCGCTGAACGTAAGGTTTTGGCCACGATGGTGCGTAGAGGCGGGTTGGTCAGCTCACCAGATTTATTACTTAGAAAATTTTAAGCAAAGAGCTTGATTGGAATGTATAGTTAAAGGTTCTTCGGAATAATCCTTGGGAACAATTCCCTAATTATCATTAAGTGCCGTCTATCTAGATACAGGGGAACAATGGAAACCAAAGTTAAAGCTACTGTCCTGACCTCCGCTCTTGCTAGCGCTCTACTTATTGCTCCCGCGCCTACTGCTAACGCAATAGATTGTCACGCAGGGGGTTACCCAGCGGGCACCGGATGCGTGGGGCTACCTCCGGAATTTGGAATCTCTGACGCCCAAGCCTCACAAGTGAAAGCATGGACCAAATGCCTGGCTGGAATCACGGCTGCCGGGATTCCCTATGGCCGAGCTGTAACAACCGTGTCAAAAAAACTTTTAGAAGGTGCCGCAGTTGTAGGACTATCGGGGTATGCAACATGCGATCTAAATGCAATCAGGGGACGTTAAAATATGGATACAGAAAAGTTTTTGCTCACCGCTCTAAGCGTATTAAGCGTGGTCGCCATAATTGGTTGGGTCAGCGGTGAGTACCTATGGGTAACTAAAATCGTGGCAATAGCAGGGACCGGTTTTTTCGTGTCCGCCTACTTAAACGGGAGGAAAACAGAGTCAAAGAGGGCGACAAAACACTCTCCCCCAGAGGAATCTGCTCTAGCCAGCTCTGCCTCCCACTGAGCATAAGCGACTTGCCTTGTAGGCAAGTCGCTTATTTTTCAGCTCGAATCCAATTCAGATATTTCCGGGGACCTAGAGGATCCCCCTAGGAGAATTCCTACAGGGGGAGTGAAGCGAACTCCTTCTACAACGGCGGTAGCATAAGTCAGCGGCTTGTGGCGGGCATACTCCGTGCGCGGAAACGGCGCAGAAAGCACCCAGATGGCGTGCGCGTGGCCGTTAGTCGGGTTCTCGACCACAGCGTTAGGCCGCCAGCCCTCACGCTCCTACAGGGCGCGCAGGAGCGTGTCCTGTAAGTCGATATCCACGACTAAGAGATTCGAGAGTGCGTCGGGATTAGCTTCCACGTAGCGCTTCCCGAGTGCTTTCTTGCGTGAGGTGCGGTAGATGCCGGCGCGCAGCGCGCCGCTGGCTAGTGGCCACAGCGGTATCCACAGCTGCTCAAAGCACACGACGCGTTAGACAAGGAAGTCGATAAAGCGTTTGGAGCACCCCGCAAACTCACCCACCGAGAAGCAACGGCAGGAACTTCTATTTGCCGATTATTCGCGCTTATCTGCGGTAGATAGTTAGTCAAACAGGGAAAGTGCATCAATGAATAACCGCGAAATAGCGAAACAATGGCAGCGTGATTGGATGGGAATCCGCCGAGAATTTCTAGCAGGAAGACTTCCCGCGCCAGTGGTGGCACAAGTGTCTTCTAGTGGTTCCGATGGTTACCGCTGGGAATGCCCCGAGTGTGGTGCTTTCGGAAGTCCACTTAAATCAGCATCACGCGCTGAAACAATGGGTGAAGGGCATGTACAAGTACATGCGAGCGAAGACGATTTAGCAGAACTAGAAAAACTCAAAGTGCTGAACATGCCTGAGCAACTGCTAACGGGATACCAACGCGCGCGTCTAGAGGAATTGCTAGCGGAGTCACGAGTGTAAATCTCCAGGCTCTGGGAGACGGATTTATGAAACCGAAGTACTCCTGGTTAATCAAACTATTTACTGAAGAACTCGTTTTAATGAAGCGGATCAGACCACTTCCTGGTTGAAAAATGCCTGTCTATGCGGAATAATTAGGGACGAACCACCAAAAGGAGGGTTGTTCAGGAACTTCGAAAGAGTCACGCCAGCACACTTAATGTGTGGACGCTTTTGGAGAGAGTCTTTAATTAGAAGGAAGCACAGTTCTTATAGAACCTGAGTTGACTTCTAATTGGCCCCAGAGTTTATCGCCTGGGGCCTTTTCCTTTTATGGAAGATCGGCACGTACAGCGGATTTAGACAAAAGGAAGGGGTGCCCCTACTCACGCCAGTGAGCCGCGACACCCCGAGTCTTTAACTAGAAAGAAGCACAGTCACTTTCTCCCAAAGTCCGAGACTTTGATTGCAGATAGTCGTGACTAGTGCTGCCCCACGGACGCGCGACCAGGAGTTATCAGTTCCTGACGTTTGTCCTTGACTTTTATTCTTTCTATGTCTTCCGACATACCAGTATTTACTTGGCATTTTATTAATATCCTTACTGGCGGCTTTACTGGCGTGGCTTGCAAGAGCTCGGTGCCAGCAGCCTTAAGCAGCGAGTCTTTTACTGCAAGCCACCTAAGGGGGTCGTTGGGATTGGAGCAATCCCGCGGACAAAATTGATTCTCTCATACATTCTCCAAAATGGATGGTTGGCGCTATTTCGAGGTCAATATGTGCAGGGAGCGTAAGGTGTTGGGCGTATGAACGCCTTTGCTTTTTCTAAAGAAGCTCCATAAAGGTACACCCGCGCGCACGAGTTTTGGCCTGACTGAAAACTCAAGGTCGTAGATGTCCGTTAGGGTGGGGTCGTGGCAGAAAAGACAGATGGCGCACAGGTTCTACACCTGGGCAAGCAGAATTCGCCAGCCCCCGGCCAGATCATCGGTTACGCAAGGGTCAGCTCAGCAGATCAGAACCTCGACCGTCAGCTCGCTGCACTCGAAGAAGCAGGCGTGCAAAAAATCTGGCACGAGAAAGTCAGCGGAGCTACACGCGACCGCCCCGAACTTGCGCGAGTGATGGAGTACGTCCGCGAGGGCGACACCCTAGTGGTTGCGAGCATGGACAGGTTGGCACGCTCAGTGCCAGACCTTTATGCCATTGTCGAAGAGCTAAACGACAAGGGAGTCGTCGTGCGCTTTCTCAAAGAAGGGCAGCTCTACGACGCGCACAGTGACGCGACAAGCCAGCTCATGCTCGGCGTGCTTGGCGTCGTCGCGCAGTTCGAGCGTGCGCTGATTCGTGAGCGGCAGGCCGAGGGGATCGCGCGGGCGAAAGAACGCGGGGTGTACGACCGTGCCCCTGCCATGTCGAAAGACGAGATTCAGCAGGCACGCGACCTCATTGCGCTCGGCGTGCCCAAAGCAGAAGTCGCCCGCCGCCTCGACGTCAGTAGAAGCACCTTGTACAAGTACGTCGTCACGCCAGACCGCAAAGACGGAAAGAGCAGACAGTAGACCGCGCCTGTAAGGCCGCGCGTCTGTTAGAACATGTGTTCACAGAAATGGGCTGCGATGTCGGGTGGTCATGGCAGGATTGCAAGCATGATTCAAAGCATTGAGAAGCTGTTGTCTGAGGCGAGCGTGGCTCGGTTTGATCCCGAAGACGCAACGTTGAGCAGTGGCGAGCGTGCGCAAGCGAAGATCGTCACTGTCCTTTTGGAGGAATGGGACGCGCTTGACGGGACGCAGCAGCGCGCGATTGTGGGCGTGCTTGAGAAGTCGACGCAAGCAAGCGAAGACGCCGAGGGATTCGTAGAGCGCCTGCGGCAGCGAGCAAAGAAGTAAACCTGTTGCCTTGTCCTCTTTAAGCGCGCGCTCCATGAGCACTCCCATAATGAACGACAGCGCCCGCCTGTCCCGCAGAGGCGCTGACGCGAACGCCTACGGCGTTCTTGTCCCAGAATCATCACTACCGGGTCGCTCCTCGCAGTAGCGGTCGGCGTTGATCGCATCTTCCATCAGCCCGAGCGTGATTTCTTCGAAGGCGTCTTTAATCGCGAGTGACTCAAAGTCTTTCGCGACTTGCTCCCAGTGCATGCGCTCAAGGGTCGGAATCATTGCCCACAGCGCCATGCGCAGATACGTCCCACGACTGCGCCCAGTGCGCTCGGCGAGCGCGTCGAGGCGCTCAACGAGTTCGTGTTCTAGTCGCACAGAGACAACCGGACCGCGTCCGATAACACCGCTCTGCTTTCTCGTTGCCATGATCATCGATCCTTTCTTGTTTCGTCCCGACGTTGCTTCCTAGCCCTACATGTAAACATTGTTTACATGTAGGGACGAGAACAGTCGGTGTGAGGAAAACGGTTTTACTTTTCACAACGAAGCGTACATGTAAACATTGTTTACATATAGCGGTTTGGGTAAAAGCGAAGACCCCTTTTTGCGGAGCGCTCGCCCGTGCTAAGGGGGAGTGTGGCCGGGGAACGCGTCAACGGGCAAAGGGGTCTTCTGACGTTTCAAGGGATGCTAGCCTCCCCCAAACCGCTGCCGCATAATCTAGCCGGACCGGTCGAGAGTTTCGGAGAAATTGCCCAACTCTCCCCTTTCCCTTTTCCCTTTTCCCTCCCCAAGGCCAGCGCTGGCCGCGCTTGCCTTGTTTTGAAGCCTGGGGCTTTATTTGTTGGTACATTGGCAGTAAACTTGCCAGTACCCCCTGGCGGGGCGCAAACACCGCTTGATCTGGACCGGAAGGAGGCCGCGGAGATGCTCACGATTGCGAAGCTGCACGGTGAGTCTGTGGCCTATTACGAGTCCACTGTTTCGACCGAAGAGGAGCGTGCGAGTGGTCCCGATGCGTACTACTCGGAGGACGGAACGAAGCCCGCGACGGC
>NZ_MLAL01000032.1 GCF_001875665.1 Corynebacterium sp. NML130628 | reverse complement strand
AAACACCGACTGGGTTGCCTGAGAAAGTCACGATTATCCGCACAACAAGTAAGACCGCGCCGACGCCGTGTGCGTTGATGATGCATTGTTAACCATGATTCCAGTCCACAACCACTTGACACCGAACGAGGATTGCGTTCTTTGTCACTCATACCCCCACCCTGTGCACCACATTCCATCACGAGCTTCCAGCGACCTGGGGTTTTCCAACCCACTCCCCTCGAAATTGAGGAATTTGGTGTCAGGCCGACCGGCACGCGCACCAAATCCCTGGATTCCCGCGAGCAACCCAAGGCGTTTCCCCAGGTCGCGCGAACCCCCAGGTGGGAATTTGGTGCACACCACAAACAAACTACTCCCAGGTCATGTCCTGCATCTCGGCGCAGGTGGCATCGACGACGTCGCGCCAGGAGCCGGTCATCTCGTAGATGCGGCGTTGTCGCTGGTAGCCGGCGCCGCGCTGCATGATCTCCAGTACTAGGTTCAGCTCGCGCGTACACCCCAAGGAAGCAGCCACAGGCTGCAGGGTATCCACCAACGTAACGAGCTCGTCGCGGAGCCAGCGTTCGTCGGTTTCGCGGCTCGTGATCACCAGGGCGTCGAGGCCGTAGCGGGCGCCGCGCCATTTGTTTTCGGCGACGTGCCAGGGTTGGAGGGTTGGGAGGGCTTCGCCGGCGTCGAGAAGTTGGTCGTAGTAGACGACCAAGCAGTGAGTGAGCGCGACGACGGCCGCGAGTTCCCGCAGGTTGGAGGTGGCGTCGCTGATGCGGACTTCGATGGTGCCCCATTTGGCGGCGGGGCGAACGTCGAAGTGCATGGAACCGGTGTGGTTGATGACGCCGGAGGTGCGCTGGTCGTCCATGAATTGGACCCATTCGGCCCAGCTTTGGAACTGGTACGGCATCCCAGCGGTGGGAAGCTGCTGGTAGAGCATGGTGCGGTTGGAGGCGTACCCCGTGTCGAGCCCGTCCCAGCCCGGGCTGGATGCGGAGATGGCCAGCAGGTGCGGGTAGTGCGTCATGACGGCGTTGATGATTGGCCAGACGCGGTCTTCATGACTGATACCAACATGACAGTGGATGCCCCAGAGCAGCATTTGTTGACCCCAGTATTGGGTGCGGTTGATCATTTCCTTGTAGGAAATTTTGGGGCTGAGGGTTTGCTCGCGGAAGTCGGAAAATGGGTGGCCGCCGCTGGCCCACAGGTCGAGGTTGCGGGCGTCGGCTTCGGCCCGCACGACGGCCAGGCTTTCCGCCAGCTTATCGACGGCCTCTTTCGTATTCTTACACACCGGCGTGACCAGCTCGACCGTGTTTTGGAGGAATTCCCGCTCGAGGTGGACGCTTGGGTTGGTGGCGGAGATGGCGTCGATAATTTCGGGGGCGCGGGGTACCAGGTCCCGCGTCTCTTTATCAACGACGCAGATCTCCCACTCCACTCCCAGTGTCGGCTCGGGGGAACGGGCGAACTCGCGGTACGGATCCATAGGTAGCCAGTCTAAACGCTGCGCGCGGGCCCCGCCGGGGTTTTATTCTCCCGCGAGGACCACAGTGATCGCCTGCGGATTATCGACGGCCTCTCGCGGCAAACTCGTATTCGCCGGCACATCCGTCGTCGCCCGAGGCGTGCCTCCGATCCGCTGCGCCAACTCTGCGGCGATGGCGTCCGCACCCGGGGTGTTCGGGTTGAAGAACACGAAGGTTTGCGGGAACACGCCGTAGGTTTGTTCCGGCATGTTCATCGCGGCGGCGTCGTTGGAACGGTTGGCCACGCTGTATTGAGCGGCGAGGTCCCCGGCGGTCCGGTTGGCCAGGTCCGGGACGCCGGAGTTGTTAAAGACGTAGACCTGCGCCTGCTCGCGGGCGAGCCCGGCCGGGGCGGGGGCTGGGGCTGGTTGTTCCTGCTCGGCTGGCTGTTCGGCCGGCTGCGTCTGTTCGGCTGGCTTTTCCTGCTCAGTGGCCTGCTCCGATGGGCTCGCCGGGGCGGTGATCGCTGTTGTTGCTTGGGTTGCCGCGCTCGGCTGGGTCGGCTGGGCCGCGTCCTGACCGTCCCCCTTGTTCATGGCGTAGATACCCCACAGCAAAAGAAGGGCTGCGACGGCCAGCAGGATCATCGCGACACCCCGCTTCGGGAACGCCGCCGCCGGCGCAGCCTCGTAGCCATGGTCGTAGTCGTCCTCGTCGGCGCGGCGGTGGGCGCCCTGGTACTCGTTCTCAGGATTCACATTAGTCACATGCGCCACTCTAAACGTTTTTACAGACGTTTACATCTTCCCACGCGCACCAAATCCCAGCTTTTCGGGACAGCGACAAGGCGTTTCACCAGGTCGCCGGACTTGCGGGTAGGAATTTGGTGTCAGGCTCGAATGCTGCTGCACCAAATTCCTTGGTTTTCCCTAGGCGCCTGGATGTCTCCCCAGGTCGCCGTTTCGCCCCGCCGGAATTTGGTGCGCAAGTGGTTCCAAAACGCGCCGGGCCCGCTCACCGATCGCGCAGCCGCTGCAGGCGACGTACGAGCTGGGGGAATTCGGCGAGGGCGGAGGGGGCGTCGAGAAGAAGGTTGAGTTTTTGGTAGTAGCGCACCGGCGTGAGGCCGAGCTGGGTGGTGATGGCTTCCTCTTTGGCACCGATGGCGCGCGGGGCGTGGGCTTCGAAGTTGAGGATGGCGCGGTCCGAATCTGAAAGCTGCTCAGGCATGCCTATTATAGTAGGCATGACCATTCGACCGATCGTTATTTATGGCGACCCTGTCCTGCACAACCCGACGAAGCCGGTGGAACAGCCGGTCGAGGAGCTGCAGGAACTCATTGCAGACATGCACGAAACCATGGATGCCGCGAACGGCGTGGGCCTGGCCGCGAACCAGATTGGTGTGCCGTTGCGCCTGTTCGTGTACCACTGTCCGGACGGCGACACGATGCGCCGCGGCACCGTGATCAATCCGGTGCTGGAGACGAGCGAGATCCCGAAGACCATGCCTCGCGATGACGGCGAGGACGACGAAGGCTGCCTCTCCGTCCCGGGCGAGGGCTTCCCAACCGGGCGCGCGGACTGGGCCAAGGTCACGGGCTTGGATGAGCACGGCAACGAGATTGAGATTGAGGGCACCGGGTTCTTCGCGCGGTGCCTGCAGCATGAGGTCGGCCACCTGGATGGGTTCGTGTACACGGACGTGCTGACCGGCCGCTACAAGCGGGAGGCGAAGCGCGCGATTAAGGCGAATGGGTGGACGGAGCCGGGCAACACGTGGCTGCCGGGCACGGACGAAGACCCGTTCGGGCACTAAGGCACTAAGGACACTAATTGTTTCGCCAGGAAGCGCCCTCTGTTGGGGGCCGGGTGTCGGTCCGCTACCGCACGGAGTCCGGGGTCAATGAGGCCCTGGGGCAGGTTGTGGGGTTAGACCCGCTGCGGGTGCGGCGTCGCGATGGGCGCGAGGTGACCATCACTGAGCCGGTGGTGCTGCGTTCGTTGGCGCCGAGGACGGTGCGCAATTCGGAGATTCGTCGAAAAGAGGTGGAGCTCGCGGAGGCGAATTCGGCGCCGGTGCAGGAGTGGGTCGAGGGGTGGCTGGCCCGCGCTGGGGCCGCGGCCCCGCTGGAGAACACGGCGGTGCCGTTGGGCCCGTCGGCGGCGCTCGCGCCGCTGCCGCTGGCGAAACTCCAAGAGTTTTTCGACGCCCACTCCCTCCCCGTGCGCTTGTTGGTGCCGGAGCGTATCGGCAAGGCGGCGGAGAAGCACGCGGTGCGCCACCCGGAGCTGTGGGAGGTCGGCCCGGAGGAAATTGTGGGCGATGACCACCATCGGCGGCGTGTCCTGCGTCTGCGCTAGGGTATTGACATGCGCATCGCCACTTGGAACGTGAATTCTGTACGGACGCGAGCGGAGAGGATCGCCGCGTTCCTTGACCGCCACGACGTCGACGTGTTGGCCATGCAGGAAACGAAGACGAAGGACGCCACGTTCCCCTACTCCACGTTTGAGGCGGCCGGCTACGAGGTCGCCCACGTGGGTTACAACCAGTGGAATGGTGTGGCGATTGCTTCGCGGGTCGGGCTGGACAATGTGCGCACCCAGTTTGAGCGCCAGCCCGCCTTTGCGAAGAAGGGCGACCCAGTTGTGGAGGCCCGCGCGGTTGGGGCGAATTGTGGGGGCGTCGATATCTGGAGTTTGTACGTGCCGAACGGCCGCGAGATCGGCGACCCGCACTACAACTACAAGCTGGAGTTCCTCTACTCCCTGCGCGAGACGGTGGACCCGCAGGCGTTGCAGCTGTTCACGGGCGATTTCAACATCGCGCCGCGCGACGAGGACGTGTGGGACATCGCCTGGTTCGAGGGCAAGACGCACGTGACGGAGCCGGAGCGCGCCGCGTTCCAGATGCTGTTGGATGCCGGCCTTGAGCAGGTCCGCCACGACGATCCGTATTCGTTTTGGGATTATAAGTCGATGCGCTTCCCGAAGAACGAGGGCATGTTGATCGATTTCCACTTAGCGACGCCCCCCTTGGCCCGCCGCCTGCAGCGTGCCTGGGTGGACGTGGCAGAGCGGGAAGGCAAGGGCGCTTCGGATCACGCGCCCGTCGTCGCCGACTACGACACCGCCGACATCGCGCTCGACCAGGTGCGTTAGCAATGTTGTCCCTGTTCAGTGGCTTTTCGGTGTGGCAGCTTGCGGCGATGGCCGTCGATTATGCGATTAAGTTCGTGATGATTGGCGTGGTGCCGTCGAATAGGAAGCCGTCGAGCGCGAACGCGTGGCTGCTTCTCATTCTGCTGCTGCCGATTGTGGGCCTGCCGCTGTACCTGCTGATGGGGTCGAAGTACGTCTCGCAGCGCCGCCACCGCATCCAGAAGGAAGCGAACGCGGTCCTCAACGACGTCTACTCGGAAACGCCGGACATCCCCGGCGGGGAGGACGTGGGCCCGGAGGTGGCGTCGATGATTACGCTGAACCGCACGCTCACCGGGTTCCCGGCGGTGCACGGCGACGCCGTGGCGATGTGGGCCGACTACGAAAAGACCATGGTGCGGATCGCGGAGCTCGTCGACGAAGCAGAGGCTTACGTTGACATCGAGATTTACGCCGTGGCCTGGGACAACACTACCGCCGTCGTGTTTGAGGCGCTCGAGCGTGCTGTGGCCCGCGGGGTGCACGTGCGCCTGCTGTTTGACCACATCGGCTCCATGAAATACCCCGGCTTCCGCGCCCTGAAGAAGCGCCTTGACCAGGCCGGGATCCACTGGCACCTCATGCTGCCGCTGAGTCTGCTCAAGGGCCGCTTCCGCCGCCCGGACCTGCGCAACCACCGCAAACTCATCATTGTCGACGGCCACACCGCCATGATGGGCTCCATGAACCTCATCGACCGCACCTACCTCACCCGCCAACACCGCGCCGCCGGCCGCCAGTGGGTGGACGCCTTCGTGGAACTGCGTGGCCCCGTAGTGACCTCCATCGAGGCCTTGTTTGCGGTGGACTGGTACTCGGAGTCCGGCGAACCCATCGAGCTGACTGCCCCCGAGGATTGCGCGGGCGCTGACAATTCCAGCCTTGTGCAGCTCATCCCGTCCGGCCCCGGCTACCAGGCAGAGCCGAACCTGCGGATGTTCAATACGCTGATCCACCACGCCAAAGAACACCTTGTGCTTTGCTCCCCCTACTTCGTGCCGGAGGATTCCCTCCTCGAGGCCATCACGACCGCCTGCTACCGGGGCGTCCGGGTGGACTTGTTGGTCAGCCAGAAGGCGGACCAGTTCATGGTGCAGCACGCCCAATCCTCCTACTACCAGCAGCTACTCGAGGCCGGCGTGCGTATCTGGGAGTTCCCGGCCCCCTACATTTTGCACACCAAGCTCCTGCTGGTTGATCCTTCTGCGCAGGAACCTGGCGCCGCCGTCGGCGTCCTCGGCTCCTCCAACATGGACATTCGCAGTTTCTCACTCAACTACGAAAGCTCCCTCCTCATTTGCGACGGCCCCCTCCTGCGCAACCTCAACCAACTCGCCCACACGTACCTGTCGGTGACACGCGAGCTCACACTGGATCGTTGGAACACGCGGCCGTGGTACCGACGCTACGTCGACAACGTGATGAAGCTGACCTCAGCGCTGCAGTAGGCGCTCGCTCCGGCCGCTCATGCTGCCCCCGGCCGCTCGCCACCAAATTCCTTTGCGCAGCGGTCGCGACCTGGGAGAACGCCGAGGCCCCAGCCCAAAATCAAGGAATTTGGTGTCCCCACCGATTAGCCAGACACCAAATTCCCCCACGCACAACCAGCGACCAGGCGAAACGCAGCGGCCCCAGCCCAAAACCAAGGAATCTGGTGCAGAGGCTGGGGCGGGAGTACTGAGCAAGACCCTACTTGTTCGCCATCACGGCGGCGGCCGCGCCACCCAGCCCGAGGATGCCGAGCAGCACGCCGACAACGATAAGGATCGTGTTGCGTGTCTTCTCGTCGACGCCGCCTTTGCCGTCGTTGGCATTGGTGTCCTGCGTGGTTGGCCCTGCTGGCGCAGCGGTGCTTGGAGCCGGTGAAGGAGATGCCTTCGAAGTCGTCGCAGGTGCCTGCGACGTTGGGCGGGCGGGGGCCGTCAGCTCCTTGGTGTCGGCGAGGTTGCGACGATTCGTGTTCTCGTAGTTACCAAACTTGCCTTCGGAAAGGAGTGCGGACGCGCGGCGACCGAGGAGGGTGTCGCCGAGTTGGGTGCTGACTCGGCGCAGTTCGTCTTCGGTGTAGTCGAGGAGGCTGATGTCGAAAAGTTCGCTGAAGACGATCTTGCCTTGTTCGTTTTCGATCTGGACGAAGACCGGTACGTAGGAGCCGTAGAGTCGCTGGCTGTCCCGGATCGGGATCTGGATTTCCTGGCGGGACTGCGGCCCGGCTTCCTTGGCGTCGCCGATGCCCTTGATCTTGATGGTCTGGACGGGGGTGATGCGGGAGAGGTCCTTGCCATAGAAGGCGCGGACGGTGAATTCGTGGTCGTGGTAGCCGCGGTTGCCGATGGTGCCCACAATTTTGTTGTCGGCGCGCACGGTGGCGATGCTGTTTTCGTCGGCCATGTAGAAGTCGGCCTTGCCGTCGTTCTTGAGAGCGGCGGCGGCGTCGAGTTCGCGGGCGTCGCGCTCAAGGCCGCGCTTCTGCTCGGCTTCCTTGTCCGTCTCGGAGTCTGGGTCGGCGGGCTTGACGGAGATATCGCCGATGCCGCCGGCCTTGACGTTGAGGTTCTTCCACTCGGATGGGACTGACCATTCACCGACGTAGCAGTCAGGGGCGCCTGCGCAGCCTGGGTGGGGGGACGCCTGGTTGCCGGTCTTGTCTTCTGCTTGGTAGTCGAAGGTGACGAACTGGTAGGCGTAGTTCATGGCGGACGGGCGTTCGCTGAGCCAGTCGCCATACTTGGTCCATTCGTAGACGGATTGACGCTTTCCGTCAACCCACAGCATGCCGTTGTGGTTCAGGCCAAGGTTGTGACCGAGCTCGTGCATGATGGTGTTGCGCACTTTGTCTTCGGCACCCATGCGAGCGTTTTTGGAGACGTAGAAGCTTGTGCCGCCGATGAGTGCTCGGCCGGTGGCATAGTTGATGGTTCCGTCGGCGGAGGGGGCGTCCATAAGATCGCCGATGACCCCGGAGCGGAAGATGCCTTCGCGTTCCTTGAGCAAGTCAACTGAGGTGGTGATGAGCTCCGAGCCGGACGTTTCCGGCGAGTTGAAGTAGTGGTCCTTGTAGTCCAGGATCGGTCCGCCACGGTATTCGTCGTCGCGGGCTTCGAAGTTCTTGGAGTAGCCCTTGCCTGCGTCGATGTGCAGGTTGTAGCCGTGCTCGGCAAATTTCTTCACCAGCTGGTCCAGGATGAGCCCGGATGGGCGGTAGACGTTGGTGTTCATCTTCGAGCAGGCGTCGTAGCGTGCGAAGCCTTCAGGGTTGACGGCAAAGCGGGTGGCTTCCTGGCAGCCTTCGGTTTCCCACTCGGATTTCATCCAGTTCATCTGGAGGAAGATGTCTTTCTTGTTTGGGTCTGCGCCCCAGCGGTGCAATGGCATATAGACGTCATTCACATTCGCTCCCTGCATTTCCCAAATGTCGAGCAGCCCGTCGCCATCAGAGTCCAGCGCACCTAGCTGCGTTTCGATCTTGACCGTCATCTCGGCGCGCATGGTTTGGCCGGGGTCGACGGTCTGGACCCACGTGCCGCTGAGAACTTCGCCGCGGCCAATGGAATCCTTGCTAGGTCCGGCGTTCCAATTCGGAAGCATCGCCGTATCCTGCGCTGAGGCAAGCGCCGTTGCGCCTGGGAAGGTGGCGTCGACACGGTAGGAGGACTTGTCCTCGCCGCGCAGGCCGTCCCCGTACTGCGCGGCGACCATGGCGCCGTTCAAGGGCTTCGCATGGTTGTACATGCGAATCGCCAGCTCACGAGCAGTATCGGCGTTGTTGGTCAATTCGGTGACGACGTGGATTTCGTCGCCCTTGAGCGTAAAGGTCCGCTTCATGGTGACGTTGCGGCGCGGGTCGGTGAGTTCCAGAACCGTCACGCCGTCCTCGGGCGAGTTCTCCGTCGTATTCTTCGCGATCGGCGCCACCAGGAGCCCATCAGCCCAACCGATCACACCGACCTGGTTTTCCAGCCTGCCCGCCACAGACTTCTTGTTCACGTAGGTCAGAGTTGCCTCGTGGTAGCTCTTACGAATGTGGAGTTGGGTCTCGATGGCGTCGTCGAGGGGTTCGGCGGAAGTATCGACCGTCGTCATCGCGCCCATGCCGAGCGCGAGCGCTACCGCACCCGCAATCACTGTGTTGTGGAAACGCATCCCTTTTACCTCCTCAAGCCCAAGTCACGCATCAGGTGATTGAGATTCGACTGAACAACTGGAATTTCCTGCAACGCCAGCAAGCCAGCACCCACCAGGAACCCAAGCGCACCGAGAATTACAGTAATCCACCCGGCTGCCGAACTCCCAGTCTCGGGGGCTGGGTCCGGCTCCGGTATTGGCGTGGGCGTGCTCGTGCTTGGGGATGGCGTCGGCGTCGTTGTTTCCTTAGGCGTCGGTGTCGAGGGCTGCCGCGGCGTCCGCACGTACGCAGGTACCTTGACGGTGCGCTGGGAACCGTCCTTGAACGTCACCACGACGGGCACTTCAATCTTCGTATTCGGCTTCACTGAGGCATCTGGAAGTACCTGCAGCCTGCCCGAATACTTATCGACGTGCACCTGCCAGCCTCTCGCAGCGAAGGTGGCATCAATACCGAAAGTGGTCTCCGGCGGAATCCGTCGGGCTTGCGGAGTTGATGCGAGCTCGCCCGGCAAGACGTAGATGTCGCTCCAGCGCGGCCGTTCGTCGTCGGCGGTCGCCTTTTTGCGGAGCTGGGCGTCGATAAATTCGTCGGAGCCGTCGGGGTACTTCACGCGCACGCGCACCTTGTACGTCGCACCGCCCGGCGCTCCCTCCGGCAGCACGGCTGTAATACGGCCCGTCTGCGTATCGACGCCCACATCCAACCCCGCGTTCTCCTCAATCGAGAAGCTCGTGCCCTTGGGCACCGGCGTCAACATCTCGTACGACGTACGGGTGCCACCAATCAATGTCTCCTGCGTATACTTCGGCGCGAACGTCTCAGCGTCCGGAGTGCCATGCTTCACCCCGACGTGGAACGGTACTTCCGTGGAACTGCCGTCCGGGTACGCCACCGTGACCACCGCGTCCAGCGGACGCGCACCATTTTCCGGCGCACGCACCACCAGGTTGCCGGTGTCACGGTTCACGGAGACCTGCCACCCCGCCAAGTTTTCGTTGCCCCGAACGTCCTCGAAGAACAGGAACTCGGTACCCTCCGGCACGTTGCGAATATCCGTCCTGTGCAGCACAATCGGCCTCCCTGGCAGAACCGCGCGACCCGTTTCGTAGGCGTGCTCGTAGCTACCCGCAAGCTCATGAGGCAAAATGTTGAAGTATACGGGGACTTCTTGAGCAGATTCGTCGGCGAACGAGGCCCTTACCACGACCTTCACCACGTCACCGGCTTTCAGGCCACCATTTGTGGCGTCGAAGGTCACCATGCCTGGCTGCTCGTCGTCGGTCGCGGTGCCCTCATGCGCGACGACGCTCGCTCCCTCCCCCTCTACGATCTCGTAGGAGACTTGCGCCTCGTCCGGGATCGGCTGGTTCAGGAACTCACTAGCACCATGCACCACCGTCGCGAGCGGTGCATGACTCCGTGCCTTATGCCCCAGTCGGACAAACACGTCCGAATACTGCAGGCTGTACAGTTCTGCATACGACGCCGGAGCAAGCACGTTGACCTTGATCACACGCTCCTCTCCGTTGGACAGCCGCACCCAATAGCGGCGCGCGCCCTTCGTCGCGCCCTCCGAGCGTGGCGGGTTCAGGAAAACTACGCCGTCGCCGCCAATCGCGACCCACTCCGGCACCCCATTGCGTTCCAGCTCTTCCCTCGTCGAAACGATTTCTAAGCCACTCTTGACCTCATCCTGAGTCATCACATTCGTCTCGAATGTCGTGCCTGCCTGCACATTGATCGTCGACCACGCATCCGAGAAATCCGACTCGACGTAGAGCGTCGCCAACTCTTTATACAGCGGATCCCACACCTGAAAAGAAACCTCGCGCTTACTCCTGTCCCTGCTGCCGACAACACGCACGTTGCCATCCTTCGTCAGCGACACCTGGAGCCCCTCCGCACCCAAGAACTTCGTGTTCGGGTCAAGCTTCGTCGACGGCACAAACTCATACACCTCGCCAGGCTTCAAGCTCTTCGACGTAATCGGGAACCGCGGCTTCTCATGCGGTTTACTGTCGGCGGAGAAAGGGTTCGTCCCCAAGCGAACCTCATCCTCGTTGTTCACACCGTCACCGTCAAAGTCCGCGGTGGGGATGGAGAACGCACGCTCGTCAACACCAAAAAAGCCGACCAGGAAGTCCTTCGCATCAGCCGAATTATCCGGGTACTCCACCTCCACCCGCGCATGAGTCACGAACGTATCCATAAACCACTTCGCAGCCCGCTCAAACTCCGGCTTCGAATTCCCAAACTCACGCTCGTAGGCCTGCGCGAACGCCTCCAAACCCTTCGCCTTCACGACGAACCTGTTGCCATCGGTGGCGTCGACAAGCGCGCGATCCAACGCCGGCGACTTCTTGCCCCCTTGCTCGCCCCGATACCTAATCGAGCGCACTGGCACCTCAGCACTACCAAACGGAGTACCGCTTCGATACTCCTCTCCCGGCGTCAACCGCACCAGCAACTCGCCCGGGTACGGGTCGTACTTCTCCGCCATGAAAGTCGGCCGCGACTGTGGCTTCGGCTGCGTGCTTGTCGGCTTCGTGCTTGTCGGCGACGGTTTTGGCTGCGTGGTGCTTGGCTTTGGCTGCGCGCTGGTTGGTTGTGAGCTGCTCGGCTGCGGCTTTGGCTGCGCGCTGGTCGTCGGCGTCGGCGTAGGCGTTGTCGTCTCCGGAAGCTTCGGCAACGGTTTCTTCGCCACGCCCTTATCCCTGGCGTCGAACGGGTTCGCCCCCGACTTGGCCTCCTCGCTGTTAGACACACCATCGCCATCGAAGTCCCCATCAGGATCGTTGGCGAGGCGGCCGTCGAGACCCAAGAGACGCAGCGGCAACACCACCTTCTCCTGCACCGAGCCATCCGTGAACCTCATGTCGAAATCCAGTTCGTGAATTTGCGACTGGTCATCCAAAAACTTCTGAGGATTCCACTTATAAACCGACTCGTTCCCCGACAGCACCTCCCTGTCATAGACCGTGGCAAGTACCCCAATCTCGGGTGCCCACACACTCACCTGGTAGCGCTTCACCCCACCCGGAGAAAAACTGAGACTCGTGGGCGAAGGGCGCCACGTCACTCCTGAAAAGTCAATTTGCTTGTAAAGCCGCTCGGGCCAGGATACAGTCGCCAACTCCCCCGACTCCAGCTCGGAGCGCCCCAGCTTGCCTGGCTTGATTTCCAGCAACTTGTATGAGATCGGATTCGTCTGCGCTATCGTCGGCCCCTTTGGCTGCTTCGCCTGCGGGGCGGCCTGGGCAAAGGCTTGCGCCTGCAACCCGACCTGCTCTGCCGGCCCCGCGACCTGCACCAACGGCGTCGCGATCAACGCCGCCGCCGCAACAGCAACACCCCTCCGCAACCGAGCCCGCGAACGCGAACCCGCCCGGCGAGCTTCCCCTGCTGCCCGGCCGCACTTTTTTGCCACGACAAATCCTTTCTGCAGCAAAAGCCAATGACACTCCCAGGGTAGTCCTCTAAAAGGGTTTTTCCTAAACCTCCGCAACTTTCTAAATGTTTTCTTATGTGGCGGGTGTGGCTTGTGCGACCCATCTCCCCCGACACCAAATTCCTCCACGCAGTTAACGCGACCTGGGGTTTCCCTAGGTCACCAATGGGGTTGTGAGGGAATTTGGTGTCACGACCGTCGGGCTGTGCACCAAATTCAATTTCAAGGCGGACGCGACCTGGGGAAACGCTGACTGCACTCCCCGAAAAATAGGAATTTGGTGTGCTCATCGGAACCGAACAGGCCCTGGGGGCGTCTAAAAGCTATGCGATATACACCAACAAACCAATCAGACGTACTTCAGCAAATTCTCAACTACGCGGAGCCTCGACCCCACCACATAGCGAGTGGGTACTCCGCGCTCGCCCTGTATCAGCTGCCCTACCTTGTAGACACAGCGCCACTGACCTTCATCGGCCCCACCCGGAAAACGCGCGCCCCATCCCCAACGCAGCCTGGTGTCACCCGCCGCGGTGCCGAACGCATCCTAGTGAAAGAAGTACGCTACCCGGGGCAATTAATTCTCGCGGCGTCACCAGTTCATGCCACGGTCCAGGCGCTACAGATACTAAGGAAGGGAACATACCAGCCACCAGCGGTCGTGCCTGATGGGTTGGACCCACTGTTGGTGCGGGCGGTGCAGTTGGTCGACTGTGTTCGCCGGCATCTGCAGGTTTCCCCGGACGCGTTGCTTGAGGCCGCGTGGGGCAGAGTTGATCGCCCGTGGTTGTTGAAGGTGCTTAATTTGTCCAGCAGGTTCGCCGACTCGCCGCGCGAGACAGAGCTGCGTCTGCTCCTCCAAACTGTGACGAAAGCACGACAGCTAGAGCTAGGAGAGCAGGTGCCGGTATATAGGGGTCGCCGCCTCGTGACGACGTTCGACTTCGCCATCGAACCGCTCAACCTCGGGATCATGTATGACGGCCAGCATCATTGGGAGTATGACCAGCGCCAGAAGGATGCCCGGATCAACCTGGATTTAGCGTTGGAGGGGTGGACTGTGGTCAGGTTTGCCGCCGCTACGTTTCATGTGGTGGTTCCACGGATGGTAGAGCTCCTGGACAGGTAGGCGTGCACCAAATTCCCTCGCGCAGGGGCTGCGACCTGGGGAAATACAAAACTCCAGGCCCCAACCCTAGGTGGCAGGCTGGTTGTGGGCCAACACCCGAAGGAGGTCCACACCCATGTCCCCGCACGATATTCCCCCGCTGATCCCCAAGCCACCCGAGAAGGATTGGGCAGATTACAACACCAACCCCGATCTCGACAGGACTCGTAAGCGTCGGCGTGCAAGCCTGCCATCTGCTCGTGATGTGCTCGCGTTGCCGCCTGTCACGCTTGCGCCCGGTGCCACGCTTGCTGATAGTGAGTTGGTTATGCCGGATGCTGCGGCAGTCGTGTTTATCCCCAACACTTTAGATCGCGGGCTTATCACCTATAGCGATACTCAGAAACAACAGATGGTCAGGATCTATCACCAACTGCCGTACGGGACGAAGCAGGTTTGGCTGGCCCGTCACCAGATGGACGCATCACGAATGATTCGGTGGATGAAGCGTTTTGATCTTGGCACGTTTACCCAAAAACAACGCGCCGCAGTCTATACCGGGGCAACTACCCCGGTACCGGTGGTGGGACCGGTTCCCCAGTGGTTCAATATTGAGAAAAACATAGATTAAAACAGGCGCGGTGAGGCAGGGGGTAAATGATTAACCGTGGCCGGTTCGTGGAATATAAAGCTCTGTGCCCATCTTTTTGTCTGCCTT
>NZ_MLAL01000031.1 GCF_001875665.1 Corynebacterium sp. NML130628 | reverse complement strand
TGAGGTGTCAACCACCACCCCAGGTTGTTTCCTCAAGCTAAGTGTCAACCATGTCGCGGCTGAGGTGTCAACCATCAGGAAGGTTCTCGCAGGCACGCCGTGTCAACTATGTCGTGGCTTCGGACACCTCCGGGCGCACCATTTCACCCCAGTCCACTGTGTGGGCTGGGGTTTTGCGCTGCATGGCTCGACACCACATTCCCGGCTCATAGGCATAGGGGCTCGTGACCTGGGGAAACCTTGGCGCCTACCAGCTGAATCGGGGAATTTGGTGCAGCCTCAACGGGTGCATACACCAGAATCCCCCATTTTGAAAAGTACTATTTTTATTGCGGCAGCTCACAAAAGTGCTAGACGTAATTGGTGCTGGAATGTGGTGTCCGAGGCCTATTGGGGAGGGGGTACCCTGTTTCTCTCAGCTTCTAGCAAGGCGCTTGGGGTGTGGTTGGGCGATTTGGCCTAAGCGTGCAGGTCGGAGGGGGCGTCGATAAGTGGGGGCGTGCGACGAGGAGCTTTGTGTTTCTTCCGCTGCTTATATGTAGCTCTTAGGTTGAGTTGACGGTGGTAAACGACGTATATTTGTACAGATTACTTAGGAGAAGTCTGTGCGCTTACTCCTTGTGCTTCGAATTCTCTCAATAACTTACGAATCAGGAGACGATGATGACCGGAAACGGTAGGTCCGGACGCGGGCTGTTTTCCAGTATTCGCAAAGCGGCCGTTGCAACGGCGACTGCTTTCTCTCTGGCGCTCGGCGGGATGACCGTCCCGGCGGTGAGTGACCATGCCGCCGAGGTGGCGCTGCCGTCGGCGGAGGCGGAGTCAATCACTAGTTTGCCTATTCAGCAGGCAAAGGTGACCAAAGGCGGTCAGCGAAAGATTTCGTGGATGATACGGACTGTAGGGTCAGCGCGGTACCCAATTCCATTCTCGGGGATCTTTACAATTACCCCTAAGTTGGGCTCTAAAAAGTCGATCGTGCCCATTGGTCGGGTCAAAGTTCAGATTAGGCAAGGGGCTAAAGTTGTTGAGACTTTGGGAGAGTTTGATTTCCCAATCACATCCGACGGCAAGTCGTACGAGCTAGACCTTTCTTCCAAGTGCTCCGCTTCGTCCCCTTGCTATCTCCCGCAGTCTGACGTTCATTCACTGTGGATTGAGTCTGTGAACGACGTTGACCGTAAACTTTATGGGAACTTCCGCGAAGGCGACATTAAGGGTGGTTTCGGTCACCGGGAAGCGCAGGAGGCGCCCAAGCCTGGTTGGGTCAGGGGCTATGTGCAGGTGCCGAACGGCTACTCGGCCTCCGAGGTTGACCTGAAGATTGATGGCAAGAAAGTTTCTATTGGGCATGATGGTTCGTTTACGAGCGAGAAGTTCGCAGCTGGGACGTACAGCTGGGAAGCTCGCCTGAACGACAAGACAACGACGTCAAGCGGCTCCGTAACAATCAAGGCTAATGAGCAGGCCTACCTCGATATCAAGATTGATGAGCTCCAGGGGACTCTGTCATTGCGGATGCGCGATCGCCTAGGTCGTGCGCTATCGAATACAGGCGGCGAGTTCGAACTCAAGCGCACAGACTTGGGGCGAAACGACGCAATTACCTTTAAGCATGAAAGCTGGTCAGATGGATCGTTAGCTCAGGCTGCTGGCGATTATGAACTCCTTTACAGGGGGTCGGATGATTACTTTCCTGCACCGAAGCAGACGTTTAGCATTCCAGGCAACGAGTCTCATGTGGCCACTTTCTATCTGCAGCGCAAGGAAGTTAACGGTCGAGCATTCCTGCCAGCTGGTTACTCTTTCAGCGTTGCGCAAGGGCTCACCCTCACGGTATTTGACCAAAACAACCGTGAGGTAAGGAAAGTGTCCCCGTGGTCTTCCGGGGAGTACAAGGTCCTAGGTCTGAATAATGGAAGCTACCGTTTCCAGCTCTCCGGCGACTACATCAACACCGGTTCACAAACGGTGAACATTAGTAACCGCACCGTCGACGGTGTTGACTTCCGCCCGACCCTGAAAGACGCCCGGGCAAAGGTAGAGATCGAAGTCCCGGGGGACGAGGATTTTGATGGTGGACGAGTCCGCCTGAAATACAATGGCCGCACCTGGGGTGATTATGCGTACAGTGGCCAAGCGCGATACGACCTTGGCGTTGTCAACCCTGGTGAAGTTTCAGTCCAGCTCATCGACCGGAATGGAAAGGTCGTCGGCAGTGGCTATGAATATGTGCTTCCAGGTGAGGATAAGACTGTCCGAGCGACAGTCTCCAAGACCCTGGCCTCCTACCGGGGCGTCGTCAAGGACCAGTTTGATAACCCAATTAATAAAGCCACGGTCTCTGTAAACGGTAAGAGCGGGCAGACAGACGCTCGCGGTCAGTTCGTCATTGCCGGTGTGAAACCGACGAAGACTATTCAGGTGAAGGTTAATGAAACTGACTACACCTACGAACTGAATATGACCGTGCCGGTCAATCGGACTGACGGTGGCAAAACCTACGACCTGCCAGGTGCACTGAAGCCGGACTTCAAGACGAAGCAACTCCGTCTCCAATTCAATGACGCCGACACCGGCAATGGCGTTGGCGGTGTGACGTGGGAAGTTACGCCGAATCCGAACAAAAGGGCCGAGAACGCTGAGAGCCGTAAGGGTACGACTAAAGATGGCGGTTACGTTGAGCAGGTACTGTACCCAGGTACCTATGATCTCAAGCTGACCTCCCCGAAGGGGGATGTTGGTGACAAATACACGTTTGTGAACCCGCCACAACAAATCGACGTCCAGCCTCGTGGCGAAAGTCAACCCATCACTATCACGGCAAGGAAGAACCCCGGCGAGGTTATGGGCCGAGTCCTCGATGACGCAGGTAACCCGGTGGCCAACGCTCTGGTGCGTGTGGGGCGGGAAACTACCCGTACCAACAATGACGGCAAGTACACCTTCACCGGAGTGCCGGCTGGCACTAGTTCGGTGAGCGTCGATAAGGCGAGCGACGGGTCCTATGAAGAGGTCTCGAAGACGTTCCCGACACTCGATGCCGCCGAGAGGAAGGATGTTGGTGACATCACGGTTGATCGTGCCACTTCCCGAATTGAAGGCACCGTTCGTATCGAAGGTGAGCCGGCGCAGGGTGGCGTCTCGGTGGTAGTAAGAAGCCAGGACGGCCGATATGTTGACTACGGCGGCGTTGAGAACGGCAAGTTCTCCTTCACAAACACCTCTAGCGCGAAGCTGTTGCCAGGGGAGTACGATGTCACGGTCCTGAATCCGGGCGACGGCCGCTTTGATGAGACGAAGAAAACCGTCACCGTTAAACCTGGCCAGACAGCGACTGTCGAGTTCGACCTGAAGGAAAACCGTGCTCCAATCGTGGCGACGGTCCTCAATGAGGCTGGTGAGCCAGTCAGTGGTGCCAAGCTGACCATCACGGGTGTCAATACGACCTGGACGGAAGGCGAAAGCGGTGTCTACACTTCGGGTAACCTTCCTGCTGGTGAATACTTGCTCAAGGTCGAAGCGAGTGACAACCATGGTTCCGCACCGGGCAAGGTGGAAGTGAAATGGGCAACCGGCGGTAAGGTTATCTTCACCGTTACCCGCGACCCGGGCACCGTCACGATTAACGTCACTGACGATGTAGGGCAGCCAGTAAGTGGTGTGAAGGCGAAGCTTGACGGTTATCAGTCTGACGGTGACAAGACGCCGTTCACCAAGGAGCTGACCATCACAGACGGTAAGGTCGTCTTCGACAAGGTTCCGGTTGGCACTTACAAGGTCACCATCGCGGACTCCTCTGCATACGAAAATCCAGCGAACGCAAAGTCGGTCGAGTTCACGGTTGGTGCAGCTGAGAAGGTTGCGCGGGATGTGAAACTGCGTCGTAAAGATGGGGCCATGACGGTTCATGTCATGGACGAAACTAGTCGCGCGATCAATAAACCGGTGATCAAGCTCATCGACGAGAACGGCGCAGAAACCACGGCTGTGGGTGACAAGGACGGCATGCACGTGTTTGACAAGCTGCGCCCAGGCACCTACAAGATTGAGGTTGAGCCGACCGACCGCTACAAGGGAGGATTCGAGTCGGGGATCACAATCGCACCTGGCTCTACTGCGGCAGCTAATCTGGCATTCGTTAGAGTCACGCGCGAGACCGTGACAGTTACAGGAATCGTCGTTGACGAGACCGGTCAGCCGGTTGCGGGTGCGACTGTGCTCGCTGAAAGCGGAGGCACGCAAGAAGTTATTACCGACGAGGATGGCAGGTTTGTCGTCGAAGGCCTCAAGGAAGGCTACGCGACCTTTAAGGTGCGCAGGAAGATCGGTGAATACACGGGTAACACCCTCACTGTGAACGATTTGCTCGCAGGCAATAAGTACGACATCAAGATCGCGATCACTCGCGACTTGAAGCGCCTCAACGGATCGGTACTTGACGACGGCGGCAAGGCCATTGAAGGCGTTGAAGCTCAGCTGATCCAAGATGGTGCGGTCGTCAAGACCCAGAACACCGACAGGGACGGCAGCTTTGCGTTCGACAGGATGGAACCAGGCACTTACACGGTGAAGGTCGCAGAGACTGAAACCCACCTCGGCAACGAGAGTGAGAGTTTCGAGGTTGTGCTTGGACATGGTACTGACCCTGTCCAGGTTGTCCTGCAGCGTAAGCCTGGGAGCTTGACGGGCAAGGTCACCTTCTCGAACGACAAGGTCGTCGAGGGCGCTGGAGTCCGCCTGGTGCCGGACTCCGGTGAACCGCTTGAGCTTGACTTCAGCAACGGCGGCGAAATTAACGTGCCGGAGCTGCCAGCTGGTACGTACAAAGTTGAGGTCACATCGCCGGAAAACTACAAGCGCGTGAGCCTTCCACCGTTGACAGTGCATCCGGCTGAGAAAGCCGACCTTGGCACGATCCAGTTCATTGCCGAGATCGGCGAAGTTGCCGGTACGGTCCGTGACGAGAACGGCGATCCGGTAGGTGACGTCAAGATCAAGCTGAACTTCCCGGGTCAGCAGCCGATCGAGGCCACGTCCGCTGAAGACGGTACGTTCTCTTTCGCTCAGGTTCCGGTAGGCGAGTACACGGTTGACGTTGTACAACCGGAGAAGTTCAAATCAATCTCCGGTCTGAAGACATCGGTGGATGCTGCCAAGACATCGAACCTGGACATCACGCTCAAGGCGAAGCCTACGAAGGGCACCGTCTCGGGCAAGGTCGAGGACGAAGACGGCAACCCGGTAGTTAATGTGGGTATCGCACTTGAGCCGACCTCTGGCAAGGGCGATACCATCGACGTCAAGGTTGCCGAGGACGGCACATTTGACGACGCCAACATCCCAGCAGGCTCGTACACCCTGAAGGTGACCCAGCCAGTTGGCTACGAAGATGTTGACAACATCCCGGTGAAGGTTGAAGCCGGTAAGGTGCGGAAGGTCGACACCATCACGTTGAAGAAAAGCGACGTGCAGGCCGAAACCGGTAACCTCATTGGTGGTGTCTACGACAAGAAAACCAACGCTCCGCTGCCACAGACCGGCTTGGTGCTCGTCCGAGGGGAGGCACGCTACCCGGTTGCTATCAACGCAGACGGCACGTTCCGCCGCAATGGCCTTCCGACTGGTGAATACCTCCTGCGGGTCGCGCAGCCGGAAGGCTACGTTGAACCACGAGCGATCACGGTCGTTATCGAGCCTGGTCTGGACAATTATGTTCAGGACATCAAGCTTGAGCGCGTCCCAGTCGAGACGACCCCGACCACGGGTGCCCTGGAAGGCAACGTGCTTGGCCTGAGCGAGGGCAAGCCAGTTGACCCAATCTCGGGCGCGAAGGTCAACATACTTCGCCTTGGCGGCACGTCTACGCAGGTCACCACGAATGCCAGCGGTATCTTCACCGCAGTCGGCCTCGAGCCGGGTGAGTACGTGGTCCAGGTTGAGGCGCCAGAAGGCTACAACAAGCCTCGCTACGAGCGCGTGGTCGTCGAAGCCGGTAAGTCAACCGACGACGTGCGGATTTACCTCAACCGCAAGCCGACGCCGAACCCGAAGCCGGGCGCAGCCCCAGGTACGATTAGCGGTTGGCTGCTTGACGATGGCAACTACCCAATCAAGGGTGGCACGATTCACATCACTGGTACCGACAAGCACAAGGACGGCAGTCCGCGTTTGGACGAGAACGGTAAGCCGATTGAGACCCTACCGGCAGTGAAAATCGGCAAGGACGGCTACTTCACCACAGACCGCCTCGAGCCGGGCGACTACACCATCGACATCAATGTTCCGGAAGGCTGGACAAAGCCGAAGGGGTGGCCAAAGAAGGTCACTGTCACTGAGGACAAGGCGATTGAGCTCGGTGTTGTGACAGTGCAGGCTCCACGAAGCAACGTGGAGGGCGTTGTTGACGACGGCAAGGGCAACCCAATCGAGGGCGTTATCGTGACGGCAACCGACTCGCGTGGTAAAACCACAGAGGTCGCTACCGACAAGAACGGTAAGTTCGTCTTCGATCAGGCGCTGCCTGGTACGACAACCATCGAGGTGTTCACTCCGCAAGGCATCCAGAACGTCGACCCAATGTATGTTCCGGTGAAGCCTGGTGAGAACGCTGCAATTCCTGGCGTTCACCTCACGGAGAAGCAGCTCAAGTTGAGCAAGCGTATCCGCGGGTATGACGCCGACGATTTGGACAACGCGCCGATCTTGCCTGAAGACTGGGACTTGGTCTACGGCTTCCTGATCACCAACGAAACCAACGAAGTCATCACGGACATTACTTTGGATGACCCATTCCTGGGCGACACCAAGGTAGTAAAGCCGAAGGACTTCAAGGGCACGTTGGCACCGGGTGAGCACGTGTACTTTTCCGCGGTCATGCCGCCGCAGAAGAACATGCCTATTGTCAACAACATTGCGACGGTTCACGGTAAGAACGGCAAGGGGCAGATGGTGGCGTCGACACCTAATAACGCGGTGGCGCGCATTGGTTCGGCTTCCGTTGAGAAGAAGGTCAATGCACGATTCGGCGTCGATAAGGACAAGCCAGTGTCGCTCGACGTGGATGAAGACATGTACTTCACCTACGAGATCATGAACCGTGGCTCCGCTCCGATGTACAACGTCACCCTGACCGACGAAGTGTGTGAGTGGAAGGACGGCGCGAACGAAGCCGAAGCCAGCGACTGCAAGCCGATGGAAATCGACTTGCCAAGTGATTGGAACCGCACCCTGCTGCCAGGCGAGCGCGTCTTCCTCACTGCTGCGCTGCCTCCTCTGAAGCCGGGCACCCGCCACCACAACAAGGCGCTGGTGAAGGCTGACCTTGACCAGCCACGTCGTAGCCCTGGCATCAAGGAAGAAGAGGGCATCTTCGAAGAAGACCCACCGTCAATCCTGACGGTCACCCCGAACAAGAACTCGTGGGGTAACGCACACGTCATCGTGTCTGAGGGCAAGGCCCCGAAGGGATACATCGATGGTGTGCTCAGCGGCCTGCCCGCTGGCCTGCTCACCGAGGCGAAGGTGGAGCTCATTTCGGAGGACAACAAGACCTCCTTGAGCGCAAACGTCGACAGCAACGGCAAGTTCGCCTACGGCAACGTCACGCCAGGCAAGTACAAGCTGCGCGTGACCAACCCGTCTGATGACGCCATGAAGATCGTCGGAGAGCTGGGCATTCCGACCGAGCAGGGTGCGAAGGGTCAAAAGATCACCACCAAGCTGTTCAACGTCGAGCCCGAGAAGCCAACGAAGCTCAACATCGAACTGGCGAAGGTGGGGGCGCCGAATGAAGGCAGCTCCCTCGGACGCTGCATCACGGAGACGTCCTCCGCATCGAACCCGGCGATGTACCTCATCCCGCTCGGCCTGTTGATCGGTGCAATGGCGGGCAGCCTGGTCATCTACGAAGACCAGTTCAACGCCGTGGTCAAGCAGTTCAACCAGGCGATGCCGCAACTCGCAATCGAGCGCCCAGCGTGGATGAACCAGATCAGCCGTCAGCTTGAGCAACTGCACCCAGCAGCTGGTCCCGCAGTGCTGGCCGTCATGCTTGTCGCTGTCGGTGCCATCGCCGTGGGTCTGGCGTACGCCGCCTGTGAGTCCGGAGTCGATCGTTCCAGCAAGGGCAACGGTTCGAGCAAAAAGGAAGAGACCCCCGCGAAAGAGACAGAAAAAGTCTCCTAGGTCGTAAGGTGCCGAACGAGCGCGAAACAACCCGCCACCACGAAAATGGTGGCGGGTTGCTGCTTGAGAAGTACCAGTGCGTTTTGTACATTGAATAGTGGATTATTGGGTTTGCAGCCCCGCAACCTATACGAGAGGGAACAATGAAAATTTCGAAGACCGCCGGTTACTACGGCCGCTTGGCGATGGCGTCCGCACTCGCCGGGACATTCACACTCGTCCCAGTGGCAGCGAACGCTGACACCACGCCCGCGACGCCCACCCAGGCGCCCGTCACCACGTCAGCAACCGCTCCTTCGAGTAGCGCGTCCTCCAGTGTGGCTTCGAGCGCCAGCACCACCCCTGCGGTGAGCGTTGCTCCGTCCGTCGCGGGTGCGCCAGCGGTGGCGACGACGCCAGTGAAGGCGAAGAAGGCGTCGACAAGCGATAAGCCAGGCACCGGTACGAGCGGTGTAGAACTTGAGTCCGGCGCATGGAAGTACACGGCGGTCGCGGGACACCCGACCGACGGTAGTGTCTACGCGCTGTCCACCGCGCCGCAGGAGAATCACCTGCTGAAGATCGACCCGACGACGGGCAACGTTGAAGATCTTGGGGCTGCACGCGTCGAGCTCGGCGCGCTTCCGGCTGACATCACTACGGCGACCATCACCTCTCATGGCCGCCTGATCGTGTCGGAGGAGCTGTCGCAGGACGGCGACACCTACTACGCCATCGACCTGGACAAACTGGACGCAACCACCACCCCAGTGTTCACCGAGCACAAGGTGACGGTGGACACCTTCAGCAACCCGAAGCACTTCAAGGCGCCGGGCGCGTGGGGTGCGGCTTCGAAGAAGACCGACCCGAAGGGCGAGTACCTGCACGCATACGCCGAAACCCTCGATGGAAAACCGGCGTTGTGGACCCTGAACACCGACACTGACAAGCTCAGCGTGACCACGCTGAAGGTTGCCCACGGCGTCAAGACTGAGGGCATCGATCGCCTCGGCGAGGTCGCCTACGCAGTCACTAAGGACACCGACGTTTTCGTTGCCGGCGACAAGGATGGCAACACCGTCGAGTTCAAGCCAGCGCAGTTCAAGATCGGCCCTGGCGACGAGCTCGTGGCAACGTTCTCCCAGGACGGCGACGACACGCTCAGCGAGGTGCTCGGCACCGACAAGAAGCTCGGGTTCACCGCCATCAAGCACGCGGGTACGGAGGCGGATACGCCGGCCTCGGCGTCTAAAGAAGCAGAGAAGCCCAACACTGACGCCTCGCAGCCAGCTGAGCCATCCTCAAAGACCTCTGAGCAACAGCCGTCGGCGCAGAACACTGCGAAGCCGTCCCCAACCCAGACGGAAGAGGCCCCAGAGCTGCGCACGCTCGAGATCGAGATCTACGCAGGTAGTGGCAGCGATAAGAAGCCAGTTGAGGGCGCGCGCCTGGTTGTCCCGAGCCTGGACAACCTTGAGCTCGACGGCGAGACTGACGCCGACGGCTACTTGTCGACGACCCTGCCAGCAGAGCTCAACAACAAGAGCTTCACTGTCCGCCTTGCAGAGGCCCCCAAGGGCTTCAAAAACAAGTCCGTCCAGATCAAGAAGGACGACCTGGTCAAGGAAATCACGCTGGACAAGGACACTCGCGCAACAAGCACGAAGTCCAAGCCGCAGGAGATTCTTGACGTGTTCAAGGAAGTCAAGCCGCTGCTCGGCGCATTCGGCGCCCTCGCGGGCGCAGGCGCCGGTGCAGGCTCGAGGTCGACGACCACCTCGACCAAGTCGACCTCGACGTTCTCCAACTCGAAGAGCTCCGGCACCGTGTCCACCGGGCGCACCACCAGCGCAACGTCCCGCAGCACTGCGGCCTCGCGCTCCACGGCGAAGAGCACCTCACGCAGCTCCAGCAAGTCCTCCTCGACGACCACGTCGACCCGCAGCGGGGACCTCGCCGACACCGGTACCCCAATGTCCGGCGTGATCACGCTCGGCATTGTGCTGTTCCTGATCGGTGGCGCGTACATCTTCATGGGACGTCGTCGCGACGCATAAGCGACACGCTGAACGCATACGAAAGGCCCGAAGGGAGCGATCCCCTCGGGCCCTCGCCATACCTAGCCATACCCAGCAAACGCGAGTTAGAACACCTCGACGCGCCCGCCCAACGACTCGATCTGGCGCAGCTGCTTCACCCACCCCGGCGCACCCGGGTGCAGGCGCATCACAGGACGCGAAGAAATCTTCACCGGCGACACCGACTCGCGGCGCGCGCCCGAACGTGCCAGCATGCGAGTATGGGCCCGGTGCCCGTTGTCTGCAAGGCGCTTCATGGAAGGGGAGTCGGCGGCGAGGGCGGAGCGGGCGTCGAGAAGAAGTTCGGTGAACTCGTCGATGATGTCCACGAGGCTCTCGGCGTTGGTCTCGCACATGTTGCGCACCAGCGACGGGTCCGTGCCAGCGACGCGCGTCGCGCCCTTGAACGATCCCGCCGCCAACGACTGCGCCAGCGTGCCCCCGCGATCCCCGACAACCGACAGGGCCTCCGCAATCACATGCGGCAGGTGCGACACGCGCGCCACCGCCTCGTCGTGGCGCTTCACGGACACCGGGACGGCCTCTGCGCCCGTGACCGCAACGAGGTTGCACACGTCCGCGAACAAGCTCGCCCACGTCTGTGGCACCTTGTCGACGTGCTCCGCGTAGTCATACGTCACCACCCACGCCGCGCGCTGGAACAGCCCCTCATGGGACGCCGACCAGCCCGAAAACTCGGTGCCCGCCATCGGGTGCCCGCCGACGTAGCGCTCCTCAAGACCGCGTTCCAGGACAAGGTCGTACACGGGCTGCTTCACGCTGACAACGTCGGTGATGCCGCAGCTCGGGGCGTGCTCAGCGATGGCGTCCAGGACGGTCGCCACGGCGTCCATCGGCACCGCGATCACGATCAGCGCCTGCTGCGCCTCCGCCTTCTGTAGCGCGGCGACGAGGTCGTTGGTGACGTCGAAACCATCCTTTTGCGCTGCGCGCGTGCCCGCATTCGAGTGCGTGTAGCCGAACGCTTCATGGCCAGCCGCGGTGAGGTCGCGAATGATGGAGCCACCAATCAGGCCCAGCCCAACAATGCAGACGGGAGGCAGGTGGCGCGAAGAATGTAGGAATGAGGCAGTCACGGTTTCACATTCTAGTGACAAATTCACTGCGTGCAGGCTAATGTCAGGAAGCATGGCACAGGAATTTCCAGACGGGTACGCAGTGACAGTCGCGCAGCACGACGGCGCATGGTCCGTGCGCCGCTACAACGACACCTTCGACTCCCTGGAAGACACCATCGCCGCAGTACGCCGCCTCCGCAGCGAAGGTCCAGCGTTTGCGCTGCTCAACGTCGAAAATGAGTACGTTGTGGTGCTGCGGCCAGGCCCAAATCGCGCACGCATCCTCCTTAGCGACGCCCCCATCGCCGTCGACGACGACTACGCCGCCGACGCCCTCGAAGAAGCCGGCTGCGACATCCCCGACATCGACCCCGAAGACCTCGACGACACCGACAGCTGGGCCGACGGCGACTTCGACATCCTCGCCGACCTCGGCCTCACCGAAGAACGCCTCAGCCTCCTTCTCGACGCCGACGAAGAACCCGCCGACCTCATCGACGACATCGCCGACGCCCTCGGCTTCGTCGACGAACTCCACGAGGCACTGCGCTAACTGTGCCAACTATGCGAGAGATGCCTTCCCCGGCCTGGCAGCGGCGCGCCACCGCCCGCATGCAACAAGCGCTTGACCTCGCCACCACGACCCCGCCCGGCGACGTGCCCGTCGGCGCCCTCGTCTTCGACACCGACGGCGAGGTTATTGGCCGCGGCGTCAACCGGCGCGAACAACGCCAAGACCCCACCGCCCACGCCGAAGTTGAAGCCATCCGGGCCGCCGCGCGCACCCACGGGAGCTGGAGACTCGACGGCTGCGAGCTCGTCGTCACCCTGGAACCCTGCACCATGTGCGCCGGGGCCCTCCTCGGCGCCCGCGTCGACTCCCTCATCTTCGGCGCCTTCGAACCCAAAACCGGCGCCGTCGGCTCCCTTCTCGACGCCCTCCGGGACCCCCACCACCTCCACCAAATTCAAGTCCGCGGCGGGATCATGGAACCCGAAAACGCCGCACTACTCGCCGAATTTTTTCGAGACCTGCGCTAATACGTAACCGAATCGTTACAGCCTCCCGCCACGAAAGTGGTTACTATGGGGAACTGTTAGCTTAGGAACGAAACGAAAGGGAGCAACGACATGGCTTTTGAAGGAGCAGGAGACAAGCTGAAGGGCACCGCTAAGGAAGCAGCCGGCAAGGTTTCCGACGACAAGTCCCTCGAAAACGAAGGCAAGGCAAACCAGCTCATCGGCGACGCAAAGGACAAGATCGGTGAGGCAGCCGACTCCATCAAAGAGAAGGCAAACGAAGTTGCCGCCAAGGTCGAGGACAAGCTGAACGACTAAGCCCCGCCTTGATTTGGTTGCTCGGACAATAACCGTTACTCTGGTTTGCGGTAGCGTGTCCGAGCGGCCGAAGGTACTCGCCTCGAAAGCGAGTGAGGGTAAAACCTCCGCGGGTTCAAATCCCGCCGCTACCGCCAATTAAAAACAACGCACTCCGGGTTGGGCTGGGGTGCGTTGTTTTTGTTTGTTCGGAGGTGTGCGGAACGGCACCAAATTCCCGGTTTTGGGCGAGGGGGCAGGGCGTTTCCCCAGGTCGCCGAATCTCGGTGGGGGAATCTGGTGTCACATCAAACACCCCACGCACCAAATTCCCGAATTTTGGGGACGGAGCAGAGCGTTTTCCCAGGTCGCCGAATCTCGGTGGGGGAATTTGGTGTCGGCACGAGGGGCGCGGGGAACTTTTTCACGCGACGAGGGCGGCGACCTGGGGAAACGGGTTGGTTGGTCGACGGGAACCGGCCTCGAACCCAAAATTGTTCCCCGAAGGCGAGCCCACCCGGGTTCCGCCTATAAGATGGCGTGGTAACGTGCCACGGCTTGGTGGCACCAACAATCGTGAAGCGACAGTGAGGACGTAAACACCGTGGCGAAGATGCTGTTTCGGCTTGGGCGCTGGTCATTTCTGCATAAGTGGAAGGTGATCGTGGCGTGGCTGTTGCTGCTTGGGGCGACGGCGGCGGGGGCGTTTTCGCTGATGAAGCCGTTTACGTCGGAGTTTTCGATTTCGGGAACACCGGCGATCGACGCGTTGGAGGACATGGATCGGCACTTTCCGGGTGAGGGGAATGTGGCGACGGCGCCTGGGGTGAATTTGGTGTTTGCGGCGCCGGAGGGGCGTCGATTAGAGGAGCCGGAGTTCATGGCGGGGATGGACGCGACGGTCGGCTACATCGAGGAGCACCTGGAGGGGCTGACGGGGACGGACAGGTTTGGCAACCCGGTGAATGTGAACCGGGAGCTGGGGGAGATGATCGTCGGGCAGATGACGCAGATGGGCCTGCCTGAGGAGCAGGCGAAGCAGGACGCGTACTACCTGCGGATGGTGTCGGACGATGGCCGGATTGGGTACACCACGTTTGAGTTCGGCGCGGAGTCTTCGATGACGGTGTCGGAAGAAGAGCGCGCCGTGGTGAGCGAGGCGATGGAGATCGGCCGGGAGGCTGGGCTGCAGGTCGAGGCTGGTGGCGCCGGGTTCGGCGACCCGATTCAGATTAAGACGACGTCGGAGATGGTGGGTCTCGCGGTGGCGTTTGTGGTGCTGATTGTGACGTTTGGGTCCTTGGTGGCGTCGACAATGCCGATTGTGAGCGCTGTTGTGGGGGTGGGCATTGGTGTGCTGGCGGTGCTGATCACGACGCATTGGGTGGAGCTCAACGAGGTCACGCCGGTGCTGGCGGTGATGATCGGCCTGGCTGTCGGTATTGACTACGCGCTGTTCATCCTGTCGCGGTACAGGCAGGAGCGGCAGACGCTGGACGCGCCGGAGGCGGCGGGCCTGGCGGTGGGCACGGCCGGTTCTTCGGTGGTGTTCGCGGGGACGACGGTGTTCACGGCGCTGGTGGCGCTGTCCCTGGCCGGGATTGAGTTTTTGACGTGGATGGGCTTGGCGGCTGCGCTGACGGTGCTCATCGCGGTGCTGGTGGCGTTGACGCTGCTCCCGGCGCTGTTGGGCGTGTGGGGTGAGCGTTCCTTTGGTGGGAAGTTGCCGTGGTTCGCGGGCAACCCTGGCCCGGGTAAGCGTGAAGGCCGTGACTTGGCGGCGAAGTCGGTGGGCCGCTCCTGGGTGAACTTTGTGCGCAGGTTCCCGGTGGTGGTGATGACGGTCGTCGTGCTGGGGCTGGGTGCGCTGGCGTCACCCTTGCTGCAGCTGGAGATGGCGTTGCCGTCGGATACGACGTCGAACTTGGACACGACGCAGCGTAAGTCGGCGGATTTGATGGCGGAGGGCTTCGGCCCTGGGGTGAATGCCCCGTTCCTCTTGGTTGTCGACGCCACCTCCGTTAACCCGGACGCGGAGATGCTGCAGCCGTACATGGCGATGATGCCGGACGAGGCTGGCGGGCGCGCGCAGAAGGCGGCGCTGGCGTCGTTTCTGTATGCGGTGCAGGAGGCCAACAGCGTCAACGGTATTGAGCACGCCCAGCTCATCGGCGCGAACGAGGATTTGACGGCGGCTCGGATCCTGGCCACCCCGAAGGGCGGCCCGGAGGAGGAGTACACGCTGGAGGTGGCGCATGCGTTGCGCGCGAATAATGCGCAGGTGGAGGATGCGACGGGGACGTCGATAGGTTTGACGGGCCTGACGGCGGTGCAGATGGACATCACCGAGGAGCTTGCGGCGGCGATGCCGCTCTACCTGGCGATTGTGGTCGGGCTGGCGATTGTGTTGCTGATCCTTGTATTCCGTTCCATCCTGGTGCCAGTCGTGGCGGGTCTTGGGTTCCTGCTGTCGGTGGGAGCGGCGTTCGGCATGACGGTGGGCATGTTCCAGCTTGGCTGGGGCGGCTTGGTGAATACTCCGGGCCCGATCCTGTCATTCATGCCGATCTTCCTGATCGGCGTCACGTTTGGCCTGGCCATGGACTACCAGGTCTTCCTGGTCACCCGCATCCGCGAGCGCTACCTGAAGCTGCGCCGCGCCGGCGACCCGGAGGCGGAAATCAAGGCGGTGCGCGAGTCCACCGTCGAGGGCTTCGTGCAGGGCGCGCGCGTGGTTACGGCCGCGGCGATCATTATGATTGCGGTGTTCGTGGCGTTCATCGATCAGCCGTTGCCGTTCATCCAAATCTTCGGCTTCACGCTCGGCGCCGCCGTATTTTTCGACGCCTTCTTCGTCCGCATGGCGCTCGTCCCCGCTACGATGTTTATCCTGGGCCGTTCCACCTGGTGGATGCCGAAGTGGCTGGACAAGGCGCTGCCGGAAGTTGACGTGGAAGGCACCGAACTCGAGGCCGAATTTCACCCCGAATCACTGGAGCACGCATGACCGACGATCTTTCCTTCGACCTGAACACCACCCTGTATGACGCGCCGGGTAAGCATGGGCGCACGGGTGTGATCCATACGCCGCACGGCCCGATCCAAACTCCGGCGTTCATCCCGGTGGCGACGAAAGCCACGGTGAAAACGCTCACCCCGGAGCAGATCCACCAGACCGGTGCGCAGGCGATCCTGTCCAACGCCTACCACCTGTACCTGCAGCCGGGTCCCGACATCGTCGATGAGGCCGGGGGCGTCGCCGCCTTCGAGAATTGGGACGGCCCGACCTACACGGACTCGGGTGGCTTCCAGGTGATGAGCCTGGGCGTCGGCTTCAAGAAGGTCCTCGCGATGGACACGGCCGGGCTGACAGACAAAGACATCCGGGCCGAGAAGCGTAAGCGCATGGCGATGGTCGACGAAGACGGCGTCGACTTCAAGTCTGTCATCGACGGTTCCAAGCACCGCTTCACCCCCGAGGTGAGCATGCAGATCCAACACCAGCTCGGCGCCGACATCATGTTCGCCTTCGACGAGCTCACCACCCTCGTGGATACCCGCGACTACCAGGAGCGTTCCGTGGAGCGCACCCACCGCTGGGCGAAGCGCTGCCTCGACGAGCACCACCGCCTCACCGAGGAGCGCACGCACCGCCCGAAGCAGTCACTGTGGGGCGTGGTGCAGGGCGCCCAGTACGAAGATTTACGACGCCACGCCACCCGCGGACTGCTCGACCTCGACCGGGAGGCGCGCGAGGCCGGCCGACGCGGCTTCGGCGGGTTCGGCATCGGCGGCGCCCTTGAGAAGGAAAACCTGGGCACCATCGTCGGCTGGGTCACTGACGAGCTGCCCGTGGACAAGCCGCGCCACCTGCTGGGCATCTCCGAGCCGGACGACATCTTCACCGCCGTCGAAGCCGGAGCCGACACGTTCGACTGCGTCGCCCCGACGCGGCTTGGGCGCCGTGGGGGCGTCTATACGCTGGACGGGCGCATGAACCTGATGAACGCCCGGTTCAAGCGGGACTTCTCCGGCGTCGACGAGGAGTTCGGCGGCTACGTCTCCGAGAACTACTCGCGCGCTTACATCCACCACCTGCTCAAGGCGAAGGAGTTCCTGGCGGGCACGCTGTGCACCATGCACAACCTGGAGTTCATGATCCGCCTGGTGGACAACATCCGGCGTGCCATCGACGCCGGGGACTACGAAGCGTTCCGCGAGGAGTTCATGGGCAGGTACTACGCGGGGACCGAGTGACAAAAGACGCACGTCCCCCTAGGTGGCAGGCTGGTTGTGAGCGCCGAACCGAAGGAGGTCCCCGCCCATGTCCCCGCACGATATTCCCCCGCTGATACCAAACCCACCCGAGAGGGATTGGGCACACTACAACACCAACCCCG
>NZ_MLAL01000030.1 GCF_001875665.1 Corynebacterium sp. NML130628 | reverse complement strand
CTGCACTAGGAATGGTCAGCCCCGTCGACTTCGAAAACCACATTGGTCTAACCACCAGTAGAAAAGAAATAGCTGCCTAAACACTAGGTAGCCCCACTACGTGTCCACGATTTGCGGGCAACCCCACGGTTGCGCTGGTGGGGTAGCCGATGGCGACGAGGGTGTCGTTGGTGGTGAGGGTGGGTTCGGCTGGGATGGTGTGGTGTTGGCCGAGGAGGCTGATGTGGGCGGTTGCTGTGCCGTATTGGGTGTGGGTGATGGTGCCGGTGGTGGGGATGAAGATGGTGGCGCCGAGGTGGCGGGCGATTTCGACGGTGGCGGGTTGTTCGCGAAGGTCTTGGGGCGCGGCGTCTTGGGTGATGTGGCTGTTGGTGAGGTAGATGATGCGGTCGGCGATGGAGAAGGCTTCGTCGATGTCGTGGGTGACGTAGAGGGTGGTGCTGCCGAGTCGTTGGTGGGTGCGGAGGATTTGTTGTTTGAGTTGTTTGGATGAGTATGTGTCGACGTGGGCGAGGGGTTCGTCGAAGAGCATGAGGGTGGGTTGTTGGACGAGGGCGCGTGCGAGGGCGACTTTTTGTTGTTGGCCTGTGGAGAGTTGGTGGGGGTAGCGGTGTGCGAGGTCGTCGATGCCGAGGCTGAGCATGGCGACGTTGATGGCGTCGTGGTTGGCGCCGGTGAATCGGATGTTGTCGGTGATGGTGAGGTGTGGGAAGAGGGCGGGGTGGTCCATCATCATGGTGATGGGGCGTTTGTGGGGTGGGAGGTGGTGGATGGGTTGGCCGTCGATGGTGATGTGTCCGGGGGCGTTGGTGAGTCCGGCGAGGGCTTTGAGCATTGTGGTTTTTCCTGCTCCGGAGCGTCCGAGGATGACGATGAGTTCGCAGGGGTCGGCGTCGAGGTTGATGGTGTTGAGGAGGTTGCGGATGGTTATTGCTGCCATGGTTGGTGGTCCTTTCGCCAGTGCGTGTCGACGCCCCTTCGGTTCCCGAGCCCGCCGACCCCGCCGACGCCGACGCCGACGATGGCTGCGATGCCGACGATGAAGAGGGAGACGGTGATGCTGATGGAGAGGGCTGCGGGGTGGTTGGCGGCGTCGAGAAGCATGAAGAGTCGGAGGATGAGCAGTGGTGTGTCGGGTGTGCTGACCCAGAGGAGTGGGACGGCGAGGACGGTGGTGTTGGAGAAGACGGCGAGGAAGCCGAGGATGAGGAGGTGTGCGGAGCGTGGTAGGACGATGCTGGTGGTGGCGCGGATGGGGCCGACGCCTTGGAGGAGCGCGGTGAGGTATTCGCCTTGGGACATGAGGGGGCCGATGTAGACGAGGAGGAAGTAGGTGATGGCGAGGGAGCTGGGGAGGCAGGCGAGGACGACGGCGGCGAAGGATGCTGCCGGGTTGGCTGGGTTATCCAGGGCGGGTTGGGTGGCGATGATGCGGAGTCCGCATCCGATGGTTGCTCCGGGGGCGGTGGCGATGAGGGCGAAGGTGGCGTCGATAAGTCGGCGGCCGATCCAGCCGAGGTGGGTGCCGCTGGTGGCGCGGGCGGCGAGTGCTGTGGCGCTGAGGGCGAGTGAGCAGATGAGGACGATGAAGCTGAGGCCGACGGTGTTCATGACGGCGTCGCCGATTGGGGGTTGGCCGCCTTCTGTGATGCCGCGGTGGGTGGCGAGGGTGAGGAAGGTGGCGCTGAACGCGATGCCGCACGCGAGGATCCATTGCGGGGTGCGCGTGGTGGCGCCGACGGCGTGTTCGCGGCTTGGTGTGGTGGGGTGGGTGGCGCGGATGAGTTGGATGAGGCCGGGCATGCGCCGCAGGAGGCGCACGTAGTACGCCGCGGCGAGGCCGAATACGGCGAGGATTGGCAGGGTGAGGAGGAGTGCGAGCCAGGCTTCTTCGCTTTGGTTGCCGTAGGAGTGTGAGCTGAACCAGATGGTGGTGGCGGCGGTGGGTGTGCGTGGGGCGATGATGTTTGGGGTGATGGGGTCGGAGAGGATGGCGCTGAAGGTGAAGACGCAGATGGCGGGGGTGAAGAGGGCAAGGCGGGGTAGGTAGATGAGGCGGAAGAGGCTCCAGCCGTGAGCGCCGCCGAGACGTGCGGCGTTGACTTCGCGGGCGTCGATGGGGGCGAGTGCGGTGCGTTGCGCGAAGTATGCGAGCGGCAGGAAGGAGGTGATGAAGGTGAATGTGAGGGCGGTGAGTCCGGTGAAGTCGTCGTTGAGGGGCCATGGGAGGGCGCCGGTGCGCCCGAGGATGACTTTCCACCCTGCGCCGATGACGGGGTGTGGGATGGTGAGCTGGAACAGCAGCATCATGTCGAGCGTGACGACGCCCACTCGCCCACACCGCGTGGCTGCGAGGGCACCGATGGTGCCCAGTGCCGTGGTTGCCAGGGTGGCGATAAGCGCGATAGCGCTGCCGGTCACAAGCGGCGTGAGGGGTAGGCTGTGGAGCGCGCTGGTGTCGGCGAGCGCCGCTTGGATGAGCGCGCCGTACGGCAGGCCGAGCACGATCACGAAGATGGTGGTGATGGTGGCGGTGGCTCCGAGGAGTGCTTTCATGGCTGCTCCCCTGTTGTGTTGGCGAACCAGGTCATCCACCGTTCGCGTTCTGCGTCGGCGAGGTCGGGGCGGATGGCGGTGATGCCGTCGGTGGCGGCGAGCACGTCGGTGATGTTGCCTGCGACGGCGCTGTTGGTGGGGATTTGTGGTAGGCCGACGCGCCGGGCGGAGGTCTGCCCGCTCGGTGAGAGCAGCCAGTTCATCACGATCCGTGCGGTGGCCTTGTTGCTGCCCTGGGCGATGATCCCTCCGGAGGCGATTTCGAAGGATGTCCCTTCGGCGGGGTAGGTGATGGTTAGGGGCGCGCCGTCGCGGGTGGTTTTGTTTTGGCAGTAGGGTTCGTATGAGATAGCGACGGCCGCTTCGCCGTGCGCGACAACGTCACTGGGGGCGTTGCCGGACCGGGTGAAGCGGTCGATGTTGCGCATGATGTGTTGGATCTCTGCGGGTTCGAGCCCTGCGGATTGCATGCTGAGCAGTATGGCGTACCCGGTGCCGGACGTCAGCGGCGATGGCGCGGAAACCCACCCGTTGAGTTCGGGGCGGAGCAGGTCACGCCAGGTGGCGGGCAAGTCGGTGCCTAGGTTTCGGAAGGCGTCGGGGTCGCTGCACAGGCTGAGGATGGAGGCGTACACCCCGAACCAGTACCCGTGGGGGTCCTGGAATTCGGCGGGGATGGTGGCGGCTGCGGGTGGGTTGGTGGCGTCGAGTAGTCCGAGGCGGGCCGCGAATCGGTAGTTTTCGCTGGGGCCCCCGACCCAGAGGTCGAATTCGCGTGACCCGGTTTGTAAACGTTTCAGCGCCTCCTGGGTGGGGAGGCTGACGTAGCGAACATCCAGACCGAGCTCGCGCCGGATGTCGAGTTTCCACTGTTCGCAGACGGTGGCGTCGTTGGAACACATGATGGTCAGGTCAGTGTTCTGCGGGATGAGGGTGCGGTACATCGTGGTGGCCGAGAGGATGGCCACCACGATGATCGCTGGCAGGCGGAGCCACTTTGCAAACACAGTGCTGTAGTTTAGGGGAGTTTAGGCGTGTTTAGGCGTGAGCCTGCATCTCCGCTTCACGCTGCTGCATGAGTTTCTTCTCTTCGCGCCAGATGACCTGGAAGATGAGCAGGATCAGGACGGTGAACACGAGGAACACGATGAAGGTGACGTCCCAGCCGGCGTACTTCACCAGGAAGCCCACACCGGTGGACGCCAGGGTCGCGCCGAGCAGGTAGCCGAACAGGCCGGTGAAGCCTGCGGCGGTGCCTGCCACGTTGCGTGGGGAGAGGTCGAGGGCCTGCAGGCCGATCAGGCCGACCGGGCCGTAGATGAATCCACCGATCAGGGCGACGTACAGCACCATCAGCCAGAACGGGGTGCCCACCGGGGAGAGCCAGTACGCCGCGATGGACAGGCCTGCGCCCAGGGTGAACAGGGAGATGGATGCGGAGCGGTTGCCGTGGAAGACTTTGTCCGAAAGCCAGCCGCACAGGATGGTGCCGATGAACCCGGCCAGCTCGAACGCGGCGAAACCGACCAGGCCGCTGCCGATGCTCATGTGGTGCTGCTCAGAAAGGTAGGTGGTGATCCAGTGGAGCACACCGTAGCGCAGCGCGTAGACAAACACGTTCGCGAACGCGAGCAGCATGATGATACGGCTGTGCAGGATGTGTTTGAACACCAGGTCTTTCGTGGAGAGTTTCTCGCCGGTGTCCTCGGCGACCTTTGCTGGGTCGTCGCGGTATTCGTCGATTGGCGGTAGGCCGACTGATGGCGGGTTGTCGCGGATCAGCAGGAACGCGATGAGCGCCACCACAAGCGCGACGAGTGCGGGCAACCAGTAGGCTGCGCGCCAGTTCTGGCCCGTGATGCTCAGGCCGATACCAACCAGCACAGGCAGGCCGAACGCACCCAGGTTGTGCGAGGTGTTCCACAGTGAGCCTTTCCAGCCGCGCTCGCTCGTCGAGAACCACTGCACGACGATACGCCCACACGGCGGGTAGCCCATGCCCTGGAACCAGCCGTTCAGGAACATGACGGTGGCGAACACGCCGACGCTCGCGGACACCCACGGCACGAACGCGACCACCAGGTTCATCAAGGCGGACAGCGCCAACCCGAGGGGCAGGAAGTAGCGCGCGTTGGACTTGTCCGAAATCATGGCGCTGAAGAACTTCGACAACCCGTAGCTGACCAGCACCGCGTTGCCGATAATGCCGATCGCCGGCTTATCGATCGCGCCACTTTCATCAATCAGCAAGGGGGCGATCGCCGAAATATTGTTTCGGATCAGGTAAAAACCTGCGTAGCCAAGGAAGATACCCATGAATACTTGCAGACGCATCCGCGGGTACAGCTTGTCCACCTCATGCTCCGGCAGCCGCTTGGCAGGCCCCGGTGCTTGTAACCATTCGAACATGGCAGGCACTCCTTTTGTGCACTCTCAGTATTTCCATTTCTGATTGTGCGTCCTGCCTGGTAACAGCGCTTTTGCTGCCGGTAACAGTTGGTAACAGTCCTGTTACCGTGGGGGCTCTGCCGTCGCCCAGACGTAGCCTTTGCCCCGAATGGACGCGATGGCGTCCGGGGGCATGCCGGCGTCCTCAAGCTTCTTCCGAAGCCGGTACATTGTGGACTTCACCATGTTCCTACCGCCCTGCGTCGCGCTGGTTTCCCACACCTCGTTGAGCAGTTGGCGCACCCCCACCACTTCCCCGGGCCGCGCAAGCAGCGCCTGCAGAAGTTTGCTCTCCGTCTCCGTCATATCGACGGCTTTCCCGTGCACCTCCACCGCGTGACTCAGCGGGTGCACCGACACCCCGCCCACCACAATCGGTGTCGCCGTGCTCTCTTGCGCCGCGCCACTGCGCCGCAGGAGTGCCCGGGCGCGCAGCACCAACTCGCGTGGGGAAAACGGCTTCGCCAGGTAGTCGTCCGCCCCTGCCTCCAGCCCGGCGACGCGCTTCTCGGTTTCGCCGAGCGCGGTCAGCATAATCACGGGCGTGTCGGCGAACACGCCCGCAGCCCGGATGCGCTGGCACAGGGCGGTGCCGGACATGTCCGGCAACATCACGTCGAGAATCACCAGGTCACAGTGCTGCTCGTTGAGGATCTGCCACCCCTCCCGAGCCGTCGCAGCACTCGACGTCCGCCACCCCTCCATCTCCATCGCGTAGCCGACGATCTGCACCATTTGCGGCTCATCATCGATGACTAGCACGTGCCTACTTGTCATCCTCGCCCCCTGCCATCGTGCCCTTCGGCAGCGTAATGAGCACCGACGTCCCGTGGTCCGCACTCGAATCCACCAACACTTCCCCATCGTGCCGCCCCACAATATCGGCCATGATCACCATGCCGAGCCCGGCGCCCGTCGGCACCCGCTGATTGTCACCACCGGTGTTGAACTGCGAAAACGGCACGAACAGCTGCTTACGTTGCTTCGTCGACATGCCTGGCCCGAAGTCCGCCACAGTAATAATGACCTTGGTCGCGCTGGCCTCCGAGTGCACCACAATATCGTGGTCACCACCCGCGTAGCGCGCGGCATTATTCAGCACGTTCCACAGCGCATGCCGTAGTAGCTGCGGGTCCGCCTCAACGGTCAGGGGGTCGCCCGGGTCATCCACAACGATCGGCACTTGGCTCATCGCCCGCATCTCCTGCGCCGTCTCCCGCAGCAGCGCACGCACATCAACTGCCTGCTTCTGCAAGCTATAGGTGCCGTTATGGAGTTTCGCCTGCAGCAGCAGCGACTCCGCAATCTGAATCGCCCTCGCCGAGTTCGTCTGAATCGCCCCCACCAATTGACGCCTCCTCCCCTCATCTTCCTCGTCTGCCAGGAGTTCCGCCGCCCCCTGAATCAGCGACAGCGGCGTGCGAATCTCGTGCGCCAACACCTGCTCGTCAGTGATCGCCTGGCGCCTCCTCCCTTTTCGACGCCCCACCACCGCCCCAATCACACTCCCTATCATTGGTTTCATCCTTGACATCTTAGCGCCGTTCTGCCCTCACACCTGAAGGGTCTTCGGGCCTCTCTCGCGCACTCCGCGCCCCCGCGCACTCCGCGCCCCCGCGCACCAAATTCCCACCCGCGCTCGTGCCGACCTGGGGAAACGCGCTGGCGCCTCCCCAGAATCCAGGAATGTGGTGCGCGCGCCCCCAGCGCCCCCACCGCGCCAGCGACAAGACACCAACCCCCGCGCATAGAAAAATGGGCGCCCCACATGGGGCGCCCACCCTTTGGTGAGATGCTTCTTAGAAAGGAAGCGCGTCGCGCACTGCTGGTGGCAGCATTGGTGCAACCTGTGGCAGGGCCACTGCGATCAGGGCGAGCAGCGCGAGAACGGAGCCACCCGCTACAGCACCGATGCCGTAGTTGTTCAGCTTGCCGTCAATGGAGCTGAGCGTGGACTCGATCTTGGAGCTGGATGGGGAGAGATTCTTGCCGGCTGCGCAGGCGCGGAGTGCTGGGGCGGTTGCGTTCAGGTTGGCGAGCTTTGCGTCGATCTCCTTGAACTTCGCGTCAGCCTCTTCCTGCTTGATCTTCTTTTCTTTGAGCTGTGCTTCGATTTCGGCGCGCTCCTTGACTAGCTGGGCCGAAGCTTCGATGTCCTTCTTCAGCTGCGCGTCAGCCTCAGCCTTGGTGAACTCCTTCTCGACAGCCTTTTCGCCTTCCTTAGCGGCTGGGTAGGTGATCTTGCACTTGGTCTCCTGTGGGTCAGCTGCCTGTGCTGGGGCTGCCAGGCCGCCGGCGATGACTGCCGAGGCAACTGCTGCGGTGATGATCTTCTTCATGTTGGACCTCTTCTCGGGGGTAACAATTAGGGTTTGTTGGGCGAAGTGCCTGGAGAGCAATTATACCCAACGCGCAATAGTCAGAGAAGCGTTTTCAATAATTATTTGAAAGATCCCCCGAAAGGGTGATGCTAGAACGGCAGCTTCGGCGTCAATGCGGGGAAGACCACCGTCACGAGCGCGGCCGCGCCGAGCGCAAGCGCGAGGAAGATCCCGGCGAGTGGGCCGGCGATACTGAGCCATTCGCGTATCTCTGCTGGGCTCATATCTTTAACGCTACTTTCGTCAGTATCGCCGATTGATCCGGTCTGCTTCGGTCCGCTCTGCTGTGGACGCGGGTTTGGTGTTGAGGTCGCTCTTTCCGTGTAGCTCTTGTGCTGCGAGCAGGCTTCCAAGGCAGGCTCGAAAGCCCGGAGAAACTTGAGTTGGGAGTTGAGCTGTTTAAGTTGCTGTTCGTCGGCTGTGCCGTTGGTGGTGGCGTCGAGAAGTTCTGAGCGTTGCTTGGTGAGTGCGGTGACTTCTTGTTCAAGGAGCACCAGCTTTTCCGATGCTTCTTGCGGCGTTACCAGCGTGAATGCCTCGCGCAACCCGGCCTCCGAAAGTGCCTTCTTGGGTGCGATGGTGCTTGCTTTGAGGCTTGGAAGCTCGTCGTCGAACAGGGTGAACGAGCAGGTGTCGTTCCGGTACTCAACGTTCGCGGCGTGTGCCGGAGTTGCGGTCGTAGCTAACAGGGCTACTGCGGTTGCGGAAGCAATGATTCGCTTCATGTGGTGTCCTTTGCTGTTGGGGAACCTGGCGGTGCACATGATTAAGCTCAACACAGAGTGAGCTGTGAATAAAGTAGGTAAAGTATAGCCTAAATTAAGCAAGCTTTATGCTTTATCATGCACTCGACTGCGCCCGCCAGGCTCCCGCGCTACCGACAAGGAAGGCTTCGCCTCCAATGATGCAGCCGACCTTTGGTGCTGGTGTTGTGTCGGCGGGCATGGCGAGGGTGATGGGGAAACCGCAGTTGATGCGGGTGAGGTAGAACTGTGTTCCGGTGAGCTGGTTCGTTACGAGCTCGACGGCTTCGCATATCCCGTTTAACATCGCGATGGGGTTGGCGTCGTTGGGTGTGGCGCTGCCATCTGCAAGTGCGAATAGCCATGGGCTCGCGATGAATCCGGGCCCAAGGTACACGGGTTGCCCACCGGGCCCTTCCATTGGGGTTTGCTCGGCTTCCCACTCGCTTTTCGACGCCCACGTCTCCACCGATTCCGCAATCGCCCCGATGCCGTATTCCTTGATCGGCATGGCCCCGCCTTCCTGGCTGCTTCCAATGGGTGGGTAGGACATTCGGTCGTCGACGCTGGCCAGCACCCGAGTGACCGTCTCCCCTTCCCTATCGACGATTTCTACCTCTGCCAGCGCATCCGTGATGCGCGTGACGACGGCCGGTGCGGTGTAGTTGTGGTCGATGCGCACGGAGTAGATTTCGTGTCCCGCGCCGTCGGGGGTGACGAAGTAACCCCAGGTAGCGCCACTGGGGTTAGCGTAGACTGCCCAGGGGATGACGCCGTTGAATGGCTGATCACGTCGACGGTGCTCAGTAGTTCGAAGTTGGCGTCTGTGTCCTCGGAAAGGCCGATCGAGCCCAGGAAGTGCGATGTCATGCCGCTCATTGAAATGGGCTATCTGTTTCTTGGAAACTAGATGTAGTGTACATAAGGGTGTCGATGAAAAATCCTGCCCTCGCTAATGCTTACAAAAACCTGAATGCGAGGCACTATGTCCTCTATGTTGATGAGACGTTCAACAGGCCAGAAGAGCAGCTCGATTATTCATTCTATATGGTCTGCGGAGTCCTAATTAATGCTGCACACATAGAGGTGACTCGAGAAGAGATTGATGAAATCGTAGAAGGAAACTATTGGCACACTACAGAAGCCCTACAAACTGGCGAAGGCCAGGAGAAAACCGAGGAGCTGCTCAAATATTGTAAGCAGGTGAGAGACCAGCATATTTTTGCATCTAAAAGGGATATAGCTTCGCAAAATGAGGACGTGAAGGCGGCGTTTAATGAAGCGCGAAAAGACTGCCTGCAGGTCCTACTGGCTACCGTACAGAAACACCATCCCGACACACGGCTCGTCATTATTGAAAAACGGCAAACGAACACAGAAAACGATGCCGATCGAAGACTTGTAAAAACGCTGCGCTCAGAAAAAGTTATCTCCCGTCATACCCAACTTATCCACGCGTCTCCTAAAGATGAACATCTACTGTGGTTGCCTGATCTTTCCGCAATGGTCTATAGGCGCTCAAGAACGCATCGTGATGAAACGAGCCATTATTTCGAACGATTTTTGCAAGATATTGCGCGAGTCGTAGATCTAAATAAATGACCTCGTCGGCCAGCAGCTCAACGAGGTCCAGGCGTATCGCTGTCCCCGGAACTGAAATAGTCCGGCGAGGGCGTCGCCTCTGTCACAAAGGATAGTGCAGATCGCCACGACCGTCCAGTCCAACAAACTTCTCAGCAACCTGGCCTTTCTAGCCTGCCCTAAAAACAAGGAGCTCTCGCGGAAAACTATCCCGAATATCGCAGCGAAGGATCGACTGAAACAGCTTCACGACGCCCACATCGCCTCCCGCGGGCGCCGAAAGCGAAAGAATGATTCCCGCTGGGTGGAGGCTCTCACCGATGTGAGCTCCCCCACCCCGCGCACCAAATTCCCTCATTTCCAGAACACGCCCCGGCGTTTCCCCAGGTCGCCACCCCTGGCAAAGGAATTTGGTGCCTAGATCTCGAACCCCTGGCGCCTCGCCACATCCAACGACTGGTCCTGCGGCATGGCGTGGGTGGGCAGGCCTGCGCGGACTTGGCGGAAGAAGTTGTCTGACCTGCGGTTGGCGTCTCGGAGGTCGTAGTAGGTGGTCATCTCCTGGTCGTATTCCGCTAGGGCCTCCTCCCAGCTCGCGGGGGCCTGGTAGGTGTTTTCCATGACGCGCAGTCGCGCCGGGATGCGTGGTTTGAGCTGTGGTTCTTGGGCGGGCCACCCCAGGGTCAGCCCAACAACCGGGAAGGTAAAGCGAGGCAGTTCGAGCAGGTCAACGACGGCTTGGAGGTCGTTGTGGATGTTGCCGAGGTAGTTGGCTCCCATCCCGAGCGACTCCGCCGCGTTGACGACGTTTTGGGCCATGAGGCAGGCGTCGGTAAATCCTTCGACGAAGGGGCGGGTGTGCCCGGCCGCTGAGGGCTCCTCCAGCAGTGCCGCGTTGCGCGCGGTGTCCACGATGAATAGCAGGTAGACGGGGGCGCGCCCGACGTATTCTTGTTGCCCGATTTCGGCGAGTTTCCGCTGTTTCTCGGTGTCGGTGACGTGGATGATGCTGGCCTGCTGCAGGCCGCGCGAGCTCGCTGTGCGCATCGCGACCTCGAACAGCTGGTCCAGCACCTCCTTATCGACGCCCCTCCGCTCAAATTCGCGGATCGTCCTGTGTTGTAGCTGGTGTTCGATGGTGTGGTTCATGCCCACACGCTACTTGAAATCGGCTACGCGAGCTCCTCCCGAAGCACATCGCGCACGATCTCGGCGACGTGCTGCGCCTGGGTGCCGGTGCCCTGTTCGACTTGGGTGCGGCAGGAGAACCCATCGGCGACGACGGGTCCGTCGTGTTCCCGGACGCGCGGGAACAGTTCGCGTTCGCCCAGTTCGAGGGACATTTCGGCGTGGCCGTCTTCGAAGCCCCAGTTGCCGGCGAGGCCGCAGCACCCGGTTTGGATTTGTTCCTCGTCGTAGCCGAGCGCCGCCAGGATCAGCGAGGACTGCTGCGGGTCGCCGAGTGATTTCTCGTGGCAGTGGACCTGGGTGAGGATGCTGCCACTGTGCTTGCGAACCTTGCCCTCAGCGACGAGGTCCTGGATTTTCGGGGCGACGATTTCGGCGAAGGTGTGGGTGGCTTCGGCGAGTTCGCGGACTGCGGGGTCGGCGGTTTGGGTGGTGGCGTCGTGTTGCAGCATGACGGTGCACGACGGCTCCAGCGCGACGACCTGCAGCCCTTGGTCCAGGTACGGCTTGAGCACGTGTGCGGAGTGCTCGAGTACGCGCCGCGTCATCGCGAGTTGGCCGGTGGAGTGCCAGGTCAAGCCGCAGCAGACGAAGCCGTCGGGGATGATGACCTCGTAGCCGAGCATCTCCAGCGTTTCGACAGCCGCTCGCGCCGGGCCGGTGTTGAGCTTGTTGTTGAAGCTGTCGGGCCACAGCACTATTTTTTCTCCGGCTGCACCCGAACCAGCAGCCCCCGAACGCTTGCGCGCCCATTTCTGCAGTGATTCGGGGGCGAAGCTGATGAGCGGCCGTCCGGTGTCAACGCCGCCGAGTTTCGCGATGGCCGTCGATACGCCGGGGGCGTGGAGGGCCCAGTTCGTGGTGCGTGGTACGAGCGGGAGTTTGTGGGCGATGTGGCTGAGGATTGGCAGCCAGCCCATGAGGTAGTGGACGCGTGGGCGGACGCGGCCGGCGTAGTGGTCGTTGAGGAACTCTGCTTTGTAGGTGGCCATGTCCACGTTGACCGGGCACTCGGAGGCGCACGCTTTGCAGGAAAGGCACAGGTCGAGGGCGGTGGTGGCGTCGTCGCCTGTGATGGTTTCGCCGCGGAAGAGTTCGGAGAGGATGCGGGCGCGGCCGCGGGTGGAGTGGATTTCGTCGTGGGTGATTTGGAAGGAGGGGCACATGGAGCCGTCCATGGAGCGGCAGGCGGAGACGCCGACGCAGCGGTTGACGGCGTCGGTGAAGCTGCCGTTGTCGCGTGGGAAGAGCTGGACGGGTGTGATTTCGTGGGCGCGTTGGGCGGGTTCCATGCGGAGGCCGTCGGTGACGGCGTCGGCCCAGACGAGGACGCCGGGGTTCATGATGCGCTGCGGGTCGAAGAGCAGTTTGAACTCTTCGAAGATGGCGCGCATTTCGGGGCTGTAGATGGTGTGCAGCAGGGATGAGCGTGCGCGGCCGTCGCCGTGTTCGCCGGACAGGGACCCGCCGTGTTCGGTGACGAGTGTGGCGGCGTCGTTCATGAAGTTGTTGAAGTTGGTGATGCCCTCTGTTGAGTGGAAGTCAAAACTGATGCGGACGTGGACGCAGCCTTCGCCGAAGTGACCGAATGGGATGCCGCGGTAACCGTAGGTGTCCATGAGGGCGTAGAGTCCGCGCAGGTAGCTGGCCAGGTTTTCGGGTGGCACGGCGGAGTCTTCCCAGTTGGGCCAGGCTTCGCCGCCGTCGGGGAGGCGGGTGACGGTGCCTGCGGAGGCTTCGCGGATGCGCCACAGTGCGCGGGCTTCGGCGTGGTCGCTGACGACGACGGCTCCGGTGTGTTCGACGGTGGTGGTGAGCGCTTCGGCGGCGGCGATGGCTTCCTCGAGGGTGTTGCCTTCGGTCTCGCAGTAGAGCCAGCCGCCGGCGTGGGGTTGGCCGGGGAGGTTCTCGCCGGCGTGTTCTTGCCCGTTCTTGCTGCGTAGCGCGTCGAGGAGGTCGCCGCCCATGCCTTCGATGGTGGCGACGCCGGGTTGGCGCAGTTTGGGGGCGGCGTCGGCGGCGGCGAAGACGTCCGCGAAGGACAGCACGGCCAGTGCGGTGTGCTTTGGCTTATCGACGAGCCTCACGGTCATCCGCGTAATCACCCCGAGGGTGCCTTCGGACCCGGCGATGGCTTTGGCCATGTCGCTGCCCAGGTAGTGCAGTCCGTACCCGGAGACTTGGCGTGGGAATCGGCCAAGTTCCTGTTGGATGAGCTCCCGGTTTTGGGTGTAGAGGGCGGAGAGGGCGTCGTGAAGTTGGGGGTCGTCGCAGCCGTCCGTGTTGAAGGTGACTTCCCTGCCGTCGACGAGGGCGAGTGTGATGTCGACGAGGTTGTCGGCGGAGGTGCCGTAGGCGACGGAGTGTGAGCCACACGCGTTGTTGGCCACCATTCCGCCAATGGTGCATCGGGAATGGGTGGATGGGTCGGGGCCGTAGGTGAGGCCGTGGGGCGCGGCGGCGTCGCGGAGTTGGTCACAGATGACGCCGGGTTCCACGGTGGCCGTTTTGGCCTCGGGGTCGATGTTGAGGATGCGGTTGAAGTAGCGGGAGGTGTCGATGACGAGGCCGTCGCCGATGGCGTTGCCTGCCACGGAGGATCCGCCGCCACGCCCCACGATGGACCAGCCGCGTTCGCGTGCGTAGGCGATGCCGTCGAGTACGTCTTGTGCGCTGCTGGGTTCGAGTACTGCCGCTGGGACGCGTCGGAAGAGTGATGCGTCAGAGGAGTAGGCGGCCCGGGTTGGCATGTCTTTGCGGAGCTTGGCCCGGATTGCGTGTGGCGTGGTGTTCATGCGTGTCCTCTATTATTCTGCGCTGTTTTCGTCCCGAGCATCGTCGCGGTGCTCGCGGAACTGCACTTCTTTGTCGCGTTGGCGTTGTTTGCGTTGTGCTCGGAGCGCTTCAGGGCGGTAGCCGAGTACGAATGCGGATACTGCACAAAGTGTAGCTGCGCCGAAGACCCACGGCGCGAGCGTCGCTTTGGCGCCGGTGATGGTGTCGCCACTGCCGGTGACGAGTCCGACCGCCTGAATGCCGACGAGTGCGAGCCCGCCGAGGAGGAATGCGGCGAGGAAGACGTAGAACAGGATGGAGAAGAGCTTGAAGATTGGGTTCATGGTTTACGCTCCTGGTACGTAGACGGGGGCCAGGCCCATGCCGACGAGCCACGCCAGCAGGATCATCGGCAGGACGAAGTAGATGATGAGCGGGATGAACATCTTGGTCGGGTTGGCTTCCGCCATCGCGGCCGAGAGGTAGATCGGCGCGCCCACGGGTGGCGACGCCCCCTCCGTCGAGGTGCACAGCAGGGTGGCGACGATCGCCACCGTCGGGTCGATGCCAACCGCCGTGAGCGCCGCGACTGCCGGGGCACCGATGGCGGCTGCCGTCGCGGTGGAGGACAGCGGGGTTGCCACGACGACGGCGAGCACGCCGACGACGAGGATCATGACCCACTTCGGCAGGTCCATTGCCCCAAGCGTGTTGGAGAGCTGGTCGCCCACACCGAGTTCCTCCATGATGGACGCGGCTGCGAGCGCTGCGAACAGCGAGATGCCGACGGTGGCGAAGCTCGGTAGGTCACGGACGATCTGCGCCCTGAACTGGGCGTTGTTGCGGCGGATGCGGCCCGCGCCCTCGATGAGGGCGATGAGTGTGATCAGCACCGGCACCCACACGATGATGGAGATGGCCTTGATGCCGTCCTCACCGACGCCGGTGGAGTTCTTGAACCAGTTGGCCAGCGGGCCGATGGTGAGCAGCACCGGGATGATGATGCCGAGGAAGATCGACGGCGAGCGCCACCCCTGCGTCCACGCCTGCCCGAACGGCACGATCTGGTCCTTGGGAGTCTTGGGGATGCGGTCTTTCTTGGTCCAGAAGAACACAACGGCCAGGCGGTACAGCACCGCGTACGCACCGGCGCAGGCCAGCGCCACGTACACCTGACTTGCCGACGACGCCGCAGCCGCCGGCATCGCCAGAATGATGAACATGGTGGAGTTCGGCGGCAACGCCACGCCCAGGCCGGAGTTGCCGGCGACGAGGGTCGCTGCCCTGTTGGAGGAGAAGCCGGTCTGCTTCATCCACGGAATCGTCACGGACCCGACCGTGGCGGAGTTGCCAGCGGTCGAGCCCGCGATGAGCCCCATCATCGCCGAGGCCAGGGTGGACACGTAGCCCGCCCCGCCGCGCAGCCGCCCGAAGATCGAGTTCAGGATGGTGATCAGGCGGTCGATCAGACCGGTGGATTGCACGATGATCCCCATGAACACGAATGCCATACCGGCGAAAGTGACCTCCGAGGAGACGGCCTTTTTAATTCCCAGCCATAGCAGTTCTGGTGCCCTCGTTCCGCCGACGAGCGCCACACCCACCAGGCCGATCAGCAGCGCCTCTGCAATATTGCGTTTTAGCAAAACATTGAACACAATCGTGATCGCGATGAACACTACCAACGCAACGATGCCCATGTTCACTCCCTTCAACTCCAATTAGTGACGCGGCACACATTACGCCCTGTATGTTGCTGTAGCTACAAGGTCCAACTAATTATCGACGCCACCCCTCCCCCACCAACACAAAAACCCGGGCGGGTGCGTTGTTGCACCCGCCCGGGTTTGACCCCCAGTAGCGGTAATCCTTACTTTGCCGGGACGTTGACCGTTGCCAGGTCAGTGCCGTCCGGGTTGTCGATTGCCACTTCCCATTGGAGTGCGCCGTTGTCTTCGTCGAGCTCGGCGGCGTCGAGGATGCCGTCGTGCTGGTTCAGGGCGTCCTTGATGGCGTCCTCGATCGCGACGGTGGCCTGGCCTGCCTTGGCGGCGTCTTCCGCGTCGGTTTCGGACTCGTTTTCCATGACGTGGTTGCCGTCGACCTGCAGTTCTACGATCTTGTCGTCTTTGACAACTTTGACTTCGAAGGCGTTGGTGTTGTTCTCACGGTCGATGGAGATCACGTCGCCGAATGGGCGTGCGGCCTCGATTGCGTCGTAAACGGCGTCATTGTTGGCCTCACCCGTGCTTTCCGACGCCGCCTCCGTTGTCGCCGTGGTCGCCACCGTGGTCTCCGGGGCCTCTGTCACGGTCTTTGTCGCTGACGCCTCAGTGCCGCTGTTCGAGCAGCCAGCGAGCAGTGCCGCCGCGGCCAGGACTGTCAGTGTGCGCTTCATGATTGCTCCTTTGTTCGAGTTCAGAAAGCCCCCACACTACACGTTTTGGAGGTAGAGTGTCGCACAACAAAGGTTCACAGACGCGGAGGAAATTCACCATGACCGATGTAGAAAAGATTGAGCGCGACACGCTCCTACCTGCATATTTCGGGGAGTTCGGCGGGCAGTATGTGCCCGAGCCGCTCTACCCGGTGCTCGATCAGCTGGAGCGTGCCTTCGTCGAGGCCCGCGAGGACAAAGAGTTTCTCGACGAGCTCTCGCGCCTCCAAGCGAAGTTCCTCGGCCGGCCGACCCCGGTCTACGAATGTGCCAACTTGCCGAGGGTTGGGGCGTCGAAAATTTTCTTGAAGCGTGAGGACTTGGCGCACGGCGGTGCCCACAAGGGCAACCAGGTGCTGGCGCAGGCGTTGCTCGCGAAGCGGCTGGGGAAGAACCGCCTCATCGCCGAGACCGGCGCTGGCCAGCACGGCACCGCGACCGCCATGGTTGCGGCGCTGATGGGGATGGAGTGCACGATTTACATGGGTGCGCAGGACGTTGCGCGCCAGCAGCCGAACGTGCGCCGTATGCGCCTAATGGGCGCCACGGTCGTCCCCGTCACGAACGACGCCGGCGGCTCCATGTCGAACGCCATCGACATCGCCTTGCAGGACTGGGTCGAAAACATTGACTCCACCCACTACGTTCTCGGTTCCGCTTGCGGCCCGCACCCCTTCCCGACCCTGGTCAAGGAGTTCCAGGCCGTCATTTCGCGTGAATCCCGCCAGCAGATGCTCGAGGACACCGGCCGACTTCCCGACGCCGTCATCGCCGCCGTCGGCGGCGGCTCCAACGCCATCGGCGCCTTTGCCGAATACCTCAAGGACGAGCCCGGCAACGCCGACGTCAAACTCATCGGCGTCGAACCCGCCGGCGAAGGCCTGGACACCGACCGCCACGGCGCGCCGCTCAACCACGGCAAGCTGGGCATCCTGCACGGCTCCCGCTCCTACATCGTCACTGGTCAGGACGGCGAAGTCCTCCCCGAGTCCTTCTCCGTCTCCGCCGGCCTGGACTACCCGGGCGTCGGCCCCGAGCACGCCTACCTCCGCGAGATCGGCCGCGCCCAATACGTCGCCGTCACCGACGAAGACGCCCTCCAAGCTTTCCGACTCCTCTCCCGCTACGAAGGCATCATCCCCGCCCTCGAGTCCTCCCACGCCCTGGCCTACGCGCTGAAGCTCGCCGAAGTCGCCGACGCTGACGGCCACGAACTCAACCTGCTGGTCAACCTCTCCGGCCGCGGCGACAAAGACCTCGACTACGTCTACAACATCCTCGGCGACCAACTCTTCGACGACCCCGAGCAAGCCCCCATCGGCGACCTCCACATCAGCGAAGTCCTCGCCTCCATGACGAGCTCCTCCAACGAGCGCGAGGCCGGCCACACCGTCGCTCACTAGTTTTTTGGGGGGTTCTTGCCCTCGCTCGGCTGAGTGGCGCTGTGAGGGACACCAAATTCCCTCGCGCAGGCCCCGCGAACTGGGCAAACGCCTCGGCACCTTTCCCAAATCTAGGAATTTGGTGCCAGGCTGAGTGGCGCAGACACCAAATTCCCTCCCGCAGAACCCGCGACCTGGGCAAACGCCTCGGCGCCTTTCCCAAATCCAGGAATTTGGTGCCGCTCGGCTTGGTGCCCCCTTGGCGCAGTGACAAACCACGCAGCTAGCGTAGCGAAAACTAGCCCATTACTGACCAGCGCGTATGAATAGCTAGGCCAAAAGAGGGTGCGTCTTTTGTCATTCACTCGGTTGGGAAGCTAGGGAAGCGGCACCAAATTCCTTCCCGGCAGACCACGCGACCTGGGCAAACGCCTCGGCGCCTTTCCCGAATCCAGGAATTTGGTGCCAGGCTGAGTGGCGCAGACACCAAATTCCCTCCCACAGGCCACGCGACCTGGGCAAACGCCTCGGCGCCTTCCCAAAATGCCGGAATTTGGTGCGCGCCACCCGCGCACCCCTGCGCAACGCAGCAACCCTTGCCCAGCAACCCAACGCAAAAGCCCGCACTCCAGCCCCGAGAGCCAGGAGTGCGGGCTACAACCCAGTTGAAGTTACGCCCGTGGAAGGACTGCGAGCGGTAGTACGTCGATGCCGGTGGCAACGCCGTTGTTCTCGTCGCGGAACCACGTGCGGATTTGGTTGATGAGCTGCATCATGTGGGCCCCTCCTTTCAACGTATGAAGGTTGTTTACCTTCTGTTCATCTTGAGGTAACTCTAGGGCCACACAATTAGTTTGTCAACACCCACTATTGGCGTGCCGCAGGTATTTCTGGGGCGAGCCCCGGTCAAGTTTATTTCTCGGGGTTGAACCGAAGGGCAGTAACTCGTATATAGTGGGACGTGACATGAAGCCACCCAACGTCTCCATGTCGCCGTAAAGGCGAAGCCCCTCACCCGCCGCCAAGCAAAGTGAAGGGCTTCGTGAGACTAGTTAGTCGGCCAACCGGTCAACTCGCGAACAATATCCGCGAGCAGTTTGGCCACTAACGCCACAAAGGTCCGGATCGTAATCTCGCCGATTGCTTTCCGGGCCTTCCCCTTTTCCGGCTCATCGCCGACACCAGGTTTAGGCATCTCATCTCACCCCCTTTCCTACGGAGAGGTGGCCCCAACTAGCCAGGGCAAGCCTGGATCCACCGCACCAGCGGTGGAGACTCGCACCGCTAGAAAAGGGCGCGCTTCGATAAAGCGCTATTCCAAAGCTTACACAGCTTGTCCCCCTTATTCTCACGCAATCATGCTCCACGGGTGAACGGCAGAAATACCCCGAAACCATTCGAAGCGTGGGCTTAGAAGCGTGCGATGCAGGTCGCGCATTTTCAACCGGCGCACCCGATTTTCGACGACCGAGCGCGTCGCACGCTTTTAATACCTCGACCGGAACGAAAACAACGGCAAGGCAGCCCGGCCAGCCCCCGCCAACCCCCCAACCAAAATAGTTCCCCGCCCCGGGAACCCGGGGAACTATTTCACAGAACCAGCCAACCCCAACTACAGGAACGGGTACGGGTCCCACCCGGTGAAGTATTCGATGCGTTCGCGCGCGATCAGAAGGATCGCGGCGACCACGGCGACCAGCACGATCGCCAGGAAGGCCCACCCAACGAAGCGCCGCACCCCGCTCGCCCCCGTGCCGTCTTCGGTTGGGGAGAGGAAGTGGATGCTCAGTGAGAACAGGGCTGGCAGCCCGGCGCCAAGTAGCATGCCGACTCCGAGGACCATGAGTAGTGATTGCAGCATTAGTGTCTCCTATTTGCCCAGGTGGTGGTTGAGTCCGTGGGTGGTGTCTACGATGTGCGCGGGCCCGGTCGGTCCGGTTTCGGGGCCTTGGGGGCCGTCGATTGGGTCCCATTCGTCGTTGACGTTGTCGCGGTCGACGGGTTGCAGTTGCGCGCGGTAGAACATGTAGCCGCCGCCGATTGCGAGTATGACGGTGAGGAGGATGCCGCCCCAGACGAGGTCGCCCCCAATTGTCGACGCCCACTTCGCCACCCACCACGTCACGTAGGAGATGATCGCGGCGATCGGCAGTGTGGTGATCCAGGCGAGGGCCATCCGGCCGGCGACTCCCCAGCGCACTTCACCTTTCGGTCCCGTGAGGCCTGAGCCCATGATGGATCCGGTGGCGACGTGGGTCGTCGATAAGGCCATGCCGAGGTGGGATGATGTGAGGATGATTGCCGCGGACGATGTTTCGGCGGCGAGGCCTTGCGGCGGGTGGATTTCGACGAGCCCTTTGCCCAGTGTGCGGATGACGCGGAATCCGCCCGAGTAGGTGCCGATGGCGATGGCCAGGGCGCACGCTGCTTGGATCCAGAAGGGCATGGTGTGGTCGGTGTCGAATTGCCCGGCGGCGACCATGGCGAGGAAGATGACCCCCATTGTTTTTTGGGCGTCGGACGTGCCGTGCGCGAGTGCGACAAGCGACGCGGTACCGATCTGTCCCCATTTGAAGTAGGTGTCGCGGTGTTCGTGTTCGGCGTTGGCGGTGAGTCGGTACACGAGCCACGTCGCGACGGCCGCGATGAGCCCTGCGACGAACGGCGCGAACACGGCTGGCAGGATGATTTTGTCCAGCACGCCTTCCCACACGACGCCTCCCCACCCGATTGCCGCGATCGCTGCGCCGATCAGCCCGCCGAACAGCGCGTGCGACGAGGACGACGGAATCCCGTACAGCCACGTGAACAGGTTCCACATGATGGCGCCGGTCAGGCCGGCGAACACCACGAGCAGCAGCTTTTCGGATTCGATGGTGTCGGTCAGGTCAAACCCGTCCAACTTCACGATGCCACTCGCCACCGTTTTCGCCACCGCCACCGACAAGAACGCCCCTATTAAATTAAGGACGCCCGCGAGCGCCACCGCCATTTTCGGTTTGAGCGCCCCCGTCGCGATGGATGTGGCCATCGCGTTCGCCGTGTCGTGAAAACCGTTCGTGAAGTCGAAGAACAGTGCCACGGCGATAATCAGAATCAGAAGGATAGTGATACTCACAACGTCGAATTATTCCCCTCTCCAGCGCGGAATGAAACTCCATGCAGCGTTTTGCCTGCTGGGGCTTGCGTGGGGGTGTGCATTGAAACGGCTTTTCGACGCCCCCTTCACCACGGCAACTCCACCAATAGGAACCCCACAAATAGGAACGGCACGACCGTCCCCGCCACAATCGAGACCACAATCGCCGCAATCCCCAAGTCCTTCCGCTTCCCCTCTAGGAACAGTGACGCCACGCCGAGCACCAACCCGATCACTGGCAGCACGTACCGCACCGGCTCCCGCCCGAGGATCAGGAAGGTCTTCGCGACGGCGAATACGAGGCCGAGCACAGCAACAACCAGCGCAACAGTCCCGAGCGGGTTTGCGCGCTTATGAGTCGGTGTTGGCATCGTTCCTCCATGTATCTCGTTCATTTACAAGGTGTGAGGTTATAAGTGTATGGCGTTCCTGCGCTACGGTGGTCGATACAAAACCCGGCCCCTCTCCAATCCTCGCGATTGTGACGGGTCGGTTTTCTTACCTGGACGTTAGCTGTGCACCACAATCCCGCCCGAGACGGCAGTGACCTGGGAGAATAGAACCTTGGCAAACAGGAAACCCGGATTTTGGTGCGCCAGGCATTGATAGTCAGTGGAACCCCGGAACCCCGCCAAAAGGGTGGGGCCCAGGCCCCCAAGCCTGGCTTAAGGGACATTTTGTGTGTATAAATCTATCCGGTTTCCCGGGATGACCTCGACCAACAACCCGATATGGTTTTCAAAACAGTTCCATTCGCCCGTTTTGAGAAATCAACACCGAATGACGCCTGGTGTGTGGTATGGAGTCTGCGGGTAGCGCAGGGACCCCAGCAAGATTGAGGGCCCTAGGGGACAAGAACCAGCCGCCTGCGCGTTGGGCGGTTGCATACGGTCAGGGGAGACGAGCAAAGCCCTTGACGTGCACAATTCCGGCCACGTCGAGGGCAGGGCTGCGTATTGCCACCCTCCGTGTACCTACAACAGCCCCTATGCCGTTTAACGATAAGCGCGGCTTCTAGGCATGTCCTTGAGCAAGCTGGCATACAGCTTGGGGCGAGAGGTGAGCTTGCGTGCACGCTGTCCTGAATGGGCGGCCGAAAGAATTCGATACCGGCATTGATAGTCAGTGGAACCCCAGCTTAGGCGTGAGAAAAGGGTGGGCTGGACGTAGCTAGTTACACACAAAATGTCCCTTATCGCGACACGCCGTATTTACGGCACAAAATGGCTTAAGGGACATTTTGTGTGTATAAATCGATCCGGTTTCCCGGGATGAACTGGCCCAACAGATAGAAATGGTTTCCAAAACAGTTCCATTTCCCCGTTTCGAGAAATCAACACGAAATAACACCACACCTGTGGTATACGGCCCGACCGTTCTGCGGTAAGGCCAATTGCTATGTCAATCACAAACCGGCCGTCTTGCCCCCTGTGCGGCCACACACTGATAAAAAACGGAACCACAACCGCAGGCACACAACGTTGGCGCTGCCTGAAATGCAACGCATCCACAATCAACCCCCGCGCCCACACCAACGATGTACGCCACTTCAAAATCTTCATCGACTGGATACTCTCCGGAGAATCCGCAGACCGCGTCGCCACACGACACAAAGTGACCAGACGAACCTTAACCAGGTGGTTTCAACTGCTGTGGTTTATCACCGTGCCCAGCATGACCGACCCTTATCGCGTCTACGACCAGGTCTTTATCGACGGCACCTATTTCCACAAAAAATGCCTGTTGGTCGCCTGTACCGACACGCACGTCATCGCCTGGCATTGGTGCGTGCGTGAAAGCTCATCCGAGTACCTCAAACTCCTCGACAAGATCGCCCCACCGCTGATCATCACCACTGACGGCTCAGGAGGAGCTCTGAAAGCCATCCACAGTAAATGGCCCCACGTAGCCATCCAGCGCTGTCTTGTCCACGTACAACGCAACACGTTGAGCGATATCAGCAAAAACCCGATCCACCCAGCACATAAAGCAATCCGCAAGCTTGGCTACATGCTCGTCAACGTTGCTGATACCGATGATGCCG
>NZ_MLAL01000028.1 GCF_001875665.1 Corynebacterium sp. NML130628 | reverse complement strand
CAGCCTATAAGGCCCCACCGCAGTTGGTGGGGATTAATATAGGGCGTGATCTTGCTGTTTACCAGCGGGTATAGTAAGTTTTATTCAAACGAGTCGACGGGGGTTCACAACTCAACGGCGGGCGGCGGGCTGGGAACTTTTCGAGGTGCAGCTCGCCAGAGGCAGGAGCGCCACGAGAGCCGAGGCTCATCCTTAGCCCCGACGATTCGTATGGCAAGCGTGGCTACTGGGATCAGCCGTTTCAGCGACACTCTGGGTGCGACTGCACACAGATCGCTGCGCCCGAGGACTTCACAGACCGTATTCGCCCGTGGGTACGAATGTTTGCCGCACAGGCAGACGGCGGCGAACCCACCAGCACCGAGCAGGGCAGTGCCTTAAGCCAGCCTGCGCCCCAAGAATCTACCGGCGTCAAGGAAGAGGAAGCGGGCGTCGACAAGCCGCCAGAGGCCGAGTCGGACGATGACGATAACCTCGACGGGCGTGGCAGTAAACGCGCTGTGCTGAAAGACCTCGCAGAAGCAGCCCGCGACGAGTTCCGTAAAAGCTCCGGCATTCTCGACAACCTCATCTTCGACACCGCCGTAAACCTGCCGCTGGTGGCGCAGCGCTGACCTACTCCTACCGCTGACTCGCAACGCAGTGCGAAGCAGCATTCCGTGAGTGCATTCGATGTGTTTGGTGAGGATACATTCCCTAGCATTGGTTGCTTGCCATGCATTGTGGTACACGGTGAACAGTGAACATCCAGGGACGTTTAGTGCAGAGCAGTAGCCGTCGCTAGGGTGTTACACGCAAGACAGCTGAAGAAAAGGAGAACACCGTGGCCGCGCAGCAGATCCGCCGAGCAGTGCTGGTTGTTGCGCTGCTGAACCTTGCGTACTTTTTCGTCGAGTTTATCGCCGCGCTGGTGATTGGCTCTGCCTCGCTCGCAGCGGATTCCGCCGACTTTTTCGAGGACACGGCGATTAACTTCCTGGTGTTCTTCGCGGTTGCATGGCCTGCGGCGCGGCGTCGCACGGCGGGCAGTGTGTTGGCGACGTTGATCCTGATTCCGGCGATCGCGGCGGTTGTCATGGTGGTGACCAAGATTCTCAACCCGGTCCCACCTTCGCCGGAGGGACTCACGGGTGTGGCTCTGGGCGCGTTGGCGGTCAACCTCATCTGCGCGGTGATCTTGCTCAAGCTGCGTGACCAGGGTTCGTCGTTGGCGAAGGGTGCGTGGCTCGCCGCGCGTAACGACGCGCTGGCGAACGTGCTCATCATCGTTGCCGGTTTGCTCACGTTTGTTTGGCCGACTGCCTGGTTCGACATCGTTGTTGGCGTCATTATCGCGGCAGTGAACTTCTCAGCAGCGAAAGAGGTCTGGGAGGCTTCCCGCGAGGAGTATGACTCCGTGGAGGAAGCCTTCGCAGAGATGGACGACGATTAACTCCACACCCCGGATGCGCCGCGTCGCCAAGTGCCGATCAGGTTCGTGTCGATAATGCCGGTTGATTCCATGAGCGCGTACATCGTGACGGGGCCGACGAAAGTGAACCCGCGTTTCTTTAGGTCTCGGGCGAGGCGACGTGATTCGTCGGACTGGGTCGGTACTTCCTCCATGCTGCGGGGTGCAGGTGTGGTTTCTGGCTGGTAGGACCAGATAAAGGATGCGAGGTCCGTACCGGTTTCTCGTAACTCGCGGGTGGCGGCCGCGTTGGTGAGCACCGCTTGGAGTTTGCGGCGGTTGCGGATCAGGGAAGCGTCGTCAAGAAGGTGTTCGATTGAGCCCATGCGCGCGAGGACGTCGGGGTCGAACCCGTGGAACGCTTCGCGCAGGGCGTCGCGCTTTTGCAGGATCAGCCTCCACGACAGGCCAACTTGGAACCCCTCGAGGCAGAGGCGTTCGAACATGCCTGCTTCGTCGCGGATGGGCATGCCCCATTCGGTGTCGTAGTAGTGGCGCAGGAGTGGATCGTTTGCGGCCCAGGGTGGACGGCTGAGTCCGTCGTCGCCGGTGATTGGGAATTGTTGCTTTGTTTCGTTATCCATACGTAGTTCGACGTTTTTCGGCGTGGTTTGGTTCCTTGAGTACTCTAGTGTGCATGAACAGGCCAGCAGTTCGAGATTTTGCGCTCTTAGTCATCCGCGCGGTGCTCGGGATCGTGTTCGTTGCGCGTGGTTACCAGCGCTGGTTTGAGCTGGGCATGCGACGCACCGCGGAAGACTTCGCGGCGATTGGAGTCCCGCAGCCGACGCTGTCCGCGTACCTTGCGGGCTTCGTTGAGCTGGTTGGGGGAGCGTTCCTCGTCATTGGCTTGCTGACCACGATTGTCGCGTCAGTGCTCGCGTTATTGGTGCTGGCAGCGACCTATTTCGTGCACCTGAGCAATGGGTTCTTCATCGCCGATGGCGGCGTTGAATACACGATGGTGCTCGCCGCGGCGTTGTTCGTGGTCATCGTGTTCGGGCCGGGGCGCGCAAGTTTGGACGGGGTGCTCACACGTGATTAGCCACGATGAGATTCAGGCCTGTCTGTCCGCGCGGCTCGACGGTGAGCAAGCATCGCTTGACGACGCCGTCGTGGATGCCCACCTCGCGCAGTGCGAGGAATGTGCGGCGTTTTGGGAGCAGGCTCTTTCCTTGTCGCAAAGAGTACGTTTTGCTGAGGTCGACGGGCACGTGGCGCCACCGAGCGATCTTGCCGACGCTATCCTCGCCGGCGTCAATGACCCTTGGCACGCAATGATGCAGCGCCGCCAAGTCAACGTGATGATTGGCCGTGCCGCGCTGTGCGTGATTGCGGTGTGCTGGATCGTGTGGGCGGTCGTGGGGGTTGTCGGTGTTGGTGAGGCGTTGGCGCAAACGCCTGAGGCGGCCGCCGCCACACTGATGGGAGTTGCGGTCCGTTTCGGAGTGGGCCTGTCGTTGGGGCTCGCGTCGTGGAAGCCAGCCCAGATCCCGGGGATCGTGCTGATCGTGGGGACGATGTTCACTTTTACCCTCGGGTTCGCGGTGCTGGACGCGGTGCAGCGCATCGGCGTGGTCGAACCGATAGCGGTGATTGCGCCGGGAATTGCGCTGGTGGCGCTCGCCTGGACGTGGATCGCGGACAAGGGCGTGGCCATGCGTCGCGCTTGGCACCTGCTCAACGCAGACCCGACTGGCCTCTAGCGGGCTACTTCCAGCTTGGGAACCACATGAGGGAGTCGTAGTAGCCGTCGGTGACTCGCAAGCCGTACAGGATTGGGCCCCAGTAGACGAAGCTTGCCGCCACAACGGCGAGGTACACAATTACCGCGATTTGGCCGGTCCGAATTGGGGCGCCGGTGAGTTTCATGAGCCACGCAGGCTCGCGCAGCGCGCCCTTCTTCGCGATGTTGCCGAGCGCGAGTGCCAGCAGCACCGCGGTAAACGGGACCAGGGCAGTTGCGTAGAAAAAGTACATCTGGCGGTCGAACGCTGCGAGCCATGGTAGGAAGCCTGCTGCAAAGCCGATGACTGGCACGATGACGCGGAAGTCGCGGCGAGTGATCCAGACCCACGCCGCCCACAGCAACACCGGGATGGTCAGCCACCAGATAACAGGGGTGCCGAAGAGGGAAATCATTTCGCGGCAGGTGTTGCCGTCGCCGCACTCGATGTCAGTGGAGGAGTAGTAGAGGATCGGACGCGCCGCGACGAGCCACGCCCACGGCTTGGAGTCCCACGGGTGCGAGTGTCCGCTGGAGCTCGTGAGGGAGCCGTGGAATTCAAGCACCGAGAAGTGGTAGTACAGCCATCCAGCAGCTGCGTCTGGCAGGTTGGCGAGCCACGGCCAGTCGGAGCCAGCAATAGTGCCGTCTGCTAGAGAGTGGCGGTAGACGGAGGTTTCGGAAGCGAACCATGCGCGCCACGACCAGATATAGAGGAGCGCGGGCAGCAGCACGATTGAGGCGAGCGCCGAAGGCACGTCACGCAATAGCGCGCCAGCGAGGGGCTTTTCGACGCCATAACGCTTGCGCAGCCACAAATCCCAAAACGCAGACATCAGGCCGTAGAACGCGATGTAGTACAGCCCCGACCACTTAACGCCCAGTGCGAGGCCGAGCAGCACACCGGTAGCGAAGCGCCACCAGCGGAATCCGAGTCTTGGCCCGTACGGCCCGGCTGCCTGCACTGCGCCTGACAACCAGGCGTCGTGCCAACGCTGGTGTACCTGGCGCATGTCGCCTGCGATCGTCCACGCTGCGGCGACGATGAACAGCACTTGGAAAATGTCCAGCATGCCGAATTTGGCTGCGACCAGCAGCACGCCGTCGAAAAGCGCGATGACACCCGCGATTGCTGCGATGGACGTCGACTGGCTCACGCGGCGCGCCAACAGGAACGTGAACACGATGACTGCGGTACCAAACAACGCCGTCATGATGCGCCAGCCCATCGGGGTGTAGCCGAAGATCGTCTCACCAAGCGCGAGGAGCTGCTTCCCCAGCGGCGGGTGCACGACGAGCCCGTAGCCGGGGTTGGACTCGATCCCGCCGAGGATCGGGTTGAAAGAGCTGCGCACCATGTCCCAGCCCTGCGGCACGTAGTGCTTCTCGTCGAATACCGGGGTGCCGGAGGACGTTGGCTGCACCAGCCCGATGAAGCGCGTGAACAGCGCGAGAGCGGTAAGTACCCCCAGTGTGATTGTGTCCCGGCGGTGCCATGGCACGGAGACCGGCGCTCCCGGCTGGGGCCTGCCAGGCTTGATCATCGCGGACGTCGGCGACGCCTCGCTCTGGACGGTATCGATGGGCGCATTGGTATTCACGTGAATGGATACTACTGTGTTCGCTGCATTATCTGTAGCTACACCTAGTATCTATTGCATGGATAGTGCAGACACTTCAGCGACGTTGCAGCACCAGTTCCCTTCACGTGGGGTTGTGTTGGCTGCAACTCCACTCGGCAATATTGACGACGCCTCGCAGCGGCTGGCGTACGCGCTGGCGCATGCGGATGTGATCGCGGCGGAGGATACGCGGCGCACACGCGCACTGGCGGCGGCCCTTGGTGTGGAGCCGCGTGGTCGGGTGGTCTCAAACTTTGACCACAACGAAGATCAGCGACGAGGTGAGCTGCTTGCCGCTGCCCGCAACGGCGTTGTGCTCGTGGTGACGGATGCTGGCATGCCGATCGTTTCAGACCCCGGCCTCTCCCTGGTGGCTGCGGCACACGATGCTGGTGTTCCCGTAACGTGCTTGCCTGGCCCTTCCGCGGTGACGACGGCACTTGCACTCTCGGGGCTGCGCGTGGGGCATTTCATCTTCGACGGGTTCGCTCCACGTAAGGCAGGGGCGCGGGAGGCCTGGCTGAAGGAACTTGTGCACCAGCCCCGCGCCGTCTGCTTCTTCGAATCACCACACCGCTTGGCACAGACACTTGACGACGCCGCTTCGATCCTCGGGCGCGATCGGCGGGCCGCGGTATGCCGCGAACTGACAAAAACTTATGAAGAAGTGAAGCGCGGCCCACTTGGCGAGCTTGCCGAGTGGGCCGAGGACGGCGTGAAGGGCGAAGTGACCGTCGTGATCGAAGGCGGCGACGCTGCAGCGGCAGAGCCGGAAGAGCTCGTGGAAAACGTATTAGAACTGGTCAATGGTGGGATGCGGATGAAGGACGCCGTGAAGACAGTCGCGAAGCAATATGGGGTGAAATCGAGCGAGTTGTACGACTTGGCTCAGGAAGCGCGCAGCACGGAATGATCGCACTTTTCGGCCAAAAATGCGCACTACGTGGACGAATTGGATTAGATATAGCAGCCGAATTCAGTTAACCTGCTAACGCTTTCTTATTTTCTATGGAATTGAGGAGAATTTTTCATGTCTCAGGGAGACCTGACCCAGGATCCACACGATCCTGATGCAGAAACTCGGAGTACTGAACTGACAAATTCCGATGAAGTCGGCCCCGCAGCGCCATCTGCGACGAGTCAGCTCGCGGAGCTCATCGTTGCTGAGCGGCGAGGGGAGCGAAAGGAATCGGTCGGCGCAGAGGAGCAAGTTGAGCTCGCTGCGGAAGACGAGAATGCAAAGATTGACTGGAGCATCGTTGTTCCGCTTCTCGTCGTGGTGACGGCCGTTGTCGCTTGGGGCCTGTTGGCGAAGGATAGTTTCTCGAGCTTCGCAGATACTTCCTTCAGCTGGGTGATTAACAACCTTGGCTGGGCGTTCGTGCTTTTCGGCACGATTTTTGTGTTCTTCGTGCTCGTGATAGCGTTTTCGAACTTCGGGACGATCCGACTCGGCAAGGCGGACGAGCAGCCTGAGTTTAGGACGTCGTCGTGGATTGCAATGATGTTTGCAGCAGGCATGGGCATTGGTCTGATGTTCTACGGTGCGTCTGAGCCATTGTCGATGTACCGCGATGGTGTTCCTGGCCACCAGCCGCACGAGGTTGGCACTGCGCTCGCGCAGACGATGTTCCACTGGAGCCTGCACCCATGGGCGATTTACGCGATCTTGGGCCTTGCGATTGCCTACTCGACGTTCCGCCTCGGTCGCAAGCAGTTGCTCTCTAGCGCCTTCATTCCGCTGATTGGTGAAAAGGGCGTGAACGGTTTCTGGGGCAAGCTGATTGATGGTTTTGCAATTTTTGCAACGATTTTCGGTACCGCATGTTCGCTAGGCTTGGGCGCGATGCAGATTAGCTCGGGCCTGAACGCTTCGGGCTTTGTGGACTCGCCGTCGACGAAGCTGACGATCGGCATTGTGTCTGTCCTTACTCTTGCGTTCCTGCTGTCCGCGATGTCGGGCGTCGGCAAGGGTATTCAGTGGTTGTCGAACTTCAACATGGCGATTGCCGCGCTGCTGGCGATCTTCGTGTTCGTCTTCGGCCCAACCGTGAGCACCTTGAACTTCTTGCCGACGGGCGTCGGCGCGTACCTGTCACAGTTCTTCGAGATGGCTGGCCGTACCGCTGAGAACCAGAACGGTGAGGCTGGCGACTTCCTGTCCGGTTGGACCATCTTCTACTGGGCATGGTGGATCTCCTGGTCACCATTCGTTGGTACATTCCTGGCGCGTATTTCCCGTGGCCGCACCATCCGTGAGTTCTGCCTCGGTGTCATGCTGATCCCGGCCGGTCTGTCCACCGTGTGGTTTGCAATTTTCGGTGGTACTGCCATCAAATTCGAACAGGAAGGCCACTCCATCTACGGTGAGGGTACCGCTGAGGAGCAGCTGTTTAACCTGCTGCACGCACTGCCTGGCGGCTTCTACATTGGTATCTTCGCGGTGATTTTGCTGGGTACGTTCTTCATTACCTCGGCCGACTCGGCTTCGACCGTGATGGCATCCATGTCGCAGAACGGCAAGTCGGATGCGAACCCGTGGATCGCAGCAGTGTGGGGCCTTGGCACCGCATTCGTTGGTCTGACGCTCCTGATCGCCGGTGGCTCTGACGCGCTGGGCGCGCTGCAGTCCGTGACGATTGTCGCGGCGACACCGTTCTTGCTCATCCTGATCTTGCTGATGTTCGCGATTGTTAAGGACGTGTCGAATGACACGATTTACCTGGACAAGAAGGAGCAGGATCGCTTCAACCGCCAGCTGGCTATCGAGCGCCGTATGCACCGCGACCAGGTCGAGCTTGAGCAGAAGAAGGAACAGGTCAAGCGCATGCTGCGTCCTCGCAACTAGACGCTGATTCCCTGCGGATTGCTTCGCGTGTGGCCCCGATATGACCCGGAACATGGGTTGTGGCGGGGCCATAACTTATGCTTAAGGGCATGACTTCTGCGAAGACTCAAAAAGATATCCTTGTGTGCGTTGCGTGGCCGTATGCCAACGGCCCCCGCCACATTGGCCACGTTGCTGGTTTCGGGGTGCCGTCCGACGTGTTTGCGCGCTATCAGCGTATGGCTGGCAACAATGTCCTGATGGTCTCCGGTACTGACGAGCACGGGACTCCGCTGTTGGTGCAGGCGGACAAGGAAGGCGTGAGCGTCAAGGAGCTCGCAGACCGCTATAACGAGCAGATTGTGCACGACCTGGCAGGGCTGGGCCTGTCCTACGACCTGTTTACTCGTACGTCGACTCGGAACCACTATGCCGTCGTGCAGCAGCTCTTCAAGGGACTGTACGACAACGGTTACATGATCAAAGAGACGACGCAGGGCGCAATCTCTCCCTCAAACGGTCGGACCTTGCCGGACCGCTACATCGAGGGCACCTGCCCGATCTGTGGTGCGACTGACGCACGCGGTGATCAGTGCGATACGTGTGGTAACCAGCTGGATCCGGCAGATCTGATTAATCCTGTGTCCAAGATTAATGGTGAGACGCCAGAATTCGTCGAGACCGAGCACTTCATGCTGGACCTTCCGGCGCTGCACGACGCGCTGCAGTCGTGGCTGAGCACGCGCGAGAAGTGGCGCCCGAATGTGCTGAAGTTCTCGCTGAATCTCTTGGAGGATATGCGTCCGCGTGCCATGACACGTGACATCGACTGGGGTATTCCAATCCCCGTAGAGGGGTGGCAAGATAACCCTTCGAAGAAGCTCTATGTGTGGTTCGATGCGGTAGTCGGGTACTTGTCTGCTTCGATTGAGTGGGCGGAGCGCAGTGGCGACCCAGATGCATGGAAGACCTTCTGGCAGGATCCAGCCACGCCGAGCTACTACTTCATGGGCAAGGACAACATCACGTTCCACTCACAGATTTGGCCGGCAGAACTGCTCGGCTACGCGGGCAAGGGATCTCACGGTGGCGACGAACATGAGCTTGGCACCCTGAATCTTCCGACTGAGGTCGTGTCCTCTGAATTTTTGACCATGTCCGGTTCGAAATTCTCATCCTCGAAGGGTGTTGTCATCTACGTCAAGGACTTCTTGGAGGAGTTCGGTCCGGATCCGCTGCGGTACTTCATCGCGGTGGCCGGCCCGGAGAACAATGACACTGACTTCACCTGGGACGAGTTCGTGCGTCGAGTGAACAACGAGTTGGCGAACGGCTGGGGCAACCTGGTGAACCGCACCGTGTCGATGGCGTACAAGAACTTTGGTGAGGTTCCCGAGCCTGGGGAGCTCACCGAGGTGGACGAGAAGATTCTCGCGCTGGCGGAATCGACCTTCGTATCCGCAGGCAAGGACCTGGCCGAGGCACACTTCAAGAACGCGATCACCAAGATTATGCACGTGGTTGGGGAGACTAATGCGTACATTGCGGACCAGGAGCCATGGAAGCTGGCGAAGGATCCAGAGCAGCGCACCCGTTTGGCGACGGTGCTGTGCACCGCGCTGCAGATGGTCAGTGACTGCAACGCGATGTTGACCCCGTTCCTGCCGCACACAGCACAGAAAGTGCATGAAACCCTTGGCCGAACCGGGGTGTGGGCGGCAACGCCGTCCATCGTTGAAGTCAGCGATGACAAGGACTTTGATCTCGTTGGCGTGGGCCTGCCAGAGCGCGGCCAGACCTACCTCACGATTACCGGTGACTACTCCGAGCAGCAGGCGATCTGGCAGCGTGTGCCGATGGAGCCAGGTGTCGAACTGTCGAAGCCGAAGCCGCTGGTGGCAAAGCTCGACCCGGAGCTTGGGGAGACCGGTCCGGAGTGGGCGCCTGTGCAGTAACGCTGCGGCAGCGCTAGAGTGCTTTGAGTGTTTGCTCTTGTACTTTTCGTCGCTGTCATTAGTGCCTCACTCAACTTGCGTGCGGGCATTGCCTCCGTCGGGTCAGTACTTGATCAAGTCATTGCCCATTACGACGCCCCCGCGTGGATCGGGGGCGTGGTCACGGCGATTCCTGGCACGCTCTTCTTCCTGATCGGCATCTGTGCGGTGCCTATTGCTCGAAAGGCCGGCCTCACACCAGTGATCTTGGCTGCCGCGGGGCTTTTGACTGCTGGGTTGGGCTTGCGCCCTTTCGCGCCCGATATCGCGTTGTTTCTGCTGGCAACGGTGGGCGCCGCTGGAGCCATCGCGTTGATGAACGTGTTGTTGCCCGCATGGATCAAGCAGCATGGTGGACGCTACATCGTTGCCCTCACCACGGTGTACTCCGTAACGCTGGGTCTATCTTCGGCGGCCGGCCCGTTGAGCGCATTGGTGACCTCTTCGTGGCAGTCGGCGCTCGGTTTGTGGGCAGTTGCAGCGGTTGTGCAGGTAGCTGTTTGGGTTGTTGTGCTCTTCAAATTCGGGAAGGACGTGCCCGGGAGCAAGGCTTCGACACCGCAGGGCAACGAGGACACAGGGGCGTCGGCTCCGGTCTGGAAGTCGCTGACTGCGGTGGCTTTGATGCTGTTCTTCGGGCTTCAGTCGACTAGCGCGTACATCCAGATGGGGTGGTTGCCCGCCATATTTATCGACGCCGGCGTCGCCCCATCAACCGCAGCAGGAGGCCTCGGACTGCTGGGCTCGGTCGGCATGGTTGGTGGGCTTGTGCTGCCGACGATCATTTCTCGTGCGAGGACGCTGACGCCGCTGGTGGTGCTCTTCGCCCTTTCGACGGCGGCGGGGTATCTAGGTCTGTACTTCGCCCCGGCAGCGTCTCCACTTGGGTGGAGCCTCCTGTTGGGGTTCGGCGGGTGCTGCTTCCCTCTGGCGATTGCGCTGATTCCAGCGCGAACACGCGACCCGTTGGTCACTGCGCGGTTGTCTGGTTTCGTGCAGCCGGTCGGGTACGTGCTCGCGGCGACGGGTCCGCTACTCGTGGGCGTAGCCTATGACCGAATCGGCGCGTTCCAACCGATCCTGATTGCGCTGGTGGTCATGGCGCTGGTGATGGGGGTAGTCGGTATCGTTGCAGCGCGCCACGTCATCATTGACGACGAGCTCAGCGCTGCAGGCCGCTGAGGAACTGCTCCAAAAACGTGGTGAGTTTGCCGGTTGCGTCGTCGTCGAAGCGGGCGTCGACAACCATGATGGGCGCGGTGTATTTGGGGGAGTTGCTGTCGGGGTCGCGTGCGACGACGAGGTCTGTGCCGTAGTCATCCTTCAATAGCTTCCAGGCAAAGCCGTAGTCGCGTACGAAGGCGTCGCCGAGCGCGGTGCCGACAACGCGTGCAGTATCGCCGCGCGGGTAGCTGCGTTGTGTGTCACGCGGCAGTGCGAGAAAATCCTCGAGTATTCCCTCGAACCGTTCGACGATTACTCGCGCAGGGCCGTTGAGCCCCTGCGCTGCGGCTTCGGTGAGCGCGTTGTCGATGCTGGTTTGGGTTTGTGCGTCAATCGCGTGGAATGTCATAGGCTCTATCGTATGAGCAAAAAGAAACCTCGCCCGACACCAGTACCCGCAAGCCCGATACCAGGGCTTATCGACGCCCACACGCACCTGGCATCTACCGGGGCCACCACGCCAGTGGATATCGATGCGATCATGGGCCGCGCGGTGAGCGCCGGCGTGGAGCGAGTATGCACCGTGGGTGATGGGCTCGCGGAAGCAGAACAAGCGCTGGAGGCCGCGCATATGCACGAGCGCGTGTTCGCCGCGTGCGCGATTCACCCGACGCGAGCGGCGGAACTCGACGACGTGGCAAGGCAGCGGCTCACGCAGATGGCGGCGGACCCGCGCTGTGTCGCGGTGGGGGAGACCGGCATCGATACCTATTGGATCCGCCACGATGCCGAAAACACCGCTGACCTTGCTACGCAGGAGGAGGCATTCCGATGGCACATCGACCTTGCCTGTACGACAGGTAAAGCGCTGATGATTCACAACCGCGAGGGGGATGCGGACATGCTACGAATCCTTGCCGACGCGCCGAAACCGGAGCACGTTATCTTGCACTGCTTCTCCTCGCCGCTTGATGTGGCGAGGGAGGCGATTGAGCGTGGCTACGTGTTGTCTTTTGCAGGCAACGTGACGTTCAAGCGCAACGAGGAATTGCGAGAGGCTGCGGCCTTGGCGCCGGAGGGCCAACTGCTCATTGAGACCGACGCGCCGTACATGACGCCGGAGCCGTTCCGGGGATCGCGCAACGAGCCGTCGCTGATCGGACATACGGCGCATGTCGTCGCGGAGGCTCGGGGGATGGACGTCGAAACACTGGCGAGCGAGGTGTCCGCCACCTTCGATCGTGTCTATGGGCTGTGATGATTGCGGGCACGTGTCCGGAAACACAACGGAGACGGCTCTGCGTTGTCCCAGGTGGGCTGTAAGAGGTGTGAACCGCGTGGCGTGAGTGACTGTGTCCACCATGGTGTGCAAACATGTGCTGGTAAAACAGCAGAAGTTACCGTATTGTTATCGAAGTATTATTTCGTGACGAAGGGGAATGACGCTCTATGGGCTCGCGCATCCAGCACACCAACACCGCAACGAAGCGATTCGCCGTTGGCACGCTTGCAGGTGTTGTCATTGCGGCAGGCACCACGACGGCGCTCGCCGCGCAGAAGGACATCACCGTCGACGTGAACGGCGAGGCGACCTCACTGAAGACCTTCTCGGGGGATGTTGCTGGCGCGCTGCAAGCCGCGGGCGTTGAGGTGAAGGACAGCGACGTTGTCTACCCTGCGCCCACCGAGAAGCTCTCGAACGGCGACACGGTGACCGTTCGCACTGCAAAGCCGGTTGCAGTCGTCGTGGACGGCGTGGCGAAGGAGATCACCTCCACCGCGCTGACTGTTGGCGAGGTTATGGATGAGGTGGGGGTGTCCCCGGCGTCCTCGTCAGACTTGGACAAGGACACCAAGCTTGTCGACGGCCTCAACGTTGACGTGACCACCCCGAAGATCATCGCGATCAATGACGGTGGGAACGTCACCTACGCCTCGGTTGCGAAGAAGACCGTCGGCGAGCTCCTCGAAGAACGAGGCATCACGTTCGATTCTGATGACCGTCTCAACCACCCGCTTGATGCTGCCGTGTACCCGAACATGGAAATCGTGCTCGATCGCGTCAACGTGGTGAAGCGCGCGGAAGTCCTCCCGATTGAGGCCCCAGTGGAGTATGTCGACGACGCGGAGCTGGAGGCCGGGAACGAAGAGGTACTCGAGGAAGGCAAGGACGGGGAGAAAGAAGTACTTCACGAGACTGTCCTGGTCAACGGCAAGGTCGAGTCGGAGGGCGTCGCTGGGGAGCGTGAGCTTCGCGCGCCGAAGGCTGCGAAGGTGCGTCGCGGTACCAAGGAGTCGGCGAACGCTCCCGCTGTTGCGGCTGGGTCCGTGTGGGACACGCTGGCGCAGTGCGAGTCGGGCGGTAACTGGTCAATCAATACCGGCAACGGTTACCACGGCGGTTTGCAGTTCTCCGCGTCGACGTGGGCGGCGTACGGCGGTACCCAGTACGCACCAACCGCTGACCAGGCGACCCGCGAGCAACAGATTGCCATTGCGCAGAAAACCCAGGCGTCCCAGGGGTGGGGTGCGTGGCCTGCATGTACCGCACGGATGGGGTTGCGCTAACCTCGTCAGGTATGAGCGAATCCCAACTGCTTGGCCCGGTAGAAATCCGTGAGCTTGCGGCTGCACTCGATGTCACCCCGACGAAACGGTTGGGGCAGAACTTCGTGCACGACCCGAACACTGTGCGGCGCATCGTTGCTGCTGCCGAACTTTCCCCCGACGACCGCGTGATCGAGGTAGGGCCGGGGCTTGGCTCGCTCACGCTTGGCCTGCTCGATGAGGCAGCGCACGTGACCGCGCTCGAGATCGACGACAGGCTGGCCCAACAGTTAGGGAAGACGGTGGGGCTGCGAGCGCCTGCAGCTGCGCACAAGCTCGACATCGTGCACATGGACGCGCTGAAAACCACGCAGCGTGACGTGCCGGGGGAGCCAACGGCGCTGGTCGCGAACCTGCCGTACAACGTTTCGGTTCCGGTGCTGCTCCACCTGTTGGCGGAGTTCCCCTCCATCCGTCGTGTGCTCGTGATGGTGCAGAAAGAAGTCGCTGACCGTCTTGCCGCGAAGCCGGGCACAAAGATCTACGGTGTGCCAAGCGTGAAGGCTGCGTTCTACGGCGAGGTGTCGCAGGCGGGCACCATCGGCAAGCATGTCTTCTGGCCGACACCGAATATCGAGTCCGGCCTTGTGCGTATCGACGTCGATCCGCAGCGCGACCGAAGCGTGCGCGACAAAGTCTTCCCACTTATCGACGCTGCATTCGCCCAACGACGCAAGACCCTGCGCTCAACGCTGGCGTCAGTGTACGGTTCCTCGGCTGAGGCCGAGGCAGCCCTGCGTGAAGCAGGGATTGACCCCGGTCTGCGCGGCGAGAAGCTTGGCGTGGAGGACTTCGTCAGGCTAGGGGAGGCCCGATGAGCCGCAGTCCACGTGAGTTCGTTGCTTCCGCGCCGGGCAAGGTGAACCTGCACCTTGGCGTTGGAAACGCGCGTTCTGATGGCTACCACGAGCTGGTGACGGTCTTCCAAGCCGTCGAGCGCCGCGAACGCGTCAGCATTGTCGTCGAGGACGAGACGCAGCGTGTCCAGTCCGGTTCCGTCGTGGCCAGCATGCAGACGCGCTTTCACGTGGATGTGCCGGACGAGGACATTGATACGCCGCGCAACCTGACGTGGCGGGCGATCGACGCAGTCGTTGACGCCGTCCGGGCCCGCAGCGGCGCACAAGAGCTGGCGCTCCCAGAGGCGAAGCTGGTCGTCGATAAGTATGTGTTTGTGGCAGGCGGCATGGCTGGTGGCTCCGCCGACGCCGCGGCGGGCCTCGTGGCGGCGAACGCTTATGTCGAGCATTATTGCGGTGAGCGGCTTAGTACCGAGGAGCTCCACGACCTTGCCGTCGGCCTGGGCGCGGATGTGCCGTTCGCACTCCACGGCCATACCGCGCTGGGCACCGGGCGCGGCGACACGCTGGTGGAGGTCCTCGGGCGTGGTACGTACTGGTGGGTGTTTTGTAACCCGAAGGTTGGGATCTCGACGGGCAAAGCCTTCGAAACACTCGATGATCTGCGCCACGACAACCCGGCGCTCGTGCCGCATTTGGACACGGCGGCACTGTCGCAGGCACTCATGACGGGCGCCCCGCGCGAGCTAGCGAAACACCTACACAACGACCTGGAGGCAGCGGCGGTGACGATGCGCCCGCGCATCGCAGCGCTCATCCGACGCATCGAGGAAGAATCCGACCTGGTCGCCCGCGCGATTGTCTCCGGATCGGGGCCGACGATCGCCGCGCTGTGCTTCGACGAAGATGCCGCGAGGGCGCTGGAAACGGTGCTGTGCGACAACGTCGAGGGCGTCGAGGTGTTCTGTACTTCCGGCCCGTCAGCGGGAGCGCAACTCGAGGCGTAGGCTACGATGGGTTTGCTATGGCGAACCTGATCAACCTCGAAAACGTATCCAAAACCTGGGGCCTCAAAACGCTGCTCGACGGCGTTTCCCTCGGGATCCAGACCGGTGACCGCATCGGTATCGTAGGCGTCAACGGAGGCGGGAAAACCACGTTGCTTGAGGTGCTCACCGGCATCGAAACCCCGGACAGCGGGCGCGTGTCGCACAATTCCGACCTGCGAATGGCGGTGGTGACCCAACGTTTCGAAATTCACGACGACGCCACCGTCGGTGATGTCGTGGTCAAGCCCTTAGGCATGGAGACGTACGAGTGGGCGTCGAACAGCAAGGTGCGCGAAGTACTCCAGGGCACGGGAGTGGCTGAGCTTGGCCTGGACACTCCCGTGGGCGAGCTTTCGGGTGGCGAGCGGCGCCGCGTGAGCCTCGCCGCGGCTCTCGTGCAGGACTTGGATCTTGTGGTGCTCGACGAGCCGACGAACCACCTTGACGTCGAGGGCGTGCAGTGGCTGGCTTCCCACCTGATGCAGCGCAAGCTCGCCGTCGTGGTGGTCACGCACGACCGCTGGTTCCTCGACACCGTCGCGACACTGACCTGGGAGGTCCACGACGGCACCGTCGACGTCTACGAAGGTGGGTACAACGATTGGACATTCGCCCGCGCCGAGCGCGCCCGGCAAGCAGACGCCATCGAGCAGCGCCGCCAAAATCTCGCTCGCAAGGAGCTCGCCTGGCTACGTCGGGGTGCTCCTGCGCGCACCTCGAAACCGCGCTACCGCATTGAAGCAGCCGAAGCGCTCATCGCGAATGTCCCGCCGCCACGCGACAAAGTCGAGCTGATGGCGTTTTCCAAGCAGCGTCAGGGCAACGTCGTCATCGAGTTCGAAGACGCCCGCATCGACGCTCCCGATGGGCGCACACTCGTCGACCACCTGACGTGGCGGCTCGCGCCGGGCGAACGCATCGGCCTGGTCGGCGTGAACGGCTCCGGAAAAACAACGCTGCTGCGGGCGCTTGCCGGAGACTATCCGCTCGCTGCCGGAAAACGCATCGAGGGCCTGACCACTCGGATTGGGTGGCTGCGCCAGGAACTCGACGACCTCGACCCAGCCAGGACTGTGCTTGACTCCGTGGAGGACGTCGCGCACTACATCACATTAGGCAAGAAGGAGGTGTCGGCCTCGCAGCTCGCGGAGCGCCTCGGGTTTAGCCCGAAGCGCCAGCGCACCCCAGTGGGCGATCTCTCCGGCGGTGAGCGTCGCCGCCTTCAGCTCACTCGAGTGCTCATGAGCGAGCCCAACGTATTGCTTCTCGACGAGCCCACCAACGACCTTGACATCGACACACTGCAGGAACTCGAAGACTTACTCGATGGGTGGCCGGGAACGTTGGTTGTGATCTCACACGACCGCTACCTGATCGAACGCATCGCTGACTCTACCTACGCGCTGTTCGGCGACGGCACGCTGAGCAACCTGCCCGGCGGGATTTCGCAATACCTCGAGCAGCGAGCTGCAATGGACACCCAAACGGGCCCACTCGATTTGGGGGAGAAGTCTGAGGACACCGAGGGCGCTGTGCCTGCGAAGCAGCCTGGCTTGTCGTCGCAGGAGCAGCGTGAGATTCGCAAACAGATGAAAGCGCTGGAACGCAAGATTGCGACGGCGGAAAAACGCGCTTCGGAGCTGGAATCAGAGATTGCCACTATGTCTGGTGAGGCCACGCCGGACTTCGAAGCAATCGGTGCGAAGACGCAGGAACTTCAGCGAACCAACGATGGCCGCGATGAGCTAGAGATGGACTGGCTGGAGCTTGGTGAGAAGCTAGAGCACTAAATCGGGTACCCGTTGTTAATCTTCTCGATCAGGTCGTTGACAATACGGCCCTGCTCGAGAAGTGCTTCCTGCAGGTAGTCAGAAGCTTCGTGGCGCTTCTCCTCGCGCAACAGTTCTACAATGTGCTCGTTGACAGAAATGAACTGACGGTTGAACGATGGCTGCTGCTGAATAATCGGAAGCGTCGCCAAGCGCATGAAGGCGTCGAGCTGGTCCATGGTGTCACCGAGCGTCTTCGAGCCCATTGCGGAAAGCACCACGTGGTGGAATGCCTGGTTTACAGCAGTCAGCAGGTCATCATCGTCTTGTGCGATTGCTTCGCGCGCTTCGGTATTGAGTTCTTCAAGCCGGTCAACGTCGAGTTCATCGCCCCAAAGCAGTGCAGCAGGTTCGATGGCTGCGCGGGCGCGGTAGGTATCAGTAACGAAGTCCGCGGACGGGGTTGCGAGGAATACGCCACGGTTCGGGATACGCTCGCAGAGGCCTTCCGAGGTGAGCATCGCAAACGCTTCTCGGAGGGTGTTTCTGGATACCTCGAAACGCTCAGCGAGGGCAACCTCGTTGAGCTTCTGGCCTGGGGAGAACTCGCCGCGCGAAATCGCGCGGCGGACCTCAGAGGCAACGTTTTGAGCAAGCATGGTATCCGTAAGTGTAGAATTATTAATTTAAGCTAGTCAGCGATGGTAATTAGTACCATCACCGGACGGCTGTTACGAGTATAACGCATTCATTGTTGAACAATTAACTGGGCAGCTTCGAGGACAAAGTGGCGCCTGACAAATGGGGGAGATGTGCGTAGTGTGGTGGCATGATTTTGATTAACGTTCGTTTCAAGCCATTGCCCGAATACGTCGAGACATTCCGTCAAGAGGTAGAGGAGTTCACGAATGCAAGCCGTGCTGAACCGGGCTGCATCTTCTTTGACTGGTACCGCAGCGAAGAGAATAAGGATGAGTATCTACTCATTGAGGCATTCCACGATGACGCTGCGGAGGCGCACGTGAACTCCGATCACTTCCGAGCTGCCCAGGAGCTGTTCCCGAAGATCTTGAAGGAAACCCCAACCATCATCAACACCCTGATCGAGGGGAAGACGGAGTGGGACACCATGGCTGAATTTAAGGTGGACTAGCCGAATTAGCCCAAATTTTCCCCACTTTACGGGTACGGTGAGTACCTATGAGTGAAGAGAAGAATTCCACCAAACCCCCGAAACTCTCCAAGAAGGCGTACGAGAAAGAACTCGTACGCCTTCAGGCTGAGTTAGTAGCGATGCAGCAGTGGGTTGTGAAGACCGGGGCGCGCGTCGTTATCGTGATGGAAGGTCGCGACGCTGCGGGCAAGGGGTCCGCGATCAAGCGCATCACCCAATACCTTAACCCGCGTACGTGCCGCATTGAGGCGCTGCCGAAGCCCACAGAGCGCGAACAGACACAGTGGTACTTCCAACGCTATGTTGAAAAGCTTCCAGCCGCGGGTGAAATCGTCATCTTTGACCGCTCCTGGTACAACCGTGCGGGTGTTGAGCGCGTGATGGGGTTCTGCACTACGGAAGAATATCGTAGGTTCCTGCACCAGACGCCGATCTTTGAACGCCTCCTCGTTGAGGACGGCATTATGCTGCGTAAGTACTGGTTCTCTGTATCGGATGAAGAGCAGTACAAGCGATTCCAATCGCGCCGGAATGACCCGCTGCGCCAGTGGAAGCTCTCGCCGATGGACCTGGAGTCCATTACGAAATGGGAGGACTACTCCCGTGCGAAGGACGAGATGTTTATTCACACGGACATTCCAGCTGCGCCGTGGTACACAGTCGAGTCGGAGGACAAGAAGCGCTCACGCATTAACGTGATCTCTCACCTCTTGTCGACGATCCCCTACGAACACGTCGACCCGGACCTGCCTGAGATTCCGGAACGCCCAGCGATCATTGATTATGAGCGTCCACCGCGCGACGAGTTCCGCTACGTCCCCGATGCGGCCGCAAAGCTTGAACGCGCCAAGGTGAACGACAAGAAAAAGAAGAAGGGCAAGAAGCGCTCCTAATTCGGTGATTTTTCCAAACAAAGAAACCCAGCCATGACGTAAGCAGGCTGGGTTTTCATCTTGCAGCCTCTATATCAAGGGGCCGTAGGTGGCTGAATCTGAACTTGCCCCTGCGGTTCCAAGGCTCGCCGAATGTAAGACGCCCAAAGATTTAGGGTTTATAACCCCGTGGCGTGGAAACACTTCTGTCTCCGGGGATCCAAAACCGCCACGGTGCGTCAGTATTCTTTGAGATGCCAATGCGAGGGCCACAAACCCACTCTGGGGGAGTGGTAGGGGCTGTCAACGAGATACTTTTATGGTTGTCGGTGAGCTCGAACCCCAACGCTTCGCCCAGGTTCCCGGGGCCGCGCGCCAGGTTGTCCTCGGCGACGGGAAGGCGGTCTGGTTTTTGACGGCGTCGATACGCAATGTCGTGTCCCTCGATGACCCTGCCGCCCCGCAGCAGGCACCCCTGACCGATACCCTCCGGTGCGCACACAATATTGACGTTGTGGTGAATGCCATACGAAAGATAAACGTAGAAGCGGCCGGGAGGGCCAAACATCGCAGCATTGCGCTGTGTTTTGCCTCGATAGGTGTGCGCGGCAGCGTCCTTCTCACCGAGATACGCCTCTACCTCGGTGAGAACAATGCTGACTCCACCATGCGTCAATACGCACCCCAGTAGCTCTGGTGCGACGATGTTTGCAGGGCGAGAAAAGTCAATCACGGATCCAAGCCTAACTGGAGATCCCCGATGGTGGTCGAACGAAAGGGTGAAATACCACACGAAGCGCGGGTGGAGTTTGTTTTGATAATTTTTTGCGTACGGTGAACGGTGAACACAGAAACGCTTTTCTTTGGGCCTCGTAACATAAGGAGCATCATGGCAGGCAAGCGCAACTGGGCAGCAACAGCATCGATCGCGGCAGCGCTGGGCGTGGGGACCGTCGCAGCTGTTGATCTGACTCAGAAGAAACACTCAATTCGCAGGATTTACCCAGTGCTAGGGCGTGCGAGGTGGGCGCTCGAAAAAGTTCGTCCTGAACTCCAGCAATACTTTATTGAGCGCGATTGGGACGGTCGCCCATTTGACCGCCGTACCCGTAGCCTCATCTACTCGCGTGCGAAGGGGCAGACCTCGACCACCGCGTTCGGCACCCAAGAAAACGTCTACGAACAGGGCCACCGCTCCCTGGTGCACTCCATGCGTCCTGTGCCCATGCCTGAAGAACCACCTCGTGTGCTCATTGGCGGTCCGCAGTGCTCCCAGCCGTATAGCGCCGCGCTGCTGAACATTTCCGCGATGAGCTTCGGTTCCCTGTCCGGTCGTGCCGTGGAAGCGATGAACAAGGGCGCGAAAATGGGCGGGTTCTACCAGGACACCGGTGAAGGTGGCCTGTCCCCGCACCATGAAAAGTATGGTGGTGACCTGGTTTGGGAAATCGGTACCGGTTACTTCGGGGCGCGCACCCCACTGGGCGGCTTTGATCCGGACACGTTCGCTGAAAAGTCAAAGCGTCCGCAGGTGAAGATGACACTGCTGAAGCTGTCGCAGGGCGCGAAGCCGGGTCTTGGTGGCGAGCTCCCAGCTGCGAAGGCCACGAAGGAAGTTGCGGAAATCCGTGGCATCGAAGAGGGGAAGGCGTTTACATCCCCGGGGGCGCACTCGGAGTTTGATACCCCAATCGGCCTCCTGCAATTCATCGATCAGATGCGCACACTTTCCGGTGGCAAGCCGGTCGGGTTCAAACTGTGCATTGGTTCCCGACAGGAGTTCCTCTCCGTATGCAAGGCCATGCTCGAGACTGGAATTTTGCCGGACTACATCGTGGTCGATGGCTCTGAGGGCGGTACCGGATCGGCACCGAAGGAGTTCGAAGACCATGTGGGTCTGCCGCTCACGGAGGGGCTAACGTTCGTGAATAACGCATTGGTCGGCTGCGGTCTTCGCGACAAGATCAAGATCGGCGCTGCAGGCAAGATCGCCGCGGGCAACGACCTCGTCCGCCGTATGGTGCAGGGCGCGGACTTCCTGTTGAGCGCACGCGCAATGATGATGGCTGTCGGCTGTGTGCAAGCTATGGAGTGCCACCTCGGTACTTGCCCGGCGGGTGTTGCGACGCAGGACCCATGGCGTGAGCGCGGATTGGATGTCGAGGATAAATCGATGCGCGTGATGCGGTACCAAAAGGCCACCGTGGCTTCCGCACTGCGCCTCATGGCCGCGATGGGAGTACAGGATCCCAAGGACCTGCGCCCTGAAATGATTCGCTGTAACGATGACTATGGCAAGCCGCAGACGTATCGCGAACGCTACGAGTGGTTACGTGACGGTCAGCTCGTTGAGGGCGACATCCCATCGAACTGGGCAGACGACTGGGAAGCGGCGACTGCTGAGTCGTTTCTAGCGAAAGGAAGGTAGCGCTTAGCGTAGGCAGGGAAAATTTGCCACAATGGTGGCATGACCCTAGATGAATCACAACGCGCGAAAGAACTGGCCGAGCTAGAGGAGCGCCTCGAGCTCGGTCGAAAGCATCACGAAGAACTCATGGCGCAGATGAAGGCGAAAGTCCAGGAGTTCGAAGAACGTCAAGCTGAGCTTGAGCGAGCAATTGCGGAGCGTAAGTCCGCAGAATAAGCGGCCATAAGAGCTACTCCTCGTTGAGCCATGCAGCAAGTCGATGTACTGCTGCATGCTCAGCGTTTCTACCAATGACTTCGTCTGCAATCGCCTTGAGGTCTGGGTGTGCGTTGCCCATCGCAACAGCTGTGCCGGCCTGCTTGAGCATTGTGTAGTCATTAAGAAAGTCACCGATCGCTGCAGTAGCCGAGTGCGAGATGCCTAAGACATCAGCGATGGCGAGCAGCGCCTTGCCCTTATCTGCCTCCGGGCTCATGATGTCGATCCAGTGTTGGCCACTCACAACGTGGTGCAGCCCAGGGGCATGCTCCTGCACCCACGCCAGCGCGTCCCGCTCTGCATTCCCGTCCACGTAAAGAGCAACTTTCACCGGTGTATCGAAGGGGACGTCGACAAGTGAATCGACGAGCGTGTGTGCGTGATAGTACTTTGCGATTTCCCGCTCCACCTCCTCGGACGCTCCACGGACGGAGTAGGACTGTTCAGGTGTGCACAAGACAGCCGTTGCTGAAAACGGGGCTGATTGAAACGCATGGAGAAAATCCCGCACTGGCTGCTCCGGCATGGCAGTCACATCGATGATGCGGCCGTCGTGAAACACAACGGACCCGTTCTCGGCAATGAAGGTGTGAGGTTCGTGCGCTGTGAACATGTCTCGAAGCGTCGCTAGCTGGCGCCCGGATGCCGGTGTGATGAAAACGTTGTGTTCGTCGGCACGTCGAAGCAGGTCCCAAAACGCGTCGGGGATGTGTCCGTGCACGTCGAGCAGCGTGCCATCCATATCGAGAGCGATAATCTTCGGGCAAGGCATCAGTTCGTATTCCTCCAAAAACGTTGACGTACGTGCACAGGTTACCGAAGGGGAGTCAACGGCCGCTTGTTGACGCCACGCTGGACAAATACGACAATCCCGCTCCGGGGGTATGGTGTGGGGGTGAAAGGTGAACGGGTGTGGGTTTACACTATAAAGCCCACCTAAAGCGAATAATCGGACCTGTCCCGGTGGCGGTGCTTGGTCTAGCTGGCGAATTCGAGACAAAGATGGACCAATACACGCTACGATAAGTCTTTGGTTGGGGGTACAGCTGCTTGCGCTGTGCACCCCCAAGTCAAAGGTTTATCTATCGTTCAATTACCGCATGAAGAGGATGACTGTGTCTACGCCTACGAATACAACGCCCCAGAATGACTGGAATCACAAGCTGACGCTCGCGCAGGAAATGCTGCCGCTCATCAGCCAGCTGCACCGTGAAAACAACGTTGTTACCTCGATCTTTGGGCGCCTGCTAGTGGGCGTGACAGACATCGACATTATTAAGGCGCACCGATACGCGCGCCGCATCGTCGAGAAGGAGCTTCCGCTTGAAGATACGCTTCCGGTGCTCCGCGAGCTGGTCGAGATGAACTTGGGCACTGCCTCCATTGACCTAGGTCGACTCGCTAGCGACTACAAGAAAGCCGGAGCCAGCGACCTGCGGGCGTACCTCAACGAGGCACTCGCTGAAGTTGTAGACACTGATTCGGAGCTGGAACCACGTGATGTGGTGCTCTACGGCTTCGGCCGTATCGGTCGCCTGCTGGCTCGCATTCTTATTGCGCGCGAGGCGATGTACGGTGGCGCGCGCCTGCGCGCTGTGGTTGTGCGGAAAAAGGGCGACGATGACATCGTGAAGCGTGCATCGCTTCTGCGCCGCGATTCGGTGCATGGACCATTCGACGGCACCATCACAGTGGATCACGAGAAAGAGCTCATCTGGGCGAATGGCACTCCGATCCAGATGATCTACGCGAACGACCCTGCGGCTATCGACTACACCGAGTACGGCATCAATGATGCAATCGTCGTCGATAACACGGGTGTTTGGCGCGACGAGGCTGGCCTGGGCCAACACCTAAAGTCCAAGGGCGTCTCCCGAGTTCTGCTCACGGCGCCGGGCAAGGGTGATATCAAAAACATCGTCTACGGCATCAATCAGGCGGATATTACCGACGGCGACCAGATCCTGTCGGCGGCGTCGTGCACCACGAACGGCATCACGCCGGTGCTGAAGGTTATCAATGACCGCTACGGCGTGGTTCACGGACACGTTGAGACGGTGCACTCCTACACGAACGACCAGAATCTGGCCGACAACTTCCACAAGGGTGACCGTCGTGGGCGTGCTGCAGGCCTCAATATGGTGCTCACGGAGACGGGCGCGGCAAAGGCTGTTTCTAAGGCACTTCCAGAGTTTGAAGGCAAGCTGACCGGCAACGCGATTCGTGTACCGACGCCGGACGTGTCCATGGCTGTGCTCAACCTGGAGTTGGAAACCGAGACGACGAAGGAGGAAGTCAACAACTTCTTGCGCAAGGTTTCGACGGACTCGAACCTTCGCCAGCAGATTGACTACATCCAATCCCCAGAGGTGGTCTCGACTGATTTGCTCGGCACCACACACGCCGGTGTCGTTGACGGGCTCGCGACTATCTCCTCCGGTAAGCACCTTGTGCTTTACGTCTGGTACGACAACGAGTATGGCTACTCCCACCAAGTAGTGCGTGTTGTTGAAGAGATTGCGGGTGTTCGTCCACGTATTTACCCAGCGCGTTCGAACCCAGAGGATCTAAAGTAGTCATTTCATCCCGCGCCCCATGCTGTGTATGGCAGTCCCCGGGGCGCGGTGCACTTTTTGGGTGGACGTTTTGTGCTGGAAGTTCGCAAATTGACGTTCATACACTAAGTTAGAAGCGTACGTCATTCGGTTTGGGCGATTCGAAGAAGTGTAAGGCAGAGGCAATAGTGCGTCGAGGTAAGTGTAAAACTGGGCTCGCAGCCGCGACGGCGGCTTCAATCACGCTTGCTTCAGTAGGTGCAGTCCCTATGCGCGTTCATGCGCAGCATTTAGGCCCGGAAGTTATTCAAGAACATGCCGTCGACACTTCCAATGGCCTTGGGTTTGAAGAGTTGCCCGCGGGGAAAGCGAAGCGCTCCTATCTATTCCTTGATACAGATGGCTCTCCGCTGGCGAACACGGAAGTACGCTTCGTTAGCCAAGATGGAAAGACATCGCATGTGGGGCGCACTAATGAAAATGGTGCGGTCGCGTTTATTGTTGACCCGGGCTCGTATCGCTATCAAATCTATGGCGGCCGTGAAACGGGAAAACCACGGTTTGTGTCTCAGTGGATTACTGTCAAAGAAGACACTTTCATTATTACTTCGTTGAAGTTGCCGGCTGAGCAGACAATCTTCTACACGTGGCCGAGGATTGACTTAAAGCCCGGTGAGCACAAAGTTGTTACTCCGAACGAAGGAAACGAGACAGGTACTGAGTTCGAGAAGATCGGTGGTACTCCGGAATGGGTAACTGTCTACCGCGATGGCACGGTGGAGGTTTCTCCACTTGAAACGACCAAGCCTGGCGTGTACACCGTCAAGATCCGTGCTTCGAACGCGCCCGATTTCGCCGTCAGAATCGAATTGCAGGACGCAGCAACCGGTGCTGATCGGTATACGTTTACGTACCCTACAAGCTATGTCCGCCCGGGTTCTGTCGGTTCGAGTTTTAAACCCATCTTGACGCTGCGTAAAGATGGCTACGACTTCGTAAACCAGCCGGTGCCACCTGGGACCACGTTTGAGACCTCATCCTCAGAAGCGACGATCGACAAGAACACAGGTGAGGTCAAATACGTCGCTCCGAGAAATGCCAAGGTTGGAGGGGAGCCTGCTAAAATCCCCGTGGCTATCACAATGCCCGACGGCAGCCGTCTGGAGACGGAGGCCACATTTGAAGTGATTCCGCCACTGCTCAAGACAGTAGCGCAACTTTCTTATGATGAAGCGCGCGTCGCGCCTCGGGGAAAGTTCGTTGCGGATCTCAATGTTAAGGGGAAGCTACCGGTAGGGACGGAGTTCCGCTGGGATGCAAGAAAAAATGAAGACCTCCGTGGATGGAATGTCGCGGTCGACAGTACAACTGGAACTGTCGAAGCCGTGGTGCCAGAGGGGGTTGAGGAAGAATACAACTTACATATCCTGGCTAGCTACACGGATGGGTCGAGGGAGTATGTAACGTTGCCTGTCCGTATTGTGGAGCGGCTCAGTTCGGAAGAACTCGAGGCGCACAAGTTACGTTACACACAGCAGATTGTGACTCCCGGCAAGGCGTTTACTGCTGATCCCGTGGGTAAACCAGTCTATGGCAGCGTCTTCTCCATCGAAAACGACGGCGGTATTTCGATCACCATCGATCGCACGACAGGGCGCATCACCGCAAAAATCCCAGCCGACACCGAAGCGGACAGTACATACACCGCAAGGCTGCGTGTCGACTTTCCCGGTGGGCACCAAATCATCGAGTTGAAAGCAACTGCGAACTCATTGGCCAGGACGAACACAGTGAATTACGCTGTGCGAGAGGGATTTGCTAAGCCGAAAGATCAGTATTCTGGTGCCCGTTACGGGTTGCCTAAGAGCTATAAAAATCACGACGCCAAGGTCGAAATTAACCCCGAGACGGGTGAAGTTCGAGCAACAGTGCCACGCAGCCAAAAGCCTAAGGAGATCAACGTTCCCGTCGTTGTAACGTGGGAGGATGGTTCACAGCAACTTGTGGACCTGCACGTTGTGCCGAAACAGACAGCCAGTAAAAAGGAACTGACCTGGGAGCGTGTGTGGTGGATTGTGCCATTTATGATCGCAGCAGAGGGTTTTGGTATTTTGCTGTTTTGGATATGGGACAGCAATAAACACGTCGCACCGTTTACTGTAATGACGAATGCATTGAAGAACGCCGGATTTAACGTTTCGGGATAAAGGACGAGAAAGTGAAGATGAAACGAACTCTTGCTATCGTGCTGTGCGCGGGCCTAACTTTTGGTGGGGTCGAGCCCGTCGCGGATGCGTCCGTTCAAAAGAACCCCGGGGGAATCTGGATCGAAAATGAGTCGAAGACTGAGGGCTTCGCTACGGTAAACCTAGCATACGGGTCGAAACTGAATGCGACGTTCCAAAACCCTCAGTCAGTCGGTGGCCTGTTGGAGTGTGGCCTGGAGACTGTTTTGACTGTTGACGGGCAGAGCGTTGCGTTCTTGCCGACGGAGACAAAGGCGGTCGATGAACCGAGCGAGATCGGTTATAAAACTACGTTGACGCACTATGATGCGAACACCCAAATTGAGATTAAGCGCACAGTCGAAATCGGTACGAACTCGATGGATGTGACGGTTGAGGCCACGGACAAGTCGAAGAGAGACCGGCAGATCAAGGTTGAGATGTATTCCGCTGTGCCAAAATACGCAAAGGAAAGTGGCACATACCGGGGCAGCAGATTCAGCTTCGGCCCAAATGAACTCGGCTACGACGTGTCTGTGAACTTCCGTGGTGCTGATGCATCGAAGGCTGCGGGGCACGCCATCGAGACCGGTGAAGCGACCAGGGTCGGTGAGGTTGCCGGTGACGGTGCTGGTTATCAGTACGCAGTGTGGGATAAGAAGCTACCCGCTCAGAAATCGGTTTCTGTCACCGCAAACCTTTTTATCCAGACGCAGCCTACAGCCAAAGATACTGACCGCGATGGATTGCCGGATGAGTGGGAGCGCTACGGGTTTACTACTTCTGATGGCACCCCGCTGCCGCTAAATAGGTGGGGTGCGGATCCAGATAAGCCGGATCTGTTCCTACAGCTGAACTGGATGAAGTCCGAGTGGGAGACGCTGAACTGCAACGAAGTGAACAAGTTTGGTGCAAACATAGAGGATTTCCAAAAGTTTGCGAAGTGTGCTGAGGCAAACGCAAATGTGTACCGGCCGTCCCGAGAGTCTCTGATCGAGTTGGAAGAGAAGTTCGCGGCGCATGGTATCAATCTGCATATTGATGCAGGGGACCTCTATTCTTCCGTGTCGAGTTACGAAAAAAAGCATGGCGGCCCGACAGAGGACTACACGCCGCTTTATTTTGCAGATGGCATATCGAAGCGAGACAAGCTCGGGCAAAAACGCCAGGAGTTGCTGGGCGCGCGTGAATCAGTGTTCCGAGTAGGCATTATTGGTGACCAAATGGAGAAAGGCGATTGGTCGACAGGTACTGGCCTGGTCAATGACTCTGCGTTCTACGTGTCTTACCACGAGAACGTGACGAACCAGGAGCAGCTCCGCAACACGATCTTGCACGAGTTTGGCCACAACCTAGGCCTGACGCACAACGGTGCGCTGTCGACGAACCCTGTGAATACCGAGGAGTACCTGCCGACGTATAAGTCTGTCATGAACTACCTCTACCAGTGGTCGCACTTCGACTACTCAGACCAGCTTTATGAGTCGATTCCTAAGACGGACAAGAAGTACCCGAAGGAAAAATGCGAGCAGGACGGCGTGGTCTGCTACCAGGGCAAGTATTCTGTGCCCGCGGACTGGGAGAACCTGAACCTCAAGGGTAAGTACATTGGATCGGGTGAAGGCACGATTGGTGCTGAAGAGGCTCCTGAGCCGAACCATAACATTACCGCGCGCGAACTTGAAGTTATTGCGGCGGATCAAAATCCTGGCAAGGCTGGTTTCCGCTTGGCAGGTGGCGAAGACGCTGCAGTTGTCACCAACCGTTCGACCGATGTGCTTCACGGCGAGATTCGCAACCTTGGCCTGGACCTTCACAAGTTCACTGTGTACGCCAAATACCCAACGATCACAGGCGCGGAACCGATCGAAGTCACCGTGCCGGGGCAGATCAACGCGAACGGTGTGGAGCCCTCTGCACGAGTTGAAATACCGATTAAGAACGCAACCTCATTGCGTGACTCGACAATGCCGCTTGAAATTCGCATTGTAAATGCGGAGGGGAAGGAAGTATTCAAAGAGGAGTATCAGGTTTCTGTCCTCGACTACACGGCAGAAGAAATGGAGCGTATCCGTGAGGAGATCGAAAAGAATCCTGATGCCAGTGATCGCTTGAAAGAATCAGCACGTCGCATTTTGGATCCAAAGGCCGGTCGGCAGGCGCCGGAGGAACCGGACCGTATTGACGTGGCGACACCGACGCCGCAGAAGCCACCGAGCAATACGGGTAAGAACACGGTTGGCCAGTCGGAGAAGTCGTCCGCGTCTGACAACGTGGGGATGATCGTCGGCATTATTGCTGCGGTCGGTGGTGTGTTGGCTGCGGCGTACGCTGCGGCGTGGGCTTCAGGTCTGTTGAAGCTCTAAGCCTGTTGGCAAAGGCCCTGTGGGAATGCTCCCGCGGGGCCTTTTCTATTAGTGCAGTTTCATGGCGCAAAATCGTGAGTTTGCACACACCAAGTTGGAAGTTCGGCAAGGCGAACTTTAGAGTTAGTGGGGTACACCTGAGTTTGAAAGGAAACACTTCATGTCACGCACATCCAGGATCCTCACCGCATGCGCACTTGCCTTGGGCGTAGGGCTTGCAGGCTGCTCGTCTGCCGATGACCACCAGGCGGCACAAGACGGCATCAGCACCGACGGTGCGCTGCAGGTCTACGCAACGACGGGCTACCTGGCTGACGCGATCGCCAACATTGCTCCAGAGGCTGAAGTCACAACGATGGTTGGGCCCGGCGGGGACCCGCACACCTACCAGCCTTCAACGAAGGACATCGATAAGATTCAGTCCTCCGATGTGGTGTTCTGGAACGGGCTGCACCTGGAAGCCCAGATGATCAAACAGCTAGAGAGCCTCGGGGAACGCCAGCTGGCGGTAGGGGACCAGCTGCCGAACAACTTGCTGCTGGACTGGCCAGAAACCGATGCCGAGGGTAACCCGCTGCACGACCCGCACGTGTGGAACAGCCCAGAGGCGTGGAGCCTGGTCGTTGGCGAAGTAGCGGACAAGCTTGCAGAGGTCGACCCTTCCAAGGCTGACGAGTACCACGAGAATGCTGCGAAGTACCAGGCAGAGATCGCCGAGGCGAACGAAAAGGCAGCAGCGATGCTGGCGAAGATCACTGGGCCTCGAATCTTGATTACTGGCCACGATGCCTTTAACTACTTCGGTAAGACGTACGGGTTGGAGGTCCACGCCACGGACTTTGTTTCCACAGAGGCGAAGCTGTCGGCCGCGGAACTCTCGGACCTCGCCGACCTCATCGCGGACAACAAGGTGCCGACGATCTTCCAAGACAATCAGGCGAACCCCCAGGCGATCAAGAGCCTGCAGGAGGCTGTGCACGCTCGCGGATGGGACGTCACCATTTCTGACGAGGAGCTCTTCGCCGACACGCTTGGCCCTACAGCGCCGACGGATACGTACATCGGGGCGTTCCTGCATAACGCTGAGGCTGTCGCTGCAGCGCTTGGAGGTAAGTAACCCATGACTACACAGTCGTTCGCGTGCGCCACGCATAACCTGTCCGTTGCCTACCACCTCGATCCGGTCCTGGAACAGGTGAATGTGCGGGTCCCCAAGGGCGTCATCATGGGGATCGTCGGGCCGAATGGTGCCGGCAAGTCAACCCTGATCAAGGCGATGCTGGGGCTTATCCCGACGCTGACCGGGGAGACCGAGTTCTTCGGCCAGCCGCTCAAGGCAGTGCGCCACCGCGTGGGGTACATGCCACAACACGCGAGCGTCGACTGGGACTTTCCTACGACGGTGCTCGACGTGGTGACGATGGGTACATACGGGAAGCTGGGTTGGTTCCGCAGGGCGGGGAAGCGCGAACGCGCCGCCGCATACGGCGCCTTGGAACGCGTAGGGATGCAGGATTTCGCTGGCCGCCAGATCGGTGCACTCTCAGGCGGGCAGCGCCAGCGCGTCTTTCTCGCACGCGGGCTAGTACAGGACCCGGACTTGTTCTTCCTCGACGAGCCGTTTCAAGGCATTGACGCGAAAAGTGAGGCGACAATTATCGACGTGCTCCGCACCATGCGCGAGAATGGCACAACTATCGTGATGGTGCACCACGACCTTTCGACGGTGCCGACGTACTGCGATGCGGTGACGCTGCTGGATAAGACAGTGATTGCATCGGGGCCAGTCTCCTCCACGTTTACGCCGGAAACGATTGCGCAGGCGTACGGGTTAGGCGCGGACTCGATGGGATTGTTGGGTGTGCTGTGATGGGGACGTCGATAAGCCTTGGTGCGTTCTTTGCGAACCATACCTATGCCATGGTGTTTTGGGGGACCACCATCATTGGCGCAGTGGCAGGGATGCTTGGGACGTTCGCGTACCTGCGGAAGCAGTCGCTGACCAGTGATGTGATTTCGCACTCCGCACTACCGGGCACGTTGCTGGCGTTTTTGCTGTGCGTCGGGCTGGGAGTCGACGGCCGTAACATGGTTGCGCTACTGGTTGGAGCCGTAGTCACTGGTACGTGCGCGGTGATGGTGGCGAACATGATTACTGCCCGGACGCGGACGTCGATTGACGCGGCGATGGCGATCAGCCTGTCGTTCTTCTTTGGGTTCGGGATGCTGTTGCTGGACGTGATCACGAACAATCCGTTCCCAGGCAAAGGTGGGATTCAGGACTACCTGTTCGGCAACGCGTCAGTGATTACCAGGGCGGACCTGCGAATCAGTATCATCGTCGGGGTGCTCGCGGTCTGCGTGATGTGCGTGTTGTTTAAGGAGTTCGAGCTGCGCTCCTTCGACCCCGTGCAGTCCACGATGCTTGGGTTTCGCCCGAGGGTCATCGACACGGTGATGTTCATGACGATCGCGCTTGCGACGGTGATCGGCGTCAAATCTGTCGGGTTGGTGTTGATGGTGGCATTCGTCGTAACTCCGCCTGCCGCGGCGCGGCAGTGGGTGCAAACGGTGCCAGCGATGGTCGTGCTCGCGGGCGTGTTTGGAGCCGTCGGCAGTGGTGCTGGATCCTACTTGTCCATCGCGCTTGGCAACGTGCCGACCGGCCCCGTTATCGTGCTTGTCCTGTTCGCGATGTTTCTGGTGTCGTTCATCTTCGCCCCGAAGCGAAGCGTCATCGCCCGGGCCCGTTCGCAGCGGCGCGCGACGGCAGCGCTGCGTGCCCGGCTGGAAACAACAGCTTCGGCGGAGGTGGCGTCGTGAGTTTCATCGTCGGAACACTTTTGCTCGCGGTGGTCACGGCGTGCGCATGCGCAGTGCCGGGAGCATTCGTTGTGCTGCGGAAGCACTCCATGCTCATAGATGCTATCGGGCATGCGATCTTGCCGGGCATTGCCCTGGGGTACTTGTTTACGAACAACCTGAACTCACCGGTGGTGATCGTGTGCGCGGCGCTGGCCGGTGTGGCGGTGGTCCTCGGCGCACAGTGGCTCGGGGATTCGGGACTCGTGACTGGAGACGCCCCGCAGGGGTTGATCTTTCCGGCTTTGTTCAGCGTGGGCGTCATCCTGATTACTTCGCACTTTTCAAACGTGCACCTGGATACGCACGCAGTGCTCGTTGGCGACTTGAACCTGGCCGCGTGGCACCAGCTCACAGTCGGCGGTGTGCAGCTCGGGCCGGTGTATCTCTACATCATGCTCGCCGTGCTCGTACTCAACGTGGTTGTGATTAGTCTTTTCTACCCGCAACTTTTGGCGTCCACGTTTGATGGCCAGTTCGCACGCAGCATCGGTGTACCAGTGGGGGCCCTGTCCATCGCGTTTATGTTCTTGGTGTCGTTGACCGTCACGGCAGCGTTCAACGCGGTCGGGGCGATCCTGGTCATTGCGCTGGTGGTCATCCCTGCGGCAGCAGCCAAACAGTTGGCCACGACGGTACCGCGCATGATCGCACTGACGGTGCTGCTCGCCGCGGTTGGGGCAATCGCAGGCTTCGGCGTCGCCTACCTTCTCGACGCCCCTACGTCCGCCACAATGACCGTCATCTACGGGCTTGAGTTCCTCAGTTGTGCCCTGTGGGCTCAGCGGGCTCAGCGGGCTCAGCGGTCACCCAGACGGCGTCCGCTGCGCGTTTCCCGAGCACAAGTGGTGGATGCTGGCCGTCGATAAGCACCTCGACGGTGTCGGAAAATGGAGCTGCTTGCTGGGTGCGCAAGCGCGTGCCCACCGTGATCCCGGAGGTATCGAAGAACTGCAGCAGGCTCGGATCACCGTCAGAGACGCGCTGGACCACGACGCGGGTGTCCGGCGCAATCGTACTCAGCTGCTCAGCATGGAACTGTGGCACGGTGCCGTCGGCGGTGGGAATGGGGTCGCCGTGCGGGTCGCGCGCAGGGTAGTTGAGGTGTGCGTCGAGGCGCTGCAGCATAAATTCCGAAACGGCGTGCTCGAGGATTTCGGCGTCGTCATGGACCTGGTCCCACGTGTAACCGAGCGTTTCCACGAGGAACGTTTCGATGAGGCGGTGACGGCGGATCATCGCGACGGCGTGCGCGCGGCCTTCTTCCGTGAGCGTGATGGGCGCGTAAGGCTTATGGTGCACATACCCTTGCTGCGCTAGCTTTTTGACGGCATCCGAAACGCTTGAGAGCCGAAGTCCCATGTAATCCGCCAGCACCTTAGTGGTCACTTTCGTGTCTGACCATTCGGTCAGTGCCCAGAGCGACTTGAGGTAGTCCTGTGTACTGGTGGAGAGCTGGGAAACGGAATCCATGGTGCTCACTGTACAGACTCGAGAATGAAGGCGAGGCGCATGGTCTGCAGCTCGAGCTCGCCTTCGATCGCCGACAACGAAGCGATTTCCTTCCGTGCCTCGGCGGTCAGCGGTATGACCCATCCAGTGTTTGGGTCGAGTACGGGAACAGCGGACTTTTTGACGGGAACCCAGGTCACGGTACGCGATCCGGGGCAGATCATCTGGAGTGGGCCGTCGATACGTTGGAGCTCCGCGAGCGCTGCTGGTGTAGAGGTCACGACGACTAGTCGTTCGTCCGAACCTGGGGAGACTGCTGCGGTGGTCACCTTTAGCACCGGAAGTTCCACACGCTCGTACTCCGTCGGGTACTCAGCGAGCGCAGGAGAAGCGCCCGCCCCGAACCATTGCTTAATCTGACCCAACACGCTCATGGTGCACACGATACCCTGTACTAGGGTAAACGCCATGGAACACAGCCAATCGCCTCCGGCGACAGACTACGTCGTGCCCTACGGTCCGGGCGAACTCGTGCACGTGCCGCAACACAGTGACGGACCTGACGTATTCACAAAAGACAACCGGGTAACGCCACAGGGCTGGATGTACGTTGCCAAGCGCGTCATCGTGGACTTCTCGGTTGATGCAATGCTTGACCGTGCAGCTGCGCTGACCTACTACGCCGTGTTGTCTATCGCCCCGATGATTTTGGCGGTCTACTCAATCGCGACGCTGCTGCTGCCACGTGATGAGGCCGCAGTCAATGACATCATTGATGAATTCATTGCCCTCTACGTGCCCGAAGCACTGGAAGATGAGGCCTTGCGCTTCCTGCTGACGGTGATCGGCACTCCGGCGCAAAGCACGGTTGCGCTGGTGGTATCGATTGTGGTCTCGCTTCTTTCCGCATCCGCGTACGTGCGATCATTTTCACGTAACGCGAACGTCATGTACGGCCGCATGGAGGGACGTAACCTGCTTCGTACGTGGTTCACGATGTGGGTCACCACGCTAGTCATGGTGCTCGGAGTGATCGTGATCATCGTCGGCACGTTCCTGCGCGAGTCAATCGTGAACGGTCTACTGCAACCGGTCGCAGAACCACTAGGGATGACGGAGACCGTTGATTACCTCACAAAGATCTTCCTGCCTGTCTGGGACTACGCCCGCTTCCCGGTGATCATCGTGACTGCGATTGCGTTGATCTCCGTGCTTTACTACGTTTCGCCCAACGTACGGCCGGAGAAGTTCCGCCTACTCACCCTCGGATCCTCGATGGCGTTGACGGCGATTTTCATTATCTGGCTTGGCTTTTCGTGGCTCATCGGCACAATCGGGATTTCGAGCGCGTACGGTGCCTTCGGTACAGTAGGTGCCGTTCTTATCCTGGTGTGGGTGATGAACGTCGTGCTCCTTGAAGGCGTCAAGATCGACGCGGAAGTGCTTCGCGTCAAGCAATTGCAGGCAGGCTACGACGCCGAAGCAACAATTCAGGTCCCGCCGAGAAGCACGAAAGCGGTCGATTTCTGGCTGAAAGTGCAGCAGCGGATCGACCGCAGCGCTTCCGCGCTGAAAGCGCAGGAGGACGTCCAGGAAACGCCGGAGGCCTAGTCGGCCACGAGTGGTTCCATCGTCAGGCTCGGGTGCTCCTTCTGGATGAAAGCCAGGCGCCACTTATCGCCGAAGAGGGCGATCAGCTCGCCGTCGGAGCGCGTGAAGATTTCGACGCCACGCTGGCGCCCGAGCGTCTCCGCGGATTCGGCGTCGGTTCGGCGGGCCACCGAATAGGGGATCGGTTCCGTGATAGTTTCCACGTTGTACTCGAGCTCCATGCGGGCCTGCATCACTTCGAACTGCATCGGGCCGACCGCAGCCATGACTGGAGCGGCGTCACCACGCAGATCATTGCGCAGGATCTGCACCACGCCTTCCGCATCCAGCTGGTCGAGGGCCTTACGGAACTGCTTGTATTTGCCCAAAGACTTGGCGCGAAGCGTCTGGAAGTGCTCCGGCGCGAACTGCGGCATCGGCGGGTACTGCACCTTCTTGCCAGCGTAGATGGTGTCGCCCGGCGCAAGCGACCCGGCGTTGACCAAACCAATGATGTCGCCCGGGTAGGCAGTTTCCACGGTGTCGCGGTTTCGCCCGAAGACGGTCAGCGCGTACTTGGTGGAGAAAGTGCGCCCACTTTGAGCGTGGGTGACCTGCATGCCGCGGTCAAATTCGCCGGAGACGACTCGCATGAACGCCAGCGTGTCGCGGTGGTGCTTATCCATGCCAGCCTGCACCTTGAACACCACGCCAGAGAAGTCGTCGTCGAGTTCGCGCCGGGTATCCATCGCGGTGGTGGAAGCCTCAACAGCCTTCGGGTCCGCGTCGCGGCCCTGAGGAGCCGGCGCGATCGCGCACAGGGTGTCCAGGATTTGGTGGACGCCGAAGTTCAACATCGCGGAGGCGAAGATGATCGGTGAGGTTACGCACTGCTCGAACAGGGTCTGGTCGTGCACGGCGCCGTCGGCGGCGAGCAGCTCAGCTTCCTCGACGGCGACCTCCCAGGTTTCGCCCTCGCGGTCAGCGGCCTCACCAGGGGAGTAGTGCTCCTCTGGCGCGATGGTGGATCCGCCGGCTGTACGAATGAAGTGGACGTAGTTGTCTGCTTCGCCGTCGGCGTTGATGTGGGCGAGGCCGCGGAAGTCGCCAGCCTCACCGACAGGCCAGTACAACGGTGTCGGCTGCAGGTCGATCTCCTGGACAATCTCGTCGACCAGCTCGAGCGGCTCGCGGCCGATGCGGTCCCACTTGTTGACCACCGTGACGATCGGCAGGCCACGCGCCTTGCAGACGCGGAAGAGCTTGAGGGTTTGCGGCTCGAGGCCCTTGGCGGCGTCGATAAGCATGACAGCGGCATCGACGGCGGACAGCACGCGGTAGGTGTCTTCCGAGAAGTCGGCGTGACCAGGTGTATCAACCAGGTTGATCATGTACGGTGTGGTCGCTTCCGAGCCTTCGGGGAGGTACTCGAACTGGAGCGCGGAGGAAGCTACGGAGATGCCGCGTTCCTTTTCCATATCCATCCAGTCGGAGACCGTCGACTTGCGGTTGCCCTTGCCGTGCACCGCACCTGCCTCCGAAATAACGTGCGCGTGCAACGCGAGTGCTTCTGTCAGCGTGGATTTACCAGCATCGGGGTGGGCAATGACTGCAAACGTGCGGCGACGGTGGGCCTCTGCGCGGGTACCAGTAGACGTGCTCATAAGTGCTCAAGCGTAGTCGCAAGGTGGGGGAGATGGACAACCAGCAGCGGGTAGGGTGAGTAGCGCGGTGGTATAGTCGCCGAGTTTGTACACAGTAAGTTAACGCAACGCAACAATGTGAGGTTTGTGATGAAAGTCGGAATCGTGCTCGGGTCCATTCGCCAAGGTCGCTTTGGCGAGCAGGTTGCGAACTGGGTCGCTGACGCCGCGGCCAATAGCCCTGATGTCACCTATGAGATCCTTGACCTCCAGGAGTTTCAGGTGCCGCTGCTCGATACAGCGACGCTGCCTGGCGGCGCAAACAAGCAGTACGCCGACGAGCGCGTCGCCGCCTGGTCTCGCGCGGTCGACAGCTGCGACGGCTACGTTTTCGTCACCCCCGAGCACAACCACTCTGTGCCTGGTGCGATGAAGAACGCCTACGACAGCCTCAGTGGTGAGTGGGCCATGAAGCCGGTCGCATTCGTCGGATACAGCGCCGACGGCGCAATCCGCGCGGTGGAGCACTGGCGCCAGATCGTAGCTAACTTCTCCATGTTCGACGTCCGCAACCAGGTCGCACTTTCACTTTTCGACGACGCCACCAACGGCACCCTCACCCCGCGCCCTCAGAAAAACACTGACCTGACGAAGATGCTGAATGCGCTGGAACAGTTCCTGCGCCACCACCACACTGCTCAGTAGGCGCAGGGGCTAGCTGCGCGGGTGGATCTGGTTTTGCGCCTGCCCTAACCCTGATGTGGTGATCGCCCGGACAGCGTCGGCGGCGAGAGCGACTGCGTCGCTAGGATCGGAGGCGAACTCCGTGAGCACCCAGTCGGGGATTGCGATGCCACTTACCTTCGGTGGCCTGCCGATGCCGACGCGCACCCGCACGTAGTCGCGCGTCCCGAGTTCCTGCGTAAGCGACTTCAAGCCGTTGTGGCCGTTTTCGTTGCCACCCTGCTTCAGACGTACCTTCCCGGGAGGCAGGTCCAGTTCGTCGTGGACGATCACAATCCGCTCCGGAGGAAGACTGTAGCGTGCCGCCAGCGGGGCGATAGCCTTGCCGGACTCATTCATGTAGGTGTGTGCGCGGGCGTAGGCCACGCCGTCCTTGGCCGCGAAAGAATATTCACGGCCTGCGACGACAGGGAGTGCGTCCGCGAGTGCGTCCACAACCAGGTAGCCGATGTTGTGCCGTGTGTGCTCGTACTGAGCCCCCGGGTTGCCCAGCCCAACCACGAGCCAATCAATGTTCTCGGGGATCTCTGGGCTCTCTGCAGCAGAGTTCGTGCGCTTGCGGCGGCGGAAGAAGTTAAACACGGAGGCCAGTCTAAGGCAGAACCCCTCGATTCTCACGGCGAAGGCGTGGAGGGCAGGGGAGTGTTAACTCTGCGCGTGGGCGATGAACGCGTCGGCCGCATCAGCAACGGCAATCGCGACATCGATTTGCTCTTTCGCCGCGAACTGGCGCAGCACATAGTCCGCGGGTGGCATCTTGCCGGGCGGACGCCCAATCCCCACCGCGAGCTTGTGATACTGCTTACCGTTTTTCAGCTTCGACAGTGATTGGGTGACTGATTTCAACCCGTTGTGCCCATGATCGCCTCCGCCGGTGCGCAACTTCACGTCCCCCAGCGGCAGGTCCAGCTCGTCGTGGATCACGTACAGATCTGACGGGGAAGCGTCGAAGTAATCCAGCAGTGCCTTGACGGGACCCCCGGACACGTTCATATAGCTCTGTGTACGCGCCAGGACCACCCGGCGATCGGGGAGAAGCCTTCCCGCGGCAAGCTCCGCCACCTGAGTGTTGGTGCGCTTGTGTAGCGCCAGCGTCGCGCGGGATATCGTCGCTCGGCCCGCGAGCTCCTCGATAACATGCACGCCAACGTTGTGGCGCGTTCCCTCATATTTCGGGCCAGGGTTTCCAAGGCCTACGACGATGATTGGTGAAGCAGTCATTCCCACATCATAGGCACAAACGGCAAAACGCCCCGCTCACATGTGGAACGGGGCGTCGAAACGCTGTGATCAGCGGCGGGAGATTTACTCCTCAACCTCGGTGGACTCAGCGCCAGCCTCAGCGCCGCCCTCTTCTGCTTCCTCAGCTGCGGCCTCGAGCTCCTCGTCAACCTGCTCGTAGGTGAAGTTCACCAGCAGGTGATCCGGAGCGGAGACCAGCTCAGCGCCCTCAGGCAGCTTGACGTCGGCAGCGGTGATGAGGTCGCCGATCTCCTTGCCCTCGATGCTGACCTCGATCTCGTCTGGGATGTTCAGCGCGTCGATCTCGATCTCGATCAGGTCGGACTCGACCAGGACGACTGCGTCTGGGTGAGCCTCGCCAACGGTGACAACCGGAACCTCGACGACAACCTTCTCGCCGCGCTTAATGCCGAGCAAGTCGATGTGGTCGATGTCGAGGGTCAGCACATTCTGGTCGATGTGCTTGACCATGGCAAGCAGCTTCTCGCCGTCGAGCTCCAGCTCAACAATGGCGTTGACGCCCTCGTTGCGCACGATGGAGGTCATCTCGATGCGGTCGACGGAGAAGTGAATGTTGTCGATGCCGGCTTCGTAGAGAACGCCTGGGATGCGGCCGTCGCGACGCAGGCGACGTGCAGCGCCCTTACCGAACTCTTCACGCTTCTGACCTGGGACAACAATTGGGGTAATAGCCATGTTTGTGACTCCTTTGTAATCGGGCCACAAAAAACCTGTGACCACTGAACGGACAAGTTGCTCGTCGAGTGATCACAGGCCAAAGTCTGAGATACATATCGCGTCGATAACGGCCAAAATCAGCCCTCGCCGAGACTCAGCTAGCTTAGGTTTCGACGCCCACCATTGTCAAGCGCCTGCCAAGCAGCAATGCACGTGTCGGTTTCTGTCTCATTCGTGACCGTAATCCGGATGCCCTCATCGAATGCGCGAACAAGCACCCCATGCGACGCAAGCTGCGCTGCCAGTTCCTGCGGTGACGCGTTGAGGCTTTCCGCAGGCACCCACACGAAGTTTGCTTCGGAGTGCGGTGTGCCATACGCGGTGAAAAAATCCACCAGACGCTGGCGTTGCGCGCGAGTACGTGCGACACGCTCGTGGAGCTCGTCGTGCGCCGAAAGCGATGCGAGCGCACCGACCTGCGCTACCGAGCTCACGCTAAACGGAACCGCAACCTTATTGAGCGCATCGATCGTCTCCTCCTGGCCGAACGCGTAGCCTACGCGCGCGCCGGCCAGGCCGTACGCCTTGGAGAACGTCCTAAGGCACACGACATTTGGGTAGACCTGGATTTCATCCACGCCGCGCGGGGAATCCTCCGCAGCGTTGTACTCGAAGTACGCCTCGTCAAGTGCCACGATGACATCCTCAGGTACGCGAGCCATAAAATCTGCCCACTCGCGCTCCGAGATAGTGGTGCCCGTCGGATTATTCGGGTTGCACACAAACACCAGCGAAGTCCGTGGGGTGATAACATCCGCCATCGCCGACAGGTCCATTCGATGATCTGCGGTCAGGGGCACTGCAACAGGAGTAGCCCCGGCGATCTGGGCGAAAATTGGGTAGGCCTCGAACGAGCGCCACGGGAAGACCACCTCGTTGCCCGGCTGCGAGGTCATCGTGACAAGCTGCTGGCAGAGCGCCGACGAGCCGGTGCCGACAGCGACCTGTGCGGGGCGCACGCCGAGCGAAGCTGCAATCGCTTCGCGCAGCTCCATCGCGCCCATGTCGGGGTAGCGGTTCACCGTGCGCAGCGACTGCGCCATCGCCTCCTCAACTGCTGGCAGCGGGCCCTCAGCAATCTCGTTGGAAGAAAGCTTCACCGCACGCTCGTTCCTCTGCCCGGGGACGTAGGACGGCAGGCTATCAAGGTCTTTGCGAATCAACTTGGATGCTCCTTGCTTATTGCTTAGGAAATGGGATGGGATGAGGCACGCGACTTCGGCTTGAGCGCCCAGATAATGGTAAGTGCGATCACCCATCCGATCAGGGCGAATAGGCCGGTGCGGTAGTCAGGCAGGAACGCCATTAAGACCAGCACCAGGATGAAGAACCCAGCGCAGATCCAGTTTGCCACCGGGTACCACGGGGCGCGGAACGACACATCGGGGTGCGTCTTCCGGAAGTTCAGGTGCGCGAAGCACACCGCCGCCCAGGTGATGAGCTCAGAGCCTACAATGATGGCCAACAGGATGGCGAATACGCGGCCCTCAAAGAAGTAGTTCATGAAGACGACGATGCCCATGAGAGCGCCGTTGAAGAGCAGCGCGCGAAGCGGCAGGCCTTTCTTCGTCGTCGCAGCAAAGAACGGGGATGCCTGTCCGTTGCGCGCGAGATCGCGCAGCATTCGGCTTCCCGAGTACGTCATCGTGTTGCACACGGAAGCAACCGCCACCAAGATGACAAGGTTAAGCACATGCGCGGCGCCGTCGATGCCTACGGAGGAGAGCACCCTGACAAACGGGCTGGCGGAGATATCCTGCTCATCCCACGGCGCGAGGAGCAAGATGACGCTCATGCCACCGATGTAGAAGACCAGAATGCGCCAAATGACAGAGTTCACCGCGCGCGGAATGGTCTTTTCCGGGTGTTCCGTCTCGCCGGCGGCGGTACCGATCGACATGATGCCACCGAACGTAAAAGTCACCGCAACCAGGGAGAACAGCACGCCTGATGCACCGTTCGGGAAGAAGCCACCATGGACGAACAAATTCCCGAAGCCAACCGCTGGCTCCGGTCCTAGGCCAAGGACGAGCACAACGCCCAAAATGATCATCAAGATCAGCGCGATGACCTTAAACAAAGAAAGCCAGTACTCGGCCTCCGCGAACACACTGACACGTGCTGCGTTGATAAGCATCACAATGATGAGCGTGACAAGGGCGGTGAGCCAGTGCGGAATGTCCGGGAACCAGAAGTCAAGAAAGGTTCCCATCGCGGTGAGCTCAATCATGCCCACCACAATGGTCGTAAACCACCAGTTCCACCCCGTGATAAAGCCGGCGCGCGGCCCGATGAACTCACGCGCGTAGGCCGCAAATGAACCCGATACCGGGTGCGCAACTGCCATCTCGCCGAGCATGCGCATCAGCAGATAGACAATGAACCCGACAACCAAAAATGTCAGCAGGACCGCTGGGCCCGCATAGCTGATTGATTCCGCAGAACCAAGAAATAGGCCAGTTCCGATACAGGAACCGAATGCGATCATCTGCAGCTGACGGTTTTTCACCTTGCGCTGCAGACCACCATCGCTGGTGGCTTGGTGTTGTTCATCGCCGCTCATTGGCGTACTCCTTGCGATAAAGGTTGCCGGAAAGCCGGAGGTTCCTTCACACATTAATCAATTACTTGTGTTAGACAACCGTTGGGTGCGTACAAAGAACCCCCTTGACGCCGCTTCGCAGGGAAGCGCGCAAGGGGGGAAGCCGAAAACGAGGCGCGTGGTTATGCCTGGCCCTCAAAAAGGGTGGTCACTGAGCCGTTTTCGAAAATCTCGCGAATCGTCTTCGCCAGCAGTGGCGCGATGGAAAGCACGGTGAGGTTCTTCCAGCCCTCGGTGCTCTGCGGAAGCGTATCGGTGGTGATTACTTCCTCGGCGCCGCAGTCGCTGAGACGCTCGCGCGCAGGATCCGAGAACACGCCGTGGGTACACGCGATGACGACGGACTTCGCACCAGCCTCTTTCAGCACGCCGACTGCGCCTGCGATGGTGCCGCCGGTGTCAATCATGTCGTCCATGAGGATGCAGTCCTTGCCGTCGACGTCGCCGACAACGCGGTTGGAGACGACCTTGTTCGCGGCGTCGATGTCGCGAGTCTTATGCACGAACGCCATCGGCGCGTCGCCCAGCATGTTGGCCCACTTCTCTGCAGACTTCACGCGACCTGCATCAGGCGAGACGACCACGAGGTTATCCAGCGAGTACTTGGACTTGATGTAGTCCACCAGAATTGGCTGTGCGTGCATGTGGTCGACCGGGCCGTCGAAGAAGCCCTGGATCTGATCCGTGTGCAGGTCCACGGACACGATGCGGTCCGCACCAGCAGCGGTGAGCAGGTCAGCAACCAGACGAGCGGAGATAGGCTCGCGGCCACGGTGCTTCTTGTCCTGGCGTGCGTACGGGTAGAACGGCAGAATCGCGGTAATTCGCTTCGCGGAACCACGCTTGAGCGCATCGATCATGATGAGCTGCTCCATTAGCCACTTATTCAGGGGCTGCGCGTGTGACTGCATCACGAAGCAGTCCGAGCCACGCACGGACTCTTCGAAGCGAACAAAGATTTCACCATTCGCAAAATCGCGGGCGGTGGTTGGTACCAACTCGATGTTGAGGGACTTTGCGACGGCCTCCGCAAGCTCAGGGTGGGCGCGTCCAGTAAATAGCTTGAGGTCTTTTTGGCTTTCCGTGGAGTATCCAGTCATGGTGATCCTTTAGTTCTCGCGTGCTTTCTTTGCAGCATTCGCTGCGTCCGTACCCGGGCGGTTGGCCTCAACCCAACCTTCGATGTTGCGCTGATGGCCTTCCTTGATGGCCAGCGCACCCGCCGGCACATCTTTCGTTACCACCGTACCTGCGCCAGTGTACGCGCCATCGCCTACGGTTACTGGCGCTACGAACATCGTGTCTGAGCCGGTGCGGCAGTAGTCGCCGATCGTGGTGTGGTGCTTCTGTACGCCGTCGTAGTTCGCGAACACCGAAGAGGCTCCGATGTTGGACTCGCGGCCGACGGTGGCGTCGCCAATGTAGGTCAGGTGTGGCACCTTGGAGCCTTCCCCGATCTTCGCGTTCTTGGCCTCGACGAAGCCGCCGAGCTTGCCGTTCGCGCCAAGTTCGGTTCCTGGGCGGATGAACGTGAACGGGCCGACGTTGGCGTTCGCGCCGATGACGGAGAGGGAGCCCTGCGTGCGGACAACCTGTGCGCCCTCGCCAACCTCCATATCGGTCAACGTGGTGTCAGGGCCAATTGTGGCGCCGTCACCGATCACCGTTGAGCCCCACAGTTGCGTGTTCGGATGGATGATGACGTCCTGGCCGATCTCGACGTCCACCCCGATCCAGGTCGTAGCAGGGTCGACGACGGTAGCGCCGGCGCGCATGGCGCGCTCGACCAGGCGGCGGTTGAGCTCCTTGCCGGCTTCGGCGAGCTGCACGCGATCGTTCACGCCAGCCAGCTCACGGGGATCCTTCGCGACGTACGCGCTTACGGCCTTGCCGTCGCCGCGCGCGATGCCGAGTACGTCGGTGATGTAGAGCTCACCCTGCGCGTTGTTGGCGTCGATGCGGGTCAGCGCGTCGCGCAGTACGGCGGCGTCGAAGGCAAATACACCGGAGTTGACCTCGCGGACCTTCTTTTGTTCCTCGTTGGCGTCCTTTTCCTCCACGATTTCCAGCACGTTGCCGGAAGCATCGCGGATGATGCGGCCGTAGCCGGTCGGGTCGTCGAACTCGAGCGAGAGGACGGTGACGGCAGCGCTGGTGGTCTTGTGGGCGTCGATAAGCTCGGTGATTGTAGCTGGCTGCAACAGTGGCACATCACCGTTCGTGACAACGACAGTGCCCTCGAAGTCTGGGATGACCTCGAGCCCGCACTGTACCGCGTGCCCCGTGCCGTTTTGCTCCTCCTGAACTGCCTGTTTGATGCTGCGTCCCATCTCTTCGGCGATGGCATCAACAGCGGGGGAGACTTGATCGCGTTGGTGACCGACGACAGCGACGAGCTCCTGTGGCCCAACCGCATTAGCTGCGTGCAGTGAGTGCGCGAGCAGGCTGCGTCCGCCGATCTTGTGCAGTGTTTTCTGGATGCTGGACTTCATGCGCGTGCCCGCACCTGCTGCGAGGACAACGACTGCGCATTCAGGATGATTTACCACTGAACGGGTACTCCTTAATTCATCGGTGAATGAGGTATTAAACCAACTGCACAACAGCATAACGCGCTACGCGCGTGAGTTTGCAGACACATCCTTCAAACCTGCCGCGCGCCACACACCGACCGCACCGACTGCAGCTAAGAACAGCAGCGTCGCCTCAGATCCAAGGACCGAAACTGCCGAGGAAACAGCGCCAACAATCAGCAGCACGACGCCCATCGCAGTGTTCGCGGCCCCCGTGATCATTGTGCGTCGATCGCCTTCGGCCATGTCCACGAGGTAGGTCTTTCGGGCCACACGCACCGTGGTGTGCGCCAGGTTGACCAGGAAGAACCCGATCGGCATGACCCAGCGGTTCACATCGGGGGAAAGCCAATGCGCGGACATCACCAAGAGCACAAGCACGCCGGATGCGGCGGCAGCGGCCCACGCCATCGCGTTTTTCGACGACTTATCCGCCCACAAGCCTGAGACCTTTCCGCCGACGAGTGCGGCACCACCCGAGGCCAGGATGAAGCCGCCGAGGGAAGAAAGATTCGTGCCTTCATGCTGGGCGAGTACGACAATAAAAGGCGTCGAAAGGGCAGTGACCAGCATGAGCGATCGAACGATGAGGAATCTCTGGAGGTCTTTGTCGTCTTTGATGAGGTCCCAGGTTTGCCGGGCCCATCCCTTGCTGGAGGCCTTTGAAGGTTCCTCTTCCGGCTCCTTGATGGTTCCGAATACCAATGAGGCGAACGCCCAGGTTGAAGCGCCTACCGCGAGGAGCGTCACGAGCAACCATCGAGGCAGATCATTCGGCAGAATTGCGAACAGCACACCGATTGCGAGGGTGACTGCACCGGACAGTGCGGTCGCTTGTCCCGTGATGAGTCCGCGTCGGCCCTTCGAGATAGTTCGGCCCTGCACATCTTTGCCGGAGATTGAGCACAATGCGCGGAACAGAGACAGCGCCGCGAGCAGAACCACAACCGCAACGCCCAAGGCTGCACCGCTGAGTAGCGCTGCAGAGAGTGCAATGAGCCCAGCTGATGCAGCCTGGCCCCACGAACCAACCAACCACACCCACTTTCGTGAGCGCTGCGATGTGACCCAGGGGCTCAACGCGGCTTGCGGCAACATCGAGCCCGATTCGCGGATCGGCACCAAAAACGCAGTAAACAGGGCTGGAACCCCGGCAGCAGTGAACAGCCACGGCAGGACCGTCTTCGCGGCGACGATTTGGTCGCCGATGCCCTGCAGACCGTTGGACCATACGAAGCGGCGTGCGTTGTACTCCTCGTGAGACGTCATACCAAAGATAGTAGGGTCGGCAGCAGGGTTTATACATTCGGACGAGGAGAAGCAATGGCTTTGGCACGTGCCAACCGTAACGTCATCAGCAGAAGGACATTCTTCAAAGGGGCACTGTTAACGCAGGTAGCAGTGCTGGCAGCGTGCGCCGGGGAAGGGTCAGGCGGGGTACGGTCCGGCCAGGTGGCGCCCGCTGGCGCCGAGGCTGCGGCCCGGCCGCTGCCCATCCCGCCGCTCGAGCAGGGCACACTCAACGGCACCACGCGTAGTTTTGAGCTGACGGCGCAGCAAGGCGAGTACGAAATCGTGCCCGGCACCATCACGAAGACGTGGGGCTTCAACGGCCCCTGGCTTGGACCTACGCTGTACATGCGTCAAGGCGAAACGATCGAGATGAAGGTGAACAACGAGCTCGACGAGCCAACGGTGGTCCACTGGCACGGTCTACACCTACCCGCGGCGGCCGACGGCGGGCCAGCCCTCATCTTTGACCCCGGAACGAGCTGGGAACCGACCTGGCAGGTCGAACAGGCGGCGTCTACCTGCTGGTACCACCCGCATCCGCACGAGATTTCTGCGCTGCACGCGTACCGCGGTCTCGCCGGCGGCATCGTTATAGCCGACGAAGCAGCCGATGCACTCGGTCTACCGCAGGAGTATGGCGTCGACGACATCCCCGTCATCATCACGGATGCGAAGTTCACCGAGGACGGCCAGCTCGACGAAACCATCGACCCGACCTACGGTCTTCTCGGGACTACGCCACTGATTAACGGCATCACGAAGCCGCGCTTTGAGGCGTCGACAAGCCGTGTGCGACTTCGCATTTTCAACGGTGCAACGATGCGCTTCCACCACCTCAGCCTCGGCGTGCCGTTCAACGTCATCGCGACAGATCAGGGGCTTCTCGACGCCCCCATCGAAGCCGACGCAGTACTCCTGAGCCCGGGCGAGCGGGTAGAGATCATTGTTGACCTTGAGGCGGGCAAGGACCTGATGTTGCGCAGCGACGGCGTCCCGAACGGGGGAGGCCTGCCCGATGAAGAAGTCGCCAACGGGTTTGGTCTGCAAGACACCTTCGACCTGCTTGAGATCGCAGCCCCGACACACGACACTCCGCTCGACGCGCTACCGACGCAACTTATCCCCGTGGTGCGCCCCGATGTCAGCGGCGCGCCGACGCGTGAATTCCGACTCAACGGCTTCCAAATCAACGAGCAATCCATGGACATGGAACGCGTCGACTTCGTCATCGACCACAACGGGCCGGAAATCTGGCGCGTCACCAACGAGAACTCCGACTGGCCACACAACTTCCACGTCCACAACGCCAGGTTCCTGGTGGACAAGGTGGACAACGGCGACGTCGCATTCACCGAAGGCTGGCACGACACGATCTACGTACCGCCACTGTCAACCGTCACCCTCATCGTGGAGTTCGGCTGGCACCCGGATCCGACCCTGGCGTACATGTACCACTGCCACATGCTCTTCCACGAAGATGAAGGGATGATGGGGCAGTTCGTCATGGTTGAGCCTGGGCAGGAGGCGAGCCTGCGGCCGATGCCCGAGGGGCATCACCACTAGACAGTGTGAACATGCAACAAGCCCCCGTGACCAAGCGAAAGGCCAGGTGACGGGGGCTATAAAAAGCTTCCCCACCAGGACTCGAACCTAGAATGACGGTACCAAAAACCGTAGTGTTGCCGATTACACCATGGGGAATTGCTTGACCTAGTGTAACCGAAACCTCATGAAATGTTAAAAAGTGTGATGAGCTGGCAGTTTCGTGGGCTGTCGGGGTGATGTCCGGGGTGGGCTCTAAGCTAGAACGCATGGCTCGGCAACGAATGACAAGAATGCAGCGCAGGGACCAGTTGCTCGCAATTGGTCGCGCTGCCTTTGCGGAACGCGGGTTCGATGGAATCTCTATGGAGGAGATTGCGCTGCGCGCGGATGTGTCGAAGCCCGTCGTGTACGAACACTTCGGGAGTAAGACCGGGCTGTACGACGCCGTGGTGTCACAGGAGATGGCGCGGTTTGAACGCACGATTGTCGAGGTGATCCAAAACGGACGCTGGCGAGAGCGCATTGATAACGGCGTGCTGGCGCTGCTGACCTACATCGAAGAAGAGACCGATGGGTTCATCATCCTGGTGCACGGTAGGATCCTTGGGCGTGAACGGACGTACTCGACCGTGTTGAACCGGGTGACTGCGGAAGTGTCCTACCTACTCGAGCGCGCGTTTGAGCACCGCGGCCTTGATGCTTCCGTCGCGGCGTTGTACGGGCAGGCGTTGGTTGGGACGGTGTCGAATACGGCGTTGTGGTGGTTGGACCAGCGTGGCGTCGATACGCGGTTGGATAAGGCGACGGTGGCAGCGCACATTTCGAACCTGTGCTGGAACGGGTTGAAGGGGTTGGAGGAGCAACCCCGCATTAAGACGAACGAAGTGGAGGAACAGTAGTGGAAGAACAGACGGCTCAGGCGCCTGCGTTGGGTGGTTTGCTCACCATGGCGCTCACCGACCCAAAGCTGAAGGGGCTGGTGGGCAACATTGGCGTCGATTCGCTGCATGTGACTGGTATTGATCAGGTTCGTTCGTGGGCCGCCGGTGCGCTGGCACGCCAGGTGCCAGTGCTGCTGGTAACTGCGACGAGCCACGAAGCTGAGGACTTGACTGCTGAGTTGCAGGCGATGCTCGGCAAGAGCAAGGTCGCGAACTTCCCAGCATTCGAGACGCTGCCACACGAGCGATTGTCGCCAGCGCCTGACGTTGTGGGCGCCCGCGCGAAGGTGCTGTGGGAGATGCCACAGGTCATCGTGGCGTCAGCGCGTGCGTTCTGCCAGCCGGTGCTGCCTGCGGTGGAGCCGATCACGGTCAAGGTCGACACTGAGTGGGACTTCACGGAGCTGACCGAACAAGTCGTCAATTTTGCCTACGAGCACGTTGACATGGTGGCAAAACGCGGCGAGTTCGCCACGCGCGGCGGCATCATTGATATCTTTCCGACGACTGCCGAATACCCAGTGCGCCTCGAGTTTTGGGGCGACGAAGTCACCGACATTCGTAGCTTCGCAGTCGCCGACCAGCGTACCATTGAGGAGCTCACATCCGTCGAGCTCTTCCCGGCGCGTCAATTAATTATCGACGACAGCGTTGCCAAACGAGCCGACGAGCTCGCCCGCACGAATCCATCGAACTCTACGCTGGTGCAGCTGCTGACGCGGATCTCTGAGCGCACACACGCGGATGGGGAAGAAGTGCTTATCCCGGTGCTCAGCAACGCAAAGTTCTCGGTGCTGCCGGAACTCATGCCACCGGGCAGTATTGTGCTCGTCTCCGGTCCTGAGAAGGTGCGCACCCGTATCGCGGACCTTGAAGCGACCGACCAGGAGTTCCTGGAGGCTGGGTGGGAAGCCGCAGCGATGGGCGCGGAGGGCCCGCTCGCTGTGGAGGGTTTGGACGTATCGGCGTCCTCGTTCCGTTCGTTCGAATCCCTGGAGCGATCAGCGCGAAACGCGGGCAACGCGTGGTGGACGTTCGCGCCTCCTGGGATGTTTGCTGCTGACGACGCGATGACGCTGCCGCTGGAGTTCGAGGCGGCACCGGCACCGAAGGGGGAGCCGAAGGCGATCGAGCAGCTCTACGCGACGCTCAAGCTGCACGTGCAGACTAATGGCGGCAGGGTGGCGTTCGTGGCGCCCGCGAAGGGCACCGTTGAGCGCATGGCGGAGCGACTGAGGGAGCACGGCATTTCGGCGCGCATCGCTACGCCGGGCCTGGAGCCCGTCGACGGCGCTGTGACGGTGTACCAGTCCTTGTCACACGCAGGACTTATATTCCCCGGACCAAACCTGGTGGTAGTGACAGAAACCGACGTGACCGGCAACCGCGTCGGTGACATCGCGGGCGCGAAACGGCGTCGCCCGCGCCGCCGGAACCGGGTTGATCCACTTGCCTTGACTCCGGGTGATTTCGTTGTGCATGACACGCACGGCATCGGCAAGTTCATCAAGATGGCTGAACGCACCGTCAAAACCGGTGATGAAGACTCCCGGCGCGAATACATTGTGTTGGAATATCAGCCTGCAAAGCGCGGCCAGCCCGGCGACCAGCTCTGGGTACCGATGGAATCCCTCGACCTGCTGAGCAAGTACACCGGCGGCGAGAAGCCGTCACTGTCCAAGATGGGCGGCTCCGACTGGAAGAACACCAAGCGCAAGGCGCGCGCCGCTGTCCGCGAAATCGCCGGCGAGCTCATCGAGCTTTACGCCAAGCGCCAGGCCGCGCCGGGCCACGCCTTCGGCCCGGATACGCCGTGGCAGCACGAGATGGAAGATGCGTTCCCGTTTGTGGAAACTGAAGACCAGCTCGCCGCTATCGAAGCTGTCAAGGAAGACATGGAGAAACCCACACCGATGGACCGTGTGATCGTCGGCGACGTGGGCTTTGGCAAAACTGAGGTGGCGGTGCGTGCCGCGTTTAAGGCGGTGCAGGACGGGCAGCAGGTCGCGGTGCTTGTGCCGACGACGCTGCTTGCCCAGCAGCATTACTCCACGTTCAACGAACGTATGGACGGCTTCGGGGTGACGGTGCGCGAGCTGTCGCGCTTTACTTCGGCGAAGGAAGCCAAGGAAATCACGGCTGGGTTGGCCGATGGTTCCGTCGACATCGTGATCGGCACGCACCGCCTGCTACAAACAGGGGTGTTTTGGAAGAAGCTCGGCCTCATCATCGTGGATGAGGAGCAGCGTTTCGGCGTGGAACACAAGGAACACATCAAGGCTCTCAAGAGCCATGTCGACGTGCTCACTATGACGGCGACGCCGATCCCTCGCACCCTTGAGATGAGCCTGACGGGCATCCGTGAGATGACTTCGATTACGACTCCTCCGGAGGACCGCCATCCGGTGCTGACCTACGTTGGGCCCCAGGAAGAGAAGCAGGTTGCGGCAGCTATTCGACGCGAGCTGCTCCGCGACGGCCAGGTGTTTTACATTCACAACCGCGTCTCCGATATCGAGAAGACTGCGCGTTCGCTGCGGCAGCTCGTACCTGAGGCGCGCGTCGTTGTGGCGCATGGTCAGATGGGTGAGCAGCAGCTTGAGCAAACCGTCCAAGGTTTTTGGAACCGCGACTACGACGTGCTGGTTTGCACTACGATCGTCGAGACCGGCTTGGACATCGCCAACGCCAACACCCTGATCGTGGAGAACGCGCAGAACATGGGCCTGAGCCAGTTGCACCAGTTGCGCGGACGTGTCGGGCGCTCCCGCGAACGCGGCTACGCGTACTTCCTGTACCCGAAAGAGAAAACACTCACCGAAACGTCCTACGACCGCCTTGCGACCATCGCGCAGAACAACGATCTTGGTGCCGGCATCGCAGTCGCGCAGAAGGACTTGGAGATGCGCGGCGCCGGCAACGTGCTCGGCGCGGAGCAGTCGGGTCACATCGCAGGCGTTGGCTTCGACATGTACGTCCGCCTGGTCGGAGAGGCCGTCGAAACGTACAAGGCGCTCATGAGCGGGGACGTCGTCGACGCAACAGAGCAGGGCCCGAAGGAAATCCGTGTCGATCTGCCTGTCGACGCCCACATCCCCGAAAGCTACATCAACGCTGAGCGCCTACGCCTCGACGTGTACCGCAAGCTTGCTGAGGCCCGTGACGAACAGGACCTGCGCAAGGTAGCCGAGGAAATGATCGACCGCTTCGGTACGCTTCCGACCGAGGTTTTGCGCCTCTTCGCGGTCGCACGCGTGCGGCACCTTGCCCGCACTGCTGGGATCTCGGACATTTTGACCCAGGGCACAAGGATCAAATTCCACCCTGTAGAGCTGCCGGACTCGAAGCAGGTCAGGCTGAAGCGGCTGTACTCTGGAGCGAATTACCGAGCCGCAGCAAAGACGCTGCAGGTACCCATGCCACGCGAAGGCAAAGGTATCAACCAGCCGAACCTGCGCGACATGGAGCTGTTGCAATGGGTCGCCGACTTCATTGCAGGCATCTTCGATACCGAGAAGATTTCCGTCACGGGTCAGTCTGACGGTGATGCTGGTCGAAAAAAGAAGCGCATCATCAGCGTGAGCCAGTAGCGAGTTCTACCGGGTTCTGTCAGGCGGGGCCCATTGGGAGTTTTCCGGGTACTGCCTGTACTATGAGCCCGTGCGCCCCCATAGCCCAATCGGCAGAGGCAGTTGACTTAAAATCAATTCAGTGTGGGTTCGAGTCCCACTGGGGGCACAACGCAGCACCCCGCATACCCACAGGTAGCGGGGCCTTTTGCTTTTATCGACTATGTTTTTGCGCATCCCTTGTCGCCGAAGTCCGAGAGGATGCACGGTGCAGTTCTATCCGCCTGACTGGGATCACGCGGTGTCGAGGCGCGCGCGTAGCCCAGTAAGCACGCTGTTAGAGCAGGTTGGTCAACGAGCGCACGGCCTGCTCATCAACTTTTGGCTTTTGCAGAATAGCGACCAAAAACCCGGATTCCGCCGTGAACGGTTCCAAGTCCCAGCTCGCAAACTGGTGCTGAGGCCGGAACCCGACTTCGCGGCACATGGTGAGGAAGTCGTCGAACTCCCAGCCGCGCCCGCGCCCGAAGCCGACAACGAACCGTCCGCCTGGGCGCAACGTCCGGAAGATGTTCTCGAGCGCTGATTTACGCCCGTCGACGGCAAGGAAGCCCATGACGTTGCCCGCTGAGACCGCGATATCGATGTCGCGGGTTTCAATCGGGTCGGTGGAGAGGTCACCCACGGACCAGTTCGCGTCGGGGAAGTCCTGGTGCGCGTACCCGATCAGCACCGGGTCGATGTCCACACCGAAGACGGTGTGCCCGCGTTTTGCCAGATAACCGCCAAGGCGGCCGGTTCCGCAGCCCGCATCTAGGATGCGGGCGTGGCGGGCGGAGAGGGCGTCGATAAGCCGGGCCTCCCCGTCGATATCCTTGCCCTGCTGCACAAAGTTGCGCCACCGCTGGGCGTAGTTTTCGGAATGATCAGGGTTTGCAGAGACGATTTCTTTCCAAGTTGCCATGCCAAAAACTATAGCTTTGGCCCCTTGGAAGTGACTTCTGCGTCCATCGGGATGCTGTCTACCGGGACGTCCTTCGGGAACGAGTGAGCCAGTGCGGCTGCGAAGTGCTTGCCGCGGATGTCGTTGCCGGTGGCGGTGTAGTGCGACCTTGTCGCCTGCGAGGAATCAGTCTAGGTTGGCGCGGGCCTCGCTTGTCCAGTCGTAGACAACTACGTCTCGACGCTCCTTCGCAACCTTGCGCAACGCAACATTGAGTTGCCGCCGTCGGCCACATTACGCGGTAGCCCTCGAGCAGATCGAGCATCTTGCGGATGTTCGCCTCCAACTCGCCGGTCGGGGCATAGCCGTAGGAGCGGGCAGCATCCGCATTGACAGCATCATTCACACCGGTGGCGATGCCCCAGCAGGTGTCGTCGTCAGCCGCGCCCTGGGCGAGCAGCTGCTGTACAGATTCAATCGCTGACGCGTAGTTCTCCCCGTTGCCGTTGAAGCCCTGGTTCGTCGCGCGGGCACCAAACACACTCGTATCCACCTCGGCTGCACCGGCATCCAAGTAACGATCGATCGCGGTGACCGACCCCTCATGCAGCTGGTTGACATCGAACATGCCAATAGATGTCGAATCGCCGACGTGGATGACTTTCTCACAGCTCATCTTCACATCCGAAGGCTGGTCCTTCCACGTGGCTTTGTCAGAAGCGGACGTCGTCAAGCTTTCCGGAGCTTCCGCGGCGTTGTCCTTCTCCTTGCTGCGGTCGCGAGAACCGCGCGTGGTGCATTCTCTGGCAGCGACATGGTGGTGCTCGCCGCATCCATGGCGAATACTGCTGGGAGACCAATCGCGATGAGGGCAGCGAGCGTAATCGGCCGCATCGCCTCCAAGGGGTGCGCGCGGAACTGTTTCATCGGGCCGAATACACCGCTGCGGCGGATCGGATTCTCAAACATGGTTGACAGGGGGAGGAGCCCGTCGTCTTGCTTGCGTGCTTGCGTGTAGAAATTACGATCACCAACACCGCGCCAAGAAGCAGCCCGCCTGCGCGAGTATCGGTACCTTCGTAAACGCGGGTCGCATCAATGGTGGGGTCTGCGAGCACCTACATCCATGCAAAAGGAAATGTCGGCGAACACCGTGGTCACGACCGCTACGAGCTAGTCACGACGAAACACCTTCAACAGCACCCACAGCAGCAGTGGCCACAAGAGATAAAAATGCTCCTCGATAGCCAGCGACCACAGTGATCCAGCGGTCCTGGGCCATTGAACTGGTCAAAGTAGGAGGATCCGGCGGCGATGTTGTGCCAGTTGTTCACATTGAAGGTCGAACTCAACGCTTCAAACCAGCGGTCGCGAAGGTTGCCTGCATCGAACGTGACGGAAAGAATCACCACCGCCAACACTATGGTCAGCATTACTGGAATGAGGCGTCGGAAGCGCCTCCCCCAACAGTCTTCAGGTGCAGTGAGTTACCCCGATAGTGCCCGCGCATGAGGTTGAGCGTGACCAAGTACCCCGAGAGCGTGAAGAACACATCCACACCGAGCAGGCCGCCGCTGAACGCTGGGAGGTTGAGGTAATAGGCGATAACCAACATGACCGTGAGTGTCCGGATCCCGTCGATGGCGGGGACGTAACGGTGAGAACCTGATATAGGGGGCGACCATCCTGGTGAGCGACAACTGTCCAGGAGTATCGTCGCAGCTTAAAACACGCATACATTGCGCTGAGCATTTTCCACGCCCAGGGACGAGATTTAGGGAGGTTCCTTCGTGCGCATCTCTGTGCATGGAACTAAAACAGGTGCTGGTGCGTTGGAGTAGATGAACGATTGTTCTCAAAAGAAAGGATCAGGGGTCCGTGAGTAGCAACAACCCTGTATTGAAAACTCTGCCGGGAGTAGATTCCCAACGTGGCACTGGATACCAGGGGTACGGTGCCTCGAACCCATACGGGCAAACACCGATGGGTACATCGGTGGGCGCCGTGCCTGAAGACCGTCCGATGACGGTCGACGACGTGGTCACCAAAACCGGCATTACCCTCGCCGTGATCGTCGCGTTTGCGGTGATCAACTTCGGTCTTTTCGTTGGCGGGTACGGTTCCATCGCCGGCATCCTTACGTTGGTTGGTGCAGTAGCCGGTTTCGTCTTGGTAATGATCCATGCATTCGGCAAGAAGTACGGTTCTCCGGCTATCACCTTGGCGTACGCGGCTGCTGAGGGACTGTTCCTCGGCGGTTTTTCGTTCGCCGTTACCGGGCATTTCAGCGTTGCGGGTGCGGACGCCGGCGCACTGATCTTCCAGGCCATCCTTGGTACGTTCGGTGTGTTCGCGGGCATGCTCGTGGTCTACCGCACCGGCGCGATCCGCGTTACCCCGCGTTTCAACCGAATCCTCACGGCGGCCATCTTCGGCGTGCTGATTCTTGTTGTTGGCAACCTCTTGCTGAGCATCTTTGCCGGCATGAACCCGCTTCGTGGTGGTGGCACCATCGCCATCGTGTTCAGCCTGCTCTGCATTGTATTGGGGGCGCTCGCGTTCCTGCAGGACTTTGATGTCGCTGACAAGCTGGTCCGCATGGGTGCTCCATCTCAGGCAGCCTGGGGCGTTGCGCTTGGCCTGGCAGTGACCCTGGTATGGCTCTACACCGAGATCCTGCGCCTGCTGTCTTACTTCCAGCAGCGTTAACCTACCCGTAGCCTTAGCGAACACACACTAACGCAAGCACCCGGTCCCACAACAGTGAGGCCGGGTGCTTGTTTTGCTCATTGAGGAACAATGAGGAAGAACAAAACCCCGGTTCAACAACACAATGCGGAACCGGGGCTAAAGAGTAGGTGCACGCTACCGTTAGCGCTCACTCTCCGGGTTAATGGACGTGCCATCAACAGTGATCGTGTTAAACACCAGCACGCCATCGACGATGTCCGGGTTGCCCAGGACAACCTGTACATCTTCGATCTCGCGGTTCGGGTTCACCGTGGTGCGAGTAGCGGTGCCTTGTGCGAGCTGCTCAGACCAGGTGTCCCACACGATGTCCTGGAGGAAATCGTTCTGGTCGCTGCAGTTGAGGGTCAGCGAAGCTGGCCGCTCAAGGCCGATGCTGCCACAGTTGTTGACCAGTGGAGTTTTGTCCGAAGCGCCCATGGCGGTGACGGTCTCGGTGACTGCAGCCTCAGAGGTAGCACCTGCTGCCTCCGTCACGTTGGTCGGAGTTGCCTTTGCGCGCTCACCAGGAAGAGAGGTTGGGTCCTGGCTTTGAGCGGTGTCGACCTTTATGTCCGACGGGTTTTGATGAGGTGGGTGGCAGGCGGCCAGCCCAACCGCACCGAGTGCGACCACGCTGGTGAGGACAAGCTTGCGGGAAAAGAACGTATTCACAGAAATTCCTTCAATGTCAGCGATTACTGATAACGCCGATGGCGGCGGCAGGCTACTTCGCTCGTGGCGTGGAAGCCTTAACAGAATCATACGGCTCTGCGGTAACGATTGTTACCGAAATCTCACGGCCGTTTGGTGCGTTGTAGGTGCGCGTTTCGCCTTCGGATGCGCCGACAACGGCAGCGCCGAGTGGGGAGTTTTCGGAATAGGTCTCCAGATCCTCGTTGTCCGTGGATGCCGCACGGGTACCGATCAGGAACGTTTCCTTATCGTTTTCGTCATTGTTGTAGTAGACGTGTACAACGGAACCGACGTGGGCCACGCCCTCAACGATGCCGGAGCGCTCCGTCGTGGAGTTAGCGAGCAGCTCGGAAATCTGCTTAATGCGAGCTTCTTCCTGATCCTGCTGTTCACGAGCGGCGTCGTAGCCGGCGTTTTCCTTCAAGTCGCCTTCTTCACGGCGCTCGTTGATTTCGGCTGCGATCACAGGGCGATTGTCGATGAGCTGCTGAAGCTCAGCTTCAAGCTTGGCCTTCATCTCCGGGGTGATGTACTGCTGCTGAGTTTGCGCCATCAGGTAAAAACCTTCCCTATATATGTCAAACGAGCCCGCCGACCGGCGGGCAACTTTACCAGGCGGATAATAGCACAGCCATCACGCAGGTGGTGCACTGGTGAGGCTTAGCGGGCGTCGTAAAAGGTGCTGGTTGGGTCCATGTAGAAGGGGAGGTTGTCCGAACAGCCGTAGACGCGCCCCGATACAGCAGGCTCGCGCACGGGAAGCTCGACGGCGATGCGCTCGAGCCCTTGACCGCCAGCAGGGAGCACGACTTCGCGACGGCCAACTTCGGCATGCGCGTAGTCCACCGCGGTAACGATGCAGTAAGAAGGGGTTTCGACATTCTTGCGTGTTACATCGATCCACATGCGTGTGGTGGTGTCATCGACGGCTTCTAGCGAGATGAAGTCAGCGGTGACGGTGCGGGACTCCTGCTTTTTGAAGTAGTCGAAGACGCTGTAGAGGAGAACAACAACGAGCCCGATGGCGATCAGCGCGACGATCCGCCCGGTGGCGTTGCTGCGTTTCGTAGCTGTCGGGGTGGCGCTGGAGCCGTACCGGGATGATGGGCGACTGGGGGACGTCACGGTTACTTACCTCGCTGAATGACTCTAAAGCTGCAATCCGTTCCAATGGTACTAAGATGGCGCGGAGTTACGGAATCAGACCCCAGATACGTTCTAGGAGGAATAGTGGCCGGCTTGCGCTTGATGGCGATCCACGCACACCCTGACGACGAATCCTCAAAAGGTGCGGCAACGACGGCAAAATACGCTGCTGAGGGGAACCGGGTGCTCGTCGTCACTTGTACTGATGGGCGACGAGGCGACATCCTCAACCCTGCAATGGACCGCCCTGGCGTGCTGGAAAACCTCCTTGAGGTCCGCGAACAGGAAATGGCGGAGGCAGCTGAGGCACTCGGCGTAGAGCACCAGTGGATGGGGTATGAAGATTCGGGGCTACCGCAGGGTGACCCCCTACCGCCGCTGCCAGAGGGCTCATTCGCAACCCAAGACCCGGAGGCTGTGACAGCGCATCTCGTGGCGTCGATCCGGGAGTTTCGCCCCCACGTCATCATTACCTATGACGAAAACGGCGGTTACCCGCACCCCGACCACTTGATGGTGCACGAAATCTCGATGTTGGCGTGGGATAAAGCGGGCGATGCATCCTTTGCTCCAGAGGCGGGACCTGCGTGGACACCACTGAAGCTTTACTACAGCCATGGGTTTATCTTGCAGCGGATGCGCCTTCTGCAGGAGCGCCTATATGCGCAGGGGAAGAAGAGCCCGTATGAGCTGATGATTCAGCGGTGGGAGGAAAACAAGGCCGATGTGATGAGCCGTGTCACCACAAGAGTGGAGTGCGCGGAGTACTTCCCGCAGCGTGCAGCCGCACTGACGGCGCATGCGACGCAGATCGATCCTGCTGGTGCATTCTTGGCGAGCCCGGTCGAGGACCAACAGGAAGTGTGGCCGACCGAGGAGTTTGAGTTAGCCAAGACTCGCGTAGCATCAACGTTGCCGGAAGATGATCTCTTCACCGGCATTGACCCGGAGACCGCAGACGCGCTGGCCGAGGGTTACGGACAAGAGCGCTAATTTTCTCAGCACAAGGAAGACGAATTGAACATGATGACCACGGCACACGCGGCGATTATCAACACCTCTGCATATTTGGTGGCGCAGGCTCCGAAAGAGAACCCCGTCGGGCCGGACTTCGGCAAGGCCTCACCATTCGGTTTGTTGCTGCTTGTGATGCTGGCGGTGGTTGTTCTCTCGCTCGGCTTTGCGTTCCATCGTCGGTACTCTCGGTTCCGCCGCCGCAGCATTTTTGCGGAGAAGCATGGGATCGATCCTTTTGATCAAGAAGCGCTGGATAAGGCGATGGCTGAGGCAGGAGTGCTTGACCAGCGGAAGAAGCGGTGGATCTAAAACAGCTAACATACATACCGTTGATTGGTGAGTAAGGTTGGGTCCGTGAGTAGCCTCCAAAAGATTCTGTATCCGCTGTACGAAGCGCGCCTGAAGCGTGAGCTGAGAGGCAAGAAGCGTCCGAAGCACATCGCAGTGATGGCTGACGGCAATCGGCGTTGGGCGCGTGAGGCCGGATTTACTGATATTTCGCATGGTCACCGCGTGGGTGGAGCGAAAATTGGTGAGCTTGTGCGGTGGTCGGCAGAGATGGACGTCGACGTCGTTACGATCTACCTGCTGTCGACGGAGAACCTGCAACGGACATCAGAAGAAGTCGAGCTGCTGTTTGACATTATTTCCGAGGTCATTGAGGACCTAGCGACGCAGTCTTACTCCTGCAAGGTCCGTCTCGTGGGCCACCTTGAACTTCTTCCAGACGAGGTCGCAGAACGGATGCGCCGCTCCGCTGATACCACCACAGGCAAGGCGGGTCTCACCGTCAACATTGCGGTTGGGTACGGCGGTAGACAAGAAATTGTCGACGCCGTTCGCAGCCTCATTAGCGACGCCGCCGCCAGAGGCTGCAGCGTTGACGAACTCGTCAACGCGGTGACGGTTGAATCCGTCTCACAGCACCTGTACACGTCGGGGCAACCTGATCCTGACCTTGTAATTCGAACGTCGGGGGAGCAGCGTTTGTCGGGCTTCTTGCTGTGGCAGGCTGCTTATTCCGAAATTTGGTTTACGGACACGTACTGGCCAGCGTTCCGCAAGATCGATTTTTTCCGCGCGCTGCGGGAGTATTCGCAGCGCTCGCGTCGCTTTGGCAAATAGGTGGCTTGCCATGCCAGCCACGGCCTGGCGCTACATTTTGCGCATCCGGACCCATTGCACGGAATGATCAGGTCCCTTGCGTAGCACCAGCGATGCTCGGATACGCGTCGGTGCAATGTTCTCTACTAGGTTCGGCAGGTTGATGGACTGCCAAATATCTCGCGCCTCGTGTCGCGCTTGTGCGTCATCGATGTTGGCGTAATGCGCGAAGTGCGCGCCTGGCTCTCGAAAAGCGGTGTTGCGCAGCTTCAAGAAGCGGTCGATGTACCAGCGCTCAATGTCGGTGGCGACGGCATCGACATAGATGGAGAAATCGAAGAGGTCGGACACCATGAGCGTCGGGCCGGTTTGCAGCACATTGAGGCCTTCCAGAATGAGGATATCCGGTTGACGGACCTCGATGTACTCACCCGGGACGATGTCGTAGGCAAAGTGGGAGTAAATCGGCGCTTTCACCAGCGGCTGGCCTGACTTCACCTCGGTGACGAAGCGCATGAGGTCACGCCTGTTATATGACTCAGGGAACCCCTTGCGGTCCATCAAGTTGCGCTCTTGGAGCACCTTGCTGGGGTAGAGGAACCCATCGGTAGTAATGAGATCTACGCGAGGATGCGAGTCCCACCGTTGCAATAGCACCTGCAACACGCGGGCTGTTGTCGACTTGCCGACGGCCACCGATCCCGCAATACCGATAATGAAGGGCACATGGCCAGGATCGTCGCCAATAAATGTCTCGGTGGCTTTTGTGAGCTTTTGGCGTGCTCTTACTTGCAGGTGAATGAGACGAGAGATCGGAAGGTAGATGTCTTCGACTTCCTGCATGTCGAGGTTTTCGCCAATACCGCTGAGTTTAGATACTTCGTCTTCCGTCAACACTTGTGGCATTTGCGCACGACGTTGCCGCCAGTCGTCGCGGTGAAAGTCCAAGTAAGGGCTTGAATCTGAGGTGCGGGAAGATTTAGCCATGCGTCATATTCTTGCATTTGTTGGCGCGGTGCGGGGAACTGAGGAGTCGATACCTGGAAGTTCCTGAATAAAGTGGACTTCTATCCTAGCGTTGATGCTTATACTGCATAGCAGTGCCGGGCGAATGTGTGCCCGGGCATGAGCCAAAACATGATTGACTGTCTGATCTTGAAAGGACCCGGTGCACGTGTCTGAAGACCTCCGCTACCAGGATCTCGCTACTTTTGACCCCGAAGTGCATGAAGCGATCGTTCAGGAGTTGTCACGCCAGCGAAATACGCTGGAGATGATTGCTTCCGAGAACTTCGTTCCGCGAGCTGTGCTGCAAGCACAGGGGTCGGTGTTTACGAATAAATATGCAGAAGGCTACCCCGGCCGTCGCTACTACGGTGGCTGTGAACACGCCGACGTCGTCGAGGACTTGGCACGTGACCGCGCGAAGGAGCTGTTCGGCGCGAAGTACGCTAACGTGCAACCTCACTCCGGTGCGCAGGCAAACGCGGCCGTATTGATGGCGCTGTGCGAGCCGGGCGATACCATCTTGGGCCTGAGCCTCGCGCACGGTGGCCACCTGACGCACGGTATGAAGATCAACTTTTCTGGCAAGCTGTACAACGTCGCTGCGTACGAGGTCGAAAAGGACACGTGCACTATCGATATGAAGAAGCTGCGCGAGCAGGCGCGCGAAGTCAAGCCGAAGGTAATTATCGCGGGTTGGTCTGCGTACCCTCGCCATGAAGATTTTGCCGAGTTCCGCTCGATCGCCGACGAGGTTGGTGCGTACTTGTGGGTAGACATGGCGCACTTCGCAGGTCTCGTGGCGGCGGGGCTGCACCCGTCGCCAGTGCCTCATGCGCACGTTGTCTCGTCCACGGTGCACAAGACGATTGGTGGCCCACGCTCCGGCTTCATCCTGACGAACGACCTTGAACTGCACAAGAAGCTCAACTCCGCGGTGTTCCCTGGTCAGCAGGGCGGACCGCTGGTGCACGTGATTGCTGCGAAGGCGACCGCGTTCAAGCTTGCGGGGACAGATGCGTTCCGCAACCGGCAAGAGCGAACCCTGGAGGGCGCAAAGATCCTTGCCGAGCGTTTGACGCAACCGGACGCCAAGGAAGCTGGGATCGACGTCGTCTCCGGCGGCACCGATGTCCACCTTGTGCTAGTGGACCTGCGCAACTCCGCAATGGACGGCCAGCAGGCGGAGGATCTGCTGCACAAAGCTGGAATCACCGTCAACCGCAATGCGGTTCCATTCGACCCTCGTCCGCCAGCCGTGACCTCGGGCCTGCGCATCGGCACTCCGGCGCTGGCAACCCGTGGCTTTGGCAAAGAGGAGTTTGAAGAAGTGGCGGAAATTATTGCTGAGGCACTCATCCAGGGTGAACACGCAGACGTCGAGGCGCTGCATGCTCGCGTTGATGCCTTGGCAGAGCGCTTCCCGCTCTACCCGGACCTCGAAGACTGGAAGATGCTCTAGGAGCTATTGGTGTCGCTCGGCCTGGCGCTGCTCGGAAAGGGTTGTGCGGGCCGAGCGCAGCCATTCTGGCTGGTCTTTGAGCAGCTCGTTGATCTCCTCCGTGGTGAGAGGCTTATCCATGCCGTTGGTCTTCAACGCGGTGATCGAGATGCCGAGCTTGCGTGCAACCTCCGGGCGGGGGTGAGGGCCGTTGCGGCGCAGGTCCTGTAGCCACTCTGGCGGATTTTGCTGTAATTCGCGCAGTTGAGCGTGCGTCACAGCGTTGTCTTGGAACTCTTGCGGCGTTGCAGCCAGGTAGATGCCGAGTTTCTTTGCTGCGGTCGCGGCTTTCATGGCGGTACCGGATGGCTTCTGTGTAGTCATACACAAACGGTAGCATTAGGCCATGCTATCGCTCGCTTTCGTCACCGGTACTGAGCCTGGGAAGTGGTTCAAACGTTTCGTCCAGTCCACGCCTCATACTCTCGATACACAGGGTGTTGACGACCCCTTCGCCGCCCTCGTGGACCAGGCAACTCCCGCGTCGCTGGCGCTGATGCGTTTGCCGGATGCTCGGGTGACCGACGACTTTCACGTTGTTCGTCTCTATACGGAGGCGCCAGGGGTTGCGGTACCCAAAGATTCCTTGTTTGCCGAACTTGGTGAGCGCGTGGACTACGCGGATCTCGAGGGCGAAATTATCAATTGGACATACCAGCCCCAGGCGTCAATCGATGAATTGCGCGCGGCATTACAGGTAGTAGCTGCGAACGTTGGGGTGACGTTGGCGCCGTTACCACTGTTGAAGGTGCTTTCGAAAAAGCAGATCAAAGTGTTGGAGGTCCGCGACGCCCCACTTGCTGCAACGGAGATCGCACTGGTGTGGAGAAGGACTGATGACTGTGACGTGATTCAAGATTTTGTTGGCGTCGCAAAGGGGCGAACTGCGCGCTCGTCGCGGGGGAGTGAACAAGCGGCGTCGAAAAAACGACGCAAACAGGTGTCAGACTCCCGCAATGCCCAGGTAAAACGTCCATATACTAAACGGGGAGAAAAGCGCAAGGGGGCGGGTATGAAATCGCCCCGAACGGGGGTGAAAAAGAGGCGGCAGAAATGATATTTGCATAATGGGAACCGGACAAATTCAACAACGAAAGGAAAAATTGATGAACTACAAGAAAGTTTTCACCTCCGCAGTTGCCGCTACCGCTCTGGCTGCAGGCTTGGTTGCCTGCTCCGATGGGGAGGGCGTTGACACGGCAGCTACAACCACAGCAGCGGATGGCGCTTCCGGTACCGCAACAGTCACCAATATCGAGACCGCCACCGAGGCGGCGGAGACCGAGACCGCGACCGGCCCACAAGGCGCAGCTGCTACAGAGTCGGTAGAGTTGGCCACCGCTGACGGTGTAAGCACACTGGTTCCGACCGGCCTGGTTCAGGCAATCGGCCAGTATGCTGAGCCGGAGTGGGGCGAACCGCTGAAGGCCACCGAGCACGACGGTAGCTGGATCGTCGACTTCGACAACGACCACCACGTCGCTTGGAATGAGAACACAGGTGGCGCACCTATTTGGGGCGAGATCGCCAATGTATGGCTGACTCAGGAGGGCGTCATGGACAAGGTCGGCTTCCCAACTGAGGCTGAGACGCCACTTCCAAACGAGTCTGGCTGGTTCCAGAAGTTTGAGCACGGCACTATCGAGTGGACCCGTGAGAATAATGACAACGGCGCATTCGCTGCGAACATTATCGAAAAGTAAATTATAGCCCCAAACAGGCCTTTGTCCCCGTTGGTTGCACGATGTGTGACCAATGGGGACAATGTTTTTTATGACCAAAAAAGGGTTTACCATTCGACCAATCCGGCCAGAAGACTACTCGCAGGTGCGAGGAATCTACGAGATGGGGCTGAGTACCGGAAACGCAACCTATGAGACGCGCGGCCTGACATGGGAGCAGTTTTCCAGGGCGAAAATCATGGAAACGGTCTTTGTCGCAGTGGATGAAAACGACGACGCGCGCGTCTTGGGGTGGGTAGCTGCGGCGAAGGCGTCGTCGAGAAGCGTCTTCCACGGGGTGGTTGAGGATTCCATCTACGTGCATCCCGACGCGCGGGGCATGGGGGTATCCGGGGCGTTGCTGGACAAGCTCATCGCCACGTGTATCGAGCTCGATAAGTGGTCGATACATTCGTGGATCTTCCCGGAAAACGAGGGCTCGGCTGGGCTGCACAAGTCGCGCGGATTCCAAAAAGTTGGAACCCTCCACCACATGGCAAAGATGTCCTACGGAGAGCGGCAAGGGCAGTGGCGTGATACCGACATTTATGAGCTGCTGCTGCCGAAGCCAGAAGAAAAGCAGCCCTAGTCCAGCGTCTCCTTCAGTGGGTCTTCCTGCACTGGGAAGAGCAACGCCAATGCAATGGCTGCCAGCGGCACCATCAGCAAGAAGACTGGCGTCAAGCCATCGTTGTAGCTGCTGAGGACAGCGTCACGCAGCGTGTCTGGCAGTTGGATAACCAGGTTCGGCGTCAGTGAGTTGTGCCCGCCACTACTCGAGAACTGTTCTGCATACGGCGCGGCCTCCCGAGGATCCATCGTGGCCAACGCCGCTGGTACTCGTTCAGAAAGCTTTTGGGTCATGTTGTGGATAAACAGCGAACCAATCAGCGATGCGCCGATGGCAGAACCGATTTGGCGGAAGAAATTGTTCGTCGCTGTCGCGGTGCCAACCATAGCCAACGGGAACGAGTTTTGGACGATCAAGACAAGTACCTGCATGACTAGGCCGAGCCCGAAACCGAAGATGAACATGTAGATGCCCAGCGTGGTCAACGATGTGGTCACTTCGAGCTTCGAGAAGAGGAAGAGGCCAACCGCAACGATAGACATTCCGATGATCGGGTACATCTTGTACCGGCCCGTCTTCGAGATGACGAACCCAACCGAGGTGCCCGTCCCGAGCATGCCGATCACCATTGGCAGCATCATCAGGCCTGCGTTCGTCGGGGTAAGCTCGTGCACCATCTGTAGGTATGTGGGCAAGTACGCGAGCGTACCCGTCATCGCCAGGCCGAGCACCGTACCGGAGGCCGTCGTTAAGACCATGTTGCGGTTACGGAACAAATACATGGGGATGAGTGGGTTCTCGGCGCGCAGCTCGATGACAACAAACAGAATCGCGGTGACGACCGCAAGCGACGCAGTGCCCAATATGATCGGCGAAGACCACTCATATTGCGTGCCGCCCCATGTCGTAGTCAGAATGAGCGAGGTCGTTGCCACAGCCATGAGCACGGTGCCCAGCCAATCGATGCGCTGCGTCGAGCGGGTGCCTTGACGCAGATGCAGCACGATCGTACAGACTGTCATCGCGAGAAGCCCGAGCGGCACATTCATCCAGAGCCCCCAACGCCAGCCAGGTCCATCTGTGAACCAGCCTCCCAGCACCGGGCCAAGCACCGAGGAGACGCCGAACACGGCGCCCATGACTCCCATGTACTTTCCGCGACTTCGTGCGGGAACGACCTCAGCGATGATCGCCTGGGAGTTCACCATCATGCCGCCGGCACCGAACCCCTGCACGGCACGGCCAACGATGAGCAACTGCATCGACTGCGCAAGCCCGCCCAACGTCGAACCAATAACAAACAGGCCAATTGAGCAAATATATGGCCACTTGCGTCCGACTCTGTCACCGAGCTTGCCGTTGATCGGCATCGCGATCGTCATCGTGACCAGGAATGACGAAATCACCCAACTCATGTGGTCGACGCCGCCAAGCTCGCCGACGATGGTGGGCAGCGCAGTGGAGAAGATCATCTGCCCTAACGAGCTCATCAGCATCGTGATGAGCAGAGCCCCAAAAATAAGGCCGACATGCGGCTTTGCGTTGTTTACCACTGCAACTCCTTTACATACTTCGTGACGACGGCAGCTATGCGTCGAGCTTGTGCCTTGGGAGGTTCTTCCTCTTGGAAATGGGGGCTGCGCGCAAAAAGCACGAACGTCGTCCGAAACAGCTCCACGATGATTCGTGCCTCTGCGTCTTCGGAGGCATCGAGGCGCCGGTCCTCGGCATGACGCTTCAAATGCTCGCGTACAGCCAGTTCGAGATGGTGCAACGTGTCGCGTTTGCGGGCCAGCATTGCGTTAGCAAGCGACGGGTTGTCCTGCACGAGCCGCTGGAGGCGACAAGCATCTTCGACCCCAGCCGTTGCGTCCGATTCCTCCATCGCATCGATGATCAAAGCCAACATGTTTGTTGACTGCTCGTTGGCGATGCGGGTGAAACTCTCGCTAGTGAACTCGAGCGGGGACGGGCCAAGTATCGCCTCGTCCTTCGAATCCATGTAGTTGAAGAACGTCCGCCGTGAGATGCCAGCACCCTGACAAATATCTTCGACGGTGACGTTGTCGTAGCCCTCGCGCGCCACGAGAGACGAGGCTGTGTCGAAGATCCGTTGCCTGGTTTCGCGGCGTTTCCGCTGCCGCAGACCTTCTGTATGATTAGGAAAATTCACGGGGTGCAATATTACACCCCGTGCAAAAATATCAAAGAATCCTACTCAACCAGGAGAGATAGTGCGCCTTCCACGGATGGCGACTCCTCGTTGTGGTGCTCGTAAAACCGTGCTTCAACGATGCCAGGCTCCGGGCTGGAAAAGTCCCAAAAACCCTCATCAGTGCTTGGAGGGCACTGCTTCGTCAGAGCAGACGTCTTCCCGTCGAACCCAATCAGCGCAACGCAACCGTTCAAGGGATAGCTGACCATACCTTGACCCTCATGGAGGGAGAAAATGGCTGGCCACGCAGCTACGGTAGCGGCTGGATCGTGCGACTGGAGGGTGCCTTGGAAAGTTCCAGAGGGGGCGTCGTCACGCACTTGCGGTGTTTCAGGGAGCGCGGTCACCGTCACAACTGCAGGCGCCCCGCTTCGCTCCGGTTTGGGCTGCGCGGACCAGTACGCAGCAGCGAGTGCTACGCCAATGAGGGACACCACCAGCGCCAACACTCCTCCAACGACCCATGGCTTATTTGAGCCGCCAGCGGAACGGAGTTGAGAAAATGAATCAGACACAAAAAATCATCCCTGGTCGTGCTCATGGGTATAGGCAGTAGCAGGGATGATTGTAGCGAAGACTAGTTGCGCTCGGTGTGCGCCATCGACAAAACGTTCAGACGCTTGTCGAGCTCCTCCTCAGTCAGCGCAACGCCGTCAACGAAGCCGAGGTCGATCACGGCCTGACGGATCGTGATGCCTTCCTTTACCGCGTGCTTTGCGACCTTCGCAGCGTTCTCGTAACCGATTGCACTGTTCAGAGGCGTAACGATGGACGGCGACGACTCCGCAAGCTGCCTCATGCGGCCCTCGTTCGCCTCGATGCCGTCGACCAGACGGGTAGCGAACTGGCGGGAAACGTTCGCCAGCAGGCGAGCGGACTCCAGTACGTTGCGCGCCATCATCGGGATGAACACGTTGAGCTCGAATTGTCCCTGCGAGCCACCGAACGCCACTGCAGCATCGTTGCCGATGACCTGGGCGGAAACCTGGGTCGCTGCCTCGCACAGTACAGGGTTCACCTTGCCAGGCATGATCGACGACCCCGGCTGCAGGTCAGGCAGGTGAATTTCTGCGAACCCTGCGAGCGGGCCTGAACCCATCAGGCGGATGTCGTTCGCGATCTTGTACAGCGACACAGCAACTGAGCGCATCGCACCGGAGAACTCAACCAACGCGTCGCGCGCAGCCTGGGCCTCGAAGTGGTTCTTTGCCTCTGACAGCTGCGTCAGCCCGGTGAGCTTCACTAGTTCGGCCGTGACCTTTGCACCGAAGTCTGCTGGCGTGTTAATGCCGGTACCCACCGCGGTGCCGCCGATCGCAAGCTCGCCGAGGCGTCCAACAGTCGACTCGACGCGCTCAATGCCAAGCTCGATCTGGCGGGCGTAGCCAGAGAACTCCTGACCAAGCGTCAGCGGGGTCGCGTCCATCAAGTGCGTACGGCCCGACTTCACTACCTCGTGCCACTCTTTAGCCTTCGCAGCCAGGGACTCTTCCAGGACTTTCAAGGCAGGAATGAGCACCTCGATGGCTGCTTCCGTAGCAGCAACATGCGTAGCAGTTGGGAAGGTGTCGTTCGAGGACTGGCCCATGTTGACGTGGTCATTCGGATGAACCTCAACACCGTTCGCGAGCGCGATCGACGCAATCACCTCATTGGTGTTCATATTCGAGGAGGTGCCAGAGCCAGTCTGGAAAACATCAATTGGGAACTGGTCGTTGTGCTTGCCGTCCGCGATTTCCTTCGCCGCAGCGATGATCGCGTCAGCCTTTTCCTCATCGAGCTTGCCTGAATCCTTGTTGACCTGCGCGCACGCAGCCTTAAGAAGCCCAAGAGCGCGAATCTGTTGGTGCTCAAGGCCCCGGCCAGAAATAGGGAAGTTTTCTACCGCACGTTGGGTCTGAGCACGCCACAGCGCGTCAACGGGTACTTTGACCTCACCCATGGTGTCGTGCTCGATACGGTACTGCTTATCGGCCATTCAATCTTTCCTTTACTTGTTCTTTACAGACAGTCGATGTTTTGAATTACTTGATCGGGCCGGAGTAATCGACCACGGAGTACGCCTGAAGCTTCGGCAGCTGGTGGAGGGACTCCACGTAGCGCACTGTGCCAGACTTCGAGCGCATTACCAACGAACGGGTAGTAGCGCCATTCTTACGATAGGAGACGCCGCGGAGCATGTCGCCATTGGTGACACCGGTTGCCGCGAAGTAGCAGTTATCGGAGGCTACCAAGTCGTCGAGGCCAAGCACGCGGTCGAGATCATGGCCAGCTGCCAGCACGCGTTCGCGCTCCTCATCGGACTGCGGTGCGAGCTGGCCCTGGATCTCACCACCAAGGCACTTGAGTGCACACGCGGTAATGACGCCCTCTGGAGTGCCTCCGATGCCCATTGCCATGTCGATGGAGTTAGTGTTCTGAGCGGCGGCGATGGCACCAGCGACGTCGCCGTCCATGATGAAACGCACCTTGGCACCAGCCTTGCGGATCTCCTCAACCAGCTTGTTGTGACGTGGGCGGTCGAGCACCACCACGGTCACGTTTCCAACCCCGACCCCCTTTGCCTCTGCCACAGCCTTGACATTGAAATCGACAGATTGCGTAATATCGATGACGCCGACGGCCTCAGGGCCGACTGCGATCTTGTTCATGTAGAACGCATCTTGTGGGTTAAACATGGAGCCACGGTCCGCGGCCGCAATGACCGAAATGGCGTTCGGGCGACCTTCCGCCATCAGACGGGTACCGTCGACCGGGTCAACCGCGAGGTCAACCTGGGCGCCAAAACCGTTGCCGACACTTTCACCGTTAAACAACATCGGCGCCTCGTCTTTTTCGCCCTCGCCGATGACGATGACGCCGTCCATCGTGACGGAGTTGATCATCTTACGCATGGCGTCGACTGCGGCGCCGTCACCTTCGTTTTTCATCCCGCGACCTACCCAGCGTCCAGAAGCGAGCGCGGCAGCCTCGGTGACGCGCACGAGCTCCATTGCAAGGTTGCGATCAGGGAAGTTTTCAGAAGTTTGTTCAGACATGAAACAGTGCCCTCCTGCGGCAAACTAGTTTTAGTTGTGACAACATCGACATCCAGCCACGTTGCAAAGCCACACCACTGCGGTCTGGCACACCTCTATCATGGCACTTTTGTCAGTCATAAACCGTTGTTTCTACACCTAAAAGTAGGCAAAGGGGCAATTTAGGCGTTCTGAACTGGGGACTTCCTCAACAAAAAACCAACGCGCGGGGGTAAACCACGAATTCGGGGGTGTTGGGAATCCATGTCATACTGGAGCGCGTGGCTCAAGAAAACAAACCTCGCATTTTCCAAGACGGCAGAGACATGCTCATCAACGTCATTTTGATTGTGGTGGTCATGATCATTGCCGTTGGCGCGACCGGGCTTTGCACCTTCAATCCTGGTAAACCAGAAAACGGGCCTGTTCAAGAAGTCGATGCGAAGACCTTTCTTGGGCTAGAGGCCCGCGGCGTTGATTTCCCGGTGCGCTATCCAGAAATGCCGACGGGATGGGTGACGAATTCCGCACGGAGAAGCATGATCGCTCAGCAACCCGCCCCCGTCGTTGGGTGGGTCACACCCGATGGTGGCTTTATCCAGTTGACACAAACAGGTGCCGACAGTAACACCGTCCAAGACGCGGTCGACGGGAAGCAGCGCACGCTTGAGCGCCAGGAAACAATTGACGGCCACCGCGTTGAGATCTTTAAGGGTACGGAAGCCAAAACCCGCCCACTTTGGATTGTCGACGCCGGCGCTGCCCGATTTGCCGTAACTGGCGCTGGAACCGAGGCCGAGTTTGAAGAGCTCATCAGCGCTGCCCTCGGTACTCAGCCGCTGCCAGCGCAGTAGCTGCAGAGCTATTCCTGCTGAGGCGCCTGCGCAGTTGCATCGCGTTGCTGGATAGCGGCTTCGACGCGTTTGGACGCTCCTTCGAGAAGCTGTTCGCAGCGCTTCGCCAGTGCCTCGCCGTATTCCCAATATTTCAGCGACTCGTCCAAGCTCATTTGCCCAAGCTCAAGGACCCTGACTGTTTCTACGAGCTGCTGCCTTGCCTGTTCGAATGAAAGCGTTGCTGGGTCGGGGAATGCGGCGTCGGTGGGCTGGCCACTGCCGTAGGTGTTTTCGGACATGGATTGTCTCCTTGAAGTACTAGAAGTTGTTGTGTGGTGTTAGTCGGCGGGAGTAGTTCCCATTGCTGCAGCGGTGATAGAGCCGTCTGCGACGCGGATACGCAGCTGCGATCCAGGTGGTGATTGTTCGATGCTGGTCACTACTTCTGGATCGGAATGATCCCGGGGGAGGACCTGGACTACGGAGTATCCACGTGCCAAGGTCGCTGCCGGGCCCAACGCCGAAACCTGTGAGCGCAGCGCAGTGACCTGCTGTGTCTCTCGCGTCAACAGATGGCTGATTTCTCGTCGCATCGAGGCGACCTGTTGAGAGACTTCTTCGCTTCGACGCTCAATAGCCAGCAGTGGGTTCTGCATCACCGGGCGCGAGCGCCAGTACTGGATCTCTTCAGCTTTGGTGGAAACCCAGGTGCGCAGCGCCTGGGCACTGCGTGCACGAGCCTCAGACAGAAACGCAAGCTCCTGTGCAGCGTCGATGACGACGCGCTTCGCCGCATCGGTTGGCGTCGCAGCACGCAGGTCCGCCACGTTATCAAGCACCGGGTTGTCTGGTTCGTGACCAATGGCGGATACCACTGGCGTACCCGCTGCAGCTACAGCTCGCTGCAGCGCCTCCTCGGAAAACGGAAGGAGATCTTCGACCGAGCCTCCGCCACGGGCAATGATGATGACCTCAACATTGGGGTCCGCGTCGAGTGTTTGCAGGGCTTGAATGACCTCAGGTACCGCGTTCGGGCCCTGCACAGCGGTGTTAATCACGCGGAACTGCACTGCCGGCCAACGGCTTTGTGCTACGGAAAGCACGTCGCGCTCGGCAGCGGAGCCGCGACCAGTGATGAGGCCAATCGTATTCGGTAATAGAGGGATTGGGCGTTTGCGTGCCTGATCGAAAAGGCCCTCGCTTGCCAGCTGTTTGCGAAGCTGCTCGATCTTCGCCAGCAGCTCGCCAATGCCGACGTGTCGGATCTGCGTCGTCCACATCGAAAACGACCCACGCCCCTCGTAGAAGGCCGGCTTACCATAGATGACGACGCGGTCTCCGTCCTTTGGCGGCGTCGGCAAACTCCTTAAGTAGTCCGAGGAAACCGTAAGCTGTACACTCGTTTCCTGCTGTGTGTCACGGAGTGTGAGATAGGAGAACTTCCAGCTCGGCTTGTAATTAACTTGCGTGAGCTGCCCTTCAACCCACAAGTGACCCAGACGGCTAATCCATCCCTTGACCGACTTATTCAACTTTGCCACTGGCCATGGCTGCTCAGGGCTACTTGATGAGCTAGAACGCTCACCTTGCGCTTGTGTCACCACCGCTCCTTTCCCAGCGTGTCGATGGAATACGCTGTCATTGTTTCATAGATAGATCGCCACAAGTATGTGTACCTACTGTTTTAGACGTTGATTCGGTAGGGTCGGTTCCATGACAAATCAGGGTAAAAGAGTTCTTCTGGCAGCACCGCGTGGTTACTGCGCTGGTGTGGACCGCGCGGTCGTCACTGTAGAAAAGGCGCTGGAAAAATACGGAGCCCCAATTTATGTGCGTAAAGAGATCGTCCACAACAAGTACGTAGTGGAAACGTTAGAGAAGCGCGGTGTCATTTTTGTCGACGAAACCGACGAAGTCCCCGAAGGCTCGCACCTGGTCTTCTCCGCACACGGAGTGTCTCCTGCGGTTCGTGAGGCCGCAGAGGACCGCAACTTGCTAGCACTCGATGCCTCGTGCCCCCTCGTGACAAAGGTCCACAACGAGGTGAAGCGGTTCGCTAAGCACGGTTACCAGATTCTGCTCGTTGGCCACGAAGGCCACGAGGAAGTCGAAGGTACCGCAGGTGAGGCGCCGGAGGTCACTCACCTCGTTGACGGGGTGGAGGGTGTCGACGCCCTTCCCGACTTCCCGGAAGGCACGAAGCTGGTGTGGCTTTCACAGACCACGCTCTCAGTTGATGAGACGATGCTCATCGTCGAAAAGCTCCGCGAGCGCTTCCCGGATCTGGAAAATCCACCAAGCGACGACATTTGCTACGCGACGCAGAACCGTCAGGTAGCAGTGAAGAAGATTGCGCCGCAGACGGAACTGGTTATTGTGGTCGGCTCGCAGAACTCCTCCAACTCGAAACGGCTCGTGGAGGTCGCACTCGACGCGGGGGCCGATAACGCCTACCTCATTGACTATGCCCACCAGGTGCAAGACGAATGGTTCGAAGGCGTCAACACAGTAGGGGTGACCTCAGGTGCCTCGGTGCCAGAAATTCTGGTGCAGGAACTACTGGCAGAGCTTGCTGACCGCGGCTACGCCGACGTAGAGGAAGTCACCACCACGGTGGAAACGATTACCTTCGCGCTGCCCCGAGACCTGCGACTGCCGCGCCGCAACAGCTAGCGCTGGGCTAGCACTCGTCTAGCGCCCGTCGTTTTTATAGAGGTCTTCGCCCAGTCTCGAGGCGACTCGCCGGGCCCGCTCCCCACGGGGGCGGGCCTGACTGCGTTCTGCGTTCGTCCGCTTCAGCAGTTCAGCGACGGTGATGCCACCTTTGCTGCGCTCACGGGCACGGCGGCCCTCATAGTTAGTGCGACGGTTCGATTGGCTCATGCGGCGGCGGAGCGCGCGCTCGCGACGCAGCACCTCATCGTTATGCCGTTGAATCAGCCAATAACGCACGACTGCGATCACCAGAGCCCCAGTGGTTACCGTGAAGAGGATTGGGAAGTGCTCAATTACCGGGTAGAGCACCATTAAGAGTGCAGTCTTCCCGCCTGCGCCTGCTGCTCCGAGTTGGCCCCGCGCCGAGAGCACACCGAAACCAAGCAAGGCCGCGACGAACAAAAGCGGGGTAGCAGCGACGGTAAGGAACAATCCGCGAGGATCTACCAGTGTCGTCACGACGATGACCGCGACACTGAACAACACGAGCAAGGGCCACCCGATATAACCCGCCGACATTGCAATAACAACGCCTGTCAGCAATGCGGCAAAGATGATGCCGATGCTAGAAACGGTAGGCAACCCATGGAAGGTAGCTGCGCCAGAACGCGGGGATCGGAGAGAGTTTTGAGACACGCTGGGCATTCTACCCGGCCTCCCCATGGGTCTTGCCAGTTTGACCCGCTCCCGGGGCTATGAATTCGCCTATTCAGGATCTCGAAGGCGGGGGCGAGCATCGACGGGGCGCAGTTCCGGCGCACGCGACGTGCGCCCCGCGGCGCCCAGTTCTTCGAGTTTGCGGGCGGTCACCATCACGCGGCTATCGAGCGATGCCAACGTCGCGTTATATGCCTCGACGGCTTTCTCAAGGCTGCCGCCGACGCGGTTGTAATGCTCAGTCAACGTCCCGAGGCGGCGATACAGTTCCTCGCCGAGCCGCTGGATTGTTTGCGCCTCCCGGTTCATAGAGTCTTGACGCCACCCCAACTCGACTGTGCGCAGTAACGCGAACAATGTGGTCGGCGTGGCGATGACCACGTTTCGAGCAAATGCGTAGTCGAGAAGCTCCGGGTCAATCGCCAACCCAGCATCTAAAAACGGGTCGGCAGGCACGAACATCACAACAAACTCGGGACTTGGCTGAAAGGCTTTGATGTACGACTTCGAGGACAACGTATCGACGTGGCTTCGCAGGAGATGCGCATGCCGCCGCAAATAGCCCTGCTTCTCCTCCGGGTCGTCTGTATTGAGCGCATCAAGGTACGAAGAAAACGGGACTTTTGCATCGATGATGATGTTTCGGCCCTGGCTGAGCCGAATCACCATATCGGGGCGGAGGGAGGCGCCGTCGAAACGCATGTAGGCCTGAGTATCGAAGTCGACGTGCTCCACCATCCCTCCGAGCTCTACCACGCGTTGCAGCTGCACCTCGCCCCAACGGCCACGGACCTGTGGGGAACGCAGCGCGGTGATGAGTTGATCGGTTCGATCCCCGAGCCTGGACGATGTGCGCGCGATGGCCTGTACCTGGCCTGCCAATGCAGACTGCGCGACTGCCTGTTCTCTATCAATGGCGTCGAGACGCCCCTGCAACTCCCGTAATGCCTGCGCGAGCGGGCGCAAGTCAGTAGGAGACTGTTGCGGTGGATTGGCGCGCCGCATCCACGTTGTGCCAGCAAAAAAGCCGCCGATCGCCCCGATGAGCAGGCCGGTAATGATGAGTAACAGCGCAGTGGATGTGTCCATGTGGCCAGTAGAGCACATGGAAGCGACATTCTCACGGGGCAGGGCGGAAACGTTCGAACACTTGTTTTATTTTGTCTGGGGTGTAGCGGGGACGCAAGCGACGATCAAGCTGTTCCTCGTCGTCTTCAGTAGGTTCGGCCGAAGGATCCGAGGCTTCCGAGGGCACTGTTCCAGCCCATTCATCTTCTTCGCGCAGGGCATCGCGCTTGTGTCGACTCTCGACGCCCTCTAGCTCAGCAATCGCCCGTCCCTCCTCAGTAGTGAAAGAAAGATGCTCCGGGAGGACTTCACCAGAGTGGATGCGCACAATATCGAGTGCATAGCGGTAGCACACAGCGATCATCGCCGCGACCGGGACAGCCAAGAACGCTCCGATGAGGTTGAAGAGACCGCCGCCTACGGTCACGGAAACCAACACGATCACCGGGTGGAGGTTCATGGCACGAGACTGCAACATCGGAGACAGCACGTTGCCTTCCAACTGCTGAACCACAATAACGATCGCAAACACGATCAGCGCCTGCGTCACGCCAAGAGATACCAGCGCCACCAGGATCGCTAGAGCACCAGCCACAACTGCGCCCACAATCGGGATGAATCCCGCGATGAACGTCAACACAGCGAGTGTGAACGCCATCGGGACGCCCACGAAGTAAATACCGAGGCCGATGAAGATGGCGTCGACAAGCGAGACAACAGCTTGAGCGCGAATGAAACCACCAAGCGTGTTCCATGCTCGAGTGAAGAGCTCGGTGAAGTGCAGCCCAGTGCGGCCGCCGGTAGCGCTGCGGAGCCAAGGCAAAAACTTGTGTCCATCTTTCAAGAAGAAGAACGTCAAGACAAGCACCACAAACAGCGTGACGATAAGGCCCGCGGCAGTCCCGATGCCAGTGAACACGCCACCGGCGATAGCGCCCGCCTGATTCTGGAGCCACTGCGCGATTTCGTTCACAGCCTCGTTGAGGTCATCGGGGTTGACATTAAGTGGTGGACCCTGCAGCCAAAGCTGCAGACGCTGCACACCTTCGAGTGCTTGCAGATAGAGCAGCCTCGAATGCGCCGCAATGTCTGGAGCAATCAGCGAAACAAGAAACCCAAGAAATCCAAAGAAACCAAGCAGCGTCAGCAACGCAGCAAACCCAGCTGGTATGCCATGTTGGCGCAGCCAGCCCGCAACGGGCGCAAGCACAGTGCAGATGATGAGCGCCAGGACAATCGGGAGGATGCCCGCCCAAAACATGCCGATCACTTTGCCAAGCGCGGCCAAGAAGACCGCAACAATGAGGACGCGCAGCGTCAACGTTGCGGCGGACTTGATCCATGCGCGGTAGACAATGCCGCGATCGATCGGGTTGACGTCGTGGTCGAGAGGTTTCTGAGTGCTCACGCGACCTATTGTGCCCCATCCGAGGGAGAAAGAAACGTAACCCGACCGCGAGCTGCAAACTTTTCGACGGCAGCGTGATCGGTGAGCTAGGATTGGCCAGCGTGAGTCTTACACTTGGAATTGTCGGTTTGCCCAATGTCGGAAAGTCAACCCTGTTTAATGCGTTGACGCGGAATGACGTGCTCGCAGCGAACTACCCGTTCGCAACCATCGAGCCGAACGTCGGGCTGGTTGAATTGCCAGACCCGCGCCTGAAGCGCTTAGCTGAGATCTTTGAATCCGAACGCATCCTGCCCGCGACGGTGTCGTTCGTTGACATCGCCGGCATCGTCAAGGGGGCGTCCGAGGGCGAAGGCATGGGCAACGCCTTCCTTGCCAACATTCGTGAAGCAGACGCCATTTGCCAAGTCGTTCGCGCCTTCGCTGACGACAACGTCATTCACGTCGACGGCAAAGTAGACCCTGCTTCTGACATCGCAGTCATTAACACCGAGCTGATCCTCGCTGATCTGCAGACCATCGAGAAAGCGCTGCCGCGTCTGGAGAAAGAAGGCCGCAAGAACAACGACGTCGCAGCAGAAGCCGAAGAGGCCAAGAAAGCACAAGCAGTGCTTGAAGACGACCGCACCTTGTTCGCCGCAGCCAAGGCAGGGGATATTGACCTCGACTTGCTGCACCACTTGCACTTGATGACGGCGAAGCCATTCCTGTACGTATTCAATTCCGACGAAGCTGTGCTCACCGACGAGGCCCGCAAGCAGGAGCTGCGCGAACTCGTCGCACCGGCGGAGGCTGTCTTCCTGGACGCACAAACAGAGACTGAGCTGCTCGAACTGGACGAAGGGGATGCCTCGGAGCTTCTCGCGTCCGTCGGTCAGGACGAGCCTGGCTTGGAAACGCTCGCCAAGGCAGGCTTCGCGACCCTTGGCCTGCAGACCTACCTCACCGCTGGGCCAAAGGAAGCCCGCGCCTGGACGATCCACCAGGGCGATACCGCACCGAAAGCTGCGGGCGTGATCCACACCGACTTCGAGAAAGGCTTCATCAAGGCCGAAATCGTCAGCTTCGAAGATCTCGACAAGTTTGGATCCATGGCCGAGGCGCGCGCCAACGGCAAGGTGCGTCAAGAAGGCAAGGACTACGTCATGGAAGACGGAGACGTGGTGGAGTTTAAGTTCAACGTGTAGTTCCTGGACAGGGTTACTTTTAGTTGTAATCGCATTTTGGCCCGTAGTCGTTTGAGTGTACTTAAATAGACGCAAGTGCCTCACACTCGGTGCCCACACTCGGCCGAGCCTGCACCAGTCTGCTATGAGTGTCGCTATACGGCATCCCACGTTGAAAGTGATCTCGGAGGTCTGATGTCGCCTAGACCTGGCGGAGAAACAGACAAGCTTGGAAATAGGTACGAGCTCGCATGGGCTATCCGCCATGCCTTATATTGCATCGTCGACGATAGACGGGCGTTGACTGCGGAAGACATCGACGCCGAGCTAAATCGAGGTTCCGAGTTCACTTACGACGACGGTCTCGTTACCGAAGTGCACCAGTTAAAACGACAGAACGGCACTAGTAACAGTTGGACAGTCAGGGCTCTCGCCGATCAAAAGATCTTCGAGGCGGCTGCGGAGCATGTGGCGGCGGGCCGAAGATACCATTTTGTCTCCCTGGTGCCGTGCCGGCCCTTACAAGAATTGTCCGATCGTGCTCGCAAGTCAGATGATCTAACGAGTTTCACCGACTGCTGGCTTTCTAAAGAGCTAACACCGGTCTTTAACCAATTGGCGGCGGCCGAAATCCTGGGCAATCCCCAAGTGGCCTGGAACACACTTCGCGGAATGCGGTTCTTAGTTCAAGATGAACTCGACATCGTCCGCACGAACAGTATGCTTGCTGTGTGCAGTCTGAGGGGAGCTAGCGGCGACCTCATATCTCTTGCTATAGGGGATATCCTTCTCGACAACCTCGGTAAGCGGTTGACTCGAACTGAACTTTTTGCTCTTCTCGCTCAAAGGGGCATCAAGCCACTGGAACCTGGGTCGCATCTGACGTCGCACCAGCAGGTGTTTAAGATCACGAAAAGCTGGCGTCAGTCCGTTGAACGTGAACTCTTGCAACCACCGATTAAGCGTGCAGAGGCCGCCCACCTAGTGGAGGCGCTTGATAAATATCGGATCGGGCTCGTCGCAGGTACGGCGGGAGGTGGGAAGAGTTCCGTTCTCGAACAAACTGCTGCCGCTCTTGAATCGGCTGGTGCCGAGGTGCTGGCGCTACGATTGGACCGATGTGGTCCGTTCGCGTCGACTGTCGAGTTGGGGCATCAGTTCGGGTTCGAAGTCTCTCCCGCAGCCGCTTTGGCGAGGGCGGCTGACGATCGCGACGCCTTCCTGATTATCGACCAACTCGACGCGGTGAGTCTTGCCTCCGGACGTATGCCGGAGAGTTTCGATGTCGTTATGGATCTCATCGACGAAGCACTGTCAGTGTGCGGAATCCGTGTTGTTATGGCATGTCGCCAGTTCGACATCGATAATGATCACCGTATCCGCGCATTTGCGTCTCGTACCGACGTAACAACGGTGGAAGTCGACCGATTGTCGAAGGAGGAAGTCGAAGCGGTAGTGACGAGAATGGGACTCGACCTAGCGCGGTTAAATCCATCACAACTAGCCCTTTTGCAGACGCCGCTGCACCTTGTACTCCTGCAAACGATTTCGACTCAGGCTGACGCGCTGGCCTTCCATTCGCGCGGATCGCTCTTTGAAGCGTTTTGGGAGCGCAAGCGACGAGCAGTGCGTTCGCGGCGAGTGAATGTCAGATTCAACGACGTGGTCAGTCGGATCGCCAACGCTGCAAGCGATCTGCAAGCGCTGTCTGTCCCAATCGAGATTCTCGACGATGAGGACCTTATTGAAGACGCCAACGTCCTCGTTTCAGAACACTTGCTTGCGCAAGACGGCGGTCGCATCGCGTTCTTCCATGAAACGTTTTTCGACTACGCCTTCGCACGTCTGTGGGTGTCACGCGGGGAGTCACTCGTTGACTTCCTTCTCCGTGACGAGCAGGCACTTTTTCGACGTGCCCAGGTTCGCCAGGTCCTGCAACATCTCTACGAGCGAGCGCCGGATCGTTTCCATACCGAGGTCGAATCAGTACTTACCGCTAACGACATCCGATTTCACATAAAGGAGACAGTCCTTGCCGTCGTAGCTAATCTTCTTGCGCCGACGACTGCCGATGCCGAAGTGATGGTCCGGATCGCCGCGGGACATCCGGGCTTTGAAGACCGGCTCTGGCAGCAGTTGAGTAGACCACAGTGGTTCAGGCGATTCCTTGAGGATGGTCAGATTGCTGCTTGGCTCGATGGCCCGAACGAGGGTATGCGGAATCACGCGTTGAATATGATGGCTAGTGCGGTCAAAGAGCACCCGGTATCGATCGCAAAGCTGTTAGGGGACCGCAAGGCCCAGCCGGAATATCACCGCTGGTTGCGTTGGGTCAGCCGTTTTTCGGATGTCTTTCAGAACCGAGATTTGTTCGATTTGGTGCTCGAAGGAGTTCGCGAAGGCGCCTACGATGGGGCACAGCATGAACTTTGGCTAACGATGCACAACTTGCCTAAGCACGAACCACTTTGGGCGATCGAGTTGTTGCAGGCTCGGCTGATCGATCACGGGGATGCCCTGACGCTTAACGAGGAAGGCAAGGTGACTGTGCTCGGCATGCGAGAGTACAGCGCCGCCGAACTCGTTAGGTATACCGCACATGCTGAACCGTTGGCATTCGTGCTGGTCACGGTGCCGTATCTCCGACGAGTCATGGCGAGGACCGCGATCGAGCCTGGCGTCGACGGCCTGATTCGCGATCTGCACTTCAGCTTTCGCATCAAGGACGATGACCTCGGCAGCTACCGGCTTGATGGCATCCTGCTGGCGGCGTCGGTCCGAGCGCTGGAGAGTGTGGCAAAGAGCGCCCCTGAGGAGATCCGGTTCCTTCTCGAGGAACTGGCTTCCGATCCCTACGACGGATCGCAATTCTTGCTCTACCGAGCATTGTCAGCGGGCGCAGAGCATTTTGCCGGGTGGGCGGCGAGTCTCTTGCTCGAAGGCGGACGTCGTCTCCGTTGCGGCTATATCTCCGATTCCCTATGGGTTGCACGGGAGCTTGTCCTGGCGATTGCACCACACGTGTCCGACGAAATTCACCAGCGGCTCGAGAAGTTGTTTCGAGATTTGCCCTGCGAGTGGGGGAGTAACTGCGGCTCGGGACGCTCGGCTTTCACGTTTCTATCCGCCCTGGAAGAAGCGCGGCTTACTACGGTCGGTCAACGACTCCTCGGGGAATATCGACGGAAGTTTGGGGAGGACGCCCCTGCAGAGCCACAGGGAATTACCGGTGGTTCCATCGGTTCGCCGATCGGCCTTGGTGCCGCAAAGAAAATGAGCGATTCACAGTGGCTGAGGGCTATGTCAAAGTATGACACTGACAAGACGAATTGGGCGACCTTCACCGGCGGAGCCCATGAATTGTCCAGCGTGCTGGGCAATCAAGTAGCCGCAAACCCCGAGCGCTTCGCTAGGCTGGCGCTGCGGCTGTCCCCAGAGTTCAATGCGGCTTACTCCGGTGCGATGCTTAGGGGCTTTGGCGAGGCCGATGCGAGCGATAGCACCGCGCCGCTGATCTTCGACGCTGTCCGTCACATTGCTTCGCTGGGACAGGCAGAAAATGATCGGTGGCTCGGGATGGCGCTACAAAAATACTACCGCGAAGTGCCGCTTGACCTGGTCGAACTGATTAGAGACAGCGCTGTGCACGCGCTGGACCCGGCCGATTGTTCTCCTGTGATCGTTCGGGATGGAACGGACGCACCAAGTGCCGTGGATATGCAATTGAACGGCATCAACACGGCACGAGGGAGTTTGGCCGAAGCTCTCGGCGATCTTTTGGTCACCGACAGTGACGGCAAGAGAACTGCACTGGTCGCGCCATATCTCAACGCGATGGCCGGCGATCCGGTACTCAGTGTCCGTTCGTGCGTTGCCTACACCCTCGCCGCCGCGCTACGGCATGCTCGCCCAGAGGTCATGAGGGCGTTCTCAACCCTGATCAATACTGACGATCGTCTGCTCGCCGCCGGATCTGTTCAGCATTTGATGGTCTACATCGGCAACGTGAATCCCGAGGTTATAGATCCGGTAATTCAGCGCATGTTGGCATCGGATGATGCCGAAGCTCGTGAGGCTGGTGGCGCCGTCGCGGCGTTCGCGGCGATGGAATGGGACCGCCCCGATCTTATGAAACAAGCGCTGTCGGGAGACTTTCACGCCCGAAAGGGCATCGCTGAAACCTGTGTTCAGTGTGTCGATCGCACTTCGAATGTCCAACTGGCCACGGCGACCCTAACCCGGCTTATGAACGACGAGGCGGATGGGGTGCGTAAGGAAGCGGCTACTGTGGCGCTTCACCTCCGCGAGCAACCGCTCCAGCCATTCGTTAAACTACTCGCGGCTTTGATCGACTCGCCGGCTTACGAACACGCCACGCCCCAGTTGCTGGTCACGCTACAGTACGCGCCGGATAAGGTCGATGAACTGGTCTTGAGAGCTGCAAAACGGTTCGTCGATGTCTTCGGGCACGATGCCGCGGACATTCGCACCGGCGCAGCGGGAGATGCGCATTACATCAGTGAACTGGTGGTGCGTGGGCTAGCGCAGTGCCGGGATCGTACCCACCGAGCGGAGTTGCTCGACGTTTTGGACTCTCTCTTAGAGCTTGGCGCGTACGGCATCAGTGAGGCCATAACGGATTCAGAGCGGTTATAACCGATAGCGCTCGAAAGGGCCGCGGGTTTCATTGGAGCCAATGTCTCCTGGCGGGAGAGGTTGATCCGATTCGTAACGTGGTCGAGTTCAAGTTCAATGTGTAGCTAGGCCCCGGGGATACTCACGCAGAACTCGTTGCCTTCCGGGTTCTGCATGACAGTCCACACCAATCCCGGCGCCGGGATGGAATCAACCATCACAAAATCGCCGTAATCCGCGGCGATTTCGCAACCGGTTGCGGCGAACCAAAGCTCGCCGAGTTTTGAGACACTTGCAATGCCTTGGCGAGCGCATGATTGCTGTATCAGGTAAGCACACCGGGTTTCTTCGAAGATATTCGTGCCTAGTCGAGCAGGGCGCGGTACTGTTTGCGTGCCTTCATGGAGTGAATGATCGTTTCGGTGCCGTCATCCCAGATGAGTACGACAATCTCGAGTAGTCTCATTGAGCCGTCGAACCCGAGGCGCAGTTCCCTTTGAGGGTGTTCCTCATCGAGTGGGGTCTTAAAAACGCAGCCTGAAGTCGCGGCAGTAACGGAGTCGTCTGGCTAGATGCCGTGTTTCGTGGCGCTTCGGCGTACGTCCATTTCTAAATAGCATTCTTTAGCGCTTCGCGGATTGCCTGAGAGCGTGACCATCCGTTTTCAGCCGCAAACTTGTCGAGTTCCGATATCTCGCCGGGGGAAAGCCGAATGGAGATAACCTTCGCAGCATCTTCGTTTCGAGGTTTCCTTCCACGTCGACGAAGTGTCTCTACGTCGTAGCCTTTCTCGGCTTCGGTTACCCACGCATCGATTTGCTCTTCGCTGACTAGCTTCCCGTTGATAGTTTTCATGCACGTAATCGTAATACGGTAAAAGGGCTTGGCGGCTAGGGGGAGGTTATATTCTTTCGACAATCCGTCGAGTTCAAATTTAACGTGTAGCGTTATTGACGCTTCGCGTTATGGGGGATAGGGTGAAGCATGATCCAGTCGTTCGCTGACAAGGACACTGAGCGTCTGTGGAATCGAGAGCGAGTTCGCTCGATCGATTCCCGCATTCACTCAGTAGCGCTGCGCAAGCTTCGCCAGCTTGGGTACGCGCAGACTCTTGATGAGTTACGGATTCCCCCGGGGAACCGGCTTGAGGCGTTGAAAGGTGATCGGCGGGGTCAGTTCAGCATTCGAATCAACGACCAGCGGCGGATCTGTTTTCGGTGGTCTGCCGCGGGGCCAGAGGAGGTTGAGATCGTTGACTACCACTGACAAGCTCCCTCCGATTCACCCCGGTGAGATCCTCATGGAGGACTTTCTCAAGGAAATGAGGATCACTCAGCACAAGCTCGCAGTCTCCATCGGCGTTCCGCCCCGCCGGATCAACGAAATTGTTCACGGTAAGCGCGCTGTAACCGCGGACACTGCTCTTCGCTTGGCTAAGTTCTTCGGAATGAGCCCCCAGTTCTGGCTCGGGTTACAGACCCAGTACGACCTGGATGTGGCAGAAGACAAAATCCTCGCCGAGATCGAGAGGATTCAGCCGGTTCACGCTGTCTCGGCGTAGCAGTTACCCGAACCAGGTCCGTCAGCGTGAGGATATGCACGCGGATGGTTCGAACTAGGGAATTTGGGGTCGCCGTCGCGTGGACTTGAGCTCCGAGCGCCGCTTTTTCGCTTCGAGACGGCGCCGCACCGAGCCGCGCGTCGGCTTCGTTTTCCGCCGCGGGGGAGGCGGTGGGGCGAGCGCCTCGCGCAACAAGATGGCCATGCGTTCCCGCGCCTCGGCACGGTTGCGGACCTGCGACCGCTGCGTCGATGCGCTCACGGTGAGCACCGTGCCGTCCAGGCGGTGTTCGAGGTTGTGGAGGGCGCGGCGACGCTGGGCGTCGGAAAGCGATGCGCATTCCGCGATGTCGATGGAGAGCTGCACCTTACTGTCGGTGGTGTTGACGCCCTGGCCGCCCGGGCCCGATGCCTTCGCGAACCGCTCCGACAGGTCCGCCTCGGCGACGACGAGGCCACCGGGGATTCCCGGGCCAGGCGCGATGGTCAGATCGTTCATACCGCCCAGCGTAGTTAGAGTTGTTTCCGGATCAGACCCGACGTGCGAGATCAGGGTAATGTACGACCACTCAGCCACCGTCGACCTCCAACTCGACGTCGACTCCCCGTGTTCCGCTTTCGTATCGGACAGTTTCAGCATCGACGGAGCTGTAGTACTGGTCTGATGCGATCACCTGGAGGGACGGTATATCAATCCAAGCCATGATCAGCTGCATTTTCGGAACCTGAGTCTCAAGCAGCGTCAAGCGACGAATAGGCATTGTGATGGTGAGAGGACACAGACCGAGATCGCAATCGAGTGCGGTTTTCAGGTCGGCTGACTCGACGATACCGGGGGAGGGCAGATCTTCAGGCCGGGCGCCCTCTTCATTGGTTTCCACCGACCCCACGCCTTGCTCGGACCTAAACAGCTCGAGGCTTCACCCCATCCGTCGCCTTCAACGTTCACCGACACACGTTCGGTCACGCAGTTCTCCGCGGCGCGCAGCTCCCACTTATACGTGCGCACCGTGGTGAGGATTTTACTACGCTTGATGGTGCGAAAAGGCAGGTAGCTTTCGACTGAAACTCGGTCGAGTTCAAGTTCAACGTGTAACGCGGGGTATTAAGGTGGAGATCGTTGATTACCATTGACAAGCTCCCCCGTTGGGGAGCTCGCGGAGACACACCTGGGCGGGCATGTGCCCGATGAGAAACGACACTGAGTGGCGCTTCCGGGAGATTCTGGAGGGATGATCGATTGGCTGAGCATCACACGGCTATCGTCGTCGGTGGTGGCCAGTCCGGCCTAGCCACGTCGTACTACCTGCGGCGCTTCAAAGTGGACTTCTTGGTCCTAGACAACCAAGAGGAACCTGGTGGAGCGTGGTTGCACACGTGGCCTTCGCTGACGCTTTTCTCCGCCGCGGAGTTCTCCAACCTGCCCGGCTGGCCCATGCCACACTACCCGGGGTACCCGCCTGCAAGTCATGTCATCGACTATCTGGAAAGCTACGAAAAACGCTACGACCTTCCGGTTAGGCGCCCAGTGCACGTTCGAAACGTGTCCCATGAGGGCGGGATGTTCACCCTAGATTCGACCGCCGGTCAATTCACGGCGGAACACGTTGTCGCAGCCACCGGCACGTGGTCCGCGCCCTTCGTGCCCTACTATCCCGGCACTTTTCGCGGACGCCAGTGGCACTCGTCGACTTACCCCGGTCCCGAACCATTCCGCGGTGCGAAAGTCGCTGTGGTCGGTGGGGCGAACTCAGGTGCACAGATCGCCGCGGACCTCATCGGGACGTCGGAGGTCACATGGTTCACGCTTGAGCCGCCGCGCTGGATGCCTGATGATGTCGATGGTCGCGATCTCTTTCTCCGCAGCCGCCGCCGAATCCTCGGTGGCGATGCCGGCCCGAACCTCGGGGACATTGTCGCACTGCCTCATCTACGTGAGCTCCGCAACTCTGGCCAGCTCACCGCTACCCCGATCTTCGACAGCTTGAACGAGCTCGACCACGACCACCTGATCTGGTGCACTGGTTTCCGTCCAGCCCTCGGTCCATTCCGCCACCTCATGCGCGGCCGCGAAACCGCGGTGAAGAATCTGCATCTAGTCGGCTATGGCAACTGGACAGGCGACGGCTCGGCAACGCTAATGGGCGTGGGGCCCTTTGCCAAACACACTGCCCAGGTTGTCGCGGGCCGTGTCGATGAAGCTCGACATCAAAAGTTTTGAGATGATGCTTGGTTCCTGAGCAGATCGATCCTTCCAAGATCCGTGTCGGAGAGCTGGCGCGATGGACGAAAGTATGGCTCAGCGCTTCGCTTGTGCAGCCCGCAGGCCGTTCAAGATCACGATAACTTCGGCGACCTCGTGCACCAACACGACGGCGGCTAGGCCCAGCACGCCGGTGATCGCCAGTGGCATCAACACGATGATGATGGCCAGAGACAGCACGATGTTTTGGTTGATGATCCTGCTGCCTCGGCGGGCGTGTTGCAGTGCCTGCGGGATCAGCCGGAGGTCGTGGCCAGTGAAGGCGACGTCAGCGGACTCGATCGCGGCGTCAGAGCCGGTCGCTCCCATCGCTATACCCACCGTTGCGCCCGCCAGTGCCGGAGCGTCGTTGATGCCGTCGCCGATCATGGCCGTCGGCGTCTTGGAGGAGAGTTCGGCGACGATGCTTGCCTTGTCCTCTGGGCGTAGCTCGGCGCGCACGTCGTCGATCCCGGCGATTTCAGCCAGCGCCCGGGCGGTGCGAGTGTTGTCGCCGGTGAGCATGCTCACCTTCACGTCGTTAGCGTGCAGGGTCTGTACAGCTTCGGGCACCTCGGGCCGCAGCTCGTCGCGGACCCCGATCGCCCCGGCGAGGGCGTCATCGACGGTGACCAGTACGCAGGTCTGGCCCTCGGACTCCATGCGCTCAACGTCTGCCTTTAGTGGCCCGGCGTCGATCCACCGGGGGCTGCCCACCAGCACCCGTCGACCTCCGACGGTGCCGCCGATGCCACGTCCGGCTTCCTCGTTGATGTCCTGGGCGGCGGGCGGTGCGGGCACCGCTGCTGCGATCGCCGCGGCGAGGGGGTGCGTCGATTGCTGCTCAACTGCCGCCGCGAAGGCAAGCACCTGCGCCCGATCGAATCCGTCCGCCGGGACCACACCGGTAACCGCGGGCTGGTTGCGGGTAAGAGTTCCGGTCTTGTCCACCGCCAGGTGACGGATGCCGCCGAGCCGCTCGAACGCCGCGCCGGACTTGATGACCACACCAAACTGGCTAGCCGCGCCGATCGCGGCCACGACCGTCAGCGGCACGGAGATTGCCAGCGCGCACGGCGACGCTGCGACCAGAACCACCAACGCACGGGTGATCCACGTCTCGGGGTCGCCCAGCAGCGAGCCAATCACGCCGACCAGCACCGCCAGGATCATCACCCCGGGCACTAGGGGTCGGGCAATCCGGTCGGCGATCCGGGCGCGGTCGCCCTTTTCCGCCTGCGCCTGCTCGACCAGGTCCACGAGTGTGGTAAGCGAGTTGTCAGTTCCAGCTGCGGTCGTCTCGACCTCCAGCACACCGGCGGAGTTGATCGCTCCCGCGGGCACCTCGTCACCGGGTGCGACCTCCTCCGGAATGGATTCTCCGGTGATCGCTGAGGTGTCAAGGCTGGAGCGTCCGGAACGAATGATGCCGTCCGTGGCGATCCGCTCCCCGGGGCGAACGAGCATCAGCTCGCCAACCACGAGGTCCTTCGCTGCGACTTCGACCGCCGTACCGTCGCGCTGCACCGTCGCGGTCTGCGGCACCAACTTCAACAGTGCCCGCAGTCCGCTCTGCGCCCGGTCCATCGCCTTGTCTTCAAGCGCCTCGGCGATCGAGTACAGGAACGCTAGCGCCGCGGCCTCTCCGACGTAACCGAGGATCACCGCGCCGACCGCACTGATTGTCATCAGCAAGCCAATGCCGAGCTTGCGTTTCGTGACAAGGTTCCGGATAGCGCCGGGCGCGAACGTATACGCCCCTAGCAGCAGGCCGACCCAGAACAGTACTGTCGCGGGTGTCTCTAGCCCAGACCAGCCCAGCGCCAGACCTATGCAGAGGGCTACGCCGGAGAAGATCGGCAGTCGCAATGCGGGGTCCTTCCACCATGGCCGATCGAGCTCTTCGACCTCCGCGGCTGGTTCGTGTTCGCATCCACACGCTGAACTCATGCGTCCACTCCTTTTCCGCCACAGCCGGACACCGAACACTCAGGGTCGATGCACGGGGCGTTTTCGTCGACAGCCAGCGTCGCGTTCACTAGCGCGTTGAGCGCTGTCGCGAGGTGCGGATCGGCGATTTCGTAGCGTGTCTTGCGGCCCTCCGGCTCGGCGACGACGATGCCGCAGTCACGCAAGCAGGTCAGGTGGTTCGAGACGTTCGAGCGGGTCAGGTCTAGGTCGCGCGAAAGCACAGCCGGGTAGCTCGGGCCGTCGAGTAGGGTTATCAGGATTCTGGAGCGCGTCGGATCCGCCATGGCCCGGCCGAGCCGGTTCATGACATCGAGGCGTGAAGCAATAGTCAGCATGTGCTGAACTATACAGTCGGTACTGAACTATTCAAAATGCACTGAACTGACATTGAAGCGAAGAGCTTGCGACCTGTTCGATCAATGCAGTTTAAGAAGCATTTTGAGAAGTTAGCGCCACTATAGCTAAAAATTGGCGTGTACTGCGGAAATGGGAACAGGGGCAGTGGCGGGTAGTTGAGACTTGCTACTTGGTCTCTTGCTTCGGGTAGCGCACTTTCTTATCCTCGCCTACGACAGCTCCGTCGTTGAACTTCGCTGCACTTAGGGTGGGGCCGTGCTGCGTCATTCCCATAATGTGCTGCACGTCGTAGCCGTGGGCCAGGAGGTGGTCGGCGATGATGCGTCGGTGGCAACGCCACCAGACTGCCTCTGAGCACATGATTACTGTTGGGTATGTCCTGGCTTGTTCCCTGAGCGCTTGGAGTGACTGTGCGAATTCGTCGCCAAGCGCATGGTCCGCGTAGTTGTGGAAGCTTCGATTGCGCCAGTTGCCGTTCACCTCGAAAGGGACTGTTTTGGACACGTTGCGCCGCCCGGTGAGCCCTTCGTTCCGGGAATATGTGATGCCGTGCTCAGGTAAGTGTTCGGCAAGTTGATCGTCATTGAACCAGGGGTACTTTCTGGAGCCGGGAAGCTTACGTACGTCCACGACAGCACGCACGCCGGAAGCCTCGAGTATGCCCACGAATTGGTCAAACTCGAGGTTTGAATGGCCGACGGTAAAGATCTTCATGCCTCCGACCCTAGGCGCTTTGAGGTAGTGGAGCCGTAACGGGAGGTGAGAGGCCTGGCGGGTACAAGGCGGGGTCACGCTCTCCGGTTCGGGCGCAGTTGCACCTGCCTTTTGCCGCGTAGATTCTGCTGACCGCCGAGTGTTTCGCAGGCACCGAGTGGTTGAATTTCATTGGATCGGACGGGTGCTTTCGGTATCCCGCTTTGCCTGTTTGTGGGTCGAAATCCATGTAGCCCTTGTTAAAGGAACCGTCTCTGTTGTCGTTGTTGCATCTGTGGTGTTCGCGGCAGAGACCGGTGAGGTTTTCGGTATCGGTGTGTCCGCCCTTTATCCAGGCGAGGATATGATGCGCCTCGCACTCTGTCATAGGGGTGGTGCAGCCGAGCCAGGAGCATACTCCTTGGATGGCGAACATTGCGATTCGCTGTTCGACCGATGCGAGCCGGGTGGTTCTCCCCATCCACAGTGGTACTGAGGTGACGCCGTCTACTTGGAGGAGGAAGTCTGTAGTTCCGTCCATGCCGAGGCGCACAAGATCGAAACAGTCGACTTCGATGCCGGTGTTGGTGCCGTAAAGCATGGAAGCATCGCCGTCGGCGAGGTCGTCGAGAGTAAGTGCAATGATCACCGAGGCAGCGCCACCATGTACCTTCTGTTGTGTTTGCTCATGCTGCTGGAAAATGGCGAAGAACTGGTCGAAGCGTCGCTGCTGCGGGGTGCGGGAGTCCACTTCGTCGTGCATCGCTGCTGGAAGGTTGGAGTTCGGTGCAAGGCCTTTGTCCGTGTGCGCTTTGATCAAGGCGGCAGCTCCGGAGGCGGCGGTGATGTGGATATCGACGGTTCCGTCCGCTTTCCTGCGCCCAAACGAAAGGCCACGGTTCTCGTAGCCCGCATTAGGGTTTGAGTGCGGAGCATGTTTCCTGTTTACGTCGGCGACGGCACGGCGGACGAACTGTCGGAGGTCTTCGGGGTTGCGACGTAAGCTCTCGGCCATGGCTGTGGAGTAGATACGGGTGCGTTCGTCCACGCCAGCTTTGAGTAACTTGTCGAGTTCGCGCCGGATGATGTTTTGCTTCTCTGCACTAACCTGGGAAGACGTCTTTCTGGCAGTTGCCTGCTGTCGCTCTACCTCATGGGTGCGGGAGAAAAGGCCTTCGGTGCTTTCTTCACTCTCTGGATGAGCAGCGGGCCCCGGTGGTGGGCCGAAGAGGAGTCGGCCACGTTCGAGGCGGTTGTAGGCTTCGCCCTTCGATAAGTCGAGGCACTGCTGGAGGTACGCGTTGGGGTAGTTGGCACCGACGATTCGGCCGGCCTCTTCGCGCTCGGCGATGAAGGCGAAGGCGGCGTCGATAGTTGCCTTCTTTTTGAATTGCTCCTCGAGGCGTTCCATGTCCTCTCGGATGTCGTGGAAGGTGAGGGCAGAGGGGTTGTCGAAAAGCTTGCTCAATGTGCGCAGCGCTGCCGAAATATCGTTCACGCACTGGGTGATTGTGCTGGTCATGGCCCCTCCTTTCGTGAGTTGCTATCACCCTATCAACCCCCGCCGACACAAATCCGCACGATTCGAACAAATGGGCGAACCTTCTGACGGTTTGGTACGTTGAGACGAGACAGACAAGCACTTGATGACGGAGGCGCTCGAACAGCATGGCAAGCAATGACAGTGATGATCGTTACCAGTACATGGGCCTCGAGATGATTCCGACGCCACGCTACGACGCGAAAACCGACGAGCCCTGCACGGGGACGGCGTGGATGTGGCGGGTTGAAAACGGTGTTATAGCGCTCGAGTTCAACAACGACAAAGTGCTCACCGGCACTTCATATGGGTTTGAAGACTACAAAGATTGGGACCGTGGAGACGACCTACAAGACGTGATCTTAAGCGCTGCTGTCGACGGGCTGAGCATTCCCGAAGCACTCGAGCGCGTCCGCAAGGCATTCGGTAACCCCACCGTCATTATTGCGTTGAAAGACATCAACGAGTCCGCTGACGAGCTTGGCCCAACTGCACAACAACTAGTGCGTCCTAACGAATGAAGACGAATGTCCCCGGAGAATATTTTGCTGCGCCTGCCAGAATCGCAAGAGCAGGAGATTCGCAAGATTTATGAGGCGCTTGCGCAGCGCGGCTTTCCCGTACAGCAGCAGCGCCCTCACGTGTCGGTCACGTTTGCGCCTGAGATGTCACGAAAGGTGATCGCCAGGGCGGGTGAGCTCCTGCCGCAGCTCTTGCCTGCGCGTCTGGACAGGATGGGCACGGTGGTGTTCGGGATGAAGTCGAAGCAGACGGTGGCGTGGCTGCTGCAGGGTCCTGACGAGCTCGAGCGGGCAGCGCGAGCGCTCAGCGAGCTGAACGCCGATGGCCGTGGTGCTCGGTGGATTCCGCATCTGACGATGGGCTTGCGCCTGCCGAAAGTAATCGTAGGAGACTACATCCAGGCGCTCGCGGAGGTGACATCGCCACACTTCAGGGTTGTCGATGTGGAGTATGCAGCGCTATATCAGCCGAAGTTTGGCTCCGAGTATAGGTTCGAGCCCTAGGAGCTTGGGGCTTAGGCGCAGCAACGTTGAAGTGTTGGCGCACCAGGTGAGGGTTCGTTTTCGTGTACCCGATGGCAATAATTACGAGGGCTGACGCGGCGCCAAGGATGGTTTCCGCGCTGCGGGCGAGCAGCATAGGCGCGATGGGGGAAGGTTCGACTGCTTGGATCATCAGCAGAGCGGTCGGGGTGATGAAGCTCGCTGCCAGTGTGTAGTTGCGGGTGACGTAGGTTTCTGTCAAGAACTGCAGGATGATGATCCAGACCACGAACTGCCATTCCTGCATGTGATGTGACAGGAGGAACCCGGCGACGAGAATGCCGGAAAGGGTACCGAGCATGCGTTGCAGCGCCCGGAAGTACTGCACTCGGTAGCGGTTGTTGACCAGTGGCACTACCGCGGCGACCATCGCCCAATAGAAGTGCGACAGCGGGTCAATGAGAGCGACCGAGATGATGCCGATCGTTCCAGCGAGCAGGGGAGCGAGGAAGAATCGCGCTGCCTCTCGCTTCAGCGCCTGCTTATCGACGCCCACTTCCTCCCCTCGCGGTTCGCGCGCATTGGGGCCTTCCCCGATGAGGTGCGATATTCTCCCGAGTCCAAAGCAAAGTCCGGCGGTTGCCGCAGCGACTGCCGTTGCGATCAGTGGGTGTGCCGGGTGGGCGAGGGACCCCACCGCGGCGATTGCGAAGAGTACGAACACGGACCCGGTTGGGCGTGTACCTGACCACAGCGCGATGGTCGCCCACACCGAGGATGCGATTGCAGAGATGAGCATGATGAGCCACTGATTGGTGTGTGTCCAGGACATTGTCGCGCCGATGGCGATCGCGACCATGATGGCGGTACCTGCAAGGAGCTGATGGCGTGCCCTATCTGATCGGGTTTCATGGCGCCCATAGACGCCTGTGAACGCGCCGAAGTTGGCGTAGATGGCGAGGTCGAAACGGCCGATCCACAGCAAAAACAGTAGTGGGATGGCTACTCCGGCGGCTGTACGAAATGCGGGGATGTGGTCCCGTCGTGCGGGTGCCATCGTGAACATTGCGCGAAAATGGTTCAAAGATCAGCCCTTTCTCCCAGACGTGACAAAATTGTTACCTTAGTCCTCTATGACGCAACCCCAACAACGCAGGTCTGTCGAAAGTGGACGCACACTCTAGTCACGCCGGGCAAGGTGGCGATCGGAAGCGTCGGCGAGCAGCGTCGCACCATCCTTCATGGCAAGGGAGGCAGCGGTGGTGGCGTCGAAAATTAAGGGGGCGTTGCTCGCTGCGACGATGACATTGCCGTACTCGTGGCCGTCGAGCATCGCTGGTGCCGCGACGGCCACTACGTGGGAGTACACCTCGAGAAGCCCAGCGATCTCTGCGCGGGTGTTTGGAATCTGCTGTCGGTCGCCGATGTTTGCGATATAGATGCCGCCCGGGCGAAGGGCGGCAGCGCAGGCACGGAAGAACTCAACGGTGGTCAGCGGGCGAGGGGTGGAGGGGCCACTGAAAACGTCGCGAACAATGAGATCAAGGCTGCGTGGTTCGCAGGCATGAGTGAAGGCACGTGCTTCGGCGCAGCGGATTGTGACAGGTTCGAGGTTTTCCTGAAATGCCCAGCGCACGAGTCGTGCGAGTTCCCGGTCGATCTCCACCGCCGTCTGGTGGCTTTGGGGATAACGGTGTGCGAAGTATGCAGGCAGCGTGCACGCGGCCCCACCAAGGTGGACCGCGCGGAAATCCGAGGGCACGGTGTCGCCGGGGCGGATGAACCCCGTGATCCACTGCATGTAGTCGAACGTCAACACCTCCGGCGCGCCGAGCACAACGTACGAGCTTGGTACACGGTTGAGTTCGAGGGTGTAGCCGCCGTCGCGAAGCTCGTCGGCGATGATGGTTGCTGTGCCGGTGTCTACGGGGAATGTTCCCGTGATGATTTTCTTTTCGGTGCGGGGTTTGCGTCGCATTTCATGCTCTACCTTTCAGCGTTTATTCTTACCTGTTATGTACACATTGCGTGAAGCCCGCCCCGAGGATCGCCAGGCGGTCGTCGATGTTTGGGATGAATCTGGCATTACCCAGGAATGGAACGACCCGCCCACCGATTTCGATCTTGCCATGGAAAGCCCTGGTAGCACGGTGCTCGTCGCTGAATCGCCCGAAGGTGTCCTTGACGGTGCGACTATCGTAGGTTTCGACGGCCACCGCGGGTGGATCCACATGACAGGAGTGCGCCCTAGCGCTCGGGGAGGCGGCGTGGGGCGCTTGCTTTCCGACGGTTGCGTGGAATGGCTACGCGAACGCAAAGCCCCAGCAGTGCACCTGATGGTGGCAGAAGGCAACGACGCAGGCCGTGCTTTCTGGGAGCACCTCGGCTACTTCAAGATTGAGCCGCCTGTGTACATGATTTCTCTGGAAGATTAATCGCTCCAAGACTGGGTGCGCACGAACCTGGTGGAAACTAGTACGCCAATGATGACGACGCTCAACGGCAGAAGCATTGACGTGGACATCGCCTGGGCGAATGGCTGGTGAAGAAAGTCGGGGAGCGCTTGGGTGTTCCCTCCACCGGAAAAGTCGGCAGCCGCTGGCCCGAGCTGGTGCGTGAGCTGCCGCGACATCATTGCCGCGATACCTGCAGATCCAATGACCGCACCGAGTTGACGCACGGTGTTATACACGCTGGAGCCCGCCCCCGCCAGACGAGGGTCGAGGTTCCGCGTCGCAATCATGGACAGTGGCCCCCACACCATGGAGTTACCAAACCCGTTGATCACTGAGACCACGAGCAACCACATTGGGGAAATGTCCGGGTCAGTGATGAAGGTTGCACCACCAATCGCAACCGCGACGAGGGAAAGGCCCGCGATTGCGAACGGTTTAGGCTGATGCGTGTTCGTGAGCTTGCCAATCCAAGGGGAGAAGCAACCGGAGATTAATCCTGCGGGCAGTAGGAGCATTGCTGCCTGAGTCGGGGCGTAGTGCTGCACATTTTGCACGTAGATCATCCACGGAATGACGTAGGTGGACACCGCGAAGCCAACCGTGGAAATCGCTACGCAGGCGAGTGAGTAGTTCCGGTCCGAAAATAGTTCCAACGGCACCAATGGGTCCCGGGTGGTTCGTGTTTGCCACCATACAAAAATCGCCAACAGTGCGGCGCCGGTGAACATCAGTGCCACGATGGGGAGGCTCCAGGAGTACGTTTGCCCCTCTTGGATCCCAAAGACGAGACAAAACATGCCTAGTGCGGACAGCACGACACCGACCCAGTCGAACGTCCTTGCATTCTGCTCAAGCTTTGGCACGAAAAACCAAGCTAAGGTGACGCCAACAATGCCCACTGGGACGTTGATGATGAAGATCCATGCCCAGCCCCAGGCGTCGACAAGGAGGCCGCCGAGGAGAGGTCCGACAATTGTTGCTACTCCGGCCGTCGCACCCCAGACGCCCATGGCGCCACCGCGCTGCTTCGGTGGGAACGTGCGCAGCATCACCGACATAGTCTGCGGGGTCACGAGCGCACCTCCAAATCCCTGCACCGCACGAGCAAGGATCAGGGCCTCGATCGAGGTGGCCAAGCCGCACGCAAGTGAGGCTGCCGTGAACAGACTCAAACCGAACAGGTACACGGTCCGCGGTCCGACCCTGTCGCCGAGCCTGCCCGTCACTAACAGTGGCACCGCGTACGCAAGGAGATATGAGCTGTTTACCCAAATGATCTGGTTATACGTCGCGTCAAACGCGCTGGCAATCGCAGGAATCGCAACAGCGACGATCGTTGAGTCAACAAGGATGACGAAAAAGCCGACCATCATTGACCACAACGCCGCCCAGGGCGCTGTGCTGCGAGGAGTGTCCATCGCATCGACTCTACCGGGTGGCCACGGGTGGCGAAAGGGCACCTGGGTCTTATGATGGCACCTATGGACGATCTACATTCGACAAGAGTTTCTCAGAACGTCATTTTGCCGCAGTCGAAAGACGCGATCTTTTTGACGTTGACCATCGCGCCGGGGCATGAGCGGGAGGTGGTGGACATCATTGGTGGCCTCGCGGGGCTTGTCAACGGCGTCGGCTTCCGCTGGCCCGAGGCTAACTTGAGTGCAGTGCTCGGCATCGGTGCCAAAATGTGGGAGCGCCTGTTCGCGGTGGAAAAGCCTGAGGGGCTCCACGAGTTTGTTGAGCTACAAGGCGAGAAGCACCATGCGCCTTCGACACCAGGGGATCTGTTCTTCCACATCCGGGCCGATGAGTACGACGTCGCATTCGAGCTTGCGCGCCGCATCACGAAACAGCTTGGCGACGCCATCGAAGACTTCGACGAGACGCACGCTTTCCAGTACCAGGACTTCCGCGACCCACTCGGATTTGTCGACGGCACCGAGTCCCCGCGCGGCCAAGACGGCATCGCAACGGCGATTATTCGCGAAGGCGAATGGGCGGGAGGCAGCCATATCGTGCTGCAAAAGTACGTCCACGATCTGAAGTCCTGGGACGATTTGCCCGTCGAGGAGCAGGAGCGCGTCATCGGCCGAACGAAGCACGAAGACATCGAATATGCCGACGAAGCGAAACCGGCCAACAGTCACGTCGCTGTGAACTCGATCGAAGATGAAGACGGGGAATCGTTGGAGATCGTCCGCAACAATCTCACCTTTGGTGACGCAGCCGGCCAGCAAGGCACATTCTTTATGAGCTACGCGAAAGACGTTGCTATCACCGAGCGGATGCTGCGGCGCATGTTCATCGGAGAGCCAGTTGGCAACTACGACAGAATCCTCGACTTTTCCACGGCACTCACGGGGTGCAATTTCTTTGCGCCGCCGAAGGCGTTTATGGAAAACGTCGAGGAGTACGTCCGAGAAGAACTGCGCTAGCCCACAAGTTGCTGCAGCTGCGGTGGCAGGTACTGGCGGATGGTGGGCCACGCCACCGTGGCGATTAAGCCCAGCCCGGCAAGTACTCCGACCGTGATGAGCGCCGCCTTGGTCTTGGAGCTGCCCTTCGAGGACATCAGGTTATCTTCGGCGTCCATGTCGCCTGTCTGCGGTGGGTTTGGTGTGACATTGACGTCGATATCGTTCTGGTCGTGCGGGCGCATCGATTCAGGGTCGATGCCGAAGAACGTGTCCAGGCCCTTGACGTTGAACTGCGTGGACATATAGCGCTCGTTGGTGTTCGTGTTCCACTGCGAAACCACCACGTCGAGGTTCGTGATCGTGGAGCCGGGCACAATGTAGCCGCCGTAGGGCTGGGAGAAGTTCATCGGCGTCTGTTGGAACTCCCAGTAGCCGTTCTTGGCGATCGTCGCCACGGGGACGTCGTTCCAGCTTTGTGGCAGGGTATCCGAAATGCGCACCTCGATGGCGAGCGTGGCCTGGTTGAACATCACGAACACCCAATGGTTGTCGATGTAGCGAAGGTTCATCTCGCCCGCCTTGACACGATCGCCGAAGAGGATCGCGCCAGCCTCGTTGCCCCACTCACCGGAGTTCGGATTAAACAGTTCCCAGCTCTCCTGGTCACCAATCTGGCCCTCGGTAAAGCGGGCCAAGTACACGTCGTGTTTACGTTGGAATCCCGACATCACTGCGTAGATGTAGCCGTCTGGGCCCTTTTCCCAAGAAATGAGCTGCCCAAGGCCGTTGAGATAGTAGTTAGGAGTGCGCCCGATGCTCTTCCAAGTACTGCCGCCGTCTGTGGACTTCCACGTCTGAGTCTCGAGCACGTTGCCGATACCGCGGTTCCACATGCCTTGCATATAGAGCGTGCCATTAATGCTGATCACATCCGATGGAATGAGCGTGAGGTTGTCGCCCTCCTTGCGGTAGTAGTTGATCAGCCCGTATGCGTCGCGGCGGCCTTTCAGCGGTCGGAGGATCTCAATCTGTCCGTTATTCATCCTCGCAACTACGCCAACCGGGCTAATCCAGTCACCCTCGCCGAACTTTTTGCCGCGGAAAGAGTCGCCAAACACCATTGCGAACTCACCACCGCCAAGCGGGGTCATCATGCCCAGATCCCCGGCCCCGATACCGACGTGCGCCGCCCACGGGCCCAGCACATCGCCCATGATTTGGACGACGGTGCCATCCGGCATCTGCATCGGCTTTTGCTTCGGCTTCGGCGGAAGGTCTTCAGGGCCGTGCGGGCGAACAGTCGGCCACGTGGGCAGAATTGAGTTTGTTTGCGCCTGCGCGCAGGGAACAGAAATTCCCGTCGCGGCAAGAGCAAGCGTGGTAACGCAGGCGACAATTCGAGTCAAAGGCGGCAACGGCATGGGGCTCCTGGGATGAAACGTCGTGAGGCACAATATTCGACGCCCTCTTTCACCGCAGGAGGCTGTGGGGAAGTGGACGTCGATAATTATTGGGCGAATATTAGGTTAGTTTGAGGAATCGTTGCGCTGGCCAAGACCCGAGTCGAGACGCAGCAGTCCAGAACCATCATTGCCGACAAGTGTCAGCTGGTCAACAATCTCAGAGACCGTTGCTTCTTCGCTGATCTGCTCGTCGAGGAACCAAGTGATGAGGGAGCGGGAGTCGAAGTCCTTGACCTCATCGGCGATGCCGGCGATGTTTCGAATCATCGCGGAGACCTTGCGCTCGTGCTCAAGCGCAGCCTTGAACGCAGCTAGTGGGGAATCGATCGATGGAGCGTCGAGTGCGACGGTGTGCAAGGTGACGTCGTGACCCCGGTCGATGAGGTGCGTTGCGAACTTCTCCGCGTGGTCGCACTCTTCGTGTGCCTGCTCTGCAAACCAAGAGGCGAAGCCCGGGAAAGACTGTGCCTCCATGGTGTAGGCGAGCTGGCGGTACAGCAGTGCCGCCTGGTATTCCGCAGTGACCTGCTCGTTCATTGCATCTTGCAATTTCTTGTCCATAGTCAAGCTCCTTTGAAGGTGTAGTTGAAAACTGATGTTACGGCGCTATTTTACGCCTGCGAGGCAAAAATGCACCAAAAGTAAGGGTATCCTAATCAATGACCTGGGGGTATGTCGATGGGGAACCTCCGCGAAATGGGCTATTGTTGCTGATATGTCTCGTTTTAGTCCCCTAAATTGGCCGGTTGTGCGCCAGATACGCGGTGGTGACGCCTTCGCCCGAGGCGAAAACACCGAATCCGCGCGCAGTCAAGAAATGGAAGGCCGCATCGTAGAAGCGGACCGCGTCGTTAAGAGCGTGTGTCCGTACTGTGCCGTCGGCTGTGGCCAGCGCGTATATGTAAAAGATAATAAGGTCATTCAAATTGAAGGCGACCCGGATTCCCCGCACTCGCGTGGGCGTCTGTGCCCGAAGGGTGCGGCATCCGAGCAGCTTGTCAACGCTGAAAACCGCGTGACCGACATTCTCTACCGAGCGCCACGCTCGAAGGAATGGGTCAAGCTTGACCGAGAAACCGCCATGGAGATGGTCGTCGATCGCTTCCTGGAAGCTCGTGAAAACGGCTGGCAGGATTTTGACGACAAGGGACGCCCAGTGCGTCGAACCATGGGCATCGCAGGCCTGGGCGGCGCCGCGATGGACAATGAGGAAAACTACCTGATTAAGAAGCTGTGGACTGCAGCGGGCGCGGTGCAGGTAGAAAACCAAGCTCGTATATGACACTCCTCCACGGTTCCCAGTTTGGGATCCTCGTTTGGACGCGGTGGAGCGACCCAGCCACTGCAGGACATGGCAAATGCGGACTGCATTGTCATCCAAGGGTCGAACATGGCCGAAGCGCACCCAGTTGGGTTCCAGTGGGTCATGGAAGCGAAGGCACGTGGTGCAAGAATCATCCACGTTGACCCTCGATTCACGCGTACGTCGGCGATGGCGCATAAGCACATCCCGATTCGTGGTGGTACCGACATCATCCTGTTGGGTGCTGTCATCAACTACGTGTTGGAAAACAACCTGTACTTCGAGGACTACGTTAAGGCGTTTACGAACGCTTCGACGCTGATCAGTGAGGAGTTCCAGGACACGGAGGACCTCGAAGGTCTGTTCTCTGGATACGACCCTGAAACGGGTGGCTACTCCAACGAGTCGTGGCAGGTACGAAAGAAGTGGGATGCGCAGACCTCGTGGGACGTGGAGAAGGACGAAACTCTTCAGGATCCGCGAACTGTGTTCCAGATTCTGAAGCGCCACTACTCCCGCTACACCCCGCAGGTTGTCGCTGAGTCGTGTGGTATTTCCGAAGAGGACTTCTACTACCTTGCGAACTCGATTGCGGAGAACTCTGGCCGCGATCGCACCACCTGTTTCGCGTACGCGCTTGGCTGGACTCAGCACACGTTGGGTGCGCAGTTCATCCGTACGTGTGCGATTCTGCAGACGCTGATGGGCAACATCGGCCGTCCAGGCTCGGGCATTATGGCGCTGCGTGGTCACGCATCGATTCAGGGCTCGACGGACGTTCCGACGCTGTTCCACATCCTGCCTGGCTACCTGCCGATGCCGCAGTCCACGCACCAGACGTGGGACGAGTACTTGGCAGCAGTGTCGAAGCGTGATCAGAAGGGCTTCTGGCAGACCGGCGACACCTACGCAGTGTCGCTGATGAAGGCATACTGGGGCGACGCCGCGACCGAGGAGAACAACTGGGGCATGGATCTCATGCCACGGTTGACTGGTGCTCACTCGACGTACCACACGCTGCAGCTGATGAACCAGGGGCTTGTCGACGGCTACTTCGTCTTCGGCCAAAACCCTGCCGTTGCGCAGTCGAACGGTCGCATTCAGCGTATGGCGCTGACCAAGCTGAAGTGGCTCGTCGTCCGTGACTTCTCTGAGATCGAGACAGCGACGTTCTGGAAGGATTCGCCAGAGGTGCAGTCTGGTGAGATATCGCCGGAGGAGATCGACACGGAGGTGTTCCTCTTCCCAGCAGCGAACCACGTTGAGAAGGCTGGCACGTTTACCCAGACTTCGCGCGTGCTGCAGTGGCGCTTCAAGGCCAAGGACGCTCCGGGCGATGTAGAGAGCGACCTTGAGTTCTTCTACGACTTGGGCCTTCGCCTGAAGGAACGAGTTAAGAATTCGACTGACCCGCGAGACCTGCCGCTGCAGAAGATCACCTGGGACTACGAGTGCGATGAGCACGGTGAGATTCTGCCGGAGTCAGTCCTGAAGGAGATCAACGGCTACTACCTCGAGGGGCCGCGTAAGGGACAGCTCGTGGACAAGTTCGCGGATCTCAAGGCAGACGGTTCCACCTCATCTGGTTGCTGGATTTACTGTGGTGTATACGCCGACGACGTCAACCGTTCGGCGAACAAGCGCCCAGGCCAGGAACAGAACGCAATGGCGTTGGAGTGGGGCTGGGCATGGCCGATGAACCGTCGCGTGCTCTACAACCGTGCTTCTGCGGATCCGGATGGCAAGCCATGGTCGGAGCGCAAGAAGCTGGTTTGGTGGAACGAGGACAAGGAGCTGTGGGAGTCCGACGACGTTGTGGACTTCCCGGTCAACCGGGCCCCTGGTTTCAAGCCAGAGCGCGACGCGGTTGGCCCTGCAGCCCTTGCTGGTGACGACGCGTTCATCATGCAGGCTGACGGAAAGGCGTGGCTGTTTGCCCCAACCGGAATGGTTGATGGGCCGATGCCGACGCACTATGAGCCGCAGGAGTCCCCGTTTGCGAACCCGCTGTACAAGCAGCAGCAGTCGCCGTCGCGAATCGTGATGCGTGGAGAGGACAACCTTTCGGCGCCGAACTTCGGTGAACCCGGCGTGGGCGTGTACCCGTACATGCTGAACACCTACCGTTTGACCGAGGCGTACACGTCCGGTTCGATGACGCGAAGCCTGCCATTCCTGGCAGAGCTGCAGCCGGAGTTGTTCTGCGAGGTTTCGCATAAGCTGGCGGAAGCTGTTGGGCTGAAGAACGGCGACTGGGCGACGATCATCTCGCCGCGTAACGCTATCGAGGCACGTGTGCTGGTCACCGAGCGTATGAAGACACTGGTCATTGATGGGCACGAGTTCCAGCAGATCGGTATGCCGTACCACTTCGGCGCCGGTTCGTACGCCGAGGTTGAAGGCGATGGTCCGAACGATCTGCTTGGCATCATGCTGGACCCGAACGTCAACATTCAGGCGTCGAAGGTTTCTGCGGTGGACATCCGCCCGGGCCGACGTCCGCGTGGTGAAGACCGCATGAAGCTGGTGCGCGAATACCAGCGTCGTGCGCGCCTGACGGAGGACACCGGTACCAAGCTGACCGACGAGTCGAAAGACGTCATCGTTGGTGAGCAGCTCGGTGACACCGAGGCGGCGAAGCATGATTCGACGAAGAAGAACATGGCGGACGGGGAAGGATAGGTTTTGATGATGAAGACAAAGAACCAGATCACCGAATCCCCAGCCAACATCGGGTACGAGAAGGAGGCCCGCAAGGCTTTCTTCACAGATACGTCGATATGTATTGGCTGTAAGGCGTGTGAGGTTGCATGTAAAGAGTGGAACCGAAACCCGCAGGACGGCTACAAGTTGTCGGGTAACTCCTACGACAACACGGGCTCACTGAACGCGGACACGTGGCGCCACGTGGCGTTCATCGAGCAGGGCGAGGAGCGTATCCTGCAGGCTCGCGAGGAGGGCGCCAAGCTCGTTGGGCTTGGGATGCCGAGCGTGAAGCCGGCGGAGGAAACCTCGACCCGTGCCGTACTTCCGGATACCCCGGACTTCCGCTGGTTAATGTCCTCCGACGTGTGTAAGCACTGCACCAACGCAGGCTGCTTGGATGTGTGCCCAACTGGTGCGTTGTTCCGCACCGAGCACGGCACCGTCGTCGTACAGGACGATGTGTGCAATGGCTGTGGCACTTGTGTGGCCGGTTGCCCGTTCGGCGTTATCGAGCGTCGCAGCGACGGTGGTGTGCGCAAACGCAACGAGCGCTCCGGCACTGGCGAGGACTTTACACCAGGTGAGAGCGCTCCGATTAAGAACATCGGTGTCGCGCAGAAGTGCACCATGTGCTTTGACCGTCTCCAGGTCGGCGAACAGCCGGCATGTGCTAAGACCTGCCCGACAACCTCGATCAAGTACGGCACGTATGACGAGATGCTCGCGCTTGCGAAGGCACGCGTCAAGGAGCTGCACGCGCAAGGCATGACGGAAGCGCGCCTTTACGGCGCAAACGAGAACGACGGCGTGGGTGGAACGGGATCCATTTTCCTGCTTCTCGACGCGCCGGAGGTCTATGGCCTTCCGCCAGACCCAGTGGTTCCGACGGCAAACCTGCCGGAGCTTGCGAAGCGTGGCGTTATCGCCGCAGCCGGAATGGTTGGCACTATTGCAGCCGCGGTCCTGATCGGAGGTAGGAAGTAAATGGCTGAGTTTGATAGCTACCGCCCACCACAGGAGCCGCGTCGTCCGCGGCGGCGGGATGTAGCGGAAGGCGATCGCCCGCGCGGTCCTAAGAAGCGTCGCGGTGAGGAGCTGATGGTGCCGGAGGCGGACTTCGAGCACTTTGACTCCTACTACGGCAAGCCGATTGTGAAGTTCCCACCATGGGAGTGGCCGATTGGTGTCTACTTCTTCCTCGGCGGCCTCGCAGGCGGGGCATCCTTGCTGGCAGTGGGTGCTGATGCGACAGGCAACAAGGAACTCCGCCGCAACATGCGAATCACTTCGCTGGCTGCTGCCACGGTGGGCTCTGGCTGCTTGGTCCTCGACCTCGGGCGTCCGGAGCGGCTGCTGAACATGTTCCGCGTGTTCAAGCTGTCCTCACCGATGAGCGTCGGCTCCTGGCTGTTGGGTTCGTTCGCTTCGTTGCAGGGCCTAGCAGCTCTGCCGGAACTCGATGGACTGACGGGTAAGACACTGCCACTGCCGAGCCCGTTGCGTTCGCTTTTTGAGTTCGCAGCAACTCCGGCTGGCATTGCCGGCGGCGTGCTTGCTTCGCCACTCGCGGCGTACACCGCGGTGTTGATCGGCAACACGTCGGTTCCTGCATGGCAGGAGGCCGGGAAGAACCTCCCGTTTGTGTTCGTATCCTCCGCGACCGCCGCGACGGGCGGCATGGGCATGCTCGCAACCTCCACGGAGAACGCTGCAGTACCGCGCGCGCTCGGTGTTGCTGGTGCGGCCGCTGACGTCGCAGCAACGGCATACATGACGTGCCAGTTGGACGACGTTTCGAAGGAAGCGTTCTCTACAGGTAAGGCGGGTAAGCTCTTCAAGGCTTCTGAGATTTGCTTGGCTGTTGGCGGTGTCGGTGCGCTGTTCAGCAAGAAGAGCCGTGTGCTCGCCGGGGTTTCGGGGATTGCGTTGATGGCAGGTTCCTGCCTGACACGTTTTGCGGTGCTCGAAGCTGGTAAGCAGTCCACTGAGGATCCGAAGTATGTCGTTGAACCGCAGCGGGAGCGTCTGAGGAAGCGCCGTGAAGCTGGCAAGGTCGATGACGGTATCACAACCGCGTAGCCTCTAGCGGCACGAAGGCGCGAAGATGAAAGCTGCCCCTCCACCAACGTCTTGGTGGAGGGGCAGCTTTGTTATTGCTAGCTATTTCACCTGAACACGGCCGGTGCCGGCGACGGTTTCGCCGATGACGGGGTAGCCTGGGATCTCTCCAATGACGAGCAGCCCGCCTGAGGTCTGGGCGTCTGCAAGGAGCAGCAGTTCATCGCCGTCCAGGTCGGAATCGACATTGGGGCGGACCCAGTCGAGGTTGCGCTTCGAACCGCCAGGGATGTATCCGGCCTCGAGCGTTTCGCGAGCGCCGTCGATGAAAGGAACCTTGGTGTGGTCGATGACGGCGTCGATACCGGAGGCGCGTGCCATCTTAAACAGGTGCCCGAGTAGGCCAAATCCGGTGACGTCGGTTGCGGCCTTTACGCCTGCGGCGACGGCCTTGTCCGAGGCTTCCTTGTTCAGTGTGGTCATGACCTCAATGGCTTGCGGGAAGACGTCGCCGGTCGCCTTGTGACGGTTGTTCAGCAGACCTGAGCCAATCGGCTTGGTCAAGGTGATGGGCAGTCCGGCTTCGGCGGCGTCGTTTCGCATGAGCTTGGCTGGGTTCACGATTCCGGTGGCAGCCATACCGTAAATCGGCTCAGGCGCGGTGATCGAGTGCCCGCCAGTCACGCTGATGCCTGCTGCGGTGGCCGCGTCCATGCCGCCGTGGAGTACGTCGCGGATGAGTTCCGCTGGGAGGACGTCGCGTGGCCACGCGAGCAGGTTGATGGCGGTGATTGGGGTGCCGCCCATCGCGTAAACGTCGGAAAGTGCGTTGACGGCTGCGATTTTGCCCCAGGTGTAGGCGTCATCGCAGACGGGGGTGAAGAAGTCGGCGGTGGAGATGACCGCGAGGTCGTCGCGGACGTGAATCGCTGAGGCGTCGTCGCCGTCGTCGAGGCCAACAATTACGTTTGGGTCAGCGAAGCCGACGAGTCCTTTTACGGCCTCTTCCAGCTCGCCGGGGGGAATCTTGCACGCGCATCCGCCGCCAGATGCGTACTGGGTCAATCGAATCTTAGAATTATCGGGAGTCATACCTACATGGTAGCGTTGCTTTTTGGAGGCGTACGTGTCCTGGTGGTCACCCCAGTCTTCAAAACTGGTGAGGTCGAGCATCTCGGCTTGGCAGGTTCGATTCCTGTCCGTCTCCGCCAAAACGTTGTGTTGTTGTAAGGGGAAGCACATGAATGATCCTCGCCGTCGAATCCCTCGCACAGACGCACTGCTTGTGCTTGCAGCGCAGGAGCACACCGCGCTGGCGCCACACGCGCTCAAGGCGGTTGCAGGGAAGCTACAACAGCGCGCTCGCGACGGCGAGATTTCCCCCGAAGAGGTCACCCCGGAGTTTCTCCAAGCTTGTCGACGCCACCCCGGGTCTCTTACACCAGTCCTTAATGCCACTGGCGTGGTCGTGCACACAAATATTGGCCGGGCGCCACTTGCGCCGCAGGCAATAGACGCGATGGTGGATGCCGCGCAGTACGTCGACGTAGAGATGGATCTGGCAGCAGGTGTTCGATCCCGGGATAGGGGCAAGGCTGCCACGGATGCGATTTTGGCAGCGTGTCGTGCTGCCGAGGATGCACTTGTAGTCAACAATGGTGCAGCGGCGTTGCTTCTAGCTGTGGCAACGTTCGCTGAGGGACGCGACGTCGTCATCTCCCGTGGCGAGCTCATCGAAATCGGGGCAGGCTTCCGTCTACCTGAGCTCATTGAAAGCGCACGAGTGTCTCTCGTCGAGGTTGGCGCGACAAACCGTACGCACCCCTTCGATTACGAACGGGCGCTCGACAACGCGGGCGCGGTGCTCAAAGTTCACCCGTCGAATTACAGGGTCCACGGGTTTACTGCTGAAACCACCATCGGACAGCTTCGCGATATCGTTCGTCCACGTGGGTGCACCCTGATTGCCGATATTGGTTCAGGGCTGCTTCACCCAGATCCTTTGCTGCCAGATGAGCCAGATGCCACCACGGCTTTGCGCGAGGGCGCGGACGTCGTGCTGTTTTCCGGCGACAAACTCCTCGGGGGCCCACAGGCGGGCGTCATGGTCGGTACGAAGGAAGCAATTGCGAAGCTGAAGCGACACCCGTTGGCACGCGCTGTACGCATCGACAAGCTGCGCCTCGCAGCGCTGGAGGCGAGCCTGAATATCACCAGCACACCCGTCTACGACTACCTGCACGCGGAGCCTGACGTCCTCAAAGACCGCGCAGAAGCGCTGGCAGCGAAAATTGGAGGCAACGTCATTCCACACGACGGCCGCGTTGGAGGCGGCGGCGCGCCGGGCTTCCCACTGCCGGGATGGGCGGTTGCACTCGACCAGTCGCTTGCCGCCCCGCTTCGGACAGGTACGCCGGTTGTTCTCGGACGCGTGCACGAGGACAAGCTGATTATTGACTTGCGTTGCGTGCCACCCGAGCGCGACCACGAAGTTGCTACCGCAATTCAAAAAGCCCAGGGAAAGGATTAGTCCTCACGTGTTTGTTGTTGCTACAGCCGGCCACGTTGACCATGGAAAGTCCACACTGGTCAAAGCGCTCACCGGGATGGAACCGGATCGGTGGGATGCAGAAAAAGAACGAGGGCTGACGATTGACCTCGGATTCGTGTGGACCAACGTTGACGACGAGGACATCGCTTTTGTGGACGTACCGGGGCATGAGCGCTTCATCGCGAATATGCTCGCCGGTGTTGGGCCGGTGACGGATGTCCTGTTCGTCGTTGCCGCTGACGAAGGGTGGATGCAGCAAACGTTAGATCACAGGGATGCCATCAACGCGTTCGGCGTCGAGCATGGCGTCATCGCTTTGACAAGGGCGGATAAAGCGGAAGCTGGGCGTCGACAGGCGGTAGTTGAAGAAACCCGCCGGAATATAGCTGGTTCCTGCATGGAACATTGGCCCATTGTTGAGGTTTCTGCGAAGACGGGCGAGGGTGTCGAAGAACTCAGAAACGCGCTCGTGGCGATGTTGCGACACCAGCCCGCAGCGGACCCTGCAGGTCGGATACGCATGTGGGTTGACAGGGCGTTTCACATTAAAGGCGCAGGCACCGTTGTTACGGGGACGCTCACGAACGGCACGATCACACCCGGTCAGACGCTAATGCTCGAGGCTGAGACGGGTCAGCGCGAGGTCACCGTGCGCGGTATTCAGTCGGAAGACAGTGAGGTGAAAGAAGCAAAGCCGACAATGCGCGTCGCGCTCAACCTTCGGGGCGTGAGCGTCGACGAAGTATCGCGTGGCGCGGTCCTGTACACACCAGGGAAGTGGCACACGACCTCTGCGGTTGATGTGCGGCATGCCCATGGTTCAGCACTCAACGATGTGCCGCAGGAGGTTGTCGTGCACATCGGTACCGCGGGCGTCAGCGCGAAGGTGCGTCCGTTCGGTGCGGGACACGCCCGGCTTATCCTGGAACATTCCCTGGTACTCAGCATCGGGGACAGGTTGGTGCTGCGAGGCTCTGGAGCACAGCAAATTCTCGGCGGGGTAGAGGCTATCGACGTCGACCCGCCCGCCCTTCCCCGGCGTGGTGACGGACGGAAGCGCTCAGCGCAGCTAGAAACGCTGCCGGATATCAATGCGGAGATTGCTAGGAGAGTGGCCGCCCGGCCGGAACTGTTGGCGAGCCTCGGATTTGATGTGGCCGATCAGCCGCCGCAGGGCAACGTAGCATTTGCAGGGTACTGGATCCGCGCGCAGCAGGTCATGGAGTGGAAAGAAACGCTGCTGCGGGCCTTGCAAGATCACCTTGCGGTGCACCCCCTGTCGGTGGGATTGGCCACCGGAGCGGCCGTGGAAGCCTTGCAGCTGCCTGACGCGAAGCTGCTGCCACTCGCTGTCGCCGCAGCGAAACTACACACTCGCGACGGTTACGTTTGCAGTACCGCCCAAGTCGACCTCGGGGCGGCTGAACCCGCGGTGCAAAAACTGGAGGCGAGGCTTCGTGATCAACCCTTCCAGGCCCCCGAGGCGCGCGACCTTGAGCAGCTCGGGTTGGGTACGAAAGAGCTTGCAGCAGCCGAGAGGGCAGGCAGGGTATTGCGTCTTGGCGACGGTGTCGTTGTTGCTGCTGACGCGGCTGCTATTGCCACCGCGAGGTTGCGGGACTTGCCTCAGCCGTTCCGCACCACTGATGCGCGCCAGGTACTTGAGACGACCCGGCGTGTCGCCATCCCGCTACTAGAATTCCTGGACGCCCGCGGGGTCACCCGCCAAGTAGAGGCGGGTGTTCGAGTCTTGGTGTAGCGGGCCGGTGCAAACTGGCTTAGTGCTCGTGCTCGTCAGCGTCCGCATCTGCCTTCGTCTCATGGACGGTGCCCGGCTTGTGCTCTGGCGCGGCGTAGATGGAGTACACCTTCGCCGGGGCATCGGATTCATTTACGAAGTTGTGCCACTGGCCAGCCGGGACGAACGCTGCATCGTCGTCACCGATGACCTTGTCTACGGTCAAGTTGTCTTCCGATGGGCCGATCATCGCGCGCAGTTCACCAGACTCAACGCGAATGAACTGGTCGTGATCGTCGTGAATCTCAGCGCCGATTTCGCCACCCGCCGGGATGCTCATCACGGTCAGCTGCAGGTGCTTTCCAGTCCACAGTGTATCGCGGAACGCGCCGTTATCAAGCGTTGCCTGCTCAAGGTTGAATGTAACTGGATTCGGGCCGTGGTCGGTGCGCAAAATCTTGGACATAATTCCTCCTCGAAAATCGGTTCGGTTGCACCCTCAGCATAGCGCTTTATGGCTTGCGGTGGCGGCCAGCTTCCTGGCTGCGGCGCCGCTGCGCTTTTTGAACCTCGGTGAGGTAGTCGCCGTCCTCACTGTCAGGAGCATCAACCACGGCTGCCTCGGCAGGTATCGACGCCTCTTCGTTCTCCACGGCGTCCATATCCACCAGCGTCGCAGGCTTCGCATCCGTGGTGTTCGTTTTCGGGCGCGACGGGGTTGCGGCTCGGGAGCGGTCGATGGTCACCGCCCACGAGCCGTCCGGGAACTGGACCGTTTCGAAGGCTTTAGCGGAGTCCGCGCCAGATTGGGCCAGGTCAGGAACACGCAGCCACCGAGGGTCTGTTGCCTCCGCATAGTCAGCGATGTCGAGGGCCGCCATTCCGTCTAGCAAGAACGCTCGGGCAACGGTGATTGCGTTGTCGGTCGAGGGGGCGTCGAAAAGTATGGTGCGGACATCGTCGACGTCTGCAGCTGAGACGCAGCCGAGCACTCGCTCACCAAGCGTGACTACGACGTCGGAGTCAGCGATCTGGAGCCCAACGAACCACTGGCCCGGCGCGAGACTTGCGAGCTGCTCTGCGCTGAACTCGCCCCGTTCCGTATCGATGATCGCCATGTCGCCACTTGGCAGTACCAGGCTGTGCAGACCTGCGTTGTTGCGAGGTACCGCCAGCTGGGGCGGCGGCAGAATTACATCGACAGCGAATTTGCCTTGCTCGACGTCGAACTTGACCGCAGCTAGGGTCACCGGCAGGAGCTGAGACTGGTGGATCCGCTCCAGGTCGACATAGCGGGCCCTATCGAACTGAGAAATTTCTCCGACAATGCCATGGCCGAGCCTGCGCACCCGCCAGCTTTCCTCGACCGCATTCGGTTCAAGCGCCACCGGCACGTAGGAGGTATGATGTGTGCCCCCGAACTCCGCAAATAGGGGCGACTGCACGACGTCGGTCACGGTAATTTCTTCGCCTGCTCCCCACGTCGATGGAGCAAGCGGGTACACCGGGAGAGAAAGTTCCACTTCGTCATACTCCTAACTGCATCCGGAAATCCGAAATCATTGCTTCGGCCAACGTCGGGGCGCCTGCTGAACAGGAGGCGGGGGAGAAGCACCAAACCATGCGATCACCACGCCAGCTACCGTGACACACAAGATACCCAACACCAGATGAACAGTGAGCACGTCACCCCGAAACACGACACCCAGAATCGTGCCCAACACCGGCTCAATCGCAAACAACGTACCGACGATCTGCGCGGACGTAACCCGAGCAGCCAACGTGTCCGCCGTATACGGGATGACGACGCCAACGAAGCCCGCCAACGTCAACAGCATCCAGCTATGCGCATCGAGCTTGACCGCATCACGAACTGAGAACGGCAATGTGAGCAGGGCCGCAATGGCTATGGAGATAGCAAGCTCGCCCATCCCGCCCGAAGATTTGCCAACCTTCTCCGCAAAGATCGTATACAGCGCGCAAAACGCTGCGCCACACAATGCGAAAGCCACGCCCAAGGGATCCAATCCAGACGAAGGCCCCGCAATCAGCGCCACCCCGGCGAATGCGACTAGCGCCCACAGCCGAATCCACCACTGGCGAATGCCGAAAAACGTCACGCAGCAGGGGCCCAAGAAATCAATGGTAATCGCAGCGCCAAGCGGGATACGGGCGATAGCTGCGTACAAAAACTGGTTCATGAGCGCGATCGACGCGCCGAAAATGAAGGCCTGCTTCCATTGCACTTTCGACATCTCGCGCAGATTCGGGCGGAAGAGCACCAGAAGAATAATGGCGCCAAGTAGGAAGCGCAGCGTGGAAACACTGACAGTACTTGCGACAACGAAGAGGGATGCCGCGAGCACCGCGGAAACCTGATTACCCAGCGAACCAATAAAGATTAGCCCGATTGGGCGAACCAAGGTACGAGTCGCGCGCGCTGCCATGAACCTTACTTTAACTGCCTGAGCGGACCCGCTTCAGTGCGGAGACCACACCTACAACCAACAGGCCAACAACGAGACCTGCCGACAGGGAAATGCCTGTCTCCACGAACCAACCGAGGACGCCGTTATGCACGGCGTTTACGGCTCGCTCAATGACCTCGTGGATAACGTGCAGGCCAAACACCTCGTCGAGGCCGCGGAGGATGAGATGCCCGCCGACCCACAACATTGCCACGGTGCCGATCACGCCAATCGCAGAGAGCACGGCGGGCATGGATTTCACCATTGCACGTCCCAGCCCAGCTGCACGATCGCGTTGGATCATCGCACGACCGATGTCGTCGACTTTTACCAGCAGCGCCACTGCGCCGTAGACCGCGAGCGTGATAAAAATACCCACGGCGATCAGTACAGCTGCTTCTATCCAAATTGTCTGATCGGCCACCTCGTCGAGGGCGATGATCATGATTTCCGCACTCAGGATGAGGTCTGTTCTTATCGCGCTTTTCACTAGCGCGTCTTCGTCCTGAGCAGACCGGTGTAGGGCCGCTTCTTCGTCAGCCTCGGTATCACTGGTCAACTTATGCACGATCTTCTCGGCGCCCTCGAAACATAAATACGCACCACCGATCATCAAAATCGGCACCAGTGCCCATGGGGCAAACGCGTTGAGCAGTAGCGCAATCGGCAAGATGATGAGCAGCTTGTTGCGCAAGGACCCTTTCGTGATTTTCCAAATCATCGGGAGTTCTCGCGCCGGGGTCACGCCGGAAACGTATTGCGGAGTGACAGCGGCGTCATCAATGACAACGCCTGCGGCTTTTGCTGACGTTTTCGCCGTAAGGGAAGCCACATCGTCCGCAGATGAAGCTGCGGTCCTAGCGATGAGGGCGACGTCGTCAAAGAGGGCGAGTAGGCCTCCGGCCATGTGTGTTCCCCTTCCTAGGAAGCATGGTGATGTGCGGTCGATAGTTTACATGGTGAACCCTCCTGGCTGAATGCCCGCAGGGCTCGATGAGCTGTGAAAAAGCTGACGGAAAGTCCCCCCAAAAGTGTAAAACCGTGTCAGAAACCTGAATTATTTACCAATGTCTCAATCTTATGTGGTGGAATAGAAGGCACTAATTCAAGTGTGATGTAGTCCACTTGGGTGAATGCAATTGAAGCTAGCTAACAACAATCTGAAGGAGGCGCTGTGCGGACAGTAAAGGCAGCAGCGATCTTGGCGGTAGGAACCCTCACACTCGGATTGGCTGCGTGTGGTGGATCCGGTAACGATGAGGCCGCGAGCGGTCAGGGTGAATCGACCGGCGGTGACAACTATGTTCTGGTAAATGGCTCCGAGCCACAGAACCCGCTCATCCCAGGAAACACGAACGAGAACGGTGGCGGGCGCATCGTTGATGAGATCTTCTCGGGCCTTGTCTACTACGACACCGAGGGTAAGATCCATAACGACCTTGCGGAGTCCATCGACCTCGAGGGCGATACCCTCTACAAGGTCACCCTGAAGGACGGCATCAAGTGGCAGGACGGCACGCCGGTCACGGCGAACGACTTCGTTGATGCATGGAACTATGTTGTTGCGAACTCGCTGCTCGGCGAGAGCTTCTTCGAGTCCATCAAGGGCTACGATCCAGAAGGTGTGCCAACCCTCGAGGGCCTGAACGTCGTCGACGACAAGACCTTTACTATCGAGCTGGCTCAGCCAGAGGCAGACTTCCCAACCCGTCTTGGCTACTCCGCGTTCTTCCCGATGCACCCATCTGCATTCGAAGACATTGATGCATACGGTGAGAAACCAATCTCCAACGGCCCTTACAAGCTGGCGGAGTGGAACCACAATCAGGACGCAACCATCGTCCCGAACGAAGAGTACGCAGGTGACAAGAAGCCGCAGAATGATGGTGTGACCTACGTCTTCTACGCACAGCAGGACGCGGCCTACGCCGATCTGCTCGCGGGCAACCTGGACGTCCTGGACGCTATTCCGGATTCTGCATTCGCGAGCTACGAAACCGAGTTGGGCGACCGTGCGGTCAATCAGCCGTCGGCAATCTTCCAGTCCTTCACCATTCCGGAGAACCTTGAGCACTTCAACGGTGAGGAAGGTCAGCTGCGTCGTCAGGCACTGTCGATGGCGATCGACCGTGACGAAATCACGAAGACGATCTTCCAAGGCACCCGCACCCCGGCAACCGACTTCACTTCGCCAGTCATCCCTGGCCACTCGGATTCCCTGAACGGGGCAGAGGTACTTGAGTACAACCCAGAGGAAGCGAAGCGTCTGTGGGCTGAGGCGGACAAGATCAAGCCGTTTACCGGCGAGTTCTCCCTGTCCTACAACGCTGACGGCGGCCACCAGGCATGGGTCGACGCTGTTGCGAACTCTATCCGCAACACCCTTGGCATCGACGCAGTCGGTAACGCATACCCGGACTTCAAGTCTCTACGTGACGACGTCACGAACAGGACCATCAAGGGCGCTTTCCGCACAGGCTGGCAGGCGGACTACCCATCGCTGGGTAACTTCCTGAGCCCGCTGTACGCCTCCAACGGTGGCTCCAATGATGGTGACTACGCAAACCCAGAGGTTGACAAGCTGCTGAAGGAAGCAGCTGCTGCGGGCGACGTCGAAGCTGCAACGCCGATTTACAACAAGGCGCAGGAGCAGCTTCTGAAGGATCTGCCGGCAATTCCGCTGTGGTACGCGAACGTCAACGGCGGTTCCTCGGAAAACGTTGAGAATGTGGCGTTCAACTGGAAGTCCGTTCCGGTCTACACGCAAATCACCAAGAAGTAAGATATTCCCTACGCTCTAACCCATCCCCACCCCGCCTGCGTATAAGCATGCGGGGTGTTGGGTTTAGGTGCGTCCACAAGCTCATTTTTACTACGAAGAATAAGGAGAGCCTGCAACTATGTTGCGATATATCGGGCGACGGCTCCTTCAGATGATTCCCGTGTTCTTTGGGGCCACCTTGTTGCTTTACGCACTGGTGTTTCTCATGCCCGGTGATCCTGTCCAGGCCCTCGGCGGCGACCGTGGCCTTACCGAAGCTGCGCGAGCACGCATCGAAGCCGAATACAACCTCGACAAACCTTTCATCGTCCAGTACCTGCTCTACCTGAAAGGGATCATGGTCGGTGACTTCGGAAAGACGTTCTCCGGGCAACCAGTTGCTTCGGTGATGGCAAACGCATTCCCGGTCACCATCAAACTTGGCCTGATGGCGCTAGCATTCGAAGCGTTCTTCGGCATCCTCTTCGGTTTCTTCGCAGGAATTCGCCGTGGCGGTATTTTTGACTCCACCGTGTTGGTTGTATCGCTGTTTGTTATCGCAGTGCCGTCCTTCGTGATTGGCTTTGTCCTCCAGTACCTTGTGGGCGTTCGGTGGGGTCTACTACCGGTGACGGTGGGCAGAAACGAGTCCTTCATAGCCTTGTTGATGCCGGCTGTCGTTCTGGGTGCATTGTCGTGTGCTTACGTTATTCGACTCACGAGGCAGTCGATCAGTGACAACCTTCGTGCCGACTACGTCCGCACCGCCCGCGCAAAAGGCCTGTCAAAGGGGGCAGTGATGTCCCGCCACGTCTTGCGAAACTCCCTCATCCCGGTTGTGACATTCTTAGGCGCCGACCTCGGCGCGCTCATGGGCGGAGCGATTGTGACAGAGGGAATCTTCGGTATTAACGGCGTCGGTGGCACGATTTACCAGGCCATTATTAAAGGTGAACCTGCAACAGTTGTTTCCTTCACCACCGTGCTGGTGATTATCTACATCGTTGCCAACCTGGTTGTTGACCTGTTGTACGCAGTACTTGACCCAAGGATCCGCTATGCATAACCCTCAAGACCTCACAGCTGTTGCCCGCGCTGGGCAGGAGTACTTCATTGCGGAAACAGACGAAACTGGCCTCGGTGCAGTCGACGCGGTACAGGATGAGTCTGCCCCCACGAGTCAGTGGGGCGAAGCATGGCGTGCCCTGCGTCGACGCCCACTGTTTTGGGTGTCCGCCCTCCTGATCCTGTTCGCGATCCTGCTCGCGCTTGTCCCAGGACTGTTCACGAGCGTCGATCCACGCGAGTGCATGCTGTCCCGCTCACTCGGCGCCCCTGAGCCTGGCCACCCATTTGGGTTCGACCGTCAAGGCTGCGACATTTACGCCCGTACCATTTATGGTGCTCGCGCTTCGGTCACGGTCGGTGTGCTTACTACGATCGTCGTAACGATCTTGGGCTCCCTGATCGGCGCGATTGCAGGTTTCTACGGGGGGATTTGGGACACGCTGCTGTCCCGCCTGACGGATATCTTCTTTGCTGTGCCGCTCGTGCTGGCAGCGATCGTCGTGATGTCCATGTTCCAGAATCAGCGGTCTATATGGATGGTGGTTTTCGCACTGTCCATGTTCGGTTGGACGCAGATCGCGCGTATCTCGCGGGGTGCTGTGATGGGCGTGAAAAATGACGAGTTTGTGACCGCGGCCCGCGCATTGGGCGCGAGCGACGTACGGATTATCTTCTCTCACATCCTGCCGAACGCGGCAGCGCCAATCATTGTGTATGCCACTGTGGCGCTGGGCACGTTTATCGTCGCGGAGGCAACGCTGTCCTTCCTCGGTATCGGTTTGCCAACGACAGTCGTGTCGTGGGGCGGCGATATTTCGGCCGCGCAGGCATCCTTGAGGACCCAGCCCATGGTGCTGTTCTACCCTGCAATCGCTTTGGCACTGACGGTGCTGAGCTTCATCATGATGGGTGACGCTGTGCGCGACGCCCTTGACCCTAAATCGAGGAAACGATGAGCGAGTTACGAGATCAGCCGCTACTCGAGATAGCGGACCTGAAAGTTACATTTGAGTCCACTACCGGCGTGGTCGAAGCCGTCCGCGACTTTGATCTGACGGTGTATCCTGGCCAGTCGATTGCTATCGTCGGTGAGTCTGGGTCGGGCAAGTCCACTGCGGCGATGTCGATTCTGGGACTGCTGCCTGGGACAGGCAAGGTCACCAACGGCTCCATCAAGCTCAACGGCGAAGAGCTCACCGAGCTAGATGAGAAGGGGTGGCAAAAGGTCCGGGGTAACAAGATTGGTCTTGTACCCCAGGACCCGATGAGCAACCTGAACCCTGTGTGGCGTATCGGTACCCAGGTGGAAGAGTCCCTTCGCGCAAACCATGTGGTGGAGGGGTCGGAGCGCCACGCGCGGGTCGTCCAGTTGCTCGAGGAAGCCGGTCTTCCTGAGGCTGCACGAAGAGCGAAACAATACCCGCACGAGTTTTCTGGTGGTATGCGCCAGCGTGCGCTCATCGCAATCGGACTCGCGGCTCGTCCTGAGCTGCTGATCGCAGACGAGCCGACGTCTGCGTTGGACGTGACGGTGCAGAAGAAGATTCTTGATCACCTGGAGACGCTGACAGAAGAACTCGGCACGGCGCTGCTGTTCATTACGCACGACTTGGGGCTCGCCGCTGAGCGTGCAGATCACCTGCTGGTGATGCACCGCGGGCGGATCGTTGAGAAGGGGCCGAGCCTGCAGATTCTGCGCAACCCTCAGCACCCGTACACGAAGCGACTTGTTACTGCAGCTCCCTCCCTTGCCTCCGCGCGTATTCAGAGCGCGAAAGCAAAGGGGATTGAGTCAAGCGAGGAACTCGCCTCCGGCCGCCACGACTCTGAAGAAGTCGTGCTGAGTGTGCAGCATCTGGTGAAAGAGTTCGACGTTCGCGGTCAAAAAGGTAAGCAGAAGGTGCTGCGAGCTGTCGACGACGTCACGTTCGACGTTCGACGCGGCACGACGCTAGCGCTCGTCGGTGAGTCTGGCTCCGGTAAATCCACTGTTGCGAATATGGCACTGCGCCTGCTGGAGCCGACGAGTGGCCGAGTCTTGTTTGAAGGGCAAGACATCGCAGAGCTCAAGGGGCGCCAGCTGTTTGATATGCGTCGCAAGATGCAGGTGGTGTTCCAGAACCCGTACGGTTCGCTCGACCCGATGTACTCAATTTATCGATGCATCGAAGAGCCATTGACGCTGCATAAGGTCGGCAATCGCAAGGAACGCGAGGCACGAGTGGCGGAGTTGCTCGACTTAGTACAGATGCCACGATCGGCGATGCGTCGATACCCGAATGAGTTGTCCGGCGGGCAGAGGCAGCGCATTGCAATTGCTCGAGCAATGGCGCTGGACCCGGAGGTCATCGTTCTCGATGAAGCGGTATCGGCGCTGGATGTACTTGTACAAAACCAGATTCTCCAGCTGCTGACTCATCTTCAGGAAGAAATGCGGCTTTCGTACTTGTTCATCACGCACGACCTCGCGGTGGTTCGCCAGACGGCGGACGACATTGTTGTGATGCGGCAAGGCAAGGCCGTCGAGCAGGGGCGAGCTGATGACATCTTCGATAATCCTCAGGATCCGTACACTCAAAACCTGATTAATTCGGTACCTGGGCTCAACATCGAGTTGGGGGTTGGAGAGTAGGCCCTACCTGCTCATTTCTCCCTCAACGCTACGCCATAACCGCGCGCTGAAATACTGCGATTGTGGCGTAGCGTTGAGGGAATGTACAGTTTTGTCACAACTTCATACACGGGTGTTTTCGCTGGAGGGAGAAGCGAAGACTGAGATGCAAAAGCGAACCGTTGAACCTGATCCGGATAATGCCGGCGTTTAGGAAGGAAAGTAGGCGTATGAATACGCGTGGAAGCCATTCGTGGCGTGTCATTGATATCGTTACCGCTGCCGTTTTGGGGGTGGCATGTGGACTCATTTTTTGGATGTGGAACAGCGTTGGGTACGCGGGATTTAAAGCGTTCGACGCACTCACCCCAGGACTAGGTGGCCTCTTTACCGGTGTTTGGTTTCTGGGCGGAACGCTGGGGGGCTTAGTGATTCGCAAGCCTGGCGCCGCGGTCTTCGTAGAGGTAATTGCGGCGTCGGTGTCTGCTGTCATCGGAAGCCAGTGGGGAATTGAGACGCTCTATTCGGGGATTGCACAGGGTCTTGGCGCAGAAATTGTTTTCTTGATCTTCGCGTACCGTAAGTTTTCGGCGACGGTTGCAGTCCTTGCCGGTATGGGCAGCGCAGTTGGTGCGTTTGTGCTTGAGCTGTTCTTGTCCGCGAACTTTGCAATGGGTCTGGCGTTCAACGTGATCTACCTCACCTGCATGCTGGTTTCGGGAGCGCTGTTGGCAGGTTTGGTTGCAAAACTCCTCGTTGATGCGTTGGCGAAGACTGGTGCGCTTGACCGCTTTGGTGCAGGACGCGAGCGCTTCCAGCAGGAGGTGTAGCTCCGGTGGCCATGGGGGACCAGGTCATCCAGGCGCAAGGCCTGGGCTATAAGCATGCGACGCGCCCGAACCCTGCGTTTACGGGAGTGGACTTGTCGGTCTCCCGTGGGGAGCGAGTTCTGCTCACTGGCGACTCGGGGGCGGGTAAATCAACGTTGCTCGCAGTGCTTGCGGGGCTGGCAGCACACGGTGAGGACGGGCAAATCTTCGGCACGGTCAAGGTGAACGGTACGGTCGGCATGGTGTTGCAGGACCCAGAGGCCCAGACCATCTTGACCCGTGTCGGGGATGACGTTGCGTTCGGCGCGGAAAATATGGGGATTTCTCCTGAGGAGATTTGGCCGCGTGTGCACGAGGCGCTCGATGCAGTGGGGCTGCATGTGCCGTTGGACCACAACACTGCGCACCTTTCCGGCGGGCAGAAACAGCGACTGACGCTGGCAGGGGTGTTGGCGATGGGCGCGGACATTATTTTGTTGGATGAGCCAACCGCGAACCTTGATCCCGAAGGGCGCGACGATGTGGTGCGTGCGGTCGACGCCGTGTGCCGCCGTACAGGGGCGACCTTGATCGTGGTGGAACACAGACCTGCACATTGGGTTGATTTCGTGGACACCTTCTATCACCTCACTGCTGAGGGGCTGCAGCCTAGCGGCCCCGACCAACTGCCGATGCCGCCGCAGTTGCCGCCCGCGCTGGAAGTGCCAGCGAACGCAGACTGTGCGCTGCGTACACACGACCTTCAGGTGGCGTTCGGTTCTCCGCGTAACATCGTGGTGCCCGAGGGATATTCAACTGTGATTACAGGTAAAAACGGTGTTGGGAAAACGACGCTCGTTCAGGCGCTTGCCGGACTCGTTGCGCCGTTGAGTGGCGCTATCGAGTACTCTCCTCGTATTCGAAACGGTTTGACTGCGTCGTCGCACCGGTGGAAGTCGAGGGACTTAGCGCAGCGGATTGGCTATGTGTTCCAGGAGCCAGAGCACCAGTTTGTGACGGCAAACGTGCGCGAGGAGGTTGCCTTGTCGGGCGCCCCGAAACATCGCGTCGATGAGTTGCTGCAGCGTCTGCGGCTTGATCATGTGGCGTCGGCTAATCCTTTTACGCTTTCTGGTGGTGAGAAGCGGCGACTGTCGGTTGCGACCGCGTTGGTGAACGCTCCTGAGCTTCTCATTCTTGATGAGCCTACGTTTGGGCAAGACGATCGAACCTTTGTCGAGATTGTTTCGTTGATTCGTGAGTTGGCCAATGCGGGGAAGACAATTATGTCTATTACTCACGATGAGGCGTTCGTTGGTTCGTTGGGCGACCACATGGAGGAGCTGCGCAACGACGACGATCCCGTAGATGGGGTGAGCGTATGAACCTGCTGAGCGGGATTAACCCCGTAACCCGTATTCTCGGGCTGGCTCTGCTGACCACCCCGCTCATGGTGACAATCGATTGGGTTTCCGCAGTCGTGGCCATTGTGTTTACGCTGGCCGTCGTGCCGCTGTGTGGCATTTCGTTTGGAACCTTTTTCAAACGAGCACTGCCGATTCTTTTTATTGCACCGCTTGCGGGTATCCCGATGGCGCTGTACGGCCAATCCGGGGGAGTTACCTACCTGGAGTGGGGACTTATCCACGTGACGGAACTTTCCGTTTCGCTTGCGCTGTCCATGGTGCTTCGCGTGTTCGCGATCGCGCTGCCAGTAATTGTGTTGTCGGCTCATGTGGATCCGACTGATCTCGGTGATGGGCTTTCGCAGGTGCTGAAGTTGCCGGAGCGCTTTGTCTTGGGGTCCGTGGCTGCGTTTCGTATGTTGACGCTGCTTCGTGAGGACGTTGAGGCGATGCGAATGGCGCGTCGCGCCCGTGGTATTGCGGATACGGGCCGTGTGAAGTACTGGTTTTCGTTGGCGTTCGGCTTATTGGTGATGTCTCTGCGCAGGGCAGGCAAGCTGGCGACGGCGATGGAGGCTCGCGCATTCGGCGGCCCGCAAAAGCGTACGTGGGCTCGAGAGTCGCGGCTTAGCAGACGAGATTGGGTTGTCATGGTTGTATGCATCGCTGTTGCGTGCGTCGGGCTGGGGCTTTCGGTTGCCACTGGGTACTTCCGGCCAGTGTGGAGCGTCTCGTAGCTCATGGCTTACACACTGCTTATCGACGGCCTCTCCGGTGCAGGTAAAACCACACTGGCTGAGCAAATCGGTGCTGCGCTCGACATTCCGGTGGTGCATTGCGATGAGTTCTATCCTGGTTGGAATGGTCTTGGGGAAGGTGCAAGGATCGTGGCACGTGACGTGCTCGCACTGCGGGAACCAGGGTATTGGCGGTGGGACTGGGAACATGACTGTCGCGGGGAGTGGGTCAGTCTTGACCCAACCTCGGACCTGATCGTCGAGGGTGTTGGGTCTGTCACTGAGGGGTCGATGGCGGCGGCGAAGACGCGCGGCTGTGTAAACACACTGTGGGTGGATGCGGCGGAGTCGTTGCGCCGTTCGCGGGCGTTGGTTCGTGACCCGGGCTATGCACAGTTTTGGGAAATGTGGGCAGCCCAGGAACATGAACTACGTATGCGTCGGGGTGCGGTGTATTTTGATGCGGTTATCGAACGTCGCTAGTCAACTGGAGCGAGCGTAACGTTCTTTGCCCAGGTCAGGTCGATGTCGAGGGTGCTTAACCATCGCATTGCGTTGTCTCCGTGCCTGGTAATTCCCTCGACAGCGTTGAGGGTGACTTCCATCGCGCGCTCGGCTTCTTCGGCGGTGATGAGCCCGACGGAGGTTGCCGCGGCGAGCTCGTCGATGTCGAGGACTTCGATGGGACGGCCGGTCACCGAAACAAGGTCGACGTAGAGGTCGCGGGTCTGCCAGATGCCGTCGTGTTCGGTGATGTCTGCGACGTCGAAGTAGAAGTCTTGTCGGACGTCGACGCCCTCGCGGAAATGGAAGATGTTTGCGCGAAGACCGACTGAAGGTAGCAGCCAGCTTTCCAAGTATCCGAACCTCGGGTGGTTTGCGCCGCGGGCCATGTAAAGGCCGAAATCGGTTGTCGTGAATACATCCACGTCGCGCAGGAATCCCTTGGGGTCAGTGTTGATCTTCGACGAAGTGTCGAAGGTTTCCTGCTTCACTGGATGAAGATCGACGGTCATACGGCGCTTACCTCACGTTGAACTGTGCTGCGGTTGGGGCGAAGTGACAAACGTTGTTGTTGGTGCGTGCAGCACCGTCTATCACTGCGAGGACGTTGCCCGCTCCTGTTTTCGCGGTTGCGGACAGGGTGGTTGGTCCTGTTGGGTTTATCTGATTATTCGCGAGTGGTGTTACACCAGTCTTGCCTGTGTTGAGGTTGATCCAGTACGCGTTCATGAGGCCTTGACGCTGCGCTGCAGGTGGGGTGCCCAGGGCAGTAAATACGAAGGTGGCTTCTCCGGGCTTAGCCCCGGGGGCAGGTGACGTTGCAGGGCCCGGTACGACGAGTGCGGAGGCCGTGGAATGCAACCCTGGTCCGATACAGTTGCTGGACACTGTCGGCCAGTAGAACTGTGTAAACGCGGGGGCATCGTTCGGTAGTGGTGGACCGCCAAGTTCTCCTTTGCCAGCAAAGAAGTTCACGGCGGTGCGTAGGGCGTTTGCCACCTGGGTGGGGACGAAGGGTTGGTCTGCGAACTGGTTGACCCGAGCAACGGTGTCGCTTGTTGGGCGTCCGAGGCCGTCGACCGCGGAGGAGAGCGATGACGGGATGTTGGGCTGCTGCGCATTCGCGAGCGGCGCGGCGACTAGCGTGCACGCAGTGCAGAGTGCGGTAAGGTGTCTCGCGGCGCGACGCGTGAAGTTGGAGGGGTGCACGGAGTGACCTAACTTTCCTTCGCATGACAAGTGGGGTGGCCGTCGAAAAGCCATAACTCTAGTCACAATAGTCACTTTTGTCACGAGGTCAAGTAGAGGGACGTGCTCCAAGGTGCATGTTTACTGCTTTGCGAGTAGCATTTAACCGTTATTTCCACCTATGCGAAGGAGCACCGGTTTCAGTGTCGCATCCTGAATTTCGAAACGTAGCGATTGTCGCTCACGTTGACCACGGCAAGACTACATTGGTCAACGCAATGCTGGAGCAGTCCGGCGTATTCTCTGACCACGGCGAACACGGTGACCGCGTGATGGATTCCGGCGAGCTCGAGTCCGAGCGCGGCATCACCATTTTGGCGAAGAACACCGCTATCCGCCGCAAAGGTAAGGGTAAGGACGGCACTGATCTGGTTATTAACGTGATCGATACGCCGGGGCACGCTGATTTCGGTGGTGAGGTCGAGCGTGGCCTCTCCATGGTCGATGGTGTTGTCCTGCTTATTGACGCCTCCGAGGGCCCACTACCGCAAACCCGGTTCGTGCTGGGTAAGGCGTTGGAAGCGAAGAAGCCGGTCATCATCTGCGTGAACAAGACTGACCGTCCGGACGCCCGCATTGATGAGGTTGTCGAAGAGGCGCAGGATCTGCTGCTGGAGCTCGGCGCAAGTCTTGAAGATCCGGAGGCGGCTGAAGCTGCGGAGAACTTGCTTGAGCTGCCAGTGCTCTACACGTCGGGTCGTGCTGGTCGGGCATCGCTCGAGAACCCGGGCAATGGCAGCCTGCCTGACAACGATGACCTGCTTCCGCTGTTCAATGTCATCTACGACGTGCTTCCGGAGCCTTCCGCTGAGATTGACGCGCCGCTGCAGGCACAGGTCACGAACCTTGACTCGTCGTCGTTCCTAGGGCGTATCGCGTTGATTCGCGTGTACAAAGGCACCGTGAAGAAGGGGGACACGGTCGCGTGGGTGCACTACGATTCCGAGGGTGAACAGCACGTCAAGAACGTGAAGATCGCCGAGCTGCTGGTCACTGAGGGGCTTGACCGCGTGCCAGCGAAGGACGGCGTAGTTGCGGGTGATATCGCGGCAGTATCGGGCATCGACGAGATCATGATTGGTGACACGCTGTGCGACGTCAACCATATCGAGCCGCTCGAGCGCATCAAGATTGACGACCCAGCGATTTCGATGACCATTGGCGTGAACACGTCGCCGATGGCAGGCCGCAACGGCGGTGACAAGCTGACTGCTCGCATGGTCAAGGCGCGTCTGGACCAGGAGCTCATCGGTAACGTTTCCATTAAGGTTTTGCCGACCGAACGCCCGGATGCTTGGGAAGTGCAGGGACGCGGCGAGATGGCCCTGACCGTGCTGATTGAGACGATGCGTCGTGAAGGCTTTGAACTGACGGTCGGTAAGCCACAGGTTGTGACCAAGGAAATCGACGGCAAGGTGTACGAGCCGTACGACCACATGGTTATCGACGTCCCATCCGAGCACCAGGGTGCTGTTACCCAGCTGATGGCGGCGCGCAAAGGACAGATGACGGCGATGGGCAATACGGGCTCGGGTGACTGGGTCCGCATGGAGTTCGACGTCCCAGCTCGTGGCTTGATCGGGTTCCGCACGACGTTCCTTACCGAGACCCGCGGCGCCGGCATTGCGAACTCCTACTCGATCGAGCACCGTCCGTGGGCAGGTGAGATCAAGGGACGTCCTACAGGTTCGCTAGTTGCTGACCGTTCGGGCCAGGTCACCGCCTATGCACTGACGCAGCTCGCCGACCGTGGTGACTTCTTCGTCGAGCCTGGCGCAGAGACCTACGAGGGCATGGTCGTTGGTGCGAACAACCGTGATGAGGATATGGACATCAACATCACGAAGGAAAAGAAGCTGACGAACATGCGCTCTGCTACCGCCGACGCAACCGTCACCCTGGCGAAGGCCCGTACGCTGTCGCTTGATGAGGCAATTGAGTTTTGTGACGAGGACGAGTGCGTCGAGGTTGCTCCGGAAGCGATGCGTGTCCGCAAGATCATCCTCGACTCCACGGAGCGTGGCCGTGCCCGTTCCCGCGCAAAGCAGCGCAATAAGTAGTTTTGTGCTGGTGCGGTAGTATCTATTGCGATGAACCCGCACCACTTTTCAGCGCCACGCCGCTCGCGATCTCTGCGAGTCGGCGTGGCGCTGTTTGCGTGCTGTGGTGTGGCCGCGCTTTCTGCATGCGTTGCGTCGCCAGGGCCACCACCGCTGGTCGACCCAAATGATACTGCCGCCCTTGAGATGTATGAGCAGGACACAACGACGGCTACGTCTGTGGAGCAGGAGGGGAAGACGCGGGTGCGCTCGCAGGTGGAAGTTGGCGTCGATTCGCTCCGCAACGGGCTGAACCCGCATCTGCTCGCTGACGAATCTGCGGTTGTTCGAAGCGTGGCAAACCTTGTGCTTCCTAGCGCGTTTCCTAACGGGGTCAGGAATTCCGCACTGTTGAATGGGGCGACGGTCGTCGCTGGGTCGCCACAGGCAATGACGGTGCGCTACATCATTCGCGATACAGCGCAGTGGTCTGATGGCACGCCGGTCACTGGTGCCGACTTCGTGTACCTGTGGCGCGGGATGCGCTCCACACCAGGGGTGCGGAACCCGGCTGGGTACCGTGCGATTGAGGCGGTACGCGTCAGTGGTGCGACAGGCAAGGTTGTTGATGTCGACTTTTCGGAGCCTGTCGCTGATTGGCGTGGGCTTTTTGATCACTTGCTGCCTGCGCACGTGTTCGCGGCGGACGGCTCAGACTTCGGGGAGGCGTTGCGTGAAACGATTCCTGTCTCGGCAGGCCGGTACATGGTGCGCGGAGTGGACCGTGGGCGCGGAACGATCACCCTGAATCGTAACGACCGTTTTTGGGCGGCGAACCCGGCTAAGATTGATATTTTGACGCTCCACGCCGTGCGCGGTACTACGCAGATTGCGGACCAGCTGCGCACGGGCCAACTCGTGTTTGTTGATCGTGCGCCGGGTGAGACCACGAGTCGCGTTCTCAACCTGGTGCCAAACGTGCAGTCAAGGACGTTGGATACGCCTCGGGTGCTTGGCGCTGTACTGTCGGCTACTTCCGGAATGACTCCTGAGGTACGCGCGGAGCTGCGCTCACTGATCGATGTTCCCCTGCTTGCGAGTATCGCGCTGGACCGTACATCTGACGTCGCAGTCGCGGAGCACGGCAGTGTGAGTACACAGGACCCTCAGGTTGTACACCAGCATGTTGCGTCACATGGTGCTATTCGCATTGGCGCGGATCTGGCGGATCCAGCTGCGATTGCGGCAGCGAGGTCGATGGCCGACATGCTGCAAGCACGCGGGGTGAGCGCGAGAGTGGTGGCGACAGATTTTGGCTCGCTGATCCGTTCGGGCTTGGAAGAGAACACCGTTGATGTCCTGGTGACGTGGCAGCACGACCCGGAGAACCTTTCCGATGCGGCGAGCCGCTTGGATTGCGTTGCGGGCGCCCCACGTGCGGGCAATCTTGCCGGTTTCTGCGAGCCACATTCTGTCGCGCTTGCGAAGGAAATCCTGGCAGGTTCGTACGGGCTGCCTCAGGCCACGCAGGCGGTGAACGAGGTGCTCGAACAGGAGGCGTTGTGGATGCCGATTGCGCGCGAGCGTCGTATTATCGCGCTCGGGGAAGGCATCATCGGGCCGGATGCAGATTTGAATAACTGGCAGGCAGGCTTATCGACGGCCGCTTCGTGGCGCCTGCAACCGAAACGAGACGAAGGAGATCGGAACAACTATGCACAACTCCCGTGATCTACAGGGCTACCGTGTTCTTGCGGTACACGCGCACCCCGACGACGAGTCCATCACTATGGCCGGGACGCTTTTCGACCTCGCACGACGCGGGGCAGACGTGCTTGTAGTGACGTGCACCTTAGGCGAGGAAGGCGAGGTGATTGGTGAGCCTTACCAGCTGTTGACCAATGACCATGGCGACCAGCTCGGTGGGTTCCGTATCGCGGAGCTGCACGGTGCACTGGAGGCGATCGGCGTCCGTGGTGAGTTCCTTGGAGGTGCTGGCTGTTTCCGCGATAGTGGGATGGCTGGCTCGGATGCAAGCAAAAACCCGCGTGCGTTCGTCAACAGCGGACGTCGCGCAGTTGATGCATTGCTCGAGGTGCTGCGCCGGGAGCGTCCGCACCTTGTACTGACTTACGGTCCTGACGGCGGGTATGGGCACCCGGACCATATTCGCGCGCACGAGATTGTGCACGAGGCTGCAGAGGAATTCGATATCCCGCGCATCCTGTGGGCAGTGCGAAGGAGAGCTGAAACCGATGCACTCCTGCCAGAGGTAGCTCCTGACGGATGGCGACTGCCCGAGCCCGGCGAACTCGATGGTGTGGACAACGTCGACGTCTCGGTACACCTGGGGGACGAAGCATACAGCGCCAAGATCGCAGCGATGGCTGCGCACGCAACACAGATCTGGGTTGCGGACGGCCGGGCGAGTGCGACGAACCCCCATTCGGTGTTGGGTAATGGCCCGGTGATGTACTACGCACTGTCGAACCTGATTGTGCAACCAATTCAGCCCTTCGAGCACTTCCAGCTCGGTGGAGGCGAAGAGGTCGTCGATAAGGCTGACGTGCTCAGTGGCCTTGAGCGATGACTGACACCCGCGACAAAGCCGATATCCCTCGCGGTGAGAAGACGGCGGGGGTGATCTGGCTTTCCGTCGGTGCGCTTATTTCACTTTTGTTGGAAGCTGTCAACTTGGACACACGAATCGGTGGGATTGTAGTGCCGTTGAGCGTCGTTATCGCGGCGCTGTTGAACAGCGTGCTGACGAAGACCGCGGCGCTGTGGTCGGACCTTGTACTGGTCAGGCTTTTGCCGCTTGCCGTTTGGGTGGCAGGCTTCTTCGTCCTGCTGAGTGTATTCCCGGCCAGGGGAGCGATGGTGCTCCCGCAGAGCCCGCTGACGCTTTTGCTGCTTTTTGCAGGCTTGGGTGGGGGCGTTTGGCCCCTTTTCGGTCGAAAGTGACATACTGTAACGCATGACTTATGTGATTGCTCAACCTTGCGTGGACGTAATGGACCGCAGCTGCGTCGAAGAATGCCCAGTCGACTGCATCTATGAGGGCAAGCGCATGCTCTACATTCACCCAGACGAGTGCGTCGACTGCGGTGCATGTGAGCCAGCTTGCCCGGTAGAAGCCATCTTCTATGAGGATGACACTCCAGAAGAATGGGCAGAGTACTACGACGCCAACGTCGGATTTTTTGACGAGCTCGGCTCGCCAGGCGGGGCGACCAAGCTTGGGCCGCAGGACTTCGACCACCCGTTTGTGGAGGCGCTTCCACCGCAGAACCAGGACGGTTAATACTGCATGAGCATGCACGATCGCGCCAGCTTGGGGGAGCAACTGCCGGAGTTTCCTTGGGATACCATCCTTGACGTCAAGCAGAAGGCAGCCAGGCACCCCGGCGGGCTTATCGACCTTTCTGTCGGGACACCGGTAGACCCTGTAGATCCTTCTATCCAGCTTGCGCTGGCCGAGCATGCAGCACTACCCGGGTACCCGCCGACGCAGGGATCAACGGAGCTGCGCGAGGCGATCGCGGAATCCCTGAAACGGAGATACAGCATTGAAGGGCTGCACGCTGATGCGGTGCTGCCCGTCATCGGTACCAAGGAGGCCGTTGCATGGCTTCCAACGATGCTCAATCTACGCGGGGGCACCGTGGTGATCCCAGAGATCGCGTACCCAACCTACGAGGTTGCCGCGGTACTCGCGGACTGCGAGGTCGTGCGCTCGGATGCTCCGGTCGATGGTGCGTCCCTGGTCTTTTTGAACTCCCCAAGCAACCCGACCGGACGCGTGCTCTCAGTGGAAGAGATGCGTGTTTGGGTCGACTTTGCACGAGAAACCGGCGCGATCATCGTTTCCGATGAGTGCTACATGGGTCTGGCGTGGAACGAAGATCGTACACCGGTGTCCTTGCTTGACCCGGCAGTCAGCGGCGGTGATAACACCAATCTCTTGGTCATGCACTCCCTGTCGAAGACCTCCAACATGGCTTCATACAGAAGCGGCTTCATCGCAGGAGACGAAGCGCTTGTGCAAGAACTTCTGCTGCTGCGCAAGCACACCGGAATGATGATGCCAGGGCCGATCCAAGCAGCAACGCTGGCTGCACTCCGAGACGACCAGCACGAAACGCTCCAGCGACTGCGTTACGCCAATCGTCGCGTGACGCTGTTGCGTGCGCTGCTCGCTAACGGTTGCAGCGTCGATCATTCCGAGGCGGGGCTGTACCTCTGGACACGCCGGGATAGGGCAGACGCCCGCCAGACGCTCGACTGGTTCGCGCAGCGGGGCATCTTGGTCGCGCCGGGGGACTTTTACGGCCCAGGCGGCTCGCAGCATGTCCGAGTTGCCCTCACAGCTTCCGATGAGGCCATCGCTGAGGCCGCACAGCGACTCGCGGAGTAGCCACGGTGGATACCTCAACTGAGCGTCTTTCGACGCGTGTCTTTCGAAGCCTGCGTGAATTTCTCCGCTTCGGCATCGTGGGGGGATCCGGCGTCCTGGTCAACCTGCTGGTGTTCTACCTCACCAAGAAAGCTATCGACGTCGGCTTCGACCTTCACGAAGGCGACATCTTCTTTAACCTCTTCGGCACCCGCTTTAACATCCGGTGGTACCACGTGCTCGCAACCATGGCGTTCCTTGTGGCAAACACGTGGAACTACCAACTCAACAGAGCGTGGACGTTCCGCGGGCCTCAGAGGCGTTCGTGGATCCGGGGATTTTTCCCCTTCCTCGCCACGGGTGTGATGGCGTTTGTCGTTTCGCTGGTGTTCTTGACGCTGTTCATGAACCCAAACTCCCCAATTGGGCTGCCGGACCACATTTTCGACGACTCCACCGGCCTTCGTACGAAGTCCTACTGGTCGCAGGGCTTGGCGACGCTGATCGCGACGCCGGTGAACTACATCATCAATAAAATGTGGACGTTCTCGAAGCCGAAACAAGCTCCGAAAACGTCCGATTCGTCCTAGTCTCTGGCGCCTCTCTAGGCGCTTTCCTTCGGCCGACGCACCAGGAACGAAGCGCCGATAAGTACCGCCGAGACGATGAGGACTGCGATGATTTGGCCTCGGGTGGAGGCGTCGAAAAGCATCAGCACCGTGAGTCCCACAAGCGCAAGTAATGTCACCCACGGAACCCAGCTCGCACCGTGTACCTGCACTGCTGAGTTCTTGATCTGTGGGTGGAGACGGATGTAGCTCAGCGTGATCATCACCCATGTGACCATGAGGCAACCGCCGACGGCGTTCATGAGGAAATCGAGGAGCCCCGGTGGGTTCCACCACTGCAAGCCGACCGCAACGAAGGCGAAGAACATCGACACCAATACGGAGTTCATTGGGACGGCGTTCTTGTTCGTGGTGCGGAGCCAACGCGGCGCGTCGCCCTCGAGTGCCTGCTGGTAGGCGAGGCGGGATGTGCCGTAGATCTGGGCGTTGAACGCGGAAAGCAGTGCCAAGACGATGACGGCCTCCATGAAGCCCACAGCGCCTGGGATGTTTGCCATGCTGAGCACCTGCGTGAACGGTGAGTCCGCGGCCGAGTCAGCGCCGTCGATCTCTGCGTACGGGATCAACAAGATGATGACGATGATGCTTCCGATGTAGAACAGCGCGATACGCCAGATGATGGAGTTTACAGCGCGTTTGACAGCTTGCGCAGGGTTTTCCGATTCTGCTGCTGCGATGGTGACAACCTCGATACCGCCGAAGGCGAACGCCACGGCGAGCAGCCCAGCGGCGACACCGGCGAAGCCATTGGGCATGAAGCCAGAGTTGCGGATATTGTCCAGGCCCGCAAAATCATGGCCGGGGAGAATCCCGAGGAAGAGTGCAGCACCGATAACCAAGAAGAGAATGATCACGGCGACCTTGATCATGGCGAACCAGTACTCAAACTCGCCAAACCCCTTCACCTGGGCGAGGTTGATCACTGCGAAGAACACCACTGTGACGAGGGCTGGCACCCATTGTGGCACGTCAAACCAACCGGCCATGATTGCGGCGGCGCCGGTGATTTCAGCGCCACCGACCATGATGAGGAGGAACCAGTAGAGCCAGCCCAGCAGGAATCCTGCCCAGTGGCCGAATGCTTGGCGTCCGTAGGTTGCGAAGGAACCGGAAGAGGGGCGTGCTGCGGCCATCTCACCGAGCATGCGCATGACTGAGATAACAATCAGGCCTGCGATCGCGTACGCAAACAAGATAGCGGGGCCTGCGGCGCGAATGCCGACGCCGACACCAAGGAAGAGGCCGGCGCCTACGGCCATGCCGAGGCCCATGAGGGTCAGGTGGCGTGATTTGAGACCGGTGCCGAGCGTTGAGTCGCCGGTTTCAGTGTTGTGTTGTGTTGTCATCGAATGTTCCTCTCGGCGGCATCCTTAGCGCGCTGTTGAAAAGTTTCGGTCCGGGTCCAAAGGACACCAGCGATTGAAATGACTCCCACGACAACCGCTACTGCAAACATCTGAAAGCGGCCGTCAGGATTAGTCAGCATGAGTACTACGATGGTTCCCGCCAGAACAACTGTTGCCCACGGCAAGACGCCGGGCGCCCACATGCGCACGTGGGTGACCTCACCTTGTTTCACCAGCTGCGGGTGGATGCGCAAGAAGGAGAAGGTGATAGCGAACCACAACACGATCAGGCACCCGCCGACCGCGTTGAGCAGGAATGCGAGCAGTCCCGGTGGGTTCCAGTATTGCAGCGCGACAGCTACGAAGCCGAAGAATACGGAGAGGATTACGGCACGCATGGGGACGCCGCGGTGATCAGTGCGTGCGAAAGCCTCGGGGGCGTCGCCACGCAGGGCAAGGTTGTGAAGGAATCTTGAAGAGCCGTAGATCTGCGTGTTGCATGCTGAGAGCAATGCGATGACGATGACAGCCTCCATGATGCCTACCGCGCCCGGAATGTTGGCCAGGTGCAGCACTGCGGTGAACGGAGACTCAGATGCATCGTTAGCGCCACCGATGTCCTCATATGGCAGCAGCAAGACGATGAGCAGCACGGAGCCAATGTAGAAGATGCCGATTCGCCAGATGATGGAGCGGATCGCAGCGTGCACTGCGACTTCCGGGTCTTCAGATTCTGCAGCGGCGATAGTGACCAGCTCGATACCACCGAAGGCGAACGCAACTGCAAGCAGCGCCGTTGCGACGCCACCCCAGCCATTCGGCATAAACCCAAATTCGGCGATGTTGGTCGTTCCCACGAATGATGTGCCAGGCAGTAAGCCCAGCCACAGGGCCACACCGAGCGCGAGGAAGAGGCAAATCACGGTGACCTTGATCAGGGCGAACCAAAACTCGAACTCGCCGAGGTTGCGTACCGCAGCAAAGTTGATCGCCGTGAAAATGACAATGGCTGTCAGGGCTGGGATCCAGGGAGAAACCGCTAACCATGATGCAATGATGGCGGAGGCCCCGGTGATTTCGACCGCCATGATCATGATCATCATGAACCAGTACAGCCAGCCGATAGCAAAGCCAGCCCACGGGCCGAAGGCTTGCTCGGCGTAGGTGGAAAACGTTCCGGAGGACGGGCGGGCGGCAACCATTTCCGCTAGCATTTGCATGATGCAGACGGTGATTGCGCCGGCGATCATGTACGCAATAATGACAGCGGGGCCCGCTGCGGCGATGCCCACACCAGTGCCGAGAAAGAGCCCGGCACCAATCGCTGAGCCGAGGCCCATCATGGTCAGGTGCCGGGTTTTCAGCCCGCGCTGTAACGATGTCGATGCCCGGGTGGGGGCTACGACCGGTGAAGCTTTCAGTGACATGGCAATTACCTTAAACACTGATGTGGCTTCGTGCCTACCTATGTCGAATATATTGCACTGCGCCGCGTGAACTCAACGTGAAAGAATGTGGCGCTAGTTGCTCCGGGCGCGCAGCACTGGGGTGGTGCTTGAAGCCTCCTGGTGGATGCTGATATCACTCTGACCTGCAATCTCACTGGCCGGAATCAGCGTCTCATTTCTGGTGTCGTAGATAATTGTCGACGGCTCCAGCATCACGTTCACACCGATCTCACAGTTATCGCCGAGATCCACCCCGAGTACACCCGATGCGGGGTGAAGCACGCAGTTGCGCCCAACCCGGAGTGGTAACCGGTTATGGCCGGTGCCACGAGCGGCCATCAGCACTGCCGACAAGGCGACTTCGGTGCCTTCGCCAACTGTGACAGAGGAAGAGAGGCGTCCTTCAATTCGTGCCGAGCCAAGCGCGCCAGAGTTGTGCGAGACGTAGCCTTCTCGGAGCACGGAGGTTCCCGGAGCCAGGTAGGCACCAAGGCGGACTCGTTCCGCTTCCGAGATTGACACGCCCGTTGGTACGACGTAGTCGACCATGCGTGGCAAGCGCTCGATGCCGTAGACGTGGATATTGCCCCTGCTGCGCAGGCGCGTGCGTACAAACTCGAAGTTATCCGCCAAACACGGCCCCTTGTTTGTCCACACCACCGGTTCGAGGTGCTCGAGGCAGTTTTCCATATTGACCTCCATAGGGCGCACGAGACGGTGAGAGAGTAGATGGAGGCGCAGGTAGACGTCATGAGCGTCTAGTGGGGGTTGGGAGAGGTCTGCGATTGTGGTGCGCACTGGCACATGCTCGACAAGTCTGTCGGAGTCCATGCCGACCAGGCTCAAAAACGCGTCGCCGAGTTCGTGCGCGCTCACTCGTTGGGAGCCGGAGGTGACGCCGGAGGGGTCGTCGATAATTGAAGGTGAGGGGTACCAGGTGTCGAGTACCGTACCGTCCAGGGAAATATTGGCAATACCTGTGGCCTGCGCTCCTTGTAACATGCTTGTCATCTTAAACGCACAGGTGCGATGAGCCGGATTCGGTCGAGATGTAGGGGGAGGCGTTGGCCTCCTACGAGAGTTTTTGGCAGAGTCGAACCCAACGTGCACTGAGGAAGGAAGGAACCATGGCACCCCACAAGTCCCCACGTCCGGATAAAGGCCGAAAGCTCCGCGGACCAATCATGCTGCGCAGCGAAGACGCCGAACAGCCGACGACGCACGACCGGCGCCTCCTGGAATCGTTGGGATACAGCGATCACGACTGGAAGCATGCAGATCCGTGGCGCGTGATGCGGATCCAGTCCGAGTTTGTAGCGGGTTTTGATGCGCTGAGTGACCTGCCGAAAGCCGTGACCGTATTTGGCTCTGCACGCCTCAATGAGGGGACCGAGGAATATGCGCTGTCGTGTGAGGTAGGCAGAGCGCTGGTCGAGGCGGGATACGCTGTGATTACCGGCGGTGGTCCAGGTTTGATGGAAGGTCCGAACCGAGGCGCCCACGATGCAGACGGGATCTCGGTAGGGCTCGGCATTGAACTGCCGTTTGAGCAAAACCTCAACGATTGGGTCGACCTTGGTCTGAACTTCCGATACTTCTTTGCCCGCAAGACGATGTTCTTGAAGTACTCGCAGGCGTTCATCGCACTGCCAGGTGGGTACGGAACGATGGACGAGCTGTTTGAAACGCTTGTGATGGTGCAGACGCAAAAGGTGACGAACTTCCCGATAGTCCTGATGGGCACCGAATTCTGGTCCGGGCTGATCGCCTGGATCGAGCAGCAGCTGCTTGGTCGCGGCTTGATCTCGCCGGGCGACGAATCTCTGTTTTACGTCACCGACTCCGTCGACGACGCCATCGCACACATCGTGCACGCGCACAAGGTGATGACGGACGCTCGACTGCGAGACTCCGACAACGAGGACGCCTAAAACATGCACTGCCGCATTGCAGAGGTGATGGCCATCATCAACCGGACGCCCGATTCGTTCTACGACAAAGGCGCAACGTTTGTGATCGAGCAGGCGCTTGACCGCGCGGATATCGTGATTGCACAGGGCGCATCGATCGTCGACGTTGGCGGGGTGAAAGCGGGCCCCGGTGATGAGGTCGATCCTGCAGAAGAGATCGAGCGGGTGGTGCCAGTGATTCAAGGAATTCGCCAGCGTCACCCGTCCGTGCGTATCAGTGTGGATACCTGGCGTGCCGATGTCGCTGAGACTGCAATCGGTGCAGGTGCCGACCTCATCAACGACACCTGGGCAGGCTACGACCCCGAGCTTGTCGAGGTCGCAGGGGCGCACCGTGTAGGATACGTTTGCTCTCACACTGGTGGCGCAGTGCCCCGGACCCGCCCCCACCGTGTGCATTACGACGACGTCGTCGCTGATGTCATCCGTGAAACCACTGCCTTAGCCGAACGAGCAGTTGCCTGCGGAGTGCCAGAGGAACTCGTGATGATCGACCCGACCCACGACTTCGGTAAAAACACGTTTCACGGCCTCGAGCTGCTGCGCCGAGTCGATGAGCTCGTCGCCACAGGATGGCCAGTTCTTATGGCCCTGAGCAACAAGGACTTCGTTGGTGAAACGCTCGACCGCGCAGTCGGGGAGCGCGTCGCAGGGACACTCGCTGCCACTGCTTGGGCCGCCGCACGAGGCGTCGCAGCGTTTCGCGTCCATGAAGTCGCGGAGACTCTCGACGTCATTCGGATCACCGCCGCTATTCAAGGCAACATGGCGCCAATCAATACCGTGCGAGGGCTTGCCTAGTGCGCGTCAGTGTTGTCATTCCGGCACTCAACGAAGCCGCAACCGTCGGGCAGGTCGTGCAACGCTGCCTTGCATCCAACGTAGTCCGAGACGGCGGCGAGGTCCTCGTCATCGATTCAGATTCAGCTGATGGCACCGCGGCGGTTGCAGGACGTGCGGGGGCCAGGGTGGTCAACTGGCGCGAGGTGAGCCCGCTCGAGCCACAAGAAGGCAAAGGTGAGGCCTTGTGGAGAGGCGTGAAGGCAGCGCGCGGTGCGCACGTTGTATTTGTCGACGCTGACGTCACCTCCCTGCAACCGTGGTGGATTGACGCCCTTGCGGAGCCTCTCCAGACACCGGAGATACATCTCGTGAAAGCCCGCTACGTCCGCGCGTTACACGGAAACCCGTTGGGCGGAGGGCGTGTCACCGAGCTCACCGCCAAACCGCTGCTGCGCAGGTTCTTTCCGGAGCTGAGTGATATCGATCAGCCACTGTCTGGCGAATACGCGATTCGTCGGGACACAGCGTTACAACTGCCGTTTGTCGCTGGCTACGGCGTTGAGTCTGGCCTGCTTATCGACGCATATGTCACGTACGGCCGCAAAGCCATAGTGGAGGTGGACCTCGGAAGCCGAGTGCACCGCAACCGCCCGCTGGTGGAGTTGGGGCCAATGGCAGAGGTGGTGGCGTCGACAATTGTTGATCGAGCGTTGGCGCTCGGCCGCGCTGACTTAGGGCTGAATACAGCTCAACGACCGCCCTGGTGCGAAATTCCGCGCGCTGAACGCTAGTATGATGACATGCTTTCTTGGATCATCCTGATTATCGCCACCGCCGTCTTTTGCGTGCTCGGATTTTTGCTCTTTGCGCAGCTTTTTGGGCGTGGTGAACAGCTACCCCCGATCATGGAGACCGAGGACGTGAAATCCGCAAACCGTCTCGCCGTTGAAGAGGGCAATATTGGCGATGTGCACCTTGAAGTAGTGCATCGGGGCTACCGGATGGACCAGGTCGATGACCTGCTCACAGCTCTCGGGGAGAAGTACGGGTTTGCGCCCGCTATCAGTCAGCTAACCGAAAACAGCGTAGTATTGGATACAAACGTTTTAACTGAAGGAGAAGCGACAGATGGCAGCAATGAAGCCGCGCACCGGTAATGGACCAATGGAAGCCGCTGAGGAAAGCCGGAAGATCGTCATGAGGATTCCGTCCGACGGTGGCGGCCGTCTGGTTATCGAGATGAGCAAGGAAGAAGCCGCTGAACTCGGTAATCTTCTGATCGAGGCCGTAGGGTAAGAATTTTCTAAAATTAAGGTAATATACCCAGCATGCTCAAAGACATAATTGATGTGCTGGCAGATCCCGTAGACCTTACTCCTCTTCGTGGTGAGGAGGAGTTTTCACGCCTCGTTTCTGAGAGTGGCCACTCCTACGATGTGGCGAAGCAGGGCTACGTCACGTTGGCGAGTGGAAAAGGTCTGCAACATGTCGGTGACTCGTTGGAGATGGTGCTCTCCCGCGAGTCATTTTTGTCGCAAGGGCACTTCGCCCCCTTCGTTGAAGCGATGACTGAGCACGTAGAACATGTGCTTGATCTCAGTGCACCAGAGGAAGAACACCCGGTGATCCTTGAGGTCGGGGCGGGGACCGGATACTACCTTTCACACACGCTTGACTCCGTGCTGGGCGCCCGCGGTGTCGGGCTTGATATCTCTGTTCCAGCAGCGAAGTACTTGGCGAAAGCACACCCGCGCATTGGCTCGATCGTGGCCGACGTGTGGCAGCAGCTGCCTATTGCCACGGGAAGCGTTCACGCGATTACGGTAGTGTTCGCCCCACGCAACCCTGAAGAGTTCGCCCGAGTACTAGCCGACGACGGGCAGGTCGTCGCGCTCATCGCGGACCAGGGCCACCTCGACGAACTGCGCGAGCCTCTCGGTATCTTGGGCGTGGAACCGGGCAAGCTGGACCGCCTGGTTGAGCAGGCGGAAGGCCATCTGGAGCTCGCCGAGGAACCTAAAGAACTTGTCTTCCCGATGCGTCTGGACCGCGAATCGATCGCGGCACAGGTAGGCATGAGCCCGTCAGCACGCCATATCGAACGTGGTGAATTGGCGCGTCGCCTTGACGCCTTGCCAGATCACATGACCGTGACTGCCCACGCGCAGCTCGTGCGTCTGCGCAAGGCGTCCAAGTAGGGAGCCGCTACCGGCTCCGGCGCCACTCGTTCAAAATGGTGGCGCCATTATTCCCACGCGACCGGATTCCTATGGAGCCGCCTTCGGGCCAGATGCGCGAGGACATGACAACTGCGCCACCGTCAGCGTAGACCTCGAGGGTTGAACCGTCCACGATAACCGTGATGGTGTCCTCTTCGTCTTCGCTGATCTCCGCTTCGGCTACCTGGCCGTCGAAACGATCGATGGTGATTTTGGTGCCGACGTGAGTGACGCGAGCTGCGACCTCGCCATTGCCGTCGATGACTTCCGCGACGACACTGCCCCCAGTAGGGATCTCGCTCAGCGCAGTCCATAGGTGCGCGCCACGGGTGGTGCTCACTGCTTCGGGAAGCCCAGGCGCTGGCACCTGGTAGAGGTGGCCGTCCTGGAGCGTGACATAGCGCGGGAGGGTGAGCGTATTTGCCCAGCCTTCAGCCTCCCAGTTCGCTTCCTTTGTCGGGGAGCCCTGTCGGCCAGAAGGAGTCATAAAGCCATAAAGGTACGTGCCCTGGTATCGCTGCGAAGGGTCCATTGCCACCGGGAGATAGTTGGTGTTGCGGGGACGAGTAAAATCATGGCCGAAATCGAGCGCCTGCGCAGGCGTGGTGACTCGGAACGTGTTGCCCTCTAAAGTGCCGATGATGTAGGCAGAGCGGTCCTTGCCGTCTCTTTCTAGGGTAAAGAAGAAGACATCGTAGATCTTGGAGTCCACTTCGTCACGCAGCCTGCAAATTCGCGGCGCGACCAGTGTCTCGTCAAGATCGATGCCGGGATCGCCATCAAATGTGAGCGGTCCTTCGAAGCGCCACTCGATGCCGTCGACTGAACGTAGCACTACCGGTTTCGGGGTATCAACGTCCCCAGTTACAGCAAGCATGAGCCAACCGTCGTGCTCCTCGCGTTCGTCGTCTTTCCAGTCAGGAACGACACAAGGGGAGCGGAAGTTGTTGTACTCCAGTGTGTCCTCAACGATATCTCCAAGCCGCTGCACACCAGGAGCGAGGTTTGGGTCTTCGAGGAGTTCGTCGCACAGTCCTTCGAGCTCGGGTGCATGGGCCAGTTGAATGGTGTTGCCAGCAGCAGTTGCCGAGGTGAAGTACAGGTAGATGCCCTGTGGCGCACCAACTACAGCACCCGCTCGAACAGCTGATTCGCCGCCGGCCGGGACAACGGCGTCGTTACATTCGACCCAGTTGAACGGATCACCTTCACTGACGTTGTGCCCCCAACGGCTCGGAGAGTCGGGTGTTGGGCGGTACTGGTAGAACATATGCCAGCTGTTTTCGCCTCCGCGTCCATCGAAAATGACACCGGCTGGCCCCTCGAGGATGCCACTATCTGCGGTGACGTGAAGTTCTGGTCGGAAAGTACTCATCGTTACGTGGTGTTCACCCCTGCATTAATTCGTGAGCTGTTCGTAGATCTTGACCGTGTCCTGCGCGATCGTCTCCCAGGAGAAGTCATTGCGTGCACGCGTAAGACCAGCGTGCCCGAGCCTGCGGGACAGGTCCTTATCACCGGCGACGCGGTTCACTGCCTCGGCGAGGCTGCGTTCGAAGGCTTCCGGCTGCGTCTTGTCGTAGTCCACCAACACGCCAGTTTCGCCATCCACAACAACCTCGGGAATTCCGCCGACGCGGGATGCCACGACAGCGGTCTCGCACGCCATCGCTTCTAGGTTCACAATGCCCAGTGGCTCATAGATAGAGGGACACACAAAGACGTCGGCTGCGGAGTAGACTTCACGGATTTTCTCTGCAGGAAGCATGTCCTGCACCCAGAACACTCCATCACGTTCAGACTGCAACTTTTCGACGAGCCCCTTCGTCTCCGCAGCAATCTCCGGGGTATCGGGTGCACCTGCGCACAAAACGAGCTGGACATCCTCATCGAAGTGCGACGCGGCCTTCAGGAGGTGGGCGACGCCCTTCTGACGTGTGATGCGCCCAACGAACGCGACGATGGGCTTGGAAGGAACGACGCCGAGGTCGGTAAGGACTGCGCCCTCGGTCGGGTACCACTTTGCTGGGTCGATGCCGTTGAGCACGACGTGGATCTTGTCTGCCGAGATGCTTGGGTAGGCGCGGAGGATCGCTTCCTTCATGCCTGCAGAAACCGCAATTACTGCATCGGCGTTCTCGAACGCGTTCTTCTCGCTCCACGACGAAACGTTATAGCCCCCACCGAGCTGCTCACGCTTCCACGGCCGGTCAGGTTCCAAAGAGTGGGCTGTAACAACGTGCGGGACGTCGTAGAGGAGGCCGGTGAGATGGCCACCGAGACCGGCGTACCAGGTATGGGAGTGGGCGACGTCAACATTGTTGGCAGCGTGAGCGATCCGAAGGCCCGTCGATAAGGTCTTGATGGCGCCATTTGCATCTGCAAGGGCAGGGTCAACCCCATGGACGTAAACATCCTTCATATCGCGGGGAGTGCCCATGCAGTGAACGTCGACGTCAACGATCTCTCGCATAAAGCGGGTGAGCTCTGTGACGTGCACTCCGGCTCCACCGTAAATCTCAGGTGGATACTCTTTGGTCATCATTCCGACTCTCATACCGCCCGAGCATAGTGACGAATTGTCATCGGTGCAGGGAAGCGAAGACCAAAATGTAGCGCTGCCCACTTTAGGAGGGAAAACCCTGCAAGATCACGAATTTTTCAATAGGCTCGAAGTCGTGAGAAGTCAGCCTAGAGTACTTGCAATTGTCCTTGCCGGAGGCGAAGGGAAGCGCTTGTTCCCGTTGACCGCCGACCGCGCCAAACCTGCTGTCCCGTTTGGAGGCAACTATCGATTAATTGATTTTGTTCTGTCGAACCTGGTCAACGCTGGGTACATGCGAATCGCGGTGTTGACGCAGTACAAGTCGCATTCGCTGGACCGCCATGTGGCGACCGCCTGGAATGTATCCGGCCCGACTCCGCAGTACATCGCATCGGTGCCGGCACAGCAGCGTCGTGGCAAGCGTTGGTATAACGGCTCTGCAGACGCAATTGTGCAGTCTCTCAATCTTATCTACGACGATAAGCCTGACTACGTGCTGGTATTTGGTGCCGACCACGTGTACCGGATGGACCCCTCACAGATGGTGGAAGACCACATCAAATCCGGCAAGGCCGCAACGGTGGCAGGCATTCGCGTGCCGCGTGCCGAGGCAACAGCGTTTGGTTGTATCCAGGCGGAAGAGGACGGCACGATTACCGAGTTCTTGGAAAAGCCAGCGGACCCACCAGGTACCCCAGACGATCCGGATATGACCTTTGCGTCGATGGGCAACTACGTGTTCTCCACCGAGCCGCTGATTCAAGCGCTGCTCGAGGATGAGAAGAACGAGGACTCCGATCACGATATGGGCGGCGACATCATCCCGTACTTCGTGAGCAAGGGCGAAGCAAACGTATACGACTTCTCCCAGAACGAGGTGCCTGGTGCGACGAAACGAGACAAGGGCTACTGGCGCGATGTCGGTACCATTGATTCTTTCTACGAGGCACACATGGACCTCATTTCTTCGTACCCAGTGTTCAACCTGTACAACTCGGCATGGCCGATTCACTCCACCGAAGACGGTAACCTTCCGCCAGCGAAGTTCGTCATGGGTGGCATTGCACAGGAGTCGATGGTGGCGTCTGGATCGATTATCTCCGGCGCGACGGTGCGAAACTCCGTGCTCTCCACTGACGTGCGTGTTGAAGAAGGCGCGACGGTTGAAGGCTCCGTACTGATGCCGGGTGTTCGTATCGGTAAGGGGGCGGTGGTCCGCCACTGCATCCTCGATAAGAACGTCTACGTCGCTGACGGCGAAATCATCGGCGTCGACTTCGAGAAGGATCGCAAGCGCTATACCGTTTCGGACAATGGCGTAGTGGTCGTCGGTAAGAACCAAGTGGTGCAAGAATAGCTGCGCCACAGACGAGGCCCGCCCGAAATCCAGAGAAGAATCGGGCGGGCCTTGCTTGTGCTTGTGTGTACGTTGCTCTAGAGCTTGGTAACGATGGTCAGGCCACCATCGAGGGGAAGGCGAGCCACGAGTGCGCCGTGGTCGGCGGCGAGGCTGCTCACGTACCGGTCAGCTTCACGGGCGGCCTCGGTCTCACGGTCCCGGCGGGTGGCATCGCTGACGGTGCCGTCCAACAGGGAGTCGGCAAGAATGAGCGTTCCGCCCTCGCTCAGGAGAGGCCACGCGGCATCGATGACCGCCGTGAACTCGATGGGTGCAACATCGGCGTAGACGAGATGGTATGCACCGTTTGCCAACCGGCCCATTACTTCAAGTGGTCGCGCCGTCAAGAAGCGCGTGCGGGACGGCGGGTACTCGGCGACACGGAATGCTTCTTTCGCTCCTGTTTGTAGCGTTACTTCGGGCTCAATGCAGGTAAGGGAAGCACGCTCCGGCAGGCCACGCAGCACGTGCAAGCCGACCACCCCGGCAGCCGGAGTGATCGCAACAGCCCCCTGGGATTGACCGTTCGGACAAGCGGCAGCAAGCGTAGACAGCAGCGTGCCGACTATGACAGACGGCGCACGCACACCGTTTTCCTGTGCTTCGACGCTGGCGTGTTTCAATGCCTCGCGGAACGCAGCAGGAAACTGTTGCTGCTCGTCATCAGTGAAAGACTGATGGATGTAATTCGTCAACTGATCAAAAGCGGTCGCACTCACAGCCAACATCATAACCGGAACTACGCTCACAGCGTGTGCGCTACGCGCATGCAGTAACCTTTACGAGTTTTCGTTGGAGAATGCGAAATCAATCTGCCACAATATGAGATATGCAACCCGATGACGCCGTCGCCCAACATGATTCTGCCGCGCTGGAAGACCTCCGCGGGACGGCCGCATTCGACGCCGGGGTAGGGGCGATGCCCTCGTGGGAGGAACTCGTCGCAGAACACGCCGACAGTGTATACCGCCTGGCATACCGGCTTTCCGGTAACCAGCACGACGCAGAAGACCTCACACAAGAGACATTCATTCGTGTATTTCGGAACTTGAAGAGTTACCAACCGGGTGCGTTTGGTGGATGGCTGCATAGAATTACGACGAACCTCTTCCTCGATATGGTGCGCCATCGTGCGAAGATCCGGATGGAAGCGCTCCCGGAAGACTACGAGCGTGTTCCAGGAACAGACATGACGCCCGAGCAGGCGTACAACGTCGCGCACCTTGATCCCGCGCTGCAGCACGCACTCGACGAGTTGAGCCCTGATTTTCGTGTCGCGGTGGTTCTCTGCGATGTTGTCGGAATGACATATGAGGAAATCGCTGAAACGCTTGGCGTCAAGATGGGCACAGTTCGTTCCCGTATTCACCGTGGACGTACCCAATTGCGTGAATCGCTCGAGGAGCAGGCCCGGCACGACGTCGCCACGGAAGAGCTAATTCGACTACGCTAGGGCGCGAGATAGTGGCCGACCATTGATGCGAAAGGAGCGTTATCGTGCGAGCGTTTTGTTCCACTGAGCATTTGAACCCCGAAGCGATCGCAGCTTTCGCAGACGGTGAGCTCTCACGCGCTGCAGCCCGTCGCGCCATGAAACACATGGTGGAATGCCCGGAATGCTTCCAGGACGTCCTTGCGCAGCGACGGGCCTCCGCACGTGTGAAAGCCTGCAATAACGACGACCTGCGAGCACCCGACTCTTTAGTGGCCAAGCTCAGCGGACTGTGCCACGAGATGCAATCTGCCGAGGCGTGCGATGAAGAACGACACCACAAGGAGCGGTCCCCACTTGTCGCTGCTGTTGATGCCACGCTCCGAGCGCTGCGACACCGAGAGTAGGATGTGATCCGTGTTTTCCAGTATTGGCTGGGGTGAAATCTTTTTCATCCTGATCATTGGCCTCATCGTGATTGGACCGGAGCGACTCCCCAGCGTTATTGAAGATGTTCGGGCCGCTATTTACGCCGCCCGCAAAGCAATTAATAACGCGAAGCGTGAGCTCAATGGGGAACTCGAAGAGTTTGAGGAGCTGCGCAAACCGCTTGATACCGTGTCGCAGTACGCATCCATGGGGCCGAAGCGCGCGATGGCGAAACTATTCTTCGAGGACGACGAGGAGTTCTTGGAAAGCTTCGACCCTCGCAAGATGATGGAAGACGACGAACCCCCGACTCAACAGCCACCGCGGCCGTCTTCGAAGAAAGGGCCGGAGGATGGTGGCCAGCCCAGTGGTGGGTTTTCCTGGGCTGACGTTACCTAGTTTGGTGCTACACCTCGTTAGTTCTCGGAGTGCTTGACACCAAGATTGAGGGACTTGCCGGCAAGAGAATCGCGGCGAATCTTCAACTTAGCAACGATCTCCTGGAGAGCAGTTGCGGCAGGAGAATCCGGGTCAGCGGTGACGACTGGTGTTCCTGCGTCGCCGTTTTCACGCAGTTTCGGATCCAGCGGGATAGAACCGAGCAGCGGCACATCGCTGTCTGTGAGCGCAGTGAGGCGCTCGGCAACCTGCTGGCCACCGCCTTCACCGAAAATATTCATGACGGATCCATCCGGCATGGCCATCCCAGCCATGTTTTCAATCACGCCGGCGATGCGCTGCTCTGTCTGCTGCGAAATTGTGCCGGCGCGTTCAGCGACCTCGGCTGCGGCAGCTTGCGGTGTGGTGATGATGAGCAATTCGGCATTCGGGATGAGCTGCGCCACCGTGATCGCGACGTCACCTGTCCCCGGTGGCAGATCGAGGAAGAGCACGTCGAGATCGCCCCAGTAAACGTCGGACAAGAACTGTTGAATAGCGCGGGTCAGCATCGGGCCACGCCATACGACAGGGGCGTTGCCCTCCACGAACTGGCCGACGGAGATGTGCCGCACGCCGTGTGCGATCGGCGGCATGATCATGTCCTCCACGACGGTCGGACCCATTTCAGAGGAGCCGAGGAGACCTGGTACGGAATGCCCATAGATGTCGGCGTCGACAATTCCGACGCTGAGGCCCTGCGCAGCCATCGCGGTAGCCAGGTTAACTGTCATCGAGGATTTGCCGACGCCACCCTTGCCCGAGGCCACCGCGAACACACGGGTACGCGACGACGGGTCGGCGAACGGAATGTCTGGGCTGGGCTGTTGGGCCCGCAGCTTCGATGCCATTTCGCGACGCTGCTCCGCGCTCATGGTGTGTAGCGTGACCGTCACATTTTCTACGCCGTCAATTTCCTCAACGACAGCACGGACGTTGTTTTCGATAGTGTCGCGCATTGGGCAACCGGCGATGGTGAGATAAATACCGACGGCGACGTTGGGGCCGTCGATACGTACGGACTCGACCATGCCGAGCTCGGTGATGGGCTTGCCAATCTCGGGATCATCGACGCGGGCGAGCGCATCGCGGACTTGTGCTTCTGAAATGAGTTCTACGTTAGCCATAACGGGCTTCAGTATAGTCAGAGAAGCTGGATGATCATACGAGCAGAGGAGTGACGAGACATGGCCCAGGTCAACAACAGACTGGTAGCACGAGAAGTACCAACGGGGTGGCCAGTGGGAAGCTTCACGACCTACCAAGAGGCGCAAGAGGCAGTTGACACACTGTCAGACAAAGAGTTCCCGGTAGAAAAGCTTACGATCGTCGGCGTGGACTTAATGCAGGTTGAAAGCATCACTGGCAGGCTCACCTGGGGCAAGGTTCTCGGGGGAGGTGCCCTGTCTGGCCTGTGGATGGGTACGTTTATCGGCATCATATTCTCCCTGTTCGCAGAAGAAGGCGGCTGGGGTATCTTCGTCTCTTGCGTAGCAATGGGCGGTGTGTTCGGCGCAATCTTCGCGGCCATTGCCTACGCCTTTACGGGAGGAAAGCGCGACTTCGCTTCTGCGACTAGCATCGTTGCGCGCCGCTACGATGTCTTGTGCGCGCCCGACTCGGCACGGCGGGCCAGAGATATGATCGCCGCGATGCGCCCCAAAGCGGTGCGGTGCGACCAACGGGTACTGAGAACGACGACGCAACCAACGGTAGCGCAACCAACGGCGACGCTCCGCGCTAAACTAGCTCTGTTTCCTGGGCTCAATCGAGCGCACTACGAAGAAGGTGTTTATGGTATCCCTGCGTCCTAGCCGCACGCTGATCGCAGCAGTGTTGGCAACGAGCCTTGTAGGCGGATTGACTGGTTGCGCCGATGATTCAGATTCACCAATAAAGTTTGTCAACGGTGAATCGCGTGGCAGCATCGTCAAGATTGGGATTGATACCTCAGAGCCTGAACAAGTAGTGCTGGGGGAGATCTACTACGAAATCATCAAGGCAATGGGGCACTCGGCTGGAGTTGTTCCGTTGAATGATGTGTATTCCCGAAATGCGGCTGAACTGCTGCAAGAAGAGGACGTTGATCTGGTGGTGGCCTGCTCAGGCGTCCTGTTGCAGTCTCTAGATTCGCGCGGGGCGAAGGCGCTCGACAGCGACATTGCGCACGATCGTCTCGATGGCGAAGACCCATCAGAAGTGACGTTTGATCGGCTCGCTGGAGCGCTACCCGGCAACATTCAAACCGTAGACCCCTCACCAGCACAGGGATGTGCATCGCAGGTGGAGCTCGAACACCTTCCCAATAGCGTCATTCCGCTCTTCTACAAGTCCAAGTTCACTCGCAAAGAAGTCAGGCGTATCAACGCGATGACGCGTGTGCTCAGCACTGTCCAGCTGGAAGAGATGAGCGAAGAAGTGGCACAAGGTAAGCAGCCACGTTTCGTAACTGCGGACTGGCTACGTGAGTACGCAAGCATCAACGTTGAGAACCCAGACGCGAACGGTGGGGAAGCAGAGCCGACGGCCACCCCCTAGCCCCTAGCCAACCTCAGATGGAGCCAGCCCCGCCTGTGTAACAAAGCGAAGTGCCCCAACCGCGGTGAACGGTTGGGGCACTGTTGTGAGTAACGCTAACTACTGAGCGAACGCCGCATCCAGCAGAGCCTTCTCCTCTTCCTGATGCACCTTCGCCACACCGGTCGCAGTGGTGGACTGCGCACGGCGAGAGACGCGGACCATCTCAGGCATTTCAGGGATCAGCGTGCGCAGGTGCTCGTTGTAGAACGGCCATGCGCCCTGGTTTGCTGGCTCGTCCTGAACCCAGCGGATCTCCTTCACGTTCGGGTAATTCTCGAACGCGTCCCGGATACGGTTGAACGGGATTGGGTGCAGCATCTCGATACGGATGATGGCGACGTCGTCGCGCTTATCCTTCTTACGACGCTTCTCCAGCTCGTAGTAAATCTTGCCGGAGCACAGCAGGATCGTGGTGACCTTGTCATGATCCGCGCCGTCAACCTTGACGTTGCCGCGCTGAACGAATGCCGGGTCGTCGATAACTGACTGGAACTTGTCCACCTCGATGAAGTCCGCAGGCTGCGAGACCGCGGCCTTGTTGCGCAGCATCGACTTCGGAGTGAAGACAACGAGCGGACGTTTCATCTCGCCGAGTGCCTGACGGCGCAGCAGGTGGAAGTGGTTCGCAGGCGTGGTCGGCTGAGCAATCGTCATCGAGCCTTCAGCAACAAGCTGGAGGAAGCGCTCGATGCGAGCAGAGGAGTGGTCTGGGCCCTGGCCTTCGTAGCCGTGAGGGAGCAGGGCAATCATGCTGGAAAGCTCGCCCCACTTGGTCTCACTCGAGGACAGGTACTCGTCGATGATGGTCTGGGCACCGTTCGCGAAGTCGCCGAACTGCGCCTCCCATGCGACGACTGCGTCCTTGTTACCAAGGGTGTAGCCGTACTCGAAGCCCATACCTGCGTACTCGGTCAGTGCGGAGTTGAACACCTCGAAGCGGCCACCATTGCCCTGCGCATCCGCGTTCGCGTCGAGCGGGTTGTACGGAGTTCCGTTGTTCGGATCGTAGAGCACCGCGTGGCGCTGCGTGAACGTACCGCGCTGCGAGTCCTCACCAGCGAGGCGGACAAACTTGCCCTGCTCTGCAAGGGAACCGAAAGCAAGCAGCTCGCCCCAGCCCCAGTCAATGTTGCCGTCGTCGAAGGAACCGCCTCGCTTCTTGATCACGTTGTTGAGGCGCTTATTCGGCTCAAACGACTCAGGCAGTTTGCCGTACGCATCCGCGAGGCGCTTGAACGTTTCCTCGCTGATCGAGGTATCCAGGCCGCGGGTGAGCTCCTGCGAGTGCGTGATACCCGTCTGGTCGCTTGGCTTGCCCTCCGCAGATTTGACGTCAGAGAAGACGGCATCGAGCTGGTCATGGAAGTCTTGCGCAGCGATCTTGGCTTCTTCGTCCGTGATGTCGCCACGGCCGATGAGGTCCTTGGTGTAGCGGGTACGCACCGAGTCGTGGGAGTGAATGCGGTCATACATCACCGGCTGCGTCACGGTTGGGTCGTCAGCCTCATTGTGGCCACGCAGGCGGTAGCAGATGAGGTCGATGAAGACGTCCTTGCCGAATGCGCGTCGGTATTCGGTCGCCAGCTGAGCAACCCACGCAGCTGCCTCAGGATCGTCGCCGTTGACGTGGAACACCGGGCAGTTGAAGCCCTTTGCCAGATCGGTGGCGTAGTAGGAAGAACGGCCCGAGTCTGGCGTAGTGGTGAAGCCAATCTGGTTGTTGACCACGATATGGATGGTGCCACCGACGGAGTAGCCCGGCAGACGGGACAGGTTCAGTGTCTCCTGCACAATGCCGAGGCCAGCAAAAGCGGCGTCGCCGTGCAGCATGATTGGAACCACAGGGTTGTCGTCACGGACACCGTTTTCACGCAGGGTGTCGGCCTTCGCGCGGGCGATACCGACGAGCACCGGGTCAACAGCCTCGAGGTGCGATGGATTGGCTGCCAGCGACACCTTGATCTCGCCGTCGCCGAACATCTGGATGTGCTTACCTTCGAAGCCGAGGTGGTACTTCACGTCACCGGAGCCACCCTGCTGCGCTGACTGCATATTGCCTTCGAACTCGTTGAAGATGGTGGCAACAGGCTTGCCAACGATATTGAACAGCACGTTCAGGCGGCCACGGTGCGGCATACCGATGACAGCTTCGTCGAGCCCCTGGCCCGCGGCAGTATCGATTACTGCGTCCATCAGCGGGATGAGGGTTTCTGCGCCCTCGAGGGAGAAACGCTTCTGGCCGAGGTACTTCGTCTGCAGGAAGTTTTCAAACGCCTCGGCGGCGTTGAGCTTCTGCAGGATGTACTTCTGCTCAGGGTTTGTGGGCTTCGGCATGCCAGTTTCGATGCGCTCGAGGAGCCACTCGCGCTCGTCGCGGTCGAGAATATGGGTGTATTCGGCACCAACATGCAAGGTGTATGCGGCGCGTAGGCGGCTGAGTACCTCACGCAGCGTCATGGTTTCCTTGCCGCCGAATCCGCCAACGTGGAAGGTGCGGTCGAGGTCCCACAGCGTGAGGCCATGGGTTTCCATCAGTAGGTCGCGGGAATCTGGCTGCTGCAGGCCAGGCTGGCGCCAGCGAAGCGGGTTCGTGTCAGCAATGAGGTGTCCACGCGAGCGGTATGCCTCGATGAGCTGCATGACGCGAGTGTCCTTGTTGACGCCGGAGTTTGGCAGATCCTTCGCCCAACGCATTGGGTGGAACGGGATCTCGAGGGACTCAAAGATAGAGTCCCAGAATTTGTCATCGACGAGCAGCTGCGAAATGTCGCGGAGGAACTCGCCGGACTCTGCACCCTGGATAACACGGTGATCGTACGTCGAAGTGAGCGTCACAAGCTTGCCGACGCCCAGCTCTGCCAAACGATCCTCGCTGGCACCGGCGAACTCCGCCGGGTAATCCATCGCACCAACGCCGACGATGGTGCCTTGCCCCTTGGTCAGGCGCGGAATCGAGTGGCGGGTACCAATGCCGCCTGGGTTGGTCAGCTGGATAGTTACACCGGAGAAGTCATCCATCGTGAGCTTGCCGTCGCGAGCGCGACGAACAATATCTTCGTAGCTTGCGACGAACTCGGCGAAAGACTTATTCTCGCACTCCTTAATCGCTGCCACAACCAGTGAGCGGGACCCGTCTTTCTGGGGCAGGTCAATCGCTAGACCAAGGTTAATGTGCTCGGGTTGCACCGCGAAGGACTTCTTGCCGTCCTCCTTGTAGCTCTTGTTCATGTCCGGGTGCAGCTTGGTGGACTGAATAATGGCATAGCCGAGGATGTGGGTAAACGAAACCTTGCCACCGCGAGTGCGCTGGAGGTGTTCATTAATCAGCGTGCGGTTTTCAAACATGAGCTTGACCGGCATGTCACGCACTGTGGTGGCAGTCGGAACCTCAAGCGATTCGTTCATGTTCTTCGCGATAGCGCGGAATGCACCCTTGAGCTGTTCCTCGCCAGGGGTAACCTTCACGCTGTCAAGTTTGTCTAATGGGGAAGCGGTCGGCTTCTTCGCGCGTTTCGGTGCTGCCTTTTCTGCTGCACGGTCGACCTGGGTTGTGCGGCCGTCCTGGGTAGGAGCGCTCGTCGAGCTGGCAACGGTCGATGCAGTCTTCGAGGAACGCTTTGGCGCAGAGGTGTTTGCTGCCGCCGACGGGGTGCCCTTCTTCTCGAAAAGATCACGCCACTCCGGATCAACGGAGTTGGGATCCTGTTTGTACTGCTGGAACATCTCCTCAACCAGCCAGTCGTTCTGGCCGAACGTATCTTCGCTGCTCACGGCAGGTGCTCGCCTCTCTTCTTGGGTTGTATGTAACTTTTCATCGACTTTAATTGTCTGGGATTAGGTAGTGCTACCTTTACTCCCGAAAAGCCCTCGTACGTGTGAGATCTACCCCCTTTAGCGGTTGATAAGTCACAAATGGGCATATCTTCCGTTTTGAGTGAGAAGGGTCTCATGAGAACCGTCATCAATGATACGTCCTCAATCGCGAACAAGTACTTGAAAGGTATTCGGTGTTGGAAGAGGCGGGCTGCTCGTCTCACTGTCGGGGGCGGGTGAGACTGTTGCGGCGCTGCGAATGAGGCATAGGCCTAGGGGTGGTCCAGCGTGGGGCGCGAAGTGGGCGTCGAGAAGCATTCGTGGTGGCAGTTGTCGGGAAGTGTCCGCTTGGGGTCGCCTTGGCAGCCTCGTTACGGCGACAGAACGACCGACGATTGTGCCGACCGATTTTCGTACCTGGGGTCAGTGAGAGCGGGGAGTTGGAGATGTAGCTCTCCAACTAAAGCAGAGGTGCTACCGGGGGTAGGCAAAGGTTGGAAGCGTGTTGCCTCCCACCACGGTTATGGGGGAGGCGAGACGAACTATGCGCGCCAGGCTACCTCGTAATTTCTTGCGGGGCCTCGGCCTCGCGCGCATCGGCGATTTTGTCATCGTCGCCGAAGAGCTGGAGGACCCAGCGGAGCAGGTTCTTTGGGTTCGCACTCAATCCGGCTTCTTCCTTTTCCGGTTTCTCCGGAAGTGGGCTCAGGAAGTTCGCAGGAGGGGTGCCGAGTGCGACGGCGATATTGTCCATGAGGTGGTCCGCAAGCTTCCGATTCGCCGCGGTACCCGCGATCGCTCCAAGTCCGAGGGGGAGCATCTTGCCAATCCAGGCACGGCGGAACCGCTTCGTAAACGACTTCATTGCCACGCGCGAAAGGATTCCATTGGCTTCGGCAAGGCCAGGGCCAGCGAAACGGGTGAGCACATTTTTCGACGCCAGGTCCCTCGGTCGCGCCCGATCGGCACCAAGCAGCGTGTCTACTATCGCAACGCCTTGGGCGCCCATCAATACAGTAAGCACGCCGGTGCGTCGCCGTACCTTGTCATCAATATCGACGTCGCGAAGATACATCGAGGCGAGCGTGTAAAACGCGGCAAGATCCAAGAAAACAACCGATTCGCCGGCAACAGCTGCAGCTCCGGTGATGAGACCGACACCGGGGACTGCTGCCGCAGCACCGACGCTGGCGCCGGTTGCAGAGACCGCGTTCTTAAAGTGCTTATCCATTGTGTGCTGGATCTCCGCAGGGCTTTGCTCGGGCTCCTGGCGGCGAAGCCAGTGAACATACGCCCGAATGGCGCCCGATTGCAGGTCTACGGCTTTATCTACCGCAGCGATGAACGCTCGACCCGCTGGTCCGGCTTCCTCTTCGAGGGACCCCATATTCTCAGCGCGGGCGTCCTCAATAATCTCGACGACTTCGTCGGCGTCGTTGACTTCGTCTTTGCCGTTGTCTTTGCGGAACTTTTCTAACATGTGGTGTTCTCCTTTTATTTAATGGTACGGGCGTTCATCGTACTCGTCTTAGGAAGTTCCACGAGAATGGGCAGCATTGCGGGCTAGGCTAAAGGCATGCATGTCACCAGCCGTCATCCACAGGAACGCCTTCGGGTGCAGACGACGTCGGGGATCGTTGCTGGCACTATCGACCCACAAACCGGGGTCCGTACTTGGCGAGGAGTGCCTTACGGGGCCGACACGAGTGGCGAGAATCGATTCCGTGCTCCACGTCCTGCGCCTTCGTGGGCGGGTGTGCTTTCCACGACCAATTACCGTCCGCCAGCTATGCAGACAAGCTTCGGGTGGAAAGACACCGTGATCGGTACCGAGGACTGTTTGCACGCGGACATCGTGCGTCCAGATACGGACGATGTACTCCCCGTCGTGGTCTACTTTCACGGTGGTTCATTCGTGAGCGGGTCCAGCCACGAAAAGGTGCTCCAGGGCCACTTTCTGGCCAACGCCACCGACATTGTTTATGTATCGCTCAACTTTCGTCTCGGCGTGCTTGGGTACTTGGATCTGCGCAGCATCGGTGAGGACTGCGTTGCCAACCCCGCGATTTTGGACCAGATTCTTGCGCTGCAGTGGGTCCAGGAGAACATCGCGGGATTCGGTGGCGATCCGAACAACGTGACCATTATGGGCGAGTCAGCTGGTGCTGCATCCGTGATCCACATGATGTGTGCACCGCCGGCCCGCGGGTTGTTCCATCGAGCGATCGCTCAGTCCACTCCGCTTTCGTCCGTGCACACAAAAGCACAGGCTGCGATGTGGACGTTGACACTGTTGGATGGCATGGGACTGTCGCGGCTGTCCACCCTCGAGCACCTTCGGGAGGTATCCGCCAAAGAGCTAGTTCAGGTGGGGCAATCGATGCTGCTGACCAGCCGTGAGCTGCGCGAGCTGAACTTAAGCTTCATGCCGACAGTTGACGGCACGACCCTGCCCGCACATCCGCTAGATATATTCCGGGCAGGAAAGCAGGCGGCGGTGCCACTCATTATTGGCACGAATGCCGACGAAGCCAGCTTCGCTAAAGCGTTGTACCAGCGAACGAAAGCGCGGCAGCGCGCTGCGCGACGTCTGCTGGAAGCGTACGACGCGCAGAACGCGACAGCGGTAATCCAGGCGTACAGCGACGTCAGCCAGCGCACGGACTTCGCTGAGTTCCTCGCTGATGCTGTGTTTTGGGGACCATCGGTGATTGCAGCAGGGGAGCACCGCAAGGTAGCTCCGACGTGGATGTATCGCTTCGAATATGCCTCGGCGACGATGCGGCGGCTCGGGCTCGGCGCCATACATACAGCGGACCTCATGGCGGTGTTCGGCGATAGGGAGGGCACGCGATCTTCGAAGATTGACCGTTTCGGCTCCACCGTGGCGTTTGAGGCGGTAGTCGAGGTGATGCAACGCAACTGGGGATCGTTCTTCCATACCGGAGCGCCAGGGCCAAACTGGCCTCGTTACGATTTCCGTGGCGACGACCACCCTGGGCGTGCGACTGCGGTCATTAATGAGCATCCGTCGATTGTGTTTGACCCGAAGCGAAACCAGCGCCGGGCATGGGAGGCGTTTGACATGCGTAGCTGGCAAGGCGGTGAAGCGTGGATGCGCATCGTGGGGGCGGGGCAGTAGGCTTGGCTTCGTCCGACGGCGACAACCCCGATGACGAAAAGTAGAGGATACTTCGTGAGCTTTCTTGAAGATATTGCTGCGGCTCTAGACCGTGAAGGTATTGAGTCCCGTGTGCACGACGACACGATGTTTGTTCCTATCACCCCCGAGATTGAAATCCAGTTCGTTGTGATTGACGAACATCTGCCGGCAGCAAACGTGTATATCGCTGCTGCCGATGTAGACGAAGATGATGAGGACTTCGAGGCCGCACTCGTCGAAGTCATTTTTTCTGCAGAAGACGCAGTGTCCGCTGTCGCAGAACACATCGCGACTGATGAGGTTGTGACTGTGTTCCGTAGTCTGCTCGAAGGAGCTGATGAACGTATTGCCGGACTTGAGTTTTTGCCCGACGCTGAAAACAGCCAGCTTGTCTTCGCAGAAGTCGGCGAACAAGCGGAGGTACATGTGGAGGTCGAAGTAATCGACGCCACCGCAACCGCGCATGTGCAGTTCGTAGTTCCGGCAGAGGAAGAAGGCACGGACCCCGAAGAGCTTGATTTGGGCAGCTTCACGGAAATTGACCGGCTGTTCGATGTGCTCAACCTGGTTGCCGACCAAGCAGAAGACTGGGAAAACCAGATGCTCCCCCTGGACGACGAACCAGGCCGGTGATGCAGCAGTTTATGCCACGCTAAGCCCGGCGAATAGCGAGGAAGGTGAACGGACGGGTTCGAAGTGGCCGTCGACAAGCCAGACATACGTTGCTGCGTACGGGTGGGGTAGCAGATGAAGCATGTCTTCCGTCGCGTCCGGGTAGAGCGCATGCACCCAGCCCTCAGCGACTGCAGGGTTTACTGGTGCGCCTGACTGGGCGGTAAAACGTGCTTCGATGATGTAAGCGGGGCGTGCTGATGCGCCGTATCCCTGGACCATTGCTTGGGCGCGGGGGCCGACTCGCCGCCGTGTGAGTGCAAGGTTAATGTGCTCCTTGCCTATCACCCGTGGCAATGCGATAACAGGTGGGCGCCATGAGCCAGTTGGGCGTGCGAGTGAGCGCGGATGTTTCACCGTGGTGTTCAGCGCCTGGACGGTGTCGTAGAAGCGGTGCGTGATTTCTTGGGCGATCGTTGATTCGTAGAACATGCTTCGAAGCGTAGGAGAGACGGTGGACAGAAGACGCGCGAATACACCAAAAAATCGAACACGTGTGCTAATTTATACTGTCGGTAGGACGTCCTGACAAGAAAGACTAGGGTTGTCGCTGGTATGACGAAACAAACTTTGCAGAGCGATACCTCGCCGAAGCTTCCATCAGTGATCTGGGTGCTGTGCACCGCGGCGTTTATCATCGCGCTTGGATACGGGTTTATTGCACCGGTGCTGCCGCAGTTCGCAGCCAGCTTCAACGTATCGATGGCGGCAGCCGCAGCCGTGATCTCAGTGTTTGCAGCAGCTCGATTGCTAGGCGCGCCGGGCGCTGGTGTGCTGGTGGACAAGCTTGGATCGCGGCCGGTGTACCTTACCGGTCTGAGCATCGTGGCAACTGCAACGTTTTCGGTGGCGTTTGCGCAGGAATATTGGCATATTTTGGCGCTGCGCTTCATCGCTGGCTTCGGCTCCACGATGTTTACGCTCTCTGCTCAGGCCCTCATCGTTCGTGAGGTTCCGCCGGGAGTCCGCGGCAGGGCCAATGCTCTCTATGCCTCGTCGTTTCTGCTTGGCAATATTTTTGGGCCGATTATCGGAGCCGGTTTAAGCTTCCTCGGATACCGCATCCCGTTTGCGGTCTACGGAATTGGCGTCGGACTCGCAGCCGCCATTGTGTGGATTGCGACGTCGCGGAAACACGCTCCAGAAACCCCGAAAGCGCAGCTCCCGCCGATGCCACTTCGCAAAGCTTGGGAGCAGCCGACGTACCGCACGTTGCTCGCCGCAGCGTTCACGAATGGGTTTGTAAACTTCGGTGCGCGTGTCTCGGTCCTCCCGCTGTTCGCGGCGGCTATCTTCGCTAATGGTGGTGCAGCGTCTGGGCTTGCACTGACCGCGTTTGCGCTGGGCACGGGCGTCACACTGCAGTTTTCCGGGCGGTGGGCTGACCGGATAGGGCGTCGACCATGCATCCTGGCAGGTCTTGCAGTCTCAGCAGTGTTTACAGGCTCGCTAGGGTTAGCGACAAGCGTGTGGGTGCTGCTGCTGATCTCAGTATGCGCAGGTGTCGGCGGTGGCTTGATGAGTCCCGCATTGCAGGCAACGTTGGCAGACATCATTGGCAATGATCGTTCTGGCGGCAAGGTGATTTCTACCTATCAGATGGTGCAGGATTCCGGGCAGATTGCTGCGCCAATAGTGATTGGTTTCCTGGCGGAGGTGTTTGGGTTCGCTGTTGCGTTCGGCGCATGTGGTTTGGTGGCGCTGGTCGCTCTGCTGATCTGGGCGATGTACGGTAAGGAAACTTTGCACAAGTCGGCCGCGTAAAGGAGCACTGTGCGAATCATCGTTGACTGCACCCCGGGGGTCGAAGACGCCCTCGCATTGGCATATGTCGTGGCGGCGCACCACAATGGGCGTGCTGAGTTGGAGTGCGTGACAACTTCAAGCGGTGACGCTGCCTCTGAACAATGTGCGCAACATGCCGCATGGGTGTTGTCGAAATGCGGTGTTCCCGCCGTCGCCGTTGCAACTGGCTGTGATGTGCCAGGCCATCAACCACAGCAATCTGTCGGATTGGGGAACGCTCTTGTCCCAGCGCGGTATGTCGCAAATGACTGGGACCTTCTCTGGGCAGATGCGTGCGCGCGCGGTACGCACGACCTGCGCCTGATCTGCACCGGGCCTCTTACAAATCTCGCTGATTTCTCCCGACGTTACCCCGAGTATTTTGATGCGCTCGAGCACATCGTTGTGCTTGACTCTAGGCTTTGCCTGGACCAAGACGCCTCTGATGTAGTGCTGCAGGATACTCCTGTAGCGATCACCGTTTGCGCAGCTCCAGAAGCGCTGGGGTCATTGGATGTGCGAAAGTGCGCTCCGCTGGCAGAAATCGGGGTCGACGCAGTTGGCGGCGATGCGCTGTTTGCAGCTCAGGTCGCGCTTGGCGATATCCAAGCCGATGGCCGGTGGGCAACACTTGCACCAGCGGAGGAAGATGATGACCCAAATGTGTTCCTTCTCGATGTCGCGGATGTGGACGGAGGAGACGTCATCAAGCTTTTTGACGCCGGCTGCGCCACCTACGACGCGCTCGCACGAGGCGACGGCGCGCTCGATGCGACGCGGCACCTGCGGGCCGAAGACTAGCGCAGAACAAAGCGCCCACCACAGTGCAGTTGGTGGGCGCTATCGAAGGAGGAAAAGCGAGAGCTTATGCCTCGGTGAGGCCAGCTTCGACCATCACGCCGCGAAGGGTGGAAGCCGAGTGATCGAACTTTTCCTGCTCGGTGTCTTCGAGGTGCAGCTCGACAACCTCGCGGACACCGTTGCGGTTGATGACAGCAGGAGTACCGATGTAGATGTCATCCTGACCATACTGGCCTTCAAGGAGAGCAGAGACTGGCAGTACGACGTCCTCGTTCATCAGGATTGCGCGGGTGATGCGGGCAAGGCCTGCACCAATGCCAAAGGACGTGGAGCCCTTGGCCTCGATGATCTTGTAGGCGGCATCGCGGGTGGCGACGAACATGTCATCGATGCGCTCGTAGATCTTCGGGTCGGTTTCTGCTTCCTTCTCCAAGCGACGACGCAGCGACACGCCAGCGACGGAACCGGATGCCACGACAGGCAGCTCGGTGTCGCCGTGCTCACCGATGATGTAGGAGTGGACAGAGCTTGCGGAAACGCCGAAGTACTTGCCCAGGTTGCAGCGCCAGCGTGCGGTGTCCAGGATGGTGCCCGAACCCACGACTTGGGCGGAGGAAAGGCCGGTCTGCTTCCAGGTGGCGTAGGTCAGGACGTCGACCGGGTTGGTTGCCACCAGGTAGATGCCGTTGAAACCGTTGGCCATCACTTCCTTGTTGATGGACTCGAAGATCTTCACATTGCGGCCCACGAGCTCAAGGCGGGTTTCGCCGTCGCGCTGTGCAACACCTGCACAGTTGACGATGAGCGCTGCGTCGCGGCAGTCCTCGTAGGTGCCAACCGTGATCTTGGTGTTGTGGCCCGAGTACGGCATTGCGTGGTTGAGGTCCTCGACCTCACCCCACGTCTTCTTCTCGTTCAGGTCGATAATGGCGAGGTGGTCGCAGATTCCCTGGTTGAGAATGGCGTATGCGAACGCGACGCCGACATCACCAGCACCGATCAGGACAATCTTGTTGCCTGGTGTGATGTTATTCGACGGGGTAGACGGATTGGTGATAGTCATATGATCTCTCCTGAATCCAGTAAAACTATGTTCCGCTCTCTATCATTGCAGATTTCCCGCCACATTGGGAATACCAATCGAAATATGTAACCAAGATAACGGAAATAGGCGGGCGCAACCGGGCGTTAGGCTGTGGGGGCTCTAGAAAGGGAGGCGTGGTGCTCGATACACGGGATCGGCTTCGGTGGCGATTCGCCAAGACTGCCGTTCAATCTCCACCACCGGTCCTACAAAATCTGGTTCAGCGGGTACTACTCGTACCGCAAGGCTGTCACCATCTCTGCAAATTGGTAGCACGAGTGCTTCAGCGATAGCTTGGTGGCGACGATAGTCTCCCAGGATGAGAATTCCTTCGTCTTGGAGGCGTGATCTGGAGCCACCGTTGTATCGAATGCGTTTCATAGGGTCTTTCTGCTGAGCGACGGTGTAGACGATGCCGCGCGGAATGAGAACCTGCTGGATCGAGCGGAACAACATGTCGAGGCGTTGCTGCCCAGATGGTAATTGCATTATTGAGGCAACAGTCTCTGCATCCGCATGGAGCAGTACGTTGCTTGGGTATGGGTGATCGAACCATGCCCATTCGATATTTTTGCGCGCCGCTGCCTTGATGGTTCGCTTGCGGTCCCGGTTGCCACCAGCAGTGAGGATTTCATCGGTGATCTTGATGAAACCAACTCGAAAAGTCGAAGAGGCTTCATCTGCGTGGCAGAGCATTGCATGGTGGCCAACAGCCTCCATCGGGATCATCCAGCCATATGGGCTTTTGAGTATTTGCAGTCGACTTCATGACCAAGGATTTTGAAATCCATCTTTTCGCCATCAGTGATGGTGCCGTCAAATCCGCGTCGAATGTTGATCTCAACTAGTGAACCGATGTGGGCAAGTTCCGTCTTGCTCAGCTGGGCAGGGTCGAATCTGCCTGTGTGCTGACCATCAAAGGCTTGGTCGAACGTTTGTCGAAAAATTCTTCCCATCGCTTCACCGTCGGGAAACTTGCTACGAAAAGGCTCGGCGAGTTCGTAGGAAAGTCATCTTCATGCGACGTGGTCATCTGTTTGCCTTAAACGTGCGTTGGAAGTGCTAGCTGAGGTGAGACCTCGGGGGCTTTTGCCACGGCAGTGCAAGCAAGTAGTGCCTCCTTAATCGCGGTGCCTATCGCAGCTGCGACCGGTGGGGGAAACGCGTTGCCGACCTGACGCCATTGAGCTGTTTTTCCTCCTTGCCAGTCCCAATCCTCTGGAAAACCTTGAATTACACCGCCCATCCGGACAGTAAGGCGCGGCAGATTATCAGGATCGTCAACGGGGAAATCGGGGCCTGGTGCGCTATCTGCGATCGAAGTGCCCCGGACACCGAGTTTCTTCCAAGCTGCTTTCGCCCGGGTTGGGCCGACATCTGGGCCTCCGTGTTTCTTGGACCCGCCAACCAGAGTCGGTGCTACCGTATCAGCCTGGTCGGCCCAGGAATCTGCTCCCGGCCAACCGTTTTCACCCATCAGGTGGCGAAGGGCGCTGCCGACTGAGGTGTGGTGCATATTGGGAGTTGGCCACTCGAAAAACTCAGCAAACTCATGCTTCAGTGCCACCAAAATGAAGCGTGGACGGAGCTGGGGGACGCCGAAGTCTGCTGATTGAAAGAGTGACCAATAGGTGGTGTACCCCATGCGATCGAGTTCACTGACGATTTCGTTGCGGTAAGCGTCAAACCGTTTCTGTCCTAGGCCACGGACGTTTTCCAGCATTACGGCCTTCGGGTTGATTTCTTCCACCAGGCGAAGGGCTTGGGGGAACAGATCGCGTTCATCATCTGCGCCGAGCTGTTTTCCCGCAATGGAAAAAGGTGGGCACGGCACGCCACCGGCAAAGAGATCGACCTGGTCGCGCCAAGCGGTGCCGTCGAAGTCGTGGACATCCATCTGATGTACTGGCCAAGGGTGGGGGTGGTCGCTGCCGCGGTTGGCGCGCAGCGTCTCCGCTGCCCAGTTATCGATTTCCACAACAGCCAAATGGTGGAATCCAGCAGTCTCTAATCCAAGTGCTTGGCCACCGGCCCCTGCGCAGATCTCAATCGAGGTCAACGTCGGGCCGGAAGCAACCGTAGATTGGCGCATTGCGTCTCCTTCTGGCTCAGAGCTTGGAACATGTAGCCATAGGATAGCGTGCGCGCTCGACATTGGATACTTGTATTCGAAAGTCCGTGCTATTTCATGTCGTAGGTGACGTGTGCCTGGGCGACTGCCTTCGGGCGCCCGGTGGCGAAGTAGAGCACCGTCATGATTACAAGGAACGCAACGCCGACGGCGAGTGCCATGTGGTACTGCGGCAGCCACACCATGATGCCGAACGTGAACAAGATGAAAATGATCGCGAACCATTGGCCGTAGGGCCAGAACGGTACCGGGAAGCTTAGGTTTTCACGCTCTGCTGCGGACATATTTCGGCGGGATGCGACGTGTGCAAGCAGGATCATCAGCCAGACAAACACGGTGGCAAAAGTCGCCAGTGCCGCGATGGTTTCGAAGATATTCGGGTAACGAGCGTTGAGAATAACGCCGATGACGAGTACCAGGAGCAGGGTAATGGTTGTCATCACTGGGATATCGCGGATGGTGCGCTTCATCATCTTCGGTGCGAGGCCCTCCTTGGCTAGGCCTGTCAGGACGCGCCCGGTGCCGAACAGGTCTGCATTAATTGCAGAAAGTGCGGCGGTGATGACAACAAGGTTGAGTAGCGCGGCAGCCCAGTTCACGCCGAGCGTGTCAAAAATCTGAACGAATGGGCTTTCTTCGCCGGTCATTGCGCGCCATGGGTTGAGCATCAAAATGACCAGGATGGCCAGCACATAGAACAGGAGGATTCGCAGTGGAACGGTGTTGACCGCCTTCGGGATCGAGCGGTCTGGGTCATCGGCTTCAGTGCCGGCAACGCCGATGATCTCGGTGCCGCCGAACGCGAAAAGTACGAGGATGAACGCTGCGATCATGCCTTCAATGCCGTTCGGGAAGAAGCCGCCGTCGTTCCAGAGGTTAGAAATGCCGGTAGCCTCTGGATTCGTGCCCAGCCCGAAGGCGAGGATTGCAGCGCCACCAACGATCATGGCGACCACGGCTACGACTTTGATCAGGGTAAATGCGAACTCCAGCTCACCGAACCAGCGTACGGATGCGAGGTTGGCCGCCCCGATAACCAGAAGCGTTGTGGTAATCCACACCCACGCTGGGGTGTCCGGGAACCAGAACTTCATATAAATACCAATCGCAGTCAAGTCTGCGAGGCAGACGATCATCATCTCGAAGGCGAACATCCACCCGGTGATGTACCCGCCCAGGCCACCAAGGTGCTCCCTGGTGTACACCGCGAAAGACCCGCGAACTGGGTGCTGCACACTCATCTCGCCCAGGGCTCGCAACATGAAGTAAACGACGGCCCCTCCGAACAGGTACACGAGCAGTACTGATGGGCCGGCGGCTTGAATCGCACCGGCCGAACCGTAGAAGAGGCCGGTGCCGATTGCCGAACCGAGGGCGATGAAGTGAATATGGCGGTGTGTAAGCCCCTTGGGCTTCGACGAGCGGGAAGTCATGGCAGACATCATAACGTTTAATTACGCTGGTCTGTAAATTATTCACAGGTTTTTCTGTGAGTTCTATCGCCTTTGCTGCCAGCGCTACTTTGCGGTGTCAACATCACGCTTCCGTGAGCGGGCGACCGCGGCACCAATCAGGGCAATTACAGCGATGGCGCCTGCTGCGACGAGCAACCAGGTTTGTGAACCTTCGGTGCTGTCGTCGTTCGTTGCTTCAGCGGATTCATCCGCTGCATTGATCTGCTCACGGATCCAGTCCGTCTGCGAAGCAACAGGAGCGAAGGCAACCTTTGGGCTCACGCCCTCTTCGGCGGACTCCGGGTTGTCGGGGTCCATGAACAGCGACGCGGACGCGATGGCTGCTACTTTGCCCTCGCTAAAGAGTGCGCCGCCGGAATCGCCGGGCTGGGTTGCTGCTCCGTCTTTCATGGTGGCCTCGACGCCGTCGGTGCCTTCGAACAGGATCATCGGGGTCGGACCGTCGACGGTCGCCTCAGCGTACGGAAGGGTGCGTCCAGCGCCAGACCCGTCAGAGGACCAGCCGTAGAATTTTGCATCGCTTCCTGCGGCTGGGATGTCGTCGGAAAGCTCGGGGTAGGAATCGAGACCGAGGTCTTCGCTGGTGTGCAGCAGCGCGATGTCACCCTTCGGGGTGGTCATCCACTTATCGACGTCAAAAAACTTCTGGTCGTCGCCCTGGCCAGTACGCACGGATCCACCGGCTTTTGGAAGGTGGTCCATGCAGTGGCGCGCAGTAATAACCCAGTGCGACGCAATCGCGGTGCCGGTGCATACGCCGGTGTCCGGATCGTCGTCGGCGGTGCGGACTGAGACTACCGCGTTGGACTCTGCCGATGGCTCTGCGAAGGTATCGGACTGCATGGCGATCGCCGGAGATACTGGCAGCGCGATGAGCGCGGTAGCTACGCAGGAGCTGAGGATACGAGTCGAAGTGTTCAGTTTCATGGCTAAGTATTCCTTTTCTTTATTGCTTGAGAGGAGGGAGATCGGTACGGGTTGCACGGGCCACAATGGCGCGCATCGCTGCCTCAAGAGGGCCACGAGTAAAGAAACTGCGCCACAGTACGGCGAACGCGAATGCGACTATCACGGTGGCTGCTGCGAAGATCACCCCACTGTGCCCGTTCGCAGTGATGACGTGGAGACAGTACACAGTCAGCGGCATCCGGCCCATGTCGCAACCGAAAGGCACGAACTGCGTGATGATGAGGCACAGCGCCGTGACACCAGCCGCGACGGCGCACTCACTGACCACAGCAATGAGCCCACCAGTGTGCCCGTTCGGATCGATTGCCGCCACCAGAAGGCCGGCCCCTGCTGTATTGAGGTGTAGCCGCGCCGCAATTACCGCAGGCAGTGCTACGGCGGCAACGAGGACAGCAACCCAACGACGCCAAGTGTGGTGCAGCACAACGCGCCACGCCACCATGCCCGCGACCATGAGCGCGGCCCACGAGAAGACTGGGTAGGGAGCCCCGAAGACTGCTGCTGGCAGGGCGACAATTTTTCCGAGCGCAGCCGTTGCAGCAGATGCTACGAGCAGCCCCGCAAGCAGTAACCCTAAACGCGCGGTTGGCCAGTGGGGGACCGTCGCCAAGCAGAGGTGACAGATGCCAAAGACTAAGAGCACGACCTCGATATCGCCAGCAAACGGTACGAGGAGCACATGCAGCACGATGAGTAGCGTGCCGCGCACGTAAAAGCTATGGCGGCAGCGCGCGACCGCCTCGCCGCCTACTTTTTGGGCGCGGCGGGCCATCAGCTCCATCGAGATGCCTGCCAGGAACGCGAACGTCGCTGCGGGAAACCCATAAAGTAGTTGTCCCGCGACCCCAGTCGAATGAGTGAGGTGTGCAAATATCATGGCTGCGAGCGCGACTGCGCGTGCGTAATCGATGCCGTTCACGCGTAAGTCTGGTGTGGAAGTCTTTGACATGATGTTCATGCTATGAAGCGCTATGTTGCGAGAGCGTTAACATTGCAGCTCCGCACGAAACCCCAATTAGAATCACAGCAGAATGAGAGAACTCCAACGTGGAAGGGACAGTTGCGATGGCTGCGCCGCCGAAGATTTTGGTCGTTGAAGACGAAGCTTTGCTTGCTGATGCCTTGGGTAAAGCACTGCGCCGTGAGGAAATGATTGTCGATGTGCGTTACGACGGCCGCTCCGCGCTCGAACGTCTAGAATCCCAGCTGATTGATGTGATCGTGCTCGACCGCGACATTCCCGAGGTGCACGGCGACGATGTGTGCGCCACCGTGCGCGACCTGTACCCGAACACGCGGGTGCTGATGCTGACGGCGTCTGCAACACTTGAAGACCGCCTCGAAGGGTTTGAGGTGGGGGCGGACGATTACCTGACCAAACCATTCGAACTGCCCGAGCTGTTAGCGCGAGTCAAGGCGCTGCTGCGTCGCGGAGTGCCTGAACCAACGTCGGTGCTCGCCTGCGGAGACGTCATTCTCGATAAGGGCACCCGTCAGGTACGTCGAGGTGGTCGGTCGGTTGCGCTGTCACCGAAGGAGTTTGCTGTGCTGGCAACGTTGATGCACGCGCAGGGGGATGTCATTTCTGCAGAACAGCTGTTGGAAGAGGCGTGGGACGCAAACGCGGACCCGTTCTCTAACTCGATCCGCGTCACTATCTCCCACCTGCGGCGCAAACTGGGGCAACCATGGATCGTGCAAACGATGCCGGGTGCTGGGTATTACGTTGCTGAGGAGCCATACCAATGAGCCTGTCACTTCGTGCCCGCACGTCCTGGCTGTTCGTTGCGACAGTGTTTACAGCAGGGCTGAGTCTGACAGCGGTGGTGTACCTCTACCTGCGCCTGACCCCTGTGCCTGTGCAAGCAGTCATCGAGGGTGCCGAAGGAGGCCCCGGTGCTGACGGTGCGTTCATCGACGGTTCCGTGCCTATCTCGCACGAGGTGCTCAACGTGATGCTTGGTGCCTCACTCGTCGCTCTGTGTGTGCTGACCGCTCTAGCCGGCGCCATCGGCTGGTTCGTTGCAGGTGCGCTGCTCAAGCCCGTACGCACCATCGCGGCGACTGCACGTTTGGTCTCTGCCGGCGACCTTGACCAGCGGTTCGACTACGAAGGCCCTGCTGACGATGTCGCTGACCTCGCGCACGCACTCGATTCGATGCTGGAGTCCCTTGCACACTCCATTGCAGCACGGCAACGCTTTGCATCAAACGCGTCCCACGAGCTGAAAACCCCGATCGCCACCATCCAGACCATCGCAGATGTCGCACTGCTAGACCCGAATACGTCTGCCGAGGAACTACGCGATGCCATCCGCGACATCCGCACCGTCAACGCGTCATCCGCCGAGATGGTCACGTCACTTTTGAACTTCAGCCAGGCTGAGGCTAAGGTGCTCGAGGCTCGAGATATTGACCTGACACAACTCATCACTGCCATTACAGCGAGCACACCAGGTATCGACGCCACCATCGACCCAGACCTCCAGGTGCTCGGCGACGACGTACTGTTGCGCCACGCGATCCAAAACCTCATCGACAACGCCCGTATACACGGTGCTGATGGGGTTATTTCAGTCCACGCTCACAGCACCGGTTCTGACGATGGGGTCGAAGTGGTCGTCGTCAACAATGGTGACGTGTTGGATCCAGCAACAGTAGGGCAGCTCGTTGAACCTTTCAGTAGGGCGAATGGGCGAGTTTCCGGGGCGCGCCGGGGCCATGGGCTCGGTCTGGCGCTGGTGGATACGATCGCGCGAGCGCACCACGGGGAGCTCGCGCTCGAGGCGCGACGTGCTGAAGACGGCGGCGGACTTGTGGCGCGAATGACGTTGCCGGTGGCGAATAGGAAAAACACTGCAGGGTGGCGTACTGTTGGGAAACAATGATCACTTCCGAAAACGCCACCGGCGGCGAGAAAGAGCCGGATATGAATGTGTCGGAAAATCAGAAAAACCCGCAGGATGTCGCAGCTGATGCTGCACGTGATGACACCAGGGATGCGGGAGTTTCTGAGGAAACCGGCGCTGCGCAGGACGCAGCCAATGCCGAAACTAATGAGACTGAGCAGATTTTGAGCCTCGCAGATGTCGTTGGTAGCGACGCGGCGGATCTCGCTGGGAGCGAGGCAGACGAGGCCTCTGAAGAACCAACGAACGGGTTTGAGACCCTGAACCTGCCCGAAGAGGTCGTAGATGCCGTGAAGAAGGTTGGCTTTGAACAGCCATCCGCCATCCAGGCAGAGACCATTCCACTGTTGATGGAAGGTCGCGACGTTGTCGGCCTTGCACAAACAGGTACCGGTAAGACCGCTGCTTTTGCGTTGCCGATCCTTTCGCGGATTGACCGCAAGGAGCGTTACCCGCAGGCCCTCATCCTCGCACCGACTCGCGAGCTTGCACTGCAGGTATCGGATTCCTTCCAGTCGTTTGCAGACCACCTTGGTGGTATCTCCGTGCTGCCGATCTACGGTGGCCAGGCCTACGGCATCCAGCTGTCCGGTCTGCGCCGCGGTGCCCAGATCATCGTGGGTACACCGGGCCGCGTCATCGACCACCTCGAGAAGGGCTCGTTGGATATTTCCAGCCTGCGATTCCTCGTGCTCGATGAAGCAGATGAGATGCTGAACATGGGCTTCCAAGAGGACGTGGAGCGCATCCTGGAAGACACTCCGGAAGAGAAGCAGGTTGCTCTGTTCTCTGCGACGATGCCGAACGCGATTCGTCGTATCTCGAAGCAGTACCTCGATAACCCGACCGAAGTAACGGTGAAGTCGAAGACGCGCACCAACACGAACATCACTCAGCGTTACTTGTTCACTGCGCACCGTAACAAGCTCGACGCGATCACTCGAATTCTCGAAGTCACCGAATTCGAGGCCATGATCGTCTTCGTACGCACGAAGCAGGAGACCGAGGAGCTCGCCGAGAAGCTGCGTGCCCGTGGGTTCTCCGCTGCTGCAATCAACGGTGACATCGCTCAGCAGCAGCGTGAGCGCACCGTCGATCAGCTTCGCGACGGCCGCCTTGACATCTTGGTCGCCACCGATGTCGCGGCTCGTGGCTTGGACGTCGAACGCATCAGCCACGTGCTGAACTATGACATCCCGAATGACACCGAGTCGTACGTGCACCGCATCGGCCGCACCGGCCGCGCGGGCCGCACCGGTGAGGCGATCCTGTTCGTTACGCCGCGTGAGCGCCGCATGCTGCGTTCCATCGAGCGCGTGACCAACGCGACCATCGAGGAGATGGATCTGCCGACGGTTGACGAGGTCAACGACAGCCGTAAGACCAAGTTTATGGACTCCATTACCGAGTCGCTCGAAGCGAGCGATGTGCAGGTGTTCAAATCCATGGTCCGCGAGTATTCGGCCACCAACAACGTGCCGATGGACGACATCGCTGCTGCTTTAGCTACGCAGGCGCTGGCAGGCGACGAGTTCCTGATGAAGGAACCGCCGAAGGACCGTCGCGATCGCCGTGATCGGGACAAGTGGGACCGCGACGACCGTCGTGGCCGCGGTCGCGACCGCGATGACCGCCGCGGCGGCCGCAGCCGTTTCGAACACGATTCGGAGAACTTCGACACCTACCGCCTGGACGTTGGTAAGCGTCAGCATGTTCGTCCGGGCGCAATCGTTGGCGCACTCGCCAACGAGGGCGGTTTGAACTCGAAGGACTTTGGCCGCATCACGATCGGTGGGGACTTCACCCTGGTCGAGCTGCCGAAGAACCTTGATAACGCAGTGCTTGATCGCTTGACGGACACCCGAATCTCGGGTCAGCTGATCAATATTCAGCGCGATCATGGTGCGCCTCCACGCGGGCGTGGCGGCCGTGGTCGTGGCGGCTACGACCGTGGTGGCCGAAACCGTGGTGGTCGCGGGCGTGGCGGCTACGATCGCGATGATCGCCGTGGTGGACGTGGTCGTGGCGGCTACGACCGTGACGACCGTCGCGGTGGCCGCGGAAACAACCGCAACTGGGATTAATTTCCACAGATACTAAGCGCACCTGTCGAGTAATGATTACTTGGCAGGTGCGTTTTTCATTACCTGATTGTGCAGTAGACTGCACAGGCATGAAGTTGAATCGCAGTTTGCTCACGCTGGGGTGGGCGCTTGCACTCGGTGTGGGCGTCGTAACGAATATGCCGTCGGCGCATGCACAGAATGTGCAGCGCATTGAGCAGGGCGGAGCTGTGATGGTTGAAGGCGGCGGGTATTGCACCGTTGGATTCAACGAGCCTTCACGCAGGCGCAGCCTTGTTGCGGCACACTGCGGTCCCGAAGGTGCGCGTGTACGTATTGTGGACCACAACGCGCGGGTTGCCTCGCCACAGCTGGGAACGCTGTATCGCTCGAAAGCGTACGACGGGCGTCTTGGCAACGACTGGGCTGCGATCCAGTGGGACGCCCCGGTGCAGATTGGTGGTAACCGACTCTCGGGCGACGCGTGGGTGAACCCAAACAGCATCGCGGTCGGTGAGCGTGTGTGCTACTACGGGCAAACTTCGAACCGGCCGACGGGGACTCCTACCTGCGGGCGCTTCGGCGGGGCAGAGGGGAACACGTTCTTCGTTGAGGCACCAATGACCCGACCAGGAGACTCCGGTGGCCCCTTGTGGATTCCCGGTCGTGGATTCGTAGGCGTTGTTTCCTCGCAGTGGGTTGCACAAAAGCTTCCGGTATTGGGATCCCGTGACTTGGTGGTTGGGGTGCATGCTGCCGACGGGCCGCGTGTTGCAGAATCGCGGCTCTTAGGGCTGTACGCACAAAATCTGCTGATGCCGGCCTCTGGCTCGGCCGTGGGACCGGTTGCCGACGCCGTGCGTAGCGCCGTGACCGATGGTTCTAGCACGCTCGCTGGATTTTTGCCTGGTGTCGTAAATTACAGCTAGCTGGGGGCCTCTGGCGGTCTGGTCTGGATCGAAGAACGGGACGGCACGAAGAATTTTACAGGCGTGTTGTCAGCCGCCCGGCGTTTGGCAATGCTGGTGTTGCCAACATCAACGGCATCGAGATTAAAGGGAAAGCCTGGCTGTGGGCTGCGCCGATTGTCCAAGGCAAGAAAATGAGCCAATCCGAGGGATGGGACCTAGTGTCGGGTGCCGCTGGAATACATGAAGCCGGTCTCTACGACCGGCTGTTGTCCTCCGATAAAAGCTCGGAGCGGGACTCCTCGTCCAAGTCCGAAAGCTCACGCGATATGACCCCAGGCGAGATTGCGGCGATCGTTGTTCCGATCGTGCTGGCGCTGCTCGGCCTGGCGTCGTCGATAAAGTTCTAGGGGCTTAGAGGGTTGGTGCTGGCAAGAACATCAGCACCAACACGATGAACCAAAGCAGGTTAAATACACCGGCGAAGGCAGAGGCCTTCGCCTTGGACTTTTCGAAGTTCGCCGTGACGTCGGCAGGGTCGGCCTCGGACGGCTCCAGCTCGCCGAGCGTGCCTACCATCTTGCGCTGGGTCGGGATGACTACGAAGAGCAACAGTGCCCATGCGATAACCGCCAGCACGATGGAGGTGTGCAGGAAGTAGTTCGTTTTATATGCCGCCCAGTCGCCAAAGAGGATTGCGACACCGAGCAGCGGAACGAGCGATGACGCAATGCCGTAGGTGCGCGAAATGCGATACAGGATCGACGCGCGGCCCGCAGCAGCTGCGTCACCCGTGTGTGCCTCGGCGGCTTGGCGGGGGAACATCGAGGTAGACACAACGATAGGGCCCAGCAGCAGGATGGCTGCGGCGACGTGAAGGAAAGTTAACAGAGTAGTCATAGGCAACCACTGTACTTGATACGTCCACTATCACCTAGGTGAATTGGCAGTAGGGAACATGCCGATGCCTGCGAAGCGGGCGGCGACGCCCCTCCAGCCCTGGCAGGCGCGCCGCATGGTACGAAGATCCCTGGTGGTCACATGCAGGCCGTACATGTTTGCCACCCGCGCAAGTTGGCGTGCGTATGCGCATTGCTGCGCGACAGACGAAGGCATCCACTCGCTCGGCAGCATGTCCGATTTTTGTTGGTTCGCCGCGCGTGAGGTCACGATGAGGTTATGAGGATCGTTTGCGAATTGCAGGCGTTGCTCGTCGCTCCAGGCGTGCGCCCCCATGTCCCACGCTGCAGATAGCGGGAAAAGGTGGTCGAGCTCCACATCGCCTGGGCCAATTCGTTTGCGCGTATATGGATCGACGACGTCGACAGGGGCCCATTGCCGGTAGGGAACTCCGCAAACTGGTTGCTCGAATGCATACGCCATGGCATGCTCACGAGTTGTGCAACCAGTGGCATGGCGCTGCCAGCCTGGCCCGAAGTTGTCCCGTTTGTAGCCCACGATGGTGACACGTTGGTGGGCGGTGGGGGCGTCGATACGCGAAAACCCCGTTGGGAACGGGGTGTACGCAATGGTCAGAATGAGAAGAAGAGTCAGGTAAACACGCACGCCTAGTTAGACGCGCGTGAGGTCCCTTCGGTTCCCGTTGTTGCTTCGAGCGCCTCCGCGAACGTGGCGTCTGGGGTGGACAGCGCGAAGTCGGTCACGGCGACCGCACGTGTGAACTCGTCCTCTACGCCCTGCTTCGGCTTCGTCAGCAACGAGACGATGACGAGAGCAATGGACGCGAACGCGATACCAGGAACGATTTCGTAGATGATTCCGGACAGCGTGTCGGAAGAGCCCCACACGAACACAGTGATCGCGCCGACGAGCATGCCTGCGATAGCGCCCGGCGCGGTGAGTCGGCGCCAGTAGAGCGACGCAATGACGACTGGGCCGAAGCTTGCGCCGAAACCTGCCCATGCGAATGCGACGAGACCAAGAATCGTATCGGACGGGTTGATGGCCAGCACCATCGCGATCGCGGCTACCAATACCACCATCGTGCGGGAAAGCACGAGCAGTGCGGTCTGGCTCGGGCGCTGTTTCGCGACGGCGCGGTAGATATCCTCGATGAGGGCAGAGGAAGTGATGAGCAGCTGTGAGGACATGGTGGACATGATTGCTGCAAGTACCGCGGTGAGGACAATACCCGCGACCAGCGGGTGGAAGAGGATACGGGCGAGGTCCAGGAAGATGGTTTCGAAGCCGCTCTGGTCAGTCACACTGTGTGGTGTTTCAGCGAAGAAGACCGTCGAGACGAGCGCGGTGAACACTGCGCCTGCGAAGCAGATGGTGACCCAGCTGATACCTGTACGACGAGCGCTGGTTGCTTCAGCAGGAGAACGAAGTGCCATGAAGCGTGTGACGATGTGAGGCTGGCCCATGTAGCCGAAACCCCACGCCAGGTTGCCGATGATCGTTGCCAGCGACACACCGGCGACCATGTTGAAGTAGTCCGGGTTGCCGGACTCCCAAGGGCCGTAGGCGTTGTGAGATGCGAAAGAGAAAATGTCCCCAGGGTTGTCGAGGGATAGTAGGGCCATCAGCGGCACCGTGACCAGCGCAAGGAACATGAGGACGCCTTGGACAACGTCGGTGTAGCTGACCGCGAGGAAGCCGCCGATGAACGTGTAAAGCACCGTAATCGATCCCACGATCAGTACGCCGGTGAGGTAGTCACCGTGGAAGGTGGATTCGAAGTAGCGGCCGCCCGAGACCATGCCGGAGGAGACGTAGAACGTGAAGAAGAAAATAATGATCACGGCCGCGACGAATCGCAGGACGTGCGAGGAATCTCGGGTGCGGTTTTCGAAGAAGGAAGGCAGGGTGATCGAGTTGTTCGATACCTCCGTGTAGGCGCGGAGCCGTGGGGCGACGAACTTCCAGTTCGCCCAGGAGCCTGCTAAGAGACCGATGACGATCCAGAGTTCACTCATGCCAGAGACAAACAATGCGCCCGGCAGGCCCATCAACAGCCACCCCGACATATCTGAAGCGCCAGCCGAGAGGCCGGCCACGAATGGGTGCAGGCCACGGTCGCCGAGGACGTAGTCGTCATATTTGCTTGTCTGGATCCAGGAGTAGAACCCAATGGCAACCATGACTCCGAAGTACAACACGATGGCAAGGACAAGCCAGAAACTATCGGCCATGTTTGCCTCCCTAAAGCAATAGAAAAGATAAGCGAGTAGAGTTTTAAAGATTACCGTTAAAACCGTAGCCGATGTAGCCAATTCAAGGATGGTATAAGGGTGGGCATGCCAAGATTCCTTCTTCACGGACTGTGGCTGCCAGATTCTGGCTTGCAGGTCTGGGTCGAGCAGGTGGCGGGCCACAAGATCATTACTCTTGATGACGTGCCGAAGGGGACCTTCCCTGAACCGGTCCATACGCTGCTAGATGGGGTGAAGTTTCGACACCGCGGCAAGGTTTTGTTGCGCACGCCCAAAGGCAAACTTTTGCGTCTCCGGGTGCCGACGGCGGCTTTCGCGCCTGATGAGGCCGTGCAGTTTCTCCGGGCAATGGCCTTTCTCATGAGTCCCGAGGCCGAGGCACCGGAGGGCCTCACCGCGCAGCAGCAGGCGTCGATAGCGGCGGACCTTCTATGGCTGATTCAGATGTTCCTTGGCCTGGAGAGATTCGTTCGGGCGGGGAGAGTTTCCATTCACGTGCCCTCCCAGGACTTTCAGTGGTACGCGCAGTGGCAGTTGGGCACCGGTGTTGAGGAGCGCGGCTGGCTCGCGGACATGATCGCGGCCGCGCCTGGCGTGCTGACGGAAAATAACAGGAGGCTTGACGAGGACTGCTCGCGCACGTTCGTGCACTGGATTGCTTCTGCCCGGTTACGCAGCTCCTCGATGCTGCGGGGCGAGCGTCCTTTCCCGTGGCACGACTTTGTGCAGTCGTTGCTCAATGGGACGCCGTTGCGGCGAGGCTCGAGTGCGTTCGCACGCCAGATGAGCCAATGGAACGGGTCGATTACAGCTACGAACTTCCAGCTCGTGTTTATCGTGGAACAGCCCGCAGACCCAGATGAGGAGGTCGACGAGGCACTCACACAGTGGCCGATTCGGGTGAACGTGCGCTCCGGGGACGACTCGCCCCGACCTATCCGGCTGTCGGAGTACGACGCTTATACGGTGCAGCAGTTGCACTCCGTGCTTCGTGACGCGATCAAGGTCTCAGACCTGATTGATCCATCAACGCACCGGCGTGCGGCGACGACGCCGGGCTCCGCGCTCGACGGGGACTGGGACGTGTACCTGTCCGCGGAAGAAATTGTGCAGTTCGTGGAGACTGAAGTGAGCAAGCTACGACTGGCGAACTACGCGGTGATGCTGCCACGTGCGTGGACCACAGCGGAGACAACGTCGAAGCTGCACCTTTCGGAGGCGAAGAACCCGTACGACGCAACTGCGGTGACCCGGCTGGGATTCGGCCAGCTGATCAATTACGACTGGCGCGTGAGCATTGGTGGTACTGAGCTGACCGACGATGAGATGCAACGACTCGTCGAGTCCAAGTCCGGTCTTATCAAACTGCGCGGTGAGTGGGTGCTTGCCGATACGCGCCACCTTGAGCGTACGAAGCGCTACATGGAAAAACTCCACGGGAGCGCAGTCGCGCGGGCAAAGCGCGAAGCTGAAGAGGCTCGGATGACGGCACAGCTCGCAGCAGATGCCGGAGCGGACGACGCCGAGGCCCTGGCAGCTCGCGCAGATCAGCTTGAGGAGGAGTACCAAAAGCTCGAAGCATCAGAAGACCACGGCGCAGTCACCGCCGCGGAACTTCGCCAACTCGCGCTGGAAGGCGAGCCGGAATCGCCGCTCGAATTCACCGGTTCCCGGTGGTTTACGTCCCTGGTTGGTGGGATGGACCGACCTGCGCCGGAGCGCGTCGACATCCCAACGACCGTGCACGCCGAGCTACGCGAGTACCAACGCCGTGGCGTGGACTGGCTGTATTACATGTCGCGCAACCACCTGGGGGCAGTGCTCGCCGATGATATGGGACTCGGCAAGACGCTCCAGCTGCTCACGCTGCTTGCCGTCGAAGAGAAACGCGGTCAGCGCACTGGCCCAACGCTTGTCGTGGCACCGACCTCGGTGGTGGGCAACTGGGCCCGTGAGGCGGCGAAGTTCGTCCCGCACCTCTCCGTATATGTTCACCACGGCAGCGCCCGATACAAGGCCGAGGAACTCCGGGATGCCATCAAGAAACATGACATCACCATCACTTCCTACGGGATTGCGTCGCGCGACGTCATCGATTTGTCCCTGATCGATTGGGATCATGTGGTGCTCGATGAAGCGCAGGCGATTAAGAATGCGGGGACGAGGGCGTCGAAAAGCGTGCGAGCACTGCCAGCTCGCCACCGTATCGCGCTGACAGGCACCCCGATCGAAAACAAGCTCTCCGAGCTACGAAGCCTCCTCGACTTCGTGAATCCAGGCATCCTTGGCTCGCAATCCTTCTTCCGCAACCACTTCGCTCGAGCAATTGAGTCGCGCCGGGACGAGGGCCTTGCCGATGAGATGGGAGAGCGGCTGCAGCGCCTTACTGCACCGTTCATCCTGCGCAGGTTGAAGACGGATACCGCGATTATCGATGATCTGCCGGAGAAGGCTGAACATGTACTGACAGTCGACATGACCGCTGAGCAAGCGGCGCTCTACACAGCACTCGTCGACCGCATGCAACGCGAACTGCAGGAACGCAAGGGGATGGCGCGTAAAGGCCTGGTGCTGGCGACAATTACCCGCATCAAACAGATCTGCAACCACCCGGCACACTTCTTGGGCGATGGCTCACCAGTGCTTGCCGACGGCCACCATAGGTCTGGCAAAATCGCGCGCCTCGTGGAACTGCTTGACGAGGCAGTGCGCAGTGATCAACGAGTACTCATCTTCACGCAGTACAAGGCCTTTGGCGACATTCTGCGGCCATACCTGAGCGACTACCTCGGTGAGATCATCCCGTTCCTCCACGGTGGGGTAGGAAAGAGCGCGCGCGACGCAATGGTTGCGCATTTCCAGGAGCCGAACGGACCACGAGCGATGTTGCTGAGCCTTAAAGCCGGCGGCACCGGGCTGAACCTCACCGCCGCGTCGATGGTGATCCATCTCGACCGCTGGTGGAACCCTGCCGTGGAAAACCAGGCGACCGACCGCGCGTTCCGCATTGGTCAGAAGAAAGATGTCACCGTGTACAAGATGATTACGCGCGGGACCATGGAGGAGTCAATCCAGGACATCTTGGACGGCAAGATGCACCTCGCGGGCGCCGTGATCGGTGAAGGCGAAGGTTGGATCACCGAACTCGACGCGGACGATCTTGCTCAACTGATGAGCTACCGAGGCAACGGAGGCGAGCGCAACCTATGAGCACACAGCGGCCACATGAAGATAACGTCATCTATGCCAACTTTGGAGCACGGCGGCGCTCACCAGAACAGAAGCAGGCGGAACAAGCAAAAGCGACCCGCTCTCGTTATGGCGACGTGCCTGCGACATGGAATGCAGCAGGCCGCAGAATCTGGGAAGCAGTAGTACGCTACAGCGATGCTGGACGTATCAAGCGCGGTATTGCGTACGCCAACGGCGGTCACGTCGCTGAGCTTTATCCGCGGCTGAGTGGGATCGACGCGGTTGTAACGGGTTCACAAATCGAGCCGTTCCACACTGTGATCGAGCTGCCACGACGCACTGCTGCTGACATAGGCGGGCTGCTTGCCGAGATTGCCCATGATTCAGCCGCGCTGATGAAGGCACGCAACGGTGTGTACACCGATGAGGCGCTAGACACGCTGATCGCCAACGGGCCCGAAGAGTTTCGGCTGTACTGTAGCTGCCCTGACCCCGTCGTGGCCTGCAAACACATAGTGGCCGTGGGGTATCAGGCCGCACAGCGCATGAGTGAGCACCACGAGTTCATTCTGCAGCTCCGGGACAGCTCGATTGCGCGCTTGACCGGCATGGCACCACCGACCGTGCAGCACGAGGCGGCGCAGCCAGATGCGCCAGGCGAGGTTACTTCACCGGGGCCACGTCCAGAGCCTGATTTTTGGGAGGGCGGCACGCTACCAGATTTACCCACGCCTCAAGTTGCCCCGATGATTGAAGATTCCGACATTACGATGCTGCATAAAGCCATGCAGACGATCTCGTTTACGAATATTGATCAGCTTCGCGCGGTCTCTGATATCGAAGATTTGTTCTATGCCTTGACTGAAACTGAGGACTAATGTCCGGGACGTTTGGTAGAAGTGAGTGTGTGAACACTTTTCGATTTATCCACTCTTCTGACCTGCAGCTTGGCATGACTCGGAAGTTTCTGCGCGCCGAGGCCCAATCGAGGTTTGACGACACCCGCTTGCGCGCAGTCGAACGTCTTGGGCAGGCCGCCACGGAGCACGACGCCTCCTGCATCGTGATCGCCGGCGACGTCTTTGAACACAACGCGCTGGAACAGTCGACGTTGGGCAGGGCGCTCGAGGCGCTGAAGTGTCTCCCTGTGCCCGTATTTCTACTCCCGGGTAACCACGACCCGTTGGTGGCTGACTCGATCTTCAACGCGACTGAGGACTTGGAGAACGTTCAGGTGCTGGACTCCTTCGACCCCGTGGAGGTGGCGCCCGGTGTCGAGCTCGTCGGCGCACCGCTGAAAGCTCGGTATGCCTCCGAGGATCTCTGTGCCCGTGCCGTACGTGACTTAGAGCCAACGGATACGATTCGCGTCCTCGTCGGGCACGGCCAAGTCGACGGCTACGGAAAAGAGCAGTCCGAAGCGCTCATCGATCTGGATTTGCTGGAGGAAAAGCTGGACTCTGGGGTGATCGATTACGTCGCTTTAGGGGATACGCACTCCACGCAGTCACTCGGCACGAGCGGGCGCGTGTGGTTCTCGGGCAGCCCAGAAACCACTGATTTCCACGACTTCGCGGTAGGTGGCCCAGCCGGTGGTGGCGAGGTTGACTCCGGCAACGCACTCGTCGTTGAGATTACAAAGTCTTCCGCGGAAGACTGCACTGTGAACGTCGAGTCAGTTGAAACAGGAGCGTGGACGTTTGAGGCACTGGACTGGGAGGTCAGTGACGAAGGGGACGTCGAAAAGATTGTGGATCAGCTTGAACGCTACGAGCATAAGGACCGCACCGTGGTGAAGTACTCGGTGCGTGGCACGCTCGGCCTTGCGGCGATGGCGACCTTTGAGCAGGCAATCGGGCGGCTTGAGCCGGTGTTCGCCGCGTTGTACGAGCGTGAACGCCTCATGAGTCTGCATTTAGCGCCCAGCGATGAAGAGCTCGAAAACCTTCCGCTGAGCGGTTACGCGGCCGAGGCGATGCGGGACCTGATTTCCCAGGCAACCGCGCAAGATGATGCCACAGGCTCCGCGACAGCGCGTGACGCAGTGAACCTTCTGTTCCGATTTTCCAAGGAAGTGAACTAAATGCGCATCCATTCGATCACCATTGAAAACTTCCGTGGTATTCAGCGACTAGAGCTCCGAAACCTGCCAGATACAGGTGTGATCGTCATCCATGGCAACAACGAGGCAGGCAAATCTACCATCCTCGACGCGTTGACGACAGTGCTGAACGAGCGCCACACTGCCGGAGGTAAGAAGATAGGCGTGCTCACCCCGATCGGGAGGGACGTTTCGCCGGCGGTGAGACTTGAAGCGACGGTCGGCGATTACAACTTCACCATTGCGAAACAGTGGGGTAAAGGGAAGTACTCGGAGCTCAACATCACCAGCCCGCAGTTGCGCCAGTACACCGGGCGTGAAGCTGACGACGAGCTTGCACGGATCCTCGCGGAAAACCTTGACCGGGAGCTCGCCTCGACACTCTTCCTGCGTCAGGGGCAGTTCGCGGCGGGAATCAGCGCAGCTGGTATCCCAAGCGTTGTTCGGACCCTTGACGGGGATGCCGGACTCACTGCAGAGGAAGCTGCTTACGATGACACCGCGCTCATGCAGCGCGTCAGCGACGAATACGCAGCGTTCTTTACACCCACGGGCCGCCCACGTGGCGAATACGACAAGCTTCAGAAAGCGGTCGAAGGCGCACGCCAGCAGCATGAAGAACTGGTGAATCAGAAACGAAAGTTTGATGATGAAGTCGTAGAAGTAGAGCGACTACAGCAACAGATGCAGCAGATTCAGGATGAGCTGCCTCAAGCGCAGCGGGACCTCCAAGCCCGACAAGTCGACGCAAAACATGCCGAAGAGGTCGTCGCTCAGCGTCAGGCTGCGCAAGAAGCCGTGAAATACGCGGAACTTACAGCACAACGCGCTGCACAAGACGTAGAGAATAGGAAAAAACTTGAGCAGCGCCTTGCACAGCTACGTGAGCAACACGCCGCGCTTGAGAAGGAGAGAGCTCTCGCACAGCAAGCCAACGATGAGGAAGCAGCAACCATCGCCTCACTCACCGATGCACTCAAGCGGCACCAAATCGAGCTGGCAAAAGCGCGTGAGACCGCACGTCGTACCCGTGCCGTGCGAGAGTATGCACTGTGCCAGCAAGAGCTTTCAGAATTGCAAGCAGTGCTTGACCAGATCGAGGCCGCACAGACTGAATACCAAAAGCTCGTCTCCGAATCCCCCGTCCGACCTATCACCGACGCGGACGTGACTCGCGCTGAGGAAGCTGCAAGCGAGGTGAAAATCCAACGCACCATCCGCGCCGCAGCGACCGCAAAGCTGACCGTGCATGCCGAAGACGCCACGTTCGTCCACGATGACGCCCCCACGCACGTTGATGGGGAGCGCACCATCGAGCTTTTCGACGCCACCACCCTCCAATTCGGCGAATTCCATCTCACGTACAGCGCGGGTGCCAACAGTGTGGGTGAACACGGTGCGGTGGAGGCAGCAGAGCGTGCACTTGAAGAGGTGCTCGCGGAGCTCGGTTGTGAAGACGTTGCAGAAGTGCGTGCGAAGCGCGACGAGCACCGAGCTTTTGCCCAAGGCGTGGAGGACGCGAAGCGGCGTCGAGAAGATATTCTCGCAGGCAGGGAACTCTCTGCGCTCCAGGAGCGCCACGTGCGACTAGAGAAATTGCGCGCGGAACACGCTAAGACGCTGGGTGAAGACCCCACCGTGTTGGAACGGGACGCGGCAGAGCGTGAGTTCGAAGCGGCCGAAGCAGCCTTACAGACGGCACAACATGACGCAGAGGTAGCTGCCGCCACGTTGGAGCCTCACCAAGACCGCAAAGCGCAACAAGCGCTGCTGGTACTGGAGACGAAGCTCTCGGCGCACGACGAAGCTGTGCATAACGCAGATGAAGAGCTGCGCGCCGAGCAGGAACACATCACATCCGAAGAGCTGGATCAGGCTCAGAAAACCGCTGCAGAAGGCCTGAGCGCCGCGCGCACCAAGCTGGATGAAGTGACGGCGGCGGCACAGGACGCGAATGTTGATATGGCACAGGCACTACTCGAGAGTGCTCAATCCCGTTTAGTGAACCTGCAGGCACGCTACACAGCGGCCGACAAGCGCATCGCAGAGCTGAAAAGCTATTTTGAGATGGCCTCCGGCATCGCAGAAAAGGTCGACCGCGCTGAAGCCACCCTCGATGCTGCCGAATCTGAATACCACCGCACGAAGCGTCGCGCCGATGCAACCAGACTCTTATACGACACACTGCAGCGCTACCGGGAAGAAGCGAATGCGCGCTATGCTGCTCCGTTCGCTGCGGCGCTCGAAGTGTATGCGGGCGCGTTGTTCGGCCGAGACGTTGAATTTGAGCTGGATGACCAGCTCCAAATCACTCGACGAAACGTCGCGGGTGTGTCACTACCGATCGAAGAACTATCCGGTGGTGCGCAAGAGCAATTGGCACTGCTGACCCGCTTCGCGATAGCAGAGCTTGTCGCCCGCGATGGCACCTCCCCGGTTCCTGTGGTCATTGACGACGCCCTCGGAGCAACAGACCCGCACCGCCTACAATTGATGAACGCACTGTTTAATAGGGTGGGCAAGCATGCTCAGGTCATTGTGCTGACCTGCTATCCCAACCGTTACGACGGTGTGTCCAGCGACAACCGCTACGAAATTGAGCAGCTGAAGACTAATTGATGGATCCTATAAACATGATTGGGGAGCACTGAGATTTCTACTACAGTGAGAGATATGTCTGACGCACCACACTGGCTGAGCGACGCCGAACAGGACCTGTGGCGGCTCATGCTTGCCACTTCGCGGAAGGTTTCCCGCGCTCTCGACGACACCCTCCAGGCAGATTCCGATCTTTCTTCGCCGGAGTTCTCGGTGCTTGTCAGTCTGTCTGAAGCCGAAGAGCACACCATGCGGTTGCGTGACCTGTGCTGGGTTCTGGAGTGGGACCGTTCCCGCACTTCGCACCAGGTCACCCGCATGGAGAGACGCGGGTTGGTGGTAAAGCAGAAATGCCCTGGTGATGCCCGGGGCGTTCTCGTCACCTTGACTGACGACGGCCTGCATCGTTTGCGGGCGGCAGCCCCAGGTCACGTTGAAAGCGTTCGACGCCTCGTCTTTGATCACCTTGACCCCGACGATATTCCGACGCTGACCAAGTTCTTCCAAGGGATCCTTGGCGCTCAAACCAACTCCCAACTCCATAGATAACCAGAAGGAGAGCGAGCCACTATGTCCTTTTCAACGAACCAACCCCAGTACCAGCCAAATCCTGGGCCAAAGCGACTGCAGCGCTCCATGGTGGACAAATACATCGCCGGGGTCTGTGGTGGCATCGCGGAGTATGCTGGCCTCGATCCTGCACTTGTTCGCATCGGCGTCGTGCTCATCGGGCTCGTTACGGCGTTTGTGCCTTTGTTCATTCTGTATGTCGTGGCTTGGATCGTGATTTCACCAGAGTTTTAACGCGTCAGCGCTCTCTGACATTGCTGGAGTGCTACACTCGACTCGTTCTGTACCGAGCTGTCTATTTTGTGTAGGGGAGATGTTCGCGATGTCGGAAACCAAGGATGAGATGCGTAATCGCCGACCGGCCTCGGCCCGCCCGCTGGCGTTTGTAAAAGTCGACGCCGATGAGATTGATTCGAGTGATGATTTCCAGTGGATTGTAGATCTGGTCAAAAGGAGCGCAGTGAAGGAAAACGGGCAATAGCCACTGCTTTGTGCTAAGCCAAAACCCCGCCACCAGACAAAAACGCTAGGTGGCGGGGGTGAAGGCGGTTTCCGGAAATTAGATGACCAGGTAAATCATGCCTGGGGATTGAAAGCCAGTCTGTGGTGTAATCCCCGCCAGTCCACATCACGCTCCGCCGATGATCGAGGAGCCCTGTGGAGACTGTGTAAGCGCCTATTACGGTTTAGTCACTTACAGAAGAGAAGTCCGGAAACCACGGAGCCGGTAATAAAGATGGGGAGGTAGAAAGCGACTATCGACCACGAACGCCACACGCTCGGCCCGGGAAAAAGACGATCAAACCAGTGTGGCGTTGAAGCTGACCACGAACCACGCTCTTCTTGAGAAACGCAGTCTGGAAGTTCGTCGGGCTGTAAGCAGAATGAGCTGAAAGTTTCATCACCTTTAGCTACCACCCGGTACATGGCCCGATAGGCCTTTTCCTGACGCAGATAATTTGCGTCGATATACGCAGCGAGGATCGTGGCCCCAACACCAAGCATTGCCACCCATGGGTTATTCTGCGCAATAGCATATCCAAAAGCCGCAGTGGCAACAGGCAAGAACCACGCTTTTGTATTCGACGAAGCTGTCGACATTCGTGTGATGATTGCCTGAATAAAATCGAGGTGTTTGCGTCTATCCTCCCTGTCCTCTGAAGTGGATTCCGTCATGGCAACACCATCTTTCGTGCGTTGCGTCGGAGTAAGTCTTGTGCCTCGTCTTTCTGAACTTCTGAGAACGACGTCTCGTCGGGCCATATCTGCCCCATCGAATCACCCCTGTATCGAGGAACCAGATGAACGTGAAGATGAAACACAGTTTGGGTAGCAGCTCGTCCGTTCGACTGAATGACATTCAAGCCGTCCGGGTGGAGGGAATCATTTATTAAATCAGCCATCTTTTTGGTTGCAGTTGCCAATTGAATCCCTGTTCGGCAATCTAGCTCCCAAATGTCAGGAACATGCTGTTTGGGCACTACTAGTAAGTGCCCGAGTACGGCGGGTTCGGTCGGAAAGAACGCTACAACGTCCTCATCTCTGTATATCTCGCGAACGTAAGGATCATCGAGCGCTACAATTTCACAGAACGGGCACTCATTTTCTGCTCTTGGCATAGATTTCCACCCACGTCTCCAGATTGTTAGCGATGTTGTTGTATACCGTTTGGCTATCCGATCCCTCTGGGTCGATTAGATGAACTCGCTGATCCAGGTAAGTCCCATCTTTGAGGCGAATACTGGAGAACGGGTTCACCCCAGCAGGGCTGGTCTCGCCTTTGTTGTTTGTAAGTCCGTGGATACGGACACCAAGTAATGGGCGGCCGTCGTCCCAGGCCTTTCGAATTTCATAGTCAACCCACCGACTATCAGCGGTCGTTTCACCCACCAGAACTATGACAGCCTTGGTGTACTTCATCTGATCGTGAATCCATTCTTCAATAGCCGCATCTGACTGGAGTCGCACCTGTTCCCAATCTTGTGCAGTGAAAGCCGCACCGCCTGTGACTGCGCCCATCTGGATTACCTTTTGAACTCTCCAGTTATCAGGTTTGTACTGGAAGCTGTAGAAAACTGACTTAGCCATGAAAACTCTCCTTGTATGTGATCTTAGGGTGTGGGATTCGACTTTCGCTTCAAGTCTTCCCAAGACTCGGAAGATTTGATGTCCGACTCGTAGGCGATAACGTAGCCCCATTTCTGGTTCTCGAAACCGTCTTCGCCGAGTAGTTCTCGGACTAGCACCCGGGCCGCGGCTCGTTTCGCTTGTACCGTTTCGTCATCCCGGCCCTTGTCGGATTTGCCCTCGATAATCCACATGGTGCCGTCGGAGTCCTGGGCGACGAAGTCTGGGTAATAGGTGTCGCGAGTGGTGTACATAATCGATGCTCGGTCTGACACGTACAGCCGCTTCCACCAGACGATGTCCGAGGTGTAGTTCAGCAGCAGCGCCAAGAGGTACTCGCCGCCCCACGAGTCGAAGCTCGCAGCGGGGAACAGCCCGCGATTCCAGCCGTCATAAAACTCGCGTGGCTTAAACTTCGACTGTTGGTCCTTGGACAGTTGGTGGAGCACCTCTTTGCCAAACGGCAGGGTTACTACCTGGTCAATAGGCAGTTCAACCGGAACAATGGTGGTCTCAGTTTGAAGGTTGCTCGCGTGCTGCTTCGCCTTCTCGTTGACAAGAGCGACGAGTTCGTCAACTGCGGACTGCATGGCCTTCTCAGTCCAGTGGTCGATGCTCGCATTGTCCATGAAGGTTGGCAGGACGTACTTCGATAGCGCAACGGCGTTCTTTTTGTCTTGAGTTACTACACCGAGACCGAAGACCCGGCGGGTGAGTTCTTTAACAACGATGTCTTCCGCTACGGGTGCCGATTCGACTTCCGCGTCGGGGGTGCGTTTCGTGTCGAGTCTCGACTTCCGGACCACGATTTCTTCGCGGGTGAGTGCCTCCTTGGAGTCCGAAACACGCCGCGCCACCCTGATGATGTCCTCGTCGTCGATGTGAGTGAGGTAGAAGGGCGTTGTCGCCTTTGCCATGACGGTGGAGGGGAATAGGAACGTCTTGCCTGCGAACTCTGCGTTGACACGGATTTCAGTTGTCGGGATGTACGCGGCGTGCTCCATGGACTCGTCGTCTGAGAATCTGCGGAAGGAGACTCCACCACCGTGCCCACCAGTGACCTGTGTTGTTTCGCCCGCAGGTACGGTGCCAGCAGCCTGTGCTCCTGTGTTCTGTCCTTCCTGGGGCAGCTCAAGCCATGCGGTGGAGCCTGCTGCAGAAGCGGCCTGACTACCGGCAGTGTTTTCACCAGGCACACCGGATGGTTGAAGTTGCTTGCCATCTCGGCGAAAACTGTCCTCGACATCGATACCTGAGATTGCACCCTGGGCAGCGTCGCCGAGGCCGAATGAGCGGAGCACGTCCTCGTCCTTGAGGAGGGACTTGAACGACTTGTGGCTCAAAATGTCGAGCTGGTCGAGTTCGGCAATACCGGTGCGTGCTCCAAACGGCAGCCGCAGGCCACGACCCATGGTCTGCTGGGTGAGAATGCCCGACGACATGGCGCGAAGCGCGCACATGACTGCAACTCGCTTTGTGTCCCACCCTTCTTTGAGACGGTCAACTGAGACGATAGCCCTCACCGTCGAGGACGGGCTGTCAAGGGTGTCGAGGCGGCGCAGCGTCACCGCATCGTCGTGCTCGTTGTCGAATTGGAGCACTGCCTCCGGGTCGTCGAAATACCCAGGGCCTCGGAGCAAGGCGGTGACTTCGCTCGCGTGGGCGACGTTTTCGCAAATGACGAACAGCAACGGCTTAGTCCGCATTGCCTCCCCACTTTCGCCGGGGAAGTTTGCCTTGCCGTAGGCCTCGTACGCTGCCTCCTTATTACGAAGCAGCGACACAGCGTCGAGCAGTTGCCGTTCCTCGACTGAGTCCTTTGGGTAACCATTTTCGCGGTACACGAGCATGGGCGACTTCACGTAGCCGTCTTCAATAGCCTTGTAGAGCGGGTAGTGGAAAATCACGTGGTCTGTATCGGCAGCTGAAGCAGTCAGACCAATGGTCGCGGCAGGACGCAGGTCTTTTAGCGCCTGATTAAAGGCCCTAGCCGAGGTGCCGAATAGGTGGGACTCATCGGCAATCACTACGAGGTCTTCGAGCCCGACAAGGTAGTCGTAGAGCGAGCCCGATTCTTCCTGGTGGTCGCGAATCTTGCGGCGCATGCCGTCTTTAGTGTCTGCGCCAGCGTCTGCTTTCTTTGGCGCAATGAGCTGAGAAACGTTGAACACGAACACCATGGACCCGTCGGAGGAGTCGCGGAAGAGCTCGTGCTGGCCAGCCCGCCACGCACCATAGTTGCCAGGCGAAACCACCTGGGGAGCAGTAGAGAAGCCGTCCATGTAGCGACGCGAGCCTTGGGTGAAGTTCTGTACCGTCTTCTCCTGCAAGACGGTAGATGGCGGGACTACGACCATGACGTTTTTCATCCCGAAGCGTGACAAGTACTCGATAAGCGCCGCCATGAGGTAGGTCTTGCCAGCACCGGTGGCCATGTGCATGACCATGGGTTCTTGCGGGTCGAAGTCTCCGGTGAGGTGGTAGACAAGTTCGCGCAGCGCGCGTTTATTGGGGGCTCGTAGCTGGAACTCGGTCGCGATGGTCTTGATGAGTCCTTGGTCAAGTGCGATTGGAAGTGCCATGTCTACTTGCCCTCCTGCTTAGCCGAGTAGTTGAAAATGTCGTTCGGAATGTGGACAACCTGGCACGGCTTGTCCGTTGTCCTCGCGAACTGCTTGATGCCCGGTTCGAGCTCCGTTGCGGCCAGCGTGACGCCTTCGCCCTCATTGAGGTGGGCGAGGAGTTCTTCGGCCTTGTCTTTATCGAGGCGGCCTTCGACCACTTTGAGGAACATCGATCCACGCTTGCCGTCGAAATGGCGGTTGTCCGGTGTGAGCGAGAAGTTGAGGTTCGCAGCAACAGAATTGACGAGTGTCGCACCGGTCGCCGCTTCGGTTAGCGTCACGAGGTTCAACTCGGGGACGAAGTCGAAGCACTGCGGAGCCAAGTGGGCGACAGTGAAACCGCCACCGCCGCGCCAGTTGCGGACCGTGCTTGGGCGGGTGGCGATTAGCTTGAGCGCTGTAGCGACTGCCGCGCCTTGCTCCTTCGTTAGGTCTTGTTCTGAACGAACAGCGCGCAGGAGCTTAGCCGCGTCTTCCATGTCCGAAGTGTCGAACTTCGCTGGAACCTCGACCCCTGGCTTGGCTTCGCGCTCGCTCGTGAAAGTCACGCCGCCTGAGTCATTGTCTTCAACCACTTTCTCAAGGCGCGGCCGCGTAAAGCGGTTAAAGGTGTCATCCACTAGCTCACAGGTGACCCAGCGCCGGCCCATCTTCTGGGCGACCGCAGCGGTCGTTCCCGAACCAGCGAAGACATCGAGAACGATGTCACCGGGGTTCGTAGCAATGTGGATGACCCGTTCGAGGAGACGTTCGGGTTTGGGGGTGGTGAATTCCTCCTCGTCAGGAAAGAGAGACTGAATCTCAGATTTAGCGCGACGATTTGTGTCTGCAAAATCCTTCGTCCAGACACTGTCGGGGACTCTAAAGTCCGCAACTTCACTTCGAAAACGCTTAACTTTAGGAAGCGAATAGTTCCCGGTAGATCCCCACCAGAGACGGTTTTCCTCAACGTGCCTTTGGTGTGTCTCCAGAGAGAATCTCCACATTTGCCCTTTCGGAGGATAGATTTCAGCACCGGTCTTTGGGTGGAGGATTGGATAAGATGAGCCCTTCTTCATCTTGTAGTTGTCTTCTCGCCATGGGCCGCGAGGGTCGTTATCTGGGTTAACGTAGGCGGCTTCGCTGGCTTCGGTTCTTTCAATTCCATTCCAAATCGTGGAATTTTGTTTGGTGTAGACCAGGATGGAGTCGTGGTCTTGAGAAATTCCTGAGTTATCGTTTTTTGAGCTCGTCGTTTTATGCCAAGCGATGTCAGCCACAAAATTTTTGGAGCCGAAAATCTCATCCAGCACCGAACGTAAGCGGTGGTTCTCCACGAAATCCAGATGGACCCAGATTGACCCGTCTTCGCTAAGCAATTTGCGAAGGTGAACGAGGCGGTCGCGCATCATGGTCAGCCAGACGGAGTGTTCGAGGTTGTCCTCATAATTTTCGAAGGTCTGTGCCGTATTGAACGGTGGGTCAATGTAGATGCACTTCACCTTGCCCAGGTACTTCTCGCGCAGTTCGGGAACGCGGGTGAGCGCTTCAAGTACGTCGCCTGATTCGCCAAGTACGAGCAGATTGTCCTCGGTGAGTTCAAAGTCAGCCAGCTCTGAGTACTGGGTTCCTTCCTCCTTCGGCGACTGCACACCGGTAACCACCTCATCGACCACGAGCGTGCGCGTCTCGCAGTATCTCGGGTCTTTCGGGTCAACCCACTCGTATGCGTAGCGTCCCTCTTCACTAGGAATGAGCGCCTTATTCTTGTTGAACCAGGTCAACTCCAATAGCTGTTTCGAACCGGCCACCGTTTTGCTACCTCGTTTCGTCTGTCGGGGCTGTCAAATATTTCGCACTTTATGGTAGCCGCGGTAACGACCTACTCCGAAGAAAATGGCTCCGAAGTCGAACGCCTATTTGTGTCAATTGTTAGGCGCTCGCCCTTGCCCCGTCTGCGCCGAGTGTTGCATTACGCTCCAAGAGACGCTTTAAGCAGTTGCAATAGGTTTCTTAGTCGCGGGGCTAGTTTCCCGAAGGAAGACAATAGACCCATAAAGGAGACCACAATGCCAGCTCGAAAGAACACGGCCCACCGTCCAAGTCAGGCCCACTTGGAGTTCGTCACGACGAAGGATGGGCGCAGGGTTCGCAATATTGCCTATGCCGCCGGTGCCCCCAAGACTTCGCCTGTTTCGCGAAAGCCCCTCGCTCCGAAACCCGCATCGAATCCCGCCGACGCGGACGAAGCAGAAAATGTTATCGCCGCTGCGCTCGATCAGTTAGAAACATCCGCGTCGAAAACTGACTTTGTAGGAAGCTTGAAGCCGGGGACCGGGATTACGTCATCGGACGGTTCCGTTACGTCTGCCAGGTTCCTGAAGCCTGTTCGGGTGTACGCGGCTTCAGACAATCATTACAACGTCGAATCAGTATACGTCGTGGATGACACGAGTGATACAAAACAGGTCGCTGCTAGTCTTGCCGAGGCATTTCAATCGTTGAGAGTGAAGAAGGCAAAATCCGGGACACGGCCAACACAAGTGGGTGGGCGTAGCAAGCGACTCGTCATCACTTCAAAAGGTGACTATGCGGTTGACGCGGGAGTGTGGACGAGCCCGCTTAACGGCTCTGACATTGCTACCGCCGCGACCGTCAGCCTCCAGAACGACGATTGGGTGCGAACCTCTCATGGTGACCGCCGAGACGAAGCAGGAATTGCTCGTCTTGTGGCGGCGGAGATTGTTAAAGCCATGGAGGATGATTAGCCAATTGCATCACCACCACCGTTGCGAAGAATCTCTTCTGCGTCATCGAGGCGACGGTGGATTAAGGCGAGCAGCCCGAGGACGTCCTGGGCGTCTTGTTCGCTAACTTTCCAGACGAGGCGTGTTGTGTGCGCAGGAGGGTTTCGAAACCCTGCTATGACCCCTTCCACGAGCAGTCGCATGGATTCCTGCTCGTTTCGTTCCGTTTGAGTCTTTCCAGGGTTGAAAGGAATCGCCCGATTCTTCGCGCAGAGCACGTTCTGCGCAAGTTTGCGGCCGTCAAGTTCACTGTGGGACATTTTCCGCACTCGGTCCTCAAGTCCTTTAGCTGCTTCGAAAACTACCTCGTAGTAGTCGTCCTCTGTTTGAAGCAGCGAATCGCGACAGTGCTTCAACACCTCCTCGTGAGAACCGCGCTTGCGCAGATGCTCTCGGAGGCCGCGTGCTCTATTCCGAGCGTCCTCGTAGGAGGCCTTTTGCTTTGCGCGTCGAATGGTGCCGTCCTCGTCGAGAGCGTAGCCCTCGGTTGACAAGACCGTAGCGAGTTCTGCTCGTAGCCCTTCGGCGGCGTCCGCGTTTTTCGAGGAGAAAAGGCGCCCTGGTTCGATTGACTTCTTGACTACATACAGAAGCGGATTCCCGTCGCCCTGCGCCTTCTGCTTGCATTCAATAGCCTCAGCGATTCGCGCCCACTTTGTGTATGGCGGTCCAGAGTCAAACTGCGCGCATTTAGAGTCGATAAGAAGAGACGTAATCTGGCTGCCTGTATAGGTTTCACCCACTGCTCTCGCGACGGTTTCGACCGTTCCGGAGCTGAAGGCTGGAATCATTTTTCGCATCGCTTACAATATAAATGGTTTGAGGCCTACACCCCCGAAAATGAGGCGGAATGTTCCGCGCACGCCGCGAGGGGCAGTGGGTACCAAGTCGGCGGGGATTGCCCAAAATCGGCCCCGGAGAGGCCCGAATGGCAATTTTCTGATTCAGTGAAGATAGATTCTCGAAAACCGCCAAGAAATATTGTGTCCCCGACAATTGTGTCCCCGACAATTGTGTCCCCGACAGTGTCCGAAGCCACGACATAGTTGACACGGCGTGCCTGCGAGAACCTTCCTGATGGTTGACACCTCAGCCGCGACATGGTTGACACTTAGCTTGAGGAAACAACCTGGGGTGGTGGTTGACACCTCAGCCGCGACATAGTTGACATCGACCAGACACTGCGTGGCGCACACGCACATCGGGATCAGTCGGGACATCGTTGACAAATGAACAGCCCCAACCGCAACCTCGCAATCGTTAAAGCCGTACGAGACCAAGGCGAGCCAGCCGCAAAAGTCGCCAAGCGATTCGGAATCTCTCGCC
>NZ_MLAL01000026.1 GCF_001875665.1 Corynebacterium sp. NML130628 | reverse complement strand
CGGGGTTGGTGTTGTAGTGTGCCCAATCCCTCTCGGGTGGGTTTGGTATCAGCGGGGGAATATCGTGCGGGGACATGGGCGGGGACCTCCTTCGGTTCGGCGCTCACAACCAGCCTGCCACCTAGGGGGCCGTGCGTCTTTTGTCACTGGCGTGGTGGGGTCAGCACCAAATTCCTTGATTTTCGCGCGCCAGTTTGGAAAACCCCAGTTCGTGCAGGTCGCGTGAGGGAATTTGGTGTCGTGTATGAGCGGCGAGTGACAATGGACGCAGTCCTGCCGGTCGACCCCGGTAAAAGCCCAGGTCGCGAAAGGGGCCGTGCGTCTTTTGTCACTGGCGTGGTGGGGTCTGCACCAAATTCCTTGATTTTCCTGCGTCGGTTTGGAAAAGACCAGGTCACGCAGGCTGCGCAAAGGAATCTGGTGCGTGTTCGGCAAAGCCCAGCCCTACGCGTACGGCACGACCGCCCCGCCGAACGCCAGCGCAACGGCTGTGAGCACGGCCCACGCCAGCATCGCCTTGCCGTTGAGCCCGAGGACCGGGATGAGGGCGGTGCCGGTCGCGCCGCTGTGAACCTTCATGATGGCGGCGATCGCCAGCGGCAGCGCAACCAGTCCGACCAGCGCGGGCGCGTACACCAGGGCCAGCAGCACGCTGACTACGAACGGCACGCAGGCCAGGACGGTGAACAGGGTGCGGGCGCGGCTGTCGCCGAGGCGGACGGCGATGGTCTGCTTGCCGGAGGCGGAGTCGGTGGGGATGTCGCGGATGTTGTTGACCAGGTTCACGGATGCGGAGATTGCGCCGATCGCCACGGCGACGAGCAGGCCTTCCCAGGACAGGAAGCCGGTCTGGACGAACTCGGTGCCCATGACGGCGACGAGGCCGAAGAAGATGAAGACGCTGACCTCGCCAAGTCCGATGTAGCCGTAGGGGTTGTTGCCGCCGGTGTAGAACCAAGCGGCGGCGATGCAGGCCGCGCCGACCAGGATCAACCACCACGCCCCGGCCAGCACGGACAGGATGATGCCGAACAGCCCTGCAACGCCGAACGCGATGAAGGCGGCGAGTTTTACGTCTTTGGGGTCGGCGAGTCCGCTGGCGGTGATGCGTGTGGGGCCGGAGCGGTCGTCGTCGGTGCCGCGGATGCCGTCGGAGTAGTCGTTGGCAAAGTTGACGCCGATGATCAGCGCCCATGCCACAAGCAGCGCGAGCAGCGCGTGGCCCAGGTGGGCTTGCGCGGTAAAGGCGGCGACGCCGGTGCCGGCGATGACGGGGGCGAACGCGTTTGGCCAGGTGTGCGGGCGGGAGGCTTCCCACCACGCGTGCAGGTTGGGTTGTGCAGTCATGGTTTCCATCATGCCCCGTATCGGGGCTGTCGGCTAAAGTGGTGCGCCATGTGGGTCGATTATGTGGCGCGGCAGGCGGTGGCGCAGATAGGTGCGGCGCTGCGGCTGCCGTCGTTGCGGATGGCGGTGCGCGCCGGGCGCCTGGAGTTCCCGGCGGAAGGCGCCACCGTCATCAGCCTGACCTCCCATGGCGCGCGGCTGCGCACAGTGCACCACACCCTCGCATCGCTTTTGGTGGGGACCCGCCGCGTGCCGACCATCCTGTGGCTCGACGCCGGCGACTACCACGCACCCTGGCCCGAGCCGCTCCACGAACTTGTGCAGCGTGGCCTGCAGGTGCGCTGCTCCGACGGCCAATACGGCCCGCACACCAAATACTTCGGCGCGTTCCGCCAGTACGCGGGCGCGGGCGTCAGCGTGATCACGGTGGACGATGATGTGCTGTACCCGCGGTGGTTCGTCGAAAAGCTGGTGGTGGATCCGCGGGCGGTCACCGCCTACCGGGCCCACGAGATCGCCCTGCGTGGCGGCGAATTCGCGCCGTACCGGCAGTGGGGGCGCGTGCGCACCACCGCCCCGAGCCCACGGCACTTCGCCACCGGTGTATCCGGCGTGGCCTACCCGCCCGCGATGGTGGACTTCGTGGCCGCCCAGGGCGACGCTTTCCTGCGCGCCGCACCCAGCGCAGACGACGTGTGGCTCAACATGTGCGCGGTGCGCTCCGGACACTTTGTGCGGCAGGTCTTCGACAAGCCGAAGGAGTTTCCGCTGGTGCCGGGCTCGCAGTCGGTGGCACTCGTGCGGAAGAACCTGCGCGGGGGCAACGACGCCCAGCTCGCCGCAAGCTACAGCGCCGAGGACATTCGCGCCGTGGTCGGGGCGCGCTAGAACAGCTCGCGCACCGCGGACCGGTCGACCTTGCCCGGCCCCAGCAACGGCAGCGCCGCGACGCGCTTCAACTCCTTCGGCACCTGCCAGCGTGGCAGGTCCTGCAGCGCATCCATCACGTCCGGCACCTGCGCCTCACCCGCGAACGCGGCGCAGATCCGCTGCCCGAAACGCTCGTCCGGTACGCCGACCACGCACACATCCGCCACACCGGGCACGCCCAGCAGGAACCGCTCCAGCACCTCCGGCTGCAGCTTCAACCCGCCCGAGTCAATCACATTATCGACACGCCCTTCGACCGTCAGGTGGCCGTCGTGAAGCTGGCCTGCATCCGAGGTGCGGAACCAACCCGGCTCGGCGAAGTCGGGGTGCGCGGGCTGATTGCGGTAGCCGCGCGCCACCATGGGCCCGCCCAACCAGATGCGGCCGTCGCGGATGCGCACGTTCGCCCCGGCGATGGGGGTGCCGTCGTAGACGCAGCCGCCGGAGGTCTCCGAGGAACCGTACGTGGTCACCACGTTGATCCGCAGCTTCGCCGCCGAATCCAGCAGCGTCGGGTTCGTCGCCGCCCCGCCGACGAGCACTGCGTCGAAGCTGCGCAGCGCGTCGATGCCGGTGAGCGTCGACATCGCCTTGTCCAGCTGCAGCGGGGTCAGGGCGGTGTAGCAGCGGTCCCCGGTCGCCGCGATCTCCGCGGTGCACCCCGCGAACTCATCAACGTGGAACCCGTGGGTCAGGTCCACGAAGGCGGGCTCGACGCCTGCGACCATGCTGCGCACCAACACCTGGATGCCCGCGATGAACGCGGCCGGCATCGCCAACAGCCACTGGCCCGGCCCTCCCAACGCCTGGTGGGTGGCGTCCGCGCTGGCAATCAGGTTCGTCGGGGTCAGCAGCGCACCCTTCGGGGTGCCGGTGGACCCGGAGGTCGCCACCACTAGGGCGACGTCGTCGTCGATCGGCTCACCCACGCCTTGCGTGTTGCGCAGCAGGTTGGCGCGCGCCGGGTCGTTGGTCGGCACCGGCAGCAAGGCGCGCTGGCCGGTCAGAGCCTCCTCGAGGGCAGGCAGGATCGCCAACGGATCGGCAGGGTTAACGGGCAGGAGTTCCAGGTGCTTCGTCACGAAGCGTTAGTCTAGCGCCCCGCCCGCAAGCACCTCGATGGCGTCGCGCCACGTGACGTTGCCGGTGTCGGGGGCGAAGCGATCCGTCGTTACAAGGATGCAGCGGGATCCGGCGGGCAGTGTGTCGAACGGCGCGAGCTCGCGCGCGAGCGTTGCGGGTTCGGTAACCGTGAGCGCCACCTGGATGTAGAGTGTGCGCTGTCCATCATTGGCGATGAAATCGATCTCCCCACCGGGCACCTTGCCGGTGGAAACCTGGTAGCCGCGGCGGCGAAGCTCCAGGTAGAACATATTTTCCAAGTCGTGGCCGAAGTTAAAAGCGCGAGAGCCCAGCAGGGCTGTGCGCAGACCTGGATCGACGAAGTAGAACTTACCGTTCGTACTCAGCCATCGCTTGCCCTTCGTGTCGTAGTCCCGGCACTGATAAATGAGGTGCGCGTCCGACATCAAGCCGAGGTAGCGGTCGACCGTCTCACTCGACGCCTTGAGCCCCTCGTGCTTGAGGTGGCCCACGATGCGATTCGTGGACACCGGGTTACCTGCATTATCGAAGAGGAAGCGGGCCACACGCAGGAAAGCGTCGGTGTCGCGGATCTGGCCGCGCAGCGAAATGTCGCGGGTAAAGATGGAATCGAAGAGGGAGGAGTTCGCCTGACGAATCACCACCGGGTCCGCGAGCTGCACCGTGGCGGGGAAGCCGCCGATGGTGACCCACTCCTGAAACGCGCGGTCAAGTCCCGGGCGCGCGTCCGCTGGGTAGCGGAACTCCATGAATTCAGCCAGGGAAAGTGGCAGCATTGGGATCTCGATGTAGCGCCCCGCTAGATAGGTCAGCGACTCGCCAACGAACAGGGAGGCGTTGGAGCCGGTCACGCAGATCTCCAGCTGCTCGTTAAGTCGTAGTGAGTTGATCACGCGCGCCCAGTCCTTCAGCTCCTGCACCTCGTCAACGTGGAGGTAGCGCAGCCCCTGTGTGAGCCGTTGCGTAACGGTGTCGTGGAAGGTGGTCGGGTCCCGCAGTGTGGCGTTGGCCTGGTCCTCGAAGTTGACCACCATGATGGCGTCTTCCGGGGTGCCGTGCTCGCGCAGGTGGCGGCGGTACAACTCCAGGAGGGTCGATTTCCCGCAGCGGCGCACGCCGGTGATGATGCGTACGAAGTCGTTATCGGTGACTGCCAGCAGGTTGTCCAGGTATTGCTGCCTCGGGTACAGAGCTCTCATGCGTTTCGAGTATACCTGAAACCGCGCCAGAATTGAGCGCGGTTTCAGGTATACTCGAAACCGCGCAGCTGACTGTCCAGTTACCGGCCGAGCTCGTGGCTCAGCGCCTCGAGCTCCCCGCCGCCAGCGATGGCGCCTCCGCCTGTCGGCGAGCATCCGCCCAACACCGCCACAACAAGGCATAACGCCGAAACGACCGCCTTCCTGGACTTCTTCATTGTCAAAGTGTGAACCACCGCACTCGGGTGCGTCAAGCGGACTAGACGTATTGACCGGAGGCTGTAATTAATTTGTCGGGATCCGCCACGCTGGGTAAGCTCTGCCTCATGTATTCAGGCATCGCTTCCATGAAGCTGCGTTCCGCCCGCTGACGGCGGCGGGACCCCTTCTGACCTCTCGTCTGCCGTCCTGGCCATTTGCCGGGCGGTCATTTAGTGCTGCCCGGCTCCATGACGAGCTGAGAGTACGAAATGCCAATTACACCAACCTTGCGGTCATGTGTGTGGAACGGAACGCCCCGCGGGCCAGTCGCACACATCCGTGCCGAATCAATCCATATCACCTTGGGAGACAAGCACCTCCTGAACGGGGTGGATGTCACCGTCTCCGCCGGCTCACGCCTGGCGATCGTCGGCGACAACGGCCGTGGTAAGACCACCTTGCTCCATATCTTGGCGGGGCTCCTGACCCCTGACTCGGGAGTAGTGACCCAGATGGGTTCCCTCGTCCTGGTCAAGCAGGACATGCCCACTGAGGGCAACCGCACCGTCGGCGATCTCATCGCCGAAGCGACAGCTCCCTCCAGGGCTGCACTTGAGGCACTCGACGTGGCGAGCGCAGCACTCGCCGCAGGAAACGACGCGGCCGATGCCTATTCCGCAGCGCTCGAGACCGCCACGCTATTGGATGCTTGGGATGCAGAAAGGCGCGTGGACATCGCACTTGCAGGCCTTGACGCTTGCAGCGACCGCGCTTGCATACTGTCGACCTTGTCGGTCGGGCAACGGTACCGGGTCCGGCTTGCCATCGCACTTGGATCGACCCCTGACCTGCTCCTGCTGGACGAGCCCACGAACCACCTCGACGCTGCAGGACTGTCCTTCCTAACCGAACGACTGCGTGATCACCCCGGTGGCCTGGCTCTGGTCAGTCACGACCGCGCCCTGCTGCGTGATGTGGCGACCACCTACCTGGATCTCGACCCGGCCCGAGATGGCGTGCCGCGAACCTACTCGGGCGGCTACCAAGGCTGGATTGAAGGCCGCCGACGAGAACGCCTCGTGTGGGAACAGGACCACGCCGCCCAGGTCGCCCGGCACAAGGAACTGACACGCGCTACAGCCGAGGCACGCTCCCGCCTGTCTCAGGGGGGATGGAGACCTGACAAGGGCACAGGCAAGCACCAACGCGCCACACGCGCTGCTGGAGTGGTTCAAGCCTTCAACCGACGTATAGAAGACCTGAAACGTCATGAGATCGACGTGCCGACACCGCCACTGCGTCTAGCGTGGCCCGCCTCGACAACTCGTGCCGGACAGAGCATCATGAACGCCACCGAAGTTACTGTGAAGGACCGGTTGGACACTCGGGTGTCGGTTGACGTGAACGGCGGTGACCGGTTGGTGGTCACCGGACCAAACGGCGCGGGAAAGTCCACCTTGTTGGCAGTTCTTGCACAGCGTCTCGCCCCCACCACGGGACATGTGCGAGTGAACCCGAGAGCGCGCATCGCTCTGCTGTCTCAAGAGGTCTCCGACTGGGATCACTCCAGCCCCGCACACGAGGTCTACGAGGCGTACCTAACAAAGCTGGGCCGCCGATCTCAGGCGCCTACTCTCGGCTCGCTCGGGCTGCTCGAGGCCTCTGCAACCAACACGCCCGTGGGGCGCCTGTCGCAAGGACAGCAACGCCGACTTCACCTGGCCATGTGTCTGGCCCAGGACCCAGACCTGCTGCTCCTGGACGAACCCACCAATCATCTGTCATCGAACCTCGTCGACGACATCACCACCGAGCTCCAACAGGCCTCCTGCGCGGTGATCGTCGCCACCCATGACCGGCAGATGCTCCGCGACTTTACCGACTGGCCCCATCTGAACCTTGACTTGAAGGAGATGCTATGAACCCGCTTCACCCCTTGACCATCCCCACGTACCGCCAGTTGTTCGTAGCGATGGTGCTGACCATCTTCGCCCAGGGCGCCTGGGCCCTCTACCTGACCATGCAGACCCTCGACCTGGGCGCCACGCCCGCCACCCTGTCGGGTGTCGTGGCCTGGAGCGGCATCGGCCTGCTTGTGGGATCCCTCCCAGCTGGCGTAATTGCCGACCGGATCCCCAACAAGTCCGTCATCGTGGGTGTGCTCGCCCTGAACCTCGCCATCGCGACCGCGACGTCCACAGCAGCAATCCTCGACTTTGTCACCTTCTGGATGCTCGCGGTCTCCGCATTCATCATTGGCGCTTCAACCGCCTTCTTCTTCCCCGCCTACACGGCACTGGTGCCAGTCCTGGTGGATAGCGACGACCTCATGGCCGTCAACGGCCTCGAAGGCGCCACCCGTCCCTTGGTCGGACAGGCACTTGCGCCCGCCGTCGTCGGAGCGGTCATCGGCGCAAGCATGCCCGCCGCTGGTGGGTACCTCATCGCAGCAGCAATCGGACTTGGCCTGCTCGCGGCCCTGCGGCTTCCCACCCCCACCCGTGCCGAAACGGAGGCCGATGCCGACGCTGCGGCCGACTCACCGATCACCGACCTGCTCGATGGCTTCCGCTACGTTTCCCGCACGCGCTGGGTCCGCTCCAGTGTCCTGTTCGCGGCCGTTATGGGACTGGTCGTGACCGGACCACTCGAAGTCCTCCTACCCGCTCTTATGCGCTCCTCGCATGACAATGGACCTGCTCTCTACGGGGCCGTCCTGGCTGCCCTCGGCGCGGGCGGGTTGGTGGGCTCCCTGCTGGCGGGGTCGTGGCGCACACCGGAACGCTTCCTGCCCGCAATGGTCGGCGTCTGGGCGCTCGGATGTCTGCTCTTGTCCATTCCGGCGCTCACCAGCAATCCATGGGCCATCGGTGCAGGACTCGCGTTCTACGGGGCGCTGATCGGGATCGGGATGGTCATCTGGGGAACAGTGCTCCAAGAGCACGTCCCCTTGGAGATGCTCGGCAGGGTCGCCAGCCTCGACTTCTTCATTTCCATCGCCTTCATGCCTCTGTCCATCGCTCTCACCGGACTCTTCAGCCGCTTCATCGACTCCAGGACTCTGTTCATCACCGCCGGCCTGGTGCCACTGGCCATGGCAGCACTGCTCCTAGCCCTGGGTCAACTCAAGATGCCACAGAAGACGCTGGCCGAGGCATGAGAGACCTAAGACACACCAACATCATCCTCACACCTCTCCACCGCTTTGCTACCGCGGCGAGCTCGGCGGCTGGTTGCACTGGGTTTTCACGATTGACCAACGTTTGAGGTCAGTACAGCTAGAACACCTCGGCGATCAGCAGCCTGGCCGGCAGCGCCAGGAAGATGGTCAAAAACACGGTGTCGCGGTAGTGGGTGGCGGAGGGGGAGGTTGCTTGGCGACGATCCTTCGGCCTGCGCCAGCAACCCACAAATAAACACGTCCACGAGCCATACCCGGCTACGGGCGAACACCTCCTCTGCCATGTCTGGCAGCAGGGTGCGCTGGCCCGCAAGCACCCCGATGGCGTCGCGCCACGTGACGTTGCCGATGTCGGGGGCGAAGCGATCCGTGTCAGAAAAAGTCGTTACCGCTACCGGCCGAGCTCGTGACTCAGCGCCTCGAGCTCCCCGCCACCAGCCATCTGGTGCGTCAACTCCTCCAAGGTCACCTCGGCGCGTGGGGCGTCGAGCTCCTGGCGGCCCAGCTTCAGGATGGTGAAGTGGTCGCCGACCAGGTACGCGTGGTGCGGGTTGTGGGTGACCAACACGACGGCGATGCCGCGTTCGCGGGCAGCTGCGACGAAGCGGAGCACCACCCCGGACTGCTTCACGCCCAGGGCGGCGGTGGGCTCGTCGAGAATCAGCACGCGGGCGCCGAAGTACACGGCGCGCGCAATGGCGACGACCTGGCGCTGGCCGCCGGAGAGGTTGCCGGCGTCGACCTCGACGTCGGGGATGTCAATGCCCATCTCACGCAGCTGCTCGGCGCAGATACGTTTCATCTCGGCGTCGCGGAGCACGCCGAAGCGGCCGGTGAGTTCCTGGCCGAGGAAGAAATTGCGCCACACGCTCATTTCATCAACGATCGCGAGTGTCTGGTACACGGTGGCGATGCCGGTATCGATCGAGTCTCGGGGAGACGTGAAGGTGGCTGGCTGGCCGTCGATAAGTAGCTCCCCGGACGTGGGCTGGTGCAGGCCTGCGAGGATCTTGATCAGCGTGGACTTGCCGGCGCCGTTGTCGCCGAGCACACACGTGACCTCCCCTTCGCGCACCGCGAGGTTGACTCCGCGCAGCGCGTCGAAACTGCCGTAGGACTTCGTGATGTTCTTCAGTTCGATGACAGCCATTTAGCGCCCCTTTGTGTACTTTGCGAAGGACGTGTTCGTCAGCACAGCCACGAGCAGCGTTGCGCCGAGGAAGAACTTGAACCAGTCGGGGTTCCAGCCGGCGTACACAATGCCCTGGTTGGTCAGGCCGAAGATCAGCGCGCCGATCGCGGTACCAACCGCGGTGCCGCGACCGCCCGTCATGGCGCAGCCGCCGATCACCGCCGCGATGATGTACAGAAACTCGTTGCCCACACCCTGGCCGGCCTGGATGGAGTCAAAAGCGAACAAGGTGTGCATGCCCACGAACCAGGCGGCGAAGCCCACGCCCATGAACAGCAGAATCTTCACCCGGCGCACAGGCACACCCACGGCGCGGGCGGCGTCCTTATCCCCGCCAACGGCGGTGATCCAGTTGCCGAACTTCGTCCGGAAGAGCACAAACGAGGCAATCGCGACGAGCAGCAACCACCACAGCACCGTCACGTTCAGCGTCACGCCACCGACGCTGAAGGTGCCCGCGAACACCGCCTGCGCCGACGGGAAACCCTCCATGTCGGAGATGATTGGGGTGGCCACCTGGCCGGTCACCAGCTTCGTCACCGCCAGGTTGAGGCCCTGCAGCATCAAAAACGCCGCCAGGGTAATCAGGAAGGAATCAATGCCGGTGCGGGTGACCAAGTAGCCGTTGAGTGCCCCGATAGCCAGGGAAATCCCCAGCGCCATGAAGGCACCGACCCACGAGTTGAGGTGCAGCTTGTAGTTCAGCATCGTCGCGGCCAGCGCGGCGGTGGTCACGGCAACACCGGAGGAGAGGTCGAATTCGCCGCCGATCATCAGCAGCCCCACTGCGAGTGCCACGATCCCCAGCGTCGAGGACGCGTACAGGGTCGTCGCGAACGCCTCAAAGGAGCGAAACGCCGGCGCCACCGACAGGAAGAATGCAAAGATCGCGATGAAGCCCAGCATCGAAGCGAACTCGGGGCGCCGGATGAGCTTGGAAAATCCAGTGTGCGTTCGCAGCCTGTCATCGCTTGTCGACGCCCCTTCGCTCACCACCGCGCTCATCGCATGCCTGCCTTCGCTGCCTCGGCGACGGTGTCCACGTTGTCCTTATCCACGAAGCTTGGGCCCGTGTAGATGGGTCGGCCACCGCCGAGGGTCCCGCCGTTGCGTTTCGCGATCCACAGCGAGTCCACCGCGAGGTAGCCCTGCAAGTAGGGCTGCTGGTCCACTGCCCAGGCGACGCGGCCGTCGGCGATGGCGTCGACAAGCTCGGCGTTGGTGTCGAAGGTGGCAACCTGTGCCTTAGAGCCGGACTGTTTCACGGATTCGGTTGCGCGCATCGCCACCGGCGCTTGGAGGGCGAAGACGGTGTCGAAGCTCGGGTCCTGCGACAGCTTCGAGGTGATGGTGGACTGCACGGCGGTGAGGTCCTGGCCGTTGACGTAGAGCAGTTCCACGTTGCCGTCCAGCCCGTTGCGGATGCCATCGCACCGCGCCTCCTGGGAGGAGTTGCCCTGTTCGTGGATGACGCACAGGACATTCGTTTTTCCTTCCTCTTTGAGGCGTTCGCCGGCGGCGTTGCCCGCCACGGATTCGTCCTGGCCGAAGAACCCGGTCATCCCGTAGTTCTGGTATTTGCCCATACCGGAGTTGAGGCCGACGACGGGGATGCCGTGGTCCACGGCGTTACGGGCTGCCGGGCCGATCGCCTCGGCGTTGGGCATGGTGACGGCGATGCCGTCCACGTTGGCGTCGACAGCGGAGCGCACCAGGTTCGCCTGGTTCGGCGCCTGCGGGTCGGAGGAGTAGCGCAGCTCGATGTTGTCCTTCTTCGCCGCGTCCTCGGCGCCCTTGCGCACCAGGTCCCAGTAGGTGTCGCCCGGCGCGCCGTGGGTGACCATTGCCACCACGTACCTCGGCGTATCGACGCCACCAGCGGTCCCTTCAGCGTTCTCCGAGCGGGGTGCGCCGCCTGTTGAAGAGCACCCAACAAGCAACGCCGCAGCCATCAATGCTGCGGCAAAAAATGTAGTCCGTGTCTTAGCCATTGTACCAGTGTGATCCACCGCACCATGTTTGTCAAGGCTAGAACACCCCCGCGATCAACAACATCGCAGGCAGCGAAAGGAACGTGGTGAGGAAGACGGTGTCCCGGCAGATCACCTCACCGGAGCGGTACGTCGCCGCGTAGTTGTACACGTTCTGCGCCGTGAAACTGGCGCCTAGTCCATCTGAAGGACGGTGCGTAGTTCTGCGAAGGGGGCCGGGCAGATTTCGTGCGTGACGGTTCGGCCTGTCCGGGACTTTTTGAGTAGTCCGGCGTCGGCAAGCTTCTTGAGGTGGTGGGAGACCGTCGGCTGGCTGAGTCCTGAGCGCTCGGTAAGCGCTGTCACGCTCATCGGCTCGCACCCTTCTGCGGCGAGGCGGGAGAGGAGGCGCAGCCGGGCGGGATCTGCCAGCACTTTGAACAGGGCCGCGAAGCGCTCGGCGTCTTCTGGGGGCAGCGGGCCGGAGCCGAGTGAGCAGCAGTCTGGGGCGGGGGATTGTTCGTGCATGACTTCTACCTTCTCATATTGACAGCGGTCTATGTGGCCCTCTATTTTGTCATATTGATAGTTATCAATATGTGAGGTGATTGTATGTCAAACCCAGCGCCGACCCCCGCTCGAATGTCGTTCCTCGACAGATTCCTGCCAGTGTGGATCATCTTGGCGATGGCATTCGGTCTGCTGCTGGGCCGTGTCACTCCAGGGCTCAGCAGTATGCTTGAGCGTTTTGAAGTCGGCGGGATATCGCTGCCGATCGCGCTGGGCCTTTTTGTGATGATGTACCCGCCGCTGGCCAAAGTCCGCTACGACAAGACCCGCGAGATTGCCACCGACAAACGGCTCATGACCGTCTCCATCATCTTGAACTGGATCGTCGGCCCCGCGTTCATGTTTGCCCTGGCCTGGCTGTTCCTGCCGGACCAACCAGAGCTACGTACCGGCCTTATCATCGTCGGACTGGCGCGCTGCATCGCCATGGTGCTGGTGTGGTCCGACCTGTCCTGCGCCGACCGGGAAGCCACGGCCGTCCTGGTCGCCATCAACTCAATATTCCAGGTGCTCATGTTCGGCGTGCTCGGATGGTTCTACCTGCAGATCCTGCCGAGCTGGCTGGGTTTGGAGACCACCTCTGTGGAGTTCTCCTTCTTCTCCATCGTCACCGCCGTATTGGTGTTTCTCGGTATCCCGCTACTTGCCGGAGTGCTCTTCCGCATCATCGGTGAGCGAGTGAAGGGCCGTGCGTGGTACGAAGAGACCTTCCTGCCCGCGGTTTCCCCGCTTGCACTCGTGGGGTTGCTGTACACGATCGTGCTGCTGTTCTCCCTGCAAGGCGAGCAGATTACATCCCAACCGTGGACCGTTGCCCGAGTCGCCTTGCCACTACTGGGATACTTCGTGGGCATGTTCTTGATCGCCTTGGTGGTGTCGAAGGCGTCGGGGATGGGCTACGCCCAATCCGCCTCCGTGTCCTTTACAGCCGCGGGCAACAACTTCGAGTTGGCCATCGCGGTGGCAATCGGCACGTTCGGCGCCACCTCTGCCCAGGCGTTGGCGGGCACGATTGGCCCGCTCATCGAGATTCCCGTCCTCGTCGGCCTCGTCTACCTCATGCGCGGCATCGGGCCGCGGCTCTTCCCAGGCGATCCCACCCTGCCAGCTGCAAGGAGCCTTTCATGAAACCAGCGCCTTCTCGGCCGGCACGAAACCGGGCACGAAGCTGAACTAAGAATCCGTCGCCGCAATTGCCGAGGCCGCCGACACCCTGGAGCCCTAGAGCGCTGGCGCTCCGACGAACCGTCCGCTCGCGGCATCGAAGGTATGGCACGGATGCGCCTCGTGCGCGACGATATTGACGCTCGCCGCGAGGTGGACTCGGGGCGCGCGAACGGATGGCTCTTTTGCAGTCACCGTTTGCTCACTATGCTGTTGCCGGTGAGCAACACACCCCCTCCAAGGTGGTTCCGACCAGCGCAACTGACAGCGCTCGGATTCCTCATCTTGATCTTTGCTGGCACCGCCCTGCTCTGCATGCCGTTCGCCTCCGCCGACGGCACCACAACGCCGCTGATGGACGCGCTCTTCACCGCCACGTCCGCAACCTCCCTGACCGGGCTGGTCACCGTCGATACCGGCAGCCACTGGAGCGTCTGGGGCAGGATCATCGTCATCACCCTCATCCAAGTCGGAGGGTTAGGCATCATGAGCATCACGTCGCTGACCGGCATGCTGCTCACCGGGCGCGTCAAACTACGCGCCCGCTATTCGACGGCCGCCGAAGGCCGCCCAATCCTCGAAGGCGGAGTGCGCGCCACCCTCATCATGACGCTGCTACTCACACTCGCCTTCGAACTCATCGTTGCGGTCATCCTCGCGTGCCGTTTCGCCACCACCTACGACATGCCGCCGCTGCGCGCCGCCGGGGAGGGCATCTTCCACGCCATCTCCGCTTTCAACAACGCTGGCTTCGGGCTCCGCTCCGACAGCCTCATCTCCTACAACGCCGACGCCTGGATCCTGCTCCCACTCGCAGGCGCCCTCATCATCGGCGGACTCGGCTACCCGGTGCTCTCCGAACTTGTCCGGCGCAGCAAAGAACGAGCACGCGGCGTACTTCGCGGCACACCAGTCAGCACGCGCCGGTACTCCGTGACCACCCGCATGACCCTGAAAGGCACCGCATTCCTCATCGCCACAGCGATGCTGCTCATCGCAGCACTGGAGTGGCGCGGCTTCCTCGCCGACATGCCACTTGGCACGAAGCTGCTCAACGCCTTCTTCAGCGGCGTTACCCCACGCACCGCCGGATTCAACTCCATCGACTACGCCGACGCCAACCCCGTCACCTTGATGGTCACCGACATCTACATGTTCATCGGAGGAGGCTCCGCAGGCACCGCAGGCGGCGTCAAAGTCACCACCGTAATCGTGCTGCTTGCCGCCATGTCCGCAGAGTTTCACGGACGCGACGCCACCACCGTCGGGCACCGCACCGTGCCTAAATCCGTGGTACGCCAAGCGATGACGGTCGCCGCCGCCGGTGTCGGCTCCGTCACGCTCGGGATCGTGGCGCTGCGCGTATTCGACCCCCAATTCACCGCCGACCAGGTCGCCTTCGAAGTCGTTTCCGCCTTCGCGACGACAGGCCTGTCCGCGGGTATCACTGCGTCGCTAAGCATCCCCTCCCAACTTATCCTCTGCCTGCTGATGTACCTCGGGCGCATCGGCCCATTCACCCTCGTTGCGGCGCTTGCTACCCGTAACATTGCGCGCAGATACGACTACCCAGTAGAAAGGCCGTTCATTGGCTAAATTCCCCAGCTCCCTCCTGCGGGGCAAACAACGCATCGACATCCCACCCGTCGCCATCATCGGGCTTGGCCGATTCGGAGGATCGCTCGCCCACGAGCTCACCCGCAACGGCGTGGAAGTCCTCGGCATCGACGCCGACGAACGCCTCGTCCGCGAATACGCCCCACTTCTTACCGACGCCGTCGTCGCCGACGCCACCGACCCCGAAGCCCTCCGCCAACTCGGCGTACACGAAGTCGAACGCGCCGTCATCGCCGTCGGCACCGCACTGGAAGCCTCAATCCTGACCGCCTCCAACCTTGCCGACCTCGGCGTCCCCGACATCTGGGCAAAAGCCGACTCCGAATCCCACACCCGAATCCTGCAACGCCTCGGCATCCACCACGTCATACGCCCTGAACACGACACCGGCCGCCGCGTCGCCCACCTCCTCGGCGGACGCTTCCAGGACTTCGCCGAACTCGCCGAAAACTACGGCGTGATCAAAATGATCCCCCCACGCTCACTACTCAACGGGCCCCTAGACGGCGAACGCCTCTGGGAAAAACACCACGTACAAGTAGTGTCCGTGCGCTCCGGGGGAGGAGCCTGGCGCCCATTCGTCCAAGGCCAGGAACTTTCCCAATCAGACCTGATCGTGATGGCGGGTGCTCCGGACGACCTGGAGCGGTTCTCACAGCTCTAGGCGGGTGAGGCGCTGGTGCGGTTTGAGCGGTTTGGGGCGTGAAGGCGGGCCGGGTGCGCACCACATTCCCTTGCGCCGTGGTCACGACCTGGGAGTTTGCAAATGCGCCCGCCGAAAAATCCGGAATTTGGTGCGTAGGAGCGGCGGTCGTGGGAACTTTCTTCGCAGACAGCCGTCGCGACCTGGGGAAACGAGAGCGTTGGTCGACCGGAATGGGCCTGAGACGCGAAGTAGTTCCCGATGCCGGGAACTACTTCGAAGGGCACAATGGGCCGTGAGCGCAGTGTGGGACGCCAAGCCCCTCCGCTGAGCTCTTCGAGGATTACGACAATCCACGCACTACAGCTTGGAACTTCGGGGCTGCGCCGCTGTTTTGGACGCGCAGTAGGACAGGAAGTGCGTTCCCGGCGGTGCAGTAAACCTGCAGCTCACGGGTGTCGTACCCGTTTTTTGCAACGGTTTTATACCCGTTTTTGCAATTTCGGGAGAATGGGCTTCCCGACTATCGTTGGGGTGATTGGTTGCAGTCGAAAACCTCGCCAAAAGACGACGAAGAGCTGCAGTCTCGCAGCATTCTGATTAGCGGCGCTTGTTCAATAGCCACCTGATGAGCGCGAGCGGGGACGCGAATATTGCGACTATCAGGGACAGCGCACTAATCGATATCAGGAAATCGGCAACTGGGTGTTCAGCTGTCATGCCAGTGATTACGGCAAGTAACACCGCAAGCACGAACGAGGAGCCACCCACGATTCCTGACCATTTAATGATTGTCGCGCCGACGTTTGTTTTTTCCTCTAGCACTGAAAGTGGCCCCGGTGAACTTGGTTGTACTGGAGCCGACGATGGGGAAACACTAGGTACATAGGCTGATGAGTACGCTGCGGCGAGCAGCTCGTCCGGGGTTGGATCGGCAACCGCTTCGGGCTTTTCGGCGACCGCCTCCGCCTCCACCTTAACCGGCTCCTCGACGCCGTCGACGGCGAGGTCCACTACCATTTCCACGAGCTGGCTGCACCGCTTCGGGCCGACGCTGTGCAGGTCAAGCAGGTCGTCGGCGCTGGCGTTGAGCATCTCCGGGTGTTCGAGGCTCCACATGGCGAGGTAGCGGTCGATGCCGCGCCCGGTCGCTTCGGGGACGTGGTGGGGTTTGAGGTTGTCGGCGATCTTGTGCAAGGGGCGATCCGGGTGCTGCTCGATCCACGCGGTGGCGATGCGCGAACTCGACGAGCCAACAGCGTGCGACTGCTCGGGGGTCAGCCAGGAAAACTGCTCCGGGGCAGTAACAGACGGAGCAACCGCAGACGAAGCGCCAACAACGGGTGTGTCCTTGGTCGGTTCCTCCATGGACTTCAGTAGTCGGGCGAAGTGGGTCTCGCTCATGATTGGGATGCCGTACTCGCGTGCTTTCTTCGCTTTCCCGCTCATCGAATCCGGGTTCGCCGCAACAAGGGCGGCGCACGTGCGGGTCACTCCGCCGACGTCGAGGCCGACGGCTGTCGCGCGTTCCGCGTCGGTGATGACGCGGTCTACAAGTGCGCAGGTCAGCTTGGTGCGGTAGTCGGCAAGCTGCGCGAAAGCTGCCCAGCCCAGGACGGCTCGCCGCCGCGGGGGAGACACGGGGCCTCAGCGGCGGGGGTGGTGAACGTCGCCACCGGATACTTCTCGACGTCCACTCCGTTACCCACGCACAGAAAGCGGAGGAGCTCCGCGGTTGCCTCCGCGTCCGCGAGCGCGGAGTGCGCAAACCGGTTACGGATCCTCGCGATGTCCAACGCCTCACTCAACTTTGCGACGCCCAAATACTGCTTCGCCAACCGCATCGTGTCCAGCCACTCACACAAACCGTCCTCCGCACCAGCGCGCGCGAACTCGTTGGTGAGGAACCGGTGCTCAAACGAAGCATTGTGTGCCACCAGCGTGCGGCCATTGAGCAGCGAGCCCAGGTACGGAGCGACGTCGCAAAATAAAGGTGCATCCACCACATCAGTCGCCGTGACCTTATGGATGTAACTATTCGGAATGTCGCGCTCCGGCTGGATTAGTGTCTCCCATGTGCGCTCCACGGAGAGGTCGGGGCGCAGCAACACCACGCCGATCTCCACAATGCGGTCCTGGTTGCTCAGCCCTGTCGTCTCCAAATCGACGACCGCAAACCCGTTCCGGCCCATTCCTGCTCCTTTGTTCATCCGTGTTGGGGGCGTCACTCAATATAAAGCACGCCCGCGACACTCCACGGGTGAAGTCGGCCGGGTGTTCGATGGAACCGGAGAGGGAGTTGTGACGTCTAACGAAAAGCAAGAGCAATCGAGCGTCAACTAGCAGTTGACAAAAATATGCAACGGGGGGTTGAAATGTGAAGAGGTATGCAGTAATAAAGAAATTGCGTAATGAAGCCAGGCGACAGGGACTTGAATTTGAAGCAATCGCACTCACTAAACACGATGCATACCGAGTCGGAAATACGACGAGAACGCTTGGTAGACATCGGGAAATCGATGATTTGGCAGCGCGTAAGTTCTTTGACCAGTTTCAGGCAGAGTTAGGAAAAGGGGGGGTGGAGATGAGATCGTTCACTGTCACAGCAGAGCGTGGCGCGAGCGGAGCATGGGTTTTAGAGTGCGAAGAGCTTGGAGTTGTTTCCCAGACTCGTCGCCTCGACGGGGCAAAAAGCGAGGTGATTGAGGCTCTCGCATTCCAGTCGGGACTTGCTCCATCCGATTTTGAAGTTGAGGTGGTCCCGATTTTGTCGGGCGAGGTTGAAGCGCTTCGGAAGCGCGCAGAAGAGCTTGGTAGCAAGGCACAAGAAGTAACCGAGCAAGCCGCGGCTGCCAAGACTGAACTCGCCCAGAAAATGAAAGCGGAGGGCTTCACTCTTCGCGAGATGGGAGAGGTGCTTGGGGTCTCCCACCAGCGAGCTGCTGACTTAGTCGGTTAAAGGAGTGAGCGAGACGGATTTGGGCTCTCGACTACGACTCACGTCGCCTACCTGATCCGCACTGACAGTGGCCGGTGTCGGCTGGGGTGACACCAAATTCCTTTGCGCAGCGGTCGTGACCTGGGAGTTTGCAAAACCGCTCGCCGGAAACCTGGAATCTGGTGCGAAGAAGCAGCGGTCACGGGAACTTTCTTCGTAGATAGCGGTCGCGACCTGGGGAAACGGGAACGTTGGTCGATCGGAACCAGCCTCAAACGAAAAATAGTTCCCGGCGGGAACTATTTCGAAGGGGCCACGAGGGCCACGAGGGCCACCAGGCCACCAGGCCACCAGGCCACCAGGCCCACACCGGCCCTAGTAGTAGAACGGGAACTCGTCCCAGCGAGGCTCGCGCTTTTCCAGGAAGGAGTCGCGGCCCTCGACTGCTTCGTCGGTCATGTAGGCGAGGCGGGTGGCTTCACCGGCGAAGACTTGTTGGCCCATGAGGCCGTCGTCGACAAGGTTGAAGGCGAACTTGAGCATGCGTTGCGCGGTGGGGGACTTGCCGTTGATTTCGCGGGCGACCTGGATTGCTTCTTCTTCCAAGGCGCCATGCGAAGCGACGATGTTGACCGCGCCCATGCGGTACATGTCCTCCGCCGAGTAGGTGCGGCCGAGGAAGAAGATTTCGCGGGCGAACTTCTGGCCCACCATCTTGGCCAGGTAGGCGGAGCCGTAGCCGGCGTCGAAGGAGCCGACGTCGGCGTCGGTCTGCTTGAACCGGGCCTCCTCCTTCGAGGCGATGGTCAGGTCGCAGACGACGTGGAGCGAGTGGCCGCCGCCGGCTGCCCAGCCGTTCACCACCGCGATGACCACTTTGGGCATGGTGCGGATGAGGCGCTGGACTTCGAGGATGTGGAGGCGTCCGCCCTCGGCCTTGACGCGCGCTTCGTCGACGGTGTCGGCGGTGTCGCCGCCTGCGTACTGGTAGCCGGAGCGGCCGCGGATGCGCTGGTCGCCGCCGGAGCAGAATGCCCAGCCGCCATCCTTCTCAGAAGGGCCGTTGCCGGTCAGCAACACCACACCGACGTCAGGTGAGCGCCGGGCGTGGTCGAGTGCCCGGTAGAGTTCGTCGACGGTGTGGGGGCGGAACGCGTTGCGGACCTCGGGGCGGTCGAAGGCGATGCGGACGATGCCGTCGGCGCGCGTGGTGCCGACGTGGCGGTGGTAGGTGATGTCGGTGAAGTCAAAACCTTCGACTTCGCGCCATTGGGTTGGGTCGAATGGTTGCGCAGTGGAATAGCTCATGGTTTTGTAGTCTACGGGGCGCAGGTGCGTACGGTTATCGGGGAGGCTACCCCCACTGTGAGGCAACCAATGTCTAAGGCATTGCTTACCTAATGCGCCCGGAGTTAAATCAAACGTATGAGTCTGATAACGAAAACTGCCGAGGGCACCCTCGCCCGCATCCCCGTCGGCGACAGCGCCGTTATCGCGGCGCTTGACACCACTCCGACAGCCGCCCGCCGTCTCCAGGAGCTCGGGCTTCGTCCAGGCCAACGCGTCAGCATTATGCAGTCCACGGCTGGGGGAGGGCGCGTCGTGAAGGTGGCGACGTCCCGCTACGCGCTCAGCGCCGATGCGCTGCGCGGCATCAAGGTGAGCGTGGCATAGTCATGGCGGATTTCACCCAGGTCCCATCGTGCTGCGGGCCGCACGCAGATACCGCCGTCAAGGGCGAGCCGACCATCGCGTTAATCGGCGCCCCGAACGCCGGCAAATCCACCCTGTTCAATGCGTTGACCGGCGCGAACGTGAAGATGGGCAACTGGCCCGGCACCTCCGTGGAGATCTCCCGCGGCGTGTGGGCGGGCTCCTACAACGTCATTGACTTTCCTGGCGCCTACTCGCTGGACCCGCAGAGCCCCGACGAGGAGCTGACCCGGGAGCTGCTGTTGGAGCGTTGTCAGGCAGAGCGCCCGGACGCGGTGGTGGTCGTCGTTGATGCGGCGAACCTGGCCCGCGGCCTATATATGGTGGCGCAGCTGGCGGAGACGCCGTACTGCATTGTGGTCGCGCTGACCAAGATGGACGTGGCCAGCGCGGAGGGCATTGCGGTGGATGCGGCGGCGCTGCAGAACGCGCTTGGGCTGCCTGTGGTCGCGGTCGACCCGCGCAAGAGGGATGTGCGCGGCCTGCGCGAGGTTATCGACGCCCAACTCGCCGAACCAGCGGTCACCCTGCGCCCAGTGGCTACCACTGACGACTTCGAGCTTGCCGACGCCCGCTTCGCCTGGGTCGACGGCGCCGTCGAAAAGGCGGCATCGGATACTGGCCACCAGCAGACGTTCACCGAGCGGCTGGATAGGTTTGCGCTGCACCCGGTGGTTGGCCCGCTGATGTTCCTGGTGGCGATGTGGATGGTCTTCGAGATCACCACCACGGTGGCGAAGCCGCTGCAGGACGGGCTGGAGAACTTCTTCGGCGGCCCGGTCTCCGATGCGGCGCTCGCGGTGCTGCCCGACATTGGGTGGCTGCGCGGCCTGGTCGTTGACGGCCTGATTAACGGCGTGGGCATGGTCCTCACGTTCGCGCCGCTGATGGCGTTGATGTTCCTGTGTCTTGCCGTGCTGGAGGACTCTGGCTATATGGCGCGCGCGGCCGTCGTCGCGGACCGTGTGATGCGCGCGATGGGGTTGCCGGGCAAGGCGTTCATCCCGCTGATCGTGGGTTTTGGTTGTAACGTGCCGGCGATTTCGGCAACGCGCGTGATGGGGGACCCGCGCCACCGCCTGATGACGGCCCTGCTGGTGCCGTTCACCTCCTGTAGTGCGCGCCTGACGGTGTACGTCATGCTGGGCGCGACGTTCTTCCCGGATCATGCGGGCACCGTCGTCTTCGCGATGTACGTCATTTCTATTCTGTTGGTCGTGCTGACTGGCCTGGTGCTGCGTAAGGTGCTGTGGTCCACGATGGGCACCGAGCCGCTGGTCATTGACCTGCCGGTCTACCAGCTGCCGGGTGCACGCCTGGCGCTGTCGGTGATGTGGGCGCGCCTGCGTGGCTTCTTGGAGACTGCCGGCAAGATCATCGTCGCAACCGTCGTGGTGGTGTGGGCGTTGCAGTCCACCCCGGTGGCCGCCGACGCGCAGTTCGGCGAGGTGGCGCCGCAGGAGTCGGTGTACGGCACCGTGTCCGATGCGATTGCCCCCGTGTTTGCCCCGGCCGGTTTCGATTCCTGGTCCCTGGCCGGCCCGCTGATTACCGGGTTCGTGGCCAAGGAGGCCGTCATTTCCAGCTGGGCCCAGACCTACTCGCTGGAGGAGCCCGAGGAGGGCGACGGCAATTCGCCGCTCAGCAAGGCGATCCGCGAGGACTTCAACCAGGCCTCCGGCGGCCACGCGATACCTGCAGTGTGGGCGTACATGCTCTTCCTGCTGGCGTACACCCCGTGCGTGGCTACGCTTGCCGCGCAGCGCCGTGAGATCGGCCTGAAGTGGACGATGTTTGGTGTCGTGTTGCAGATGGCGATGGCGTGGGCCCTGGCCGTTGGCGCGTTCCAGCTGCTGAAGGTGTTCTTCTGATGGCCGGCCCGATGTCGGCGGTGCTCGGCGCGCTGCGCGAAGGCTGCGTGAGCCGCGAGGAGATCGCGCGCCGCACCAGCCTTTCGCCCATGACTATCGACGCCGTCATGTCCCACCTCGAGGCCACCGGCGAAGTGCAGCGCCGCGCCCTCAACGATTCCTGCGCGGGCGGCTGCGGTGGCTGTTCCTCGCGCGGTGCGTGTTCGATCCAGCAGGGTCCCGTCGCGCTGGTGCTCGGCCGGCGCTAGGGGATCGGCTAAAAGTTCTGAAGAGCAGAACCTGGACCGTCAGCTCGATCAACTCCACGGGGCAGGTGCCTCGCCGGTGCGCTGTTGGATCTACATACGATCGCCGAGAACCCTGTGGGCAGCGGGGCCTACAAGGGACTGGCGAAAGCTCTTGCCGATGTCCAGGTTTCCCAGGCCCCGAAGTGGGTGACCCGTCGGTTGTCTCGGTATTGGGCTGACCGCCCTGTACAAGCACTTCGAAGACGGTTCCGAGTTTTTCACTGTGCTGTGGGCGGTTTCTTTCGGGGGGTTCAACTACTTTCCATAGGTTTCTGAAATGGACGCAATACCGCAGTCAGGACTACCGCAAGCGGACCGTTCCACATTAACGCTAAAAAGAACCGTGTTTGGATCATTCCATTTCCGGACTTCGATTGTTCCCGCCCGCCGTATGCCAAATTTTGGCTCTCTACCAGGAGTCTTCATTCTGATGAAGTTATCCGCAGAAAACTCTTCGATATGCCCAACTTTCTCCGGTTCGCTCGAATCGCGTCTATTGATATAAACATTCCCAGATTTGTCAATGACTCCATTCTCCCCGTTCGGAAGTGTGCGGGTAATCGCAAAGTCTTCGCTAAGCATCATGGTGAGGGGGTGAATATTGTGGACGTCGAGCTGCTTTTTTGCGCTATCTACCGACACTTCGAACGAAGTTAGATGGGTCTTCCGCCCCTCCGAGTGTCCCTGCAGAACCTCGAACTTTCCATCGCCCAAATAATTGACGTAAGGATATTTGAAATTTGTTTCTACGTCGTACCCGGGTGGAAACGGGATCTTGGTTAAATTGCCATCAGACTCAAGCAGGTACAACTCGTTTTCGTTGGCATTTCTTTCATTTTCCTGCGGATTCCCGACGATTAGCGCTTCTGAGTCCCCAACTGCTAGGGAGTGCGGTATTGCGGGGAAGTCCTGCTCAATAATCTCCCCGTCATCTTTCAGTAACATCACTGAGTGGGAAAATACGGCAGATTGAGATGTATTCAGGATAGCGACCCCTCGTGCCGTTGAACTTGTGAACTCCCCAGGTCACCCGGTGTTACACCGGGTAGGAAGGACACACAGCAATGACGGTAGTCATCCCTCCCACCAGCCGCGCCTCGGAGGAGTTCACCACAGAAC
>NZ_MLAL01000024.1 GCF_001875665.1 Corynebacterium sp. NML130628 | reverse complement strand
AAACTATCCAAACCCCGGCCGAAACGCAGGCTACGACCGTAAGCCGCTAGAAGTGCCCAAGAACACCATGGATCCCGTGTCCAAGAAGCCATCGGACTCCCTGTCCAAAAACCCTATGGACATAACAAGGTGCGGCTAGGTGGGGCTAGGTGGGTTAGGCGAGTGCGCTACCTATAGATTTCCCCACGGTGGCCCACATCAACCACCAGCACTGTCAGGATGTCGTCCTGAATCTCTGCAATTATTCGATAGTCCCCGACACGCCACCGCCACAACCCCGACATTCCACCCACAAGAGCTTTACCGCGGACTCGCGGGTTGTTCAGCTGCGACAAATCACCCAAAAACCGAAGAAGCCGACGCTGTGTCTGCTTATCTAACCGCCGAACCGCCTTTTTCGCCCGGGGTGAAAACTCAATCTGCCAAACCACACTCGGCCTTAAGCTCATCGAGGGTAACAGTCTCCAGCTCGCCTCTGCGGACAGCTTCCGCCTCTGCTTGAAGTTCATAGATGTATTCGGCATCGTCAAGGTAGGCCTCTATTGCCTCACGTATGTAAAACGCCTTTGGCCTGCCAGTCTTTGTAGCGAGCTCGTCGAGCCGCCGTTTCTGTACTTCGTCCATTCGCAAACTAATTACTGAACCACTCATGTATACATGTATACACCTCACTGCCGAGCCTGTCACTCAAACGAACAGTTCCAAGGCGTTGGCGAGCCGCCGTTTTCGTTCCGGTCGACCTCTTCCGGTCGACCAACCCTGGTCAGGGCGAAATGGGGAATTGGCGTCGAATAGCTGCAAAATGCTGTGACCTGCATTGGTCGACCGGAGGAGGTCGACAGGAGCTGCGTGGGAGTCGTGGGGTGGGACTGGCCGAACGGCCGCGACACCAAATTCCGGGTTTTGGGCAAAGTGGCGTCGTAAAACCCCAGGTCGCGGATGCTGCGAGGAGGAATGTGGTGCGCAGATTGGGGAGCGAGTGACAAAGAACGCAATCCTGGCGGCTGACTCCGGCAAAACCCCAGGTCGTGAACCGTGGGTTGCGTCCTTTGTCACTCGGGTCGGTTGGGCCAGCACCAAATTCCGGGTTTTTAGAAAATCATCAAGGCAAAACCCCAGGTCGGCCCGGGCTCAGACAGGAATGTGGTGCGCATGACCAACGCAAGCCCCTGCAAACAGAAGAAACCCCCAGGACCGCGAAGGCCCAAGGGGGTTTCAGGAAAAGCAAGCAGTACGACTACTTGGACACGGAGGTGCCAACGGAGCGCAGGTCCTGGCAAGCCTCGACGACGCGGTCGGCCATGCCCTGCTCAGCCTTCTTCATGTAGGAGCGTGGGTCGTAGACCTTCTTGTTGCCCACTTCGCCGTCGATCTTCAGGACGCCGTTGTAGTTCTCGAACATGTGGGAAACCACTGGGCGGGTGAAGGCGTACTGGGTGTCGGTGTCGACGTTCATCTTGATGACGCCGTAGCGCAGGGCCTCCTCGATCTTCTCCTTCTCGGAACCGGAGCCACCGTGGAAGACGAAGTCGAATGGGTTGGAGCCGGCGGACAGGCCGAGCTTCTTCTCTGCAACCTTCTGGCCCATGTCCAGGACCTCTGGGCGCAGCTTCACGTTGCCTGGCTTGTACACGCCGTGGACGTTGCCGAAGGTTGCTGCCAGCAGGTAGCGGCCGTTCTCGCCGGTGCCGAGGGCATCGATGGTCTTCTCGAAGTCCTCTTCGCTGGTGTACAGGTTGGCGCCGGCCTTCGCCTGGACGCCGTCCTCTTCGCCGCCGACGACGCCGATCTCGACCTCGAGGATGATGTTTGCCTTGTGTGCCTTCTCCAGGAGCTCCTGGGCGACCTCAAGGTTGTGGTCGATTGGGATGGCGGAACCGTCCCACATGTGGGACTGGAACAGTGGGTTCTCGCCGCGGTCGACGCGCTCCTGGGAGATCGCGATCAGTGGGCGGACGTACTCGTCGAGAACCTCGAGCTGGCAGTGGTCGGTGTGCAGCGCGATGTTGACGTCGTAGTGCTTAGCGATCTCATGTGCGAACGCAGCAAGCGCCTGGGCACCAGCAACCTTGTTCTTCACGGACAGGCCAGAACCGAACTCTGCGCCACCGGTCGAGAACTGGATGATGCCGTCAGACTCGGCTTCTGCGAAACCACGAATTGCGGCGTTGATGGTCTCAGACGAGGTGCAGTTGATGGCCGGGTATGCGAACCCGCCCTTCTTTGCAGTGTCGAGCATCTGGTTGTAGACCTCAGGGGTTGCAATTGGCATGAAGATAACCTCCACTAGAGCTTCTTAGGTACGCCAACCAGTATGCCTGCTTTACTGACTATTTGCAGCCGCCACCCGTGCAGCGGCCTCCAGGAGCATCCACCCGGAAAGCTGTACTGAAAGGTCCCTCTCATCAATTCGGACCAACCCGACGGCCTCGCTCAGGGACGAAGGACCAAGCCCGTAATTGTGGGGAAGGCGGGCGTCTTCTGTCCACCGCGCGGAGAAGATCGGCAGCCCGTCGACCTCCAAACGATGGGACCAAAGGGACTCCGCCGAGGCCATAATCAGCCTTGATGCTATCTTTTTCGTCGCGATGTTCTGGCGAGAATCTTCCGGCAGGCGGACTGCAACATCGGCGAGGTAGCGAGCCAAAATGCCCTTAAAGAGGCCGCCGTCGCCGTCGCCGGATTCGTAGGGTTTGTTCAGAATCACCCCCTGGGGGGTAGCCATATGCAGGACAATCGCTTCCACGATTGCCCGGATATGTGTGATGTAAAACACGGAATCGTCGGCGCGTTTTGAGTACGCGAAGGAGTCGATTGGCTCGTCGTCGCGAAGTCCGACGTCGGCGCGCAACGCCAACGCGATCTCTAAACTCGCGCCGAGCACCGTGCCCTGGTTGTAGGTATACAGCTTGTCGACGACCTCCGGGCCATGCATCCGCATCCGAATCCCATCCTGCACCAGGCCTGACTCAGTGACCAGGTTGTCGAACGTCCAGTCAAGTAGCTCGCGGGCCTTGTCCAGGCGGCCAGTGCGCGCGAACAAGAGGGCAGCCGGGCCGTTTGAGGGCACGTTGTAGAAAGTCTCCTCCGTACGCCACGGCAGCACACCCATCACCGGGTCAATGCCGGCCAACAGGTCGAACTCCAGGGCGTCGAGGGCCTTCGTGCGGCGCGCCAGGCCCTCGCTGACGGCGCGGTTCCACGCCAGCGCCAACCAGGCCTTGTCGTCGTAGTACTTGTTCTTCGTCAGCTTGCCCAGGTTGCGGCGTTGGATACCACGCAGGGTGTCTTTGAGTTGGCGCTTGTGGGTTTTGGTGGGGCGTCGAATAGCGGCGTCGATCTGGCAGTCCAAATAGTGGGCCTGCCACCAGTAGTGCCAGTGCCAGTACAGACGATCCTTCGAGCCCGGCGGCCACGTGACCACCGCGAGGTTCGTCCTCGGCAGCCCCCACAGGCGGGAGGCGTGCCGCTCCTGCACAGCCGATTGAGCCAGGTCAGCGCGGTGCGACCATGTTTCCGCGGCGGTTTCTTCCACAACCTTCACCTTTCACCAAGCAGTACTCAAGTCGGCGTGCTGGCGCACCCACGCGTGCATCGCAATGCCCGCGGCAACACCCGCGTTGATCGAGCGCGTCGATCCGAACTGCGCAATCGAGCAGGTCATCGACGCCTCGCGCTGGGTCTCGTCCGTAATTCCGGGGCCTTCCTGCCCGAACACTAACACGCAGCGCTGCGGAAGTTCCGCCGTCTCCAGCGGCACGCAGCCCGGCGTGTTATCGATCGCCACGATTGGCAGGTCGTGCTCCTTGGCCCACTGGGCAAAGTCCTCAATCGTCGCGTGGTGGCGGATGTGCTGGTAACGGTCCGTCACCATCGCGCCGCGCCGGTTCCAGCGCCGCCGCCCAATGATGTGGACCTCCTCAGCCAGAAACGCGTTCGCGGTGCGCACCACGGTGCCGATGTTGGCGTCGTTCTCAAAGTTCTCAATCGCAACATGGAAGGGGTGGCGCCGCTTGTCCAGCTCCTCCCGGATCGCCTCGAGGGACCAGTAGCGGTAGGCGTCCACTACGTTGCGACGATCCCCTTCCTCCAAAAACTGCGGATCCAAGCGGGGATCATCCGGCCACGGACCCTCCCATGGGCCTACGCCGTGACGGCCCTCATTCCACTCTGTTGGCCCTTTTGCCTGCTCAGTTGAGTCCAAGGTCCTCGAGCCCCAGCAGGAATCGGTAGTCCAGGTCGGCCTCGTGCAGGGCGTCGGCGGCGCCGGTCGCACGGTCGACCACGGTAGCCACCGCGACGACCTCCGCGCCTTCAGCGCGCACGGCCTCCGCCGCGGTCAGCGGGGAGTTGCCCGTCGTGGTGGTGTCCTCCACCACGAGGACCTTCTTGCCAACAATCGACGGCCCCTCAATCCGGCGCTGCATGCCGTGCTTCTTCGCCTCTTTGCGCACAACGAACGCGTCGATTGGGCGGCCGTCGGCGTGCATCACAGCCGTGGCCACCGGGTCCGCGCCCAGCGTCAGGCCACCTACCGCGTCGAACTCCAAGTCGGCCGTCATCTCACGCAGCAGCTTGCCGATCAACGGCGCCGCCTCATGGTGCAACGTCGCACGACGCAGATCCACGTAGTAGTCCGCCTCCTTCCCGGAGGAAAGCGTGACCTTGCCGTGGACCACGGCGAGTTCCTTGACCAGCTGCGCAAGGCGTGCTTTATCGTTCATGCTCGGTTGGCTCCTTCTCGGTGTCTGACGAGTCGTTGAAAATTGTGGAGGGCTGCTGCTCGCGGCGCACTCTGGTCAAATCATAGAGCTCCGCGCCGTCATCGGCAGGTGAACCGTCCGCGATCGGCGCCACAGAATCCGCCCCGACCTCGTGGTCCTCCAGCTCGCCGAAACCGCCGCCCGTCACGCGGGTTGGCAGCTCGAATGGTTCCTCCGGGCGCTGCACCTGTGGAGTCTCCGGTTCCGGCGCATCCTCGGCACCGGGCGCCGACGCGAGCTCGGCCGCCGTACGCGGCGGCAGCGTACGTGCCGCGTCCGCCAGCAACGCCAGCGGCGCGAACGTGTCCTCCCAGTCCTGCGGCGTGGAACCGCGCTCAAGCTGCGCCAACACCCAGTCCTGCTCGCACCACACCGCGCACACGCTTTCAGGTATCTCGCGCAAGGCGGTGCGTACGCGCACATCGATGAAGCGCAGGACCGGGCCGGGCTCGTTCGTGAACAGCTCGAAGCCCTCGACGGCCTCCACCGGCACCAAATCCGCCGAGGAATCCGCCTGGAACTGCGGGCGACGCATATCTACCACGATGTCGCTCACCTCACCCGTTGCGACGGCCACCACCGTCACCCCGCCAAGGTCCACCACGCGGACATCATGGCCGTAAACTTGACCTGCCACGACGTCGCGCGGCTCCGCACCGGACGCCGCCGCGCCCCGGTGCCACTCGTTGACCAGGAACTCATCCACCTTGGAGAAGCGGAAGCCGTGTTGTTCCGCCCACAGGCGGCGCTCCCGGCGCGACGCGCCCGGCAGCTGCAGGCCCGACATGCGGTGCGGGCGCTTCGGGGCAGGCTCGGGCGCAGGTGCGGGTTCAGGCTCCGGGTCAGGATCGGGTTCCGGTTCCAGGGCGTGCTCCAGCGCCGGTGGGGCCTTGGGCTGAAGTTCCGGCTCGGGTTCCACCTCTACCTCGTGGACTTCGAGCGCGGGCTCTTCTTCGGCCTCTTCATCCAGCGTGGGCTCGGCGGGCTCGGCTGGTGGCGGAGGGGGCGTCGATACGGAGGGAGACGCAGGTGCAAACCACAACCACACAGCCGCGACCACGAGCAACGCGGCCAGCCCAAACAACACGTAAGCAATCATCGAGGACTGATACTACAGTGCCGTGGCGACCTTATTCCCCAACCGTGCACTCCACTGCGACCAGCCACCCACATAATGCGTGGCCACCGGCAGGCCAGCATGCTCCATCGCCGCGATGAGCAGCGCGGAGTGGTTGCCCGAACCCGAGTACGTAATCACCTTCGCCGGGTCCGTATTCTGCGTCACGCCCAGGCTGGCGAAGCGGTCGCGGATGTAGTCCGTCTCCTTGATCTTCCTGGTCTCCTTGCAGAACAGGTCCGCCGCCGGCAGGTTCAGCGCCGACGGGATGTGGCCCGCCTTCAAGTCCAGTACTTCTCGACGCCCAGCAAAGCGCTTCTCATCACGCGCATCAATCAGGACGCCCTCGAACTGCTTCACGTCCTCCAGCGTCGCCACCGGAAGCTTGTCGCCTTCCAGCTCCAGATCGCGCGGCACCACCACGTTGCCGGGACCGGCGATGGTCTTGAGGCCCTCGGCCTCCCACGCGCGGAAGCCGCCGTCGATAATGTGGACGTGCTCCAGGCCGGCCCAACGCATGATCCACCAGGCGCGGGCGGCGAACACGCCGGAGCCCTGGTCGTAGATGAAGACCGGGCGCTCCGCCTCGACGCCCCACTCCTCGAGCGCCTCATCGATCACGGCGAGCGACGGCAGCGGGTTGCGGCCCTCGCGGCGCCCCGGCATGCCCACGAGGTGGCCTTCCAGGTCGCCGTAGACGGCCGTCGGGATGTGCTCGGACTGGAACTTCTGCCAGGCCTTGCCTACCTCCGGTTCCCAAGAAACATCGAGCACCGTCTGCTTCTTGCCGGACTTAATACGTTCGTACAGCTCCTGCGGAGAAATAAATACAGTCATACATAACACCATACGCGCATGGCTCACGCTGTATAGCCAGGTGCGAGCTGGATCACGCCTGAAGCAGCCAAACCCTCCAGCCATTCATCGATTCCGGCCTTCGGACAGTCCGCACCTATCGACGCCGCCAACATCCCACCCGGGCCCATCTCCACCCGGCAGCCAAACGCCAACAACGTCTCCGCCAGCGAAAACGGCGACTCCCCCTGTGGCAAAATCCGCACCGTGGACGCACCGCCGCGCACCACGACCTTATTCACATGGAACATGCCGCCAACGCGCACGCACTCCACGATGTCCCCCACCGCCAGCGACACATCCACAAACGGGACCGACGCAACGACGAAGTGGCCGCCGCCAAGCTGGTGAGCCTCAAGTTGCTCGTTCTCCACGCCTGGCACGGCCACCCGTGTGTAAATCGTCGTCGTTGGTTGCATGGACAGCAGTGTAGCCCGAACGCTACTTCGCTGCCGACACCACCAACTCCTCGCCGCCTTCCGCGACGTCAACCTGCACCGCGTCACCGTCGCGGATCGCGCCGGCCAGCAGCTCCTTCGCCAATCGGTCACCGATCGCCTGCTGGATCACGCGACGCAGCGGACGCGCACCGTACGCCGGGTCGTAGCCGCGGTCCGCGAGCCACGCCTTCGCGGCGGCCGAGACGCGGAGCTGGAGGCGTCGAGAAGCAAGGCGATCAGCGAGCGTACCCAGCTGAATATCGACGATGCCCACCAACTGCTCCTTCGTGAGCGGCTCGAACACCACCACATCATCCAGGCGGTTAATGAACTCCGGCTTGAAGTGCGCCTTCACCGCGTTCATGATCTGCTCGCGGTCGCCGCCCGCGCCCAAGTTCGACGTCAAGATGATCACCGTATTACGGAAATCAACCGTGCGCCCCTGGCCGTCGGTCAGGCGCCCCTCGTCGAGGACCTGCAGCAACACATCGAATACATCCTGGTGCGCCTTCTCAACCTCGTCGAACAGCACCAGCGAGTACGGGCGACGACGCACAGCCTCAGTCAGCTGGCCGCCAGCGTCATAGCCGACGTACCCCGGAGGGGCACCAACCAGACGCGCGACCGAATGCTTCTCGCCGTACTCCGACATATCGATGCGCACCATCGCAGCCTCATCATCGAAGAGGAACTCCGACAACGCCTTCGCAAGCTCCGTCTTACCCACACCAGTCGGGCCCAGGAACAGGAAGGAACCAATCGGGCGGTTCGGATCCGCAACGCCCGCACGCGAACGCCGCACCGCATCCGACACAGCCACAACCGCATCCTTCTGGCCCACAACGCGACCAGCCAGGATTGCCTCCATGTCCAGCAGCTTCTCGGTCTCCCCCTGCATCATCTTGCCCGCAGGGATACCCGTCCACGCCGACACAACCTCAGCAATCACCTCAGGAGAAACCTCCTCCGTGAGCATCGTCCTTGACGACGCCCCCGCTGCCTCCTCAGCGTCCTTGACCTGCTGCTCCAGCTCCGGAATGCGGCCGTACCGCAGCTCCGAGACCTTCGCGTAATCGCCCTCGCGCTCTGCGATCTCCGACTCGTTACGCAGGTGTTCCAGCTCCTCCTTCGCAGCCTGCACCTTATCGATCTCCGCCTTCTCATTCGACCAACGCGCCTTCAGCTCACCGAGCTTCTCACGCTGATCCGCCAACTCCTGGCGCAACGTACCCAGGCGTTCCTTCGACGCCTCGTCGGATTCCTTCTGCAGCGCGATCTCCTCGATCTCCAAGCGGCGCACAATACGCTCCAGCTCATCAATCTCCTGCGGCGAGGAATCAATCTCCATCCGCAGACGCGACCCCGCCTCATCAACCAGGTCAATCGCCTTATCCGGCAAGAACCTGTTCGTGATGTAACGGTTCGACAGCTCCGCCGCCGCCACCAACGCCGAATCCTGAATCCGCACGCCGTGGTGCACCTCGTAGCGCTCCTTCAGGCCACGCAGGATACCGATCGTGTCCTCCACAGTCGGCTCACCCACATACACCTGCTGGAAACGACGCTCCAGCGCCGCATCCTTCTCGATGAACTGGCGGTACTCATCCAACGTCGTCGCACCAACCAGTCGCAACTCGCCGCGCGCCAACATCGGCTTAATCATGTTGCCCGCGTCCATCGCGCCCTCGCCTGTGGCGCCAGCGCCGACGATGGTGTGCAGCTCGTCAATAAACGTGATGATCTGCCCGTCGGACTCCTTAATCTCGTCCAACACCGCCTTCAGACGCTCCTCGAACTCGCCACGGTACTTCGCTCCCGCAACCATCGATCCAAGGTCCAGCGAAATCAGCGTCTTGCCCTTCAGCGACTCAGGAACGTCGCCCGCCACGATGCGCCTTGCAAGGCCCTCGACAATCGCCGTCTTACCGACGCCCGGCTCACCAATCAACACCGGATTATTCTTCGTGCGGCGGGAAAGCACCTGAACCACGCGCCGGATCTCACTGTCGCGGCCGATGACCGGGTCAATCCGGCCCTCACGCGCACGCGCCGTCAGGTCCGTCGAATACTTCTCCAACGCCTGGAATTGATCCTCCGGCGACTCCGACGTCACCTTCTTATTGCCACGCACCGACTGGAACGCCGCCTTAATCGCCTCAAACGTAGCGCCGCGCTTCTTCAGCAACTCCGCCGCGTCATCATTACCGCGCGCGATACCGGCCAACAGCACCTCAGTGGAGACAAACTCATCACCGAGCTCGCCCGCCAACTCCTGCGCCGCATTCAACGCATTCAGACCATCGCGGTTAAAGTTCGGATTCGCCATATTCTGGCCTTCCGCCTTCGGGTAGGAGTTGACCAGCTCAGCCGCCTCCTTCGCGACCATCCGCGGATCCACACCCGTCGCCTGCAACACCGGCGCCGCGATGCCATCCTCCTGATTCAGGATTGCCTCAAGTAAATGCGCCGGGCGAATATCCGGGTTCCCCTGCGCCGACGCCTTCTGCAGCGCCTGCTGCAACGCCTCTTGCGTTTTCGTAGTTGGGTTAAACGAAGACATGTTCGTTTCCTTTCTCTTTGCGTTTTGTTTTTGTTGTTCACTCTCCCTAACGCACGAGAAGTTGAGTCTGTTCCACTCAAGGTTGGGCGTGGGGTGTTTTCGGGGGTGTTTTCAGGGGTTGGGGTGCACCAAATTCCTTGGTTTCCGGGACCTGGATTTGTGTTTCCCCAGGTCGCGCCGCCTGCGCGAAGGAATTTGGTGTCAGACCCGAATGCTGCTGCACCAAATTCCCGCTTTCCCGGACGGTGGTATGCAGTTTCCCCAGGTCGCCAACTCCTAACGCCGGAATGAGGTGCACAGCTGGCTCACAGCTCGCCAAAACACGGCCATCGCACATCCAACGAACGGGCAAAACGCACGTCAAAACGCAAAAGGTAGTAACAGGATTCGAGGATTACTACATTCCTGTTACTACCATCTTAGACATCTAGGAAAATTCAGCCCCTATTCCTTGGCGGCCAGGGCCCCGGTGCCGTGTTTCTTGGCGGGCACCCACTTCAGGGCGAACGCGCCGACCACTACCGCGACGGCGATGCCAAACACGACCCAGCCGAACGCGGTCGTGAACCCGGCGATGATGGAGATTGGGGCGAGGATGGTCATGCCGATTTCGAAGGGGGCGAAGCCGACGTAGGCGACGCCGTATTCGTTGAGGGTGCCGGACTTCAGTTTGGGGTCGACCATCTTGAGCAGGGCGATACCGGTGGCGACGGCGGCGGTTGCCCAACCCCAGCCGAAGATGCCGCGCTCGAGCCAGTTCTCGCCGAAGAAGAGCGGGCCGGCCCACAGCATCCATACGACGCAGAAGATGGTGCCCAACACGAACATGATAAGGAGGGCCTGCCAGTACCCGGCGAGGGCTGCGGGGACGATGGAGGCGATGCCGAAGGCGATCATGAAGTCGGTGGCGGCGCCGGAGACGGTGGAGATGGTTTCGCGGTCGAGATAGTTGGGTCGCTTGAAGGCTACGAGGAGGCCGCGGCCGATGAGTCCGATGACGAAGGCCATGGCGAACAGTGGGATGGAGACGTTGCTCCACATGCCCTTGATCCAGGTGTTGACGGTGTAGGCGATCAGCACGGTGATGAGGATGAAGCCTGCGTGGAGCGCCAGTGGTTCGATGGAGGATGGGTTGGTGGTTGCGCGTCCGATGGAGGGGCGTTCGGATTCGGTGGCGATGTAGCCGGTGCGCAGGTCTTCGGGCAGGGCGCCGCGCAGTTCGGTTGCCTTGCCTTTTCGGATTCCCCAGTTAGCGACGATGACGCCACCAACGATGGCAACGAGGGTGCCCACGGTTGCGGAGGTGAAGCCGATGGAGGACGCCTCGGCAATGCCGATGTCTTCGAGTGCGGAGCCGACGGCGGCGGCGGTGCCGAAGCCTCCGACGAAGCCGACCGGGAGCATCATGCCGAACCATGGTTCGGTGCCGAAGAATGGCGCGAAGAAGTACAGCCCCAGGAGGATGAAGATGCCCCACTGGCCCATGAACATGGCCGTCGAGTAGCCCCACATGTTGCGGGCGCCTGAGGCGACGGAGCCGCCGAGGTTCATGGAGTAGGCCATGGAGGCGAAGACGACGGCGATGAGCAGCGTCGTATAGGTGCCGACTTGGTCGGACCAGTGGATCACGCCGAGGACTTCTTGGCCGAGGATGAGTCCGAGCAACCCAGCCGTGATTGGTGCTGGCAGGAGCAGCGCCTGTAACACTTTGAGTCGGTTTCGGAGCACGTTTCCGATGATGAGCAGGATGGAGATCCATCCAATATCCGTCAGGAGTGTGTACGGCGTGTAGTCCACTGCGGCACCTTTCTCTCTATTTGTTTCCTTGCTCACACTAGTCCACCTCACTGGTGCTGGGAAACAGTACGCTGGCCCTATGAGAAAGTTTGCCCCCGTTTTGGATGGCCCGAATGCGGCCGCGTTGCAGGTGCTCGCGGAGCAGGATTCCGAGGTGCGCGCCACGCTGTTTGAGCGGATTGTGGAGCAGTATCCGCAGGCAGCGATGGTTTTTCCGGCAGGCGCCACGGAGGTACCCCAAGTACTTCTCGACGCCACTTCGTTCACCCTCGCTTCCACACAGGAGTCCGAGGCAGCGGGGGCAACAATCCCTGAGGCAACCCTTACTCCGCTGCACGAGTGGGCGTTGGATCTGCGGCGGACGGGGTTTCCGGCGTCGGAGTTTCCGGCGGTGGCGGAGATCGTTGGTGGGGTTGTGGGCGTCGATACGCAGGTGTTGGTGCGTGCGGCGCAGGAGATGGAGCGGGTGTCGCGGGAGGCTGACGAGGCCGGGGTGGCCGCCGCGTCGGTGGCGCAGGTGGCGCAGGTTTCGCAGGATGGTTCGGCGTGGATCGTGCGGGCAGAGGCGTCCGCGGCGGTCGGGTATGCGGCGGGGCAGGCGCTGCCGGTGATGCGCGCGGGCAACCAGGGGGTGTGGTGGGCGTGCGCGCCCGCGGTGCCGCCGAACCGATTCGGGCAGCTGGAGTTCCACCTCGACGGGCCGGATGTGGAGGTCGGCGACTACCTGACGTTGGGGGCTGCGCGTGGCCCGGCGGTCCGGGCGAACCGACCAAAGATGCTGCTCGTGGCGGTGGGCACTGGTTGGGCGGCGGCGAAGTCGGTGGTGTTCGGGCTCATCGAGGAACGCATCCGCCCCGAGGTGCACCTGGTGCTGTGTGGGGACGACGCAGACGATTTTTACGACGCCCGCACCATCAATTGCCTCGCCGATTCCCAGCCGTGGCTGCAGGTGACACGCGTCGCGTCGACCGCGGGCGAGTTCGGGGAGAGCGCCGCGAGGGCGATTTGGGTGCCGGGGGCGGCGTTCGTGTCGGCGCCGGGCACGTGGTGGGACCACCAGATCGTGTTGTGCGGCACAGGTGCCGAGGTCGCGGAGTACCGCGAGGCCCTGGACGCCGCCGGAGCTCGCGGGGTGCTTACATGCGCGACTGACGCAACGGTCCAGTTTCCGAAAGCCTCATCAGGGGAACGTCCTCCTGTACGGCGGTGACCTGCGCGATGTCGATGTCGGCGTCGAGGAGCTCGGGGCCGTAGCCGGCCTCCACGATCCTGCGCCCGTCCGGCGCCACGAGCGTGGAGAACCCGATGCCGGTCGGGCCGGACTTCTCGCCGGCCTCGGTCTCGTGGTTCGGGCGGGACTGCCCAGCCGCCGCGATGAATACGCCGGCATCGAGGGCGCGGGCGCGCGTCAATAAGCGCCACTCCTCGAGCTTGCCCGGGCCGTCCGCCCAGCTCGTCGGCACCACGATGACGTGCGCGCCCATCGCTGCCAGCTCTTTGAACTGTTCCGGGAAGCGGATGTCGAAGCAGGTGGCCACGCCGATGGTGGCGTCGCCATGCCGGAATGTGAGCAGGGTATCGCCGGCCTTGACGGTGCGGGACTCGTGGTAGCTGTGGGCGTCGTAAAGGTGCACCTTGTCATAGGTGAGGATGCGTGGGTACTCGCTGTGACCGTCGAGGATGAGAGTGGTGTTGTAGACGCGGTTGATGTTGCCGACGGTGTCCGCCGGGCGGAACGATCCCGCGACGATGGTCACGCCCAGCTCCTTGGCCAGCGAAAACAACCCCTGCGTGAACGGCCCGTCGGTGTCCTCAGCCTGGCGGTCGAGGCGGCCTGCCCCGAACGCGTGTGAGGCCGCCTCCGGTAGCACAATGAGCGTCGCACCCCGGCGCGCGGCCTCTTTGACCTGCGGTTCTATGCGCGAAAGGTTACGCATTTTATCAGGTCCGCTGGTAAATTGTGCCAACACGATACGCATGTGGATAACATTAGCGAATCTGAAATTTTATCCACAGGGTTTCATGTAGTTTCCTTGCCCTACTTCGGCGCGTTTTCGAGGATGGGTGCATGCATTTATCAACGACCGTCCCGTCCCTCGCCCGTTCCCACCGCGTCGCCCGCACGTCGCTTCCCCGCGCTGAGCTGCGCGACAGCGCCAGCGCGGCCGCGTTGCGCTCGCTGGGTCTCGACGCCTCCACCACCGCCCTCAACGCACATTTAGAATCGATCGCCTCGTTTGCGGACGACTGCATCCGCTGCGACACCCGCCTCGCGGAGGCGTTGCGCCATGTCTGATACCTACCGCCCTGCCCTGGATGCCGGGCAACTCATGGTTGCCGCGGGCGTGGTGGACGGCGCGGTCGCTGAGTTCCGCGCGCGTTCCCAGGCGTGCCACGCCGCCCGATCCGACCTGGTTGGGACCGGTTTTCGCGGGGAGGCTCCCACGTTGGCGTTACGGCGCCTCCAGCGTGTCGACGCCACCTTCGCCCACCCCGCCGACGACCTCACCCAGGCCGCCCAGGTGCTGCGCCGCTACGCCACCTGGCAGGCGCGCCTCGACGCGATGGCGCGTTCCCTGCGCGGCAGTCCCGCTTATTCGCTGGCGGTGCAGGTGCTCAACGGGGTCTCACGTACCTTCGACACGTTGTGCGCCGCCGAGCTCGAAGCCCTCTGCAAGGCGCGCGAGCGCGACCTGGAGGCGGCGCGCGGGCACGTGCCGCTCATCGCCCACCACGGCGTGGACCTTGGTCAGGTGCACCGCAGGAACCTTGCCGCGCTCGACCCGGCGCGCCGCGAGTTGGTCACGGCTGTTGGCGCGACGGTACTGGAGGCGGGGCCTGCGTCGGCGACGCTGGCGGTCGGCAACGTCGTGGACCCGGCGCGCGTGATCACGATGGTCGCGGGCGTCTCCACCGGTCGGCCCGAGGACCTGGGCGGGGAGCTTGCCCGTGCGCAGTTCCTCGCCGAACGCACCGGGGCGACCGTCATCCTCTGGCAGGGGTACGACCCGCCACCCAACGTGGTCAACGGCCTGGATCCCGGCCCGGCGCGCCGTGGCGCGGACGACCTCTCCGCCTTCCAACTCGCGCTCAGCGACCGTTTCCCCAACGCCCACCGGGTGGTGCTCGCCCACAGCTACGGCACCCGCGTCGCGACCGAAGCGGCGCTCCACCACGGCTTGCTTACCGACCAGCTCTGGCTCGTCGGCAGCGCCGGCGTCGCCGGTACCCATGTGAGCGATCTGCGGCTGGCTGGGCCGGACTCGCGCGTTGTTGCCGTGGATTCTCCCGAGGACCCAATTCTGTGGACCAGGTCCGGCCCTCAGGCGGTGCTGGGGGCGTCGCCAACCGATCCTGCCTACGGCGCGCGCGTTCTACCTGGCGTTTCAGGCGGACATGGCGACTACTTCACAGACGAGACCTTTGTGTCAGGTCTCACACATTCCTTCGAACTTCAGGGAGCAGAAAGGTAACATGATAAGCGGTTAATTTATTCTTCAAATAAAGGAGATTTTAGGAATGGCTCAGAACTTCGCCTCGGCATTCGTTGCCAAGCTGAAAGAGCTTGGCGTCAAGCGCATCTACGGCCTCGTCGGGGACTCCCTCAACCCACTTTCCGACGCCGTGCGCACCCAAGGCATCGAGTGGGTCCACGTCCGCAACGAGGAAGCAGCCGCATTCGCAGCCGGTGCCGACGCCCTCGCCACCGACGAAATCGCCGTCTGCGGCGCATCCTGCGGCCCCGGCAACACCCACTTCGTCCAGGGCCTCTACGAAGCGCACCGCAACGGCGCCAAGGTCCTCGCGATCGCCTCGCACATCCCCTCCTTCCACATCGGTTCCTCCTTCTTCCAGGAAACCCACCCAGAGTTGCTCTTCCAGGAGTGCTCCTCCTACTGCGAGATGGCCAACTCCGCCGACCAGGGCATGCGCGTTGTCCACAACGCCATCCAGAACACCATGTCCGGCAACGGTGTGTCGGTCGTCGTCGTCCCAGGTGACGTCTTCGCCCAAGAAGTCACCGCCGACGCCCCAACCCTGTCCGGAAACTACGCCACCGGCGGCAACAAGCGCGTCTACCCCGACCCAACCGAAGCCGCCCGCCTCGTCGAAGCCATCAACGAAGCCGACACCGTCACCCTCTTCTGCGGCTACGGCGCCAAGGACGCCCGCGACGAAGTCTTCGCACTCGCCGAAAAGATCAAGGCGCCTGTCGGCCACTCCTTCCGCGGCAAGATGTACATCGAGTACGACAACCCATTCGACGTCGGCATGTCCGGCCTCCTCGGCTACGGTGCCTGCCACGAAGCCTCCGACAAGGCAGACCTCTTCATCATGGTCGGCACCGACTTCCCATACACCGACTGGCTGCCAAGCAAGAACGTCGCCCAAATCGACATCGACGGCGCCCACATCGGCCGCCGCACCAAAGTGCACTACCCCGTCATTGGCGACGTCAAGAGCGTCATCGAAAACATCCTCCCCCACATCGAGGAGAAGAAGGACCGCTCCTTCCTGGACGCAATGCTGAAGCGTCACGCTGAGCTGCTGGAGTCGGTCGTCGGCAAGTACACGACGGAAGCCCGCGAAGCCCGCACCCCAATCCACCCAGAGCTCGCCGCCTCCGTCCTTGACGAACTCGCCGACGAAGACGCCTACTTCACCGTCGACACCGGCATGTGCAACGTGTGGTCCTCCCGCTACCTCACCCCCAACGGCAAGCGCGACGAATCCGCATCCTTCCTCCACGGCACCATGGCCAACGCCCTCCCACAAGCCATCGGTGTCCAGGCCGCATTCCCCGACCGCCAGGTCATCTCCTGGTCCGGCGACGGCGGCCTCGGCATGCTCCTCGGTGAACTCCTCACCGTCAAGCTGCACAACCTGCCAGTGAAGACCATCGTGTTCAATAACTCCTCACTCGGCATGGTCAAACTCGAAATGCTCGTCCAAGGCTTCCCCGAGCACGAAACCGACCACGACGGCGTCAACTACGCCAACATCGCCGAAGGCGTCGGCATCAAGTCCTTCCGCATCGAAGACCCGAAGGACCTGCGCCCGAAGCTCAAGGAGGCCCTCGCCTACGACGGCCCCGTCCTCGTCGACATCGTCACCGACCCAGACGCCCTGTCCATGCCGCCAAACATCACCTGGGACATGATGAAGGGCTTCACCGCCGCCGCTACCAAGACCGTCCTCGACGGTGGCGTCGGCCGCATGGTGGACCTCGCACGCTCCAACCTCCGCCACATCGGCGGCGCAGCGTCGATCACCTTCAAGTAGTGGTCTGTTAGGCTCCAGCGCCTCCGCTGCTTTCGCGGCTTTGCGGCCTCGGGTTTCTGCCCGGGGCCGCTTCGTTTTCGGGGTTTGCAGGCTTCTCATCCTGCCGTTTTGAAAAAGTTCCCGCGCCGCCGCCCGGGAACGATTTTGCGTTTTGGGTCGATTCCGGTCGACCAACCGACCCGTTTCCCCAGGCCACGACACCCGTCCACGAAGATCGTTCCCTGTTCATGCGTGATCGTGGGAACTTTTCGGAGGTAGGCGTCCCTGCTCGGCCCTGCGCTCCCCCCTAATCCACTCAAAGTGTTCGATTAGAAGCGTGCGATGCAGGTCGCGCATTTTCAACCGGCCCGGTTGATTTCCTGCGACCAGCATCGCACGCTTTAAACACCTCGACACGAACCCAACGAGCACAGAACGAGCACAACGGACACTATGGCCCGCCCAAACGCGCTCCACCAGCGCACCAAATTCGCTGTTTTCCGGATCTGATTTTGTGTTTTCCCAGGTCGCAGATTATTGGCAATGGGATTTGGTGCCTTCCCTTTCTCTGCAGACACCAAATTCCCGTTTTTCGGAAGGGTGCCCTGGTGTTTCCCCAGGTCGCGACCTCTGAGCAAAGGAATTTGGTGTCGCGAAGCCTAGGATACGCGCACAAAACGGACAGCGAACCCAGCAAGCAACAGAAAACAGCCCCCGCCCATGCAGTGCATGAGAAGGCGGGGGCTGTCCTGCCACCTAGGCGTCGAATCCTGCTTTACCGGGCCCGGCGCCGTGACCTGACGGAGGAAGGTTCCCACGTCACCAACGCGGTTGAGCGTGGCACGTGGACGAGTTCGCCGCCGCGGGGACGGGATTCTAGGCGTTGGTGCTCCAGGCGTTGACGTAGTTGCGCGTTTTCTTCGCGTTTGGCCGCCAGTTCCTCTTGGAGCTCGTCGATGTGTTCGGTGAGCTCGATGATGGTTTTGATGCCGGCCAGGTTGACGCCGTCTTCTTGGGAGAGTTGTTGTATCCGGCGCAGCATGGAGATGTCGCGCCGGGAGTAGCGGCGTCCGCCGCCGCTGGTCCGCATCGGTGTGACGAGGCCGATGCGGTCGTAGGTGCGCAGGGTTTGGGCGTGCATGCCGGTGAGTTCGGCGGCGACGGAGATGACGTAGTACTCCTCAGCCATGGTTATGCACCTCCTGCCCACCCGGCGCGCGGGTCGAAGCCGGAGTCGCGTTCGGCTTGTTGGTAGGCGCGCAGCGCGCTGGTGGCGGCTGCGTCCAGGTCCTTGGGCACTGCGACTTCGACGGTGACCAGGAGGTCGCCGGCGTTGCCGGATTTGCGTGGCACGCCGCGTCCTTTGACGCGCAGGGTACGCCCGTTGGGGGTGCCTGCGGGGACCTTCACGCGGACGTGTTTGTCCAGGGTGGGCACTGTGATCGTGCCGCCGAGGGCGAGTTCGCTGAAGGAGACGGGGACGGTGACTTCGAGGTCGTCGCCGGTGCGGGTGAATACTTTGTCGGGGCGGACGTGGACGGTGACGAAGAGGTCGCCGGCTGGTTTGCCGTTGGGTCCTGCTTCGCCCTGTCCGGCGAGGCGCACTTTTTGGCCGTCGACGACACCGGCGGGGATACGCACCGTGATGGTGCGGGAGCGCCGGACGGTGCCGGTGCCGTGGCACGTGGTGCACGGGTCCTTGATGACGTCGCCGGTGCCGCCGCAGTTGGTGCATGGGCGGGCCATGCCGAAGGCACCGGAGTTCTCGCGGACGTAGCCGGAGCCGTGGCACTGGTCGCACTGGGTGACGTGGCCGGATTTGGATCCGGAGCCGTGGCATGTGGTGCATGGGGCGTCGCCGGTGAGTTCGACGGGGAAGGTGGTGCCTTTGGCGGCTTCGCGGAAGTCGAGGGTTATTTCCGTTTCGACGTCCGCCCCCCGCGACGGCCGAGCGTTCCTGCCAGCAGCGCCGCCGCGGTTAAAGAGGCCACCGAAGAGATCACCAAGGCCGCTTTCTCCAGCTTGTCCAGCACTCCCGGCTCCTCCGAAGATGTCGGAGAGGTCGGAGAAGCTGAAGTCGCTTTGTCCCGTTTGGCGAAACCCTCCCGGAAAGCCGGGACCTCCTGCCCCTCCGAATCGGCCGCCGAAGCCGCCGGAGCTCATCATTGCTTTGAACTGGTCGTATTCTTTGCGTTTTTCTTCGTCGCCGACGACGTCGTACGCTTCTGCCACCTTCTTAAACTTCTCCTCTGCGGCTTTGTTGCCGGGGTTGGAGTCGGGGTGGTTTTCGCGTGCGAGCTTGCGGTATGCCTTTTTGATGTCGGCTGTGGACGCGTCTTTGGAGACGCCGAGGTCGCCGTAGTAGTCCTTGTTGGCCCATTCTTGTTGCATAGCCATCTCGCACCCTCCTTTCTCGGATGAATTTGTTATTGAAAGTACAAAACCGGGGCGTGAAGGCCGCTTTTCGCGCACCTCACGCCCCGGCCCTGGGTTTATTTGTTACTCGTTGTCTTCAGCAGGCTCTTCCGCGGGGTCGGCGATGATGACCATTGCGTTTCGCACGAGTCGGTCGCCTACGCGGTAGCCCTTGCGCAGTACGGTGCCGATGACTTTGTCGTCGCCGGAGGACAGGTCTTGGACTGCCTCGTGGGTTTCGGGGTCAAAGGTGTCGCCTTCTGCGCCGAAGGCTTGGACGCGTTGCGCGGTGACCACGCCGCGGAGTTTGTCGGCGAAGGCTTTCAGTGGGCCTTCGTTCAAGTCTCCATGTTGTTCGGCGAGGTCGAGGTCGTCGAGAAGCGGGAGCAGTTCGGTGGCGAAGGCTGCTTTCGCGTGCTCGGCGATGGCCGCGCGTTCCCGCTCCGTGCGGCGCCGGTAGTTTGCGTACTCGGCGCTGACACGTTGCAGGTCTTCGGTCCGTTCAGCAAGCTGCTTTTCGACGTCATCCTGCTCGCCCTCGTCCGTTTCCGGTGCAGCGTCGGCGTCGACCTCTGCCTCAGCCTCAGCGTCAGCCGCTTCTGCGGCTACTGCCTCAGCTTCTTCGATCAGGTCTTCAACCTGCTCCGGTTCCGGAGTGTTCGGGTTCGTCATGGTGACCTCCTTTCGCAGTGTTGCTGTTGCTTACTTGGTTTCGTCGGTGTCTTCGTCGACTACCTCGGCGTCGACAACGTTGTCGTCGGCTGCCTCGGCCTGGGTTGCGCCCTCGTTGGCCTGTGCCTCGTAGAGCACCTTGCCCAGCTCCTGCGACTCAGTGTTCAGCTTCTCGACGGCCGACTTCACCGCTTCAAGGTCGTCTCCCTTGAGTGCTTCGTCGACGGCGTCGGCTGCCTCGGTGACGCGGGTCTTGAGGTCCTCCGGCAGCTTGTCGGCGTTGTCCTCCATGAACTTGCGCGTCTGGTAAGCGGCGGACTCTGCACCGTTGCGGGTTTCCTGCTCCTCGCGGCGCTTCTTGTCCTCGTCGGCGTGTGCCTCGGCGTCCTTGATCATGCGGTCGATCTCCTCCTGGGACAGGCCGGAGCCGTCCTGGATCTTGATCGTGTTTTCCTTGCCAGTCGCCTTGTCCTTCGCGGAGACGGACACGATGCCGTTGGCGTCGATGTCGAAGGTGACCTCAATCTGTGGAACACCGCGCGGTGCCGGTGCGATGCCTGCCAGCTCGAAGGACCCGAGCAGCTTGTTGGCTGCTGCCATCTCGCGCTCGCCCTGGAAGACCTGGATCTGCACGCTTGGCTGGTTGTCTTCAGCCGTGGTGAAGGTCTCGGAACGCTTCGTCGGGATGGTGGTGTTGCGCTCGATGAGCTTGGTCATCACGCCGCCCTTGGTCTCGATGCCGAGGGAGAGCGGGGTGACGTCGAGAAGCAGGACGTCCTTGACGTCGCCGCGCAGGACACCTGCCTGCAGCGCTGCGCCGAGGGCCACGACCTCGTCCGGGTTGACGGACTTGTTCGGCTCCTTGCCACCGGTGAGTTCCTTGACCATGTCGGTCACGGCCGGCATACGGGTGGAACCACCGACCAGCACAACGTGGTCAATCTCGCCGACGGAGAGGCCAGCATCCTTGATGACCTGGTTGAACGGCGCCTTGGTGCGGTCCAGCAGGTCAGAGGTGATCTTCTGGAACTCGGTGCGCGTCAGCGTCTCGTCGAGGAAGAGTGGGTTCTTCTCTGCATCAACCGTGATGTACGGCAGGTTGATGGATGCCTGCTGGGAGGAGGACAGCTCAATCTTGGCCTTCTCAGCCGCCTCGCGCAGACGCTGCATCGCCATCTTATCCTTGGACAGGTCAACGCCCTGTGCGGACTTAAACTTATCGACGAGCCACTCAACCACGCGGTTGTCCCAGTCGTCGCCACCGAGTTCGTTGTCACCCGCGGTTGCCAGCACCTCTACGACACCGTCGCCGATCTCCAACAGGGAGACGTCGAAGGTACCGCCGCCAAGGTCGAAGACCAGGATGGTCTGCTCCTTGTCAGCCTTCTCCAGGCCGTATGCGAGTGCTGCTGCCGTCGGCTCGTTCACGATACGCAGGACGTTCAGACCTGCGATCTGGCCGGCTTCCTTCGTAGCCTGACGCTGTGCGTCCTCGAAGTAGGCAGGGACGGTAATGACGGCGTCGGTAACTTCGTCGCCGAGGTATGCCTCTGCGTCCCTCTTCAGCTTCTGCAGCGTACGTGCGGAAATCTCCTGCGGGGTGTACTTCTTGTCATCAATTTCGACCGTCCAGTCTTCGCCCATGTGGCGCTTGACGGAGCGGATCGTGCGGTCAACGTTGGTCACTGCCTGGTTCTTTGCAGACTGGCCAACCAACACCTCGCCGTTCTTCGCAAACGCGACGACGGACGGGGTGGTGCGCGAACCCTCAGCGTTCGCGATAACTACCGGCTCTCCACCTTCCAGGACAGAGACAACCGAGTTCGTCGTGCCAAGGTCAATACCTACTGCGCGTCCCATTTCTACATTTCCTCCTGTGTTTGTCGAAGTATTTTCTGAAGTTAATCCGAAGTTGAATCGCCTCGGCTCAACTTGACGGGAACCACTGTAGCAGAAGTTCCGCCAACCTTGAGCCTGTCGCGCTCAATCCTTACAACATGCGATTGGCAAAGTTATTCCCACCAGACTCAAGTTTCTTTATTTCCGCAGCTCAGAGTGGTCAAGTAAGTTATGTCTGGCAGGTCTGGCACAATGTCTTGGTATGAACAACAAAGTTGAACCACAGGAGGAAATACAACCCACCGCGGCCGACGCCGCACAGGAGCTTTCCTCAGAAAATGTTGACCGCAGCGCGGTCATCGCCTCCGATGGGCGCACCGCGGCAGCTTGGGCGGCGAGGTTCATCATCATCGTCGCTGCTACCGCACTCCTCCTCTATCTCCTGAAGTACATCTGGATGGGTCTGCTCCCCATCTTCTTGGCACTCATCGTGTGCACGGTCCTGTGGCCGCCCGTGAACTGGCTGCGGGAGAAGAAGGCGCCACCGGCGCTCGCGTCAGCCGGCGTACTCGTCGGGGCGTTCGCCATCATCGGCGGCATTTTCGCCGCCATGGCCCCAACCGTTCGCACGCAGGGCACCCAACTCGTCGACCAGGCACAGCAGGGCATCGACCAGATCACGCACTGGTTGCGCGACAACGTCGATAACGAACTCATCGACCCAGCCAAGATCCAAGAGACCATCGACCAGGTCACCAACGCTCTGCGTGGCCAGGCCTCCAACATCGCCTCCGGTGTGTTCACCGGCATCGGCGCGATCGCATCCGTCGGCACCACGCTGGCACTGACCCTGATCCTCACCTTCTTCTTCCTGAAAGACGGCCCGAAGTTCCTGCCGTGGCTCAAGGGCTACGTCGGCGTACGCGCCGGCTGGCACCTCACCGAGGCCTGCATGCGCTCCTGGAACACACTGTCCGGGTTCATCCGCACGCAGGCGATTGTCTCGGCTGTCGACGCCGTCTTCATCGGTCTCGGCCTTCTCCTGCTGGGCGTGCCGCTGTGGCCAGTCCTGGCAGTGATCACGTTCTTCGCGGGCTTCGTCCCCATCATCGGTGCGTTCACCGCGGGCGCGTTGGCAATTATTATTGCGCTGGTGTCCAACGGCCTGACCAACGCCATCCTGGTGCTGGTGCTCATCATCGTGGTGCAGCAGCTGGAGAGCAACATCCTCCAGCCGATCCTGCAGTCCCAGGCGATGGGCCTGCACGCCGCGATCGTGCTGCTGTCCGTGGCGCTCGGCGGCACGCTGTTCGGCATCGTCGGTGCGTTCCTCGCGGTGCCGGTTGCCGCAGTACTGGCAGTCTGGTTCCGCTACTGGGCGGAAATGGTCTCGCTACGAACAGGCGAGGTCACCCCGGACGAAATCAAAATGGCCACCCAACAAAGCCAAACCTTGGACTCCAAGGAGGCGTTCACTGCCGTGCGTGAACACATGGCGCAAATGGGCAGGCGCTCCAAGAACTAGGCGCGTAGCGCTATATTGTTAGGGAAACTAGCTTCGAAGATCGAAAGGACATATTTCTATGAGTCTGCGCGTCGCTGTCGTAGGTGCCGGGCCAGCCGGTATTTACGCATCCGATCTGCTCATCCGCAATCAGGAGCACGAGATCCACGTCGACCTGTTTGAGCAGATGCCTGCGCCGTTCGGCCTCATCCGCTACGGTGTCGCCCCGGACCACCCGCGCATCAAGGGCATCGTCAAGTCGCTGCACAACGTGATGGACAAGCCGAACCTGCGCTTTTTGGGCAATATCACCGTTGGCCGCGACATCACCATCGATGAGCTGCGCGAATACTACGACGCCATCATCATCTCCGCGGGCGCCGTCCGCGACCGCGAATTCCTCGTGCCCGGCGGCGACAAGTCCATCGGCGCCGGCGAGTTCGTCGGGTTCTACGACGGGAACCCACGCTTCGAACGCTCCTGGAACCTGGAGGCGCGCGAGGTCGCGGTGGTGGGCGTCGGCAATGTGGCGCTGGATATCTCCCGCATCCTGGCGAAGACCGGCGATGAGCTGCTGGTCACCGAGATCCCGGACAACGTCTACGAGTCCCTGAAGAACAACAAGGCCGAGGTCATCCACATGTTCGGCCGTCGCGGCCCGGCACAGGCGAAGTTCACGCCGAAAGAGCTGCGCGAACTCGACGAGTCCGACACCATCCAAGTGCTCGTCGACCCAGAAGACATTGATTACGACGGCCCCTCCGAGGAACTGCGCCGCGCCGACAAGTCCATCGACCTGAACTGCCAGGTCCTGGAGCAGTACGCGATGCGCGAGCCGGACGACGCTCCGCACAAGATCCACATTCACTTCTTCGAGTCCCCAGTGGAGGTGCTCACGGAGGGCGACGCGATCGTCGGCATCCGCACCGAGCGCACCGAGTTCGACGGCGAAGGCGGACTGCGCGGCACTGGCAAGTTCACCGATTGGCCAGTCCAGCAGGTCTACCACGCCATCGGCTACCGCTCCGAGCCTGTGGAGGGCGTCCCGTTCGACCTTGAGCGCCACGTCATCCCGAACGACGGCGGCCACGTCCTCGGCGAGGACGGCTTCGAGGACTCCCTCTACGTCACCGGCTGGATCAAGCGTGGCCCGGTCGGCCTGATCGGCAACACGAAGTCGGACGCGAAGGAAACGACCGACATGCTCATCGCCGACGCCGACGCCGGCAAGCTCACCGCCCCGACCCACGAGGACCCGGACGCCATCCTCGGACTTCTCGACGAGCGCAGCATCGACTACACCACCTGGGACGGCTGGTACCGCCTCGATGAAGCAGAGCGCAAGCTCGGCGAGGAGTGCGGCACCCACAGCCGCGAGCGTAAGAAGATCGTCGAGTGGGACGAAATGGTCTCCCACGCCCGCCACAACAGGTAATGTGCTGGCCATGCGCCAGCTTTTGAAGAAGATCGCCGCCGCCCCGGGTGCCAACCGCTTCTCCGGCAACGCCAAAGTACACCCGAGTGCTGTACGCCCCGGCGAGCGGGTCTGCTCCTACGGCGCTACCACGCGCCGCGAATGATGCGGCCACGTCACTGGGGTGCGCGGCACCTTGATTGCGACCTCCATCAACGGTCCAGACTCCGGCGACTCCGGCGGACCGATGTGGATTCCCGGCCGCGGTCTCGTCGCGGTGCATTCCGGGTTCGTACAAGCAGGAAAGAAGATCTGGGGAACAGGGTCCTACCCTAAGCTCTACGTTGGCCCCGAGCTGTTCTCCTTCATTTCAGCAGACCTTGACCAGCCCACGACGTCGTCAAACTCGATCCTCGAATGGTACGCGCGGCAACTGCTATAAGTTCGCCTAAAGTTCACTTTGGTGTTACCACCCGTGCACATGCGCACATTATGGTGATAAATCGGCCCATGCCTTGGGCCCTTTTTGGCGAGAGATTTTTCGACGACAGGAAGCGCTTCACTCTATGAGCATGGACACCGCGACAACGACGTTCACGCACCACCCCGACGGTGCAGACGCAGGCAAGAAAGACCCACTGGGTTTCTTGCCGTTCGGTGGCCCCTTCAAAACCTTCGTCGACTGGATGTCCGTGGTCGTCGCGGTGTGGCTGCTGCTCAACGCGGTGAGCATGATCGGCGCCGGCTTCCAGATGGCTGCCGGCGACCGCGCCGAGGAACTCTTCTCCTTTGCCCAAAACCCGTTCGTGGGCCTCGGCATCGGCATCCTCGCGACGGCGATTATGCAGTCCTCCTCCACCACCACGTCGATTACCGTCGGCATGGTTGCGGGTGGCCTTCCCATCGAGATCGCCATCCCGATGCTCTTCGGCGCCAACCTAGGCACCACCGTCACCGCCACCCTCGTCGCGCTTGGACTTTCCGGCAACAAGGAACAGTTCCGCCGCGCGTTCTCGATGGCCACGGTGCACGACTTCTTCAACCTGATCGCGCTGGCCATCTTCATGCCGCTCGAGCTTGCCACGGGCTTCCTGCAAAAAACCTCAGGCGCCATCGCGCACTACACCAGCGGTGGCACGGGAGGCATCCTCAACACGATCTTCAGTGGCATCGGCACATTTGTCGACGCCATCACCGAACCCCTCGTCTCCCTCGCAGAAGCCGCCGTCAGCCCGCTCAGCCACGTGTGGGGAGGCATTGTCCTCTCGATTGCCGGCATCGCCCTGATCATGATTGTCATCGGTTTCATCGGCAACATGCTCGGCACGCTGCTCGTCGGCCGGGCGCAGGAGGTCCTGCACGCCGCGCTTGGCAAGGGCACCCTCTCCGGTGTTCTCTCCGGCGCGATCATCACCACGGCGGTACAGTCCTCTTCTACCACCACCTCCTTGACGGTGCCGCTGGCGGCGTCCGGCAAGTTCCACATGCGTGACCTGTTCCCGTTCGTGGTCGGCGCCAACATCGGCACCACGGTTACCGGGCTGGTCGCGGCGTTCTCCGCACCACCCGAGGTCGCCGAGGTTGCCATGCAGACCGCCCTGGTGCATACCCTTTTCAACACCTTTGCGGCCACCCTCATCATGACGCTGCCGTTCCTGCGGGCGCTTCCCCCAATGGGTGCCGAGTGGCTTGCCGGTCTCGCCGACAAGAACAAGGTGTACATCTTCATCTGGGTCGGCAGCGTGTTCTTCGGGCTGCCGCTGCTGGCGATCTTCATCACCAACTGGGTGTCCTAGGGGCTGAAAACCCCAAACTGTAGTAACAGGATGGTAGTAATCCCGATTTTGAGCTCCCCGGGGGCTGCGGATGTTTTGTTGGAGTGCATCTGAGGGACTTTGTCTCGTAGTTATGCACTCAGTGCCTGTCGATGCTCGGCGATGGTCGTATATCCATCACCGAGTGTCGACTTCAACCTTGTATTGA
>NZ_MLAL01000029.1 GCF_001875665.1 Corynebacterium sp. NML130628 | reverse complement strand
TTGGCGACTTTTGCGGCTGGCTCGCCTTGGTCTCGTACGGCTTTAACGATTGCGAGGTTGCGGTTGGGGCTGTTCATTTGTCAACGATGTCCCGACTGATCCCGATGTGCGTGTGCGCCACGCAGTGGCTGGTCGATGTCAACTATGTCGCGGCTGAGGTATCAACCACCACCCCAGGTTGTTTCCTCGAGCTAAGTGTCAACCATGTCGCGGCTGAGGTGTCAACCACCAGGAAGGTTCTCGCAGGCACGCCGTGTCAACTATGTCGTGACTTCGGACACTCTCTGGGGCGCAAAACACCCCCGCGGCCTGCGCAAATAGGCTGCGGGGGTTTCGCATTTCTGCAAAGAACGCGAATGCACTAACTTATCTACCCTCTTTGCGCAAGATTTGGCCGGCCCAGGAACTCCTTGACCACGGTCATCATGTCCGACTTCTTCATGTCCGGCAGGTAACAGTGAATGACTGCTAGCGAGATATTGGCGAGTGACATTTCGTCTTCGTACAGCAGGTACCAGCCTTGGTGCGTCGGGTGGAATTTGTGCTTCGAGGCAGCGAGTGAGCGGAAGCCGTAGAGTGGCTCGATCGTCGCACCGGCCTTATCCAGGATGATTTCTACGAGTGATTCCGGCGCATCCGTTCGAGCCAGCGGCGCTCCGGAGAGGGAGACCCATCCAAGTCCTTGCTCGGCGGCGATCCGGGCGCTTTCCGCAAGGAGGAATTCGATGGCCGGCCGGAACCCGTTCGCGTCGCGGCGCATGAAGTCAAGGGTGTAGCCGACGAGGGCGCCGCCTTCGTAGACGGGCAGCCAGCTCGTCACTGCGTGCAGGCTGCCGTCGTCGCCCACTGCGAGGAGGAGTTTGGTGTCCGGGTCGCGGAGCTCGTCGAGCCCTCCCAAGGTGAAGCCCATTTCTGGAAGTGCTTTATCTGCGACCCATTGTTCTGAGAGCGCGACGATGCGCTCACGCATTTCCACTGGGCTTTCGGCCCAGCTCGTCCACACGGCGCGCACGCCTTCTTTCGCCGCACGGTTGCGCGCGGTTCGGATGTTCTGGAATTTCTTGCCTTTGAACTCGATGTTGTCCGTCAGCAACATGGATTCTTCGGCGACGTGGATGCGTCGGAAGTCGGGGCGAGCAAAGGTGCCGGGCACTGAGTACCACGCGACTCTCCAGCCTTGACGTGCGGCGAACTCTTCAAACGCACTGGCAACGGCTTCTTCTGTCATCGTGCCGCGGTGCACGGGACTTCCGACCGTGACAGCGACGTTGTAGGAGACGCGGTACGCGACGACGCCTTCTCCGTCGCCGGAGTCCGTCCCGCAGAAAAAGTAGCGGTTTCTTTCCCACAGCCCCATCCACGCGAGGTGGTCACCGGACCCATGGACCAGAATCTCCCGGGCTCGCTGGCGGTCCTGCGCGTGCGCTTCGGACGGCGGCGCGGACAGCACCTCAAACAGTGCAATCAGCGCGGTAATCCAGAATATGATTCCCACCCATTCGTAGAAGATCCACGCCACGGAGCTGATGGGGAACGCATGCGTTGGAGCCAGCACAGCTACCACGGGTGGGAGGTACCTGTTCGGCAGCTCAGCAAGCAGCGCGCTTATCGACGCTCCTCCGAGGAAGCCGTCTCGCACAACCCAGGCTCCGCAGGTCCACAGTGCTGCGGTTGCTAACCACGTCCCTCCTATGATCGCCGCGCCACGGTACCAGTTGGACGGAACCGTGAACCGGCGGCGAGTGGCAATGAGGACTGCAATGGTGACCAGCCACGGGAGAACTACCAGTATTGTGTTCACAGCGGTAGAGCCGTCTGCTCCCCCACCGATTGTTTGCCAGCAGATCACCGCAATGGATCCAACGCTGACGAGGACGGCTGCCCACCATGCCAGTTTCCTGCCATGCACGAGCCCCAGCGCAAGGATGGCTGACAAAACGATAGGCAAGGCATTCATCAGCAAGGGACCGAGGCCATGCTGACTGTTTACCGCCATCGCTTCCGCGCAGGCGACGGATGTAGCGTCAGCGCACCGCTGGGCTACTAAATGCCCTGCGACTGTCGGCTCCCACATCAGCTTGCTCACTCCTGCGAAAGGCCCCTGTGCAGCGGGGTTGATCGCCGTGATAACTGGTCCGATTGCAACACTGAGAAACAGGGCAGCCACCAGGACCCGTGCTTCCCGCAGCGACATTCTGCGTGGCGTACCTGTGTCCGTGACAAGGACGCCAGCGACGGTCCCTGCGACAATGGCGACAAGTGCAACGACGCCTGAGAGTGAGCCGTCGTAGAGTACAAGGGTCGTCATCATCGCAAGCATCACGAGGCGGAGGCGGCGTCGCCACAGCACGCCCATGAAGGCAGTGGCGAATGCGGCGGGCCCGAAGATCCACGCGACCGGAGACACAAAGGTCTCGTTGGCAAGGTCTGGGCCCCACAGGTTAAAGCCTGCTCGCTCGATGGCACTACCGATAATGAAGCCGAAAGGAAGCGCTACAAACTCGGAAGCCGTCGCCGCAACCGCGAAGCGAGCAGAGCCAAGTCGCACCTCGGCTGGAACTGCGAATAGCAGCGCTGCGACAGTGGCCAGGATGAGCCCGACGAGGTTACCTGCGGTCAGCCCTGCGGTGGCCCAGTGCCAAAGGTCGGGATCAACGGGAAGGCGCAATCCGAAAGCCTCCCGCGGGGCCGCACCCGACAATACGCAGGCTAAATACGCAGCCCAAGCGATACTCAAGAGGCCGAGCGTGACTGGAACTTTCCTCAAACAGGTGCTGATCAAGTGTTTCATTGAATTCCTCCGCGTTGAGCAACGAAGTCAATGTCTTGGCGTAGCGCCACTCGCCACACTTCGAAGCTGTGTCCACCTGGCAGCGAGCGGAATGTGGTGCTCATCCCGGCTTTCTGCGCGAGCTCGTTTTGGTGCGGAAGCGCTGCCATAGCCTCTTGGTCACGCTTGCCGGCGGCGAACCTGCCAGCGATTCCCTTGTAGGTCGCCGTCCCGATTGCTTCCTGAAGGAGCGTTTCCGGGTTCACGGATTGGAACGCGGCCTCGTCGCCGCCGAACAGCACGTCGACGGTCCGTTGGTGCCCGCCTAGGTTCGGTTCCGCCTCACCCGAATAGTCGAGGAACGTCCCGTAGGCCGTGGGATCGTTGGTAATCACTTGGAGTGCGCACGTGCCGCCGTAGCTTAACCCACCGATTGCCCACGTGCGTTGGTCTTCTTTCACACGGAAATTCTCTTTGACCAGCTGCGGGATTTGTTGGGCAAGGTAGGTCTGGATTTGCAGATCCGGGCCATCCACGCACCCGGGGTTCCCGGTGGTTGTTCCTGTACCGTCCGCGCTGACGACAATCGGGGCTACGCCGTCGTGTGCAACTTGGTAGTCGTCGAGCGCCTGTTGCGCCCCGCCTTCGTCAAACCACCGGATTGGGCTGCCGGGGCTTCCCGCGAGCAGCACGAGGACCGGTAGGTGCTCGCCATGCCAGTAGGCGGGCGGAACGTACACAATTGCATCGCGCAGCGGTGGGGCAGGCAGGGTCACTAGAGCGCCCACTTCCCTGCCGTCGAGGGTCGGGGCGGTCGTCGTTTCGCGGAACTGATCCAAATTCATGGACACGGTGACCGGGACCGGGCGGAAGGACCCGAGGGTCGGGTACTGCTCATAAACAAGGTTGACCGCGAGGTACGCCAGCATCAAAGGAATCACTGCGAGCGGGGCGAGGCGCCACCGCCACCGCGGCGCCAAGAAGATGGTCGCCACCACGAACACGGCAGCTGCACAGCTGGCGTAGATGTGCCACGGAATTGCATCCGGGAACGGCTTCGGCCACACCGTGAGCAACAGGTACGCCGCTGCGAGCAGCGCTGCCGCGATTGCGAGTGCAATGCGCCGGTGCTGACGGCCGTACCACAATGCGACAATCACGGAAGCAGCTAAGGAGAGGTAGATTGACCAGGTCGCGCCTGTGCTGACCACGGATATCGAACGGATTGCATCCACGGCGAGTAGTTTAAGACGCTATGGCGTTGCTTTCCTACGTGCCACGGATACTTCCATCCCCTTCAACAGCGAACTCCCAGACAACAGGCCGGGTTGTGGTCGCTCTCCATGGCACTGGCTCCTCCCCTTTTGTCTTCCACCGACTTGCACACGCACTGGAAAAACATGGGATTGGGTTGATTGCGCCTGGCTACGGCCATCGGGCAACGGCAGGTATCGACGCCTCGTCCCAAGAGATTGCGGCGTTCCTCGACAGCCTGGCTGCGCAGCAGGTCGATGTTGTGGGGCACTCGTATGGCGCGCTGATCGGGCTGAGGGCTGTTCAGCTGAGCGCGATCGCCGCGCGCTGCGGCACGATCGTGGGCCTCGGAGCCTCGTGGCGTGGCACGCACGGCATTGCGCGTCTGTTTCCGCCTGGACTTGTTCGGGCAGTGGTTGGCGACGCGTTCGTCGAATTGGAGCATTTCCGGGAGGAGCCAGTGGCCCCTTCCGGTACCGAAATCGTCTCCATCGTTTCGGATGCTGACCGCATTGTTCCAGCGTGGTCGTCACGGTGGGGAGACGTGATCGAGGTGTCTGGTGTATCGCATGCGGCGCTGGCGTTGCGGACGAATGAGATCCTGGCGGCGCTCGGGGTATACCCTTCCGGCACCGGCTGAACAGCAACAACCCTACATTGTTGATACGTCACCAATAATCACCTACACTCGCACCTGCAATCATTTTTGATGACACGTCAACGCAAGTAGGAATCATGTCTCAGCTCACCGGTACATACAAGCTCGACCCGGCACACTCCTCCATCGGCTTCACCGTCCGCCACGCGATGGTGACGAAGGTCCGCGGCGAGTTTACCGACCACGACGCCACCATCACGCTCACCGACGATCTGGCAGCAAGCACGGCACAGGGCACCGTCCGAACCGCGAGCGTCGATACCCGAAACGAGGACCGCGACGCACACGTGCGCGGCGAGGACTTCTTCGATGTGGAGAAGCACCCGGAAATGACGTTCACCTCCACGGCATTCAACGTAGATAATGCCGGCAACGGCACCGTCACGGGCGACCTCACCATCAAGGGCACCACGAAACCAGTCACGTTCGAGGTTGAGACCTTCGGCGTCGAGGAGGACCCGTTCGGCAACACGCGCATCGGGTTCGAGGCCAGCACGTCGATTAACCGCACCGATTTCGGCATCGATTTCCAGGCCCCGCTCAACTCGGGCGGCATGCTCGTGAGCGAGAAGGTCGCCATTGAAATTGAGGGCTCCGCGATCAAGCAGGACGCGTAGCCCCTGCCGTACCATCGGGGTATGAGCGCTTCCAAAATCCCAACCATGTCGGTCCCCGTACAGGACTCCCGCGGGCCGTACGTCCTCGGCATCGACGTCGGCTCGACCGCGAGCCGCGGCGGCCTTTACGACGCCACCGGCCGCCCCGTCAAGGGCGCGAAGCAGCGCGTTGCGCACGCGTTTACTACCACCGCTGACGGCGCGAGCACCATCGACGCCGACCAGGTCGTCGCCGAGGTCCGCAAGGTTATCGACGACACCGTCGCGTTCGCCGCAGCGCATGACCTGCGCATTGAGGCCGTCTGCATGGACTCGTTCGCCTCGAGCCTCCTCCTTGTCGACGCCCACGGCGACGCCCTGACCCCGCTGTACACCTACGCGGACTCACAATCCCGCGACTACGTCGAACGGCTCCGCAACACAATCGACGAGGCCGAGTACCACCAGCGCACCGGCGTGCGCCTCCACACGAGTTACCACCCGGCGCGCCTCGCCTGGGCAAAGGAGCAGCTGCCCGAGTTTGCGCGCGCAGCCACGGTCATGGCGATCGGCGAGTACGTGTACCACAAGCTCGCGGGCATCCATGGCCTGGCCGTCTCTACCGCGGCGTGGTCGGGCGTCACCAATGCGCACACGGGGAAGCTCGACACCGAGATTCTCGACGCCATCGACATCCCGCACGACATGATCCAGTCGCTGCGCTTCCCCGACGAACCCGACTACCCGGATGACACCGCGTGGCCCGCGCTCAATGGGGTTGCGTGGTTCCACTGCATCCCCGACGGCTGGCCGTCCAATGTCGGCCCCGGCGCGACCGGCCCCGACACTATCGCGGTAGCCGCGGCGACCTCCGGCGCGATGCGCGTCATCCTCCCGGAGGTGCCAGCTCGCATCCCAGAGGGACTGTGGTGCTACCGCATCGCACGAGACAAGGCCATCTTGGGCGGCGCGCTCAACGACGTCGGGCGTGCCGTCACCTGGCTCGAGGAAACCATCCAGCCGGTGGCCCCGGATGAGATCGCCGCGGTGCTTTCCTCCGGGCCAGGGCGCGCCCCGCTAGTGCTGCCGTTCTTTACCGGCGAGCGCTCCACCGGCTGGGCCGCGAGCGCGCAAGCGCAGCTCTTGGGCATCACCGCGGCAACTACACCGGCCAATTTGTGGCGGGGCGTGTTTGAAGGCATCGCGATGTCGTATCTTCGCGTCTACGAGCAGCTCAAGGAGGCAGGCGCACTCCCCGAGCGCGTGGTCGCCTCCGGGCGCGTCACGGCCGACCACCCGGCGTGGCTGTCGGTGCTCGCCGATGCGCTTGGTTGCGACGTCGTCCCCCTGGAGATGAAGCGCGCCACCCTGCGCGGTACCGTGCTCATCGCTCTCGACGCCATCGCCCCTGAGGCACAGCGGGCAACGCCCCCATTCGGCCAAGGGCACCGCAACGTGGATGCACACGCCGAGTACTTCAGGGAGCTCCGCGACCGCTTCGAGGCTGCGTACCGCACGTTAGTTGTACAGTAGCTCTACAATCAGTCTGATTGTCTCAGTACTGTTCTCACAAGGGAGCTTCGTTGGCACGCCACGCAACCCAGTCATCGCCATCCCCGCTGCGCACGGCACGCGGCGCGCTAGTAGCGTTCCTCGCGATTGCGGGCATCGCCACGGTAGTGGGCCTCGCCCTACTGTGGCCGGGCGGCAAGCAGCCAGAGGTCCTGCCCGGGTTTGAGCAGACCCAGACGTCGACGGCGGAAACCGTCAAGGCCACCGTCATTGAGCACTCGGTCGCTCCCTGTGGTGGCGTCGCAACGCCGAACCACCCTGAGTGCGACTTCCTGCGCGTCGAGCTCAAGTCCGGGGGAACCACCACGATCGAGACAGCGCAGCAGCCGGGTACCCCGGAGCTTTCGGTCGGTGACCGTGTGGTGCTCTCGGTGCACCGCAACCCCGAGACTTCGTACTCCTTCCTTGACATGGATCGCTCGATACCGCTTGGGCTGTGGCTCGCGCTCACGCTGCTGGTCGTCGTTGTGGTTGGGGCATGGCGTGGGGTGCGCGCGATTTTCGGCCTACTGTATACGTTGCTTGTCATCTTCGGCTTCCTGGTTCCCGGACTGCTGCTCGGCTACAGTCCGGTCGGACTTTCGCTGGTCACGGGGGCCGCGGTGCTCTTCCCTGTCATCTTTGTTGTGCACGGCAGGAATTGGAAATCCGCGTCAGCCCTGGCTGGCACCCTGACCGCGCTGGGGCTCGCGGCGCTCGCCGCGCGCCTCGCCATCGATACGACGCAGCTGCGCGGCCTTGCCGACGAAAACAACCTCCTCATCCACATGTACCTCCCCCAGGTGCAAGTGCCAGGCATCATGCTCGCCGGATTCATCATCGGTGCCCTCGGCGTGCTCACCGACGTCACCATTGCGCAGGCTTCAACGGTGCAGGAGCTCTACGAGACTTCGCCCGACGCGCGGCCCCGCGCCGTGTTCGCCTCCGCTATGAAGGTCGGCCACGACCACATTGCGTCGATGGTCTACACCCTGGTCCTGGCGTACATGGGCGCTGCCCTCCCCCTGTCGATGCTGCTCCAGGTCGCCGACCGGCCGCTGACCCAGGTGCTCACCTCCGACGTGGTGGCCACCGAGATCATGCGCTCGAGTATCGGCGCGATCGCGTTGGTCCTGGCAGTGCCGATCACCACGGCGATTGCCGCGTGGACAATCCGAGCTCCCCAACCCCAACAGTAATGTTGCTAGAGTTACGGGTGTGACTACTTTTAATCGACGCCGCTTCCTTCAAACCACCGCACTCGCACTTGCGAGCGCAACCCTTGGCTTCACCGCGCAAGCCCACGCCCAGGGCCGCGTCCTCGGCACTGTGATCGACTACGCGGGCGGGGTTCCGTCCGGCCGCGCAGTAAAGGCCGCCGGGCACCTCGGCGCTGTCCGCTACGTGTCGGAGCGCCGCCCCGGCGCGAACTGGATGCTGGGCAAGCCCGTCACGCTGGGCGAAACACAGGACTTCGCCGCGAACGACCTCGCCACGGCGTCCGTCTACCAGTTCGGCCGTGCCGAGACCGCCGATTGGCTCGGCGGCGCCGCTGCTGCCGCCCGCCACGCACCGGAGGCGATGCGCCTCCACGCCTCCGCCGGCGGCCCAACCGGCCGCCCGATCTACATCGCGATCGACGACAACCCCTCGCGTTCCCAGTACCTGAACCAGATCCGCCCCTACCTCCGGGCGTTCTCCGCGGCACTGGCGCTTGGTGGCTACCAGACCGGTGTGTACGGAAACATCAACGTGATCCAGTGGTGCATCGAAGACGGCATCGGCTCGTTCTTCTGGCAGCACGACTGGGGCTCCGGCGGCAAACTGCACCCGCGCGCAAACATCCACCAGAAAGCAAAGTGGACCGGAGTGATCGACGGCGTCACGGTGGACATCAACAACGTCTACAGCGCCGATTGGGGCCAGTGGACCCCTGGGCGACGCGGCCCCGGCTTCACCCTTGGCGACCTGGGCAGCTCCCAGCTTTCATCACGCTTTGATTGGCGCGCGCTGCTGCCGAAGTAGCGTCACGCAAAGTAGCGTCACCAGGACATGGCAAAACCCCGGTGCACAGAGCGTAAAGGCTCGCCGCACCGGGGTCTTTGCGTTTGTGCTAGCTAGGGTCTCCCGGGAACTCGCGCGGGTCATTCGACATCCGCTCGCCGCTCAACGCGTCGAGCGCTGCGATATCTTCCTGCGAAAGCTCGACCTCGACCGCCCCGAGATTCTCCTCGAGGCGAACTGGATTCGCCGTCTTCGGCACAACCGAGCATCCCAGGCTCATCACGTACGCGAGCGCAATCTGCGCCGGGGTCCGGCCGTGCTTCTCGGCGAGGCGAGTAAACACCGGATCGTCAAGGTTCGCGCCTCGCGCGAGCGGCGCCCACGCCTCGGTGACAATCCCCTTTTCCTGGTGATAGGCGCGCAGCTCCTGCTGAGTAAACCCTGCGTGCAGCTCCACCTGGTTGAGCACTGGCGCGACGCCGGTGTGCGCGATGATCTCATCGAGCACCTCTTCATAGAAGTTCGCCACGCCTACCGACTGCAACCGGCCCATGCCCTGCAGCTGCACCAAAGATTCGTACGCTTGCACGAAGGTCCCGTGCTGCGGCCACGGCCAGTGCACGAGGAAGAGATCGATAAACTCGAGCCCCATCCGCTGCAGCGACTCCTCGTAGGCTTCCGCTGCACGAGTCTGGTCATCGTTCCATAGCTTCGAGGTGATGAATAGCTCTTCGCGAGTCACATCACCGGCCGCAATCGCGTCGGCGACCGCGCGCCCAACCTGCTCCTCATTGCCGTAAAAGGAGGCAGTGTCGATGTGGCGGTAGCCCAACTCAATAGCTCGCCGCACGATGTTGACGCAGTCTTCACCTTGCAGCTTGTAAGTGCCCAGACCTAGCAGCGGAAAATCATAACCGTCGTTGAGTGTTGTCACTGGAATGCGCATATCGAATCCTTAGCACGCGTCAAGCAGGTCGATAATGAACACCAGCGTCAGGCCGGAGAGCGGGTGGCCGCCACCAGCAGGGCCGTACGCCTTCTCCGGCGGAATCGTCAGCTTGCGGCGACCGCCAACCTTCATCCCCGGGATGCCCTCTTGCCAACCCGCGATGAGGCCAGCCAACGGGAACTCCGCGGCCTCGCCGCGGTCCCACGAAGAGTCGAACTCTTCACCGGTTGCATAGTCAACACCCAGGTAGTGCACCTGCACATAACCGCCTGCTACAGCTTCGGCTCCGTCGCCGACTACGAGATCCTCGATGACAAGGTCCGTTGGGGCAGGTGCTTCAGGTACCTCAATCGTGGGCTTTTCCATACGTGAATACTCCTTGCGTCGTTCATTCATGGCGAAACCGCCGGGTACATATCCCCAAAGTATAAAGGAAGATACGTACCCGGCGGTGAACGCTAGAGATTATCGCTGGTCACGCGGCACAAAGTCGCGCTTCGTGTAGCCGGTGTAGATCTGGCGTGGACGGTTGATCTTGGAGTTCATCGCCAGCTGCTCGCGGTACTGTGCAATCCAGCCCGGGAGACGGCCGATGGCGAAGAGCACGGTGAAGAAGTCCGTCGGGAAGCCCATCGCGCGGTAGATCAGACCGGTGTAGAAGTCTACGTTCGGGTAGAGCTTGCGCGAGATGAAGTAGTCGTCCTTCAGCGCGATCTCCTCGAGCTTCATCGCCAGGTCCAGGAGCTCGTCGCCACCGAGGTGCTCCAGCACCTCGTGTGCGGTCTCCTTGACGATCGCTGCGCGTGGATCGTAGTTCTTGTACACACGGTGGCCGAAGCCCATTAGGCGGACGCCCTTTTCCTTGTTCTTCACGCGGTTCATGAAGTCGGTGGCGTCGCCACCGTGGTTGTCCTTAATGTCCTCGAGCATCTCGAGCACAGCCTGGTTTGCACCACCGTGCAGCGGGCCTGCCAGCGCGTTGATGCCGCCTGCAATGGAGACGAACATGTTCGCCTGTGCGGAAGCAATCATGCGGACCGTGGAGGTGGAGCAGTTCTGCTCGTGGTCTGCGTGCAGAATCAGCAGCTTGTCCAGAGCCTTCACCAGGATCGGGTCAACCTCGTACGGCTCGGTTGGGTAGCCGAACATCATGCGGAGGAAGTTCTCGCGTGCGTTCAGCGAGTTGTCTGGGTACATGTACGGCTTACCGCGGGATGCACGGTATGCGTACGCCGCCAGCATCGGCACCTTCGCCATCAGGCGAACGGTTGCCTTGTCCAGCTGCTCCTCGTCGAGCGGATCCAGCTGGTCCTGGTAGTAAGCAGAAAGAATGTTCACGGACGACGCCAGCACCGCCATTGGGTGTGCGTTGCGCGGGAAGACGTTGAACGCGGCCTTGAAGTCTTCGTCGAGAAGCGTGTGGTGACGAATCTCGGAGTTGAACTTCTTGTACTCATCCGTCGTTGGAAGCTCGCCATTGATGAGGAGGTACGACACCTCGTTGAACGTTGCATTCTGCGCCAGTTCAGCGATGTCGTAGCCGCGGTAACGCAGAATGCCATTGGCGCCATCGATGTAGGTGATCTTCGACTCGGTCGAGCCAGTGGACACGTAGCCCGGATCGAAGGTGACAAGCCCAGTCTCCCCGAGGAGGTTGCCTAGCACCACTCCGTCGTTGCCCTCGGTGGCGGACTTGATGTCCATTTCGAATTCGCCACCTGGGTAGTGAAGTACAGCTTTGTCTTGACCTTCAGAAGCCATAGCAAACCTTTCTCAGAAGTTTCGGAAACCCTATTCCTTGCGGGATGCAAGGAGGTTGCAATTTACTCCCGCAATGCTAGCAAAAAATGTGACTCGCCCGACACAACTCAATAAATCTATTGACCACCACACCCCCATTTGTTCGATTTTCAAGTATCCGGAAAAGAGCTGGCGAAAGGCGCCCCGGGCGCGTCGTTGGGTAATAAGATGCAGTGAGACGCGAGTGGCGTCGTCAAGTTTCTCTACCCCCTGTTACAGGAAAGGCTGTCATGCAAACATTTCCGGTTCTTCCCCCAGCTCTGCTTCCTAGCGATGGGCGTTTTGGCTGCGGTCCTTCAAAGGTTCGCCCGGAGCAGCTCGAGGCTATCGCGAAGGGCGCGGACATCATTGGTACCTCTCACCGCCAGCCAGCTGTGAAGAATCTTGTGGGTGAGGTCCGCCAAGGTTTGCACGACTTCTTCAGCCTTCCGGAAGGCTACGAAATCGTGTTTTCGCTCGGAGGCGCGACCGCCTTTTGGGACGCCGCTACCTTCGGCCTCATCGAGACGAAGTCTGCACACCTGACGTTCGGTGAGTTTTCTGGGAAGTTTGCTAAGGCCTCGGCCGCCGCACCATGGCTGGCTGATCCGCAGATCGTGGACTCCGCACCCGGCACCGCACCTTCGCCGCACGAGCTCGACGGCGCCGACGCCGACGTCGTTGCGTGGGCACACAACGAGACTTCCACCGGCGCGATGGTCCCAGTTCGCCGCCCGGACACCGATGCACTCGTAGTTATCGACGCTACCTCCGGCGCCGGCGGCCTCCCCGTCAATGTGCACGAGGCGGACGTCTACTACTTCTCGCCACAGAAGTGCTTCGCTTCTGACGGCGGCATGTGGTTCGCTGTGATGAGCCCAGCCGCCCTGGAGCGCATTGAAAAGATCCAGGCGTCTGGCCGCTTCATCCCCGCGTTCCTGAACTTGCAGACGGCCGTCGATAACTCACGGAAGAACCAGACGTACAACACCCCGGCAATCAGCCCTCTGTTGATGCTGGCGGAGCAGGTTCGTTGGATGAACGAGCTCGGCGGGTTGGATGCGATGGTTGCTCGCACGACGGCTTCGTCCTCCCTGCTGTACAAGTGGGCTGACAACCACGAGTTTGCAACGCCGTTCGTCGAGGACCCTGCAGCCCGTTCCAAGGTCGTCGGTACGATCGATTTCGACGAGCGCATCGACGCAGCTGAGCTGGCTAAGGCGCTTCGCCAGAATGGTTACCTGGATACGGAGCCGTACCGCAAGCTTGGCCGCAACCAGTTGCGCATCGGTCTGTTCCCTGCAATCAAGTCCGAGGACGTCAAGCACCTGACCAAGTCTATTGACTATCTGATCGAACAGGGCGTGGGCCAGAAGTAGTCCAGAACAAATGGGCTAAGCTGGTGGAGGTATTTGTCAGCGGAAAGGAGCCACATGCGCGAGTTGTACCTCATGGATGAGGAGTCCACGGAGACGTTCTTCGTCCTCCGAGATGACGAGGGCATCCGTTACCAGCTCGCGCGTTCCGAGATGCAGGCCGTGGCTGAGGAGGAATCCACCAAGCCTGAGCTTGAGGTTGCACCGGACGCGCAGGAACCATCCGCAGACGCTGACAATGCACTCGGTGACGAGCACTCCGAGGACGCAGCGGAGCACGAGGCCCCACAAACGGCCACTGAAGAAAAGACCCGTAGCCTGCCGGAGCCGGACCCGCTGTATTCTACTCCGCTTTCGATGCGCCCGAATCAGATTCAGGCACGCATCCGATCCGGCACCCAGCCGTCCGAGTTGGCTGAGGAGATGGGGGTGGCTGAAAGCCGGATCGATCCGTACGCCCACCCGGTGCTCCTCGAACGCTCGCAGGTTGCTGAGGCCGCCAAACAGTCGCACCCGATGCGCGAGGACGGCCCCGCAAAACTGACGCTCTTCGAGATCCTCGCCACCGCATTCGCCGCTCGTGGGCATTCGCTCAGCGACGCCACGTGGGACGCCACCCGCGAACCCGGCGACGACTGGGTCGTCCACCTCCGCTGGCAGGCCGGCCTGAGCGAGAACGAGGCCCTGTGGTCCTTCCACCGCCAGATGGGTTCCGCCCCGACCACGGAGGCGCGCAACGCCATCGCGGCAGACCTCACGGATCCGGACTTTGTACAGCCGGTTCGTTCTCTGACTGCAATCGATCAAGACGTTGACGAAAGCGGTGATACCGCTGACGCTTCCGCTGTCCAGGAAGAAGACGCAGTCGCTACGGGTGATTTCTTGCAGCACCCTGATGAGGCACCGCAGCCGCAGAAGAGGCGTCGAAAAGCGGTGACTCCGCACTGGGAAGATGTCCTGTTGGGGGTCCGCACAAATACGAAGCGGCCGCGAAAGTAGGAGCCAGCTATGTCACACAACGCCGTGGTTACGTGCTGGTTCGTCAACGTTGCTCACCCAGAGGAGGTGCTCGAGGGCGAGCCGAAGGCGGACCGTGGGTTCGGCCGGAAGCTGCTCTCCCAGATTAACCCGGCGTGGCCCATCACACCGATCGGCCAGTTCCCGTTGAACCGCTCCTCGGTTCCTGGCGTGGACGAGTTTTACATCGCGGGCTACCCGGGCGTTGCGGTCGTCCGTTTCTTTGTCACTGACGCCGAACGCATCAGTGAGACCGCTACGACGCTGCGCACCGTCCTCCCAAGCGCTGACACCTATGTCTACGCGGAGGGCACCGATTCTGACTACGCGGCGATCGCCCACTACCGGGGCGAAACCCTGCGGCGTGCGTTCTCGGCCACCCGCGAGCACGTCTATGAAGATCATGGTCTGCCGGACCCCTTCGAAGCCCCATACTGGGCCGGGGAGACCGCGCCCCAGCTCGGGGGCATCTCGCTGCCGTTCGAGCCGCCCGCGCTGATGCGAGAGGCGGAGCGCGCCTGGCTCGGTATCGAGGTTGGCGAGGGCGGGCCGGACGTGCACATCATCGGCTACGCGGTGGATGGACGCCCAGAGCCGAAAGTCGAAGCGCCCGCCCCACGTACCAAGACCGTCAACGAGGTGGCGGCGAAGTTCGCCGAGCAAACTAACACGTACGACGACTACGAGCAGCATGATGAGGAAGCAGAACGCGACGAGTTCTCAGAGCTTGCCGACGCCTCCGTTGCCGCCGCGAAGCGCGTCGGCCGGGGGCTTCGTCGCCGCGCCCGCGACCTGAAGGCTACGATTTTGGAGAAAATCCGCCACGCTGACCGCGGCTGATGAGGTCGCGCTGGCGTTCGTAGAAGGCGATCGCTGCCGCCGTGGCCACGTTGAGTGAATCTGTCCCCGGTGCCATGGGTATTTTGGCACGCACATCGGTGGCACGCATCGCATGCTGGGTGAGCCCTGGCCCTTCACCACCGACAAGGAACGCAACCTTCTCGTGGTTGTGGAGCGCCTCTGACAGGTACACGGCGTCATCCGCGGGGGTCAGCGACACCAGCCACCAGCCCTGCTCCTGCAGCTGCGCGAGCTCGCGCTGCCACGTCGTCGGGGTGCCGCCGAAGTGCGCGAACGGGGTGCGCAGCACATGCCCCATCGAGACTCGCACGCTTCGCCGGTACAGCGGGTCGGCGGTGGCGGCGCCGAAGAGCACGCCGTCGACCGCCATGCCGGCGGCGTTGCGGAAAATGGATCCGATGTTCTCGTGGTCCCCCACCCCTTCGAGAATCACCAGGGTGCGCGCATCCGCAACGACGTCTTCGACTGCGAGCGGCTCCGGTTTGTCCGCGGAAACCAGCAGGCCGCGGTGCATGTCGTAGCCGGCAACCTCCCCCATCACGGCGCGGCTGATCTCGTACACGGGGATACCCTCGGCTTCGAGGCGCTCACCGTACTGTTCCAGGAACGACTGGAGGCGACCACCGAATCCGAACACGGCGCGGACGGGAAAGCGGGACTCCACAAGGCGTCCCGCAACAAGAGGCCCCTCCGCAAACACCAGGCCCTTTTCGCGATCTGAGTGTTTCAGGTCGCGGATATCGTCAAGCCGGGGGTCGGAGGGGTCGTCGATAATTATGCTCACGCTTTACGAGATTAGCGACATCAACGGTCCCTGCGCGAAATAGATCAGGAATAGGGCGGAAATCAGCCACATGATCCAGTGGATGTCTTTGCGTCGACCTGCGAAGAGCGCCATGAGGGTAAACGCGATGAAGCCGACGCCGATACCGTTGGCGATCGAGTAGGTCAGCGGCATCATGATGATGGTCAAAAACGCGGGGAACGCGACGTCGAAGCGGGTCCAGTCAATGTTGCTGACCTGCATCATCATCAGCGCACCCACTACAACGAGGACTGGTGCGGCTGCTTCGATCGGGACGATTTCGTACAGCGGGGTGAGGAACATCGCCAGCAGGAACAGAATGCCGGTGACGACGTTAGCAAGGCCGGTGCGGGCACCGTCGGCAATGCCGGCGGAGGAATCCACGAACACGGTGTTCGAGGAGCCAGAGACCGCGCCACCGACCACTGCGCCGAAGCCCTCGACGACAAGCGCGCGCTTCATACCTGGCAGGTTGTCGTTTTCATCAGTCAGGCCCGCTTGGCGACCAAGCGCGGTCATGGTGCCCATCGCGTCGAAGAAGTTCGCAAGCACAAGGGTGAAGACCAGGAGGCTCGCTGCGACCACGCCGACTTCGACGAAGGCACCAAACATGTCGATCTTGCCCACAAGGGAAAGATCCGGAATGCCGCCAAGGGAGTCCGGAAGGGCAGGCACCGCGAGCGACCAGCCGTGGTCATTGTCTGCCGACGAGCCAGCACCAGCAAAGGACTCGACAATCATTGAGATGACCGTGGTTGCGACAATGCCGATAAACAGGCCGCCTGGGATGTTTCGGATCACCATGAAGCCACAGATGAGCAGGCCGATAACGAAGACAGCCGTTGGCCACGAGGCGATCGAGCCGCCGAAGCCAAGCTGCACGGGGACGGTGGTGTGTGCCTCGTCAGGGATGCGACGCACGAACCCGGCGTCGACCAGGCCGATCATCGCAATGAACATGCCGATACCGACACTCATCGCCACCTTCATGGAGTTCGGGATCGCTTCAAACACCGCGGTGCGGAACCCCGAGATCGCCAACAGGCAGATGATGATGCCGTCGATGACAACGAGGCCCATCGCCTCTGGCCAGGTCAAGCCCTGCTGTCCAACGAGCGTCACAGCCACGAGCGTGTTCAGACCAAGACCTGCAGCAATGCCAAAGGGGTACTTAGCAATGACACCGAACAAAATACACATCACGCCGGCAGCCAGCGCAGTCACAGCAGCAACCTGTGGGATACCAAGCACTACGCCTTCGCGGTCCGGGCTCGTGCCCAGGATCAACGGGTTCAGAAGCACGATGTATGCCATCGCGAAGAAGGTTACGATACCGGCGCGGATTTCGCGGCCGACGCTCGAGCCTCGCTCACTGATGTGGAAGAATTTATCAAGCCCGCCAACGGGCTGCTTCGTTGTAGATTCGCTTGGAATACTCACTGCGAAGATCCCCTTTTGTTCGTGGAGGAAGTTATGAAAAGGTACAAAATTGTTGCTTGCATCGGCTGAAATTTATCTGCCAAAAGCCTGCAATAGACTTTTACCTTAGTGCACGCACTTTCTGATAATTCGACTTTGGAGCTCAACGTGGATGTATTCAGCTTTGTAATTTCGCAAGGCATGGTTGCGGATGCAGATCTGTTGACCGAGAAACTTCGCGGCTGCGCGGTTCCGCACTCAGAGTTTGAGCGCCTGCGCGTTGCGGTGAGTCAAGTGGTGGGGCCGCGCAAGGCCATGGTCCATATCACCGGGGGCCATCTGTCTCTTACGCTTCGCCCAGCGCCTGCCGCTTCCTCGGAGATCACCATGTTTGCCGGCCCATTGCGGGATCAGCGCACGCAGCCCACACGGCAGGGGCCGGATCTGGGGTGGCAGCAGCATACGGTCGCCACGCTGGGTACCAACGACGGTTTGCTTGCCGACGCCCACGGCCGCATCATCTCCGCGGTCCTCCAGCCGCTGGTCACGTTTCCAAGCGCTTCGCAAGCAATCGTTTCCGGCCACCCCGCCACCACCCCGTCATATGCGCTGCAGGGGGTCGTGCGCGTGTTGGAGGAAGCTGGCGTCGAAACGCGCGCGACGAACGATGGCTTCTCGCGCTTCGAGCTGATGCACCAGGAAACGTGGGCCATCGATCCGGTGCTTGGCGCGCGGCTCGTGGAGCAGTGGAAAGAGTATGGCACCCCGAAACCTGGCCCCCGAATCATCGAGCGCGAGGCGCTGCCGACGCACCGCGAGGTCAACGCGATTCGTCAGCAGCGAGCCTCACTGCTCTAGCAGGCTACTTCCCGTCGTGGCGCGGAGCCTTTGTGTCCGCGTGAGCACCGCAACCATACGAGGCGGCAACAACGCGTCCGTCTGCTGAGTACTCGTTGGTGCACACCCCGAAGTTCTCCCCCACCGGGTGCTGCATCGGAATGTAGAACGCGCAGGTCTTGCAGTACATCGTCGCCTGCTCGGCGAACTCGGAGTTCGGGCCAAACTTGCCCTTGCGCCACCGAGTTTTCGCTGCGTTGAGCCCCTCTTCCGTGAGGTAGTGGCTCGTCTCTCTACCCGGGAACGTCACGGCGTCCTTCGCGAAGGAGTCTTTGGTCAGGCGCTCGTCATCAGGCGCGGGCTCCATGATGTCGCCAGGGCCGAGGTCGCCGGGGCGCAGCCGCTCCGAGTACGGCACCCAGTCCGGCGCTTGGAGTGCGTCACGGGCGGGCATGAGCGCGACCTCGTTGACGGTCACCCAGCGCGACCCGGTGGCGCAGGCGACGACCGCGTTCCATTCCCACCCGGTGTAGCCAGGCACGCTCGCTTCGAAGCGGTGCGTGGCCACGTTTTTCGAGAGTCCGGACACACCGATGTGTGCTCCGACCTCGCCGTCTGCGATCTCGAGGATGGCTTCTCGCGCGACCTCAATTGCTTTGTCGCTCAGCAGTGGTGAAGAGTTGTTGTTCTGAGACACGCTCTCCATTATGGCCTATGCGTGAGGAAATGCAGCATGATGGACGTATGCGTGTTCTCTCTCGACGATTGTGGTCCCTCCTGCTGTGCCCCGTAGCACTGCTCGTGCTGAACGGCTGTGACGATGTTGCACCCGAGGCGCAGCAGCTCACTCCGGAAATCGTGGAGCGCTACGATTACGACCCGGCCCTGTTCACACAGGGCCTCGAAGTCGATGATGACGGCACGCTCCTGGTCAGCACCGGCCAGTACGGGTCCTCCGGGATGTATCGCATCACCCCCAAAGGCGACGTCGTACAGGAGGTGTCATTGCCCGAAGCCTACTTCGGCGAAGGCATGACCCGCGTCGGCGATTCCCTGTGGCAGCTGACGTGGCAAGAGGGCACCGCGTTTCGTCGCGACGCCGCATCCCTTGAAACCACCGATACCGCCCACTACGACGGCGAGGGGTGGGGGCTGTGCACCAGCGACGACGAGCTTATTTTCTCCGATGGTTCCGCAGAGCTGCGCCGGATGGATCCCGACACCCTCGCTGAGCTCGAGCGCTTCGAGGTCACCTACCAGGGAGCACCCGTCGATGGGCTCAACGAGCTGGAGTGCGTCGGCGACGACATCTATGCCAACATCTTCACAACCACAGATATCGTGCGTATCGACGCCACCTCCGGCAACGTCACCGCCATCATCGATGCGTCGTCACTGCCGAACAACGCAGGCGATGACATTAATAATGTGCTCAACGGCATCGCGCACATCCCGGGCACAGACGAGTTTTACCTGACCGGTAAGCGTTGGCCGGACCTCTACCGCGTCCGGTTTGTCCCTTCCCAGTAGAATCTCGCACATGACTGCTTCCCGCCGTGGTTCTTCCCGACTTGCCATCCAGCTTGGAACGACGGTGCTCGCCGTCGCCGTCCTACTTGCGGGGGTGTACGCGTTTATGAACTGGCAGCGCTCGCAGCCGGGCCTTCCAGTGGAGGATCTGCGAATCCACGTCTCTGCCTCCGACGGCGAGCATGACATCGCCCCATACACGCTCTGCCCGCTCGACGAGCAGTGCGACGGCGGCGAACCTCCAGCACTCAAGCGTGGCGACGCCGACTCCCTCACATTCCGCATCGACCCTGATATCGCGGCGGGCAGCTGGCGCCTCCTCCTCATCTACGACGATCCCTCTGCAAACGAGGAACGACTCCACCAGGCAGGAGAAGCAACCGAGGAAACCGCCCCTACTGTAAAAGACGGCGCGACACTGCTGGTCGCTGAAGTATCTACGCTGGCCGTAAAAAATGACGACCACGGGGAGGAAATCCCGGTGGTCGCCACGTGGTCAGTCGCGTTTGAATAGCGCTTAGGCGTCGAGCTCCTTCGCGACAGCGCGCAGGATGCCCGCAACCTGGCGCGCCTCCTTGCGCTCTGGGTAACGCCCGGCCGTCAGCGCGGGCTGCACGTCGGTCTCGATGAGCGTCATCACATCCGCAAGCATGCTTCCGAGTTCTTCGGGCTTCCTGCGGTGCACGGGGCGACGCTTCGGCGTCTCCAAAATGGTGACGCGCAGCGCTTGCGGCCCCTTTCGGCCGGCGGCAAAGTCAAACTCAATGCGCTGTCCAGGCACGAGCTCATCCACGCCGTCTGGAAGCACCGATTTCGAAATGAATACGTCGTCGTCTCCAGGGTTGGATGCGAAGCCGAAGCCCTTGTCGGCGTCGAACCACTTCACCTTTCCAATTGGCATTAGTCTTCGTTCCTTCTCTGTTTTCTATGCAGACTCAGCAATGGCTATTCATCATACTCGCATCGCCTGTTTCAGCCCCAACACACGAAATAGTGTCGCAAATCACACAGCGCACGATTTGCCTACTATACAGGCGAAACACGCCCATTCCCTTCATACTCTCCGCGACACCAATCCCAAAAAGTGCCCGGAGCGTGACTAAATCGTTATAAAGCGTTAGGCTGTCCCGCAGCAAGAAAACGAGGCACGCTGAATTCTGTTCGCCTCGCACAATTTCACAAAGAACAGAAGCGGAGGACCCAACCTTCGGAACCTCCTACATGGAGCTTCCTTGGGGTGAAGTTGCTACTGCAACCGGGCACCTCAGCCCGAACCCGACAGCTTACTTCGCAGGCGACAACAAGAGAGGACATCGTATTTCAATGGGACGCCATTCCAAGCAGACCACTTCCCTGACCAAGAAGGCACTCGCCGGTGCGGCCGCAACCGCAGCTTTCGCCGGCCTGATGGCCCCTGAGGCCACGGCAGCACCTGACTCCGACTGGGACCGTCTCGCACAGTGCGAGTCCGGCGGCAACTGGGCCATCAACACCGGCAACGGCTACCACGGTGGCTTGCAGTTCTCCGCTTCTACCTGGCAGGCATTCGGTGGCGGCCAGTTCGCGCCGACCGCAAACCTGGCTTCCCGTGAGCAGCAGATCATCGTTGCAGAGCGCACCCTGGCACAGCAGGGTTGGGGCGCATGGCCAGCATGCTCCGCTCGCCTCGGCCTGAACTCCGCGCCGACGAACCGCGATGCACAGGCTGCTGCACCGGCACCTGCGCCTGCGCCTGCGCCTGCACGCGCAGCAGTTGCTTCCCCTGACGCTGCCCAACGCCAGGCAGAGAACCCTGTTGACGTCCTGTACCGTCAGCTGGGCAGCTCCCTGAGCAACTACGGTTTCGCTATCCCTGCGCAGATCCAGCAGTCCTACGCCGCAAACCGCGATAACTACGAAGCGTTCTACAACCAGAACGCTGCACTGATCGACGCTGTTCGCTCCGGAGATCTCGCTGCTATCGGCGCAGCGCTGCTGACCCGCTAAGAACGAAACGAAAGTGCCCGCCACGGCTTTCGTGGCGGGCGCTTTTGTTCGCTAAGTAAAAAAGGGCTTAGGGAATGCCCAGCCCACTCTTTCAGGGCTGGCCGAAAGGTTGAACGCTTAACGGTTGATGCGCGTCGTCGGGTGTACGTACCCAATTTCTTCTGCCGGGAGCGGGAGCACCAGGTCATCCCCGAACGGGCTAGATGCACCAGTTAGCTGCGAGGACAGCTCGGTGACAGGCGAACCATTACCAGGGGTGTTCGTAGGCCACGCCGGGTTCGCGCGACCGATCTTCTCTACGTCTTTAGCCATGCGTACTATTCTTTCACGCCCGAGTGAAATTCGCACGTACACTATCCAACGCTATGACTACGTTTCAGGAAGCGCTCCGCACCCTGTGCCCCGAACAACTCCGGGAGCTCATTCGCCTCAGGCCAGACGCCTTTTATCCCACCCCTCCGTCGTGGGGGTCACTAGGGACGCGTCTTTCACTCGCTGGTTCAGCCAGTCACGCGCTCCGGTGCCTCAACGCCGCCGAGTTGCGCCTCCTGGAGTCGCTCGGGGACGCGGGCGCGGAGCTTTCGCCCGTCGACGCGAGCGAGCTTCCTGCCGCGCGCGTAACGGGAGCCGTCGAACGCTTACGTGCTTTCGCATTGGTGTACGGGCCGCTTTCTGGTTTGAGGGTTGCGCCCGGCGTACTTTCAGCACTTCCCGCCGGGTGGCGGTTAGGCGACCAAGCACCCGATAACCTCAACGAACTTCTGGATGGTCTGAGCTCCCGCGAACGCTCTGTCCTTGATACGTTGGTGGCATCCGGTTCTGTTGGCACGACCCGGGCCGCGGCCCCTGATGCGGACCCCACAACCCCGGTCGCGACGCTGCTCTCCAAGGGCTTGCTCATCCGTGTCGACGCCTCGACGGTGCGCCTCCCGCGCCCGGTGCGCGACGTGCTGCGGGGTCTGCCGCCCCGCCAGTTTCCCGAACACGCCCCGGTCGTCGACGAGCCAGATCAACCCGCCATCGACCGCAGTGCCACCGGGGCGGGCCTCGATGCAGTCCGTAAGCTTCGGCAGCTGCTGCTTCGGCTGTTGCGGGCCCCGGTTGCCCTCAACAAAGACGGTTCCGTAGGGGTTCGCGCCCATGCCGGGCTGACGCAGGTCCTCGGGTTCGACCCGGCGTTGCTCATCACGGTTGGTGAGTCCGCAGGCCTCATCGGACGCGGCAGCACCGAGGACGCTGATGTGCTGGCAGCCACCCACGATGCCCTATCGTGGCTCGACGCCACACTCGCGGACCAGTGGGCGATCCTCCTCGCCGGGTGGCTCGCCTCACCGTGGCGCACCGACAAGACTCCAGAGCATCGCCTCCTTTCCGAGCCCACCCACAACCCGGACGTCAGGCACGCACGCAAGCGCATCGTCGAGTTCGCCGGCCCCGAGCACGAGGCCCGGTTGTTGTTCCATGCCCCGCTGATGGCCGCGAACTTCTCACCCCAACTTATCGACGCCACCATCGCCGAAGCCGCGTCCGTCGGCGCAATCGGCGGTGTGGGGAGCTCGGCGTCGACACCTCTGCTGACACTTCTCGACGGTGGCGACGTCGTCGAGGCGACGAAGCAGCTCGTCCCCGCGGAGGTTGCCGAGCTCATCGCGCAAGGCGACATGACGCTGCTCGCCCCGGGACCGCTCGACGCAGCCACCGCCGCCGTCGTCGAAGATATCGCAGACTTGGAATCACCCGGCCTCGCGAGCATGTGGCGTATCAGCGACGCCTCGCTGAAGCGCGCCTTCGACCGCGGGCACGACGCCGACTCGCTGCACACGTGGTTCGAACAGCACATCATGGGAGAAGTTCCGCAGGCCATCACCTTCCTTATCGACGACCTCTCGCGCACGCACGGCGCGATCCGTGCAGGCAGCGCCCTGAGCTACATCCGCAGTACCGACCCCTCCTTAATTACAGTGGCAGCCGAACATGCGGCACTGCGGATCCTGGCCCCAACCGTTGCCGTCAGCGCCGTGCCCCTTCCACAACTGCTCCACGAGCTGCGAGCCGCAGGATTGCAACCCACCGCAGAAGACGACCACGGCGCCACCATCACCATCGCGGATGACCCGACGCTGGTGCGGGCGACTCCGTCCTCGCTTCCGCGAACCGCCACCCCGAACGAAGATGACGTCGAAAAGATCGTGGAGGCGCTGAGCGCCGATAGAAGCAAACCTTCCATCGTCAGTGAAACCTCCACGACTGATATGCTGCGTGCAGCTACGCGTGGCCGTCGACGCGTGAGGGTTGACTATGCTGATGCGCACGGCGTGCAGCACACGCTGACTGTGATACCGCTGACGGTCAATGTCGGCGTCGTCGATGCTCAAGACACAGCGACGCAACGGGTGCTCCGTATGCCGCTGCGCCGCGTCATCTCGGTGACGCTGTTGTAAAGAGAAAGGTCGAACAATGACGTTTGGGGACGGCCCACTGATTGTGCAGTCCGACAAAACCGTGCTGCTTGAAATCGCGCACCCTGACGCGGCGAAAGCCCGCGCCGCGCTCTCCCCATTCGCCGAGCTCGAGCGCGCACCCGAGCACGTTCACACCTACCGCATCACCCCGCTAGCGCTCTGGAACGCCCGCGCCACTGGTTTCGACGCCGAGACCGCAGTCGACGTCCTCGAGCGTTACTCCCGCTTCCCGGTCCCTCAGCCACTCCTCATCGACATTGCGGAAACGATGGCGCGCTACGGGCGCGTCAGCATGCACAACGAACCTCAACGCGGACTCATCCTCACCGCGGAAGAACCCGCCATCCTGGACGAGATCACGCGGAATAAGAACATCATTCCACTGCTCGGGCAGCGTTTCGACGAACACACAGTCGGCGTGCACCCGTCCGCACGCGGTCGTATCAAGCAAGAGCTGATCAAGACGGGCTGGCCAGTGGCGGACCACGCAGGCTACGTCGACGGCGAATCCCACCCCATCGCACTCGACTTCGACGGCTGGGAGCTTCGCGACTACCAGCAGTACGCCGCCCAAGCATTCTGGGAGGGCGGCTCTGGGGTGGTGGTCCTGCCGTGCGGGGCAGGCAAAACCATCGTCGGCGCCGCCGCGATGGCGCAGGCCGAAACCACAACATTAATCCTTGTGACCAACACGGTCGCCGGTCGGCAGTGGCGCGACGAACTGCTGCGCCGCACCACGCTCACGCCTGCAGAGATCGGCGAGTACTCCGGCGAAAAGAAAGAAATCCGCCCGGTCACCATCGCCACCTACCAGGTCGTTACCAGGAAAACGAAGGGTGAATACCGCGCCCTCGAACTTTTCGACACCACCGACTGGGGCCTCATCATCTACGACGAAGTCCACCTCCTCCCCGCCCCCGTCTTCCGCATGGCGGCCGACCTCCAGTCCCGCCGCCGCCTCGGGCTGACCGCCACGCTCATCCGCGAAGACGGCCGCGAAGATGACGTCTTCTCCCTCATCGGCCCCAAGCGTTACGACGCCCCCTGGAAAGAACTCGAAATGGCAGGCTTCATCGCCACCGCCGAATGCATCGAAGTCCGCACCACGCTCACCGAGGAAGAGCGCCTCACCTACGCGACAGCGTCCGCCCGTGAGCGTTACCGCCTCGCCGCAACCGCCTCCGCGAAGCTTCCAACAGTCAAAGATATTCTTGCCCGCCACGAGGGCGAGCCGACGCTCATCATCGGAGCCTACGTCGACCACCTGCGCCACATCGCGCAGCAGATCGACGCCCCACTCATCGACGGGCGCACCAGCACCAAAGCCCGCGAAGAAGCCTTCGAACGCTTCCGCCAAGGCGAGATCCGCACCCTCGTTGTATCCAAGGTAGCGAACTTCTCCATAGACCTACCCCAAGCCGCGGTGGGTATCCAGGTGTCGGGCACCTTCGGTTCCCGCCAGGAAGAGGCCCAGCGCCTCGGCCGACTGCTTCGTCCCAAGCCGGATAGCAGCGAGGTCCTGTTCTACACCGTGGTCACCCGTGACACCCTCGACGCCGAGTACGCCATGCATCGCCAGCGATTCCTCGCTGAGCAGGGCTACGCCTACCGCATCACAGATGCCTCAGACCTCAAGCGCGGACTATAGACTGTGGCCTATGTCTGAACAACCATTCCGCTTCAACGTCGACGAAGAATACGCCAAAGAACACAACGAGCTCATTCGAAACACCAAAAACCTCGTTACCTCGAGCATCGCGCTTTTCGTAGTCTGCCTAACCGCGGGCATAATAGTCTGGTTCCTCGTCGACCCAGCCTCCCCCTGGAGACTTCTCGGTTCCCTCTCCCTCATCTTTTTCGGCGCTATCATGCTGATCGTCGGCCTCGCGATTCCACGAGCGGTCCCCCGCACCCAATCAATTTACGACGCCAACCCCCTCGCCCCCGCCGTCATCACCGATGACAAGGGCACCACAGTTACCCTCACCGCGTTAGTGAACATGACGGTTGAGCAACACGCCCCTGCCGTGTGGGCCCTCACCTCGACAGTGGTGCAAAGGATTCCCGGCGTCGCTCCTAAGGTTGGCGCTGCGGTCCCATGCGTCGCCGTCGGCGGCCAGCGCACGTCCCGCGACAAAGCCCACTGGGCAACCATCACCCCAATGCCAATCGCATGGGGCACCCCCTCCGAGGAAGTCATCAGGCAAGCTACCGACTGCATCCCTAACGATCAGTGGCGCACCCTCAAGAAAGCCATCCGCGACACAAACCTAGTGAAACAGTCCCGGAACGAGCTCGTAGCACTTTAGCTCAGCCAGTTAGGACTCTTCTTAGTACCCCAGGAACCACCGACTTCCTGGGGTTTCTTCATTCCTATATGCGCGTGCAACCGCTGCATTTGGGCCGCTCGCGTCCTTTGTGCACCCGCAGGCCTGCTCCCACCACCACAACGATCCTGTGCACCACATTCCGGCACCGCATACGGGTGACCAGGCACAACACGGCGTGGTACAACCACAAAACAAGGAATCTGGTGCACCCCCCCACACACACCCGCGGGACACGCCACAACCCCCACCCCCACACACGCGTGGGGGCACCCCACCCCAACAACCCCCACACACAAAGCACAAAAAGGTGGTGAACGTGAACACCCACCAAAAAGCGGGTATCACATCCACCACCATGAAATTATAAGGCCGGCAGTAACCTACTCTCCCACACCCTCCCAGGTGCAGTACCATCAGCGCGGGCGGGCTTAGCTAAACCGGGTTCGGAAAGGGACCGGGCGTTTCCCCGCCGC
>NZ_MLAL01000012.1 GCF_001875665.1 Corynebacterium sp. NML130628 | reverse complement strand
AGACCTCAGGTGTGGTCATGCCTTCGAAGTATTTGTCGACTGCGGCCTCGCGGACGGTGTCGGGGAACTTTGCGGGCATCGGAATACCTTCCAGCCCTCAGCACTCCAACGAAATGTCCGCGCTCCCGAAAAGTGGATTGCAGTAATCCTGTTGCTACCTTTTAGCTTCGGGCTACTGTGCTTCGGGCGCCTCAGGCGCTTCGGCAGGAGCAACGGGAGCCTCGGGGGCCTCGGCGGGAGCGGGAGCAGGCGCTTCTGACGCCTCCTCGGTGGGGGCGTTCTCGGGGACCTCGCGCAGGGAGTCCCAGAGGAATACGGCCCAGCCGCGGTCGTCGGGGGTTTCGTCGGAGGTGATGGTGGTGCCGTGGGTCATGCGGGGGTCGATGACTCGCCAGGCGGACTCACCCGGTTCCATCACTCCGAGGCGGCGACGGGCAACCTCGTTGAGGTACTCGGGGTCCTCGTACTTCGCAATTTCGCGCTCGAGGTCCGCCTGGCGTCGCTCAAGGTGCTCGATGTTTGCCTGGGCGCGCGCGATCTCCGTGCGGCCCTCGTAGAAGTTGCGAAGTGGGGCTGCTACTGCCACGAGTACGGCGATGAGCACGATGATGAGCAGGGCGAGCGTCGCTAAGTTGGGGGCGGCGAAGCGCGACTCCTTGTTTGCCTTCTGCTCGGCGAGTTGCTGCTTGCGCTGCTCGCGGGACGCCACAGGCACAGTGCGAGCCAGCCGCTTCCTGCGGCGCTTCGCTGGGTGCTTCTCTTGGGGCGTGCCGGTGCTCATAGTGCTCATTAGTGTACAGCAGCGAAAAACACGACACCCCCTGCCACGCGCGAGCGCGCGATTGGCAGGGGGTGTGTAGAAATCAAGCGATTACTTGAAGCGTGGGAATGCGGAACGACCAGCGTAAACAGCGGCGTCGCCAAGCTCTTCCTCGATGCGCAGCAGCTGGTTGTACTTCGCAACGCGCTCGGAACGAGCCGGTGCACCAGTCTTGATCTGGCCGCAGCCCAGTGCCACTGCGAGGTCCGCAATGGTGGTGTCCTCGGTCTCGCCGGAGCGGTGGGACATCATGGTGCGGTAGCCAGCGCGGTGCGCCATGTCCACAGCGTCGAAGGTCTCGGTCAGAGTACCGATCTGGTTGACCTTCACCAGCAGAGCGTTCGCAGCGTGCTCCTTGATGCCGCGTGCGAGGCGCTCAGGGTTGGTGACGAAGAAGTCGTCGCCAACAATCTGGACCTTGTCGCCGATGGTCTTGGTCAGGTTTGCGTAGCCCTCCCAGTCATCTTCCTGCAGTGGGTCCTCGATGGAGACGATCGGGTACTCAGCGATGAGCTCCTCGTACACCTTGGCCATCTCCTCAGCGGAGTGCTCGCCACCCTCGAACTTGTACACGCCGTCCTCGAAGAACTCGGAGGAAGCAACATCCAGAGCCAGAGCGACGTCCTCGCCAGGCTTGAAGCCAGCCTTCTCGATTGCCTCAACAATCAGGTCAAGCGCTGCACGGGTGGAGTCGACGGAAGGAGCGAAGCCGCCCTCGTCGCCAAGACCGGTGGAAAGGCCCTTTGCATTGATAACGGACTTCAGGGAGTGGTAGACTTCTGCACCCATGCGCAGTGCCTCAGCGAAGGACTCAGCACTCAGCGGAGCAATCATGAACTCCTGGACGTCGACGCCGGAGTCAGCGTGCTCGCCACCGTTGACGATGTTCATCATCGGAACTGGCAGGATGTGAGCGTTCGGGCCACCGATGTAGCGGTACAGCGGCAGACCAGCGGACTCAGCAGCAGCCTTCGCCGCAGCGATGGACACGCCCAGGATTGCGTTCGCACCCAGGCGGGACTTGTTGTCCGTGCCGTCAAGCTTGATCATCGCCTGGTCGAGCAGACGCTGATCGTCAGCCTCGATGCCAGCCAGTTCGTCAGCGATCTCCTCGTTGACGTTCTTGACAGCCTTCTGGACACCCTTGCCGCCGTAGCGATCGCCACCGTCACGCAGCTCGTGTGCCTCGTGCGCACCAGTCGACGCACCGGAAGGAACACCCGCAATGCCGTGCGCACCATCGTCGAGGAAAACCTCAGCCTCAACGGTTGGGTTACCGCGAGAGTCCAGAATTTCACGAGCAAAGACGTGCATAATATCAGCCACTACAGTTCATCTCCTTGAGATTGGCCAAACCAAATTTCCGTTACCGATTGTTCCAGATCGCAGCAAAAAATGCTTGTTGGTGTTCGTCACATCGGCGCGTTCGCTGCGTTTCCGTACAACGATAGGCCGCCAACCACGCCATTTAAGGTCACACCATTCAAAATGTGATCTTGGTCAAAAGTTTTACCCATGCCCGGTTTTGCCCACTTTTGTGACTTTCCTTGGCCAGGCTACCGGGACGCGCGTTGCATCACCGCGTAGTTCGCAGCAGCGTCGCGAACGTTGTCGAGGTACTCACGCGAGCGGTTATACGTCAGCACTGCGTCCGACCAACCCTCCGCCGTGGACAGGTCACGCCCGTTCGCACAGAGGAGGTTTGCTGCGCTCAGGGCGGCGTCGTCGATTTGCTGAGGGTTGGCCACCCCATCGCCGTCCGCGTCGCGGCCGTAGATCACCCACGAGCCGGGGATGAACTGCATCGGCCCCACCGCGCGGTCGAACTCCGTGTCGCCGTCGAGGATGCCGCCATCCGTGTCCGTAATGAGCGCAAAGTGGCCCGTCCCATCGAGCGCCGGGCCGACGATCGGTGGCTGCGCCACCCCACTCTCGTCGAGGCGACCGGCGTCGAACTTCTTGCCCGTATAGGTGCCGTGGCGGGTCTCCACCCACCCGATACCGGCGAGCGTGTTCCACTGCAGATTGCAGGCCGGCCAGGCCTCCGCCGCGATCAGCGCGGCGTTACCGTAGGCGCGCACCGCCTGCGGATCAACCCCAATTTCCTCGGCAATGGGGGCTGCCCAGGCGTGGAGCTCGTTGGCCGTTCGGCCGGGCGCGTAGACATCAATCACTGGTGGGGCGGCGGCCGCCGCCGGGGGTACGTCTTCCGGGACCGGCTCGCGCTGCACGAACTGCTCCGGGCCACCAAGCGCGCTAAGTAGGAAGGCCACGAACGCGACCACCATCACCACCGCCCCGACAACGACAAGCAGCGCCACACACCCACACCCGCGCGCACGCCTGCCGGGACGGCCAGAAAACGTCATGGCAGAAGATCCTACACTACCCCCGGAATCCCCAATTTTCACTCCAGTCACTCCAGTAACAGGTATGGTGTATTCCGTTCCATTCTCAATCACCTATATACAACCGAAAGTGAGCACTCCATGCGTCTTTCCACCCGCATCGCAACCGTCGGCATCGCAGCCCTGACCGGCCTGGCAGGCCTCGTCGCACCGGCAGCACAGGCACAGGACGCCACGTCGCTGCTGCAACTGGTGAACGGCAACGTCAAAACCATGAACTGCAGCACCCTGCGCGTCACCCTCAACGGCACCGGCGTCGCAGGCAAGGACACCACCCGCCAGCAGCTGGTCAACAACCTCAACGGCAAGATCGGCGACTCCATCGCCCTTCGCGTCATGTCCGGCAGCACCGTCCAGGCAGTGGCAGACCGCGCGCTGGAATGTGGCATCGTGAAGCCGGACCCGGTTCAGGACTGGGCGAAGCTCCTCGGCAGCTCCCAGAACTCCATCCCGCCGCAGCTGCAGCAGCTGTCCTCCAACCTCGACCTGGGTCAGTTCCTGACGCGCTAGGTTTTAGGCGCCACCCTAGGTGGCAGCCCCCTTGCTTGCGCACCAAATTCCTGTTTTCGGGAACAGTCGCCAGCGTTTCCCCAGGTCGCTGGCGCTGCGTGAAGGAATTTGGTGCGCTCAGCCCCACCCAAAACACCAAATTCCTGTTTTTGGGGACATTCGCCAGCGTTTCCCCAGGCCGCTGGCGCCGCGTGAAGGAATTTGGTGCCGCCCCAGTCAGCCCGAGTGACAAAGCGCGCAGAACAACAGCGCCTACTCCACCACCAACTTGATCACATCGGTCGGCTCCTCGTCGCCCGCGAACTCGACGGGCTCGACGGTGGGGGTAATCGGGGCGTTCACATCGAGCTCATCGCCGGTGGTGGCGCCGGGGCAGGCGTCGATAATTGAGGGGTCGAACCACTCGACGGCGGGTGTGCGATCGTCGCTGAAGATGACGCCGATGCCCGTCCAGGTCTCCCAGCGCTGCGCGTTGTCGTTGATGCTGTAGACATCGTCGGGGTCGAACCCCAGGGCCTCCGCTTGCGCCTTGTCGGTGTACGGGCAGAAAAGATAGGCGCGCTCGGCGCTGTCCCCGACAACCTGCGACACCGTAAACGGCGTGCCGTCCTGAGCGGCAGCGGCGAATCCCAGGTCCGTCGACTTCCCTGTCGAACACCCGGCTAGCGCCACGCACCCGAGGGCAAGTGCGGCGAGAACGTCGATGCGCATAACAATCTCCTATCCTTGGCGGGCGTGCTCGCGTAGTGCGAATTCTACCGCGTCGAGTGGCAGGTCGGGGGCGTGCTCGTCGCGCCCGGCCTTGATGGCTGCCAGGTAGGTGCCGTACTCCTCGGCGGACCAGTCACTGGTCACGTCCAGGCCGGCGCCCTTCGCACGGTTGGAGCAGATGATGAGCGGCTTCTCGTCGGCGGCCTCCTGTGGGCCGGCCAGGAAGTAGATGAGGCCAGACGCAAACTTCGCGGGCAGGCCGGTGGCCACGACGGCCTCGTACTGCTGGACCGGGGTGAGCTCGCCGGAGCCGACCTTGCGCAGCGCCTGCAGCAGCGCGTTCGCCTTGCCCTTGTTGCGCAGGAACTGCTGCAGCTTCAGCTGCGCCTGCGCGTTCTTGCCGCCCTGGAACGCGAAGGACGCGCCCAAAAAGTCAATGATCTGGTCGCGGGCAAACTCGGAATCCACTACATCCTGCGCGAAGGCGAAGACTTCGCGGCGGGTCAGGGTCGCGGTGGCGTCGTCACGGAAGGGTGGGACGCGGCGCAGGTTGTGTGGCCAGCCGGTCTTCCAGCGGATCGGGGAAAAGCTGACGGTTTCTTGCGCGACGGCTTCCGCGGTTGGGGAAACGGTCTTGATGGCTTCTGCAATCTGGTTTGTCATGCGGACTATTGTTACACACTATGACCATCCTCGTGCTTGACCCTCGTTGGCCCGACATGCTGCCCGTTTCGGTAGCGCAGCGCATCCGCGGACCAGTGGAGTTCACCATGGAAGTGCCCGTCTCGGTGCGTTGGGACCTTGCCGACGCCCCTGATGGCCCCTGCCCCTGGCTCCTCACCACGAACGAGGCCGACGAGGTGGTGCGGGAGCGCGTCGCAAAGGGCGAGCACGTCGAGCGCGTGCCGTCGCTCGAGGATCCGGTCCACCAGGCGGTGTCCGTCATGCACGCGGCACGCACGCGCGGACAGTGGGAACGCTCCATGACGCACGAAACACTGCTGCCCTACCTCCACGAGGAAACCGAGGAGCTCGCCGCCGCCATCACCGACAACGAAGGCGACGAGGCCCTCCGCAAAGAGCTCTCCGACGTCCTGTTGCAGGTACTCTTCCACGCCGAAATCGCGGCAGAGCGCGGTGCCTTCGGGTTCGCGGAGGTGGCGCAGGGGTTCGTCGACAAGATGAAGGCGCGCTCACCCTACCTTTTCGACGGCAGCTCCGGCCCCATCGACGCCGATACCCAGGATCGGCTGTGGCAGGAGGCCAAAGCCAAAGGCAACTAGCTTTGCGGCCCGTACGCCCCGCCGCGCAGGGCGCGGTCGTTGAGCTCGCGGCGCGCCTGCTCCAACGCCACCAAGTCGGAAAACAGCGCGTTGTAGGCTGCCTCGTCGTCGGAGGGGCGCATCCGCTGCAGCTGCGCCTTCAACAGCGCAATCTGATCCCCCACGCGTGTCTCCTGCAGGCGTGAAAGCACCGAGTCCACGTAACGGTCAATGTCGTCCGGGTGCATCGGCTCGACCGCCAACTCGGAAACGAAATTGCGGCCCACCAGGTCCAGCATCTCCTGCGCCACCTGCGCCAAAAACTGCGGACCCACGTGCGCGCCCGTCACCCCGCCAGCCTTCTCGATCGCGTCACGCACCTGCCGATACGCCGGGTTCGTAAACGCCTCAGGCGAAATGCCCTCAAAGTAGCTGCCGGCTTTCTCCGGGTACTGCAACGCAATCTTGAGCGCCTCGCGCTGCGGCCACAACAGCGGATCCTGCGGGTTCGGCGGCACCAACGCGGGCGGCTGGCCCGGCGCGGCCTGCTGCTGGCGCTGCGGTTTCTGCCAGGTTCGCTGCTGCTGCTTCGGGCGGTGGGCCTCCTCGCGGACCTGCTGGAGCACCTCATCCGGGTTCGGCCAGCCCACCCAGCCGGCGAGCCTGCGCGCGTACTCCGTCTGCAGTACCTTATCGCTGATACCGGCGACGACGGGGACGGTGCGTCGCAACGCCTGCAGGCGCCCCTCCGCCGTGTCCAGCGAGTAGTCCTTCAGCAAAGACTCAATCACGAACTCAAAAATCGGGATTCTCGACGCCACCAAGTCCCGCAACGCGGAATCCCCGCGCTCAAGGCGCAAGTCGCAAGGATCCAGCCCGTCAGGGGCCACCGCCACAAACGACTGCCCCGAAAACTGCTGGTCCCCCTGGAACGCGCGCATCGCCGCCTTCTGGCCGGCCTCGTCGCCGTCGAAGGTGTAAATCAGCTCGCCGCGGAAATAGTTGTCGTCCAACATGAGGCGGCGAATCACCGCCATATGGTCCTTCCCGAACGCCGTACCACACGACGCCACCGCCGTCTTCACCCCCGCGGCGTGCATCGCCATCACGTCCGTGTACCCCTCCACCACCACCGTCTGGTGATCCGTAGCGATGTGCTTCTTCGCCAAATCCAGCCCGAACAGCACCTTCGACTTGTGGTACAACATCGTGTCCGCGGTATTCATGTACTTGCCCATCGGGTCATCATCGAAGAGCTTGCGGGCCCCGAACCCGATCACGTTGCCGGCCACGTCCTTAATCGGCCAAATCAAACGGCGCCGAAACTTATCAATCGGCCCGCGACGCCCCATACTCGAAATCCCGGCGTCCTGGAGCTCCTGGGCGTCGAAACCCTTGCGAAGCAAGTGCTTCGTCAACGTATCCCAACCATCCGGGGCGTACCCGCACTCGAAGTGATAAATCAGCTCCTTCGAAAACCCTCGCTCCAGCAAGAAATCCCTACCGACCTCCGCCTCCGGGGTCTCCAACTGCTCACGGTAAAACTCATGCGCCGCCTTATTCACCGCTAACAAGCGCGCCCGAGTCCCCGGCTTCACATCACGCCCACCAGTCGTCCCGCCCTGATAATTGATGTGGTAGCCAATCTCCTGAGCAACCGCCTCCACCGCCTCCGGGAAGGACATCTGCTCCATCTCCATCAGGAAGGAAAAAACATCCCCGCCCTTACCCGTGGAAAAGCAGTGGTAGTAGCCACGCGCCGGACGCACGTGGAACGACGGCGTCTTCTCATCCTTAAACGGGCTCAAGCCCTTCAGCGAGTCATACCCAGCTGGTTTCAGCTGCACATACTCGCCGACAATGTCCTCGATCGCCGCCCGCTCGCGAATAGCCTCAATGTCACTATCCGGAATTCTGCCCCTAGCCATACGGACATCGTAGCGCCTGTGACACAATGACTTCCCGTGAGCCGAAAGTCGAAGAACACCGCCGTCGGCGCCGTCGTTATCGCCGCGGCGCTGCTGATCAACACGTTCCTGCCCAACGACGACAAGGGCGCCACCGATAACCTCGACTCTTGCCCAAACCTCCCCACGGAGGCCTGGGACACCATCGACCTCATCGAGTCCGGCGGACCATACCGGCACCCAGAGGACGATTCACGCTTCCGCAATTACGAAGGCACCCTCCCCGAGGAACCGCTCGGCTACTACCGCGAATACACCGTGGACACGCCGGGCGTGCACCACCGGGGGTTGCGGCGCATCGTCACCGGCGGCGGATCCGACGGCATCGTCGACGAGTGGTACTACACCGACAACCACTACGACACTTTCTGCGAAGTGCAGCCACGGTAGCTTCCAGTAGGCCGCGGGCTTGGGGAGAATGTGTCGCCTCGAGCGGACTCGGGATTCTGTGAACAGAATTGCTACACTCACCGCGTATGGGGGAATTCGCAGCGCTCAGCGCACACATTCACAACCTACGGGGACGCACACAACAAGCCCAGCGGCACAAACAGGCCATCGCTGACGGAAGCATGGTGCGGATTGGGAGATATGGGGCCGTCGAAAAGCGGTGGTGGGGCACGCTTGACCCCGACACCCGCCGCATCGTGCACGCCCTCGTCCACGGCCGCGAAAACCGCAAAGCCGTCATCGTGGGGCGCACCGCCGCGCGCCTCCACCGCCTGCCCGTACCGCACTTCGGCCACCAGCCCGAGCTCACCGAAGTCGCACTACCCAACGGCACCTCCATCACCCGCAGCAAATGGCGCCCCGGCCTCCACTATCGACGCCAAACTCTCCACACCACCGACACCATCGCGGGAGTCCGCGTCGCACCTCTCCCCGAAACCATTGCCGCCATGTACATGTGGGAATCACGCGCGCAGCTTCACGTCGTCCTCAACCACCTCAAACACATCGGCGGACACGACGACACCATCACCAAAGCCGTCTGGGCCCTGCCCCGCCAACGCGACCGCAACGCCCTCCAACTCTGCTGGGAGCACGCCACCCACCACCCAATCGCACCCGAACTCGGCTACCTCGCTATCGCGCTCTACTCGCACCCCACACTCCCCGCGTACTACTGGCACGCCCAGCCAGACCGCGTCATGTACGGCACCCACTTCGCCCTCGCGCTCACCGACGCCTCACTTTTCGACGACCACTGCGCCCCCACCGAAACCGGCTGGGTCCGCACATTGCGCGTCCCTGTGGAAGCACTCCACCGCGACCTCCACGGCACGATCAACTTCATCGCCGACACCGTGCGCGCCACCTACCGCGGCCATCCGCATTGCCACATCTGCCGGGGACCACGCGAGCCGCTGCAATACGCTGACGACCTCCTTTGCGACACGAGCATTGAAGCCTTCATCGCGAAATTGACTCGATTCCCCGACGATGAGCGGCCCGAAGGCCTTCTTCCCGCGTGGTGAATCCTTGCGACGGGCGCTGCTCCGCCTGAGTTGAAGGTGTCACCTCGAGCGGACTCGGGATTTTGTGAACAGAATTGCTTGTGTCTGGAGTCACAAAATGTGCATTTTTGTTCACGATTTTCCGAGTCACGTCGTGATGAGTACCTCTAGAACAATCCGTCGAACGCGGCAGCCTTCTTTGCGGTGCGCTCGAGGCGCGACTCCGTCATCGAGGCAATCTGGTCCACGATGACGCGCTCGCGCTCCAGATCCGTCTCGGCGGCCTCGAACCACTGCTGGTACATCGTGTCCAGGGTGCCCGGCGCGCCCGCGCGCAGGTATTCGTGGACGTGGAAGATGCGGTCGCGCTGCCGGTCCTGGCGCGCGAGGTGCGCGGGCTCGTCCATCACGTACAGTACGGCCACCGTTTTGAGCAAGCGGACTTCCGCCTCCACGTCGGGCGGGACGATGAGGTTGCCGTGCTGCCTGCCCAGCACTCGGTTTGCTTCGTCGTCGAGCGTGGCTTGCGTGACCCCGCCGACGTAGCGCCCCACCAGTTGCGACGTCAGCGCTTTGAGCTGGGTCCAGGACTGGAGGGTGAAGTCGAAGTCGGCGGCTGCGGCGATGGCGGGCAGGGCGCGGAGACGGTCGGCTGCGTCGATGAGTGAGTCGGCGGTGCCGCCGAACGCGGCGGCACCTTTCTCGGCGAGGGCGGCGAGCTCAACGAAGTCCCACAGGACTTGGAGGGATACGCGCGAGGAGACGATGCCGTCCTCGACGTCGTGGACGGAGTAGGCGATGTCGTCGGAAAAGTCCATGACTTGGGCTTCTATGGGTGGGCGGTTGTCGGTGTGGCCGGCGCGTGCCCAGGCGAGGATGGCGGCGTCTTCGTCGTAGGCGGAGTATTTGCGGTTGGTGGAGCCGTCGGGGTTGGTGCGGGTCCACGGGTATTTGGTGGCGGCGTCGAGGCTGGCGCGGGTCAGGTTGAGGCCGTAGGTGGTGGCGTCGATAATTATTTTGGGTTCGAGGCGCGCGAGGATGCGCAGTGTTTGTGCGTTGCCTTCGAAGCCGCAGGGGGCGGCTGTGTTGAGGGCGTTTTCGCCGTTGTGTCCGTAGGGCGGGTGGCCGATGTCGTGGGTGAGGCCGGCCATTTCGCACAGGTCGGGGTGCAGGCCGAGTCCGGTGCCGATGCCGCGCGCGATCTGCGCGACTTCCAGCGAGTGGGTCAGGCGTGTGCGTGGTGTGTCGCCGTCGCGGGGGCCGACGACTTGGGTTTTGTCGGCGAGGCGTCGCAGCGCCGCGGAGTGGAGGACGCGGGCGCGGTCGCGGGCAAACGCGTCGCGGGTGTCCGCCTGGGGCGCGGTTTGGGCCCCTTTGGCGGCTTCGGGAGCGCGGCGTTCGACGTCTACGGCGTGATAGGTGTACACGCCTTCTGAGCGTAAACGTTTCCGGCACGTTTCTGTGTGAGCGACTACCCTCATTGGCATGACTAAGCGCAATTACCGTCTCTTGGCCGCTGCCCCGCTGTTTGTTGGGGGCGCGTTGCTGGCCGTCGCTCCGGTGGCGCAGGCTGCGGCGCCGTCCGTGTCTGTGCAGGCACTTCAGCCCAGCTTATTGACGACGCCAGTCACCGACGAAGCTGGTGTCCTGACTCCTGGGGAGATCTCCCAGGTTGAGGACGCTATCGCGCAGGTGAGCGCGCAGAAAGGCCGTTCGGTGCGAGTAGTGTTCCTCGATTCCTTTGAGGGCACGCCGCCGTCGCAGTGGACGGAGGACGCTGTGCGGGCCAACGGGCCGAATACAGCCGTCATCGCGATTTCGCCGGATGAGCGCGCGTACAGCGTGACCACCGGCGAGCAGTGGTCCTCTGCTGAGGCGGACGCGATTGACCAGGCGGCGTACGCGAAGTTGGTGCAATCCGACTGGGCGGGTGCGGCGTTGGCCGCGGTCGAGGCGGCCGGCAGCTCCGGCGCGGGCTCGAGTGGCACTGGTTCGGGTTCGGGTGGTGGCGAGGCAACCGGTCTGATTGCCGGCGGTGCCGGGCTCGCCGCGGTTGCTGGTGGCGGGTACTGGGCTGTGTCGCGTCGTAAGAACAAGCAGCACAGGGAGGCGCAGGTGGCGTCGGCACGCGAGCTGGCACCCGGCGATGCTGATTCGTTGAACCGCCTGCCTACCGCCACCTTGGACGCGGTGGCGCAGGAGGCGCTCGTCGCCGCTGACGAGTCCGTGCAGCAGGGTCAGGAGGAGCTGCGCCTGGCTACCTCCGAGTTCGGCGCGGACCGCGTGCGTCCATTTACTGCCGCGATGAACTCGGCGACCACCGCCTTGCAGCGCGCGTTTCGCACCCAGCAGGCGCTGCACGACGCCATCCCAGAGACCGAGCCGGAGCGACGCGCGATGCTTATCGACATCATTACGTCTGCCCGCACCGCTGAGGCGTCGCTGCGCGCGAAGACTGAGAAGTTCAACTCGATGCGTGGTGTACTGATGCGTGCGCCGGACGAGATCGAGAAGGTTATGCAGCGCACCGTCGATCTGCGTTCACGCCTGGAGCCGGCCAGGCGGCAGTTGGCGGCGCTGTGGGAGCAGTACCCGGCCCACATGTTGCACTCCATCGACGGCAACGTTGAGCTCGCCACCGAATCACTCGCCGAGGCCGAGGCCCAGCTGGACAAGGCGCGCGGGCTTGCCGCACGCCCGGCCGGTGAGCAAGGCCCGCTTCTCGACGTCCTCTCCGCCGCCACCCGCGCCGTCGAACTTTCCGACCACAACCTATCCGCCATCGAGCACGCCGACGCGAACATCCGGACGGCGAAGGAGAACCTCTCGTCGCTCATCCAGGAAATTCGCGACGAGATCGAGCAGATCGCGCAGCTCAAGGGTGCACGCGCACAGGGCGCCGACATCGACGTGGCTGCCCTCGATCGCGTCACCGCGACCGCCCGCGAGGCCATCGCCAACATCGGTGACCGCGACACCACCGACCCACTGAGCTTGTACGCCGACTTGAGCGACGTGGATGCCCAGCTCGACGCCGAAATCGAACGTGCCGAGGGCGCCGCCCACGACCAGTCACGCGCGCTGACCATGTTCGACCAGCAGATGCAGGTGGCCACCACCCAGATCCAATCCGCCGAGGACATGATCCGTTCCCGCGGCCGCATCATCAGCTCACAGCCGCGCACCCTGCTGGCCCAGGCGCAGCGCGAGTACGCAGAGGCCCAGCAGCGCCGCACAAGCGCGACCCGCGAGGCCATCGAGTACGCCCGCCAGGCGACCACCACCGCGCGCCGCGCGATCCAGGCCGCCAAGGACGACCTGGACCAGTACCGCCGCGCCCAAGCCCGCGATACCGCGAACTCCATGGCGCAGGCCGTGCTGTGGGGCTCGCTCCTCTCCGGTGGCGGCGGTAGCCGTGGCGGTGGGAGCTTCGGAGGAGGCGGTTTTGGTGGCGGCGGCTTCTCCGGCGGCGGTGGCGGGATGAACACCCGCGGCGGCACCTTCTAGCCCTAGTAACCCTAGTAACGCAGCCTGCGCGTGGGCGTGTCCACGTACGTGAGCGCCCACGTCATAAACAGCAGGTCCCCCACGAGCGTTTCGGAAGCACAATCCCCCAAAACGGTCACTTCTAACTCCCCGTTGAGGTGGCCGTTTGTTGCTGCGACGGTGATGCCGCGAGCGTCGATAATGTCGCGGCGGCGCCCCCGGGTCCTGCGCAACGTGTACGGCCTGCCGCCGCACTCGGCGGCGTAACGCGCCACCGTCAGGCTCGCCTTGCGCAGCAGATAGCGCTGGCCGCACTCGTCGACCCCGCGCAGCGAGGCGGGGGACGTCGACACCATCGTGATGCGGTGTTTACCAGCGGTGATCGTGGCGCCCTCAACGGTTGCCACCGTCGCATCGGAATCTTCGAGCGCCGCACCGCGCCACCACAGCGTGGTCATTAGAGGAACATCACCAGCACGATAATGCCCGAGAACAGCAGCAGCGTGCCGATCAGCGCATTCGAAATCCCGACCTTCTTCGCCTCCAGGACCTCACGGCTCACCCACGCCAGGCCCGCCACATCGGTAGCGGGCAGGGTGGTTTCGCCCTCAAACTCGAGGATCGCCTTGCGCACCCCGTTGTGGTCCTGGGTAAACTGCGCGACCTTCTCGCCGGCTGCATCGTTGACCACCCAGTTCTTGCCCCACTCATTGACCAGCACGTAGGAGCGCTCCCCGATATGCACCGGGATCTCCTTCGCGCGCGCCAAGGAAGCGGTAGCCTCCACCACTTTCTCACCGTTGCACTTCGCCACCGCACCGGACTCCGGCGCGACCAGCAGGTCCCACTGCTGCCCACCCACCGTTGCGGACTCGTGCGTGAACTCGCCGAGTACCTCCGGGCCGGCCTCAGCCAGCAGCTTCGGGGCGTCGCGCTGCGTGCGGTCCCAGCTTACGTAATGCATCGCGCGTGCCTCCTAGCAGCCGATCAGGCGGGTAGCCAGGTACGCCTCGAGCTCGTCGATCTTGACGCGCTCCTGCTCCATCGTGTCGCGCTCGCGGACGGTCACGGCGCCGTCCTCAAGCGAGTCGAAGTCGAAGGTGACGCAGAACGGCGTACCGGTCTCGTCCTGGCGGCGGTAGCGGCGGCCAATCGCGCCAGAGGTGTCGTAGTCCACGTTCCAGTGCTGACGCAGCTTCGCGGCGAGCTCCTCAGCAGGCTCGGCAAGCTCGGCCTTCTTGGACAGTGGCAGCACGGCAACCTTCACCGGCGCCAGGCGACGATCCAGCTTCAGCACCACGCGGGTATCCGTGCCGCCCTTGGCGTTCGGGGCTTCTTCCTCGTGGTAGGCGTCGACAAGGAAGGCCATCAGCGCGCGGCCAAGGCCTGCAGCCGGCTCGATGCAGTACGGCGTCCAACGCTCGTTTTCTGCCTGGTCGAAGTAGGACAGGTCCTCGCCGGACTTCTCAGAGTGCGTACGCAGATCGTAATCCGTGCGGTTCGCGATCCCCTCGAGCTCACCCCACTTGGAACCGGTGAAGTTGTACGCGTACTCAATGTCGACAGTGCGCTTCGAGTAGTGCGACAGCTTCTCCTTCGGGTGCTCGTACAGGCGTAGGTTGTCCGGGTTAACCCCCAGGTCGATGTACCACTGCAGACGGTTGTCAATCCAGTACTGGTGCCACTCTTCGTCCTCACCCGGCTTGACGAAGAACTCCATCTCCATCTGCTCAAACTCGCGAGTACGGAAAATGAAGTTGCCCGGCGTGATCTCGTTGCGGAAAGACTTACCGATGTTCGCGATACCGAACGGCGGCTTCAGACGCGCCGACGTCATCACGTTCTTGAAGTTCACGAAAATACCCTGCGCCGTCTCCGGGCGCATGTAGTGCAAGCCCTCCTTGTCGTCGACCGGGCCAAGGTACGTCTTCATCAGGCCCGAGAACTCACGCGGCTCAGTCCAGTTACCCGGCTGGCCGGTCTCCGGATCTTTGATGTCAGCCAAGCCGTTTACCGGCGGGTGGCCGTGCTTCTCCTCGTACGCCTCCAGCAGGTGGTCTGCACGGTAGCGCTTGTTGGTGTACAGCGACTCCACCAGCGGGTCCGTGAACACCTCCACGTGGCCCGAAGCCTCCCACACCTGACGTGGCAGGATGATCGACGTATCAACGCCGACAGTGTCCTTCCGGGACTGCACCATGTGCTTCCACCACTGGCGCTTGATGTTTTCCTTCAACTCGACGCCGAGCGGGCCGTAATCCCATGCAGAACGCGTACCGCCGTAAATTTCACCGGCCGGGTACACAAGGCCACGGCGCTTGCAAAGGTTAACAACGGTATCGATCTTGCTGGCTGACATGAACACTCCTCATAGATGGGTGATGCAAAAACTACCCGCTTAGTGTAGCTAATCCCCCGGACACTTAGCATCTGGCCCACCACATCGGCGCGGTCGACTACTCTGGGACGCACTATGCCAAGCTCGAAGAACCCCGTGAGGAAACTCGGCCCGCGCATGACGCGCCAGCGCCAGGCCGTCGTGGATACGCTGCAGGACATCGACAAGTTCAGCCCCGCCAAGGACATCCACGCGGCGCTACTCGCCCGCAACGAGCAAGTCGGGCTGACCACCGTCTACCGCACCCTGCAGGGACTCGCCGAAATCGGCGCCGTCGACGTCATCCAAAGCCCCGAAGGCGAAACCCTCTACCGGCACTGCCTCACCGAGCACCACCACCATCACCTCGTGTGCGTCAAGTGCGGCACCAGCGAAGAGATCGAAGGCGGCCCCGTCGAATCCTGGGCTGAAGCCACCGCCAAAGAGCACGGCTTCACGCTCGTCGCCCACGAGGCCGAAATCTACGGCGTCTGCAGCGACTGCCAGGCCTAATCAAACTTATCGACGGCCCCTCCGAACCTCCTGTCACGCTTCGCATACTCGTACACGGCATCGAACATGTCGTCCTTGGTGAAGTCCGGGAAGAGCTTATCCTGGTAGACCATCTCCGCATACGCCGACTGCCACAGCAAGAAGTTCGACGTCCGCTTCTCCCCGCTCGGCCGCAAGAACAGGTCCACGTCCGGCATATCCGGCCGGTACATATACTTCGCGAACGTCTTCTCCGTAATATCCCCAGGCGCAATCTTGCCGTCCCTGGCGTCCTTGGCAAGCTGGCGGACGCCGTCGATAATTTCGGCGCGACCACCGTAATTAATGCACATCGCGAGCGTCAGCCCCGTGTTGTCCTGCGTGAGCTCCTCGGCGGCCTCAAGCTCGCGAAGCACCGAACGCCACAGGCGTGGGCGGCGCCCCGCCCACACGATGCGCACGTTCTTCTCGTGCAGTTCCTCGCGCTGCCGGTGCAGCACATCGCGCGAAAATCCCATGATGAACCGTACCTCAGAGGCTGCACGGCGCCAGTTCTCCGTAGAAAACGCGTACGCCGACAACCACTCCACCGTCCCCATCTCGATGCAGGCATCCACACAATCCAGCAGCACCGCCTCACCACGCTTGTGGCCCTCCGTGCGCTTCATGCCACGCTCCTGCGCCCACCTACCGTTGCCGTCCATCACCAACGCGATATGACGAGGAATAAACTCCGGGGAAATCTGCGGTCTGCTCATGGGAACATTATGCCTGTTTCATCACTCGCAAACTCGTTAACCCCGCCCCCAAATAAAACTGCAGGTGAGCAGACGTAGCCCGGTGCACCTGCTCCGCGAACTCCTCCGAACACACATGATCGTGCTCCAGCAGCCACATCGAATGCAGCACCTCCGGGTCCACATCCATCGCCCCCGGCGGACGACACAGCGTGCACACCGCGCCACCCGCCGCCGCATGAAACGCCTTATGCGGCCCCGGCGCCTGACAGTTCGCACAGTGAAACAAGCTCATCTTCCAACCCGCGTGCGCCGCCGCCTTCAACAGGAACGCATCCAGCACGAGCGTTGGGTGCGTCGGCGTCTGCAAACGCTCAAACCCCTCCTGCAGCAGCGCGAACAGCTCCGGATCCCCCTGTTCAAACGACAGCTTCTCCGCAGCCTCCAGCATCGCACAACCCGCCGCATATCTATCGAAGTCATCGATGATCGCGTGCCCATAAAACGCGACGGTGTCGGCGCTAGTGATCGTCGATAAGCCTCTGCCCGGGTAGACCTGCACATCCACCTCAACGAACGGCTGCAACCGCGACCCGAACCGCGACCGCGCCTTACGCACCCCCTTCGCCACACCCGGGACCAGGCCATGATCGCGCGTCAACAACACAACAACGCGATCCGCCTCCCCAAAATCGTACGTACGCACCACAAACGCACGATCCCGCCACGACGGCCTCCCCCCACTACGCCTACGACTAGAAGCCAAGACGCCCCAACGCCTTCGGATCCTCCTGCCAGTTCTTCAACACCTTCAGACGCACATCCAGATACACGTTCTGGCCCACAAGCTCCATAATCTGCTTCCGCGAACGGTGCACAATCCCATTCAAACGACGCCCACCAGGCCCCTCAATAATCCGCTTCTGACCAGGGCGCTCCAAAAACATCACCGCGTAAATCATCATCCGATCCGGGCGCTCCGAATCCGGATGCATCTCATCAATCTGCACCGCCACCGAGTGCGGCAACTCCTCACGCAACCCACTCAGCGCCTCCTCACGGATCAACTCCTCAATCCGCGCCTCGACCCCCTCATCCGTCACCTGATCAACCGGATAAAAACGCGGCCCCTCTGGAAGCTTGCTCACCAACACATCCATCAGCACGTCCAGCTGCACCTGGTCCTTCGCAGACACCGGGACCAACTCCACGTCCTGCCCCAAGTACTCGTGCATCTCCAACAGACGCTCCCCCACCACGTCCTTCGGCACCTTATCCAACTTCGTCACAATGCCCACAATCGGCGTCTTCGGCTTCGCCGCCCGAATCTCCTCCAAAATGAAGCGATCCCCCGGCCCCAACTTCTCATCCGCAGGCACCGTGAACCCAATCACGTCAACATCCTGATACGTATCCTTCACGATCTCATTCAGCCGCTGCCCCAACAACGTCCTCGGCCGGTGCACCCCCGGCGTATCCACCACAATCACCTGCGCATCCTCCCGATTCACCACCCCACGAATCGGACGACGCGTCGTCTCCGGCTGATCCGCCATAATCGCGATCTTCTCCCCCACCAACGCGTTCATCAGCGTCGACTTGCCCGTATTCGGCCTGCCCACAAAGCTCACAAAGCCGGACCGGAACCCCTCCGGGGTCTGCGTGAAGCCCGCGTAATCGGGGGTGCTCGCGTTTGCGCCTTGGTTTGCGCCTGGGTTTGCGTTTGCTTCGGCTGGTGCGTTGGACAGGTCCGGGAACTCCGGGAAGTTTTCGCTCATGGTGCAAAAGTCTACCCTGTGCGCTTGCAAGTGCTGCGTTGTCACTGTTGAAACTTCAAAACAATTCACAAACTTCATAACTTTCAAAAGCATTCACAAGTTCCCTCGGCTACAGTGTGTGCATGACCCTCAAACAAACCAACCCCTTTAAAGCCACCCTCGGAGCCACCCCGCCTCTCCTCGTTGGACGAAGCGACGCAATCGATGACTTCGGATTTGCCCTCGACGAAGGCCCCGGTGCCCACGAACGAATCTCCCTCACTATTGGGCCTCGCGGTATCGGCAAAACGGTCCTCCTCAATGCCTTCGAAGATGAAGCACTCGAGCGAGGCTGGCTCACCCTCAGCGAAACCGCAACAGCCGGCTTCGTTGAACGTCTGCGCAGCGATATCATCCAACGCCTTTCGCAAGACAGAAAGCAGCTTCAGGGCCTGAACGTGTCCATCCTTGGTGTAGGAGGTGGACTGAACTGGGACACGCAAGCAATCGCAGAGTCCACATACTCACTCCGCAATGCACTCAAAGACCTTCTCGCGTACAAACGCGAACTCGACCGACGCGCCCTTCAGGCACCAGGTGGAGTGCTCATAACGCTTGATGAAATGCACCACCAGCACAGTCAGGAACTCATTGAATTCGGCGCTACAGTACAACACCTCGTTCGAGAGGGTGAGGACATTTCAGTCGTCATGGCGGGGATCCCTTCGTCCATTCGACCACTGCTTTCTGGCAAGCTCAGCGGTAGCGGTGATGCAAACCCAGTCACGTTCCTGCGCCGCGCGAATCGGATTGAGCTAGGAAGAGTTTCAGATTCTGACGTGCGAGAGGCCCTCGAAGAGCCTCTCCGTAACACCGCAACACCCTGGGAAGAAGATGCGCTTGATATCGCTGTGGAGGCCTGCCACGGTTACCCTTTTATGATTCAGCTCGTCGGCCAATGCTCATTTCGGGAGAACGCTCGCACAACAAACACCAGCGCCGCCATCTCGACCGACGCTGCCCAGCGCGGAGTCGCAACCGCTCAGCGCAAGCTCGGGCAACTCGTTCACGAGCCCGCTCTGTCCGATCTGTCCAACGTTGATAGAACATTCCTGGTTCACATGGCTCAAGACGACGGCCCATCCAAAATGTCGGACCTTAAAGCTCGATTCAACCAGACCGATTCCTACGTTGGCAATTATCGACGCCGCCTCCTCGACGCCGAAATGATTATGACTACTGGCCACGGTGAAGTCGACTTCGCTCTGCCATATTTGCGGGATTACCTCCGCGAACACGCGGCTAGCCTCATTGCTGAGGGCTTCTAGCCTCGAGCCAACACCCAAATGTCCGCGCTCCCATTTGCGCAAACGGCTAGAGCGCCTCGACCTCGAACTGCAGCTGCGGGTTGGCGTAGGCGTCCTGGGATTCGACGAGCAGGAGCTCGGCGGAGTCGGCGTCGTAGGTGCGCTTGAGCAGGTCGTAGACGGAGCTGGCGGTCTTGGCCAATGCGTCGGCGGCGTTGCCGCCGCGCAGGTAGTGGCCGGTGAACAGGGCGGCGGTGACGTCGCCGGAGCCGTTGCGCTTGAATGGCAGGCGTGGGGTGCGCACGATCCACTTGCCGTGGTCGTCGACGGCGATCATTTCGATGGTGTCGGCGGGCGCGTCAGCGCGCTCAACCGAGGTGACCAGGACGGTAGACGGGCCCATTTCGCGGGCGGCATCGACGGCGCGGAGGGTGGAGTCCAGGTCGGTGACGTCTTGTTCTACGAGGTAGCCAAGCTCGAACTGGTTGGGGGTGATGAGGTCCGCGACGGGGACCACGCGGTCACGCAGGAGAGGCGGGATGTTGTCGGAGACGAAGCAGCCGGACTTGGCGCTGCCCATGACTGGGTCACAGGCGTAGATCGCGGCGGGGTTGACGGCTTTGACGCGGGCGACGGTGTCGATGATGACGTCGGCGATGTCGTCGCCGCCTTGGTAGCCGGAGAGGATGGCGTCGACACGTGCGAGGGCGCCGCGCTCCTCGATGCCGTCGATGATGGCCGCGACCTCCGTGGCGGGGATCATTGGGCCTTTCCAGGAGCCGTAACCGGTGTGGTTGGAGTAGTTGACGGTGTAGACGGGCCACACTTCGTGGCCAATGCGCTGCAGCGGGAAGACGGCGGCGGAGTTGCCTACGTGGCCGTAGGAGACGGCGGACTGGATCGACAAGATATTGCTCATGGGGACAAGCGTACAACCTGTCGGCTACTTGTCTTCAGAACGCCCGTCTGAATTCTCCATGGGTTCTTCGGCTGGTTCGGGAACCTCGATGAGTACGCTGCGGGTCTTGATGCGTCCGCGCCGGTCACGACCACCTTCGGCGGTGTAGCGCAAGCCGTCGTGGACAATTGCGGAGCCCGGCAGTGGGACGCGGCCCAGGTCGTAGGACAGGAGACCGGCCACGGTATCGACGGAGTCGGTGACGTCCTCCTCGAACGTGAGCTCGTAGTTGAGGTGGTCGGCGAGGAAGTCGACAAGGTCGTCGAGTGGCAGGCGTGCATGCGCGCGCAGGGTGCGCGCGGCGACGAACTCGATTGGGGCGTCTTCGTCCTCGTCGTATTCGTCGGTGATTTCGCCGACGATTTCCTCCAGGAGGTCCTCCATCGTGAGCAGGCCGGCGACGTTGCCGAACTCGTCGATCACGATGGCGATGTGCGTGTTCACCCGCTGCATGTCCTGCAGCAGCACGTCGAGAGGCTTGGAGTCCGGGATGAACAGCGGCTCACGCATCAGGGTGGACAGCATGGTGTCCGGTGCGACCGGGGTGCCGCTGAGGCCGAACATGTCTTTCAGGTATGCGACGCCCACAATCTCGTCGACGTTCTCCCCGATCACGGGCACGCGCGAGTGCCCGGAGCGCACCATCAGCGTGGTTGCTTGGCGGGCAGACTTCTCCCCCTCAATCCAGATCATCTCGGGGCGCGGCACCATGATTTGGCGAGCGTGGGTGGAGGCGAGGTCGAAGATGTTTTGGATCATGCGGCCCTCGGTGGTTTCCACCACACCCTTCTCCTGGGCGATGTCGACCATCTCGCGCAGCTCCACCTCGGTGGAGTACGGGCCGTCCCGGAAGTCTTCACCGGGGTGGAACAGGTTGCCCACCCAGATGAGCAGGCGCGAGACCGGCCCGAGGATACGGTTGGCGATCACCAGCCACGGCGCCGCCTTCAGCGAGATCGTGTAGGGGTTGCGGCGCCCCGCGGTGCGGGCGAACACGCCGATAATGCTGAACTGCAGCAACGTGACCGACGCGACGGCAGCGATGATGGCCCACGCGTCAGAGGAAAGCAGGTCCATCGCCAGCATGGCGGCGAATACGGCTGCGACGGCGTCGAGGATGGTGCGCAGCATGACCAGCATGTTGATCTGGTTCGCGCGGGCGTCGACAACTCGGGCAAGTGCCTTCGCGCCTGCAACCTCGTCTTTGACCATGGTCTCGACACGCGCGCGCGAAATCGGCGTCAGCGCGGACTCCACCGTGCCGAACAGGCCGGAAAGCAGCAACGCAATCACGGCAACAACGCCGTAGGCGACGGTGAACTCCATTTAGTTGTGGCCCTTCATCATGCGGTCAAGTTCCTCGCGGTCAGCGGCGGAGGGAAACGCATGGTCACCGGTCGGCTTGGGTTGATATTCGACGCCGCGGGCTGCCAGGGAGTCGTACCAGTCCGCGAGCAGTTCGTTTTGCAGGGAGAACATCTCGCGTTCCTCGTTCGGCATGACGTGGTCGTAGCCGAGTAGGTGTAACACGCCGTGGACGGTCAGCAGCGCCAGTTCATGGCCAAGGTCGTGGCCTGCCATTTCTGCTTGCTTGCGGTCGAAGGCCGGGCACAGGATGATGTCGCCGAGCATCGCTGCGCCGAATGGGGACGCGTCCGGGCGCCCGCCGCCGGGGGTGAGCTCATCCATGGGGAAGCTCATGACGTCCGTGGGCCCTTCCAGGTCCATCCACCGGACGTGTAAGTCGGCCATGGTGGCTTCGTCGATAAGCGTGATGGTGGCTTCCGTGTCTGGGTGCACATCCATGGCTTGCAGGGCGAAGGAGCAGACATCGACGAGCATTTCCTCGTTGACGTCCGCCTCCCCCGATTCGTTGAGGACTTCAATACTCACTGTCTTGCCTCTTCTTCGCGTTGTTTCCGTTCGTAGCGTGCGGCGTTGCGCGCGTCGTGCTCGTCGTAGGCCGCGACGATCCTGGAGATCAGGTGGTGACGCACGACGTCTTCGGCACGCAAGTCCTGGAAGGAAATACCTTCAATGTCGCCGAGGATGCGGCGGGCGACTCGCAAGCCTGAGACCGTGCCGCGTGGCAGGTCAACCTGGGAAATATCGCCGGTGACTACCATTTTCGAGCCAAACCCTAGGCGCGTAAGGAACATTTTCATCTGCGGGCCGGAGGTGTTCTGGGCCTCGTCGAGGATGACGAAGGCGTCCGAGAGGGTGCGCCCGCGCATGTACGCCAGCGGGGCGACCTCGATGATGCCGGCCTCGATGAGCTTCGGGATGGCTTCCGCGTCCATCATGTCGCGCAGCGCGTCGTAGAGCGGGCGCAGGTAGGGGTCGATCTTATCGCTGAGGGTGCCCGGCAAAAAGCCGAGCTTCTCCCCTGCCTCGACGGCGGGGCGGGTCAAAATGATGCGCTTGACCTCTTTATTGTGCAGCGCCTGTACCGCCTTGGCCACGGCCAAGTAGGTCTTGCCCGAGCCCGCAGGCCCGATGCCGAACGTGATGGTATTGTCGTCGATCGCGTCGACGTAAGCGCGCTGGCCTGCCGTTTTTGGCCGGATGACCTTACCGCGCCGCGAGATGATCTCGGCGCCGAGTAGTTCCGCCACCGACTCCGGGGACTCCACCTCCATCAGCGAAATCGCGTGCGTGACCGTATCCGGGGTAATGGGCACGCCGCGCCGCGCCATTGACTCGAGCTCGTCGAGCACCCGCAGCGCGTGCGCGACCACCACGGCCGGGCCGCGCACGGTCACCGCGTTGCCGCGGGCATGCACGTCGGCGCCGAGGTGCTGGTTGAGCACCCGCAGGTTCGTGTCATTAATGCCGAGCACGTCCTGCGTGTATGCAGAGTCAAGCTCAAAGTTGCGCGTGACCAAAGATTCCATGTCGCATAACCCTACCAGCGTGTCGTGAGCGCACCGATTGCGCATAGTGCGGCAAAACCGGCGCTCGCAGTCCGCAGCACTTCCGGTCCGAGGGTGACAGCGCGGGCGCCGATGAGCTCGAGTTCGTCGGCGCCGATGCCGCCCTCCGGCCCCACGATGAGCCAGATGTCGCGCCCGAACTCGACGGTTTTCAGCGGCACGGCCGCGTCTTCGTGCAGCACCAACGCCTGCTTTTCGACGCCCCCTTCGCCCGGCTGCGCCAACAGGTCTCGCAGCTGATTCGTGGTCACGGGCGCCGCGACCTGCGGCGCCCAGGCCCGGCGCGCCTGTTTCGCGGACGCGTTTGCCTGGTGCTGCCACTTCTCTACCTGTTTGGCCTGTTTCGCGGTGGGCCATCGCGCAATAGTGCGGTGCGAGATCCAAGGGACGATGGCGTCGACACCTCCTTGCACGGCGAGGTCGACGGCGAGCTCCGCGCGTTCCGACTTCGGAATTGCCTGCACCAGGGTGACTCGCTGCTCGGGCGCTGCCACGGTGCGTACCGCGGTGACGTCGCCGCGCAGCTGTTGCTTGTCGCTATGGCGCACGGTGACGTCGGCGACGGTGCCGACGCCGTCGGTCAGGGCGATGTGTTCGCCGGGCTCGATGCGTTTGACGAAGGCGTGCTTCGCTTCGTCGCCGTCGAGGGTTCCGCTGGCGGGGTCAGGGGTGAGGAAGTACGGGACGCTCATTTAGCGGCGGAACCTATCGCGCATGCGGGCGAAGAAGCCTTCGTCGCGCTCGTCGTCCTGGTGGACGCCGGCGGCGTCGCCGCGGGCGTCGCGAAGCTGCTCGAGGCTGCGGCGCTCCTCACCACTGAGGTGCGTCGGGACGGCGACCTGGATGTGGGCGATCATGTCGCCGTGGCCGTCGACGCGCAGGCGTGGCATGCCCTCATCGTCGAGGCGGACCTCGTCGCCCGGCTGGGTGCCGGCTGGGACCTCGATGGTGGTCATGCCACCGGCGAGGTTTTCGACGTCGATGCTGGTGCCCAGCGCGGCGTCGTACATCGGCACGTTGAGGCGCAGGTGCAGGTCGTTGCTGTCGCGCACGAAAATCTTGTGCGGCGCGGTCTGTACCTCCACGTAGAGGTCGCCTGCTGGGCCGCCACCGTGCCCGACCTCGCCTTGGCCCGCCATGCGGATACGCATCCCGTTGGCGATGCCAGCCGGGATCTTCACTTTCAGGTCGCGGGTGGCGCGCACGCGGCCGTCGCCGGCGCACTGGCGGCACGGGTCCTGGATGACTTCGCCGTAACCGTGGCACTTCGGGCAGTCGTGGGTGGTCATCACGTTGCCCAGGAAGGACTGCTGCACTTCCTGCACCACGCCCTGCCCTGAGCAGTAGTCACACTGCACGGGCTTCGCCTCCGACTCAGATCCGGTACCGTGGCACTTCTGGCACAGCACCGCCGTATCGACGGTCACCTCCTTGGTCACACCTGCGTAGGCATCCTCCAGAGTGATCTGGGTGCGCAGCAGCGCGTCGCTGCCCGGCTGAACGCGCGAGCGCGGCTCGTGACTGCGCCCGCCACCGCCGAAGAAGGCGTCGAAAATGTCGCCGAAGCCCCCGAAGTCACCGCCACCGGCGCCGCCCATGCCACCTTGCTCCATTGGGTCGCCGCCGCGATCCACAATGCTGCGCTTCGCCGGGTCAAGCAGCACCTCCTGCGCCAACGAAATCTCGGCGAACTTCTCAGCCGCCTCCTCAGACGGGTTCACATCCGGGTGGTACTTCCGGGCGAGCTTCCGGTACGCCCTCTTGATTTCCTGCTCGGTCGCCTCTCGGTCAACGCCGAGGATGCCGTAATAATCACGAGCCACTAGTTAGTTCCCTTTCAACACTTCGAAGTTATTCGCCCCGCAAAATGCGACTGATGTACTGAGCCACGGTGGCAACCTTTTGCATGGTACCCGGATAGTCCATATGTGTCGGACCGACCACCCCAAGGCCACCCAGCGCTTCATCGCCGGCTCCATATGCAGTACTAACAATGGAGGCCTGAGAAAATTCCTTTTCCTCATTCTCGTTGCCAATACTGACCGAGACGCGCTCGAGTTGTTGCGCGTTCGCCAACAGCTTCAGCACAATCACCTGCTGCTCCAACGCCTCAATCACGCTGTGCAGGTCCACCATCCGGTTCACGCTCAAGTTCCCCGCGCCCGCGATGAGCAGCCGATCGGTGGTGGTCTCCACCAGCGTCTCGATCAGCACCGCCGTCGCCCGCTCCACCGCGTCCGCAATGAGCGGCGGCGCCTGCGCATGCAGCATCTTCAGCGCTGTGGAGGCATCACGCATCGTTTTGCCCACCAGCACCGTATTGAGCAGGTCCCGCAGCAGAAACACCCCGTCGGTGCTCAGCGGCGCGGCGAGTTCCACGTTGCGCTGGTCCACGCGCCCGGTGTCTGTAATCAGCACCAGCAGCAGCCGCGTTGGGGCCAGCGCCACCACCTCACAATGCTTCACGCGAGACACGTTCAGTGTTGGCAGCTGCACCACCGCCGCCTGGTTCGTCAGCTGGGCCAGCACCTGCACGCTGCGGCGCAGCACGTCCTCCATGTCCACACCGTGCTCAAGGAAGTCCAAAATAGCGTGGCGTTCCGCGGTGGAAAGCGGTTTGACGTCATGGAGGGCGTCGACAAACGCGCGGTACCCCGCCTCCGTCGGGATGCGCCCCGAAGAGGCGTGCGTCTGCGTGATGTAGCCCTCGCGCTCCAGCACGCTCATATCGTTGCGGATGGTCGCCGAGCTGACCTTCAGCCCGTGGCGTTCCACCAGCATCTTCGATCCGACAGGTTCCTGCTGCGCAATATAGTCGGCGACGATTGCGCGCAGCACCCGCTGTCTGCGATCATTCGCTGCACTCATTAGCACTCTCCTTCGTCGACTGCTAACTCATACTACTCTGCCTCCTCGGCAGCCAAAATGTCCGTCACAATCCCGTCCGCCAGCAACCGCCCGGCATCAGTCACGGCCACGCGCTCGCCCGCGGTCAGCAGACCCGCCGCCACATACTTCTCGACGACCCCCTCCGCCCCCTCACCAATCACCTCCCGGGGCACACCCTCCTTCAGGCGCAGCCCCAGCATCACCTGCTCCTCGTGCCGTTCCTGCAGCGTGAGCGTCTCCCCACCATCGATGGGCAGTGTGTTATCAGCGAGCAACTGGCTGTAACGCTCCGGCCGCTTCACGTTCCAAAACCTGCGATCCCCAATAAACGAGTGCGCCCCCGGACCCGCGCCCCACCAGCGCGCACCACGCCAGTACAGCAGATTGTGCTGACACTCCCCGCCCGGCCGCGCCCAGTTCGACACCTCATACCAGCCAAAACCAGCTGCCTCGAGCGTGTCGGCGATCATCTCGTAGCGGTCCGCGTACACGTCCTCCTCCGGAGCTGGCAGCTCACCACGGCGGACCTTCCGCGCCATGGCAGTGCCGTCCTCCACAATCAGCGAATAGGCACTGACGTGGTCCACGCCCGTGGACAGAATGGCATCGAGGGTGCGCCGGACGTCGTCGTCCGTTTCCATCGGCGTGCCGTAGATCATGTCCAGGTTCACGTGCTCAAACCCGGCGTCGAGCGCCTCTTTGGCCGCCGCAACCGCCCGACCCGGCGTGTGCTTCCGGTCCAACACCTTCAGCACCGATGCCGACGCCGACTGCATCCCCAGCGACACCCTGGTAAACCCATGTTCCAGCAACCCCGCGAAATAGGCCGGATCGGTCGATTCCGGATTCGACTCCGTCGTCACCTCAGCCCCCGGCGCAATCCCGAAGGTGTCCCGCACCATCGACAACACCCTGCCCAGACCGTCCGCCCCCAGCAGCGACGGCGTCCCTCCCCCAATAAACACCGTGGAGGCTTCCCGTACACCTGGCTGCTGCGCCGCCAGCTCTAGCTCCTTTTCCAGCGCTACCAGGTACTCCGCGTGGGAGCTCTCCACCTCCGACGGCGTATAAGTATTGAAATCACAGTATCCGCACCGCGTCGCACAAAACGGCACGTGGATATAGACCCCGAAGTCGGGCTGGTGTTGCGCTGCATTCATAGTTGGCAATTGCAGCAGACCCGCGGACAGTTTGCAATTGTGTTCGAGGCGCGCACCACATTCCCTCTACGAGGATTGGTGACCTGGGACAACGCAACGTCGCAGTCGCCAAAAGCGGGAATTTGGTGTCGTCCGGTTTGGCAGAGTGACAAATCACGCAGCTAGCGTTCGGTGTCAAGTGGTTGTGGACTGGAATCATGGTTAACAATGCATCATCAACGCACACGGCGTCGGCGCGGTCTTACTTGTTGTGCGGATAATCGTGACTTTCTCAGGCAACCCAGTCGGTGTT
>NZ_MLAL01000001.1 GCF_001875665.1 Corynebacterium sp. NML130628 | reverse complement strand
AAGGTTCGCGGCTTCACGCCGGTACTCCGGCGTGTACTTCTTGCGCTGTTGACTCACAATGAACATCCTCTCCTACGGACACAAGATCCGCACAAATAGGGTGTCCACTAAACGAGGGTAACCTCAACCGCCACACCCACCGGCCAACAAGCCCGCCACCTCACCGACAACATCGGCCAAGTCACCCGCAACGTCTACATGGGGGAGTACCAGGAAGTTGGCATTGAAACGTCCTACGGCCGGATCGTGCTGCACTGCGACCCCGACACCCCACTCGCGTACGCAGCGCTCGGCGACGAAGTCCACATCCACCTCGACCCCGCCAAAATGTGGTGCACCCGGGCAGGGTAGAGGGCTGTGGGGGAGCGGGGAACTCGATTGTCGGCGGAGTTTTTTAGGAGCCCCTCGGAGGACAAGTAGTGTTCAAAAGCTGATTCGGAATTTCGTGAACAGAATTGCACCTTTTGTGACACGCACCACTCTTCTCGACGCCCACTTCGTCCCCACCACACCAACCGGGTACCATGGAACGCGGTCAGTCACCATTGCCTGTCACATTGCATGTCTCTGATGACAGCAACAGCGTGACGACCTCCTTTCGGGTCTGGTGGGGCCCGAAACTAAAGGGCCTGGTGGGGCCCATGGTGGGGCAGCCCGCGCAGTACTTCGGTACGGCGCGGGCTGTTTTGGTTGGTGGGGTTGGTTACAGGGTTTAGGGTTCGCGGTTTCCGGTTTTCGGCTTCCTGCTGTCCGGGCTGCATCCCGGTCGGCTCGAGGGGCAGCCCCCTCCCATCCCAGAATTGTTCCCCGGACCAGCGGGTATCTTGGGAGCTTTCTTTGTGGACAGGCGTCGCGACCTGGGCAAATGCCATGGCTAGTCGACCGGAGGGGGAACGGGCCTGGAAACCGAAATGGTTCCCGAGCGCGGGAACCATTTGCATTGGGGCAGTGGTGCGCATTGGATATGAAACGGGAAAACGCCCATACTTATAGGTCACAGGTCCTCACGAAAGTGGGGGCCTGCCCTTTTTGTTGAGGTAGTCGAGCCGAGGCTGCTGGCACTCCCGGAAGTATCGACCGATCAGGGGCGGCCCCTACAACCAACTAATTTTGATCCGAGTAGAAACGCGTCGGTGGATTATGGTCGATTAAACAACGGGGCTTTTCTTTGAGAGAGTAGTGCTGACTGTATTCTCCCAGCGTTTGACGAGCTACTGCAAGAAATACATGTCTTCTTACCTGTCCAAGGAGTAGACAACTCCACAAACATGAGAACCACCACTTGAACACGTATTACGTCGAAGCTCAACGGAACGATCCGTGCTTTCCATAGGCAACTGACAGACCCCGCGGTTCCGATGTCACCGACTCCAGCAGGCAACTTCGCGGTTCATCCCCGCCTGTGTAGAGGGCACCACGACGCCAGCGCCCACTCGCCGACCTCCAGGTTCACCGACGCGCTACCTAACAACTGCAGTTCCCCACCCGGTGTAACAATCACCGCACTGTCCCCATCGTTCGCGGATTCTCCCGGGAATACAACCACAGAGCCGTCGTCACATACGCCAACTTCTCTACCCCAATCATGTGATGGGTAGGTGGACTTCACCACGTTAAACGCCATGGTGGCAGCATCTTTAATCGACACCGATAACTCCTAGCAATTCGTCGGTTGGATAACGTCGGCCACTCGTATCACCTCTAGGCTTCCGCGAACTAGCGGCTCATCCCCGCATGCGCGGGGAACACTACGTTTTCGTCTGACAATTTTTCCTCCTTGGGGTTAGGGTGTTCCACGCCTTGGTGGCAACACACCCATTGTCAGACTTTCGCCGTGGCGTTCAGTTCAGGCGTTCGCGGCCAATGGAGATTCTACCCGTCCACAGACACCCACGTAAGGTCGGCATCGTCAGTATCCAAATACCAGGCTGGCCAGCTCAGCGGCGACGACGACAAATGCTGAACCTCGCCGTTCTCAACCAGCGCCGGGGCAAGGCCCACTACGGCAAACTCTCCCCGCCGCCGCTCCGGGATTACCAGAACTTGGTCGCCGTTCACACAGACTGTGCTTTTCCACTCGCCCCCCAATTCATTGCGTACAACGGCAAGCGCCTCCGCCGGGCTAGTCAACGCCAATCACTCCTAAAATTTCGTCCGTCGGCACTAGGTCGTCGGTGCGCAGCATTGTGAGCGACCCGTTCACCATTCTTGATAAGTATAAGTCTTGGTCAATAAAGCCTTGACGTGTCTGGGCCTCAAACCAGTGTATTTTCCCGTCCCTCTTTTCCCAGTTCCAAATGTGCCCAACGTTTGCCTTGTCCCACACGCACATGGCTACACCTCGTGCCCCGTCCGGGGCAAAGTGCTCCATGTCCCTAATGGTTTGAGCGTTCTTACCGCCTTTCCCTAGCGCTTCCCTGGCGGCGTATGGCATACGGACTTTGCCGTCAGTGGTACGCCAGGCGGATTGCAGGCCATAGTGCCCCAAGGTAAGGCGTTGATTACTTTGTTTGGCGGCCTTGATTACGGCCAGTACAGCGGGGTCGCTCCGCCTAGCAGGCGGGTCGTAAGCAGTACTGCCCGCTGTGATGTCGTAGCCCCGCATTCTTAGCTCCACAGTGTGCGCAACGCGCATGCAGTTCTCACTGTACCCGGGCTTTCCAAACCATGGGTTGGCTGTCGCGGTGATGTCTGCCATGCTCACAGACTTTGGCATACGCGGAACCTCACTAAGCGAGTTGTACCTACGCGGCATACCGGTGTTAATGAACGGTAGCATGGTGTAGGTCTTTGCGAGCTCTTGCTGGGCACGCTCGTAGTGCACCTTGCTCTTCGAGCGCTGTACTGGTGGCCCCTGTACGCGGCCCTCCCGCTTGAGCAGGTCGGCGACGGACACGCCACCGCCGTTAGCGCGCCTGTTTCTACGCGGTGTGCGCGGAGAGGTCGGCGCTGGTTTCGGTATCGAGGGTAGAGCTCCCTTGTTCCCGCTCCTAATCTTTCCCGGTCGTAGCGGCGCACCAGAAACTTGTTGGCCTTGATGTGGTCACGCTGCGCCCGCTGCCACGCCTTGACCTTGCGCGCCGCGAGTTGCTTATCTTGCGGGGTGAGGGCTACAGATTGGCGTTTCTTCCAGTGGCGTATGTGCCGTTCAATCTGGCGTTGACGCTGTAATGCTTGGTACTCCTGCTCGTTTTCTTCCTCCCCCGGTTTATCGGGCGTCGGCACCTCAGCCCCGGACACCTACGGGGCTTCCGAGTGGCGACAGTTCACGTGCTTGTACCCGGCTTCGATTGCTTCCTGCATGGTTGCTTTGACGGTGACAACTTCGTTCTTGCCCGTGATGGGTGACATCATTACGCGGGTGCCTGCCTGCCCGTCCAGGGCCAGTAGCTCACCCTGGAATGGGTAACACCACGGGTGACTAGCCGCGTGTGTAGACACCCGCACAAGCTCCACCGCCGCGCCACGCCACCCCTGCATATGCCCCTCCATAAGCGCCCGCATACGGCCCGTACGCACCGCCATATCCGTGTAGGTGTCAATGCCCCATCTGCGCCCGTTCACGTCCCGAAATGCGGTTATTCCACGGTCAGCAAACCTGTTGAGGGCGCGCTGTACCGCCCCCGTATTCGACTCCCCGGAAAACATGGCGGTAGTCAACGCGGCCTGCACCGTCTGCTGATACATGTCGGCCACGGCACGCAAAATCTGGGTGTGCTGTGACACTACCTTTTCAGTCGTGGCGGTGGCGATAGCGTTTGCGGCGTTCACCTCAACCACGACCGGGACCGGGGCACCGGCCTGCCTGTATACCTCAGCTACCGCCTGCGCGAACTCGGACTCAATCGCCTCTAGCATGTGGGAGGTGATGTTGCGCTGCATCACGCCGAGCTTGGTGGTGGCTATCTGTATGAGCTGTTGGAGCTGGGGCTCATCCCCGCGAGCGCGGGGAGCACTGCCATCCGTGGTGGCGCATGTCCTCGATTTTGGGCTCATCCCCGCGAGCGCGGGGAGCACCGCTGAAGTGGGCGCTGCAAGACTCACAGGAACGGCTCATCCCCGCGAGCGCGGGGAGCACATCCATAACAGCGCCGGGGGACACAGCAGACGGGGCTCATCCCCGCGAGCGCGGGGAGCACCCACCATTCACGCTAATTCCCGGTCCAAATTGCGGCTCATCCCCGCGAGCGCGGGGAGCACAGACTGAGTTCCTCTCGAGTTTCTTCGAGGCAGGGCTCATCCCCGCGAGCGCGGGGAGCACTAGCCTTGTCTTTTGTCTCAATCGCGTCGATCGGGCTCATCCCCGCGAGCGCGGGGAGCACCTATCCCCGATGATCTTTCTCGAGTGAAGCTGCGGCTCATCCCCGCGAGCGCGGGGAGCACTCCAGAGCTCGCCGAGCCATTCAGGCGCGCGAGGGCTCATCCCCGCGAGCGCGGGGAGCACTTAACGAATCAAGCGCCCCATTCGAGGGGGCGCGGCTCATCCCCGCGAGCGCGGGGAGCACTGTCTGACAAAATCGTAAAGGCTGAAGCCGCCCGGCTCATCCCCGCGAGCGCGGGGAGCACTCAAACTGACGCTTAGTGTTCCGGATAAAATCGGGCTCATCCCCGCGAGCGCGGGGAGCACACGGTGGTACTGCAAGTGAGATGGCGCGCCTTAGGCTCATCCCCGCGAGCGCGGGGAGCACGCGGCGAATCCGTAGACGGTTTGTTCGAGGTTGGGCTCATCCCCGCGAGCGCGGGGAGCACTGGGCTGGCAAACCAATCACACGTAACATTGACGGCTCATCCCCGCGAGCGCGGGGAGCACCGGCGGTTTCCGCCGCGCTGTAAGTGCGGGCCGGGCTCATCCCCGCGAGCGCGGGGAGCACTTTCCTGTTAGGCTGTGGTTGTCGCCCCGGTTGGGCTCATCCCCGCGAGCGCGGGGAGCACCAGTTCTTTAAGGTACTTCCCAATCTCATTTACGGCTCATCCCCGCGAGCGCGGGGAGCACGTTGGTGTATGCGATTTCGCGCACGCCGCGGCGGGCTCATCCCCGCGAGCGCGGGGAGCACAGGTCACACCCCACATCGCCCGGGTTAGTGTCCGGCTCATCCCCGCGAGCGCGGGGAGCACTGCAAACACAGTGTTTAACGCCGATATGTCTAGGGCTCATCCCCGCGAGCGCGGGGAGCACTCCTGGTCGAATTCCACCTCGTGGATTTCCGGGGGCTCATCCCCGCGAGCGCGGGGAGCACCCTCCCATGTGCGCCAAACAGCAGTGGGCACAGGGCTCATCCCCGCGAGCGCGGGGAGCACCGGCCGGCCACCCCAGGGAGGGGGGTAAATCACGGCTCATCCCCGCGAGCGCGGGGAGCACTTTCAGTGTGTAGTGGCTTAGTTGTGTAGCGCGGGCTCATCCCCGCGAGCGCGGGGAGCACCTGTCTGGTGCGGTGGGGACGATGCAGGCGGGGGGCTCATCCCCGCGAGCGCGGGGAGCACTCCATCAGGTCGGCTCGTGTCAACGGGGCGGGCGGCTCATCCCCGCGAGCGCGGGGAGCACCAGCTACAGCCCACACGGTAATGATATTCGTCAGGCTCATCCCCGCGAGCGCGGGGAGCACGCGCGAGCAGGGGTGATCGCGTGCATTTCAGAGGGCTCATCCCCGCGAGCGCGGGGAGCACGCTTTACCAACGTTGCTCATTTTGTGTTCTCCGGGCTCATCCCCGCGAGCGCGGGGAGCACACTTGCTGAGCTGCAAGTTTTGGAGCCTGTACCGTATTCTACATACGACTTGCGATCGAAACATAACCCCGCCGACGCGGGGAGTACTATCAGCCCCAATCCCACAAGGGCTCATCCCTGCTTACGCTGGGCTGATCTCAAATCTAATACCGCAGGAAGCAACGACCAAACAACGAACCCGCCATAAACCCTAACTTGTGTGATTGGGTTTAGGGTTGCAGCGATACGGAAAGCTTGCTATAACTTGAAGCAACATCGACAAAAGGATTAAAACATGAGACCCGGACACGAACTGCCCAGAAGCACGATCGGAACAGCTCAGCTGTTCGAAAAGTGGGTCTCGCAACGCTCCCCGCAGGCGCGCTCCCTTTGGGCTAAGTCCGGCGATGACACTGGCCACCTTTCAGTTCCCCAGCATCTCGTAGATGCAGCATGTTCGGCGGCTGCAGTGTTCGACGTATGGGTCGCCGATAACATCAAACACGGAATCGCGGGACACCTAGATATCTCCGTCGATGAGCTGCGCACTTTCTACATTTGGCTCGCTGGTACTCACGACACGGGGAAGATTACGCGCGCTTTCCAGACCCAACTGCAGAACCGAGCTGGGTACGAGCACATTATCAATGCCATTATCGATGCCGGTCTTGACCTTGAGCAGGACGACGTCGCAAAGATGCCGCACGGCAGGAGTTCGGGAGCCATTCTGAGGCGCTGGTTAGAAGAACACGGCATGCCGCGGACGATGGCTACTTGGGTTGGGTCGATAGGGGACGCGCACCACGGAGTGGCGTCGACAGGCAAAGAGAAGTCGGACATCGAGGCTGTCCTCGAGGAGTACCCAGCACGATGGCTCAGCGTTCAAAACGAGATCGTCAGCGAAATGACGACGACGCTGCACGCACAACCGGTCCTAGACAAAATCGGAAAGATCGAATACCCAGAAGCGGGGGTTGCACAGTTCCTGACTGGCTTGGTGGTCATCGCGGACTGGATTGCGTCGAACGCTGAGGCGTTTCCGATGGTCGTCTATAAGGGGCAGGTCGAAAGGCTGCGAGCGGGAATGGCGCGGACCGACCTCACGGCTCCATGGCATCCAGCTAAACCGATCACGGACATCGACGAGCTATATCGAGCATCATTCGGCTGGCCCCAGCAGTTCAATGCTCGCAACGTGCAACGCGCACTCGCTGAGGCTGCCCGGCGTGCAACTAGACCCACGCTGTTCATCCTTGAGGCGGAGACTGGCGTCGGCAAGACTGAGGCGGCACTTGCCGCAGCGCACATCATCGCTGACCAAACTGGCGCACAGGGCATTTATTTCGCCGCACCCACTATGGCCACTGCGAACGGGCTGCTGGAGCGAACCATCGACTGGGCGCGCAACACCTCAGGGGTTGGCACTGTCACCTCGCTGTACCTCGCGCACTCCAAAAACCAGCTCTCACGAGCAGCGATGAGCCTGCCTCGCGGAATCGCCGAAGACGAAACATCGAACCGCGGTGATGTGGTCGCGAGCAGCTGGATGCGGGGGAGACGTCGCGGTCTCCTCTCCAACATTGTCGTTGGCACTATTGACCAAGTCTTAATGATGGCGCTCATGCAGCGCTATTCGATGCTGCGTCACGCGGCTCTCGCCGGAAAGATCATTATTTTCGACGAGGTCCATGCGTACGACACTTACACCTCCGAATACCTCGAAACCACACTTGAGTGGCTCGCATACTACGGCGCAAGTGTCATCATGATGTCGGCGACGCTGCCAGCCCAGCGACGAGCCTCGCTCATCGAGGCGTACACGGGGGTAGCTCCCGAGAACGCACCGGGCGGCTACCCGCTGATTACTGTCGCTGACGAGTCAGCAACGACATACATCACACCGCCCCCAAATCCAACCAACATGGTGGCCAGCATCGAGCACATCGATGACTCACTCGACACTCTTCGGGGCACGCTCGACAACCTGCTTATCGACGGCGGCTGCGCCCTCATCATCTGCAACACCATTGCCCGCGCTCAAGACACGTACCGAGAGCTCAAAACCCAGTATGCGGACGACATCGAACTGCACCACGCCGGCTTCATCGCCTGGGAACGTTCCCAAAAGGAAGACGCACTCCGGGAACAACTAGGCCCGCACGCGCGACGTGGCGCAGGTCGCCCATACCGCAAGGTTGTTGTTGCGACCCAAGTCGCCGAGCAGAGCTTGGACATCGACGCCGACGTACTGATCACCGACATCGCGCCAATGGACCTCGTCGTACAGCGTGCTGGTCGTCTCCAGCGTCACATCCGCCCGGCCGATGACCGGCCACCCCTGCTACAGGATCCGAAGATCTTTATCCGCGGCGTGCTCTCGCCCCTGCCGACTCCAGAATTCGACGGTGGTGCGATGGCCATTTACGACCCCCGGATCCTTCTTTCCACACTGCTCCACCTCCCCACGACGTTCCGTCGCCCGGACGACATTGAAGCGCTCGTTCAATCCACATATGACCTGGACACGACAGTAGTGCCCGATGAGATGCAGCAAATCTGGGCAGAAGCCGCTGGCGTAAGTCGACTAAGGCAACACAACGCGCGCGAACGTTCGAAATCTTTCCGTACACCTTCTCCGTTTCATGCTGCGAGGCTCATTGAGTTCTTCGAAAACAAAGATGCAGCGGTGAACCTCAACAGGGAAGAAGCCGGTGCAGCGCAGGTTCGCGATGCAGAGCCCACCGTCGAAGTGATCCCGATTATCGAGACTGACTACGGGTACCGGCTATGGGGCGTCGATAAAGAAGTGCTTGCCGACGCTGAGCCGGACTACCAGACAGCGTTCCAACTCGCGTCAAGCACTGTACGACTCCCGGCGCGCATGACGCGGTATAACGACGACTTCAACGTCGTTATGGACGCGCTCGAGGAAAATACCCCCGTCAGCTGGAGCAAGCACTACCTACTCAACGGCCAACTCGCACTACCCCTCGACGAGGGCGGCGAAACAAGCATTGGACGGTTCCTTGTGCGCTACAGCAGCGAACTCGGAATCGAGGTTTCGTTCGAAAGGGGTGAGTAGCGGTGTCCCCTCCGCCCGCTACGCTTAGTCATACGAACAACAATGAGAGAAAGGAGTGATGAACGTGACATTCAACCTCGTACATGAACCGTGGATCTGCATCACAACGGCAGACGGCGACAAAGTCCTCAGCTTGTGGCAGATTTTCGACGGCACCGAGCAGCCACTCAGCGTCGTCGGCGACTCTCCGACCCAGGACTACGCGGTGCTCCGCGTGCTGCTTGCCATTTACTGGCGGGCGCACCACCATCACCTCAAGAGTTCAGTACCCACCGGCCGACGAGACCGGAGCTTCCGCTGGGATTCCTGGTTCCAGGAACAGCGCAACCAGGCGAGACAGCACCAGCGCGATGACATCGTTCTCGCTTACCTAAAAGAATACGAACACCGCTTCAATCTGATCGACGATGAAGTGCCGTTCATGCAGGTAGCAACCCTGCACACTAGCAAGAATACGCATTCGCCTATCTCGCGAATCCTGCCAGACGCTGAGGCAGACTTCTTCACCATGCGTACTGGCGCAGGGCGCGCCTCCGTCTCGTTCCCAGAGGCAGCCAGGTGGCTGATCCACCAGCACGCCTACGACTACTCAGGCATCAAATCTGGCGCTGTTGATGACCCGCGCGCCAGCGGTGGCAAAGGATACCCAATCGGCACCGGGTGGACTGGCATGACTGGTGGGACCGTTGTCCGCGGTGAAACGCTACAAGAAACGCTGGTGCTCAATACGGTAAAGGAAGCAGTAGACCCGACGGCCACGGAAGATACACCGATCTGGGAACGCGATCCCGATACCCCTAGCCAGCGACTGTTCGACCCAAGTGCGCCCAAGGAAGGCGTGATGCCGAACGGTCCCGCTGACTTAGCAACCTGGCAAACCCGACGAATCCGCCTCTTCCCAGAGGGAGACCGCGTCACCGGAGTGCTCGTCTGCAATGGTGACCGCATCCCAGACGCGGGAAAGAACGTTTTCGGCGACCCGATGACGCCGTATCGGTACAGTCCGAATCAGAGTAAGAAGAATCTCACTGCGTACTACCCGAAGCCGTACGATTCAGAACGCACCGTGTGGAACTCGCTTGATGCGCTCCTTGTCAGCGAAGACGACGCCGGGTTTGGCGGAAAGAACTTGGCGCCAATCAAGCCGGCAACGCTCTCAAACCTAGCGGAGATCGCCGACGTGACCGGGGTGCAAGAACTGCTCGACATCGCCATTGTGTCCATGGAGTATGGGCCTCAAAGCTCGTCTGTCGGCACTGTAATCAGCGGGGAAATCGGACTGCCCCTCTATCTGCTGCAGAACAACGAGTACTCCACCACCGACCGGCAACGTGTGCGTGCTGCCGCCCAAGCGGTGCGCGACACCGCGGTTTGCCTCGGCTGGTTTGAAGGACAGCTTGCTGTCGCGGCAGGTGGGGAATACAGCTTCGGATCCAAGTCGGCCGATCGGCTCTATGCTCTTCTCGAACCCGAATTCATGACGTGGCTCCGAAACCTCAACATCGACGACGTAGCCGCCGAGTGTATGCGCTGGCAGGAGCTTGTCCGGGATAGCGCACTCGAGCTCGCTGCGGAACTCGTCCGAGGGGCCGGCCCCAAAGCGATGATCGGCCGACTCGACAGCACCGAAGATGGCAAAGGCCGTGTAATCAACGCCGGTTCCATCCATAACCAGCTTCTTCGGAAACTCCGTGACGCGCTTCCACTGCTTGCGCAGCGAAACGCCGAACGCACATCACAACAGGGAGAAAACGATGACTAAACCCACCCTCCGCGCCGCAGTAGGGGCAACGGCGACGCGGCTACAGAAGCACTATCTAGAGCAAGCCCATACCGCTTCAGGAGCTAGTGCCCGTGGCTCACTTGCCGACCTGCGCAAATACGCCTCAATAGGGTTGGAACATAACCCGCTCGCCCTCCAAGACGTACTCATGCTGCTGCAGCCGGAACTCAGCGACCAAGAACTGGGAAAGTCGGATCAGCCCTCCCCAAGCGAATACGCAGCGTTCTACGCACTCGCCCTTTTCGGAGTCCACATGCAGAGCGCACGCACACCGGCGCACAAGCAGGGAGGTTCGTTCGCGCTCGCATGTGGGCAGCTCTACAGAAAGACTGAGTCCAACTCAATAAAGCAGCGCTTCGACGCGATGCAGGTAGCTCTGGATTTCCCATCGCGGATCACCCACCTGCGTTCACTCGTCAACCTGCTTCGTTCTCAAGACTTGCCGTTTGATTACGGGCAATTCGCTGGAGATCTCCGATCGCTCCAAAACCCGAAGCACCGAGACGGCGTTTTGCTGCGGTGGGGGAGAGACTTCGCCATCGGAACACTCCGGCCCTCTGCCCAGGCAGAAGCACAAGAAATCGACAACACAATCCATTAATTTCAACTTTTCGAAAGGACCATCATGTCCCTCATCATCGACATCCACGCTCTTCAGACAGTCCCGCCTTCACTCATCAACCGCGATGACACCGGCGCGCCTAAGACAGCTGTATTCGGAGGCGTCCCACGCCAGCGCGTCTCCTCACAGTCCTGGAAGCGCGCAATCCGCAAATACTTCGCCGAGCACTTCGACCCAGAATGCGTCGGTGATCGCTCCAAGCGCCTTCCAGAGAAGATTGCGAAGAAGCTCGTCAAAGTAGCCGACATCCCCGAGGAAGACGCCATCAAGCGCACGGAGCAGCTCTTCAACGCTGTGAAGATCAAAACGGTCGTTGAGAAGCCAAAAAAGGGTGACGACGCCGAGCACAACCCGTGGCCACAAACCACATACCTGATTTTCCTCAGCCCACAGCAAATCGATCGCGCTGTCCGCGAACTTGCGGAGCGCGACGGTCAGAAGTTCACGAAAGCCGAAGCTACCGCCATTCTGGATACCAACCACAGCGTGGACATGTCCATGTTTGGTCGCATGGTCGCGGACGACGCATCCTTCAACGTCGACGCAGCCGTCCAGGTAGCACACGCTATCGGCGTGCACGCATCTGCGCCCGAATTCGACTTCTACACCGCCGTCGACGACCTCGCGGAAGAAGGCGAAGAAACTGGTGCAGGAATGCTCGGCACCGTACAGATGATGTCCTCCAGCCTCTACCGCTACGCCACCATCAACGTCGACGGGCTCAAGAAAAACCTGGAGTCTGCCGATGCCGCAATTAAGGCTGTCGAGCAGTTCATCGAGGCATTCGTCGCGTCCATGCCAACCGGCAAGATCAATACTTTCGCCAACCAGACGCTTCCCGAGCTCGTCTTCGTCACTGTCCGCGATACCCGCCCAGTCTCCCTTGTCACTGCTTTTGAGGACGCAGTCACCGCAACCGAGCAACTCGACCGCCGCCACGTTGCCGCAGCACGTCTCGCCGCGGAAGCACGTGCAGTGCAGGATACCTACGGATTCGTACCTACCAGCCAGTATGTCCTCGGTCTTGGTGATATCGCCGCACCATTCGACGGCCTCGCGGAGCAGGTCACGCTCAAAGAACTGAGCGAGCGCGTCGCCGCTGACGTTGCCACCGCCCTAGGTGATGACGCATGAGTTCCTCCCTACTCCTCCTACTGAAAGGACCCCTCCAGTCATGGGGTGATGAGTCCCGGCACAAAATACGTGCGACTGCGCTCACACCGACGAAGTCCGGCATCATCGGCCTCATCGCTGCAGCGCAGGGGCGGCGTCGAACAGACTCGGTCGAAGACCTCACTCGCCTCCGGCTCGGAGTGCGCGTTGACCAGTCAGGCAGCCTACTGCGCGACTACCAAACAGCCCAGCCCTGGCTTACCGACCCGAACGCATCCGCGGAGCTCATCACCCGATATTTCCTCAGCGACGCTGCGTTCGTGGTAGCCGTCGAGTCAGACGACCGTGCACTGCTGGAAGGCATCGCGGAGGCGCTACGCGCTCCCGCATTTCCTCTGTTCATGGGCCGCAGGTCATGCCCGGTCCACCCGGGGCTCGTCATCGGTATCGTCGATACCGACGCGGAGACCGCGCTGCGCGAGCATCCGACTTGGTATGCAACAGCCCAGCACAAACGCGAAGCACCAAAACACGTCAACTTGGCGCTCTACCGGGACGCGGACGAGGCAGAACAAGGCGGAGTCCGTCGACAGGACGTGCCCATAAGCTTCGACCCACAGCACCGACGCTACGGGTGGCGCGACGTCTTGCGCGTAGAAGACGTCGCTATCGATAATCCGGATGGAACTGAATCGCTGGTGGACAGCGACGTTTTCTTCGAAACGGTGATCAAGGCATGAGCAATACATTCACAAGGATCCTCATCAATCCTGCCCGACGCCAGGGCAGGAAACTCCTCACCGACTCCCAAGCGATGCACGCTGCCGTACGCAGTGCGTTCCCGCCGGATCTCGATGAGACTGCAGGTCGGGTACTGTGGCGCGTCGATAGCCACGAACACACCCACGCGCTCTACATCGTAGGGCCCGAAAAACCAACCGCTGACTCCATCGTGGAACAGGCGGGGTGGGATACCCGACCAGCGAAGATCGCCGACTACAACCGCCTCCTCGACAGCCTCATGAAAGGGCAGCGCTGGCGGTTCGAACTCGTCGCCAACCCCACGTATAGCGAGTTTCAGCAAGGCAAAAGGGGCAAGGTCAAAGCGCATGTTTCCCCGCGTCACCAACTGGCATGGCTCCGTAAGAAGTCGCTAGCTCATGGGTTTGCGCTCGCACCAGGGCTCGATGACGAGGTTAGCGACGAAGAGCGCGCACGCTGGGACGCGTTTGAGGCACCTGCAGTCATTCAAAGCTGGACCGACGTATTCCACCGGAAGAAAGCCGACGGTACCAAAGGCCGACCCGTCCGGATTGCCAAGGCCCGCTTTGCCGGTGTCCTGGAAGTCACCGATGTCGAGGCTTTTCGACGCACTCTCACCCAAGGCATCGGACGTGGTCGAGGCTACGGCTGTGGGCTGCTGACATTGGCCTCTGCCAAATAGGAACGAACATGCCAACACCTCATGAACTGCCGATCACTCGCCGTGCACTCGCACGAATGAGTGACCGGCTTTCGTTTCTTTACGCAGAACGGTGCGTGGTCAACCGTGACGGCAACGCGTTGACGATCACCGACCAACGCGGCACCGCACACGTCCCCGCGACACAACTTGCAGTGCTCCTGCTCGGCCCCGGAACACGGATCACCTACGCCGCGATGGCACTCCTCGGCGACGCAGGCACCAGCACAGTCTGGGTCGGCGAGCGCGGAGTCCGGTACTACGCTTCCGGCCGCCCGCCCGCGAAGTCATCGCGGATGGCGCTGCTTCAGGCGGAAGTGGTAACGCACCAGCGCAAACGGCTTGACTGCGCCCGGAAAATGTACAGCCTCCGATTCCCAGGTGAGGACGTCTCCACCCTCACCATGGCGCAGCTGCGAGGCAGGGAAGGCGCCCGCATGAAACGCGTCTACGCCGCTGAAGCCGAACGAACCGGCGTGTACTGGGACAGACGAAGCTACGACCCGAACGACTTCGACTCCGGCACACCCATCAACCAAGCACTCACCGCGGCAAGCGCAGCACTATACGGTGTTGCACACGCCGTCGTCGCCGGACTTGGGTTCGTTCCCGCTCTCGGAGTCGTACACACTGGCACAGACCGCGCGTTCGTCTACGACATCGCGGACCTCTACAAAGCCGAGATCGCCATCCCCGCCGCGTTCGACGCAGTAGCTGAAGCCAAAGGGACCCCGCACATTGAAGTGCGACGGAAAGTGCGCGACGCCGTCGTCGAAAAGCGGCTGATGCAGCGCATGGTAAAAGACCTCCAATACGTCATGGATGTGCCCGAAGAAGAGCTCTACAGCGACGTCGAACTCATGCTATGGAGCGAACTCGAAGTCATCTCTGCAGGCGTCAACTGGGCAGAGGAAGAAGCACTGCAATGATGGTGCTCATCGTCACCGCATGCCCGGCTGGCCTGCGCGGCGACCTAACAAAATGGCTCATGGAACTCAGCCCCGGTGTCTTCGTGGGCACCCCATCAGCCCGCATTCGCGACCTACTCTGGGACCGCACCATCGAACTCTGCAAAGACGGCAGAGCACTGCTCGTCTACAGCTCAAACAACGAACAAGGCATGGAGTTCCGCGAACACCGGCACGCCTGGAAACCTACAGACTTCGACGGCATCACCCTCATGATGCGTGAGAACGCACGAGCACCAAAACGGCGTACCGGGTGGAGCAAGGCGCGACGGCAACGCATCGCATACGAGCGAGACAGGCGGACCCCGTCTTAGGTCGTGGCCGGTAGAAAATGCAGGGGTCTGAAATGGTTCCCGGGCACGGGAACCATTTTCGGTTTTAGGGCGGCTCACGTCGACCATCACTCCCGTTTCCCCAGGTGGTGACGCCTGTCCGCGAAGATTGTTCCCGTTTTCAAAATCCGCTGGGAACTTTCTCAGCCTGCACACTGTACCGGTCTTTCTGCATCAGATCCTCGATCAGGTCAAGGCACTCAAACTCAAACATCGTGGCCGACGAACACTGAAATGGTCGAGCGTAGAGGCTGACGAGCGGGGAGTGCTCATACATCTGCCCGGCTGCACGATCCCTGTCGTGTCTCGCTGGGTCTGCGTCCTCGGCCTAGACAAAGCCGGAGCGAATGAGTACGTCCTGCGTCTCCAATGTGACGCACCGAGAGCCTGATGGTGTTCCGGACGGCTCGCAAAGCTGTTGAATCAGATGTGCACCACGATATTCTCCGATTCACAACTACGCGGATCGTGGAGCTGATGTGCCGCCACGTGCCTGATGCGTTTACCTCACACGCGGCGAGGATCAACACACGTTGAAAGGCTACGAGCCGTACCGTCCGGATCTAAGGGATAAGGGCCTGGTGGCGGTGAGAGGGCTGTTTCATGGGGGTGAGCGCAGCGAGGGGTTTCGGTTGGTTTAATGGGGTGTGTCCTAGAATTCGCCTGACGTATATGTGCGAAATCACGAGTAATAGCAGCAGTCGTGAAAAAAGATCATAGAATTTCGTTGTTATCTTTTGCTTCAGACGAAAGCTTGGCCGCGTTAGATGTTTTCATGACCAACCGAGTGGGCTGGGCGTTCAAAGATCGAAATCCCACAGACTGATAAAAGGGCACAAGCGCATCCTTAAGAGCATCGACAACAAGTAAACGGACTCCAGCCTCAGCGGCAACCTTACTGATTTTGCCCAGAGCTTGAAGACACAGCCGTTTCCCATGTTTCTGACCTTGAAGTTCTGTTGCTAAACCCATTTTGGCCAAAAGAATTGCCGGAGCTTCGAATTCATCTCTTGAGCAATAAGTCTTGCGGAGAGATTTTGACTCCTCATCGAACTTGCAGACCACAGCAGTGTGGGAGAAAAAACCAACCATTTGACCTGCAGCATCGACACAAACGTGGGTGATGACCCTTTTGTTGGTGTGTTCCTGTGCCGATTTTTGATGAAACCAATCATCGATTTTCGGCTCGCCGGAGCTAAAGCTGTCTATTTTAGTCGTGTTGTTTCTCGGCTCCACGCGCGCCCAAGGAATAGTCATAGATCTGCGAGAATCGCGTCAATATCTTCGTCCGTAAAATCCATGTCAAAGGCTATGGCATCAGCTTCCGTGAACAGATAGACATTTGGTGGATATACCTGTCGATCTCGTGACCCTGGTTGCCTGTACCAGTACTGCATTTCCTGATCGCTGATCTTAATCTTATATCCGCCCTTGACATAGTTGTCCGACCAAGGGGCATCTTGATGTGACAAGTTGCGCAACTGGGTTGCCGATAGATCTCCAAACATATCCCAGATAGCGTCCAAAAAAGCCTTTACTGAGTCTGGCAGGCTAGGAGAGTCAAGCTTGGCATTGAACGCAACGGCGTCATCTGCAGCCACAATAATCTGTCGACCGAATTTCTTGAATTCATCGCGGATTTTGTCGATGATTGGCCCATGTTCGAAAGCGTGAACGTCCGAGTTAAAAAGTCGTTTTCCTGTGCCAGCTAGGTAGTTTGCCTGGGCGAAATACATCAGTTTGTGTAGCTTCATTTGCGTGACGTCTGGCTCCTTACGCTCGTCGTCAAGCGCGAGGAAATAGTCGCAAATTAGACGGGGATCTAAGTCGTAGTGAACATCGGAATCCCAGGCGTACAGAGTCTCTGCACTCATGATTTATCCTCCTTCCAGGGTGCTGATTGAGAGCATAATTCTTCTAAGTTTACGCTAAATTATACTTGAAATGCAGTGTTTGTGTGTGGGTAAAGCCTTGTTGGGTTCAGGGAAATCCCGCTATTCCACACAAGTTTGCTAATCTCGCTCCCGTCCGGCATGCTCTCCTTTGTTCCTACGACACTCGAACGTCATGACTGACTCCCGTTTACCTAAGGGCCATCGGCGTCGATGGCTAAAGCTGCCATCCCGCAAACCGATTTCCCCCCGACATCGTAGCGCTGATCGATTTGCTCACAGCTCGGAGGTACTGGCCTTATCTTCCTCACATGAACCTCGACCTGATGGAGTAACACCACCCTGGAGCTAGGGACGTCATCACCGACTTGAAGCAAGAGTGACAGCCACACATAATGAGACGGATCTCATACTCATCATGGGCGATTACTCACACTTTTTCTGAGCCGTGTATAGCGGAGAAGCGCCCAAAACGTTTCCGCCGCTTTAGGAAACCACCCCCCGCCGCCCTACGCACCTGCAGCGCACCGACGAAGCCGAGTGCCAGGAAGGCCGTGGCGGCGAGAAGAGACCAGCGGGCGGCGTCTGCCATGCCCTCGCTGAGGGCCTGCACGACGGCCGCAGTTTGGTCACCGAATGCGTTGGTTACGCCCTCCGCGCGGAGTTGGGCCATGGAGGAGCCGGCGGGTTGGCGGGTGGTGGTGCCGGCGGCCGTGAGTGTCTTGGGGAGGGCGATGGCGAGGGCCATCGAGAAGACGGAGCCGGAGATTGCGGTGCCCAGGGCGGAACCGACCTGGCGGACGGTGCTTTGGATGGCGGAGCCTTGGCCGGAGCGCTGCACGGGGATGTCTCGCAGACGGTGCCGGTGAGCTGCGCCGATGCGAGACCGAGACCCAGTCCGTAGAGGGTGAGTGGGGCGGCGATGAGCCAGCCGCTGGTGTTTGCACCCATCATCGTAGCGAGGATGATGACCCCGAGCTCCACCGAGAGAACGGCGCGGCTGACCTAGTCGTGACGCGTTGGCGCAGTGGTCTCTCCTTCGCTCATCAGCAGAAAGTAATCGCGCCACAGGTTGAACATTGCGTCAACCGAACGGTTGAGTGGGGTTAACGATTCTAGAAAGACCAGTGGTAGTCAGCTATTTTGTGTTCTGGCCACCGGCGGTCGTGCCGCTCGTCGATGTGAAGCATGGTCCACACTCCGTCGATGTCGGACCCGTAGTGGCGAGCGAAGAGGACCGCCATCGAAAATTCCGTATCGATGACGGCTTCCTTCCACATTTGAAGCCCCTGCATCTCCTCGTCGGAGTAGCTCACAACTCTGATGTAACGGCCTTGCTCCAGTGGTTTTCCTGCTCGAGTAAACGAGCGTGGGTAGTGCGCGTACGGTGGTGTGTAAAAACTGTGTCCCCAAAACTCAGGGTATCCCTGGTAGTACAACAGCACAGTTGGCCACCCACAGCCGGACGTGAGTTCGGCTCGGTGGATCAGTTGATTGTTGCGAACTTCCGGACCAGTGTGATCGATTTTCTCGCCGTCGCAAAAGTAGATGTGCTCAGACTGAGCGGGATAGGAGTGCACACGGTACACCGTGCAATCAGTGAACGGGCCCTCGGCGTCCGTGGTACCTCCGCTGTATTTCATGCAATCGAACGTCACCTCTGTCGACGTGTTGTGCATCATGAGGCTATTCAGCACACCAGAAGCACTCAGGTCTGTAATATCTTCGAACTCGGTGAGCCCCTGGTTTTCGCAAAAGTCAGCCCACAGCGGACTCTCCATATTCAGTCTTCCTTCCAATCGAGTTGCTCAGTGACGGGTAAACGCTTAAGCCCATCCACGAACCGCGCAACCATGGGCTCGCCCAGCAGGTACGCGGCGTAGACCCCAAGCCCTGCCAGCCCGATCACGATCGACAGGGTCAGCCCAAGGACCATGTCCTCCTGCTGGCGGCTCAGCGGGTCGCCACTCTTGATCTTCGAGGACAGCACATCAAACTCGGCGGCCACCCGCTGCGTCCAGGGCTGGCCGGGAGGACGCATTTGGGTGAGGGGAGAGAGTCGGCCCGGGGCGTCGTCGTGAATGCCGCACGACTTCGGCTTGCTCGCGAGGTACGTCGGCACCTGCGTGCTGGCTTTGCAGGACTTGTTGGTCACAGAGGTGAGTTTCCACTCATACCAGGTCTTACTCGGCGGGGCCTCGACGGTGCTCGTTTGAGAAATCACGCCAAGGAAGGACACCGAGTTGCCAGCGGCGTCGACGAGCCAGGCGGGCCCGCCGGAGTCGCCCCGGATGAGGGTCTCATCGGCCTCTACCTTGATTACGCCGTCGCCAGCACCTTGGATATGCCCGCAGACGACTTTGCGTTGCTTCACCGAGTTCGCGCACACTGCCATACCGGCCTCGAGGGAGTCATAATCGGCAATCGCGTCGCCCGAAAACAGGTTCTGGCCTGCGGTGACATCCTCGTAGAGCCGGACGGCCATGACGTCGTCGTTTTTGAAGCGGGCGTCGATAAGCCCGGCGCGAGTGCTGAATCCGACAGCCTGGCTGTTTTTGTACAGGATTTCCCCGGCGTCCTGCGTGAAGCAGTGACGTACGCGGTTTTCGACGCCGCGTCGACGTAGCCGACCTGGCACTTCGTGATGCCCACCTCAACAACATCACCCTGGTTCACCACGACGCCGGCCGTGTAGTGCACCGAGCTGAGACTCGCCCCGGCGTTGGGGGTAGCCACTCCCGCTAGCGCCAACGTGGCGGCCAGCGTGACAGCTTCGAGTCTTGTTGGGCGTTGCACCTACGCTCCTTATTGGTATGGACTACAACATTGTACGTAAAGCAAGCTTATCCTAGTCCGCATTTTCCGACACCTGTTTCACGTGAAACATTCGCAGGACCGAACGGAGCACCCCTGACAACTTCAAGCTGTACTATAGGGGCAAACTTTTGATTGACGAAAGGACGTTCCATGCAGGAACAGCCAACTACCGAGGAAATCTTCGCAGCTCACGAGGGCGGAAAACTCTCCATCACCTCTACGATGGATGTGCGCACCATGCGCGATCTTGCCATCTGCTACACGCCGGGGGTAGCGGAAGTCTGCGAAGCCATCGCGCAGGACCCCGCCCAGGCACGGCGTTACACGGGCGCTGGAAACACCGTCGCCGTCGTCACGGATGGCACCGCGGTCCTCGGCCTCGGTGACATCGGCCCCCAAGCCAGTCTCCCTGTCATGGAGGGCAAGGCCCAGCTCTTCCAGCAGTTTGCCGGGCTGAACTCCTTCCCGATCGTCCTCGACACCCAGGACGTCGACGAAATCGTCGAGACCGTCGCCCGCATCGCCCCATCCTTCGCCGCCATCAACCTCGAAGACATCGCCGCACCACGGTGCTTCGACATCGAACGCCGCCTCGACGAACGCCTCAACATTCCCGTCATGCACGACGACCAGCACGGCACCGCCGTCGTCATCTATGCGGCACTGCGCAACGCCGGACGCGTCCTCGGCCGCACCCTCGCCGACCTGCGCGTCGTCGTCTCCGGCGCGGGAGCCGCGGGCATCGCATGCGTCGACATGCTTCTCGACGCCGGCATCCGCGACATCATCGTCCTCGACTCCCAAGGCCCCATCCACGCCGACCGCGCCGGCCTCAGCCCCGCCAAACAGTCCCTCGCCGCGCGCACCAACCCACGCAACATCCACACCACCGTCGACGACGCCCTCCGCGACGCCAACACCTTCATCGGGCTGTCCCGCGGCCACATCACCGAAGAACAAGTCTGCCTCATGGCCGAGGCCCCGATCCTATTCTCGCTGGCCAACCCCACCCCGGAAATCGAACCGGAAGTGGCGCGCCGGCACGGAGGGGTCGTCGCCACGGGGCGCTCGGACATGCCCAACCAGATCAACAACGTCCTCGCATTCCCCGGCATCTTCCGCGGCGCCATCGACGCCGGCGCCACCCACATCACTCGCCCCATGCTGCTCGCCGCCTCTGAAGCCATCGCCTCCCTTATCGACGCCCCCACCGCCCACAACATCGTCCCTGAGGCACTCGACCCCCGAGTGGCGTCGGTCGTCGCGAAGGCGGTGGCGGAAGCGGTGTAACAGCGGCTGACCTGCAAAGATAGCGAGGTTTTCCCGCGAACTTTACAAGGGCAAAAACTTCGCTATAATAGGCATCGAGCCTCCTGCCCACGGATTCCCCCCGAGTCCGGTTGAGCACTCAACACCCCCCCATTTTCGAGTGCGAGAGCGCAGGAGGTTCACTCTTTGCTTTTTATTGCGGGGGCGGCTGGGGCGACACCAAATTCCTTTGCACAGGGTGCGCGACCTGGGGAAACGCCACGTCACCGGCCCAAAATCAGGGAATTTGGTGCGTAGGCTGAGCGCCGCGACACCAAATTCCGGGTTTTTGGGAAGGGGCGTCGATAAAAGCCCAGGTGGTTGAAAATGCATGGAGGAATGTGGTGCATAGGGTTGCGTGGCCAGTGACAAAGGACGCAATCCTCCCTGCTGGCAGACTTCGGCAAAAGCCCAGGTCACGGAAAGTGGGTTGCGTCTTTTGTCACTCGGCCCAACTGGGACCACACCAAATTCCGGGATTCTGGGGAGCGGCGCCCGGAAAAGCCCAGGTCGGCGGTCAGCCGAGTGGGAATGTGGTGCAGGGGGAGGGGCGGGTTCGGGGATGGGGGCGTCGGTGGGTACACTGCTGGCGTAATCGCAACCTTGAAGAAGGAGTCCTTTCCTATGCGTCACCACGCCGTAGCCGCAACGTTGTTGACCGCAACACTGCTGGTCACCGGGTGCACCGCCGACAACTCAGCAGAAAACACTGCCGAACCTGCAACAACGACCACCACCCAAGCGGAGGAAACCACCCGCCTGCTCACGGACATCGACGGCACCGACGTGCGGGTGCCGAAGCAGGTGACGCGGATGGCGGATACGTGGGACGTCAATAATCAGTTTGTGCTGATGCTCGGCGGTGGGGAGACCCTGGTGGCCACCACCGAGGAAGCGAAGCAGCTGCCGTGGCTGACGAAGATCTACCCGCACGTCATGGAGCTGCCGACGCCGGCGTCCGGGGCGCGCCTCAACGTCGACGAGCTGAAAGAAATCAACCCGGAAATGCTCCTGACCTCCTCGAAGGAGCAGGTCGAAGCCGCGCAGGCGCAGGGGATCCCGGCAGCGCGCGTCGACTTTGATGACTTTGATCAGCTGATGAAGTCGGTACGTATTACGGCGAACGCGCTGGGCACCGAGGAAGCCGACGAGAAGGCCACCGAGTACGTGACCTACATGGATCGCAACCTGAAGTTGGTTGGGGACCGCCTGGGTGGCATGGCGGGGGAGAAGAAGCCGAAGGTGCTGCACATTGTCGGCGGGGAGGACGTCACGCAGGCGGACGGGCCGGACTCGCTGGTAGGCGAGTGGATTGCGGCGACGGGGGCTCGCAACGCTGTTGAGGACCTTGTAGACATCAAGACGGTCACCGCGGAAGATATTGTCGACGCCGCTCCGGACTTCATCATTGTGGGCGGTACGGAGGCGCAGCGGGGCGTCGATACGCTGGTGAATGATCCTGCACTGGCGAACGTGCCTGCGGTGAAGCAGGGCAACGTGGTGAAGAACCCGGTGGGGACGTCGAATTGGGACCGCTACTCGGCGGAGGAGGCGCTGCAGCTGCTGTGGGCCGCGAAGCTGTTCCACCCTGAAAAGTTTGAGGACATCGACCTGGTCGCGGAAACCCAACAATTCTACTCAACGTTCTACGGCTATGAGCTGAGCGCCACGGACGCGCAGCGGATCCTGGACGGCGAGGGCCCGGCGGCCTAACTCGGCTTAAGGGACATTTTGTGTGTATAAATCGATCCGGTTTCCCGGGATGACCTCGCCCAACAGATAGAAATGGTTTCCAAAACAGTTCCATTCGCCCGTTTCGAGAAATCAACACGAAATACCACCACACCTGTGATATAAGGCCCGACCGTTCTGCGGTAAGGCCAATTGCTATGGCAATCACAAACCGGCCGTCTTGCCCACTATGCGGCCACACACTGGTAAAAAACGGAACCACGACCGCAGGCACACAACGTTGGCGCTGCCTGAAATGCAACGCATCCACAATCAACCCCCGCGCCCACACCAACGATGTACGCCACTTCAAAATCTTCATCGACTGGATACTCTCCGGAGAATCCGCAGACCGCGTCGCCACACGACACAAGGTCACCAGACGCACCTTAACCAGGTAAATCTGCGCAGATGAAGTTGCTGGCTGCGACTACGCGTGTGCTGGGTGGGCTTTTAGACCATGACCCGCACTTTTCATACCGTTTTAGCCGTAATCCGTTCTATACCGGTAAAGCTCCGACAGCTTATCGTTGGTATAGGCAGCATAACCGGGTGATGCGTCTAGGTGACTTGATAAGGCAGGTGAGAGACTTGGTTGGGACAGGCCAGTATGAGGCTGCACCACGCCAGCAATTTAAGTCTGGGCGAGAACTGATTAACGCGGTGAAAACCCGTCGCGAAGAGGCACAGGCGTTTAAAGCCCTGGCTCAAGACGTGGACGTGGACGCGGAAATCTCCGCTGGACTCGACCAGTACGACCCGGAGCTCATCGACGGCGTGCGCGTGCTCTGGATTACCGAGGGCACCGCAGCCCGCGACGAGACCGCGTTTCGTCACGCTCTTAAGACCGGCCACAGGCTCCGCGCTGCCGGTCAACGACTCACGGATGCAGCCATCATCGACGCCTACGAGCATGCCTACAAGGTCGCACAGACCCACGGCAGCGCAGGCCGACCTGCAGAGCTTCCCCCGATGCGCGACCGCCAGACTATGGCACGACGAGTTCGCGGCTACGTGATCCAATCCAAGAGCACGGCCTACAGTGTCTCTAGCGCGCCAGGTAAAGCCACGAGCAGCGAACGAAAAGCACTCGCCACCATGGGACGTAGAGGCGGTAAGAAAGCCGCGCAACGCTGGAAGACAGCGCCAGATAGTGACTATGCAAAGCAGGAGCGAGCAAAGCTCGCGGTTGCTAATGAGAACAGGAAAACGAGTGCTGCTGCCGATAGCTTCGCTATCGCTAGTTGGTTGCTAAAGGGGAAAAGCGAGACTGGAGAATATCCAACAGTAGGTGAAGCAGCCGCAGAGTTTAGTGTGTCTAATCGGACGGTACAGCGTGCACTTTCCAAAGCCGGGATAGTTTTGCCAACTGGACGAAGAAAGGGGGACAGGCCGTAAGCAATATACGGTTCCCCCTGCCGTTCAGTTAGGCAGTTAGATAAAAACTCACTTGAAGAAAACCTTGGAGAAGATAGGGGATCTGGTTCTCTGGTCGCTAATAATTTGCTACTGCTGTGTGCTTGATAGAGAAGAGAGACTAAGTGAGCTCTTTTCTGGGGAGGAATCATTGTGCGGATTTTTCGGGTTGCTCACATCTGGGAAAACGGTGGCTGCATGTTTTAGGCCGATGTTCGCCTTGGATTTTTCCTGGTCTGTGAAACTCGAATTGCTTTGCATCGTTTCTTTAATCCAGGGGATCCTTGAGACAATGTTGGTGTGCCACATGGGGCGGTCTTGACCATCATTGCATTCGGGGTTGAATCCGCCGGCGGTGTGCACCGCGTAGAGGATGTTGTCTTTGTAGATGGGGGCTCCTGAGTCTCCGCCACAGGAACGTGAAGTAGTTGAGGATGTTCCTTTGAAAAGGTCGGTGTATGTAACGTTCCCGAAATTCAGGGAGTTAACTTTTTCGGAAATGACTGTCAACGCTGAAGAGGCATAATCATGGGGTTGCGCGTACCCGGTAAGTACGGCTTGATCTCCAATGGTTAACGGCTCATTAGCAAGAGTGAAGGTATCGGCACGGATCCCTTCGCCTACTTTAATTAAGGCAACTGTTAGGACCACGGATTTAGTAACGCTGTGGTGAGCAACCAGTAACGCCCGGGTGAGTATCGGGTAACACCCGGGCGTCGACCATGAGCCGCTACTTCGTAGTGGCTTCTAAGCGCATGTTCGGACCTTCCAGCGTGATGATCTCAGCACCAACAACAAGCCGATTGAGTATCGACTCGGCGATGACAGCATCCGGGATGGACTTGTACCACTCATCGGGCGTGAACTGGGAGGTGACAATCGTTGACCCGCGGTGTTCACGCTCAGCAAGAATGTTGATCAGCTGGTGTGCTGTGGCAACATCAATCGGTGTTGTTAAGAAGTCATCAAGCACGAGTACGTCTGCCAGGTGGAGATCATGAAGAAACTCCATGCGTGCTGTGTCATCATGGCGTAGCACCATCAGCTGGTTAGCCAGGGTGTCTGTGCGGAAGAAACGAGCCGAGTAGTCGTTTCTGCACGCAGCGGTAAGCAGTGCTTGGGCCAGGTAGGTTTTGCCGACGGATGATTTGCCGAGGATGACAATGCTTTGCGCTTTTGACACCATTGGCAGTGAGCGAGTCTGGTGATTTGCTCTTTGTTGAGGTTGCGGCCGGGTGCGTAGGTGATGTCTTCGATACACGCATCGAGATTTGGCGATCGGGATGCTTTGAGTAATTTGTTGACTCGTCGTTCACGCTTGGCCGCAACTTCTTTATCAAGCGCGTAGAGCACCTTGTCAGAAAAGCTCCATGAGTCGAAGATAGGATCTGCTGCAATATCAATGACGGTTCGGCCAAAAGCCGTCATACGTAGATCGGTAAAGACAGGCAGGATCGATTCATCAAGAAAGCGTGCTGATGCTGATGCTGGTTGTGGCTGTGTCATGACTGAAAACGTCCTTTCTTCGTGAGGTTTTCCATACTGAACTGGGCAGACCCACCCAGATATGCGCCGCGGGTATCGCGTGCGTGTTCCACCGGTGGTGTTTCAGGTGGTGTCGTGGCTGGCAGATCATGGCCTGTCGGGCGGGTTGATTGGTCTTTGCGTACCGCAGCCATCATGTTTTTCACCGCGGTATACGACACCGCCCTCCTGGTGCCATCAGGTGCGATTAAGCGTGCACAGGCTTGTTCCAAAATCACCTTGTTGGCGTGTTTGCCCATATTCAGTACGTTTCGACACGACTGAAATGCCTGGGCAGGGATTGCCCTTGCGCTGATGAGTTCTTCGATGACGCTCCGGGTTGCTGGCCCGATCTTGGCTGCTTCACGGTAGAAGTACTCACTGGTCCACAACCCTGTGGTATCAGCCATGTTGGCAGGAATATGATCCACATCGGTGGCATAGATCCCCCGGGCTTGGGCAAGCCGGTGGGTTGCAACACGCTGCCCGGCATCAAAGACGGTTACTTCATTGCCAGTGATACGTACATCGACAGTCCGGCCGACAAGCTGGTAGGGCACCGAATAACGTGCAGTGTTGACGGTGATGTGGAAGTTGGGGGCGATGTTCGCACGTTTCCATTCGGTATGCTGCCACGGTGATGTGGGAAGTTCGCCGAGTACATCGCGTTCAAACTCGTCAAAGAGCATCCTTCTGCTGGTGTTGCTACCGCGAAACGGTACCGCGTCATTGATACCGTCAACCAGGCTGCGGATGCGTGCATTGAGTTCATCGAGCCCAACGCATTGATGCCCGTGGAGGGTGTGGATGACTTTTTGGGTGATGATCTTGACTGCTGCTTCTACATTCGCCTTGTCCTTTGGACGCCGAGCACGAGCAGGCAGCGCAGCAGTGTTGTAGTGCTCAAGGAATTCCTCGTAGGTGGAATGGACCTGCCGGTTGCGGTCAGCAGCACTAATTGCATGTGATGCAGTCGAAGCATTATCAGGCACGATGACGTCAGCAACCCCGCCGAAGTATTCAAATGCTTGGATATGTGCCCACAGCCACGCTTGTTGCCGCTGGTTCGGGCAAGCACAAGCAAACAGCATGCCGGAATACGGTAGTGATGCTACGAAAATGCTGACTTTTGCACCCCGGGCATCGGTTGGGTCGAACAGGCGCATTGTGGTGCCGGCCCAGTCGACTTGCATGGTGTGCCCCGGGGCATGGGTAATGCGTGCTGTAAGTCCTGCGGCATCGACGTGTTCAGCAACAAGCTGGCGGAAGCGCTCGTAGCTGTAGTAACGCTGGGATGGGTGGGCTGGTTGGGTGGTGTAGCGGCCCCACAAGACTTGAAGGGTGACCTTGTTTCGGCCGGTGCGTGCTTTGGTCACTGCGTCGAAGTCGATGGGTACGAAGTCGCCTTGGGCAGCACTTCGGCCGTCAACAAACCATGTGGCCATTTCTTCGTCGGTAATACCGGCGAGTTGTTTACGGGTTGTGATCCGGTGTGCCGCCATTGTGTGGCGGGCTTTTTGGACTGTGGAGTGTGAGCATCGCACAGTCGAGCAGATTTGGCGGACGGACCAGCCTTGTAAGACAAGGTCCATCACGGCCCGGTAATCAGTCACGATCGGACTCCTCTGATGATGCCGCGTGCCCTGTTGTCACGCGGTCAGAAGAATCTTCTCCTAAAGCGTTACTCGATACTCACCATTGCGTTACCTGATAGTCACCACGGTGTTACTAGATACCCCCGCGCAACAGGCAACATCATCGTTTGTAGATTTGGTATAGATAGCAGCGATACCTGCTACTTCGCCATCTGATTGACGGAGAAAACCGTCCATAAACGGTGCGTTAGCTACGCAGTGATGTGCTGTGAGCCAGAAATTATTCCCTAGATAGCTTGCGGTGCAGTCGCGTCGAATGCGGGGCTCTTGTGGATTATCCAGGCTTGGGATTGCTGACCATAAAGCAGCAATCCGGTTATCGTTTACCGGTACTGTGCTACTTGCGCGTAGAGAAGCGAAATCACCATTGGATTCTTGGGCTACAGCAAGAGAAGTCCAAGGCATGGTAAATGCGCAGGTGAGGATTATAAGACTGGTTTTAACTATTTTCATGGTTACCCCACGGCTTGAGAGATGAGAATTTTTTCACTTAACCAGCGTAGCCTGCCACCAAGCTATAAGCTGACCTAGTAGAACAACTCCTTGTTTCACTCTCATCTAAGGACCACCAATGAAAGCTCCTTCACGCAAACTACTTGCTTTCGTCTCGGCAAGCTTATTAATCAGTACCACTCCCGGTACTGCAGTCGCGCAATCATCTTTTTCTGATTCATTATCGTCATCAGTGTCACAGGATACTTTTCCTGCTGATCCTAGTGAAAATACCGTAGAGGCAATCGACAATAAGGAAACGTCAGATGAATACCCCACTCCAGTACTGCCAGAGTGGGCTAAGGGGGCCTCGTCTGAAATTGTAGAGACTGAACTTTCACCGGAAGAAGTCTCCGAGTGGACTCCGACGAAATCTCCTAAATCTACTGTACGCCCTGGAGAAATGCGTAGCGATAGGGAAGAAATACCGGGTGATTTCACCAAAGAAGAGGCGGATCTTGCAGAAACAAAAGAAGCACAGCTGCAAGAAGAAGATAATCCGACCCTAAATTCTGCCCCGGGTTGCAAAGTTTACTGGCCTTCTCCTTTTGAAGTATGCGGTGCAATCCGGGAACTTTATGATTCCATTGGCGGACCGAAAAGCTTTCTGACGTTTCCTAAAAGCAACGAGCTAACTAATCCTGACGGTATTGGTAAAAGGTCCGAATTCGTCAATGGGTTTATCTATTGGCATCCAAAGACAGGCGCTCATACTGTTAGCATTCCTGCAACCGTCGTGTGGGCAAAGCATGGTTGGGAACGCGGACACTTCGGGTACCCAATGACTAATGATATCGCTCTCGGAGAGGGGTGGTATAAGCAGAAATACCAAGGTGGCTACATCTACACACAAAACTCCATTCCTGCAGTACAAGCAGGAATTCAAGGGCGAATATACGACAAATGGCAGGACATGGGAGCCCAAAAGAGTACTTTAGGTTTCCCTATCAGCAGCGAAGAAAAAACACCTGACGGGATCGGGCGATACAACCTTTTCCAAAAAGGAATTATGGTTTGGCACCCCAAATTCGGCGCTCACGCTATAACAGGCGATGTGCTACTCCAATGGGTGTATTCAGGCGCTATTGATGGAGATGTCGGTTACCCTGCTGGTGACCCTGGAGAGGAGCATGAGGGTTGGAAAGAGCAAAAATTTGAAAAAGGCAGCATTCATGGTGCCCAACTAGAAAAGTTTTTTCCTGACTTTAAGCCTGGGGCAGGACTCGAACAAGATGCACCTACCCTACAAGGCAGCGGAATTGCTGGAGGTAATGACTACACTGATGACGTGGTGCTGTCCACTCGGGACAGGTGCGGGACCCCTGTGGTACTACGACGCGGTTGGTACACCCCGGATGCTAAAAGGGGAAAATGGGGCCCTTGGGGCTATGACAAGATCAGGCATAAGCACGGAATTTGGAACCTATATACGATAAACAAGTACTTTAAAGGGCTCTGCGAAGCGAGGATGGAAGGTACCGACCGTATCTATGAAACTCCTATCTATGAGGCTCTCCGTACAAATGACGGAAAGAAGATTGGACCTGGCAGATCGTTCGAACTTCGAGCAGTAATAGAAACTACAGTGTGGGTCCCTGGCGGACTAGAGCCACGTGGGGTGAAGACAATGTTCCCGCTACGTGAGTCCAATGATGGCAGCGACGTGGTTCCCCAGTGGTTCAATATTGAGAAAAACATAGATTAAAACAGGCGCGGTGAGGCAGGGGGTAAATGATTAACCGTGGCCGGTTCGTGGAATATAAAGCTCTGTGCCCATCTTTTTGTCTGCCTT
>NZ_MLAL01000019.1 GCF_001875665.1 Corynebacterium sp. NML130628 | reverse complement strand
TCAATACAAGGTTGAAGTCGACACTCGGTGATGGATATACGACCATCGCCGAGCATCGACAGGCACTGAGTGCATAACTACGAGACAAAGTCCCTCAGATGCACTCCAACAAAACATCCGCAGCCCCAAAGGGACCCAAAAATGGGATTACTACCATCCTGTTACTACAGTTTGGGTTTCGGCTTAAGCTTCTTAAGCTTCGTGCCTGTCGGCCTCCAACCATCCAACAGCCAACAAAAAGCGCCACGAACCGAAGTTGCGTGGCGCTGAATGTGGGCCCTGCGGGGATCGAACCCGCGACCTGCGGATTAAAAGTCCGTAGCTCTACCAACTGAGCTAAAGGCCCGTGCGGAACAACTTAGCACAACTCAAGGGTGGGTAGAAATCGCCACCTCACCACAAAAGCACGCTTCATACCACTACCCCCATTCATGGTCATACCCCCAGGAAGATGGGGGTTTTTGAATCCTGCTACGGTAAATATATGACCATAACCTTTATTGGTTGTTCACGTTGAAGGAGTCACAATGCCGCTAGATTTAGTCGATCTGTCCCGGTGGCAGTTCGGCATTACCACGGTCTATCACTACCTTTTTGTCCCACTGACCATGGGGCTCGCGCCGATGGTTGCAATCATGCAAAGCATCTGGCACAAGACTGGCGACGAGCGCTGGTACCGCGCGACCCGTTTCTTCGGAAACATTTTCCTCATCAACTTCGCGATGGGCGTTGTCACAGGCATCGTCCAGGAGTTCCAGTTCGGCTTGAACTGGTCTGAATATTCTTCGTTCGTTGGAGACGTGTTTGGCGCACCACTCGCCTTCGAGGGCTTGACGGCCTTCTTCTTTGAGTCCGTCTTCCTCGGCGTCTGGATTTTCGGTTGGGGCAGGCTGCCCAAGTGGGCACACCTTGCGTCGATCTGGGTTGTTTCGATCGCCGTGAATATTTCGGCGTTCTGGATTATTACTGCGAACTCGTTCATGCAGCACCCGGTGGGCGCAGTGTTCAACCCGGAGACGAACCGCGCTGAGCTCGTTGATTTCAAGGCGCTGCTCACCAACCCGACAGTGCTGTGGGCGTTCCCGCACGCAGTGTTCGGCGCTTGGATGCTCGCCGGCACGTTGGTGTGCGGTGTCGCTGGTTGGTGGATGATCCGCGAGGCGCGTAAGGGTGACCCGAATGGCGACGCTGCGACGGTGTGGCGTTCCTGCACCCGCTTCGGCGCTTGGGTCATCATGGCTGCGACGGTGCTGCTCACGCTGACTGGTGATGAGCTTGCGAAGCTAATGTTTAAGCAGCAGCCGATGAAGATGGCGTCGGCAGAGGCGCTGTGCCACACTGAGCTGGACCCGCACTTCTCTGTTCTCTCGTTTTCCTCGTACAACGACTGCGAGTCCGCAACGCAGCTGATCGGTGTGCCGTACGTGTTGCCGTTCCTGGCGCAGGGCAAGCTGTCCGGTGTTGAGCTGCAGGGCGTGCTGGATCTGCAGCAGTACTACGAGTCGCTGTACGGGCCGGGTAATTACACCCCGAACCTGTTCGTGACGTATTGGTCCTTCCGTATGATGATCTTCTTCATCGTGGTTTCGGTCGTCATGGCGATTGTCGGTCTGTGGGTGACCCGCGGCAAGCGCGTTCCTACCGCCAAGTGGCTGGGCACTCTGTGCCTGGTCGCGCTGCCGGCTCCGTGGCTGTCGAATATCTCGGGATGGATCTTCACCGAGATGGGCCGCCAGCCGTGGATCGTCCATCCGAACCCTGCGTTCCAGGGTGGGGATCACCCGGGGATGGAACAGAACATTCACATGCTGCTTGACTTCGGTGTTTCCGATCATCAGCCGTGGCAGGTGCTGCTCTCTATGGTGCTGTTCACGGTGCTCTACGGCATCGGTGCGGTGCTGTGGGTGTGGCTCATTCAACGTCAGGTCCGCAAGGGCATGGATCAGCCTGGGCTCCACGAGGGCGACTCCAAGCGTCTCAAGGACGTGCTCTACGGCCCGAACGCCGAGACTGAGTTGGAGCCGCTGAGCTTCAAATCTGAGTCCGGCGCCACCACAACCACTGCGGACAACAAGGAGCTGTAAATCATGGACTTGCAAGTGCTTTGGTTTGTGATCATCGGAGTCTTCTTCACTGGCTATTTCGTGCTGGAGGGCTTTGACTTCGGTGTTGGTATGTTGCTGCCGTTCATGAAGGGCGATGAGATCGAGAATGATCGTCGCCGCACGGCGGCGATCAGGACGATTGGCCCGATCTGGGACGGTAATGAGGTATGGCTCATCACGGGTGGTGCGGCGATTTTCGCGGCGTTCCCAGAGTGGTACGCCACGTTGTTCTCTGGTTTCTACCTGCCGCTTGTGCTCATCCTTATGGGCTTGATTGTCCGCGGCGTGAGCTTGGAGTGGCGCGTCAAGGTGGACACGCTCAAGTGGCGCAGGCTTTGTGACGCCGGCACGGCGTTCGGCTCCTACCTGCCTACGCTGCTGTGGGGTGTTGGATTCACAAACATTGTGATTGGCGTTCCGCTGAATGAACAGGGTCGCCTGGACTCTTTCCATGATGGGTTCTTGGGTCTGCTGAACCCGCTCGGCCTGCTGGGAGGTGTGGCGTTCGTGCTGCTGTTCATGCTGCACGGTGCAACCTTCCTCGGCTTTAAGTCGCATGATCCGCTGCGTGCCGAGGTGCACGCATTCGCGAAGAAGTTCATTGCTGGCCCGGCCATCGTCGTCGGCGCGGCGTACCTGCTGTGGATCCAGCTGACGCTGGGCGCTGGCTGGACCTGGATCCCGCTGGTGCTCGCTGCAGTTGGCCTGATTGTCTCCGTGGTCGGCATTGTTGGCAACAGGGATGGTTTGGCGTTCTGGATGACGGCGTTTGCCATCATCTGCTGCGCGATTGTCCTGTTCGGTTCGCTGTTCCCGGACGTGATGCCGTCGACAAGCGATGTGTTCGCTGGTTGGGATATCCGTAACGCGTCCTCTTCGCCATACACCTTGAAGGTGATGACGTGGGCGGCTGTGTGCCTCACCCCGATTGTCCTGGCGGGTCAGATTTGGACCTACTGGGCGTTCCGGAAGAGGGTGTCGGTTTAGGCTATGGCCTCGCCGATTGACCCTCGGCTACTTCGCCTCGTTCCGCCCGTGCGCCAACTCATTGTGCGCACGGGCGTTGCGCAAGCTGCGGACACGTTGCTGCTGGTAGCTCGGGGTATTTTGATTGGGGTTGTTGCCGCGTCGGCGGTGACGGAGCGCGCGGTGCCGCGTGCGTCGTTGCTGCTGACGCTGGCTGGCGTCGTTGTGGCGCATGGTGTGCTGGCGTGGGTGGCGCAGCGTTGGTCCGCGGATGCGGTCGGCGATGTTGTGGAGGACTTACGGACGAAGGCGCTTCGGGCGCTGGCGCAGCAGGACCCGCGCGCGGTGGAACAGGAGTCGGCGACGTGGCGTCACGTGCTCACCCGCGGCATTACCGATTTCCGCCCTTACCTCACGGAGTTCCTCCCCGCGCTCTTTTCGACGGCCATCGGCACCCCAATCGTGGTCATCGTCATCTTCTACTTCGATTGGATCTCGGGCGTCTTTTGCCTGATCACGCTGCCGTTGATCCCGGTGTTTATGGTACTGATCGGCAAGTTGACGGCGGATCACACGCAGCGCCGCCTGGAGGTGACGGCTGGGCTTGGTGCTCAGTTGTCGGATTTGTTGGCCGGTGCCCCAACGTTGCGTGCGCTGCACGCCACGGAGCGCCCTGCGCAGCAGATTCGTCAGACGGGGCGCAAGCACGCGGATTCCACCATGGGGGTGCTGCGCCTGGCGTTCCTGTCCTCGTTTGCGTTGGAGTTCATTGCGACGTTGTCGGTGGCGTTGGTCGCGGTGAGCATCGGTTTGCGGCTGGTAACGGGTTCGATCACGCTGTTGGCCGGGCTGACGGTGCTCATCATTGTCCCGGAGGTCTTCGCCCCGCTCCGCCGTGTCGGCGCGAGTTACCACGCCGCGGCCGATGGTCTGAGTGCTGCCGAGCGTGTGCTCGAGCTTCTCGACGCCCCCTCCGCCACCACCGGTTCCTACATCACGGCCGCTGAGGGCTCTGACGGTGTGCGGGTGCACAACTTGAGCGTGCGTGGACGCGACGGAGTGCGCCCGGATGGGCTCACCTTCAACGCCCCACGCGGCCAGGTCACGGTGTTGACCGGCGCGAACGGTTCCGGTAAGTCCACCACGCTGTTGGCGGTGTTGGGCCAGTTGCCGGATGCGATGGTTGGGGGCGAAGTGGGCGTCGAGAAGAAGGTGGCGTACCTACCTGCGACCCCGGCGATGGAGCCTGGGACCGTGGGTTCGAACGTGGCGCTGTTTGGCGCGCGCGGGGACGCAGGCCTGGTGGGAGTGTCTGAGGCGCATGCTGTCGGCCCATATGGGGACGGCATTTCCGCAGGCCAGCGGCAGCGTGTCGGCATTGCGCGTGCTTTCGCCGCGGATGCGGACGTGTTCGTCCTGGACGAGCCGACTGCGCACCTCTCCCCCGAACTCGTCGAGGAGGTTATCCAAAGGATGCGTGAGCTGGCGCGGCGTGGCGCTGCGGTACTGGTTGCCTCCCATGACCAGCGCGTACTGGACGCCGCGGACCAGGTGGTACAGGTATGAGTGACTTGAAGTTTTTGCTGCGCATCGCGCAGGTGCGTCCCCGTGACCTGATCAGCCCAATCATCGCTGGGGCGATTACGCTGCTGGCAGCGCTGAGCCTGACGGTGTTGTCCGGCTGGCTGATTACGCGCGCGTGGGAGATGCCACCGGTGTTGGATCTCTCGGTGGCGGTGACGGCTGTGCGCGCGCTGGGTATTTCGCGGGCGGTGTTTCGCTACCTCGACAGGCTGGTGGCGCACAAGCTGGGCCTGCGGGCGCTGACCACGCTACGCGCCACCATGTATGACGCCCAGGCGGCCGCAGGTCGTGTGGGCCGCGGCGAGGGTCAGGCGCTGCTGGTTGCGGACACGGAGCGCGTGACGGATTTCATCGTGCGCACGCTCATCCCGCGCGGTGTGGCGATCGTGCTGACGGTGGTGGCGGTCGCCGGTGCGGCGTCGCTGCACCCACTGGCAGCGGTGGTGATGGCGGGCGGGTTCGCGCTGACCGGCCTGCTCATCCCCTACTTAGCGACGCGCGCTTCGCGCAACACCTTCCTGGTGGAGGCAGAAAACGCCTTTACCCTGCAGCTCGACTCGGTGCTGCACGACAGGGTGGAGTACACCGTCGCCGGCAAGGGCGAGGCGCTGATCTCGCAGGCATCGGCGGCCTCAGCACAGGCGAGCAAGGCGTGGGCGCAGTCCACCCGTCCGGAGGCTACCGCCTCCGGGATCCAGGCGTGGGCCACGGGGATCTGTGCGCTGCTGATTACGTGGTTGGCCGTCGAGACGTATACGGGCAACCCGGTGTGGCTGGGCATGCTGGTGATGTTGCCGCTGGCCGCGTTTGAGGCGCACGGCCCACTCGCGAGTGCCGCGGTGCACGCGGATCAAGCAAAGCGTAGCGCCCACCGACTGCGCGAAGTCGCGGACCACGCCGCCGAAGCAACGAAGCGCAGCGCCGGCCCCCTCCCCCGCCCCGAGGCCGGGGTTGCTGTGTGGGCGGAGGCGCTGCGCACCGCCCACGGCGACCAGGAGTGGAACTTCGAGCTGGCTCCTGGCCAGCGGATGCTGGTGCGCGGGCCGTCGGGATGTGGCAAAACCACGATGTTGGAAACGCTCGCCGGGTTGCTACCCGTCGCCGGCGGGAATGTGGCAATCGCGGAGGGCGCCCGCCTGTTCGCGGAGGACGCCTGGGTGTTCGCCACGACGGTGCGGGAAAACCTGCTGGTCGCCAACGGGAATGCGAGCGACGCCCGCATGGCGGAAGCGCTGGAGGCGACCGGTTTCGAGTTCGACCTGGACTTCATGCTCGATAATGGTGCGGACTCACTGTCTTCCGGGCAGCGCCGTCGCCTGCTGCTCGCCCGTGCGCTTGTCAGCGACGCCCCCACCCTGCTGCTCGACGAACCAACCGAACACCTCTCGATCGACGCCGCGGAGCACCTCCTCGACGTCCTGTTGCACCAACCTCTGCCCGGCGCGATGCCACAGCGCACCGTGATTGCGGTCGTACACGTCGACGGGCCCGTCGGCATCGAGGTCGCTGCCTCGCCGACGGGCCCGGACGTGGTGTCGTAGCTGGCGCTACTTCTTCATCGTGCCTGTTTCCATGATGCGGGTGTGGAAGTCGAAGGCGTGACGCAGATCGTGTGGCGTCTGCTGGAACTTGCTCTTCGACGCCAGCTCCACGTACTCCTCGAGCAGTGGGCGGTAGTCAGGGTGAGCGATCGCGATCATCTTCGCAACGCGGTCGCGTGGCGCGAGACCACGCAGGTCAGCAACACCGTACTCGGTGATGAAAACCATTGCGTCGTGCTCGGTGTGGTCAACATGCGAGACCATCGGGACGATGGAGGAAATCGCGCCGTCCTTCGCAATCGACGGGGAGATGAACGAGGAGATGTAGGCGTTGCGGGTGAAGTCGCCCGAGCCGCCCAGCGCGTTCATGATGCGGGAACCGTTGATGTGCGTGGAGTTGGCGTTGCCGTAGATGTCCGCCTCGATCATGCCGTTGGAGGCGATCAGGCCGGTGCGGCGGATGACCTCCGGGTGGTTCGAGATCTGCTGCGGGCGCAGGATGATGGACTCACGGTAGCGCTTAGCTTCCGCGTTCATCTTGTCCGCATACTCGGGGGACAGCGAGAAGGAGGTTGCGGAGGCAACGGACATCTTGCCGGCGTCGATAAGGTCGACCATGCCGTCCTGGATGACCTCGGTGTATGCCTGGATGTTCTCGAACTTCGAGTCCATCAGGCCCGCCATCACGGCGTTCGGGACGTTGCCCACGCCGGACTGCATCACGTAGCCGTCGTAGGTGAGGCGGCCGTGGCGTACCTCGTGCTCGAGGAAGTCGAGGAAGTTTGCGGCGATACGCTCGGAGGTCTCGTCCGGAGCCTTGAACGGCGCGTTGCGGTCCTCGGCGTTGGTCTTGACGACGGCCACGACCTTCTCCGGGTCGATCTCGATGTAGGTGGTACCGATCCGGTCCCCGGCCTTGGTGATCGGGATCGGGATACGGTTCGGCAGTGGTGGAACGAGCCAGATGTCGTGCATGCCCTCGAGGTCGACGGACTGCCACTCGTTGACCTCGATGATGATTTTCTTCGCGGCATTGAGGTACTCAACGGAGTTGCCGACGGAGGAGGACGGCACAATGTTGCCTTCCTCGGTGATGCGGACGGCCTCGACGATAGCGACGTCCACGTCGCCGAAGAAGCCCTGCTCGACCATCATGCCGGAGTGGGACAGATGGATGTCCTGGAACTTCATTTCCCCGGCGTTAATCTTGTTGCGCATCTGCGGGTCAGACTGGTACGGCATTCGGTAGCGCAGCGCATTTGCCTCCGCGAGCACGCCGTCGCACTCCGGGGCCGTCGAGGCGCCGGTGAACAGGTCAATTGCGTACTCCCGGCCAGCGTTGTGCTCGTCGGTTGCCTTTGCCGCGATCGCAGCAGGCATTGCCTTGGGGTAGCCGGCGCCGGTGAATCCAGAGATGCCGACCTTATCTCCATGGTTCACGAACTGGGCAGCTTCCTCTGCAGTCATGACCTTGGCGCGCAGCTTGTCACTCGCGATACGCTCGCTCATTAAAAACCTCACTTCGTGTTGATGATTCAGATATCACACCACCATAATTGTGATGTAGGTCTAACGGTGTGAATCTACGGAAACATTCAGAAAGGTCACCCTCACCGGATACCCCCTTTCGGGCGAAGCGGGCGTCATCAAGCAAAGCGGGCCTCCGAATTGGACTGCGCAGACAGTGGCGGGAACAATGGGGGCACTATGAATCCACATCTGAGCATCGGCGGCCTGGAACTGGGCTCCCCCGTTCTCCTCGCGCCGATGGCGGGCGTGACCAACATGCCGTTCCGCGTGCTGTGCCGCGAGATCGAGCAGGAGCTCACCGGCACCACTTCAGGCCTCTACGTCTGCGAGATGATCACCGCCCGCGCCATGGTCGAACGCAACGAGAAGACGCTCAGGATGATCAGCTTCGCCGATGTAGAGGAGCCGCGCTCGATGCAGCTCTACACCGTGGACCCCGCCTACACCTACGAGGCGGTGCGCATGATCGTCGAGGAGGACATCGCCGACCACGTGGACATGAACTTCGGCTGCCCGGTGCCCAAGGTAACCCGGCGCGGCGGCGGCTCCGCCATCCCGTACAAGCGCAGACTGTACGGCAACATCGTGGCCGCGGCTGTCCGCGCGGCAGAAGGTTCGGGGGTGCCGATTACGGTGAAGTTCCGCATCGGGATTGACGACGACCACCACACGCACATGGACGCTGGCCGGATCGCCGCCGAGGAAGGGGCGGCGGCCGTTGCACTGCACGCGCGCACTGCTGCGGAGCGCTACTCCGGGGCGGCGCACTGGGACGAGATTGCTCGACTGGTGGAGCACATGCGTGGCACGGGACTACCGGTCATCGGCAATGGGGACATCTTCGCTGCGAAGGATGCTAGCGACATGATGGAGCAGACTGGCTGCCACGGCGTGGAGGTCGGTCGCGGGTGCCTGGGCAGGCCGTGGCTATTCGCCCAGATTGGCGCGCAACTACGCGGCGAGCCGATCCCTCCGGAGCCGACGCTTGGGCGTGTCAGTGGCATCATCGCACGCCACGCGGAGCTGCTCGCGGGGCACGTCGGTGAGCAGCAGGCCTGCCGCGACATCCGCAAGCACACCGGCTGGTACCTGCGTGGATTCCCGGTTGGCGGCGAGTTCCGCAAGGACCTGGCTCGGGTGGAAACGCTCGCCCAGCTGGGCGAACTGCTGGCGACCATTGCGGACTCCGAGGAGCTTGCCGAACACGCTGACGACGCCCGCGGCCGCCAAGGGTCCTCCTCCAAAGTGGCCCTGCCCGAAGGTTGGCTCGACGATCCGGAGGACGCCACCGTGCCGGAGGGCGCCGAGATCGAAAACAACGGTGGCTAGGCCGTTCCGTTATACCTATTATTATGGCGGACATGCGTACCGCTTACCGTGAACACCTCGAAGCTTTCAACCGCGACCTGCTGCAGATGTGCGACACCGTGCGAGAGGTCATGCAGCTGGCCTCCACCGCGCTGCTGGAGCAATCACTTGAGGACGCCGAGCATGCTCTCAACGCGTCCGACCCGCTCAAAGAGCTCACGCTGCGCAGCGAGGAGCGCAGTATGAGTTTGCTCGCGCTGGAGAACCCGGTGGCGGGGGACCTGCGCCAGGTATTGTCCTCGATCTACATCGTGGAGAACTTCTCACGGATGGGGGCGATGGCGAAGCACATCGCGAAGTTGGCGCGGCTGCGCCACCCCTACCCAGTACTGCCGAACACGGAGCACGCACCGATCGCGGAGATGGCCGCCCGTGTCGACGAGATGGTCAACATCACGCACGATCTGCTGCTTGACCCGGACCCGGACGTCGCCGTGGAGCTCAACGCGATCGACGAAGGGGTCGACGACCTCCACGACTACCTCAACGCCATCACGACCTCTGACTCCTGGGAGCACTCTGCGCGAGAGGCCGTCGACGTGGCGCTCGTCTCCCGCTACTATGAGCGCTACGCGGACCGCTGCGTCAACGTCGCCGGCCGCGTCGTATTCCTAGTCACGGGCCTCAACCCGAAGGAGTACATGAAGCAGCGCGACGAGGACGCGTTTGACCGCCACTCGAAGCTGGCCGCAATCGAGCGGCGGTTCAGGAGTCAACGTCGGACTGCGAGTACACGACGTGGCGCTCAGCGACAGTGAAGCCGAGTTCCTCGTAGCGCTTGACCGCCGGGGCGTTGTCCGCCTCCACGTACAGGATCACGGCTGGGCTGCCCTGCTCCGCGAGGTGGGTAAGCCCCAGCTCCATCAGCACACCGCCCAAGCCGTGACCACGGAAGGCATCGGCCAGACCGACGACGTAGACCTCCCCCGTGCCGTCCGGGTGGCGCTTCGTCCAGTGGAAGCCCGCGAGCTCCTCGCCCCTGTACAGGAACCACACACCTGCCGGGTCAAACCAATCGGCCTCCATCGCGCGATGGAGACGCTCCACATCCCAGCCGCCCTGCTCCGGGTGCCAGGAAAACGCCTGGTTATTCGCCTCGAGCCACAGCTTTTCGACGGCCTCACTGCCCCACTTCGCGCTCGCCTCGGTGAGGTTGTACGCCTCATACCCCTCGGGCAGCTCCACGGGTTCAGCGCGCACCTCATCGAGCCGCATCACGAGCAGTTCACGTACCGCGTGCAGCTCGAGCAGCAGCGCGACCTCGTGGGCGTCGGGCAGGTTGCCGTGGGCCCACAGGCCCGCGGCCGGGTTGTGGGCGAAGGTGGCGTCGACAAGGCTGCGGCCCATCCCCTGCCCGCGCGACTGCGGGTCCACCGCGAGCTCCGCCGAACCGTCCGGGGCGAAGCCGACTACACCCACAACGTCGTCGCCCTGTTGGACCACCAGGTGGTTGTGTCCGAGGCGGGCGTCGTGAAGCCCGTGGAGGAACTGCTCGGAAAAGGCGTCGATGCCGTCGTAATCCGCGACGCGCCGCAGCATCGCCTCGACCTGTTTGGCTGTCTCCGGGTGATCGGGCAGCGTGAGCGGGTGGGGGTGAAAGCGAGTGTTCGTCATGCCCCCAGGCTAGCGCGTGTGTACAACTAGAGACGTGAAGAAACGGTCGATCGCCTTTGGGCTCGCTGCGGTGCTGCTTGTCGGCGGTACCGCTGACACGATGTTTGCCTCCGGCGTGGAGCGCACACTGTCGAGGCAGGCCGCGCAGCTCAACGGGCTGGAAGTCGCCCCCGACGCCTACATCTCCGGCTTCCCGGTTGCGCTTGCCTCGCTGACGGGCACCATCTCGCGAGTGAGCCTGCACTCGGTGGACGTTCCGGTGGCAGGCGTCGGCGTGGGCAACGCCGGGGTCGAGCTGATCAACTTGGAACTGCCCGCGAACGCGGGGCAACGCCTGCGCCGCGCGGATATCACCGGCGCGCAGGCCGACGTTGTGCGCCGCAAGGTACGCCTCGACGGCGTCGCATTCGGCCAGCTCCTCGGCATGACCGACCTCGACATCGCGCACCCCTATGACATCTCCCCTTCCGGCGGCACCGCGAGCGAAGCGCGCATGACCGGCACCGTCCCCGGCACCGACACCCCGACCACTGTGATCGTCACCCTGCGGCTCGAGGGCCCCACATTCCGCATGCGGCCCAGCCAGCTTATCGACGTCCCCTCCGAACTCACCGACCGCGTCCTCGACGCATACACCCTGGACAGGGACACCCGCGATCTGCCATTAGGCGGCCAGGCCGACAACGTGCAGCTCTCCGGAGGTTCCATCGAGTTTTCCCGCGACCGCATCAACACCGTCGTGGAAGCCGCCGACCTCGCACCGCTGGTGTAGAACGCTTCCACCCCAGACGTTGTAGCCTGGTACGCATGAGTGAAAAGCTAAACGGAAACGAAGCAGTCAACCTTGCCGCCGAGCAGTCGAAGGCGACCGCGCACCGCAATATCCCCGCCCTCGGGTTCGATGAGATACCGCTCCCAGCGGACACCGCGAACCTGCGCGAAGGCCCCAACCTCCACGACGGCCTCTTAGCGCTCCTGCCGCTGGTCGGCGTGTGGCACGGCGAGGGCCAAGCCAACGATAACGGCGACGAATACGCCTTCGGGCAGCAGCTGGTCATCTCCCACGACGGCGAAAACTACCTGCGCTTCGAGTCCCGCATCTGGCGCCTGGACGAAGACGGTAAGCCAACCGGCGCCGATCAGCGCGAGGTCGGGTTCTGGCGCATTTCCCTGAAGGACGAAATCGAGGTCACCCTCACCAACTCCCGCGGGCTCACCGAGATCATGTACGGCACACTGCTCAACGAACGTGCATGGCAGCTGACCAGCGCATCCACCATCGTTACGGAAACCGGCCCTGAGAGCCACGGCCCGGGCAAGCGCGTCTACGGCCTGATGCCGAATAACAACCTCGGCTGGGTGGACGAACGCGCCGTCGACGGCGAAATGGTCCCCTACATGTCCGCAGAGCTCAAGCGCGTCGCCGGCTAAGCGCGCCGCACGCTCCTCGCCTAGCTACAGGCCAAGGCTCGCATCAAGCGACTCCTGCACCAGCTCCTGGATCTCCCAAGCGTTCTCGGGGGCCGGGAGCTTTTTGCCATTCAGGCGCTTGACCCGCGTCGCCATCCTTGTGGAGCTCAGCAGCCACACCGACTCAGCCTTAAACAGCTCACTGAGGTAGATGTCTTTCTGCTTGCACTTCCAGCCACGCTCAGATGCGTACTCGAACAGTGCGGCCTGCGTCGTGCCTGGCAGGATGCCCGGCCCCGGCTTCGGCGTGCGGATCCGCCCACCCTTCTTCACAACAATCACCGTCGAGTTCGCGCCCTCCAGCACGCGCTCGGTAGTGGGGTCGATGTAGATCACGTCGTCGTGCCCGTGGCTCTTCGCCCAACGCAGCGCCGCCATGTTCGCCGCATAGTTCAACGTCTTCGCCCCGACCTGCATCCACGGCACCGCATGCTCCCCGGTGTCCAGCGAGTAGCCACGAGACGTCGTCATTACTGACACCCCGCTCTTGCGCTGCTTCAACGCAGTCTCGTCGATGGGGCGCACCGTCAACCACGCCGTGGGCACACCGGTGGTTTCGCGGCCGCGCGTCATCGTCCACACGCAACGCGCATCGACGTCCTCCGGCTCGCTGCCACGCTCACGCACATAGTCGGCCACGGCCTCGTTCGTCGCCTTCACCCAATGGTCCACCCCCGGGTCCGGCAAGTCGAGTGTGCGGGCGCTGCGCCGGAAGCGCGCAACGTGGGCCTCCAGATTGGCGGGCACCCCCTTCCGAATCAGGATGGTCTCGAAGATGCCGTCGCCACGCGTGACGGCGGCATCGTCCCAAAACACGTGCGGCATGCTGGCGTTTTGACGTCGAATAGAACCGCCGAACGGTTCCACGAGATAGATCACTGGAGCTGGTAACAAGTGCGACGAACCCATGCGTTCATAGTATCCCGGTACGATGGTGGATGTGTTGAACTCTTCTCCACTTTTGCAACGGCCCGGCGCCGCGGAGTTTCCAGGCGAAACGCCACTCGACGCGAAAGGGGTTGCCTGGCATTACGGGGAGCCACTCGGCGAACAGCGCGCCATGGACACCCAGCCCGTCATCATCGACCGCTCACAGCGCCGCATCGCCGCAGTCACGGGGCCCGACGCACCAGAGTTCTTAAACAACCTCCTCTCACAAAAACTTGACGACGCCCCCTCCGGCTTCGCCGCCTCCGCCCTCGACCTTGACGCCCAGGGCCGGATCCTCCACCACGCGGACGTCTTCTACGACGGCACGACGTTCTACCTCGACCTGCCAGCCGCACAGTACGAAACCTTCACCGCATTCCTGCGCAAGATGGTGTTCTGGTCCGACGTCACCATCACCGACACTGACCTGGCAATCCTCACACTCATCGGCCCAACCGGCGCCACGGAGACACTCGCATCAGTCGAGGGGGCGACGTTTTCCAGGCAAGTGTCCCCGTGGACTGACCACGAGCGTTTCGACATTGCGGTTGAGCGCGACCGGCTCGAAGAGGTCGTCGATACGCTGGTGGAACGCGGGGGCGTGCTCGGCGGGCTCATGGCGTTTACCGCTGAACGCGTGCGGGCCGGCGAGCCCGAGCTCGGCGCAGACTGCGACGAAAAAACCATCCCGCACGAAGCCCCGCGCTTGATCAATCGCGGCGACCGAATCGCCGCCGTCCACCTGGAAAAGGGCTGCTACCGCGGGCAAGAAACCGTAGCCCGCGTAGAAAACATTGGCCGCTCCCCCCGCCTGATGGTCATGCTGCAACTCGACGGCTCAGCACCCGTTGAACCCAAAACGGGCGCAACCATCCGGGCAGGCGGACGCGCGGTTGGCACCCTGGGCACCGTCGTCCACGACGCCGACTACGGCCCCATCGCGCTCGCCCGCCTGAAACGGTCCGCGCTCAACGCCGGCACCGACGTCGACCTTGACATCGACGGTGTCGCCGCCCGCATCGACCCCGACTCCCTCCCCACCGATGAAGGCGAGAAAGCCGGACGAAAGGCACAGCAACGGCTGCGTGGCAACTAGGGACCGAATTTGAGGTCGGCTTGGGGGTTTGCCGGGCAAAACACACAGGTCACCCCGTGGAGGGGAATTTTTGGGACGTTCGCGCTATTATGTCCTACAGGACAATTAACGAATCGAAAAGCATGAGGCCGCTCCCTGCCCGGGAGCCGCCCAGAAGAACCACCTCAAGGGGGTCACGCAATGGGTCGCGGACGCGCCAAAGCAAAGCAGACCAAGGTTGCTCGCCAACTGAAGTACAACTCTCCCGAAATGGACCTCGAGTCGCTCCAACGCGAGCTCGCAGGCAAAGCTCCGAAGAAGAGCTGGGAAGATACCGACGACTATGAGGTAGATGACCAGTACGCCGATTACGCCGACTGGGATGCATACGGCACCTCAGGCCGCTAAACGTCCAACACTGACAAAGAACACCTGCTGCCCACACGGGCCGCGGGTGTTCTTTTGGTGCCCTCATAACCTTTAGGGGCACTCGCACCAAATCCCTTCCCGCTGAACTCACGACCAGGCGAAACGCCGGGCGGCAGTGTCGGAAAGTGGGAATTTGGTGCGTAGGCTGAGCGCTAAGACACCAAATTCCTTCTCAAGCAAGTGTCGACCTGGGTTTTTGCAAATCTCGCTCGTTGAAATTCGGGAATTTGGTGCGCGGTTCCCTAGGAGTGCGCCCCACGAAGTACCGCGCGGGCATCTTCGCCAGCCTCGGCGGCTCGGACCTCGCCGAGTACCCAGCTGTCGATGCCGCGATCCTTCAACAAGGCCAACGCCTGGTCACGGTCCTCCGGCACCACGACGGCAACCATCCCGATGCCCATGTTGAAGGTCTTCTCCATCTCCTCGACGGGGACGTCGCCGACGGATTGGATGGTTTGGAAGATTGGGCCTGGGGTCCAGGTGGCGCGGTCCATGTCGGCAACGAGGCCTTCAGGGATGATGCGCTCCATGTTGCCCGCCAAGCCGCCGCCGGTGACATGGCAGAAGGTTCGCACGTCGAACTCCTTGGCAAGCGCCAAGCAGTCGAGGGCGTAGATCTTGGTTGGCTCGAGGAGCTCCTCGCCGAGAGTGCGGCCGAGGGCGTCGATGTGGCCGTCGAGGGGCAGCCCGGCGCGCTCGAGCAGCACGTAGCGGGCCAGGGAGTAGCCGTTAGAGTGCAGGCCGGAGGACGCCATGGCGATGATGGTGTCGCCTTCGTGGACCTTGTCTGGGCCGAGGAGTTCGGAGGCTTCGACGACGCCGATGGCGGTGGCGGAGACGTCGTAGTCGTCGACGTTCATCACGCCTGGGTGTTCAGCGGTCTCGCCGCCGAGCAGCGCGCAGCCCGCCTGGACGCAGCCTTCGGCGATACCGGAGACAATGTCGGCGATCTTCTCGGGGACGACCTTGCCGATCGCGATGTAGTCCTGCAGGAAGAGTGGTTCGGCACCGCAGACGACGAGGTCGTCGACACACATGGCGACCAGGTCGATACCGATGGTGTCGTGCTTATCCATCGCCTGTGCAACGGCCAGCTTAGTGCCGACGCCGTCGGACCCGGCGGCGAGCAGCGGCTCCTTGTACTTACCCAGGGCGAAGAGGCCGGCGAAGCCGCCAATGCCGCCCTGGACTTCGGGGCGGGTGGCGCGCTTCGCCAAAGGCGCGAGCAGTTCGACGGCCTTGTCGCCGGCTTCGATGGAGACGCCAGCGGCCTCGTAGGACACGGCCGAGTCGGCGGCTGGGGTGGTGTGGTCGGTCATGATGCGTTTTCACCTTTCTGGAGACGACGAACAAGATCTGCGTTGTGGTTGCCCTCCGGGAGCCCGAGTGGGTATTCGCCGGTGAAGCAGGCCGCGCAGAGGTTGGATGCTGGCTGGTTGGTGGAGGCGATCATGTCCTCGGTGGTGACGAACGCCAGGGAGTCCGCACCCACCATGGTCCTGATGGACTCGGCGACGACTTCTTCGTTGCCGCCGCGCCCGTGGTTGGCGATGAGCTCGCCGGGGCTGGCGAAGTCGATGCCGTAGAAGCACGGCCACTTCACCGGTGGTGAAGCGATGCGCACGTGTACTTCGGCGGCGCCGGCTTCGCGCAGCATCCGGATCAGTTTGCGCTGGGTGTTGCCGCGCACGATGGAGTCGTCGACAACGACGAGCTTCTTGCCCTCGATGACTTCGCGCACCGGGTTCAGCTTCAGGCGCAGGCCGAGCTGGCGCAGCGTGTCGGAGGGTTGGATGAAGGTGCGGCCGACGTAGGCGTTCTTCATCATGCCCTGCTTGAACGGGATGCCGGATTCCTCGGCGTAGCCGATGGCGGCCGGGGTGCCGGACTCTGGGACCGGCATGACCAGGTCGGCGTCGACGGGTGCGACGCGGGCCAGGCGGCGCCCGATGTCGATGCGGGCGCTGTTGACGGATTGGCCGTCGACAACTGAGTCGGGGCGAGCGACGTAGACGTACTCGAACACGCAGTGCGCGTGTGGTGCGTCGGCGAAGCGTTCGGAGTGGACGCCGGTCTCGTCGATGGCGATGAGCTCGCCTGGTTCGATGTCCCGGACGAAGGAAGCACCCACGATGTCGAGGGCGCACGTTTCGGATGCGACGACCCAGCCGCGCTCCAGGCGGCCGAGACACAGTGGGCGCACGCCATGTGGGTCGCGGGCCGCGTAGAGGGTCTTGCCGTCAGTCACCATGAAGCAGAACGCCCCCTTGACGCGCGGCAGGAGCTGACGCGCGGAGTCCAGGAGGGTGACGTCGTCGCGGATGGCGTCGGCGAGCAGGGCGGAGACGACCGCGGTGTCGGAGGAGGAGCCTTGGCCCTCGACCCCGTCGGCCGGGATGAGCTTGCGCTCGACGGCCTCGCGCTGCAGCTCCACGTAGTTGGTCAGGTTGCCGTTGTGCGCCAGCGCGACATCGGTGCCGTTGGGGCTGACGCGGTACATCGGCTGCACGTTGTCCCACGAGTTGTTCCCCGCCGTGGAGTAACGGGTGTGGCCAATGGCGACGTCGCCCTGCAGCGCGCCGAGCGTCGGCTCGTCAAAGATTTGGCTCACCAGTCCGATGTCTTTGAACACTACCACCTGTTCGTGGTCGCCCACAGCGATGCCCGCACCTTCCTGGCCGCGGTGCTGGAGGGCAAATAGTCCGAAATATGTCAGTTTTGATACGTCTTCACCGGGCGCCCAAACGCCGAACACACCGCATTCTTCGCGTGGCGTGTCATCCCCGATGTATTCCTCTTCGGTTCGCACGAGCTCTACTCTAACGAACGCTTAGGGGTGAAGGGGGAGAACGGGCAGCCCTTTTTGGACTTCGTGGGCCCGGGAGCCGGAGGCGTCGATACGCCCGGCGCGTACTTCTTCCTCGAAAGTGGCCAGGCCTGTGGCGATTCGCAGCCAGGTGGCTGGGTCCATTTCGACGACGTTGGGCGGAGTGCCACGGGTGTGGCGGGGTCCTTCGACGCATTGCACGGCAACAAACGGGGGTATTCGCAGCTCTACCGTATGCCCAGGCATTTCGTGTGCGAGGGTGCGGGCGGTGCGCCGCACGGCGTCGGCAAGCAGGGCCCTGCCGGGTGTGTCGACGCCCTCTTCGTCCAACAGCCAGTCCTTGATAGCCAGGACGGCCGCTCGTGTCGCTGCTGGGTCAACCTCTGTCTTCTTCTGTGCCTTCCTCTGTGCCATGGATTTCATATTATGCTGTGGTGCCATGAAGTCTCCTTCCATCACGCTGCGTTTCATGGCGGCTCCTACAGATGTTCTCCACGCGGGCGCCCAGGGTGTCTCCGGTGGCCGTGTGTTGCAGTGGATCGACAAGGCGGCATATGCGTGTGCCGCGCAGTGGTCGTCGACTTACTGCGTGACCGCCTACGTCGGCCACATCCACTTCACCCGGCCGATTCCGTCGGGCCACATTGTGGAGGTCCGCTCCCGGATCGCGATGACCGGCCGTTCTTCGATGCACATCGTCAACGAGGTGCTTTCGGCGGACCCACGCGAAGGCATCTTTACCCGCGCATGCGACTGCCTGGTTGTTTTCGTCGCGATGGACTCCAACGGGCGTCCAACCCCGGTGCCTACGCTCACGCCGAAGGACGACGAGGAGCGCCGCGTGGAGGCCGCCGCGATCTCCCGCATCGACCTCCGCAAGGCCATCGAGGCGTCCATGCTGGAACAGACCTACACCGACGACGCCACCGCCCCGCGCACCATCCACCGATTCCTGGCGAAGCCGACCGACATCAACTGGGGTGGCGACGTCCACGGTGGCACCGCCATGGAGTGGATCGACGAGGCGGGCATGGCCTGCACTATGGAGTGGTCCGGGGAGCGCACCGCCGCGGTGTACGCGGGCGGCATCCGCTTCTACAAGCCAATCCACATCGGTGACCTCATCGAGGTGGAGGCACGCCTGACCAGGACGGATTCCCGTTCGATGCACACTTCGATCTTTATCCGCTCCGGGGATCCGCGCGGCGGGCGCGACTCGCTCCAGAACGCGATTCACGCCACGGTGACCTACATCGGCATCGACATTGACGGCAACCCGCTTCCCGCGCGCAAGTTCACCCCAGTCACGGACGAGGACAAGCGCCTCTGGGAGCACACGCAGACGCTCAAGGACTTGCGCGCGCAGTACGAGCCGGAGCCGCTGGTGCGCTTGGACGATGCGCAGCAGCGCGTCGACTAGTGGCGGCTGTGTTAGCGCTGAGGCGAACCGTCGCGACGCTGGCCGCTGGGGCCTGCCTCGCGAGTTCGATGGCGGGCTGCGCCGCGCCCCAAACGAAAACGTCCACCGTGCTGCAGTTCCGCCAATCTGCCGCCGTCACGCTCACTGGCGATAAGGGAGGGGCGTACCACTTCCGGGCACGCGTGGCGAACCCCCGGGTCATCTCAGGCAAAGAGGCACGCCGCCGCGTCGGCAACTACACCAACGCCGACACCGCACTCGCCGACGTGACCCAGGTGCGCTGCTTCGACATCAGCTACGTCTACACTGGCAACACCGCAGGCGACAGCCCCGACGAAGCCGTGCGCAGCCCCGACATCACCATCGTCGGCGAAGGCAACGTGGCGGCGAACCGCATACGCAACTTCGCCACCCAGCTCTGTGGCACCGTAGAGCTCCCCGGCCTACCACGAAGCCCACAGGACCTGGTCCCCAACCAGACCTACAACCAGACCTTCGTCAGCTTCTCCGTCGACGACGCCTCCCAGCCCGGTGTTGAGGCGACGGGCCTGCGCATGGAAACGCCGCCAGGCACCGTGATGACCTGGCGGCATAACCTCTAAATCGCGCTCTTTACAGCGCGGCGTTCGGGGCCGTCGCGTTGCCGAACAGCGCAGGCAACGTATTCGCCCACGCATCAGCCAACGCGGCGACCATGACGGAGTGCTCACCGAAGGTGATGCGGCCGTCGCCGGTCGTCGTACCCAGCACGTGCGCCGGGACCCCGGTGGCGTTTGCGCGCTCGATGGTGGCGTCGACAAGCGATGGGTCCACCGCGACGAGCACGCGGGAGGCGGACTCGGAGAACAGCGCAGTGAACGCGTCCTCGTGGACCGCCGAAAGATCCAGCTCAGCGCCCTTACCGGAGCCGAGCAGCATCTCAAAGACCGCCTGCGACAAGCCGCCTTCGGAAAGGTCGTGCGCAGCACGGATGTCGTTGTTCGCGTGCAGCAGCTGCCCGATGCGCTCCTCGTTCGCGAGGTCCACCTGCGGCGGCAAGCCACTCAACCCCTGGCCGGAGATGTCCTGCCACACCGAACCACCGAACTCGGCCTTCGTATCACCGAGCACGAGCAGAGCCTGCTGGCCCTCGCCCTTCGGCAAGCGGTGCGGGATAGCGGCGTTGACATCCTCGATCACGCCGAGCACGCCCACGACTGGGGTCGGCAGGATCGGGGTTTCGCCGGTCTGGTTGTAGAAGGAGACGTTGCCGCCGGAAACCGGAATCTCCATCTCGGCTGCGCCATCAGCGAGGCCGTGGACGGCTTCGCGGAACTGCCACATCACGTCAGGGTTCTCAGGGGAACCGAAGTTGAGGCAGTTCGTCACCGCGACCGGCTTCGCGCCGGTGACCACGACGTTGCGGTAGGCCTCCGCAAGCGCGAGACGCACGCCCATGTTCGGGTCAAGGTAGGTGTAACGGCCGGACGCGTCCGTGGAAATAGCCACGCCGCGCGAGGTCTCCTCGTTGATGCGCAGTACGCCCGAATCCGAGTACTGTGCCTGCACGGTGTTGCCACGCACGTAGCGGTCATACTGCTGGGTGATGAAGTCACGCGAGCACAGCGCCGAGGAGGCAACCATCTTCAGCCAGGTGCCTTCCAGATCCTCCGAGGTGTCGACGTCCGTCTTCGCCTGCACGCCGTCAAGCCACTCGGGACGTGCGTACGGGCGGTCGTAGACCGGGCCCTCGTCGATCGATGACGGCGGTGCGTCCAGCACCAGTTCTCCCTTGTGGTAGACGAGGTAACGGTCCTTTTCGTCGGTGACCTCGCCAATCACGGCCGCGCCAACCTCCCACTTCGCGCAGATCTCCATGAAACGATCCACATTCTCCGGGGTGACCACGGCACACATGCGCTCCTGGGACTCGGAGGCGAGGATCTCGGCCGCGCTCATGTTTTCTGCGCGCAGCGGCACGTTGTCCAGGTTGACGGTCATGCCGCCGTCACCCGCCGCCGCCAGCTCGGAGGTGGCACACGCGAGGCCACCGCCACCGAGGTCCTGAATACCGACGACGACGCCGGCCTTGTACAACTCAAGGCAGCACTCGATGAGCACCTTCTCCGCGAACGGGTCGCCCACCTGGACTGCTGGCAGCTTGCGCTCCTCGCCTTCCTCGAACGTCGCGGACCCCAGCACCGACACACCGCCGATGCCGTCGAGACCCGTGCGGGAGCCGAAGAGCACCACCTTGTTGCCCATTCCGGAAGCGAACGCCAGCTTCAGGTCCTCCACCTTCAACGTGCCCACGCACAGCGCGTTCACCAGCGGGTTACCCGCGTACGCCTCGTCGAAGACGGTCTCGCCACCAATGTTCGGCAGGCCAAGCGAGTTGCCGTAGCCACCAACACCGTGCACCACGCCTGGCAGGACACGCTTAGTGTCCGGCGCGTCGGCGGGGCCGAAGCGCAGCTGGTCCATCACCGCGATCGGGCGCGCGCCCATCGCCATGATGTCACGCACGATGCCGCCCACGCCGGTCGCGGCACCCTGGTAGGGCTCCACGAAGGATGGGTGGTTGTGGCTCTCCACACGGAAGGTCACCGCGTCGCCGTCACCGATGTCGACGACGCCCGCGTTCTCGCCGATACCGGCCAGAATCTTCGACGCCATCTCCTCCGTCATCGTCTCCCCGAAGTAGCGCAGGTGCACCTTGGAGGACTTGTACGAGCAGTGCTCCGACCACATGACGGAGTACACCGTCAGCTCCGCATCCGTCGGGCGTCGGCCGAGGATGTGCTTGATCTTTTCGTACTCGTCGGTCTTCAGGCCGAGCTCCGCGTAGGGCTGCTCCAGATCAGGAGTCTTCGCGGCGTGCTCCACCGTATCGTTGTGTACAGTCATTGTTTTCCCTACGCTCCGATCGAAGAAATAGCGGACAAGAACAACCCGAGCCCGTCCGTCGACGGCCCCGTAAGCGCCTCAATCGCGTGCTCCGGGTGCGGCATGAGCCCAACGATGCGACCGTTTTCGCTCGTGACACCAGCAATGGCGTTGATGGAGCCGTTGAAGTTATCCGTGTAGCGGAACACCACGCGGCCTTCCTTCTCCAGCTGCTCGATGGTCTCAGCGGACGCCTGGAAGCGGCCTTCGCCGTGCTTCGCCGGCACGAGGATCTTGTCGCCCTCGTTGAAGCTGGAGGTCCACGCGGTCTCCGCGTTGGCCACCTCAAGGTAGGTATCCACGCAGTGGAAGTTCAGGTGCTGGTTGCGGGTCAGTGCGCCCGGCAGCAGGCCGGCCTCAGTGAGGATCTGGAAACCGTTGCAGATGCCGAGCACCGGCATCCCCTTCTTCGCGGCCTCCACCACAGCACCCATCATCGGGGCCTGCGCGGCGATAGCTCCGGAACGCAAATAGTCCCCGTAGGAGAACCCACCGGGGACCACGACAGCGTCAACACCCGTCAAATCATCATCAGCATGCCACAGCGACTTCGGCTGCGCCCCGGCGACGCGGACGGCACGCAACGCATCGACATCGTCGAGCGTGCCTGGGAACGTGATTACACCGATGGTTGCCGTCATCGAACAACCTCGAAGTCTTCAATCACCATATTCGCCAGGAGGGTTTCGGCGACGCGCTTGAGCTCATCGTCGGACACGGTGTCGTCGACTTCGATTTCAAAACGCTTCCCTTGACGCACATCTTCGACACCGTTCACCCCGATTCTGCCCAGCGCGCGCAGGACAGCTTGGCCCTGCGGATCCAAAATTTCAGCCTTCGGCATGACATTTACCACGACTTTTGCCATGAGAATCCTTCGTATCTCGGAGGTCATTACGACGAAGACAGTATAACGAACGGATTCCCCCCGCGGGAGCCCTTTCTTACGCGGCGGTTAGACGGTGCAAGCCCCCGAGTGCACCAGCGTCCAGGCGTACTCGAACGCGGTCTGCTTCCACTTCTCGTAACGGCCAGACACACCGCCGTGCCCGGCGGACATCTCCGTTTTAAGCAAAATCTCCCCGCCCGTGGCAACCTCACGCAGCTTCGCCACCCACTTCGCGGGCTCCACGTAGAGCACGCGCGTATCGTTCAGGCTGGTCACCGCCAGAATATCCGGGTAGCGCTGGGCGGAAATATTCTCGTACGGGGCGTAGGAGGCCATGTAGTCGTAGACCTCCGGGTCGTGGTACGGGTCGCCCCACTCCTCCCACTCCACCACAGTCAGTGGCAGCTCCGGCATGAGGATCGAGGTCAGTGGGTCCACGAACGGCACGATCGCCTGAATGCCCGCGAATTTTTCCGGCGCCATGTTCGCTATCGCGCCCATCAACATCCCACCCGCCGAGCCGCCCTCGGCCACGAGTGTGCCGTAGGAGCTCACCCCTGCACGCACGAGCTCGTCGGCGCACGCGATGAAGTCGGTGAACGTGTTCTTCTTCGTCAGCATCTTGCCGTTGTCGTACCAGCCGCGGCCCATCTCGCCGCCACCGCGCACGTGCGCGCACGCCCACACCATGCCGCGGTCCAGCAGCGACAGCCGCGCCACGGAAAAACCAGGGTCCACGGAGGACTCGTAGGAACCGTAGGCGTAGAGCAGCGTCGGGTGCGTCTGGCTCATGTCCAGATCAGCGCGGTGCACCACGGAAATCGGTACTTGGGTACCGTCGTCGGCGGTGGCCCACATACGGCTGGCGACGTACTCGGTGGCATCGTAGCCCCCAAGTACCTCCTGCTGCTTCAGCAAGGTGAGGCCGCGGGTAGACACCCGGTAGTCGAACAGCTGGGCAGGTTGCGTAAAGGAGGTGTACGTCAGCCGCACCACCGGCGCGTCCCACTCAGGGTTGCCGCCCAACCCGACGGTGTAGAGCTCCTCCTCGAATTCGAGCTCGCGCAGCGCGCCGAAGCTGTCCCCCTCCACAGGTGCTACCGCAAGCCTGCTGATGCCCCCGGAGCGGTAGGCACAAAACAGGAAGTCCCGATACGTATCGACGCCCTCTACGCGCACATCCGCGCTGTGCTCCACGAGCGTCTCCAGTTCTGTGAGCGGCACCCGCGCATCCACCGGGCAGGTACCCACGGCGAAGTTCGGTCCGGTCGCGTTGTGCGTGATCACCCAGTACCCGCGCCCGGCGAGCTCCGCGTAGTCCAAGTCGTACTCCACGCCTTCCTCGCGTGGCCACAGCACCTCGAAGTCAGCGGTCGGTGTCTCCAGGGGCACCGCGCGCCACTCACTGGTCAGCTTCGAGCTCGCCACGATGTACAGGAACTGCTCTGCGCGGTCTCCGCCGACGCCAAGGTTGAAGCGCTCGTCGTCCTCCTGGTAGACCAGCACGTCTTCCGACGCCGCCGTTCCCACCTCGTGGCGCCACACCTGGTGGGGACGCCAGGCGTCGTCAACGCGCAGGTAAAACAGGTACTGCTCCCCCGCCCACGTCGCGCCGTAGAAGGCGCCCTCGATGGTGTCCGGTAGCAGCTCGCCGGTTTCCAGGTCCTTGATGCGCAGGTCGAAACGTTCGTCGCCGGAGGTGTCCGTCGAAAAGGCGAGCAAACGCCCAGACGTGGACACTGCGGACGCGCCGAGCGAGAAGAACTCATGGCCCTCGGCCATCTCATTGAGGTCAAGCAGCACCTGCTCCCCCGGCAGCGGAGAGCCGTCCTCCGGCAACGTCGGCGGCGTCCACGGGTCGTCGCTGACGCGCACGCGACAAGACACGCCGTAGCTCTTGCCCTCGATGGTGCGGCCGTAGTACCACCAGTCGCCGTTGCGCTGCGGCACGGACATGTCAGTCTCCTTGATGCGAGACTTCATCTCCTGGTACACCTGCTCCGCGAGCGGGGCAAACGGGGCGGTCACCTCTGCGGTATAGGCGTTCTCCGCCTCCAGATAGGCAATGGTCTCCGGGGACTGCTTATCCCGGAGCCACTCATAATTATCGACGAACTCGCGCCCATGAAACACGCGAGTCGTAGGGTGTTGTGCTGCCACTGGCGGTTGCGCGCTGAAATTCGTCATAGGCGACGAGTCTACGCGCAACCTCGCACCTTAGGCACGCGCCCCCGGCCAGTCACCGAACTTCTCACCGCTGAGGCGCTCGTATGCCTCGATGTAGCGGTCACGAGTCGCCTCCACCACAGAACCCGGCAGCTCCGGCGGCTGCGTGTTCTCCGCCGGGTCCCAGCCGGACTTCGGTCCGGTCAACCAATTGCGCACGTACTGCTTATCGAAGCTCGGCTGCACCTTGCCTTCCTCGTACGTATCCGCCGGCCAGTAGCGGGACGAATCAGGCGTGAGCACCTCATCCGCCAGCACCAGGTTGCCCTCCTCGTCGAGGCCAAACTCAAGCTTCGTGTCCGCCAGGATGATGCCCTTGGTCTCCGCGTACTCAGCGGCCCTCGTGTACACCTCCAGGGTAAGGTCGCGCAGCTGGGCGGCGAGTTTCGCGCCCACCTTCTCCTCCACGTACTCGAACGTAACGTTCTCGTCGTGATCGCCCTGCGCAGCCTTCGTCGCCGGGGTGAAAATCGGCTCCGGCAGCTTCGAGGCCTCAACCAGGCCCTCGGGAAGTTTCACGCCGCACACCATGCCGGTGCGGTCGTACTCCTTCTTGCCCGAACCGGTCAAGTAGCCGCGAGCAACGCACTCGAACGGAATCATCTTCAGCTTCTTCACCACGTACGAGCGGCCAAGGACATCCTCGGGAATCCGAGGATCATCAATCGGACCCGCCAGGTGATTACGCACACCCGAAAGCAGGTCGAAGAAGAACATGGACGTGGCAGTCAGAATCCGACCCTTGTCCGGGATCGCCGGCTCCAGCGAAAAGTCGAACGCCGAAATGCGGTCGGACGCCACCATCAATAACGTTTCGTCATCCACCTCGTAAATCTCGCGGACTTTGCCGCCAGCCAGGTGGGTATAGTCAGAAAGCTCTGGACGCATGGACATAAAGGTTACAGAATCTCCCCTGGTTTGTACGCCGCGGCGTCCGGGTGGGCGTCGATAAGCTGTTGGATACGAGCACACACGTTGCTGACCTGCGACTCCGCCGAGCCGATGAACGCGTGACGGTCAGCCAGCGCGTCCTCCAGCTGCTCTTTGTCGAGCGGAAGACGCTCATCAGCGGCGAGGCGCTCAATGAGGTTTTGTTCAGCGCCATTTTCGCGCATATCAAGCGCCATCGCAACCGCGTGCTCCTTGATAATCTCGTGCGCCGTCTCACGGCCCACACCAGCGCGGACCGACGCCATCAAAATCCTCGTCGTGGCCAAGAACGGCAAGTAACGGTCCAGCTCACGGTTGAGCATCGCCGGGAACGCACCGAACTCATCCAGCACAGTGAGAAATGTCTCAAACTGGCCGTCGATCGCAAAGAAGGCGTCTGGAAGCGCCACGCGACGCACCACCGAGCAGAACACGTCGCCCTCGTTCCACTGCTGCCCTGCAAGGTCAGCGACCATGGTGAGGTAGCCGCGCAGAATGACCTGGAAGCCACCGACGCGCTCGCAGGAACGCGCGTTCATCTTGTGTGGCATCGCAGAAGAGCCGACCTGGCCCTCCTTGAAGCCCTCCGTGACCGTCTCGTTGCCGGCCATCAGGCGGATCGTGGTCGCAAGCGACGACGGCCCCGCACCCAGCTGCACGATCGCCGAGATAGCGTCGAAATCCAGGGAACGCGGGTAGACCTGGCCAACCGAGTCAAAGGTGCGCTCGAAGCCCAGGTGGCGCGCCACCGAGTGCTCCAGCTGGCGCAGCTTCGCCTCGTCGCCCCCCATCAGGTCGAGCATGTCCTGCGCTGTGCCCATCGGGCCCTTGATGCCTCGCAGCGGGTAGGACTTCAGCAGCGTCTCGATGCGCTCAACCGCCACCAGCATCTCATCCGCCGCCGACGCAAAGCGCTTACCCAGCGTCGTGGCCTGCGCCGCCACATTGTGCGAACGCCCCGCCATCACCAACGTGGAGTACTGATCCGCCCGATTCCCGATCGCCTTGAGCACCGCAACGGACTTGTCGCGAATCAGCTCCAGCGAACGGTAAATCTGCAACTGCTCGACGTTCTCCGTCAAGTCACGGCTGGTCATCCCCTTATGGATGTGCTCGTGACCCGCAAGCGCATTGAACTCCTCAATGCGCGCCTTCACGTCATGTCGCGTGACCTTCTCACGCTCAGCGATAGAGGCCAGGTCCACCTTGTCGACGACCGCTTCGTACGCAGCGATCGCCTCCTCGGGGATCTCGACCCCCAGCTCACGCTGCGCCTTCATCACGGCGATCCAGAGCTGACGCTCCAGAATGATCTTGTGTTCTGCGCTCCACAGCGTCGCCATCTCCGGCGACGCGTAGCGGTTCGACAGGACGTTGCTATTGTTCGGTTTCAACAGTTTCTCAGCCACGACGCTGATTATCGCACAACGCCCCGACACGCGCGCTAGATACGGATTTCTCCTTCAATCGCGCGACGCCCAATGTCCTTGCGGTAGAAGGAACCCTTAAGGGAAATCTGCTCAATCGCCTGGTAGGCAGCGTCCACCGCATCCTGCAGCGTTGCGCCCTTGCCCAGCACGTTGAGCACACGCCCACCAGCCGAGACGTACTCCCCGTCCTTGGTAGCGGTACCCGCGTGCAGCACCACATCAGGGTTGTCCAAGTCGGCGCCCGTAATGACGTCGCCGGTCTTCGGGTGCTCCGGGTAATCCTTCGCCGCCAGCACCACCGTCGCCGCGTAGCCCTCCTCCCACTCCAACGGCGGCAGCGTATCGAGGCTGCCCGTGGCCACGGCGTAGAGGACGTCGACAAGCGGGGTGCGCAGCAGGTTGAGCACCGGCTGGGTCTCCGGATCGCCGAAGCGCGCGTTGAACTCCACCACCGCCGGGCCCTCCGGCCCCCACGCCGCGCCGACGTACAACAGGCCCTGGTACGGGATACCGCGAGAGACCATCTCACGCGCGACCGGGCGCGCAATCTCGTCCACGATGCGCTCGACGCCGCCCTCCGGTAGCCAAGGAAGCGGCGTGTACGCGCCCATCCCGCCCGTATTCGGCCCCTCATCATTGTCGTAGGCGCGCTTGTGGTCCTGCGCCGGCAGCAACGGCACCACGGTCTCGCCGTCCACCAGGCAGAACAACGACACCTCAGGCCCCTCGAGGAAAGACTCGAACAACACGGGGTTGCCGGCCTCAATCACTGCGCGAGCATGCGCGCGAGCCTCGGCCGCATCAAGCGTGACGACGACCCCCTTGCCGCCAGCCAGCCCATCATCTTTGACCACGTAGTGCGGGCCGAACGCGTCAAGTGCGTCGTCGATCTCCTCGATGCGCTCCACGCGCTGCGCCCGGGCCGTCGCCACTCCGGCGGCCGCCATGACGTCCTTCGCGAACGCCTTCGACCCCTCAAGCTGTGCCGCGGCCTTCGTCGGGCCAAACACCGGGAAGTCCGCCGCCTGCAACGCGTCAACCGCCCCCGCGACCAACGGCACCTCAGGGCCAATCACAACAAGCTCCGCTTCAACGTCCTTCGCAAGTTCGACGATCGCCTCCGGCGAAGCGACGTCGACACCCCTCACCTGAGCAAGTGGTGCCATGCCGGCGTTTCCCGGCGCGACAGTGAGCTCATGTCCTGCAAAACCTTTCAACAGGGCGTGTTCGCGGCCGCCCGAACCGATAACAAGGATGCGCATGCCCACTAACTTACCGGTAACCTAGGCGCTATGAGCACTGTGTTTACAAAGATTATTCAAGGTGAAATTCCAGGCCGCTTCGTGTACAAGGACGAGGACGTCGCCGCGTTCCTCACCATCGAGCCGATCGCGTACGGTCACACGCTGGTCGTTCCCGTCAAAGAGATCGATAAGTGGACCGACATTGAGCCCGCGCTGTGGGCAAAAATGAACGACGTTGCCCAGCGAGTAGGCAACGCCATCATCGAAGTGTTCGGGAGCCAACGCGCCGGCTACCTCATCGCCGGTTTCGAAGTGCCACACGCCCACATCCATGTCTTCCCCGCCAACGACATGTCCGGCTACGACCTGTCCACCGTGATGAAGATGGACGAAACCGACCCGGCCAAGATGGACGAAGCCGTGGAGAAGCTGCGCGCAGCACTCGAAGCTTAAAGCTTCTGCGCCTTTTCCATCGGGAGGGAAATGGTGAACGTGGAGCCCTCTCCCGGCGCGCTTTTCACCGTGATGGTGCCGTCGTGCTGCTCGATGAGGGACTTCGCAATCGCCAGCCCCAGCCCAGAACCACCGCCGGAAGCGCGGTTCCTGGAGTTGTCCGCGCGGTAGAACCGCTCGAAAATGTGCTCCGCGTCCTTCTCTTCCATACCGCAGCCGTCGTCAATGACTTCGATGATGATGCGGTCCAAGTTCTCCCGCAACGCCACCGTGACCGACGCATCCTTACCCGCGTGCTTGAACGCGTTCACGATCAGGTTCAACAACACCTGGTGCAGCCGCGACGGGTCACCATCGACCGTCGGCACGCAGGAGGCATTGTTCTCGATCGTGAGCGAACGCTCCGGGAACGCCGCGTGCGCGGAACTGACCGCCGACGTGACCATCTCCAGCACATCCACCTGGCGCTTATCCAGGCGGGTGCCCTCCGCACGAGTCAACGCGAGGAGGTCCTCCACCAGCAACTGCATCCTGGCGGACTCCTCCTCAATCTTGCCGATGACCATGTCCGCATCCGGCGCCATCCCCTTGCGGTAGAGCTCCGCATACCCACGCACACTCGTCAGCGGAGTACGCAACTCATGTGACGCGTCGCCGACAAAGCGACGCATCTGTTCCTCCTTCAGCTGCGCGTCCTCCACGGACTCCTGCAGCTGCTGCACCATCGTATTCATCGCGTACGACAACTTGCCGACCTCAGTCTCCCTCGACCACACCGGCACCCGGCGCTTCGTGTCGCCGTCGGCAATTGCAAGCGCAGTATTCTCCACTTCACGCAACGGGGCCAACGCCTTACGAATATAGGTGCGCCCCGCGAACGCAATCCCCAGCACGGCAATGAGGCCAAACGTCGTCTCGACAAACGCCAACCACCCCAACACGCGCTGCTCAGAATCAAGCTGCTTCGCCACATACTTCACGTTATGGTCAGGCGTCTCGCGTGACATCGCACGCCACTTCACACCCGGCGTCTCACCTATCGACGGCACCGTGTACGCCTTATTCGGCTGCCGCACCCTCGACAGATCCGGTGGACTATCCTCATACACTGGACTCCACGACGTCTGGAACTGCGGATACCACGTCTCCTGATAAAAATCGCTCGGCGCACCCGACGACGGCACCCACGTCACCTGACCAACCCAAGTGTCCAGCCCCTCGCTGAGCTGGTCGTCGACACGCTGATACAAAATGCTGCGCATGAAGATGTACACCGCCGAGAAACTCACCACCAACGCCAGCGTGGCAATCGCCAACACCAGCGTCACCAGCTGCTTCTGCAGCGGCTTATTCCTCGAGTACGCAAGAGCATGAAGACGACGCCTACTCATCGCTCACCTACGCCTTACTTGCGAGGCGTACGCAGCACATAGCCAACGCCACGCACCGTATGAATCAACGGCACATCGCCGTTATCCACCTTGCGCCGCAAATACGAAATGTACGACTCAACCACATTGCCGTCGCCGCCAAAATCGTAGTGCCACACGTTATCCAGAATCTTCGCCTTCGACAGCACCACCTCAGCATTCAGCATCAGGTAGCGCAGCAAGTTGAACTCCGTCGGCGACAACTCAATGATCTCGCCAGCCTTCGTCACCTCGTGCGTCTCATCATTCAACGTCAGATCGGCGTAACGCAGCGTCGTATCCTCATCCGCGTCCTCCGTCACCTTGCCGCGACGCAAAATCACACGCAGACGAGTAATAACCTCCTCCAAGGAGAACGGCTTCGTCACATAATCATCGGCACCAATAGTCAGGCCGTGGATCCGGTCCTCCACCGCATCCTTCGCGGTCAGGAACAACACCGGGCCATCAATGCCCTCGGCACGCAGCTTGCCTAACAACTCAAAGCCGTCCATCCCCGGCATCATCACATCAAGAATGAACGCGTCCGGCCGGAAGTCCTTCACCTTCTCCAGTGCCTCCTGACCGGAACCCGCACTCTCGACCTCAAAGCCCTGGAACTTCAAAGAAACCGTCAACAACTCAACGATATTCGGCTCATCATCTACAACGAGCACCTTCACAGGCTTCGTAGCCTCAGACATGTACAGTTCACTCCTTCATAGACCAGGGCATTCCACGCTTCCTCAAACTTCTCTCGGAAAACGCGTCGGCGCCACGAGTGGCTTCCAAGCCCGCGAACATAACTGTCTCTATCTAACGCCGTTTCCCTGAACGTTGCCTGTACGACCCCTGCATGTGGGTGGACAATACGGGAACAGTCCGCCGGGAGGGCGCGGTTCCATTCCGTTTTGTTCTCGTTTTTGTTCTCGTTTTTGCTCCGGTCGACCTCTTACGGTCGACCAACGCAGGTCACGGCGTTTTCGGGCATTTCGGTGCGTCTTTGCCGATTTCGCGCTGACCAGGGTTGGTCGACCGGAGCAGGTCGACCGGAGCTGCCTGGCCGGGGCTTGCCAGGTGCACTCAGGTGCGCTCAGTGACAAAAGACGCAGCACACCCTAGGTGGCAGGCTGGTTGTGAGCGCCGAACCGAAGGAGGTCCCCGCCCATGTCCCCGCACGATATTCCCCCGCTGATACCAAACCCACCCGAGAGGGATTGGGCACACTACAACACCAACCCC
>NZ_MLAL01000025.1 GCF_001875665.1 Corynebacterium sp. NML130628 | reverse complement strand
TTCTGTGGTGAACTCCTCCGAGGCGCGGCTGGTGGGAGGGATGACTACCGTCATTGCTGTGTGTCCTTCCTACCCGGTGTAACACCGGGTGACCTGGGGAGTTCACAAGTTCAACGGCACGAGGGGGCCCGGGGAACGATTTTGCGTTTTAGGCCAGTTCCGGTCGACCACCACTCGTCTTTCCCCAGGCCGCGACGGTTGTCTACAAAAATAGTTCCGCAGCCAAATGACCTCCCGGGAACAATTCTAGGCCCTAAGGATTAGACCCCAATTCTGTGGTGATGCCAGCGCAGATATGACAAACCCCCAGGCCACGCACGACCTGTGGGTTTGTATCTTGTGGAGCTAAGGGGAATCGAACCCCTGACCTTCGCATTGCGAACGCGACGCTCTACCAACTGAGCTATAGCCCCTCGCTGGAGAAGACGTTACTCCTCTTCTCCGCTGATGCTAAATCGTCCCGTTACCCAGGCGATTTAGCTCGCTCGTGGGGTGCGGTTGTCGCCCTCTCCGTATGGGTAGTGGCGGGTCTCCGTGGGATCCTCGAAGATTGCGGAGGATGCTTCGGGGAGGTTGGTGAAGTCGGGGTGGGCGTCGTCAAGGTCGATAGCTACGGATTCTCCGTATCGACGTGGCCACTCCTGCCTAGGGTGCGTCGAATCTGCGGTGGCGACGCCGAGGCGTGCGCGGCGCAGCTGGCGCATGCGGCGACGATGCAGCGCGCGTTCCTGGCGGACGACGCTACGCAGCACGACCATGAACCAGACGGTCAGGGCAACGGAGGCCGCCGGTAGGATCCATGTCCAGCCGCCTGCGACGAACGCGACCACAAATGTGACTACGCAGGCGATGATGAGACCCAGGAATGTGCGCTGACGGCGCATGAAGCGGTCTTCGCGTGCCCGACGTGCACGATCGGGGTCCCACCCGCCGCGACCACGACGAGACTCGGCGAACGCAAGGTCCTCGTCAGTGATGGTGACCTCTTCATCTTGAGCGTCCTGTTCGTGTTCGGTTTCCTCCGCAGGGATCTCCGCGGCATCCATCTCCGCCGTGATCCCGCTGTCGTATCCGAAGTCCGCTGTGGAGTAGTACGAGTCCGGGATGCTTTCGGCTTCTGTTTCCGGGTCTTCCGAGGCTTCCGAAGCCTCAGAAGTCTCCGTAGTCTCGAGCTCTACAGCGTCGGTTTCCTCAGCCTCAGCGGCCTCAGCCTCAACCGGCTCGTCCTCGGCTGGCTCCGCCTCGATGACCTCTCCCTCGATGACGTTCGAGTCGATGTCTTCTTCGGAATCGGAGTCGTCCTGGTTCTTCGAAAAGAAGTTTCGGATGACCGCGCTGTCGTCGATAAGGACTTCGCTGGCAGCGGGTTCGTGCTCGACGGCTTCGACGAGTTCTGCGTCCTCGGCATCGTCGTCGTGCAGGTGCACGTCGGCCGCGGTCACGCGTGGGCGGCGACGAACCTCAAGGGGCTCGGTGCCGCCGGTGTGCAGGACCCGCGTCTCGTCGTATCCTTCACCGGACCGGCGAATTGGTTTGTTGTTGCCAAATACGAGTGGTGCCAGAACGATGACCCACACGACGATCATCAAAATAATGATCAAGCTCGGGCTACCCATACAGCGAAGCCACCTTCCTAAAACTACCCACGAAACTGACCTTTAACGGTAGCGATCATTCCGGTGTTTCTGCCCGAGCCACGCCGGGGCCGCATCACCGAATTCGGCCAGAGCGCCGCAACCTGTCTACAGCCGAAGTCGGGTAGTCGTATTCGGTCATTGCGACGAAATAGTGGTCTCGCCAGCGCCCGTCGATATGAATGTTGCCCCGCATGAATCCTTCTTCGCGAAAACCTACGGTCGCGAGCACGCGGCCGCTGGCAGGGTTGTCTGGGAGGTAGGTAGCGGTCACCCTGTGGAGGCCGACGCGGCCAAATGCGTGGTCAGCACCTAACGCGCACGCAGCGGTGGCGATGCCACGGCCCTGGTACGGGCTGTGCACCCAGTAGCCGATCCAGCACTCGTCGACGGTTCCGCGTTGGATCCCGCCGAGTGTCAGCTGCCCAGCGAAGTGGCCGTCAACCTCGATGACCATCGGTACGACAGTGCCATCGGATGCCATCTCTTTGAGCATCGTCCACTGCCCCACCCAGGCGTTTTTAGTGTGGGCGGCGTCCCACGTGGAACGAATCGTCGGCTCCACTGACTGGAGCCACCGCTGGTCGAGCAAACGGGTGCGACGCCACTCGCGGCCGTCTTGCAGTCGTAGTGGCCGTAGAGTGACTGTCTCCCCACTCGTGAGCCTCACCAGCGGGGTCCGCTCCGGCCAACCAGGTGTTGGGCCATTGAGCCAGGTTTCTAACCTTCGCAGCAGACCCACCGGCTATCCCCGCTGCTGGAGAAATTCGACGTCCACTACGTCCCCAGGGCGGATCTCCACCGCGGACTCAGGTAGGCGAATCATGGCGTTGGCTTCTGCGAAGCCAGCAAACAGGTGGGATGTGTCTCCACCGGCTCCTGCCAGGCCTTCAACCAGGTAGTCTCCGGTTTGTGTATCGCGCATGAGTCGCGCCCGCACGTATCCTCGTCGCCCCGGCTGCGAGAATATCGCGCGCATTGAGCGCGCGCGGACTACTGGGCGTTGCCAGGACTGCTTCCCAAGCGCCTGGCGGATGGCCGGGCGAACAATGGTTTCGGCGATCACGAGCGCCGCTGCGGGGTTCGACGGCAGGAGGAACACGGGGATGCGCTCCTCACCTAGAGTGCCGAACCCCTGAACGGATCCAGGGTGCATCGCTACGCGGGTCGTGTCGATTTCCCCGAGGTCGTGCAGCACTTCTTGCAGCGTCTGCGCTCCTGACCCGCCTACCGCACCGGTGATCACGATCATTTCACTGCGCCCGATATAGCCAGCCAGCGTCTCCCGCATCTTCCGCGGTTCAGCATTCATGATGCCGGCGCGGTGTGCGTCCGCACCCGCCTCCTCGACAGCTGCCGCGACGACGTAGGAGGCGACGTCGACAACTTGGCCTAAGCCAGGCACGCGATCAAGCTCAACGAGTTCCATGCCATAGCTCAGAACAGTGATTCGCGGGCGTGGATACACCAATACTTTCGTGCGTCCCGCAGCTGCCAGCAGGCCAATCTGTGCTGGCCCTAGCACAGTGCGGGGACGAACCGCGATATCGCCGGGTTGAATATCTGCCCCAGGTTTTCGCACGAACTCACCGCTGGCAACAGGCCGCTGCGGGGTGACGCGCTTCGTGCCCCGATCGCTCCATTCCAGGGGAAGCACGGCGTCGGCAAGCGTGGGCAGCGGAGCCCCGGTCGCAACTCGTACGGCTTGGCGTGGCTGCAGTCGTAGCGGTTTTTGTGAGCCGGCGGGAACCTCGCCAACCACGGGCAGGGCACGGTCAGCACTTGCACGGGGCAGAGATTCCTGCTCCGCATCCCCCTTCCCCTGGCGTGACTTCACCCGCAGGCCAGCAGATCCGCCGACGTCCACTGCGCGGACGGCGTAGCCGTCGATGGCTGCTTGCGAAAAGCCTGGCAACGCGCGCGTCGCCACAACTTCCTCGGCGCACATCAGCCCCAGGGCGTCGTCGATACCTACACGGATCGGCTCGGGGGTCCGGACTGCGTCGCCAATTATGGCAAGCTGCTCATCAACACCGCGCATCAGCCACGCCTCTTTCTACGCCATCGTTAGCGTTGTTCATCCCCCGTGAGTTCGGGGTGTTCGGCTTCAAATTCATCCATGATCTGTTTGATCGCCGTGTACAGTGCCGGCCCGTACTTCGGGTCGTGCAAACCAAAGTCCACATTAGCGGGAATGTAGCCGCCTGGGTTGCCCAAATCGTGGCGCTTCCCGTGGTGTACCACGACGTGTACGGGGTGGCCTTCCTGGATCATCAACTCGATGGCATCGGTCAGCTGCAGCTCTCCGCCCTTGCCTGGCTTAATTCGCCGCAACGCGTCAAAAATAGCCCGGTCGAGCAGGTAGCGCCCCGTAGCCACGAGTGTCGACGGCGCGTCTTCCACCGCCGGCTTTTCAACCATGCCTTTCACGCGCTTGACCTCAACGCCGTCAATGTCCTCGTCGACATCTTCGACATCAAACACGCCGTAGTTGAACACTTCCTCCGGCGTTACGTTAAACGCGCACAGTACCGACCCGCCCAGCTTTTCGCGGGTGCGCACCATCTTCTCCATCACGCCGGTGGGCAGCACCAGGTCGTCGGGAAGCATGACGGCGACGACGTCCTCGTTGTCGTCAAGCGCTGATTCCGCGCAGCTGACCGCATGCCCGAGACCTAATGGTTTCTCCTGCGTCACCGCGACCGCGCTGATAAGGTCCGCGGCGCGCGCCACTTTCCTAACCTGGTCGTCCTTCCCGCGTTCCGCGAGCGTCTCTCGCAGCAACTCGAACTCGCCGAAGTGGCGCATGATTTCTTCTTTTGCCGGAGCTGTAACAATCGCTAGGCGGCGTGCGCCGAGCTCTGCCGCTTCTTCGGCGATCAGCTCGATACCGGGAGTGTCCACCACGGGCAGGAGTTCCTTAGGAACAGTCTTCGTTGCTGGCAAAAACCGTGTCCCCATGCCAGCTGCCGGCACCACAACGGTTTTCACGCCACGCGACGCAGGCTGCTGAGAGGTTTCTTCGTTAGACTTCCGCATAAAGATTTACTTTACCTCTATACAGTCCGCCTACCGTTTCCGACCCGTGAGGAGGCTCCCCCACTTGCGTACCAAGCAATCACTCCGCGACAAGCACATCACTTTTCGACGCCAACTCGCCAACAAGCAGCAGGAAAAACTCGAGCGCGATACCCGGATTCTCCAGCACACGCTCGAAGCATTGGAGCACTTCGGCGCCATCGGCAGCGAGATCAGCGCCTACTACCCTCTCGGCAGCGAACCCGGAACGGCCGACTACCCGCTGCAGCTCGCGCGCCGCACCAAAACAGTGTGGCTACCGATCTCGCTTCCCCACGGTGAACTGCAGTGGGCCGCCTGCTCTGAAGATCAGCGGCCCGGCGCGCTTGGCATCGCGGAGCCTGTTGGTTCCCGGTTTTCTAGCGAGGTGCTCAAGGAATGTGCTGCGTTGGTGGTCCCAGCGCTTGCAGTGGACCGCAGCGGGCAGCGTCTGGGTAAGGGAGCCGGATACTACGACCGCGCGCTCGAACACATCCGCAACCATAACGTCCCCATTATTGCGGTGGTGTTTGACGAAGAAGTCGTCGATACGCTGCCTGCACAGCCCCACGATGTGCCCGTCAATGCCATTGTGACTGACCGAACATTCTTGCAGCTCTAGGGAACCGTTCGTCCCGCGCCTGCGTCTAAATGGCATGAAGTTGGCTTCGTTTCTCCGCGATCTCCGCATGCCCGGTTACCATCGCACCGTCATGCTGCGGCGCACGATCGCAGTCGTGCTACTGCTAGTAGCAGGCACAAGCCTGCTTTTCGACGCCCGCTCCGCCGACCCACCCGTCGCGGTTTTCGCACGCGACGTCGAAGCCGGAACTGTGCTCACAGAAGCGGACGTCGCTCTGCGCAGGCTCCCGCCCTCCGTGGTTCCCGCGAACGCGCTGGGTAGCACTGAGCTCGCGGTCGGACAGGTCCTCGCCGCCGACGCGTCCGCAAATGAAGTCATCGCCAGTACGCGATTGGTCGGTCCTGACCTCCAAGCCTCCCTTCTAGGAAGCGATGCCAACCCGCAGGATTTCACGATGGTCCCAGTCACGCTGGCGGAACCCGAGCTGCTCCCGATGCTGCACCACGGGGTCGGGGTTGATATCGTCGCCCCAGGTCCGAGGGTCATTGCGCGTGGTGGCAAAGTGGTGACGACGAACGAGCACGGTTCCATCCTGGTCCTGCTGCGAAGTGCCGACGCAGCCAACGTTGCGGCCGCCTCCCTCACGGACCCGTTAACAGTTGTATTGACCACACATTAGTGTGTTGCCTATAGTTTCTTGGTCCAATTCTCGACCCTGCAAAGGAGACCCTAATGCTCGAGGGCTTTAAGAACTTTATCCTGCGCGGCAACGTTATTGACCTCGCAGTCGGTGTTGTCATCGGTGCTGCGTTCACCGCAGTTGTCACCGCGTTCTCCGACAACATCATCAACCCACTGATCGCTTCCGTTGGCGGCGCTGATTACTCCGGTCTTGGCTTCAACATTATCTCCGGTAACGACGCAACCTTCCTCGACTTCGGTGCGCTGATCACCGCTGTGATTAACTTCCTACTGATCGCCGCTGTCGTCTACTTCATCATCGTCGCTCCGATGAACAAGCTCGACGAGATGCAGAAGCGCAAGCGCGGCATTGAAGCAGATGCCCCAGCTCCGACCGAGACCGAGCTGCTGACTGAGATCCGCGATCTGCTCTCCGAGAAGCCTGCGCAGCAGTAATACTGCTATTCTCCGTAATGGGGCGGGCGTTCATGCTCGTAAAAGGCTTTGCCTGTGAGCTCCGGCTCGCCGTCGCCGTCGAAATCGACACTGCGCCCGGCATCATAGCCCGTCTGCCCAGAAGCCGCGTCACCAAATAGTTGCGTGCGTTCAGGACTACGGTCGTACTCTGCTTCCGACCGTCGCTCCACGCGTCGCCGTTGGTGGCGCGGCTTTTTCATGCTCGTCATCGTTTTGGACTACGCCTGCACCGAGTAAGTGTTGAGCTCGCCGATCAGGTGCTGGACTAATGGTGCGATCGTCGAGACGCCGTCGCGGATCGCCTGGCGGCTAGCGGCAAGATTGACCACGACGGTCGAGCCAGAGACGCCACACACACCGCGGGACGTGCAGGCGTCGACTGCGCCACATGCCTGCCCCGATGAGCGGACCGCCTGCGCGACACCCGGCACGTTCTTGTCGATGACTGCCTTCGTCGCCTCAGGTGCCGTATCGCGTGGACCAACACCAGTGCCGCCGACGGTGAGCACCAAGTCCACCCCACCAACGACGCCGGTTTCGATCGCCTTGCGGATCTCCGCTTCGTTTGAGTTCACATGCACCACTGCGTCGACGCTAAACCCGAACTCGCTGAGTAACTCCACAAGCATGTCGCCAGTAGTGTCGCCTTCCGCGCTGTAGCGACGGTCCCCGACCAACACAGCGATAGCTGCAGGAGGAGTCGGCACCTGCTCTGCCAACTCAGTCGCCTTGAGCGACTCTTCGTCGGGTTCCCCAACGGTGTCAAGCAAAACTTCTGTCGTTGGCATGCCAGGTCTCCTGTCCTGTCGTTGTAAAATCACGCTGTTTCATTGCTTGCTACAAAACTTACCCGTTGCTCAGGGTTACATCTACGGAATGCGGTGTTTCTTCCCCCTGACTGAGAACTTCGAGGGTGACAACCTGGCCAAAGTCCTTCGAACGCGTCGCCGCAATCAGTGCGTCCGCTGAATCAATAAGGCGGCCGTCGAGCTTGGTAATCACGTCCCCCTCCCGGATGCCAGCCTCTTCCGCTGGGCTTCCGGGCTCAACACCCGCGACTACGGCGCCGTCAATGCGGATACCGCGAATCGACACGCGCACGCCCAACATAGGCTGCGATGCCTTACCCGTTTCGATGAGCTGCTGCGCAACCCGCTTGGCAAAGTTCGACGGGATCGCAAACCCAAGCCCGATCGACCCCGAAGACTGCTCGCCACCAAAGCCTCCAGCTGAAAGCGAAGCGATCGCAGAGTTCATCCCGATCAAATGGCCCTGCATATCCACAAGGGGCCCACCGGAGTTACCGGGGTTAATCGCCGCATCGGTTTGCAGCCCATCCATCAGCGAGCTTTCCCCACCGCCCTGCGCTGCACGCACCGGACGATTCTTCGCGGAAATAATACCGCTGGTCACAGTGGCCGAAAGGCCAAGAGGCGAACCAACGGCAACGACCTGCTGGCCGACCTTGAGCTCGTCAGAGTCACCGAAGTCGAGCACCGGGAGGTTGTCGACGCCCTCAACCTTCAGCACACCAACATCCGTGTTGACGTCCGAGGCCACAAACGTAGCCGGATGCTTCGAGCCGTCATTAAACACCACCTGGATTTCCGAACGCCCCGTCGCAGCAGCCCCGATCACGTGGTGGTTCGTCAGGATGTACCCATCGGAAGAAATAATCGACCCTGAGCCTTCCGCAACGCCATTCGGTGTCGCCACGGTGATGGACACCACCGAAGGCAGCACCGCAGCCGCGACCTGCTCAACCGAGCCCTCGGGAGCTGTCTCCGGGGATGCAATACTTGGGTTCTCGAGCGCATTGTAATGCTGCTGCTCGCCGTTATCGTTCGCGGCGAGCACTGCGTATCCGCCACCGGCGCCGGCAAGCAACGACAGCACTACGGACAACGCTACGGTGCCTGCCCCGCGCCCGCGTCGCTGCTTTTCCTGCGGCGCCGACTGTACAAACGCAGCTTCAGGAAAGCCCTCTGGAGAATAGGAAGTCGTATTTGGTTGTGATGAGTACGGGTTCGTCATGTAGAGCAGTATGCACCACGGCACTGTGGCAGCACTAAAAAGAAAACCCGTTCTCTCGCAATGTTCCCTGTACGTTTGCTGTGCTAGTTGAGCTGGGTTTTATTCGGCAAACGCGGGATATCGACGTCCCCGTCCTCGAAGTAGATATCCTCATCCACAGCGGGAGGCCTTCCCGGAAAGACCACGCGGAAGCGTGCGCCGTGGTCGTCCGATTCCTCGACGAAGATCCTGGCACCATGCCGATCCATCACCTGCTTGACGATCGCAAGCCCCAAACCAGAACCAGGCATGGCACGCGACTCCGCCGAACGGTAGAAGCGCTCGAAGACCCGCTTCCGTTCTTCCGGCGCGATTCCCGGGCCGGAATCATCAACGACCAACACCGCGTACTTCTTCGCCGCCTTCAACGATATGCGGACGGTGCCACCCTCGGGCGACCACTTCGCAGCATTGTCGATCAGGTTCAAGGGCGCACGGCCCATCGCGAACCGATCACCCATAATGAGCCACGGGTCGGCATTGAACTGGAACGTGACATCAGGGCGGCGACGCTCAACGCGACGCACGGCCTCATCCAGGATCACGTCCAGGCGAATCTCCTCAAACTCCACGTTTGACGAATCCTCACGCGCGAGGTCCACCAGATCCCCGATCAGCGTCGACATCTCTGTCATCTGTGCTAACACGTCGCGCTCCAGATCGGCACGATCCTCCGCACTGATCTGGTCCTGCCGCTCGGCCGAGTACATCATCATGAGCAGTTCAATGTTCGTCCGCATCGAGGTCAACGGCGTCTTCAGCTCATGACCTGCATCGGCCACCAGCTGAGCTTGCCGCGTCCGCGAATCCTGCAGCGAGGCCATCATGTCGTTGAACGCGTTCGTAATACGCGCCATCTCATCATGCCCCTGCACCGGCAGCGGCTTCAGTTCCTTCGTCCTGGTGACTTCCTTCAGCGCAAGGTGCAGCTTGCGCAGAGGTCGCATACCCGAACTGGAAACCAAAAACGCAACCAACGTCGACACGATCCAGCCCAAACTGAGCAATACCAACAGGGCCGCAGCGATACTGCGCTGCAGCTGCCTCGTCGGGTCAACGGCTTTCGACAACGCCACGACAGTACCGTCGTCCAGTCGAGTTACCAGCACGCGGTTGCCGTGGAGGGTTCGCGAGGACACATCAGCCCCGTAGTTCATGCGTGCAAAATCCCCACCCACGGGGATTTCATCACCCACGAATCTATTGGACTCCGCGCGTGAAGCAGTCGCCAGAATGTGCGGGTTGCGGCGTCGAAAAGCCTCGACTTCGGCGGCGAGCTCCTCATCGCTGGACATCTCCTGCGAGTCATACGCGAGCATTGCCCCCTGCGTGCGCAGGTCGTTGTCCATCATGCCGATAATCGACGTCGACGCCGCCCAGTAGCTCACCGACGCGGTGACCAACAGCGTGAGCGCTACCAGCACACCAGTCAAGACAGCGAGCTGCTGACGAAGCGTCATCTCCGAGCCGAGATACGCACCACGGATGTAGGTGTCGAACAGGATCGTCGGCAAGTTCGGACGCGGAGGCTCCTGCTCCTGCTCAGCACTCTCGTTGGACACATCCGCACCTTCAAGAGAAATGCCGGTAGTACGTTCGAAGTGATCCGCCGATTGGCGCAAAATCACAGTGCTGTCTCCCGAAGCACGTAACCCACGCCGCGAACCGTATGAATCAGGCGAGGCTCCCCGCCTGCCTCAGTCTTCTTACGGAGGTACCCGATGTAGACCTCCAAAGCGTTGCCAGAGGTTGGAAAGTCGTATCCCCACACCTCTTCAAGAATCTGCTGCCGCGACAGCACCTTGCGAGGGTTCTCAATCAGGACCAGCAGCAGGGCAAACTCGGTCCGTGTCAGAGAAATAGCCCGGTCTCCGCGGAACACGTCACGCGTATCAGTCTCAACTGAGAGATCTTCAAACTCGTACCGTGTCTTCGGCGCCGATTGGGACTGGATAGCGTCCGCCTGCGCACGGCGCAACAGTGAGCGCACTCGAGCCAAGAGCTCCTCGAGAGCAAACGGCTTCGGCAGGTAATCATCGGCGCCAGCATCCAGACCAGCAACACGGTCTGCAACGCCGTCTCGTGCAGTAAGCATCAGAATCGGACGGTCGTACCCGGACGACCGCAGCGTACGGCACACGCCCAACCCGTCGAGCTTCGGCATCATCACGTCCAGGATTGTCAGATCCGGCTGCTCTTCACGGATGACATCAAGCGCCTCCTCGCCGTCGGAGGCAAGCAGCACGTCGTATCCATTGAAACGAAGGGAACGTCGCAAGGAATCTCGAACGGCTTGCTCATCATCGGCAACAAGAATCTTCATACGCCTATTATTGCCTATCTAGGAGACTTTTAACACCGGACTATCAGAAAATAGAAAAAGCCGGGCCCTTCGGGCCCGGCAAACGCATATATATAAGGCGTTTAGAACTGCTCGACGTCAATCAAGCCAGCCTCCGCTGCCTTCAGCAGGCGACGCGGGATGCGTACTTCCTGACCGTCCACCTTTGCGGTGATCAGCGGCGCGTTGTCAGCCTTCCACTGCGAACGACGCATGCGGGTGTTCGCGCGGGACTTCTTAAACTTAGGGGTTGCCATTGTTGTTTCTCCTTACGCCCTATTTTGCGGTCTTCTTCTTGCGGCGAGCCATGCCACCGAAGCGCTGGTTGAACTTCTCAACGCGGCCAGCGGTGTCCATGAGACGCTGTGCGCCGGTCCAGAACGGGTGAGACTCAGCGGTCACATCGACGACGATGAGCGGGTACTCGTTGCCGTCTTCCCAGGTGTCGGTGCGGTCGGAGGTCTTGGTGGAGCGCGTCAGGAACTTGTGGCCCGTGTTCGCGTCCTGGAAGATTACCGGGTGGTAATCCGGATGGATATCCTTCTTCATATGTAAGTTCGTCTCCCTCAGGATTGATACTTCAGGTCGGTTCCCACTTAAGGGATCGTGCCTGAGTTGGGTGCGAATGATTCATGTACGCCCAGCTGATCACTGGACAACTTTGGACATACTACAGGGAGAATCCGCTTTTACATAATCACGATCTTTCAACGCCATCGACAAATAACCCGTCGTTGCGGGAATTAGAATTATGCATTTCCTTCGCAGGCGTGTATTGTTGACTCTCGCTGTTGTCGAAGTACACGTATACGCCTACGTCAACCGATTGCTCAGATACTTTCTAGCGGACCCTCACTCCGCGTTTCCGTATCTATCTTTTCAGTGATCAGTGCGTGGGCGGCAGAAGAGAAAGAAGTCAACCCATGTCGGCACATTGCCAGGTCACGGGACGGAAGCCACAGTTCGGCAAGACCGTCTCCCACTCGCACCGCCGCCACTCGCGTCGTTGGAACCCCAACGTACAGAAGCGCCGGTTCTACCTGCCCTCTGAGGGCCGTACCATCACCCTGACCGTTTCCGCGAAGGGCCTGAAGGTCATCGACCGCGACGGAATCGAATCCGTTGTCGCTAAGATTCGTGCACGAGGTGAGAAGATCTAATGGCACGCAACGATATTCGCCCGATCATCAAGCTGAAGAGCACTGCGGGCACAGGTTTCACCTACGTAACCCGTAAGAACAAGCGCAACAACCCAGACCGTATCTCCCTGAAGAAGTACGATCCGGTTGTTCGCAAGCACGTCGAATTCCGCGAGGAGCGATAAGTTATGGCTAAAAAGTCGAAGATCGCCAAGAACGAAAAGCGCAAGGAGATTGTGGCTCGCTACGCTGAGCGTCGCAACGAGCTGAAGGCAATCATCCGCAACCCGGAGACCTCCGACGAGGACCGTCTGGATGCTCAGTTTGAGCTGAACCGCCAGCCTCGCGACGCCTCCCCTGTTCGCGTGCGCAACCGCGACTCCCGCGATGGTCGCCCACGTGGTTACCTCCGTAAGTTCGGTATTTCCCGTGTCCGTATGCGCGAGATGGCTCACCGTGGTGAGCTGCCTGGCGTCCGTAAGTCTTCGTGGTAAGGAGGATGACCAATGAAGCGCAATAACAACCATCGCAAGGCGCGCATGGAGCAGTCCCGCCGCCCGAAGAAGAACCCGTTGAAGGCAAAGGGCATCGAGAAGGTCGACTACAAGGACCTCGACACCCTTCGTCTGTTCATCTCTGACCGTCACAAGATCCGTTCCCGTCGTGTTACCGGTCTTTCGCCACAGCAGCAGCGTGAAGTTGCTACCGCGGTGAAGAACGCACGCGAGATGGCTCTTCTGCCGTTCACCAGCCGCTAAACACCGGTTGACGATAACAGCGTAGAGTTTTTCGACGAACTCCCGTCCTGGTCTCCAGGCGCGGGAGTTTTTTCATGCCCTGCGCTACCCGCTGCTCGCGCGTGCACCGGGCAAACCAAAAGGCCCCCACAACCGTGGGGGCCCTCAGTACAAAACAGAGCTATACGGCGCTCATGCTAGTGAGCGAAGTGGCGCGTCCCAGTCACGTACATTGCGACGCCTGCTTCTTCCGCGGCCTTAATGACTTCCTCGTCGCGGATGGAGCCACCAGGCTGCACGACGGCACGAACGCCGGCGTCTGCAAGGATCTGGAACCCATCTGCGAATGGGAAGAAGGCATCAGAGGCAGCGACAGCACCGTTGGTCCGGTTGCGTCCCTCATCGAGAGAGTTGGCCCGGTCAACGGCAAGCTTTGCAGAGTCGACTCGGTTGACCTGGCCCATGCCGATGCCGACGGTGGCTCCGTCGTGCGCGACCAGGATCGCGTTCGACTTCACACAGCGCACTGCGCGCCACGCAAAGACAAGGTCTGCCAAGGTTGCTTCGTCGACGGCCTCGCCTGCCACCAACTTCCAGTTTTCTGGGTTATCGCCTTCAGCCTGGAACGCGTCGCGCTCCTGGAGGAGGAAACCGCCAGAGATCTGCTTGATCTCCTCAGTCTCCTGCCCTGGCTCTACTTCGAGGATGCGCAGGTTCTTCTTTGTCTGCAGCAGCTCGAGCGCATCGGGCGCGTAGGAAGGTGCGATGATGACCTCGGTGAAGATCGGCTTTACCTGCTCGGCAAGCTCAAGCGTTACTTCGCGGTTCGTCGCGATGACGCCGCCGTACGCCGATACTGGGTCGCAGGCGTGCGCCTTGCGGTGAGCGTCGGCAATCGAAACCTCGGAAACCGCAACACCGCAAGGGTTGGCGTGCTTAATGATTGCAACGCACGGCTCTTCATGGTCCCACGCTGCGCGCCAAGCGGCGTCGGCATCCTGGTAGTTGTTGTAGCTCATTTCCTTGCCGCCGTACTGCGTGGCGTCAGCAAGGCCCCAGCCTTCGTTGATGACGCTTGCTGCCTGGTGCGGATTTTCACCGTATCGCAGAGCACCGTCCTCTTCGTCGCCCAGCTGTTCTGCGAACCAGTCTGCAACGGCGGCGTCGTACTCTGCAGTGTGGGCGAACGCCGCAGCAGCCAGTTCACGGCGCTGCTCAAGCGTAAAGCCGCCCTGCTCGACGGCCTCCTGTGCCAGCTGGTACTGCTCCGGTGAGGTCAGGATGGCCACTGATGGATGATTCTTCGCTGCTGCGCGAACCATGGACGGCCCGCCGATGTCAATCTGCTCGACGCACTCATCGAATTCCGCGCCGGACGCAACCGTTTCCTCAAACGGGTACAGGTTGACTACGACGAGTTCGAAAGGCGCAACCCCGAGGTCTTTGAGCTGTTGCTTATGGCTCTCCTTTCGAAGGTCTGCCAGGATTCCTGCGTGGACGTGGGGGTGCAACGTCTTTACGCGCCCCTCAAGCACCTCTGGGAATCCGGTGACTTCCGATACTTCGGTGACGGGCACACCGCTTGCGGCGATCTTTTTTGCAGTCGAACCAGTAGAGACAATTTCCACACCGGCCGAGTGGAGCGCCTGGGCAAGCGGCTCAAGATCGGTCTTGTCGTACACGCTCACGAGCGCTCGGCGAATTGGTGTGCGTTCGTTGTTCATTCGAAAGTGACCTTTCCTTGATGTATCGAAGCAGAAGCTAAGAGCTCAGTAACTTGGAGTCGCTCTTCTTGCTTAATGCGTTCGTGCAGTGAGGATTCTGTATCCCCTGGCTGCACAAGCACAGGGCGTTGTGCAATGATTCGGCCGGTGTCCATTCCGTCGTCGACATAGTGGACGGTACAGCCGGTGACTTTGACGCCGTAGTTCAGCGCGTCACGCACTGCGTGTGCTCCCGGGAACGCAGGCAAGAGCGAGGGGTGAGTGTTAATAGTTTTACCTTCGTAGACGTCCAGGAACGGGCGTCCCAAGATGCGCATAAAGCCTGCGGAAACGACGAGGTCCGGGTTGCTGCTGGAGACAGTTTCCGCGAGGCGGGTATTCCACGCGTCGCGGTCATTTTCCATTTCTACGATTGCAGTCGGAATGCCTGCATTCTTCGCCCTTTCGATGGCCGGGCACACCTGGTCCGCAACGACAAGGTCGATCCGGTATGCGTCTGGGTGGTCATCCTGGTAGTTCATAATCGCCCGTAAGAGCGTTCCAGTACCAGAAACGAGGACAGCTACAGATAAAGCTTTATCAGCACTCACGGTTCATCAGTGTAGTCATTCTTCTTCCGAGTGTGAGCGGTTCAGGAAAGTTCGCGCGAATCGCACGAGCCATACCAGCCCGCCGACTCCAACGGTCCATGCAAAAACGAAAAGCACTGCCGAGGAGATGTCGGCGCCGATAATGCCGTAGGCTCCGGCGCTCCCCTGCGCGAGCAGCAGGCAGAGGGCAAACATCACTGCAGTCCATGAACCTATTGCGGCTACTTCCACCATTGTCGACGGCCTGCGCACGAAGAACCCGAGCAGGATAACCACTGGGACAGCAAGCAGGACAGCGGCCCACGGAGCGATCGTGCTGGGGACTGCGGCAAAGAGGGGGAATGGGGGGAGAGGGACGGAGAGGACGTCGAAAAGCGAGACTTCCCCACTGCCGATGTGGAAGGAACCACCGAGCAGTACTGCGCACATCCCCACAACAGCGTTCGGGAGGTAGAGGATGCTGAGCAGAATCAGCATGCAGGCGGTCCCCCACCCGGTGCTCGGGAATGCGTCGTAGGCGGTGGCGATGCTTTGGTAGCGGGCAACAAGTAGCACCAGCAGGACAAGCATGCTACCTGCGCCGAAGAGAAGTAACAGCATGCTCGAAGTACGAGCCGTATCGACGGCCACCACGGGCACACGAACTGTGGAGGCCAGCGCCCGCCAAAGCACATGACGAATACCAAACAGGAACCCAATGAAGTGGATGCACGGCGGCAGCGCAAGTGCCTGCCATGCTGGCGGCGGCTCGATAGCGAAGACCGCCGAGGCGTCGGTAACCATGAACAGCGCCATCGCACTCACCAAGAGCGGCAGCACCAACACGAGGGCAGCGATGGCTGCAAGATCGAGGATGCTGACCTGCTTCGCTGTTGCGGCGCGCACGCGCCAGGCGATGAGGGCACTGATCCCGATCGCTGGGAGCAACGGCACCTGCGACAGGTACACGCCGTCGATTGTGAGGGAGACACCGTGAAGGGCAAACCAGGTCTGCCCGATTGCTGCGGGCAGGTATGCGGTCTTCCATCCGCCAATCAGCAGTGTCGCTGCGCAGATCGCGATGATTCCGAGCACGACATCGAGCGTCGGGATACCTATATAAGGAAGGTAAGCCCGGATGCGCGTCTTCCATGTGCGCTCCTCCGGCGGAAGCGACGCCACCTCGCGGCTATCACGCTTGCTTTTCGACGTCCACTTCGCTCCGCGCCGTGCGTTACTCAGGAAGCCGTGGCCGCTACCCCGCGAAGGGCGTGCCACCGGTGATGATTGAGGTCTTGTTTTCTTTGACATTGCGCCCTATATTGCCATTGGCGGACAGGTTTCCGGCGTTCGACACTACCGCATGCGGGTGCCTGCCTGGCGTTTTATTGCATGTAACGTAATACACAAAGAAAACGATTAAGAAATACTCAGGTTATAGCTTGCCTTAGCGCGATCGATTCGTTACAGTTACCTCTCGTAGATAACAGGAAGGTTACAAACGTTACAGTTCTGTAACCAACGGGAAGTCTAAAGAGGGTTCATGCTCCACTCAACGAAAACAGCTGGCAAGCACCGCAAGCAGTCCCCTAACAAGGGTCGCGTCGCAATGGTTGCCGTTGCCACTGGCGCCGTGTCCACCGCTGGACTCTCCGGCGCGGCTGCAGCTGCCCTCCAGGGCGATAGCGGCCAAGCGGGCAGCTACGCCCTCGCTGCAGACACCGACCAGCTCACTGCCCTGACCGATGAGGCTGCACCGCAGATCCTCGCAATTGCGGAATACAAGCCAGTTACGGATCTTACAGACCAGCTCGTGAAGGCAGTTGCGCACTCCGAAGAGGTCGCGCGTGCCGACGAGGCTGCCCGTGCGCCACTCGTAGTGAAGCCAGCTGAGGGTGTCTTCACTTCCGGATTCGGCCCACGTTGGGGCTCGTTCCACTCTGGCGTCGATATCGCCAACGTCAACGGCACCCCAATTCTGGCGGTCATGGACGGCACCGTCATTGACTCGGGCCCAGCCCAGGGCTACGGCAACTGGATTCGCATCCGCCACGAGGACGGCTCGATTTCCGTCTACGGCCACATGGACTCCCTCTACGCCTCAGTTGGCCAGGTTGTGCACGCTGGTGAGCTGATCGCAGGCATGGGCAGCCAGGGCTTCTCGACGGGTTCCCACCTCCACTTCGAGATTCACCCGGACGGCAACACCCCTATCGACCCTGCGACGTGGCTCGCAGAGCGTGGCATTCAGCTCTAATCCCAATCTTCCGAACCGCCGTGGCTTCTATATGAGCCGCGGCGGTTTTTCTTTTTCGACACGCTGAACGGGGGTACCGCACACCACCCCCGCCGCTAATCACATTGGCAACACTGTTCCCATTCGTCACATCTGTCACGGGCGCGCAGCCTGCTGATTCCCGGGACCCACAAACTCATTCGAACATACTTTTCCCTCTTTACCTGCAGTTACGCATTGCTAAGCCTCCGAGAGGTGACTAAGTTTTGTCGCTGTATGTGGCTACAGCGTGGCCACCCGAATATTTGTAGAAAAGGTTGCTTCTCCGTATGAATCGCACAGTACTTTCGGCACTCGCCGTCGCGACTGCGTCCATGCTCACCCTCACCGCATCCCCTGCGAACGCTGTAGGGCTCACGCTGAACGGCGCTCCGGTTGATCACAATCAGGCTGTGAAGGCTGTTGCCCAGGCAGCAGACACGATTCTGGACAGCGGCGCAACTCTGCGCGTCGGGGACTACTCGCTCGTCTACGACCCTCGCGTCGTACAGGAAAAGCTTGGTCTCTCCTTCCAACAGGAGGGCGCGAACGGGGGCGTCCGCTACCAGCGTGGTCGCACCGCCGATGGGCGCACCGTAGTCACTCCGGCGACAGGTACGTTTACCTCTGGGTTCGGCCCCCGCTGGGGCACGGTCCATCAGGGCATCGATATCGCGAATAACCTTGGCTCCCCCATCTACGCCGTGATGGACGGCACGGTAATCAACGCGGGCCCGGCCCAAGGCTTCGGCAACTGGGTCGTTATCAAGCACGACGGGGGCGAGGTCTCCGTGTACGGCCACATGGCGGTCTACAACGTCAGTGTCGGGCAGCGTGTCACTGCCGGCCAGCAGATCGCGCAGATCGGCAGCGAAGGTTTCTCCACCGGCCCGCACCTCCACTTCGAGATCCACCCAGATGGTGTGACACCGGTAGACCCTGTGCCATGGTTCGCACAGGCCGGTATCCGCATTCAGTAGTTAAAGCTTTTCCATCGGGACGCCACCGATCAGCATTAGTCGGACCGTCCCGGAGGATCCGAAGTCAATCGTCACCGTTTCGCGCACGCCTACACCATCGACGGCGAGCACGGTACCCAGGCCGTACTTCGCATGGTTGACCCGATCCCCGACGGCGAGCTGCAGGTCCTTGTTTACCTTCGCCCTGCTGCCGCCGCCACGCGACTGGGAACGTCCAAACCCGCCACCGCGGCTACGGCCGCCAGTACCCCACGGCGACTGTGAAGCCCCCGAAGAATACACGGGTTCTTCTCGCCTCCAATCGATAAGCTCCTGCGGAATCTCCCCAAGGAACCGGCTTGCCGGGTTTGTCACTGGGCTCCCCCACGAGGAACGCAACATCGCGCGCGTCAGATACAGGCGTTTGCGCGCACGAGTAATACCGACGTACGCCAGGCGGCGCTCTTCGGCGAGCTCTGCCGAATCTCCCAACGCGCGCAAGTGCGGGAATTGCCCATCTTCCCACCCAGTCACAAAGACGACGGGGAACTCAAGGCCCTTTGCGGTGTGCAAGGTCATCAACGTGACCACACCCTGTTCGTTTTCGGGTAGCTGGTCGGCGTCGGCGACGAGCGCTACCTTCTCGAGGAAAGCCTGCAGCGTCCCCGGCAGCGGTTCGCCCTCGTCGAAGATCTCTGAGATTTCCTCATCGCTGAGGTACGCCAGCTGGAGTGCGGACTCCGAGGAGTACTCGCGTGCGACGGACACCAGCTCATTCAGGTTGTCCAGGCGCGTGGCATCCTGTGGATCGTTCGATTGCTCCAAGTGGGCTTTGTACCCGGTGGCATCAAGGATCCTGGAGACCAGCTCGCCGAGGTCAGTGTTGCTCGCCCCCTCCCGCTGGCCTGCTGACATTTCCTCGCGTAGCTCATCCATCATGGTGACAAATCCCTTGATGGCGTTCTTCGCTCGGGTGCCAAGGGCATCAATCCCGCCGTCGGCCGCCACCCGCAACGCCTGGCCGAAGCTTACGGAGTAGGTCTGCGCGTACAGCGCCACCGTGGACTGTGCCTTGTCGCCGATAGCACGCTTTGGCTCATTGATGATCCTGCGCAGGCTCACCGTGTCATCCGGGTTTTCAAGCGCCTTAAGGTAGGCCACGATGTCGCGGACTTCTTTGCGCTCGTAAAATCGCGTGCCGCCGACCACCTTGTACGGGATGCCGGTGCGGATGAAAATGTCTTCCAGCGCACGCGAGGCATTGTTGGTGCGGTACATGATCGCCATGTCGGAGTAAGGCACGCCGCTATCGGAGAGCCGGTCGATCTCGCCCGCGATAAATTTAGCCTCATCGTGCTCATTGTCCGCGACGTAGCCGACGATCTGGTCGCCGGTGCCGTGCTCGGTCCATAGCTTCTTGGGGCGCCGCCCGGTGTTTTGAGAGATGACTGCGTTAGCGGCGTCCAGGATCGTTTGCGTCGAGCGGTAGTTTTGCTCCAGCACGATCGTGGTTGCGTCGGGATAGTCGCGCTCGAACTCCTCAATGTTGCGGATCGTCGCGCCACGGAACGCGTAAATGGACTGGTCGGAGTCGCCAACAACGGCAAGTTCGGAAGCGTCGGGCCCCTTGCCCACCAGCGTGTGGATCAGCTCGTACTGCGCATGGTTCGTGTCCTGGTACTCGTCCACGAGTACGTGGCGGAAGCGGCGTCGATAATATTCTGCGACCTGCGGATGCTCCTTGAAGATCCGTACGACTTCCCCGATGAGGTCGTCGAAGTCGACCGCGTTCGCGGCACGTAGGCGGCGCTGGTACTCGGCAAACACCTTGGCCACTGTGGAGTCGAAAGGGTTGTGGGTGCGCTGCGCGTCATCGGCCGCCTGTTGCTCGTCGATGAGCTCGTTTTTGAGGTTCGAGATCGCGTTCGCAAGCACCCGGGGAGCAAACTTCTTCAGGTCGAGGTTGTTTTCCTTCGCGATCATCGAGAGCAGGCGGCGGGAATCGTCGGCATCATAAATACTGAAGTTCGTATTCAGACCGGGGACGAGCTGAGCCTGCTGGCGAAGGATCCGCACGCAGATCGAGTGGAAGGTTGCAACCCACATCCGCTCTGTTTGCGGCCCGATGAGCGCCTCGACGCGCTCTTTCATCTCCGCAGCGGCCTTGTTGGTAAAAGTGATCGCCAGGACCTGCCAAGGTGCGACACCGCGCTCCTGCAACAAGAAAGCGATGCGCCTGGTCAGCACCGCGGTTTTGCCGGAACCAGCGCCCGCGACAATCAAAAGTGGAGAGCCACTGTGGCGCACTGCGGCTTCCTGTTGGGGGTTGAGTCCTAGCGTCAGATCATTCATGCCACACACCCTAACGCACACCCCGGACACAACCACTGGAGCAGTGGCATAATGAGCAACCATGAGTGACTTCGAGATCCGCATGCCGTCCGGGACGGACGATCCGCTCTCTGATGCGGAGATTCAGCAGTACCGCAAGGAGATCGACCGCCTCGACCGTGTGATTTTGGACGCAATTCAACGGCGCACCCAGGTGTCGAAGGCGATCGGCAAGACGCGGATGGGTTCAGGTGGCACAAAACTTGTGCATACCCGAGAAGTCGCGATTATTAACCAATTCCGCGATGAGCTTGGGGAGGAAGGCCCGGCGTTAGCAAGTATCTTGCTGCGCCTGGGTCGCGGAAAGCTGGGCTAGCCCCAACCACGCACTCCCCAACTTTCGTAGTACCATATCTAGGCAGACAAGCATCCGTTTCAAGGAGGAACTATGTCCGATATCACCGCCACGTCAGCTTGGTCTGACTTGGAGAAGCTCTACGCCTCTAAGTCCAGCACGACGCTGCGCGAGCTCTTCGACCGCGACGCAGACCGCGCGAAGAAGCTCACCTTCGACGCCGCAGGGCTCCACGTTGACCTTTCCAAGCAGCTTATCGACGCCGACATCGTCGATGCACTCGTATCCCTCGCGGATGCCGCGCAGCTTCGCACCAAGATTGATGCAATGTTCGCAGGCGAGCACATCAACGACACCGAGGACCGCGCGGTGCTCCACACCGCGCTGCGCCTCCCGGTAGAGGCCAACCTCAAGGTCGACGACCAGGACGTGGCGGCGGACGTACATGAGGTGCTGGGCCGGATGCGTGACTTCGCATCGGCGCTGCGCTCAGGTGAATGGCTGGGCCAGACCGGCCGCACGATCAAGAAGATCGTCAACATTGGTATCGGCGGCTCGGACCTAGGCCCTGCGATGGCAACCAAGGCGCTGCGCGCGTACGCAACCGCAGGCATTACCGCCGAGTTCGTCTCCAACGTCGACCCGGCAGACATCGCCGCAGTCCTCGACCGTTGCAACCCGGAAGAGACGCTGTTCGTCATCGCCTCCAAGACGTTTACCACCCAGGAGACCCTGACCAACGCGCATGTGGCGAAGCGCTGGCTCATCGAGCAGTTCGACGGCGACGCTTCCGCTGTGGCGAAGCACTTCGTCGCAGTGTCCACGAACGCAGAGAAGGTCACTGAGTTCGGTATCGACACCGCGAACATGTTCCCGTTCTGGAACTGGGTCGGCGGCCGCTACTCCATGGACTCCGCAATCGGCCTGAGCCTGATGGCCGTCATTGGACCCCTGGACTTCATGCGGATGCTCGAGGGCTTCCACGCCATGGACGAGCACTTCCGCACCACCGAGTTCTCCCAGAACGTGCCGGTGCTGATGGGGCTGCTCAACGTCTGGTACCGCAACTTCTACAATGCCGAGACGCACGCCGTCCTGCCCTACTCTGAGGACCTTTCCCGCTTCCCTGCCTACCTGCAGCAGCTGACCATGGAGTCCAACGGCAAGTCCGTGCGCCACGACGGCACCTCGGTCGCCTACAACACCGGTGAGATTTTCTGGGGCGAGCCAGGCACGAACGGCCAGCACGCGTTCTTCCAGCTACTGCACCAGGGCACCTCGCTCGTGCCAGCGGACTTTATCGGCTTCGCCACGCCGAAGGAAGACTTCCCGACGATGACCGGCGAAGGCTCCATGCACGACCTGCTGATGGGCAACTTCTTCGCACAGACGAAGGTGCTCGCGTTCGGCAAGGACCAGGCCGCCATCGAGGCCGAGGGTGTCGACGCGTCGCTGGCCCCGCACAAGGTCATGCCAGGCAACCGTCCGACCACGACCATCCTGGCCGAGGAGCTGACCCCGTTCACGCTCGGCGCGCTCATCGCGCTCTACGAGCACATCGTGTTCACAGAGGGTGTGATTTGGGACATCAACTCGTTTGACCAGTGGGGCGTCGAACTCGGCAAGCAGCAGGCAAACGACCTGGCCAAGGCCGTCGCCGGCGAAGAAACCCCAGCAACGGGCGATGCTTCCACCGACGCACTGATCGGCTGGTACCGCGAAAATCGCCGTTAGCGCTTGGTGCATCACTCCTTGGTGAGGCAAGATAAGCAGTTGTTTTACATGCAACTAAGGAGTGAACATGCAAGCCATCATCGACTGGATCGTCAACCTGATGGAGCTTCTCGGCGCCCCCGGCGTCGGGATAGCGATTTTCCTGGAGAACGTCTTCCCTCCGATCCCTTCCGAGGTAGTGCTGCCGCTCGCCGGTTTTACGGTCGCGCAGGGCTCACTGAGCTACGCGGCAGTGTTCATTTGGTCGGTGATGGGGTCCGTCGCGGGCGCGTTCTTCCTCTACGGCCTCGGTGCCTGGCTGGGCGCCGAACGCCTGCGCGCGATCGCCGACTGGATGTGGCTGGTCAAGGCGTCGGACGTCGATAAGTCCCTCGAGTGGTTTGATAAGCACGGCCGCTCCTCAGTCTTCTTCGGCCGATTGATTCCCGGCGTGCGTTCCCTCATCTCGATTCCAGCAGGCCTGGACCGCATGAACCTCGCGATGTTCGCCCTGTGGACCGGGCTCGGCTCCGCAATCTGGAACGCGATCCTGATTACGCTCGGCATGTACCTCGGGGAAAGCTGGGAGACAGTCGCCCACTACGTGGATACGTACTCGACCGTGGTCTACGTCCTACTGATCCTGATCATGCTCGGCTTCCTGGTCTACTTCATTCGCCGCTCCATGAAGGAGAAGGCGGCTGACACCGAGGGCACCACCAAATAACTCGCTCTAAGTCGCCCGCTCCCCCGAGGAATCCCTTCTCAATGAGCGTGCCACACCGCCGACACGGCTTGTTATTCCTTCCAAAAACGTAACTCGTCTCCCCGGCGCGTTTGATCCCCGTGGTCACTCGCACCGGGGAGTCTTTGTTTGCCCACATGAGGCGCCGCGCGATCGCCACATGCTTTTCGACGTCCACCTCACCCACCTCGCGCGACGGGTGCGTACCGGCGATGAAGTGAATTTCGGCGCGATACTCGTTGCCGATGCCAGCGACGAAACGCTGGTTGAGCAGCGCTCGCCCCATCTCGAGGCGCGGGTGTTCGCTGATCCTGCGCACGACCTCTTCCTGATCAAAATCGGGAGCTAGCATGTCCGGGCCGAGGTAGCCCATCCGCTGCGGGTACTCGCGCGCTGAGAAAATCTCGACGAGTCCGAGCGAGTGCCCGACAAGCTCTATGTCTGACTTCGGTGTGTCCGCGAGGCGCAACACCACGCGGGCGGTGTGGCCGGGTTTGCGCCAGCGGGTGCCCGCGCGGTGGATTGCCCAAGTGCCTTCCATCTTGAGGTGTGTGTGCAGCACCTGAGGCTCGTGGCCTTCGCGGGAAAACTCCATAAACAGGTGCTTGCCATAGGGCCAGACGCGCTCGCAGGTCATGCCGGTGAAATCGACAGTGGCGAAGCGCGGCACGCGGATACTGGTGGCTGTTACTACACGGTGTTGCATCCATTGCAGACGCTTGGACAGCTGATAGACGGAATCACCCTCGGGCATAATGCGCTCCATGTTCCGCTTCTTGTGCGGCCTTTGCAACTCCGATCGCCTATAATAGAACGGTTGTTCGAATGCTGATCTTTCATGTCTGACGCGTCGATATAGTTACTCTTAGCTACTTCAAGGAGGAGAAATGCACGACGTCACCAAGCTCGTTGACCAGGTCATCAACGGCCTGACACAACTGCGCACGCTTCTCGACGACCCCACATCCCTCCCCTTTTCCGCCATCACAGAAGACATCGTACGCCTCGAACACGCCATGGATAAGAAGGCCTACATCGACGCCGCCTTCGCACAAGCCTGCGTCATCGCTGACGCCGGCAAACTCGTCGGCGCCAACTACCCCGATACCTACCTCATGGAGAAGTTAGGCATCTCCAAAGGCGAGGCCTACAACCGGCTAGCCCGCGCCCAAGCTATGTTCGCTCCGCCACCGGCACCAGAGCCTGAGCTCAGCGCTGAGGAGGCGGAGCGCCGTCGCAAAGACCAAGAGAATGCCCGCCACCGCGCCGACGCGGTCTCCGCCGCCAAGCAGGACATTATCCGGCGCGAAACTGACAAACTCCTCAAGGCCGCTGAGGGCGAACACATGAGCATCTACGCCCACGCCATGGAGGAAGCAAAGACGCGCGACGAAAAAGACCTGCGCCTCACAGTGAAGCGGCTCGTCGATAAGGCAAACAGGCCGCACGCGAAGAAGAACCCCAACGCAGGCTTCGAAAAGCGCGAGGCCACCTTGGGCAAGGAAAACTCCGACGGCACCTACGTCGTGCGCCTGCACATGCCCGCAGGCGACTACGCCCTCTACAAAGCGCTGACCGACAAAGGGCTTGCGCCGAACTCCAACATCCCGCCCGAGCACCAGCAGGACCGCGACCCTCGCTCCCGCGGCCAACGCCGCTACGACCAATTCATGACCATCATGCGCCAATACGAGCACGGCGAGCAGGCCTCCAACGGGGGCGCCGCGTCCGTCGTAGTGTCCGTCACGCTGGACGATCTTGCCGACGCCGACGCCACCACGCTGTTCCAAACCAACGTCGGTGTCGAGCTCGACGCCTTCGACCTGGTGCGCCTCGGCATGGATGGCACGTCTGACTTCCTACTCACCGTCGACGGCCTCACTGGCGTGCCGCTGCACCTGGGCCGGTCCAAACGGCTCGCCTCTGTTGGGCAGCGCATCGCCATGTTCGCTCTCCAAGGCGTCTGCTCCTGGGCCGGATGCACCACCGCGATGAGCGAATGCGAAGCCCACCACATCGTGTCCTGGCTACGCCACGGCGGCACCGACATCACCAACCTCACTGGCCTGTGCCCCACCCACCACCGGTGCAACAACGACCACCGAGACGGCTCCTTCAACAAGGGCTACATGGATTACGACCCCGCCACCGGCACCGCAGTGCTGGTCAAGGCCGACGGTACCCGCCACGCCAACACCACGGACCCCGCTATGCACTCGGCGGCCAATCGGATCCGGAAGAGACGGGTGCTGCGGGCAGCGACACCGACGCCACCAGCGGGAACAACCCACCGGCCGGTGCCGCGCGTGCCGCTGCGACCCTAAACGCGCCCGAAACTCCTAGTCATCGAAGCTGAGGCTTTCCAGATCCCCAAGGGCCTCTGCCATGCTGCGTCCGCGTCGCTTCGGGGGTGCCGTCTGCTTGCCTCCGATTCTTACGCCTTTGTGTGTCACCGCCACGCCAAGATCTCGGAGGCCGAATGCAGGCTCGCCGTTGAGGGTTTCAACGTTGAGCGGGCGCATCCTTCCGGTGGCGACGGCATCGGACAGCGCCTCGATGACGAGGGGCAGGGGCTCTTCGATGCCTTCCGGGAAAGTATCGAAGAAGGTGGTGAGCTTCTTGCCTCCCCGCGTGACGTGGGCTGCCAACAGCCCGTCCACCAACACCACCATGGCTCCTGCGGACCTGGTCGGTCCAGTCACGGGCCACGGCAGCGCCGCCCCGTAGGGGTTGGCAGGGTCGGTGGCGGCGAGCACGTATACCTTCGGGTCACGTGCGCCCGAGGGCCAGCCGACGACGTCGTCGCTGTCCTGCTGGCCGCGCAGCCGGTCAATCGTCGCAGGAGTGGAGAACTGCGCCGCGCCAAGCCCCTCAATGAGGTATCCGCGCAGCGCCTTTCCGGAGTCCTCGAACCCGGAGAGCACCTTGTATGCCAGCGCGAAGCCGCCGATGACGTTTTCGGCGACGACGGCCCCCTTGGTTACCACCCCGTACCGGTCCAGCCACGCCTCCCCCAGCGAGAGCGAGCGTCGGGTTGGGTCGGTGTCAGGCTGCGGGGTGGCGGCCCACCGCCCCACCATGTCTGGCGGGGCAACCTGCGCGAACGAAGTCCTGCCGGAGCGGATCCGGGAGCGGGACGGCCGACGCTTCGCGCGGTGCGCGGCCTTACCGCCAGCGAGGCGCGCCCGCAACGGTGCGAAGGAATCCGGCGAAACGTGTCCGGCCTCGACGAGGTCCCACATGGACTCGCGTAGCTCCTCAGAAGTCGTCGCGGGCGTGAGCAGGTCGCTGAACAGATAGCCGCCACCAGCTGCGAGCGTGTCCATGATGTGCTGCTGCGTGAGCGAGAGCAGCGGAGGGTCGACTTGCGGCATGAGCTGTGCGGCGTAGTCGCTCGGCAGCAGCATGATCCACGGGTCGTTCGCCCCTGCCGACCCGGCGCCCACGATGACGATCTCACCGGAGGCAGTCAACTCGTCCAGCATGACCGGCGAGTAGTCCCCCACCCGCGATGGCAAGATGTGGGACTCCCACGCCGAGGCCGGTAGCCGCACGCCCGCGAGCTGCTCCAGGACGGAATAGACCCCATCCGCGCCGCGCAGGGGTGGAGTTGCGCCGGCCGCGGCGACGTTGCTCCATGCAGGCAGGAAGCGCCCGTACGCCGACGCCGACACCGGCCGGGCCTGCGCCCGCGCGGCTGCCAAGGAGCGCGAACGAATCACGCGCAAGACCTCTTGCGCCACGTACTCTTGGTCGTCGACGCCTTGGCGGAAGCGCCCCTCGATGACGGAGTTGGCGTCGACAAGCGGTTGCAACACCGCGTGGGCCGCGCCGAGCGCGAGCCCGAAGGCATCGGCAAGCGCGCGCAGCGTGAAGGGGCCGCGGGTGCGCACCCAGCGGCGCACGAGCTGGGCGAGCGCATCGGGAATGGTGGCCACCTGCGCTGCCACCCCAGGTGGCACCGGCACGCCGAGGCCATCGCGCAGCAGTGGCGCGTCGAGCGCCTGCGCAACGTGCTCCCTGCCGCCGATGCGCACCCGCATCATGCGCGGCCCAAGCGACGCCTCAACTCCCGCGAGCGGCACCGTCGTGTAGATCGCGAGCTCGTCCACAGGCACCGGGCCGGTCAGGCGCAGGGTGTCGGCGAACTGCTCCGGCGTCTCGGCGCGCCCCACCCGGCGCAGCGAAGCGTCGACCTCGGCGATCACCTCTGGGTCCAACAGTTCGCGCAGCTCCACGGCGCCCAACAGCTTGGCCAGCAGCGACGGGTCCAGCGCGAGCGCCGCTGCCCGCTTCTCCGCAAGGGGCGTGTCGCCTTCGTACATGAAAGCACCGGTGTAGTTGAACAGCAGCGATGAGGCGAACGGGCTCGGCTGCTGCGTGGTCACCTCCGCGATGCGGACCCGACGCGTCTGCAGGTCGCGGATCACCTCTTGCAACGCGGGCAGATCGTAGACGTCCTGGAGGCACTCGCGGACGGTTTCCAAAATGATAGGGAAGCTCGGATAGTTCCGGGCGACGTCGAGGAGCTGTTCTGCGCGCTGGCGCTGCTGCCACAGGGGCGCGCGCTTGCCGGGGTTGCGGCGCGGCAGCAAGAGGGCGCGGGCGGCGCACTCGCGGAACCGGGAAGCGAACAGGGCGGAGTTTCCCACCTGCTCGGTGACGATGTCGGTGATCTCGTCGGCGTCGAATTGGAACAGGGCCCCGGAGGGTTCGTGGTCGCCTTGGGGCAGGCGCAGAACGATGCCGTCGTCGCCGGCCACGGCCTGGGCGTCCATCCCGGTCTCCTGCGCGATCCGCCACCCGGCGGCCAGCGCCCACGCGGCGTTCACACCCTTGCCGAAGGGTGTGTGCAGCACCACACGCCAGTCCCCGAGCTCGTCGGTGAAGCGCTCGAGCACCAGCGTCGTGTCGTCCGGCAGCACACCGGTGGCCTCTTCTTGCTCTTCGAGGTAGGCCCGCAGGTTGTCGCGCGCGAAGGCATCAAGAGAATTATCGACGTCGGCTCCGCCACGCACCGCCCTCCTGTAGGCGCCGAGCGCCTTGCCTAGCTCGTACGGGCGACCCACGCCGTCCCCCGACCAGAACGGCAGCCGACCGGTATGCCCCGGCGCGGGTGAGACCTGCACTTGGTCGCGCGTGATGTTTTCGATGCGCCAGCTCGTCGCCCCGAGCGTGAACACGTCGCCGACACGGGACTCGTAGACCATCTCTTCGTCCAGTTCACCGACGCGGCGCGGCACCCCGCCCTCTGCTTCGGAGCCGACGAGGAACACGCCAAACATACCGCGGTCCGGGATGGTGCCGGCGTTGGTGACGGCGACGCGCTGCGCGCCCTGCAGCGCTTTGAGCACGGTGCCGTCAAGCCAGGCGCGAGGTTTCAGTTCCGCGAAGTCCGTCGAGGGGTACACCCCGGTGACCAGGTCGATGACGGCGTTGAACACATCACGGTCGAGGTTGCGGTAGGGCCAGGCGCGCGTGACGGTCTCATACCAGTCGTCGAGCTCGAGGTCCTCGACTGCCACCGCGGCCACCGTCTGTTGCGCCAGCACGTCCAGCGGGGAGCGCGGCGTGCGTAGCTCCTCGATGAGCCCCTCGCGCATCCGCGGCACCGTAACGGCTGTTTGCACCAGGTCAGAGCGGTGCTTCGGATAAAACGAGCCGTGCGAGATCGCGCCCACCGTGTGCCCGGCGCGCCCGACGCGCTGCAGCCCTGATGCGACCGACGGCGGGGACTCCACCTGGATCACCAGCTCCACTGCGCCCATATCGATGCCTAGCTCCAGCGAGGACGTCGATACGACTGCTTTGAGCGTGCCCTCTTTGAGCATCGTCTCCGTCGTGGCCCGCTCGTCTTTGGACACGCTGCCGTGGTGCGCACGCGCGATCACGGGTACTGCCTCCCCTGCCAGATCGACTCCTTTCCCGAGCTGTGCAGGGGGGCGTCGAGTAGCGGGGCTGAGCGCTTCGGGGTCGTGCTCTTTGGCCCACAGCTCGTTGAGCTGGCTGGTGAGCCGCTCCGCCGTGCGTCGCGAGTTCACAAACACGATCGTCGAGCGGTGCGCCATGACCTCTCGGTACACCGACTCCGCGATGTGTGGCCAAATCGACGTCGGCGCCGGCGGCATCAGCGCCGCGGTCTCCCCGTCGAGGTCCAGCGCGTCGTCGACGACGGCGTCCCCAATTGTCGACGCCTCCTCCGGCATAGGCAGGTCGCTCATGTCTTGCACCGGTACCCGAACCGTGAGGTCCCAACGCTTCTCCCCCGGCGGCTGGATGATCGTCGTGCGCGGTCCGAGGAAGTCCGCTACAGCCTCCAGCGGGCGCACCGTCGCCGACAGCCCGATGCGCTGAAAGTCCCCGGCGATGCGCCCGAGCCGTTCCAGTGACAGCGCCAAATGCACGCCGCGCTTCGTGCCCGCGAGCGCGTGAATCTCGTCCACGATCACGGTGTCCACGGTCCGCAGGATGCCCGCAGCCTTCGAGGTCAGCATCAAGTACAGCGACTCAGGCGTGGTAATCAGAATGTCTGGCGGCTTGCGCACCTGGCGGGACCGCTCCGCCTGCGGGGTATCGCCCGAGCGCACCGCCACCGACACGTCCGGCATGTCCAAGCCCATGCGCTGCGCCACCCGCCCAATCCCGCCGAGTGGGGCCCGCAGATTATTTTCGACGTCCACACCAAGGGCCTTCAGTGGCGATATATACAAGGTGCGCACGCCGCCATGGCTGCTGGTGTTCGCCCCATCTATCGGCAGCGCCTGTTGCCCGTCGCGCTCCACGAGCGAATTCAGCGACCACAGAAACGCTGCCAACGTCTTACCGGAACCGGTAGGTGCAACCACCAGGGCGTTGCCGCCGTCGGAAATCGTTGCCCACGCCTGCTCCTGCACGGGCGTCGGCGCCTCGAATACCTCTTCAAACCAGGTTGCTACCTGCGGTTTGAAGCGTTCGAGGATTCCTTTGGCCATAGGCGCCACAATACAGATACTGCAGGCAGGCGAAAAGAAATGGTTCCTTTGGCTGGTTTCGCGCTAAAGTCGAAGCCATGACTGCTCAGTATTCAGACTCTCGGCTGACAAACTTAATTGCGCAAGGCACCGGCGAAATCCTCAAGGGGATTCGTGGTGTTGGCCTTCTCCGCGGACGTGAACTTGGAGAGGCCGGCGATGACCTGGCACAGAACTGGATCGCACGCGTGCTTGAGCAGCACCGCCCGGGCGATGCGTTTCTGTCCGAAGAGGCAGCCGACGACCACTCCCGTCTCAGCAACAACCGCGTCTGGATTGTTGACCCGCTCGACGGCACGAAGGAGTTCGCAACCGGCCGCCAGGACTGGGCTGTGCACATCGCGCTCGTCGAAGACGGCGTCCCAACGCACGCGGCGGTAGGCCTGCCGGACCTTGGCGTCGTATTCAAGTCTTCCGACGTGCGCCACGTCTCGGGGCCGTTCGCGAAGAAGATCGCAATGTCGCGCAACCGCCCGCCGGCGATCGCCCCGTTTGTCGCCGATGCCCTCGGCTTCGAAACCAGCCCTGTCGGTTCCGCTGGCGCGAAGGCAATGCACGTCCTGCTCGGCGATTTCGACGCCTACGTACACGCCGGTGGGCAGTACGAGTGGGACCAAGCCGCACCGGTGGGTGTGTCTATGGCTGCGGGCCTGCACTGCTCGCGCCTCGACGGCTCGCCGCTGAAGTACAACAACAAGGACACCTACATTCCGGATCTGCTCATCTGCCGTCCGGAACTTGCCGATGACATCCTGGAAGCCTGCGCGAGGTACTACGACGAGCACGGCTCCTTCGAAGGGGTCGTCGCGAAGTGAGCCTGGTGACTCCTTACGAAGACCTCCTGCGCGACGTCCTGGAGCACGGCACCGATAAGGGCGACCGCACCGGCACCGGCACGCGTAGCGTCTTTGGTCGCCAGCTGCGCTACGACCTGTCCGAATCATTCCCCCTGTTGACCACCAAGAAGGTGTACTTCAAGGCCGTCGTGGGCGAGCTGCTGTGGTTCCTCCGCGGCGACTCCAACGTGACCTGGCTGCAGGAGCACGGCGTGCGCATCTGGAACGAATGGGCCGACGAGAACGGCGAGCTCGGCCCGGTCTACGGCGTGCAGTGGCGCTCCTGGCCCACCCCCGACGGGCAGCACGTGGACCAGATTTCGCGCGCGCTTGAGCTGCTGAAGGACGACCCGGATTCACGCCGCAACCTGGTGTCGGCGTGGAACGTCTCCGAGCTCGATCAGATGGCGCTGCTGCCGTGCCACCTGCTATTCCAGCTCTACGTAGCCGACGGCAAGCTGAGCCTGCAGGTCTACCAGCGCTCCGCCGACATGTTCCTGGGAGTTCCCTTCAACATTGCCTCCTACGCGCTGCTCGCGCACATGTTTGCGCAGCAGGCAGGCCTCGAAGTTGGCGAACTCATCTGGACCGGTGGCGACTGCCACATTTACAACAACCACTTCGACCAGGTGCGCGAGCAACTCTCCCGGGAGCCTCGCCCCTACCCGCAGCTCAAGCTGCGCAAAGCGGAGTCGCTGTTTGACTACGACTTCGCCGACATCGAAGTTGTCGGCTACGACCCGCACCCGACGATCAAGGCGCAGGTGTCCGTCTAATGTTGGGCGCGATCTGGGCCGAAAGCGTCGATGGCATCATCGGCGACGGCGTGGGCATGCCCTGGCATCTGCCCGAGGACCTGCGCCACCTCAAGGAGATCACGCTAGGCCACCCGATCATCATGGGTCGCAAGACCTGGGACCACCTCCCCATCAAGCCGTTGCCGGGCAGGACAAATCATGTGTTGTCCTCGCGTGAGCCCGGCGAGTGGTCCGACGGCGCCTTCGTGTCCCGCGACATCCCGGACCTGAAAACAACCGCCTGGATCCTCGGCGGTGGCCAGGTCTACGAAGCAACCATCGACGAAGTAGACGTCATTGAACGTACGATCGTCGATGTCCGCGTCGCCGACAAGCTCGGAGCGTCAGCCGTCCGCGCGCCGCGCGTCACCGATGACTTCGCTATTGTTTCTGATGGCCCGTGGCAAACCTCCGCCAATGGCACCCGTTTCAAGCACCAACGCCTCGAAAGGTTAGACCCAAAATCATGACCACTCCCGAAACCTCTTCCCACGTCACCATCTTCGCAACCGATTGGTGCCCGTTCTGCAAGAAGCTTCGCGAGCGCCTCGACCGCACCGAAACCCCCTACGACGTCGTTGACGTCGAAGCCGAAGGCGCCGAGGACGCCGCCGCATGGGTCGAGTCAGTCAACGACGGCAACCGCATCGTGCCCACCGTCCTCTACTCTGACGGCACGCACGCGACGAACCCAGCAGCGTCCGCCGTCCGCGCGAAGCTGCGCGAACTGACCGGCGAAGAAGCCTAGCACCCGGGAAAATAGACGTACTGTCGCGGACGACCGCGACTTTGGCATCACTTCTGTCCTGCGGTACTGTTAGTCGAGTTGCCCCAGTAGCTCAGGGGATAGAGCACGGCTCTCCTAAAGCCGGTGTCGGAGGTTCGAATCCTCTCTGGGGCGCAAATGTCCTCAGTCGCGACATAGTTGACAACTCAGTCGCGACATGGTGGACAAACCGGTGCCTTGGTTTTATTTTTCCGAGGCACCGGTTTTGTTTTTAGGCCAATGGGGGTTGGCCTTTTCGCCAGTATGGTTTTTGGTAATTGCGAGACGTGTCGATGTAGTGCTCGGTGATGATTTCGCCGGTCTCTTTTAGCGATGTGGTGACGTGGTTGTCGGTGATGACCATCAGGATGTGTTTGCCGCCGTAGGCGCGTCCAATTCCTAAGTGGTAGAGCCTTCCGGCGTAGCGGATGGTGACTTTGCCGTTGGTTCCGACGATGTCTTGGCGGATGCGCCATT
>NZ_MLAL01000013.1 GCF_001875665.1 Corynebacterium sp. NML130628 | reverse complement strand
CCTTTCTACGTTTATACAATGGAATAGCCATCCAGCTATTCCACCGCCGAGAACGTCCAAAAAGCCACTAGACATCCCGTCCAAAAACATCCTGGACTCCGTGTCCAAAAAGTCGCTAGACATCACACACCTAGCCGCACCTAGCCCACCTAACCCGCCGTCCTGGGGCGCTATGGTTATGGCATGGCAAAAGAAAGAATGGGTACGCGTGCCAGGTTGGCGTCGGTGGATCAGTCGATTCAGGCGCGGTTGATGCGTGTGCGCAAGCGCCTGTTGCCGATTCTGCAGATGGGTATTGCTGCCGGTATTGCGTATTGGATTGCGGGCGACATCATCGGAAATGCGAAGCCGTTCTTTGCCCCGATTTCCGTGGTCATCATTATTGGTATGTCGGGTGGGGAGCGCATTTCGAAGGCGATTGATCTCTCGATTGGTTGTGCGCTTGGCGTGTTGGTGGGGGACTCCCTGTTTTACCGGCTTGGCGATGGCGGCTGGCAGATCGCGGCGATCGTGTCGGGCAGTTTGTTGATTGCGTCGTTCTTTTCGAAGTCACAGTTGGTGAATAACCAGGTGGCGATTGGTTCTATTCTGATTGCGACGATTATGCCGCCCGGTGCGGAGGTGACGGGGTTTGATCGCACGATTGACGCGGCGGTGGGTTGTTTGGTGGCGTTGGCTACGATCGCGCTGATTCCGCAGGGCCCGATGGAGCCGGTGCGCGCGGAGATTTCGAACTTGATGGGGTTGATGAGTTCAGTGCTTGACGACGTCGCCATAGGCCTCACCGACTGCGATCCCTTGGTAATCGATGATGCCTTGGAGGCGATCCGCGGGTCGCAGACGGACATTGACGATATGGCGTCGGCTGTGAACGCGGGGAAGGAAACGACGAAGATTTCCCCATTTTTGTGGGGCGCGCGCCGCTACATCAATTCCCTGAGCTTGGTGATCCCGCCGGTGGACAACGCGGTGCGTTCGTGTCGAGTGCTGGCGCGTCGGGCGCTGGTGCTGTGTGAGGACGGGGACCGGGTGGTTCCGCAGCAGATTGAGCTGATTGATGTGTTGGCGAAGGCGTGCCTGGATATTTCTGAGGTCTACGAGGTGAAGTCGCGGCGTGCGCAGGCGACGGTGATCCCGCAGATCGTGAACGAGTTGCGGGCGGTGGCGCAGGGCTCGCCGGTGGAGTTGTTGGGTGAGGACGCGGTGTTGTCCGAGTATGCGATTTTGGCGCAGACGCGTTCGTTGACGGTGGACTTGCTGCAGGTGTGTGGGATGTCGCGAGAGTCGGCGTTGGCGGCGTTGGCGCCGACGTCGGACACGCCGGCGTACCCGCCGGAAACTTTCGACTTGGACTAGCTAACCGCGCACCGACTGGATGTCGCGAAGGTGACGGTAGAATGTCACCCGCTGCAGCGGCCGCGGGTGGGCGACACCGTCCACCACCAGCGTGATGTCCTCCCCGCCGGACTGTAGCGCCCGGCCGGTAAGAACGGTCGCCGGGTCCGTGAGGGCCGGGGCGACCGTTTTGCCTTTCGTCAGCAAGCTGCCGAGCGGCATGCCCGCCAGCCCCTCGAGGCGCTGCGGGTCCACGCGCCGGCCCTCCGGAACCACCAGCGGCGTGACCAGTCGCGATGCAGCAAGACCAGGCGCATCGGGGGTGGGCACCAGCCGCGCCCCGAACTGCCCAAAGTACCACGCCGACGGCTCCTCGCCCGTGCGCATCACCAGCTGCTGCGAGTCCACGACAATCTCCCCCACGTACTCGTCGCGCCCATCCCCGTGCGAGAGCGTCGCCGAACCGGCCACCACCACGCCCGTGTCCGTCCGAATACACGGCGACGGCACCACCGGCCCCTCCACGGCCAGGTCCACCGACCCCGCGCCCCACGCCACCGCAGCCGACGAATCAACGCAGGTGGGCACGTAGGCGACCTCGACCCACATCGCGTCCGCGCGCATCAACCGTGTCAGCACCGCGCTCAGCGCCGCGTCACTGCCGGACACGACCACGCGCAGCCGCTCCTCAGGCCGCTGCGGCGCCAGCTGCGGGGCACCCAGGTGCGCCACCGACGGCGACTTCTGGATCTCCGCCAAGCTCGGCGTCGGGTCGTGGGGGAGGGCGGAGCTGGCGGCGTCGAGAAGAAAAGAAAGCTCACTTCTCGACGGCACCTCCGACAGTGTGACCTCCTCCGCACCCGGAACTGTGAGGGAGCTAGCACACGCACAATGAAGAAGACGCATGCCATTCACGCTACAATAAGCCCGGATTAGTGCCTATAAAAGGAGAGAGAATGTCCGCCATCATCATTGTCGGCGCCCAATGGGGCGACGAGGGGAAAGGCAAAGCCACCGATATCCTCGGCGGGAAAGTCGACTACGTAGTCAAACCCAACGGCGGTAACAACGCAGGCCACACGGTTGTTGTCGGCGGCGAAAAATACGAATTGAAGCTGCTACCCGCCGGGGTGCTCAGCGAGAACGCCACCCCGATCCTGGGCAACGGCGTCGTCATCAACCTCGAAGCGCTCTTCGACGAAATCGACGGTCTCGAAGCCCGCGGCGCCGACGCCTCCCGCCTCCGCATCTCCGGCAACGCGCACCTCGTCGCGCCCTACCACCAGACACTCGACCGCGTCCAAGAACGCTTCCTGGGCAAACGCGCCATCGGCACCACCGGCCGCGGCATCGGCCCCACCTACGCAGACAAAGTCGCCCGCGTCGGCCTGCGCGTCCAAGACATCCTCGACGAATCAATCCTCCGCCAGAAAATCGAATCGGCGCTGGACGTCAAGAACCAAATGCTCGTCAAAATGTACAACCGCCGCGCCATCGAAGCCGACGCAATGATGGACTACTTCATGTCCTACGCCGAACGCCTCAAACCCATGATTATCGACGCCGAAAACGTCCTCAACACCGGACTCGCCGAAGGCAAACACGTCCTCATGGAAGGCGGCCAAGCCACCATGCTCGACGTCGACCACGGCACCTACCCGTTCGTGACCTCGTCCAACCCGACCGCCGGCGGCGCCTGCGTCGGCTCCGGCATCGGCCCGACCAAGATCACGGCAACCCTGGGCATCGTCAAGGCGTACACCACGCGCGTCGGCGCCGGACCGTTCCCAACCGAACTCTTCGACAAGTGGGGCGAATACCTCCAGGAGACCGGCGGCGAGGTCGGCGTGAACACCGGCCGTAAGCGCCGCTGCGGCTGGTACGACTCCGTCGTCGCCCGCTACGCCGCCCGCGTCAACGGCTTCACCGACTACTTCCTGACCAAACTCGACGTCCTCACCGGCATCGGCGAAATCCCGATCTGCGTCGCCTACGACGTCGACGGCGTCCGCCACGACGAAATGCCACTGACCCAGTCCGACTTCCACCACGCCACCCCCATCTACGAAACGATGCCGGCCTGGGACGAAGACATCACCGGCTGCACCACCTTCGAAGAACTCCCGCAGAAGGCCCAGGACTACGTCCTTCGCCTCGAGGAGCTCTCCGGCGCGCCGATCAGCTACATCGGTGTCGGCCCGGGCCGCGACCAGACCATCGTCCGCTTCGACGTGATGGACCGTTAGCTCCCTTCCCGTGTTTTCCGCGTCTTCTGTGGGGTAGGAATGTCTCGCAAAATGGGCTTAGGAAAATCGTGAACAGAATTGCGCAAAATGTGATCGCGCACACAAGCAATTCTGTTCACAATTTCCCGAGTCCCATCTCGGTGACACCTTCCCCCTCAAGCTCCCTTCAAGCCCTCCGAGCTCCCCTCAAGTTTGCTCGCCACATACGCAGCTGAATATGCTGACCACTATGAACGCAGCAATGCCCGAGGAGCAGCAGCAGCTCGACAACGAGCCCATCACTCAGCTTGACCCGGCACGGGACTTGAGGTGCGATCCTCGCCAGGTGCTCGTATTGGGGGACAGCGTGGTGGAGGAGGAACTCGCGTGGTCGTTTAGGCAGCTCGGGTTTGATGTGACGCACCTGCACACAACCGAAATAGATGCGGAAAGCATGCAGCAGCGGTATCCGTCGTTGACGGTGGCGGGCGCCGGGGTGGGCCCGGAGGTGCTGAAAGACCTGGAGGAGTGGGCCGGGTCGATTGTGTCGCCGTCGGTGGAGGCGCAGGAGTTGTGCAGTTCGCGTGAGGGCGTGCGGGCGACGGCGACGGAGTCCTTGGGGCTGCCCACGTTGCGTTGTGAGTTCGTGCGGTCTCCGGAGGAGCTGGAGGGGGCGGCGTTGCGGTTGGGTTTGCCGGTCGTCGTGAAGCCGGGGAGGTCTGCGGAGGGCCTGGGCCAGACGGTGCTGCGGACTGACCAGGACTTGGGGGCTGAGGCGGCTGAGGCGTGGGAGACGGCGCTGGAGGTGGACCCGGAGGGCCCTGTGGTCGTGGAGCGTTTTATTGATTTTGATTTTGAGCTGACGATTTTGGCGGCCCGTTCGGTGGATCCGGCGACGGGTGAGTTGGCGACGTGGTTCTGTGAGCCGATCGGTACGCGGCATGAGGGGGGTCGGCTTGTGGAGGCGTGGCAGCCTGCGGTGTTGTCGGAGGCTGCGGCGGGGAACGCGAGGTCGATTGCGGCGCGGATTACGGGGGCGCTGGGCGGCCAGGGGTTGTATGCGGTGGAGATGTTTGTGGCGGGGGATGACGTGTACTTTTCGGATGCGCGTCCGCGCCCGTCGTTGGATGGGTTGTTGACTCGTGCGACGCAGCGGTTGAATCAGTGTTCGTTGCATGCGCGCGCGGTGATTGGCCTGCCTATTGACGCCACGCTGGTCAGCCCAGGCGCGATGGTCCTGGTTGAGGGCGCGGTGCCGAGTGTGGATGGCCTTGCGAGCGCGATGTCGGTTGCGGAGACCGGTGTGCGTTTTGTGGATGGTGCTGCGGTGGTGACGTCGACGGGCGAGTCGGCGCAGGAGGCGCGGGACCGGGCGACGTTGGCGGCGTCGCGCCTGTAGCCCCAAAGCCGTCTTGGGCATGGACTAGTTTTCTGGTTTAATTGACAGATTACTGGAAACTTTGTTGGTGATGGAGTGTCTGCGCATGAACACGTCCCGGTTGGGCATGGCGGTGGCTGCCGCGGTGGTGGCGTCGTCAATTGTGGTGCCGCAGGCGACGGCGCAGATTGACCGGGCACCGGATTATGCGCAGGCGCTGCGTTCGACGGAGGCGTTGTTTTCGCCGGGGCGCCCGGATGATCCTGCGACGGTGAGTGGTTCGGTGAAGGTGCCGATGGAGGTGGCGCGTTCGGCGCGGACGGTGAGTGAGTCGGCTGAGGTGTTGACGAACCGTAAGGGGGAGCCGTTGGGGCGGCCGGTGATGGTTGATGATGGTTCGGGGAATTTGACGCCGGCGTTGCATCCGGGGACGTGGGCACCGGTGCGCCGCGAGCCGATTCGGGTGTTTGCGCAGTGGTATGAGGGTGTGTATACGGAGCATTCGTCGCCGACGTTTTACACGGAGGTGGATGAGAACGGGAACTTTTCGCTGAAGTTGCAGCCGTACGTGGATGCGCATGGGGTGGAGCGTGAGTTTTTGGCTGATGCGACGACGGGGTTGCCGCGGAATGACGGTGATCGAGGGCGTGATCAGTTGCGTGAGAAGCTGCGTGTGTGGGTGGAGCTTCCTGAGAGTGTGCAGGATGATTACCGTTTGATTCACCAGCCTGCGGGGATTGTGCCTCCGACGAATTGGTTGGGGATGATCACGCCATCGTTTGAGACGAACGGCTGGTGGCGTGACGGCAAGGTGAATGGGTTTTTTGTTGCGTACCACGATCGGAGGAATGCGGCGCGGCACTTGAGGGACCGCAGTAAGTGGGTTGCGAACGAGGGGGCGGGGGTTGCGTTTGGTATGTATTCGGGGCAGATGTTTTGGAATACGGTGGATACGCCGTTTAACCGGCGGTATCAGGAGTCGATGACGAATAATACGGGGGATGCACCGGCAGCTGGGATGACGGTTGTTGGGTCGTATTTGTCGGATGAGGCTGTCGAGAAGGTGCTTGCGTATGGCAGGGAGCACTTTGGTAAGAAGGTTCGGGGTTCTTCGTGGACGCCGGAGGATGAGAAAGCGCTCCAGCGTTGGATTAATGAGCAGGTTGCGAAGGATCAGGACTGGATTGCTGAAACCGCGGTGACGACGACTGACGAGGACGGTAATTTTTACCTGTATTGGCGTGGCACGTACGGCAATTCCTTTGACGGCCCGGGGCTTGTGGGCAGTTGGCACCACCGGGTTGCGGAGTCCTGGGATGAGGGTTCGTGGCTCAAGGGGAACGCGAACTCGAAGCATATTAACTGGGGTTGGTCCTTGGTTTCGATTTTGACGTCGGATGGTGAGCAGCTGCCGAGCAACGTCGGTGCGATCCACCCGTGGGCGCTGGGATATTGGGGTGGCCCGGATGCTGGTGGCAATTTTGATTATTGGTCGGGGTCGGATGTGCCGTCGGTGAAGCTTTCGGCGGGTTCTGCGTATTCGGGTGGGACGTCGGTGTCATCGCCGCGGTACGCCTTATCGACGGCCCCTTTGAAGTTCCACGTGGAAAAACGGAACACGTTTAATAACTGGGCGCCTCCGGGGGAGGTGGTGCGCACGTTTGGTTCGGGTGTGCCGCGTTCGCGAGGGTTGAAATACAGGGTTATTTGGTATAACGCTGACGGGGAGCGTGTGCATGAGTGTCCGGTGACGGTGCCCGATGAGCAGGCGCGTATCGCGTCGTGTGATTTCACGGTGCCGGAGGACGCGAAGCAGGGTGATACCTACATTGCCCGCCTGTTTTATGCACCTGATGCTGGCAACGTTGAGGCGATGCTGGCGCAGGATTCGTTTGCGGTGACGCATATGTTCCTGGAGTATGGGGAGCCGGTGGAGGCGGCCGTCGGTAGGCAGGCGGTGGCGTCGCCAAGTTTTGATAACCCTGCTTCGGGCCCTGTGGAGGAGAAGCCGGAGCGTGCGGAGTTCCAGCTGGGGTCGTTGCCGTTCGGGGTGGATGCCTCGCAGGTGAGCGTGGACGATCAGGGGGTGGTGCGTTTTACGCCACGTGTGGATCAGATTGGCCAGCGCATTGAGATCCCGGTGGAGATGCTGGACCCCAGCAGCAAGATCCGCCTCTACAACAGGGAAGGCGTGGAGGAGATTGGGTCGCGTCCGGTTGCTGCTGCGATTGCGACGTTCGTGCCGCACGTGGCGCAGTACGCGCTGGAGTACGCGGAGCAGCAGGTCGAGCCGGGGCAGTCGGCGCAATTCCCGGCGCCGACGTTTGATGACCGCGCGACGAAGAAGCGCGAACGCCTCACGTTTGAGGGTGCGCATTTCGAGCTGGAGCGCCCCATGCCTGGGGTATCTATCGACGCCGACACAGGTGAGCTGACGGTGGAGGTTTGGCACCGCCAGCTTACCGATGTTGAGGTTCCGGTGGTGGCACACGTCCCGTACGAAGATCCGGTGCGTGGTGTGGCGAAAGCGCGGGTGCGTCTACCGTTGCCGGTAGTGAGCCCCATTGAGCGGCAGTCAGTAGCGGCGGGCGCTCGGCAGGAGCGGCTGACGCCGACAGTGGAGCACGCCGGCAATGCGCAGGCACGCCTGGAGCGTGTTGGCGTTGACGGCGTCGCTGTTGAGGGGGCCTCAGTAGAGTTGGATTTGGATTCCGGTGCGATGTATCTGACCGCGCCGGTGGAGACCGAACCCGGCGACGACTACGAGATTGTGGTTTCTGCGCTTTCAACGGGTGAGGTGGTTGGCCGTATCCCCGTCCGAATCACGGAGAATCTCGCGGACTTGTACGCGCCCAGGTATCAGAGCACTACGGCGCAGCCCGGCCAGGACGTCCCGATGCGCAACCTGGGCGACGCGCTACCGAAGGACGCTGAGGTCTCCGTGAGCGGCCCGCTGGACTGGGGCATCGCAGTCGAGGGGGATGAGGTGAACCTGCACGCGCCGAAGGACGCAACCCAGGGCATCGTGGTCTTTGATATCACGGTGCGCTACAAGGATGGTTCCTCGGACGTGATCCCGGTGCGTGTTCGCGTGATCGCGCCGCAGGCAACGACGACGCCACCGACGAGCACTGCAACTTCGGAGCCGACGAAAGCGACAACACCGCTGGCTTCGCCTACAGCGACAAAATCTGTGACCACGCCAGCGACAGCCCCGGGTACCACCCCGGTGCCTACCAGTACCAAGGCTTCGCCGATCTCGCCGTCGGATGCCCGAGCGAACTACGCGGACCCGAACAGCGCACTTGGCCGGGTTTCGGTTGGCATGGGTGGGAGCGCCGTGACGCGGGACCCGTTCGCGGACTCGTTGGCGCTGGTGCGCAGTTACGAGATGCACGCGCCAACTAACGCGCATGGTTGGAAGTTTGGCATTGATAAGAATACGGGCCAGATCCACGCGGTGGCGCCATCGCAGGAGTTTTTGGCGGCACTGTTCGATGAGGCGTACGGCAGCGCCCGCGATGGCGAGGTACAGCTGCGTCCGCCGGTGTGGGCCCAGTTCGCAGTGGATTTCCAGCATGTGCTTCGTCCGGCGGTCAACGTCATCGTCGAGCACGAGGATGGTCGCGTCGAGCTGGCCACAGCAGCCTTCGAGCTTGTCGACGCCCACAAGCACCCACTGCTCGACCGCACAGCGGACGCCGACGGGGACGGTGTGTCGAATGTCGACGAGCTGGAACAGCGCACGAATCCGTTCGCCGTGCCCGCCTCAACCCCAACTACGTCCGCGCAGCCGGAGCCGCCAACCGCGACAACCTCTGCGGCTACCCCAACCACATCGGCCCCAGCTGAGGACCCGAAGCGGTGGGAAGTGGAGAAGTGCATCGCGGTTTCCGTCGCTGCTGGGGTACCGCTGTTGTTGCTGATGCCGCTTGGCATTGCGGCGCAGGAGGTACCGGCCGTGAAGCAGGCGATGGCGCCAGTGCGCAAGGCGTTGGATGGCGCATTCGGCCCTGGCGGCCAGTCGGGTGTGAAGAACCCGGAGGTTGCGCTGGCGGGCGCGGGCCTGCTGGCATTCGGCGTGGCACTGAGCGCGTTGATTTACACGCAGTGTGGGCCAGAGGTGACCAAGGACGGGCTGAGTAGTCAGAAGTAGTGACTGGGTCCGGTATAGTAAAACGCATGTCTGAGTGGCGGTTTGAAACCCTAGAGCTGGAGAACTTCCGTAATTACGAACGGTTCTCGCTCGACTTTCACGAGCGCTTGACCGTTCTTACCGGTGTGAACGGCGCTGGAAAAACGGCTGTGCTGGATGCCTTGAAAGTCATCCTTTCGGTACCCGTTGGGGTTTTCGGTTATCAGGCAGTTGGAATTAAACGCGATGATGCACGCCTAGCACCTCAGCTCGGGAATAGTAACCGGGTATCGCAGGTAGAACCCCACTACCCGGTGTCTGTTAAAGCGGCTGTAGTGTGCGGAGACGACCGATTTGACGTTTTCCGCTCACTCAATGGACCGAGGCGGAAAACGGTGGGAGCGAATTCCGAGTTCCGGAAGTATTGTGAGTTGTTGAAAGATGAGCTCATCGAGGATTCAAGTGCGAAAACCGCTCCGCTGCTTGCCGTGTACGGCGTTGAACGGCTGGTCAAGGAGATTCCACGGAAAGCTTCAGTGCCTACCTCCCGCCTATCGGCCTACGACAATGTGCTGGACCCGCGTTCAGATTTGAACCAGCTTTCGTCCTACATTGAGTATTTGGACGCGCAGCGCCTCGACGCGCTCAGCGCGGACGAGTCGCTTGAAACGAATGCCGACGCGCAGCAGCTGCAGTCTATCTTCGACTCGTGCAACAGTATCCTTGAGCCAACAGGGTGGGGAAATGCGCGGTGGGATCGAAAGGCGAAGTCTGTGGTGCTCACACACGAGCAGCATGGGACGTTGCCGCTTTCCTTGATGGCCACGGGCACGAAGATTTGTGCGGGTCTCGCTCTTGATATCGCCTCTCGCATGGGGCGACTGAACCCGCACCTGTCGGGTGAAGCGCTTCGGCACCACACTCCTGGCATCGTGCTCATTGATGAAGTGGACATGCACTTGCACCCATCGTGGCAAAAGAAAATTTTGCCGACGCTCCTGGAGACCTTCCCCGCTGTACAGTTCATCGTGACGACGCACAGTCCAATGGTGATTGCGAATGCAGAAACGGCATCAGTCCGTGCTCTTAAAGACAATAAGGCGCATACCCCTGAGCATGCGCAGGGACTCGACATCGAGAAGGTGATTGAGCACATTCAGGGGGTGGACCCCACGCCAGACACCGCGAATCGCCGGATGCTGAACGAGTACATGGCGCTCGTGCACGCAGGCAAAGGTAACAGTGCGGAAGCTCGCGAGCTGCGCCAGCGGATCGAAGAGTTGCTCGGTAGTTCAGACCTCGTTCCCGAGCTCTTGGAAGCGGATGCGTACCTGTTTCTTGAGGATGATGACTAGGGAGCGGGGATAGTGTTCGTACATCGTTCTCAGGACAGCCAGGAAGAACGCCGCCTTCGAAGGCTGTTGCAGGATTCGATACGTGATGGTGAGGATTTTGCCACCTTATCTTACAAGGATGAGCTTCGCGCCTACCTTCTGGAGAGGCAGGGGAAACGCTGTGCGTACTGCGAACGCCAAATTAACAACAAGCAGCGAAGCTCAAAGAAAGAACAAGCTGATGAGCGGCGTCCGCCTGCGAATAAGATTGAGCACTTCCATCCACAGAGCAACGTGTCTGGCTCCGCCGCATGTGTCCAGGCCGCGGGGTGTGCTGACTTGGCTAAGGCACCATTGAAGCTTTCGAACATGCTCGCGGTATGTTCAGGCCAAACTAAGATTGCAGGAGCAGTAGGCGAGCACTGCGACACAAGCAAGGCCAACACGGATATTTGTAGGTGGATGCAAAACCCAAACACAGCCCGCCCTGCAGATTCAAAATCCCCCGAACTGGGAAGCCTCGTTGTCGTTGACCGGGATGGCACTGTGCATCCGAATCCGGTTTTTCTATCCAGCGAGGAGGATCTTCCGCAGGCACAAGAAGTCCTCGACGACGTGCTGAATCTCAACTCGAAGTTGTTGAAACGGCAGCGGGCGGGGCTGTACGCCGAACTTGTGAAGAGGCGTGCTACTGTCGAAAAACAGTCGAAGAAACACCGTGGCGCCAGTTTGGTGCAACTACGACGAAAATTCGTAGAAGGTCGACTGAGGAAGTTGGAACAAGATTCAGTGGAGTATCCATCTGTTTACTACAGCTTCTGCGTGGACACTTTAAAAACGCGATAGTTCGAGAGTACTGCCCGTAAAGGGTCACAGCTTCAAGCTGTGATGATTAGGTCGGTTTCATAGTCTGAACCGCAACGCTGCGAAACTGGCAAGGTCACCGGAACCCCGGACAAGCTGGGCGACTGGGGGCAAGGATGAGGAAAAGCGTGAAGTTGAAATCAAGGTCGCCATCGCTGCTCAAGGCAAGGAGGACGTCGAGGGCAAGAAGGTGATCATCGTTCAGCGTGACTCCGACGGCGACGGCATCTCCGACAAGGACAAGAAGAACGCTGGGACGGATCCGAAGGATCCGAATTCGGCACCGTCGACGATTGACAAGATTGCTGATCAGTCGGGTGTGGTTGGTAAGGAGATCACGCCTGTTGAGGTGAAGGTCACCAACATTCCGACTGATGGCAAGGTTAAGGTTGATGGGCTGCCGGAGGGCGTGGAGTACGATCCGAAGACTGGGACAACTACTGGTACCCCGCAGCAGGACGGCACCATCATGGTGACGGTGCCGGAGGGCACTGACTCGAAGGCTGCCCAGGTTGTTGTCACTAACGGTGGCGACGAACCGGTCGGTGAGATCAACGTGACGATCGTGGATCCGCGCAAGGATGCTGCGAAGTACACCCCGAATTACGGTGATCGCAGGAACGTTGAGGCTGGCAAGGTTGAAACGGTTGATCCGTTCGAGGGCCAGACTGGCGTCCCTGTGAAGAAAGCTGTGGGCACGCCTTCTGAGGGTGCCGACGACTAGACCTTCGAGACTGGCAAGGACAGTGGCGTCGTGACGGCGCAAGCTCCGAGCTATGAGAAGGTCGGCGAGCGGATCACTGCTGAGCTGCCGAAGATCAACAGCAGCTGGGCGAAGTTCAAGGAGCTTTTCACCCCATATGTGCGCCCGACGTTAGGCGTGAACTTCGAATACAACGATGGTTCGGCGAATGCTGCGGACGCCGACTTCGAGTTGGTTGGCAAGGATGGCAAGTCCCTACTCAACCCGAAGGGTGACTTCGACGGGGACGGTATTTCCAACGAGGACGAGATCAAGGGCGGTTCCAACCCGGCCAACGGCGACGACGTGCCCGACACCGAGGCGCCGATGGTGAACCCAGTCAAGCCTGGCGATACGGCGATCTCCGGTACGGACGACCGTAAGAACTCGAAGATTACCGTTACCAGCCCAGGCGTCGAGAAGCCGATTGAGACCGACATCGATGCGAACGGCAACTGGTCTGTCAACGTTCCGGGCGATGTTCAGCTCAACCACGGCGACAAGATCACCGTGACGGACAAGGCCGGGCACTCCACAACAGTCACGGTCAAGGACACCACCAAGCCTGAGATCTTCCCAGTCAACCCAGGTGACACGGAGATCAAGGGCAAGGGCGACCGTCCGAGTGAAGACATCATTGTCACCCTCCCGGGCAACAAGGCTGTCAAGACGAAGACCGACGTGAACGGCAACTGGAATGTGAAGGTGCCGTCTGACGTCCAACTGCTGCCGGGTCACGACATCTTTGCCAAGGATGGTGCTGGTCTCGAAGCGCAGGCGAAGGTCGGCATTGATCAGAACAAGTGCATTGCCTCCGTAATGTGCTTCGGTCTGCCGCTGATTGCGCTGCTGCCGCTGGGCCTGGCAACACAAGTACAGATCCGAGTGCTCAGCGACCTTGCGGCACAGATCAATACCCAGTTGAAGGACGTGAACACTCGAATCCAACAGCAGATTGGCGTGTTTGACCCGCAGCTGGCACTCCAAGCTGAGCGCATCAACGACCAGCTGGGCAAGGTAGGCGCTGACCTGGGTATGGTTGCCGCAGCGATCGCGCTGATCGCCGCAGGCGTCCTGGCCGGAACGCTCGTCTACAGCAACTGCAACCCTAACGGGCCACTCTCCTCGGTCGAAGACTTGGAGATTAAAGGCTCGTCTGGCAAGAAGCTGAAGGCCTCTTCAAATGATGAGAGCCAGCCAGCGAAACCTTCCAAAGAGGCAACTCCGAAGAAGTAACTTGCTGAACCACGGCCTCTGCACCCCCGTGTAGGGGCCGTAGTTCATAATATCTGACTAATAATCGGCTAAGAATTTTTAAAGCGGTTGCCTGTCACTTGTTGTGTGACGGGCAACCGCTTTTTGATTGCGTGAAATGGGCCTCATTGGGCGAGCGAAAGATACAGATGTTCTTTAGTGCGTGATGTGGGGTAGTGGCCGTTTTGGCGGGGGGGGGGATGCCTATATGTACCAAAACGTTTCTATCGCCTCTTATTGGTCTGCGCGGTGGTGGGAAAATGGCGTTTGTAAGTCTATGACCAGGAATATTAGAAATTTGCTGTACGGAACCTACGGTCTTTATCGGTTGATACAATTTCCGGTGAAAGGCTTTTAGTTGCTGAACTGAAAGTCAATTTGCTTGCATCAATGGAAGGAATTTCTATGCGAAACTCATATAAGGCGCGCCGAGGCACCTCGATTGCTGCGGCCGCGTTGTCGTTTGCTTTGGTAGCGCCGCTTGCACAGCCGGTAGCGTTTGCTCAGGAGGCTGCGGCTGTTGCAGATCAAACTCCCGGCACTCCGGCTGTTGATGAGAACGGCGTGATTGATGCAGACATGATCGCTAGTGGGCGTGTCACGAAGGCCGCCAACCTGACTGATGCTCACGGTGTTGGTGAGGGCTTGATTTCCGGTCACGTGTATGCGACCGGTCCGAAGGGTAACCCGGGATCGACTATCGATAACGGAAATATTCCACTGGACGGCGTAACGGTTTACGCCCAGTTCCAGGATAAGGATGGCTCGTACTCGCCAATCTTTAAGGCAGAGACCCACACACTACCTGATGTTGTCGGCGGTAACGGTGGTCGGGGCACGTTCGCATTCGGCACTGGCGACAAGGGTATTACCTGGACAGACAAGTTGGGAGTGGAGCACACTTGGGCTGCACGTACCGATCAGAAGCACCGTATCTGGGTTGAGCCGTTCACCAATGATCGTGGCAACAAGATGGTCATGTTCCGCCAGGCCAACGGTTTCGTTCCAGGCTCTTTCAACGGCGTGGTCGAAGGCCCGCTTGGTTCCTTTGTCGCCGCTGATGGCAACATTCAGCTGATGGCGGCGTTCTACCAGGAAGTTCCGCCGAACCACGAGACCAGCTGGATGGCAGCTAAGGGCGACAAGCTGATCGAGGATCCAAAGGGGCCTATCAGCTTGCCTCGGACCCAGCTTGACGAGTCGAACGTTTTGTCTGGTCGCGTATGGCTTGAGACCGGCGGTCCGGATAAGGGTATCGTTGCTACCGGTCCGTCGAAAAACGGTGTCGACCTAGCCGCGGATGGCTACACCGTGTACGCATCTACCCTGACCAAGGACGGTGCTGCTGCGAACGCAGCTCTGCACGACAAGTTTAAAGACGACCCGAACAAGCTGGCTGAGGCCACCAAGAAGATGCTCGAGGACAATCCCGAGTACATTCTCAAGACTGTCTACGGTAAGACCGATCCAGATGGCAACTATTCGCTGCGTTTTGGCGAGCTCACTGATGCCAATCAAACCAACGAGGATTCTCTCAACAAGGATCACCTGTTCGTGTGGGTTGAGAACAGAGATGGTGTGGTCCAGAACGGCTACACCGGTTTCCACACCCCGGTCTTCCAAGAGTTCAACGCCGGTGGTAACTTCCGTCCATCGGCCGTTCCGGGCAGGAACAACACGGTCACTTCACGTGTTGAGGACCAGGACAAGCCACGTTACGGCAAGGGCGTTAACTCGCTGTACAGCGTCAACTACGCAATCATGCCGTACACTCCGGTATCGATCACAGCTGACTACAATGCGACCGACAAGCCTGCTGCCCCTGGTACCAAGGTGACCCCGGAGTTCAACGGCGACCTGTCGGCGCTGCCGTCGAAGGTTGAGTGGCGCGACCAGAAGGGCAACAAGCTTAAAGAGTGCGAGCTTGACCAGTCCAAGGGGATCAAGGCCCAGGTAAAGGCATGCACCTTCGATATCCCGGAGGATGCCAAGAAGGGTGACTACTACAACGTTGTCCTGGTCTCCGGTGGCAACGATGTGTCTGCCTGGACTGTCCTGGTGACCAAGGATGCTGACGAGTACACGCCTGCGTATGAGGGCAAGTTGGTTGTTCCTGGTGAGGAAACCAAGTCGAAGCCGACGTTCACCAAGGCTGGTGAGGATGCCGAGGGTAAGCCGACCGAGGAGAAGGTTGATACTCCTGAGGGTTCGAAGTTCGAGATTCCGAAGGACTTCAAGGCTCCTGAGGGCTACGAGGTCAAGATCGACGAGCCCACCGGTGAGATCACTGTGACGTTCCCGGATAAGTCGAAGCTGGGCAAGGACACCGTTGAGGAGTTTGATGTTCCGGTGACGGTGACTTACCCGGATGGCAGCACCGATAAGACGGATGCGAACTTCAAGCTGGATACCGATGGTGACGGTAAGCCTGATACCGAAGATACCGATGATGATGGTGACGGTATTCCGGATGAGAAGGAAAAGGAAGACGGCACCAATCCGAAGGTTCCGAACCAGAACTTGGACTTCACTCCGGAGTACAAGGATGGTTCCGGTAAGCCGGGCAGCGATGTCAAGATCGGTGCTCCGACCTTCACTGACAAGGACGGTAAGGACACCAAGGTTCCTGAGGGCACCAAGTTCACCCCTGGTGAGAACGTGCCTGGTGGTGTGACTATCGATGAGAACACCGGTGAGATCACCGTGACCATCCCTGAGGGTGCGAACCCAGGGGACAAGATCACCGTTCCGGTTGTTGTGACCTACCCGGATGGCACCAAGGACAACGTCGATGTGACCGTCACGGTGACTGAGAAGGCCAACGGCGTTTACGAGCCTGCGTATGAGGGCAAGTTGGTTGTTCCGGGTAAGGAGACCAAGTCGTCGCCGACCTTCACTGACAAGGAAGGTAAGGACGCCAAGGCTCCTGAGGGTTCGAAGTTTGCTATTCCTGATGACTTCAAGGTTCCGGGCTACGAGTTCAAGATTGATGAGAACACCGGTGAGATCACCGTGACGTTCCCAGATAAGTCGAAGCTGAACAAGGACACCGTTGAGGAGTTCGATGTTCCGGTGACGGTGACGTACCCGGATGGCAGCACCGATACGACGGATGCGAACTTCAAGCTGGATACCGATGGTGACGGTAAGCCGGATTCCAAAGATGACGACGATGATGGCGATGGCATCCCGGATGAGAAGGAAAAGGAAGACGGCACTAATCCGAAGGCTCCGAACCAGAACCTGGACTACGAGCCTGGTTATGAGGATGGTTCGGGTAAGCCGGGTAGCGATGTCAAGATCGGTGCTCCGACCTTCACCGACAAGGACGGTAAGGACACCAAGGTTCCTGAGGGTACCAAGTTCACTCCTGGTGAGAACGTGCCTGATGGTGTGAAGGTTGACGAGAACACCGGTGAGATCACCGTGACCATCCCTGAGGGTGCGAACCCGGGTGACAAGATCACTGTTCCGGTTGAGGTGACCTACCCGGATGGTTCGAAGGACAACGTCGATGTGACCGTCACGGTGACTGACAAGGATAATGGTGCCTACGAGCCGGAGTACAAGGATGGTTCGGGTAAGCCGGGTACGGATGTGACGGTTGACAAGCCGGTCTTTAAGGACGGGAAGGGCAAGGAGACCACTCCGCCGGAGGGCACGACGTTCGAGAAGGGCGAGGGTGCTCCGAAGAATGTGACCGTGAACGAGGACGGTTCTATCACCGTTAAGGTTCCGGAGGATGCCAAGCCTGGTTCCAAGATCACCGTTCCGGTTGAGGTGACCTACCCGGATGGTTCGAAGGACAACGTTGACGTCACTGTCACCGTTGAACCGAAGGGCGCGGATCCAGCTGATCCTTCGGTAAAGCCTGAAAAGCCGACAGATCCTTCCCACGGTAATGATCTGTCGTCGCTGACGCCTGGGTACGATAAGACCGTTGTTCAGCCTGGCGATACGAAGACCGCTACACCAGCGTTCACCGACAAAGGTGGCAAGAAGGTCACGGACCTCAATGGGATCAACACGAAGAACCCGAAGTCCGAGGGCGCTACCGATTGGAAGTTCACTCCAAAAGACGCGACTGTGACTGGTCAGGCTCCGACTATGGAGCAGCTGGCGAAGCAGTTCAACGACAAGTACGGCAAGAAGGGCAGTGAAGGCCGTGCGAAGTTGACGATTGACCAGTTCAAGAAGGACTTCGATCAGGTTGCGAACCCAGTAGTGACCTTTAAGGTGGTCCAAGGTGAGACCGATAAGGATGGTCAGGCGCAGTTCGTACTCGTTGGTAGGGACGGCAAGACGATCCTGGATCCGAACGGTGATGCTGACGGTGATGGAGTCAACAACGGGGACGAGATCACGAATGGCTGGAACCCGTTCGATCCGAACGAAAACGGCTTTGACGCTGGTCGCTGTGCCGCCTCTGCTGTTGGCTTCGGTTTGCCGTTGATTGCGTTGCTGCCGTTGGGTCTGGCTTCCCAGATTCAGATTCCGGTGCTTAGCGATGTGGCTGCTCAGGTTGATGCTCAGCTGAAGGCTGTGAACACTCGTATTCAGCAGCAGGCTGGCGTCTTCAACCCGGAGATGGCTCGTCAGGCTGAGCAGATCAATGCCCAACTGCGCACCGTTGGTGCTGACCTGGGCATGGTCGCTGCAGGTATCGTACTGATCGCCGCTGGTATCCTGGCTGGCACGGTTATCTACGACAACTGCAAGCCGGGTGGTCCAAGCTCCTCCGTCAAGGACCTGGAGCTGAAGGGTTCGTCTGGTAAGTCGTGGAAGCTGTCCTCCAAGAAGGACAACGCTGCTCCTGCCGCTCCAGCAAAGCCGAAGAAGTAACGCGATAGCGCCCTCCACCACCTCCCCCTTCGTGGGGGAGGGAACGGATTAAACGTTTACTAAGCGTCGGGTAAGAAGTAAAGAGCTGCTGTTCGTCATTGTGACGAATGGCAGCTTTTTGCGTGTTTGGACATTATTGGCGGAGGGGGCGTCGAAAAGCCTGTGTCTTGCCAGGTCGCATACAGGTACTCCTGAAAGCGCTATATCAAAGGTGACCATACCCCTTCCTGGGTAAATCGCCGACAGCTTGCAGCTCATAAAGCTCTTAGGTTTATGCCTGCGATAACGGCCAAGTGTCCATAAAGGGTATAGACGTACAATGTCCATTGGATGCACAGACCTTTCATTGTTATTGTCGGATAACTGTAAACCATGTAGCGCCTGTTTCTACACCGGGAAAACGGTGATGCACACGGCGGTGGCATGTTCTGAAATAACGGATGAAAGGAATTATTGTGCGAAGCTCCTATAAAGCACGTCGTGGCACTTCTCTTGCTGCGGCCGCATTGTCGTTCGCGTTGGTTGCGCCTCTTGCGCAGCCGGTAGCGTTTGCGCAAGACGCACCTGCGGCTGTTGCAGGTACAGAAGCCGCTGCTGATACGCAGGGCAAGAACAAGATGGTGCCGAACGCCATCTACACCAAGGGTGGCTGGCGCGATTTCGGCGGCTACCACGGGTACGCCTACATCAACAAGGATGGCCGTGCAGACGATTTGAGCTCGAATAACGAGCCGTTGAAGGGCAACGTCATTTACCTGCAGTACGTGACAGGCAAGGGGGAAGTGTCTCCGACGTTTTACACCATCACGGACTCTGAGGGCCGTTTCTCTTTCGATTTGACCCGGCCCGTCACGGATAAGGTTGGTGCGCCTGCGTTCCACCTGGCAGGCAATTCCAGCTTCAAGGTCCGCGTGTGGGGTGAAAACCCCGATGAGAACAAGTACTCGGTGGTGATGGCTGGTGACGCGATGTCTGGCCGCTACACCACGCGTACCTACCGCATTCAGGAGTCGTGGAACTTCACGGCTGGTCCTTCCGGTTCGCGTATTACCAACGGCCGTTTCGTGCTGGAGGAGAAGCCGAACCATGTCGGTTGGTTGGCGAAGCCGGAGTCCGAGTGGACGCGTGCACTTGACGGTGAGACCGGTAAGCCGACGGTTGACGGCCAGTTCCCGGACTATGGTGCGTTTGGCACCATTAAGAGCCTTGCTGCGCCGAACCAGTCGCAGGTGTGGTGGGAAAATGGTGAAAACGCCGGTTCTTTGCCGGGTTATTACGGGTACAATCCGAGCCAGGGTGATCGTGCCGCTGGTGGTGTAGAGATTGTTGCTTCTTACCTCAATGATGAGGTTGCGCGTCAGCTGGATGCGTGGAAAGAAGCAAACCCTGGATACACTGTTGAGCAGGAGCGTGCGAACCAGGAACGCATCATCACTGAGTACCAGAAGGAGCACGGTGAGGGTTCGCATATCGCTGAGACGGTAGTCGTGCCGTCGAAGGCTGATGGCAAGATTTACCTGCCGTTTAAGGGCACGTACGGTGTGTCACGTACCCAGGAAAACCAGACTGCACAGACGCGCCACAAGCTTGAAGAAGGCGACTTCGGCAAGGTTGCTAAGACATTTGAGACCGAGACTGGTGCTTCTCGTTATGGTGCGTTCTCTGGTGGCGCAATTAACTCGGCGAAGCGTCGTCACATCAATACGGATTACATGTACATCTACCCGCGTATTGAGGGTCGTGATGTGAAGAATTCGGCGTTCCCGATGAACATGTTCCAGAACTATCAGGACCAAGGGGCGATGGCTGCAGGGTTCAATATGAACGGCCTGCAGTTCCCGTTGATGTCTGCACAGCCGATCTTCGATATTCCTGAGTACGACTCGGCGAATAACAAGGGTCGTGCGGGCTCGAAGGTGACCACGAAGACGGCCGGCTTGATGCCGAATACGGAATATGCGATCCGCTGGTACGCAACTGATCCTTCGGGCAACCAGGTTGAGCTCAAGGATAAGATGTGCAAGTTCAAGAGCGACGACAAGGGCGCCTTGAAGTCTTGTGATTTCCAGGCTCCTCAAGACCTGAAGGAAACGACTGTCTACACGGCTGCTGTGGTCAGTGTGGATCCAACATCGGGTGAGCCTTCTGATCGTTGGGAGATCGCGGACTCGTTTACCGCCGTTGTTCCTGAGCCGCTGCCGCTGGGTTCGCGGTATGACGAGTACGTTGCTGATGAGGTTGCTCCGCTGTTTGCTAAGGCGCCGGACAAACAGGTTGAGGGCACCGCTCCGAAGTATTCCGCAGAGGGGCTGCCTGAGGGCTTGACGATTGATGAAGCGACCGGCAAGATCACTGGCACTCCAACCAAGGCTGGTACCACTGAGGTGACCGTGACCCGTGAGGTTGAGGTCATGGTGGAGAAGTATGTTGGTGTCACCAATGAAAAGGGTGAGCCGGTATATGAGAACCCGGACGAGAAAGATCCGACCAAGCTTGTTCAGAAGACTGAGAAGTCCACTGTGCCTGAGAAGCAGCAGGAGCGTGTCGTCACAAAGATTGTGATTACGGATACGCCGCTGAAGGTTGGCACAGTTGGTGAGGAGTACACCCAGGATGTGAAGCCGGAGGGCTTCGGCCCGTTGCCGCAGGGCTATGAAGTGAAGGAAGGCTCCATCACAGTTGAGGGTCTTCCAGCGGGCTTGAAGTTCGAAAACGGCAAGATCACTGGTACACCTACCGCTGCGACCGAGAAGGATGCAGTCACCGAGCAGAAGCCGAACGTGACGGTGAAGTACACGTTGGTGGACCGCGATGGCAAAGAGACCGAGCACACTGATGTTGTGCCGTTGGTGATTAACTCGATGGCAGATGCCGATACCTACACGCCTGAGTACCAGGACGGTAAGGGTAAGCCGGGCACTGATGTAACGGTTCCGGCTCCGAAGTTCACGGACAAGGATGGTAAGGAGACGACTCCGCCGGCAGACACGAAGTTCGAGAAGGGCGAGGGTGCTCCGGGGAATGTGACCGTTAACGAGGACGGTTCTGTGACCGTTCCTGTTCCGGAGGGCGCAAAGCCGGGTGACAAGATTACGGTTCCTGTTGAGGTGACCTACCCGGATGGTTCGAAGGACAACGTTGACGTTACGGTGACGGTGGAGAAGGCTGATCCTTCTGTGAAGCCTGGTGATAACACGACGGTTCCGGCTGATAACAAGCCGCATAATGTAGGTACTGTTGAGAACCCGAATGGCGATGAGCAGGGTGAGCTTGTTGGTGAAGACGGCAACAAGATCCCGGGCTCGTCTGTAGAGATCGACAAGGACGGCAACGTCAAGGTCACTGTGCCGGAGGGTACTGACCCGAAGGATGCCAAGGTGAAGGTTACCGACGGTAAGGGTAATCCTGTTGGCGAGATCGACGTGAAGATCGTCGACCCGAACTCCGACGCTGCGAAGTTCGTCCCGAACTACGGCGATGCCACGAAGGTTGAGGCTGGTAAGACTGAGCAGTCGAAGAAGCCATTTGGTGAGGCTGACGCGCCTGTGAAGTCCGCGAAGCCCACGCCGTCTGAGGGTTCTGAGGACTGGAAGTTTGAGACTTCGCCGACCGATGGTGTTGTCACGGCGACCTCCCCGACCTATGAGAAGGTTGGCGAGAAGATCGATGAGAAAATGCCTGAGCTGAAGAAGACTCCGAAGGAGCAGCGTTGGGATAAGTTCGTCAAGGAATTCACCCCGTTGGCGAAGCCGGATGTCTCTGTTGAGTTTGAGTACAAGGATGGCACGTCGAACTCTGGGAAGGCCGGTTTCGATCTGGTTGGTAAGGACGGTAAGTCCTTGCTGGATCCAGATGGAGACTTCGATGGTGACGGTAAGAAGAACCGTGAGGAGATCGAGAAGGGCTCCAACCCTGCTGATGAGAAGAGCACTCCTGATGAGACCGATCCGACCATTAATAAGGTAACGGAGGGCGATAAGACCATCACGGGTACGGATGATCGTCCGAATTCGAATGTCACGGTTGAGTTCCCGGATGGTACGAAGAAGACGGTACCTACCGATGAGAACGGTAACTGGACGGTTGATGTTCCGGCTGGTACGGAGCTGAAGCCTGGTGGCACGGTCACGGTGACCGACGAGGCTGGTAACTCGTCGACGGCTGAGGTTCAGCCGAAGCCGAAGGACGGCGAAAGTGAAAACCCGCAGAAGCCTGGCGAGAAGCCCGCACCGGCTCCTGGTGACAGCTTGGACTCCCTGGACTTCACGTACCCAGCCGAGACCAATGTCAAGCCTGGCATGAAGGGTGAGGCTACCCCGTCCTTTACCAAGGATGGCAAGACCTACTCGCCAAAGGGCATCAAGGCTCAGGATCCGAAGGCTGCGGGTGCTACTGACTGGCAGTTTGGCACGAATGGCCCAGTAGTCACCGGCCAGGCACCGTCCATGGACCAGCTGACGAAGCAGTTCACTGGCAAGTACGGACAGCCGGGTGACGCACGTCGTACGTTGACCTTCGAGCAGTTTAAGAAGGACTTCGGTGACGTGGCGAACCCACTGGCGAAGTTCGGTGTTACCGATGGCAAGACCACCAAGCCAGGCGAGGCGCAGTTCCGCCTGGTTGGTAAGGACGGTAAGTCCATCCTGGACCCGAGCGGTGACTTCGATGGTGACGGTGTTCCAAACGGCAAGGAAATCGAAAAGGGTCTTAACCCGTTCGATCCGAAGGAAAACGGCTTTGACGCTGGTCGCTGTGCCGCCTCTGCTGTGGGCTTCGGTTTGCCGTTGATTGCGTTGCTGCCGTTGGGTCTGGCTTCCCAGATTCAGATTCCGGTGCTTAGCGATGTGGCTGCTCAGGTTGATGCTCAGCTGAAGGCTGTGAACACTCGTATTCAGCAGCAGGCTGGCATCTTCAACCCGGAGATGGCTCGTCAGGCTGAGCAGATCAATGCCCAACTGCGCACCGTTGGTGCTGACCTGGGTATGGTTGCCGCAGGTATCGTGCTGATCGCCGCTGGTATCCTGGCTGGCACGGTTATCTACGACAACTGCAAGCCGGGTGGTCCTTCCTCTTCGGTCAAGGACCTGGAGCTGAAGGGTTCTTCCGGTAAGTCGTGGAAGCTGTCCTCCGACAAGGGCACAACAAAGAACCCTGCGAAGCCGTCGAAGGAACAGAAGTAAGAACAACGTTTAGCCCACAGTCACCCCTTGTGGGAGATCGCGGGCTAAACACTTACTGACCGCTTTGTAGGAAAGCTGCTGTCCGCCGTTTGTGGCGGGCGGCAGCTTTTTGCGTTGTTGGTGGACGCCGAAAGCGAGCCGGTGCATGTAGGTAGGGGCGGTTTCCCGGCTCCGCATTATGGCCTGAGGCAGTCGATTGAAATTGTTCCCCCCGCATCGTCGATGGCGGGAACGTTCTGCGTGGACAGGTGTCGTCAACTGCGAAAATACGAGCGCCGGTCGACCGGAACCGGCCTGAAACCCAAAATGGTTCCCGGGCGGCGGCGTGGGAACTTTTTGCGGGGTATGCGGAGGTCGCATTGGGGTGTGTCCGCACCGGATGTGAAACAGCTCGGCGAACCAACGCCACAAGTGAGACCCGGCGGCCAATATCGCGGAAATGTGAACTAGGCCCCAATTTTCGGCCCGCGTGTTGTGGCGGGGCTGTAGAATGATACGCATTTATGTCCGCCACGATTCTAAAGGTTGGGTTATGGCTTATCATCTACTGCTTACCTGCACTAACACGAACCTCGGCAGTGCTGATGCTGACGCGCTCGCGGCGCAGCATGGCCTGCGCACCGTCCGCGTCACGGGGGAGACGCTCGCCGAAGCCTACGCCGCCTGCGCCGACGAGGAACACTCCACCTTGTTTGTGGGGCGGGGGGAGTGCACCTTCGACGCGGAGCTCGCTGCGGCGCTCGGTGCGGCGGTCATCGTACTTGTCGACGCCCCGCAGCGCGCCACCCTCGCGCGGCGGGCAGTAGAACGCTACGGTGCAACGCTGCTTGCCACGGTCACGGACGTGCAAGAAGCGGCCGACTTGACTATCCCGGAGGTCGCGCCGGTGATGTCTTCGCTGGTCTTCGGGTCGCATTTGCTGGGCCAGGCTCGCGAGGTTGGCGCGCACATCGTCCTGCCAGAGGGGGAGGAGCCTCGCGTGCTTGAGGCGGCACATAGGTTGTTGGAGGGGGGCGTCGCGAAGCTGACGTTGCTGGGCGCACCCGACGCGATCACCGCGAAGGCGCAGGAGTTGGGGCTGGACGTGTCGGCTGCGACGCTGCTGGACCACCGCGCCTCCGACCTGGTCGAGGAGTTTGCACAGACCTTCGCTGAGCTGCGCAAGTCCAAAGGAGTGACCCTGGAGCAGGCCCGCGAAGCGATGCAGGACGTGTCCTACTTCGCCACGATGCTGGTGCACACGGGCCGCGCGGACGGCATGGTGTCCGGCGCGGTGCACACTACGGCGGAGACGATCAAGCCGGCGTTTCAGATCATCAAGACGCGCCCGGAGGCGTCCGTGGTGTCGTCGATCTTCCTGATGGTGATGCAGGGCCGCCTCTGGGCGTTTGGCGACTGCGCCGTGAACCCAAACCCGTCCGCACAGCAGCTCGGCGAAATCGCCGTCAGCTCCGCGTTGACCGCCGCTCAATTCGGTATTGACCCGAAGGTTGCGGTGCTGTCTTACGCCACGGGTAGCTCTGGGGCTGGCCCCGACGTGGAGCGGGCAGTCGAGGCGGTTGCCGCGGCCCGCGCTATTGATTCCGACTTAATTATCGACGGCCCCCTCCAGTTTGACGCTGCGTGCGATGGGGGCGTCGCGAAGCAGAAGGCGCCGGACTCCCCGGTGGCGGGGCAGGCGAACGTGTTTATCTTCCCCGACCTTGAGGCGGGCAACGCCGGGTACAAGATCGCGCAGCGTACTGGCGGCGCGCTGGCCGTCGGCCCGATTCTGCAGGGGTTAAACAAGCCGGTCAACGACCTCTCGCGCGGCGCAACCGTGGACGACATTGTGAACACGGTGGCCGTGACCGCGATTCAGGCAGGGGTGAAGTAAATGAGCTACGTACTGGTGATTAACTCTGGTTCCTCCTCGGTGAAGTTTCAGATCGTCGACCCGAATTCGGATGCCTCAGACCCGCCGTTTGTTTCCGGGCTGGTGGAGCAGATCGGGGAGCCTCAAGGCCGCATCACCATCAAGCACGGCGAGGACCGCTGGGTGCTGCAAAAATCCATCCCTACGCACAAGGAAGGGCTGGAGGAGGCGTTCGAGCGCCTGGCGTTGCGCGGCGTGAGCCCACGGGACCTTGACGTGGTGGCCGTGGGACACCGCGTGGTGCACGGCGGCATGGTGTTCAGCCAGCCTGAAATCATCGTGGACCCGGTGGTGGACATGATCCGGGAGCAGGTGCCGCTGGCGCCGCTGCACAACCCGGCCAACATCGACGGCATCGAGGTTGCCCGTGAGCTGCTGCCGGACATTCCGCACGTCGCGGTGTTCGATACCGGTTTCTTCCACTCCCTGCCACCGGCGGCGGCGCTCTATGCCATCAACGCCGAGGTGGCGAGCCGGAACCAGATCCGCCGCTACGGCTTCCACGGCACCTCCCACGAGTTTGTCTCCAGCCAGGTGCCGGGGTTGATCGGCACGGACCCGGACCATACCCGCCAGATCGTGCTGCACCTCGGCAACGGTGCTTCGTGCTCGGCGGTGGCGAACGGGCACGCGATCGATACGTCGATGGGGCTGACCCCGCTGGCCGGCCTGGTGATGGGGACGCGCTCCGGGGATATCGACCCTGGCGTGATCTTCCACTTGGCGCGGCACGGCGGCATGAGCATCGACGAGATCGACGAGCTGCTGAACAAGCGCTCCGGCGTGAAAGGCCTGGCCGGCGTGAACGACTTCCGCGAGCTGCGCGCCATGATCGAAAACGAAGATGGCGACGCCTGGCTGGCCTACAACGTCTACATCAACCGGCTGCGCAGCTTTATCGGCAGCTACATGGTGGCACTCGGCAGGGTGGACGCGATCACGTTTACCGCCGGGGTCGGCGAGAATGACAAGTTTGTGCGCGCGGACGCCCTGGACAACATGGAGGCGTTCGGGGTGAAGATCGACCCGGAGCGCAACTCCCTGCCCAACGACGGCCCGCGCATCATCTCCGCGGACGATTCTCGCGTGAAAGTCCTCGTCGTGCCCACGAACGAGGAGCTCGCCATCGCCCAGAAGGCGGCGGCGCTTGCGCGCCACACTTAGCGAATTTTGCGGGGTGACTAGAAGCTTCCCATCATTGTTCAACACCTTTGTTGTACGGCCTCTATTCGTTAGACTTTAGGCTTTGGAACGGCATGTCAGCAGCTGTGAACGCAAATGTCTGCACAGTGAGTACACTTGGTAGCGTTTAGCAATTTACAGACGGGTTTAAGAAGGAACGATGATGGGAAACATGAGCGGACGCAAAGGGGCGAAACGGCGTAGTGGGGTGTCGGTAGCAGCCTGCGCGCTTGGGGCATCGTTAGTGATCAGCGGGGTTCCGGCGGTGGCCGGGACGGCCACGGCGCAGGAGGCGCCCGCCGAGTCCATCTCATGGAAGACGCCACGCACCGAGGCGAGCCGTACGGACGTCACCTTCCCAGAGCTCGTCGTCGCCCCTGGTGAGGTCGGCGCTTCGAAGCCGGAGCTGAAGCGCAACTGGCTCACCGCGGTGTGGAACGAGATCGGCACCCCCGTGAAGTGGGAACTCTCGGAGGGCTTTTCGACGCCCACCGGCTGGCACCTCACGTTTTCCGACGACGGCACCCTCAACGCCACCGCCGACGAAAACATTGAAACCACCACGTTCAAAGTGCCGGTGACCATCACCTTTGCTGACAACTCCGTAAAGCAGGTCGAAGCCAACGTCACCCTTGCTGACGGCCCAACACTCGAACCGATCAAGGACCAAAAGTACTGGAAGGACCACCTGATCCTGCCACGCCGTGTGATGGCCTGGAACGTGCCAGACGACGCGGTGCTTGAGGTAAAAGGCCTGCCAGCAGGCCTGGGGACCTCCGCGCAAACCCGCCGCGGTATAGGTACCTACTTCTTTATCAACGGCCGCCCCACGGAGACCGGCACCTTCGACGTGACCGTGCGCGTCACGGGCGCAAGCGAGATCCTCGAGGAAACCTTCACCATTACCGTCGCCGACTCGTCTGAACTCGGGGAACCCGAAGAATCCAACGTTGCCCCTTCCGAGGTCCCGCCCGTGCGCCCCGGCAGCGACGTGCACATCCCGCTCGATGTCGAGGGCGCCTCCTCCGTGGAAGTTGAAGGCTTGCCGGACGGCCTGGAATACGACGGTGAGCAGCGCGCAATCGTCGGCACCCCGACGAAGGAAGGCACCTCCGAGGTAGTCGTAAACACGATCACGGAGGACGGCAAGCGCAAGCGAAGCTCTTTCACGCTCACCGTGGACGAGAACGCTCCCGAGCCGGACAGCCCAAGCAACCCGGCCAATCCCTCCGACCCAGCCGGACCCGAAACCCCGGACCAATTCGAGTGGGGCCCCATCAGCGTCCGCGCAGGCGAGGAAACCGGTGCAACCCCAACCCGCGCCGCCCAAGGCGTGCGCGTCATCGCGGAGCCGGGCACCCCGGACTGGATTACCGTCTTCGCTAACGGCGCCATCTACGCGGCCCCCTCCCGCGATGTGGAGCCGGGCACCTACACCGCCAAGGTGCGCACCGAGCAGGGGGAACAGGACACCATCACTGTCGAGGTCACCGCAGCCGCCAAGGATGCCGAACGCTACGAGTCTTCCTACGCGGACACCTACGTCCGCGCCGGTGGTTCCGCTACCTCGCCTGCGCCGTACGCGCGCCTCGGTTACAACGGCATGGTCTTTGAGCGTCAGCCGTTGCCGAAGGAGGCGTCGTTTAGCACGCAGTTCGAAGGCGTGAAGCTGAACCACCACACGGGCCAAATCACACTCTCCCCAGCGCTGACCGCGGAGGAAGGCAGCACCATCGAAGTGCCCGTCACCGTCACTTACGGGGACGGCAGCACGCAGGACATCGTCGCTAACTTCCACGTGTTGGCACCACAGTTCGCCGAGACACAAAAGTTCGAGTACGAGCGCCGCGAAGCCTTCGAGGGCGAAACCATCAAGGTGAACCTGACCGAACCTTTCGACCCGGCCTCCGACCCCGAATTCGCGATCGCGACCAAGTCTTCCCAGTACAAGGGCTGGGACCTGTTTATCGACGCCACCACCGGCACCATCACCGCAACCGCCCCGGCCAAGGACGCGAAACCACTCAACGTCGAAGTGGTGGCCCGCTACTCGGATGGCTCCCACAAAACAGTGGTAGCCGTGCTAGGCGTGCGTGACGCGCAGCCACAGGCCTACACGTCCAACCTGGACTTCGAGGACGCCGTCGTCGGCGAGGACGGTTCCGTGACGATCACCCCCACCGGCGACATCCCTGCCGGCGTCACCTTCGAACCAGAAGGCGCCGCAGCCCTCGGCGGCGTTGCCGGCCTGCGCGTCGACGTCGACGAGAAAACCGGCCAGATCAAAGTCAGCCTGCCGAAAGACAGCAAGCCCGGTCAAAGCTACGACCTCGGCGTGCGCATCAACTTCCCCGACGGCGGCTCGAAAGTAGTACATCTCAACGTCGCTCGCGACTCGGAAGCCCGCCGTGAGCAGGCATCCTGGCCTCCAATGGGGGTCGCCGTCGGAGCGAACGCCGTCACACACGACCCGAAAGACGCACCGAAGGGCGCCACCTACGCCATTTCTGCAGACTTCGCCGCAGACGGCTGGAAAGCCGCCATTAACGCCACCACCGGTGCCCTCACCGTCGCGGCGCCAACGACCGCGCAGGTAGGGGACCGCGTCATCATCCCGATCGTGGTCACCTTCGGGGACGGCTCCCAAAAGATCGTCGAAGCGCAGGCCACGGCCGTGCAATCGATGGGCGGTGCAGTCTCCCACGTATACGAGCCGACCCAAGTCCGCGCAGGTGAAACCACCACGCTCAGCCCAACGCTGCAGGGCGCGCACTACTCGCTGCTCAACCCAGTCGGCGGCCTCGACACACGTATCGACGCCGCCACCGGTGCCCTCACCGTCGGCGCCCGCCCGAACGCAGTCCCCGGCGTGCGCGAAATCCCGGTACGCATCACCTTCCCGGACGGCTCCAGCACCATCGCGAACGCCAGAGTCTCCGTACTGACCAACAATGGCAAGCCATCCTTGGCCGAAGCCACCCCCGCCTTCAACGACACCATCAAGGTATACCCCGGCAAAACCACCACCTACGTGGTGCCAAAGCCAGCCGGTGCCGCCGACAACGCATTCGCCCTCGGCCAACTGCCGAGAGGCCTCGCCGACTGGAAACTCAACATCAACCCAACCACCGGCGAACTCAACGTCACACCACCTGAAGGCGCGAAGCCTGGCATCGTGCCAATCCCAGTCGTCGTCAGCTTCGCTGACAACTCCCAAGCCGACAGACTCCTCCGAGTCAAAGTAGTGAAAGAACCACAGGGTGGGACGGAGTGGGCGTCGACAAGTAGTGTGCTCCCACCAGGGCTCAACATTGCAGGCTTCGTACTCGGACTCCTCGCATTCCTGGGCGGGCTAGGCTATTCCCTATACGAACACCGCGACTTCTTCCGCACATTCATGGCATTCCCAATCTTCAACCAGCGCTGAGAGGACAACGACAGTGACCGGCACAACGACCAAACAACGCATCGCAGCGATACTCGCAGGCGTCAGCGTCGCCGCAGGCTTCGTCGTGGCACCCCACGCAGACGCGGCAATCACCAAAGGTAGCTTCGCCATCGGCGTCAACCGAGACTCCGAAGGCGGCAACTTCCGCGTCGACGTCAACAAAGCGCGCGTGTCCTGGATGTACTTCAACCACCCAAGCAGCACCACGCGTCTTTTGCAGAACGCTTTCTACATCGACGGCGCCGTCAACGGCTCGCCCATGAACTACGTCGGAAACGCCACCGAAGTCGTCGAAGCACGCCCAGTAGGCAACCACGACCGTGTCGTACTGCGCCACACCGACCCCAACTCCGGCGTCGAAATGACCCGCACCTTCCTCATCAGCAACGACTCCATCCAAGTCACCGTCGCGCTGCGCAACACAACAGGCCAAGACGCCAACCTGCGCGTCGAAATGGCCAGCGGCATCATCGACCGCGACTTCAACGTCACCGGCGTCCCCCGCGGCGACGGCTACCACGTCGACGTCAGCAACAGCTACAAACTCAACGTCGACTTCATGGGCGCCACCCGCAAAGGCAAAGGCCCACAACGCTACGACGCCATCAACGGCGGCACAAGTGACGACGCCCACTTCGTCGCCGGCGTCTGGGAACAACACGTACCCGCCAACGGCACCCTGCGCGCCACCACCGCCATGACCCTCGGCGTCGCCCAAGGCACCATCGACACCGACGGCGACGGCTTCCCCGACGAATGGGAAGAAAACGGCTTCACCGACGAACACGGCAACCCCTTCCCACTCAACAAATGGGGAGCCGACCCCAAAAAAGTCGACCTCTTCCTCCAACTCAACTGGATGAAATCCGAATGGGAAACCAAAAAATGCTCCGAGCAGCGCAAATACGCGCCCACCGAGGAAGACTTCCGCAAATTCCTCGACTGCTCCGAAGCCAACACGAACGTGTACCGGCCATCCCGCCAAACCCTTAACGACCTCGTTGACGCCTTCGCCGAACAAAACATCAACCTGCACATCGACGCCGGCGAATACTACAACCCCATGCGCCTCACCAACCCCCAAGGCGGCCCAACCGAAGACTTCCAGCCCTACTACTTCGAAGGCAAAGTCCCCGGCATCAAAATGCTCGAAGACCGCGACCGCCTCCTCAACGGACGCCAAACCGTCTTCCGCGTCGGCGTCATCGGCGACCAACAAACCCGAAGCAACTTCTCCTCAGGAAACGCACTGATCGGGGACGGCGCATTCTACGTCGCAAAGAACCGCATGATGACCTCGCAAGACCAACTGCGAAACACCATCCTGCACGAATTCGGCCACAACCTTGGCCTCACCCACTCCGGGCCGCTCGCCGACCCCAGTCGACCCATCTCCGACTACGTGCCCGGCTACCTCTCAGTCATGAACTACCTCTACCAGTTCACCGACTTCCGATACTCCAACGAACGATCAAAACCACTCAACAAACTGCCCGAAGCATGCAAGACCGTCCAGTGCTACACCGGTGACTACGACATCGAACCCGACTGGCCCAACCTCGCATTCATCGGTGGGCAAATCGGCCGCGCCCACGGCACCACCGGCACCCCAGGCCACGACCACGACCACGACCACGAGCACGAGCATGCCAACGACGAACCAACCGTCCGCGAACTCGAGGTCTACTCCGCCGAATTCAACAACGGCAAGGCCGGCCTGCGCGTCCGCACCGAAGAAGGCGCCGACAACATGATCATCGCCAACCGAACCGACTCCAAGGTCAGCATGGAGATCGCCAACCTGGGCATCGACATCCACAAATTCCGCCTCCAAGCCACCTACCCCGGCGGCCGATACGAGCAGGAATACACCATCGAAGGCGCCCTCAGCGACGAATCCAAACTGCCCATCAGCGTCCCCATTACGAACACCGCCGGCTACAGCGGCTCCACCATGCCGGTCACCTTCCGCGTCTTCAACCAAGACAACGACATTGTCGCCGACGACACCATCGAGTTCTCCGTCCTCAACTACAACGGCGAAGACACCGCGAAGCTGATCAAGGAGCTCCGCAAGAAGAACTCCGACCTGCTCCGCAGGGCAGAGCAGACCGTCGGCAAGGAGGAAGGCGGCGCCGGGCCACGCCCAACGAAGCCACTGGAAACCCAAGCCAACGCCGTCATCCCGAGCCGCGCCGGCCAAGCGCCAGTGACCTCACTGAACGCCGCACCAAGCGGCACCTACGACGCCCCTTCGCCGACCACCTCGCGCCCCAGCGAGCCGACTGTGCGTCCTGCTCCTTCGACTGCCCAGCAGCAGAACCCAGGCAAGGGCGGGGAAGCGGGCGGCCTGTCCGGCGGCGCCATCGCCGGCATCGTCGTTGGCCTGCTCGCCTTGATCGGTATTCTGGGCGCTGCCGCAGTTGGCATGGGAGGGTTCTAACTTTTTCGGCTTCCATTGTGCACCAGATTCCCCCAGGTCCAGTTCGTGACCTGGGGGAATTCGTCTGTGCGTTCGGGAAATCCTGGAATGTGGTGTCTGGCTGGGTGAGGTGCGGTGGGGTGCGCACCACATTCCCTCTTGCGGATCCCGCGACCTGGGGAAACGCGAATTGGGCCGCCGAAAACCTGGAATATGGTGCCGGGTAGAGGGGGAAAGCAATGACCCCAGCGATTTGCAACTTAATGCAGGGATCGTCCTGGGGCCTTCGCTGGTGGAGGCTATCGGGTTTGAACAGATACGTCAATGCGGTGGCGTATGCACTTCGTGCTGTGCCTGCACGAGGAGCGAGTCAATCTGTCAGAACCCGGAAGTCGCCGCTTCGCTCGCTGACCTTGAGCGTTGGTTTTCTGTTCCACGCATGGAGACCTTTTCGCACCGGAAAACCCTGTGGACCTATACCTTTGGAACGCCCAACTGGGTAAAGCGTTCCTTGAGGATATTGAGCATTTTGAAGTGCTGCTGCGTAACTGGATTGATCGACATGTTGCTAGAACTTGGGGCCAGAAGTGGTACGACAACATCAAATCTGCGTCGAACCCTACTGGACTGAACTTTAATAGCATTGATAGGCGGGGGATAACAAAAGCGAAATAGCGTGCGGGAGAAGTGGATCCGCCTCCGGGGCGTGTGACTGCAGAGTTGACGCTCGATTTTTGGGTTCACATATTTGATAAGCGACATAGTGCGACTATCCACCCGAAGCTTATCTCGGCGCCCTTAGTGGGTGGCAGTTGGGTACGGAGCGTGAATGTGGTGCAGGGCTGGGTGGGGCGCGTTGGGGGGTGACACCAAATTCCCTCCCTCAAACCCTGCGACCTGGGCAAACGTTGGGGGTGTTCCCCGAATTCCTGGAATGTGGTGTCTGGCTGGGTGGGGTGCGCACCAGATTCCTTCACGCGAGCCACGTGACCTGGGGAAATGTGAAACCCGTTTGCGAAAAACAAGGAATTTGGTGCACGCGGCACCCGAGCAACCCCCAAGCAAGCCCCAACCAACCCTAGAACCACGTGACGGGTCGGATTTTGTTGGCCATGTCGACCAGGTCGAAGCGGTGCTGGAGGTAGGGCGCCACTCGGGCAAGCGCGCGCAGGGTTCGGGCGAGTTCGTTTTGGAGTTCGTGGGCGGTAAATGGGGTGTCGAGGATGGGGGAGGGGTCGGGTTGGTGGCCGTCGAGGGTGTAGCTGAGGGCGGCGCGGAGGATGAAGACTTTGATTTGGAGGTAGCGGGGTTCGGTGTTGGGGATGCGTTGGAGGCGTAGGGCGGCGTTGCGGATGCGGTCTTCGGTGGGATCGGTGACGAGGCTGAGGATGGCGGTGAGTTGGGCGAGTCGGTTGTGACGGGATGCGACTGGGACTTGGTCGAGGGCGGCGGCGGCGAGCTCGGGTTGGTGTTCGTGCATGAGTTGGCGGGCGAGGCCGAAGGCGGAGGAGACGGTGGTGGGGTTGGTGCTCCAGACCAGGGCGTAGAGGCGGGTGGCGTGGAAGCGGAGCATGGCGGGGTTGGTGGTGACCATGGACCAGTCGGGGGCGAGCAGCCCGCGGTCAAGGAGGTGTTCGAAGACGGAGTTGGGGAGTTCGTCGAGGTGGCGGTCCATGCCGGCGGCGCCGCGGGCTACGCGTGGTTCTAGCAGGGCGGTGTCGTGGAGGTCGGCGGTTTGGAGGAGGAGTTCGGCGACGGCGGCGAGTGCGAGTTTGGTGGCGGATTCGCCGGGGAGGATTTCGAGGACGCGGGAGAAGGCGACCTGGGCGTCGGTGTAGTTGCTGGTGAGTAGGTTGGTGATGCCGGTGTACCAGTGGTACCGCCAGTTCTTCCGCAGCCTTACGTCAAGCGAGTCAAGCCAGGTGCGCGCTTGGGTGGTGAAGCCGAGGTCGAGGAGGGTGCGGGCGACGGCGAAGGGGATTTCGATGGAGTCGGGGTGGCGGTCTTCGGCGAGGGCTTGGCGTAGCGCGGCGAGGGTTTCGGAGGGTTCGGAGTAGGTGGTGCTTTGGAGGGTGGCGGCGCCGGAGTCGGTGGCGTCGACAAGTGGGATGGGGAGGGCGATGTTGACTTCTTGGGGTGTGATGGTGACGGTGCGGGTGATGCCGTCGAGGAGTTGGTCGGTGCGGAAGACGACGTGTTTGGTGCCGAAGGTGCGTCGTTGTGGGGAGAAGAGTGAGTGTTGGGCGGGGAAGGTGCGTCCGTCGCGGATGGCGAGTACTTCGCGTAGGACGCCGAGGAGTTGGGCTTCGAGTTGGGTGACGGATTCGAAGCGGTCGTCGCGGTTGGGTGCGCAGCAGCGGGCGATGAGGCGGTAGAGGGAGATGTAGCGGCGGAAGAGGGGTTCGGTGGTGGGGGTGGGGATGTCGGCGTCGTGGGGGAGGTCGATGATGAGGGCGGCGAGGGTGCGGCCGATGGTGTAGATGTCGGATTGGACGGAGGGGCCGTCGATAGATACTTCGGGGGCCTGGTAGCCTTTGGTGCCGTAGATGAAGCCGTAGGAGCCGATGCCTGAGACGGCGCCGAGGTCGATGAGTTTGACCTGGTCTTCGGTGACGATGATGTTGTCGGGCTTGAGGTCGTTGTAGACGACGCCGCGTGAGTGCAGGTAGTCGAGTGCGGGCAGCACTTCGAGGATGTAGGCGATCGCGATGTCAACCTCGCACCTGCTTATCGACGGCCCACCAACGTACTCCATGACGATGAACCCGCCGGGCACGCGCGGGTCGTCGATGAAGTTGAAAATCTTTACGATGCCGGGGTGGGTGATGTCGGCGAGGAATTCGCGTTCGGCGACGGCGGCGGCTTCCTCGTCCTTGTTGCGGGCCGAGTGTAGCCCTTTGAGCACGACGTTGCGCCCGGAGACGAAGTGGTCGGCGGCAAGATAAATCCAGCCCATGCCGCCGTGTGCGATGGTGCCGAGGACTTCGTACTGTTCGGCGACCATGTCGCCGGGTTGCAGGGCGGGGGCGGGCACGTTGTTGAACGTGGATGGGTCGCGAAGGGCGTCGTTGGGGTTGGTGGGGTGGACCCAGGGGAGTTCTACCATGCCGTCGGCGACGGTGCGGGTCTCGCGCTTCGTGCCGCGCAGCTCGCGGAACCGGTCGAGGGCGCGGCGCCGCGAGCGTTGCGAGGTGTCTTCCTGCTGTTTCTCCTTCCGCAGCGTCTCCAGGTCTTCGAGGAGGGCGGACATGGAGTCGTCGTACTCGAAGAGGTCGTCGTCATCGTCGTCGTCGGCGAAGGGGTCGAAGGCGACGGCTTCGGTGCCTGGGTCATTCGTGCTCATTGGGTTCCTCCCGGTACATCAGCGGTGGGGGGTAGGGGTCTGTGGTGGAATCCGACAGCCACTCCTGGAACATGCGGCGCCAGGTGCCGTCGGCCCTGATGCGTTCGATGGTGGCGTTGACCTGGCGCACCACCGAATCGTTGCCGAGCGGGATGCCGACGGCGTAGTACTGGGTGGCCAGCGCGTCCGGCAGGATGTCGGTGTGGGGGTCTTGGGCGATCATGCCGGCGAGGATGGCGTCGTCGGCGATGATGGCGTCGGCCTGGAATTGTTGGGTGGCCATGAGGCAGTCGGACCAGGAGCGGGTGCGCAGCACCGGCGACTGCGGCGCGAGGGTGCGCACGATGTGGAGCAGGGTGGTGCCGTCGACGACGCACACCGTGCGCTCGGGCAGGTCGTCCATGCTTGTGATGCCGCGATCGTCCGGGGCCAGCACCCTGACCTGCGACTTCAAGTACGGGGTGGAGAACGCCACCTTGGCGGCCCGCTCCGGGGTAATCGACATCGTCCTGATCACAACGTCCACACGGCCCTTCTGCAGCAGCTCCGCACGCGAAGCCGAGTCCACGAAGCGGAAGTCCACCGCCTCGGGGTCCCCCAACAGGTCGCGGGCGATCTCCTGCGCCAGCTCGACCTCAAACCCGCGCAGCTGGCCGCGCACCATATCGCGGTAGGACAGCAGGTACTGGGACTGCTCCACGCCCACGACCAGGCGGCCGCGCTGCCGGATCCGCTCCAGGGCCGGGTCACCTGGCTCGTCCTGGGTGGTCTCGCGCGGGCGAAGCGAGCCCTCCCAGTCCAGGCCGTGCGGCACAAACTTCGCCGAGGGCTGCTTGCCCGCCCCGTCCAGGAGCGCGCCGGGCGGCAGCGGGATCGCCTCGTGCGCCGTGGACGCCGTCCCCGTCGGCGGTGACTCCAACGTCCCCAGGGAGGACCTCGGAGCACATCCCGCCGCGCCCGCCGCCACCGCGAGCGCCACCACCAACGACCCAGCCTTGCGCATCATACGTACTCCCTGAATCGGCGTTGCACCCCGAACCACATGCAGATCACGGCCAGCAGCGAAAGCAGTGCCACCACCGTCGACACCAGCCGTGTTGCGTCCAGGGAGGTGTGGATGTAGTTGCGCATCTCGGTCCGCGACGCCTCAATCAGCTCCACCATGTTCTCGTCCAGCTCCGTGTACGCGGTGGACGCGCTCGGGTGGTCGGGACTATCGACCATCAGCACGTCGACGGCGCGCTCAAAACGGCCGGCGTCCAGCGTCGCCACCAGCTCGCTATGCGCCTGCGACCACTGCTCCAGCGCCCTTCTTGCCGACGCCACCTCCGGCGCCTCCGACGCCCTCTCCAACGCGGAGCCCACCGTCTTGTACGTGGACTCGAAGGACTCCGTCGACTCCGCCACGGACTGGCGGCGCAGCAGCGCCATCGTCTCGTCGGTGCGGGTTTCCTGGGCGCGGATGCGGGCGTCGGTAAGCTGGCGCCACGGCGTGGCCGCCTGCTCAAACCCGACGACCCCCGAGCGCCACGACACAAAATTCGAACCCGCAACCCACGCAAGCGCCACCACCATCGCCACCGAGGCCGCCACGAACCCCTTGTTCCAGCGGCGGCGGAACGTGCGCCACAGCCACCACTGCGCGCCCGCCAGCAACAGCAGCGCCGCAACCAGGCCCGAAAGCGGCACCCACTGCGGCGCGTTGAGGCGCACCATCTCCACCGCGACCTGGCGCTGCGTCAACGCGAACAACGTATTCGCCGACGTAATCATCCGTTCGCGTATCATGCTGGACGCCTCAGACATGTAGGACACACCCACCGGGTTGCCCATGCGCTGGTTCACCTTCGCGCGCTCCATAAACGCGACGTACAGCGGCAGGTCGCGCTGGATGGAGCGCACCAGGTTCTGGATACGCTCCTGGTCCTCCGGCCGCGTCAATTCGGAGGCGCCCTCGTAAATGTCGCTGGCAGCGATCACCGCCTGATCTATCGATGCCAAATACGCCTCCACCTCCTCCGGCGTCATCAACCCCGGCTGCACGAAGCCCGTCGTGGCCACCGTGTCCGCCTGCGACAGCGACGTCAGCAGCACGTGGGCGGAGTGGCTCATCGGCTCCGTGGTCTGCACCAGCACGTCCAAGGCGTGCTGCCGCTTACTCATCGACTGGCTCTGCGCAAACCCAATCGCACCCACCGCCACCGTCAGCACCAGCATCATCGCCAGCATCTTGCCCGGCGTCGTCATCACGAAATCCGCCAACCTGCGCAGCGCACGGATCGGCCCGCTCGACGCGCGCTGCTGCGGATGCAGCGCAAGATCATCCAACCAGGCGTCGCTGGGCGGTGGCGTCGTGACTGTCATTCCTCAACCATAACCACCACACCCTGCCTATTTCTAGGAAACGACCTACAGTGGAACACATGCAAGGAGACGGCAACGGATGGGTAGAAGGCCCCAACGGACAAAAAATGTGGGGCAAACACGGCGCCGCAGGACTCTTCCTGCAGGCCACACACGACGGCGAACCCGTCGTACTCATGCAACACCGCGCCCCCTGGACCGCCCAAGGCGACACGTGGGGCATCCCCGGCGGCGCCCGCGACTCACACGAAACAGCCTCCCAAGCGGCACTCAGGGAGACAGCAGAAGAATGCGGCATCGATGGGGGCGAAGTGGACGTCGACAAGGAATTAGTGACGTCCGGTCCCGCGCCCAGCGGCTGGACCTACACCACCGTGCTCGCCCGCGTACGCGCCGGCCACCCACTGGCGACCACTGCCAACGAAGAAAGCGTCGAACTGCGTTGGGTTCCCCTGACAACTTTGGAAGAACTTGCCCTCCACCCGGGCCTGCGTGCAGCGCTGCCGGACATTCTCAGGCATACTGTTTCGCATGATTGAAGTCCAAAACCTGTCGAAGGCTTACGGCCCCGTCCGCGCCGTCGACGACATCAGCTTCCGCGTCAAACCGGGAGTTGTCACCGGATTCCTCGGCCCCAACGGCGCCGGCAAATCCACCACCATGCGCATGATCGTCGGCCTGGATAAGCCCACGTCAGGCAGCTGCCTTATCGACGGCACCAGCTACCGCAACCTCAAACGCCCCGCCCAAAAAGTCGGCGCGCTCCTCGACGCCAAAGGAGTCCACCCCAACCGCTCCGCCCGCGCGACGCTCCTCTGGCAGGCGCAGGCCTCCGGGCTCCCCACCTCCCGCGTCGACGAAGTCCTCTCCCTCGTCGGCCTCACCGACGTGGCCGGCAAGAAGGTTGGCGGGTTCTCCCTCGGCATGGGCCAACGCCTCGGCATCGCCGCAGCACTCCTCGGCGACCCCGAATACCTCATCCTCGACGAACCCGTCAACGGCCTCGACCCCGAAGGCATCCGCTGGGTCCGCTCCCTCCTCCGCGCCCTCGCGCAGGAAGGCCGCACCATCCTGGTGTCCTCCCACCTCCTGGCCGAAATGGCGCAGACCGCCGACCACCTCATCGTGATCGGCAAAGGCAAACTCGTCGCCGACACCTCCGTCCACGACTTCATCAAAGCCCACTCCGGCTCAAGCGTCGTGGTGCGCGCTTTGGAGGATGGCTTGGGGGCGTTACGGGCGGCCGTGGAAGCAGGCGCGCCGGGCGCCACCATCCGCCCAGGCACCGACGCCGACGGCCGACCCAACCTCACCATCAACGACGCCACCCCCGAAACCATCGGGCGCATCGCCTTCGAAGCCGGCGTCATCCTCACCGAACTCAGCGAACACCACGCCTCCCTCGAAGACGCCTACATCCAATCCACCGAAGGCACCGAACAGTTCGCATCCCGCTCCGAACATACAGTCCAGGAAGGCAAGTAACCATGAACCTCATACTTTCCGAGTGGACCAAACTCCGCAGCACCCGCGCCTTCTGGTGGACCAGCGCCACCATGATCATCGTCGCCGGCATCTACGGTGCACTCTTCGGCTGGCTCGCCAACACCTCCGGCATGCCCTACACACCCCTGACCGTCGTCTCGACCGTCTCCATGACCATCGGGATCGTCGTCATCGTTCAGGCTGCCATGACCGTCACCACCGAATACCGCTTCGGCATCCCCGCCACCAATTTCCGACTCACACCCCAGCGCTGGCAAGTCGCCCTCGCGAAACTGTGCGTCGGCGTGGTCGGCGTAGTCGTTGCGACCTTGGTGGCCGTCGTCGTCGCCTTCACCCTCGCCGATCTCACCACCGCCATCCCCGCAGGCTGGACCACCAATTCAGCCACCCAGCGCGCCCTCTGGGCAATCCCGCTCGGCATGGCCCTGCTCACCCTGTTCACCCAGGGCGTCGGCTGGATCGTCCGCAACACCTCCGCCGCCATCGTCATCGGCCTGTCCATGATGCTCCTCCTGGAAACCATCGTCGGCTTTATCCCCAAATACGGCCAAGACGTTGCGAAGTTCCTGCCCTTCAACAACCTCATCGCCTTCATGATGAACCAACCCACCCAACACTGGGAACTCAGCGCCTCCCTCGGCATCTTCGCCGTCTGGGCCGTGGCGCTGTGGGTCATCGGCGTGCTGCTGACCGAGGCGCGGGACGCCTAGGTTTCGCCGCCTGGCCGGTTCCCGCGCACCAAATTCCTGCTTTTTGGAGCGCGGGTTTTGCATTTCCCCAGGTCGTTGGGTGGGCGCGGGGGAATTTGGTGCTTGTGCTGGTGCGTGCGACACCAAATTCCTGTTTTTGCGCTTTGTGTCAAGTGGTTGTGGTCCAGCTTCATGGTTAGCAATGCATCATCAAAGCACACGGCGTCGGCGCTGTCTTGCTTGTTGTGCGGATAATCGTGACTTTCTCAGGCAACCCAGTCGGTGTTTTCGGTCGCGCGGTAATGAGCCCATCAGCAAGGGCTTGCTCGACGGCATCTTGCCGGTTGGCCTCCATCTGTTGCCACGTGCCATCGGGGCCGACCCCTGAAAAGTAGACACCATGGGGTGGTCAAATAATGGGTTCAACTCTAGCGTATCGCTACGCGCAACGAGATTCGTACTCGCAAGGAGTCAAATACTTGCACCAAGAATGACGCCGACTGGTGTTGTAACGCACGCACCACGCAAAGACATCGCGGCGACATATCAACTGGTTTGCAAAGACTTTGTTGTCCTTGAGCACTTCTCGCTTCAACGTCGCGTTAAACGACTCCGCCAACGAATTATCAGCACTCGTGCCAACCGCACCCATCGACTGGGTTACCTGCAAGCGGCGACACGTCGCCTGAAACTGCGACGAGGTATATACACTGCCGTGATCCGAGTGAAAAATCGCCCCAGCAAGACTTCCACGACTACGACGAGCATGCTCGAGTGCTTCTTCTACCAGCTCAGTGCGCATGTGATCGGCAATCGCGAAGCCTACAAGACGTCGGGAGTAACAGTCGATCACCGTTGCTAAATACATATTCGCCCCACCGGCAACCGGTAGGTAGGTGATATCGCCGACAAGGACCATATTAGGCGCTTGTGCAGTGAAGTTACGCTTGACTAAGTCGGCAAACACCTTCCGGTTGCGGGCGGATCGCGTGGTGGTGACGTTGCGTTTTTTCGTGTAGCCACGCAGCCGCAGCAAGCGCATAATCCGGGCGATACGCTTGTGGTTTACCGGATCATTATCGAGGTATTTGTCACTGTAGTTCAGCTCAGCGGCGATGCGTTTCGCACCGTAGAGTTGGTCTTTTTCCTCGAAGATCGTCTTGACTTTTACTCCCAGAAGCGCATCGGCCACCTGGCGGCGTTGCCGCCTAGGCTTGGTGGCTTTCCACTTGTAGTAGGAGCTTCGGTTGATATCGAGCACCGTGCACATCCGCTTGACCGAGTACTCGGTGCGGTGGTCATCAACAAACCTTAAAGCGGATCACCAGTTTGTCTCTTCCATGAAATACTTCGCTGCCTTGCGCAAGATGTCGCGTTCTTCTCTGAGCTTGGCGTTTTCGCGTTCGAGCTGGCGAAGTCGTTCTGCGTCCGTCAGCATCTTTGCTTCGTTGGCAGGGGTTGTTGTTTGAAAGGATTGGGCTTTGGCACCGGTGCCGAGTCGTTGGACCCACGCACGTAGTGTGGCGCGGTTGATGCCTAGGTCTTCGGCCGTGGTTTTCAGTGAGGCCTCTGGCGTGTTCTCGTACATGGCGACGGCGTCGCGCTTGAATTGCTCCGAATATGTTTTCCGTGGCATTAGGGTAGGTTACCTTTCTCCGACACTGTGTTGTCGGTTTCAGAGGTGTCTACCTAACGGGCCTGGGCGTGACAGCTGCACGGGGCAAGAAGTCGCACAAGTGGCTTTCGCGGTGAGGGTGTCAGGAAGTTTGTGCGTGAGGCTCTGATCTAGAAGGAGTTTCACCGATAATGGCCGCTGGCCCTTAGTCTATCGACCCGACCGCGTATCTCGAAGAGCTACTCACTCAAGCATCACCCGATCTGATGCGTCAGATGCTCGGTGATTTCATCAACCAAATTCTATCTGCCCAAGACGATACTGTCGGCAGCGCTGACTACGGCACCACCAGCGACAACCGCGTCAACCACCGCAACGGCTACCGCCACCGACTACTGGATACACGGGTCAACACCGTCGATGTGACTATCCCGAAACTACGCCACGGTTCCTTCTTG
>NZ_MLAL01000008.1 GCF_001875665.1 Corynebacterium sp. NML130628 | reverse complement strand
TCAATACAAGGTTGAAGTCGACACTCGGTGATGGATATACGACCATCGCCGAGCATCGACAGGCACTGAGTGCATAACTACGAGACAAAGTCCCTCAGATGCACTCCAACAAAACATCCGCAGCCCCACCAGCCTTCCTGGTTCGAAGGCGTTTCTGGAACAAGTACCAGACCGAGGACAGCTCGCCGACGTCTTAATGGTGGCCGCCCCCTGGCTGGTGTTCAATGCTCAGGCTCAGCCCAACCCAGCCTGTTCGGCCAGCACCTGGGCCGTCACCGAGCGCGAATCCGGGTCCACGCCCTGCTGAGCGACTGCCGCCGGCGTCCCTGTGGCCAATATCTGACCACCTTCGTCGCCGGCGCCTGGGCCGACGTCGATAATGTGGTCGGCCTGCGCGACCACCCGCAGGTCGTGCTCGACGACGACCACCGTGGCGCCGTCGTCGACAAGGCGACGCAGCTGGGCAAGCAACAGATCAACATCCGCCGGGTGCAGGCCCGTCGTCGGCTCGTCAAGGAGGTACAGGCTGTGCTTGCGGCTGGAGCCGCGCTGCATCTCGGAAGCCAGTTTGATGCGCTGCGCCTCCCCACCCGAAAGTTCCGGGGAGCCCTGCCCCAGCCGCAGGTAGCCCAGGCCGAGTGCGTGCAGGAATTCGACGGAGCGCAGAATCTTCGGCTCCTCGGCGAAGACCTCGAGCGCCTCGTCCACGGTCAGCGCCAAGATGTCCGCGATGCTACGGCCGTTCCACTGCACCTCAAGGATCTCCGGCTTATAGCGCTTGCCGTGGCAGGCCGGGCAGGTCGTGTACGTGCCGGGCAGGAACACCAGCTCGACCTCGATACTGCCCGCACCGTCACACTCCGGGCAGCGGCCCTTCGTCGTGTTATAGGAAAAGTCCGACACCGACATGTCACGCCGCTTGGCCTCGGGGGTCGCGGCGAAGAGCCTGCGGACATGATCGAAAAGCCCCGTGTAGGTCGCCACGGTGGATCGCACCGTACGCCCAATCGGCTTCTGAGTGATGTGCACCAACCTGCGGATCTTATCGACGCCCTCTACGCTGTCCACCCTGAAATCCCCAGAGTGACCGGAACCTGCCGTCAGCCCAGCATCCGCATCCCCGTCCGACGCCTCCTCGGCGCCAACCACCTGCTTGGCAGAGCGGGACACCACATCGGCCAGCACTCCGATGACCAGGGTGGATTTGCCGGAACCGGATACACCCGTGACTGCGGTGAGCGCACCGAGCGGGAAGTCCACATCGGCACCGTCGAAGGCGCGGGCGTGCACCCCGCGCAGGCTGATGGATGCACCGGTGTCGGCCGGGGTGTCTGTCAGTTCGGGGAAGTCCGCATTCAGGGCGATCGCCGTGGGCGAGCCCAGCCGCTCGGCGTTCGCGCGGAACTGGCTAGTCGGGCCGGAGAACACCAGTTCCCCGCCACGCTCCCCTGCGCGGGGGCCGATGTCCACAATCCAATCGCATCCCGCCACCAGGGACATATCGTGCTCCACCAGCAGCACCGAATTACCAGCGTCGATGAAGCGCTGCAGCAACTCGGAGACAGCCTTGCGCTCCACGACATGCAGGCCCGCCGAGGGCTCATCCAGCACATAGGTTGTGCCGAACAGACTCGAGTTCAACTGGGACGCCAACCGCAGGCGCTGGTGCTCGCCCGCAGACAAGCTCCGTGCCGGGCGGGAGAGGCTTAAGTGCCCCAGCCCCAGCTCAATCGCCGCGCGCACCGTAGGCAGCACCTGATCCAGCAGCAACTCTTCGGCCTCGTCGTGCTCGTTCCACTCCTGCTTCGCGATTCCCTCCAAGCGCTCCAGGCGAGCCTCCAGCACAGCCAGCACGTCCTTCAACGCCAAGTCGTTGAACTCGTCGATGGCGTAGCCAGCGTAGGTGACCTGCAAAGTATCCGGCTGGAAACCGCGGCCCTGGCACGTCGGGCACGTCGATGAGTGCATGAAAGAAAGCACCCGGCGACGGTTCTTATCCGACTCCGTCTCCGCCAAGGTGTCCGTGAGGTACGTGGCAACCGAGCGCCACTTACCTTTATACGAACCATGCACGGCGTTTTCATCCCGCACCGGGTGGACGGTGACCACCGGCTGCTCGTCCGTAAACAGGATCCAGTCGCGGTCCTCCTGCGGAAGATCCCGCCACGGGACATCGAGCGGGTAGCCGAGGGTGCCCAGGATGTCCCGGAAGTTCTTCCCCAACCATGCACCCGGCCACGCGGCGATCGCGCCGTCCCAAATGGACAGGCTGGGATCCGGCACCATCGACGCTTCCGTCGGCCGGTGCACAGTGCCAGTTCCCTGGCAATCGGGGCACATACCAGCGGTGGTGTTGGGCGAGAAAGCGTCGGAATCGAGCCTGCCGTATTCCAGCCGCTCACGCATGCCATCCGGGTAGCTGCCGGAGCGGGAAAAGAGCAGCCGAATACTATTCGACATATTCGAGATCGTCCCCACGGAAGATCGTGCCCCGCCCAGGGTGGTGGACTGCTGCAACGCCACCGTCGGAGGCAGACCCGCGACCGACCCGACTCGCGGGTTCACCGCGCCACCGATCAGACGGCGCGCGAAAGGCGAGACGGACTCCAGGTAGCGGCGCTGCGCCTCCCCATGAATAGTGCCAAAGGCCAAACTAGACTTGCCCGAACCCGACACACCGGTGACCGCCACGAGGGTATCCCGTGGCAGGTCGACGCCGATGTGCTTCAGGTTGTGCAGGTGCGCGTCACGTACCCGGATCATGGGATCGTGGCCCGCACGCGGCGTAGTGTGCGGAACCGGAGACTCGGACGTGGGGTTACTCATAGTGGCCACCCTACAGTGTGGGCTGCTCCCCTCTCTGGCGGGGTTGCCGTCGGCGCAAATACGCAGACTTGCTAGGCATGATGGGGAAAAGACATCGATGAAGCGTCCAGAATTATCTTGTGACCCCAGTTTGAAAGCCCCGCGTGAAGCTACCGATGTTTTCCCCGGCAGATAACAAACACAAAAGGCGCCACCCGGTGTGGGTGACGCCTTTCATTCGACTTAGCGCGGTTTACTTCTGCTCGGAAGAACCCGAGTCCTCGGCAGCAGTATCGTCGTTCGACGAGCCGAGGAGTGTCAGGCCGTTGTTGAAGCCGTCTGCCTCGCATGCTTGAGCGATGAGGACACCCAACATGCTGACTACAGCAATCGCGCCGAGTGCGATACTCAGCGGGCGCAATTGTTCGCTGTAGCCTGCGAACTGACGGTTGACGGCGTCTGCCTTCGCCTGCAGCTCACCGACCCAGCTGTGCTGCGGCATGAGCTCCTGTAAGCGGGCGTTCAGCTCAGCACCAGCCGGCCGGATCTGTGGGCCGAACGCTTCGTTAACGCCGTAGCCGATGCCTGCCAGTAGACCGATTGGCAGCAGCCACAACAGTGGACTATTGACCGCAAACGCGTTCGCAGCGCAGCGCTTCGCCTTCTCGGACGAACCGTTGGCATCTGGCTCTGCAGGAGTCGAAGTCTTATTCGGCTTGTCCCCTGGCTGGTTAGGCTTGCTCGGACCGGTCGTCACGGACGGCTCCACGGTCTTGGTCACCTCAACCGTCGTCGGCACGGTCACCGTCGTGGATTCCTTCACCGTCGTCGGCACTGTCACCGTTGTCGATTCCGTCACCGTCGTCGATTCTTTCACCGTCGTGGGGACCTCAACCGTTGTCGGTTCCTTCACCGTGGTGGGGACCTTAACCGTTGTCGGTTCCTTCACCGTCGTGGGCGCCTCAACCGTCGTCGGCACCTCCACCGTCGTCGGCTCCCTCACCGTCGTCGGCTCTTTCACCGTCGTGGGAACCTCAACCGTCGTCGATTCCTTCACCGTCGTGGGGACCTCAACCGTTGTCGGTTCCTTCACCGTCGTCGGCACTGTCACCGTTGTCGGTTCCTTCACCGTCGTGGGGACCTCAACCGTTGTCGGTTCCTTCACCGTCGTCGGCACTGTCACCGTCGTCGATTCCTTCACCGTGGTGGGGACCTCAACCGTTGTCGGTTCCTTCACCGTCGTCGGCACTGTCACCGTCGTCGATTCCTTCACCGTGGTGGGGACCTCAACCGTTGTGGTCACCTCAACCGTCTTGGCCGGCAAAGGCTTCCACTGCGCAACAACAGTCGTATCCGCGCTCACCTTGCTCTCATCACCAGGCGCGTACTCAGTCTCACCAATCTTCCAACCAGCGAACTTCTTCCCCTCCGGAGCAGTAAACCCACTCTCAAGAATCTTGTACGTACCACCCTTATTCACCACGGCAGCATCCATCGAACCGGAACCACCATTCGCGTCATAGGAAACAGTGACGGTTTGCAATTTCTCGCGCGCTTCTTTGGAGGTCAGCGGTTTCTCCTCCGGGACTAAGCCGCCACTATCCGTTGCTACTGCAGTGATGGTGGCACCGACAGGCAAGTCCGCGATTTGAAGTGTCACTACGCCGGTGCTCGTGTCAACTTGACCGGCGTCCGATAGCCAGGTCGAGGTGCCTTCGTCAGAGACTGTTCGCGTGAGGGTAATCTTCTTGTCCCCGTCGGAGACTTCGTAGGAAGCCAAGTCGGTATCATCACCGGACTTCGTATATGCGGGCGGGGTGATGGTGACCGTACCCCCATCGTAATCCACGTCGATGCTTGGTGATTTGGGCGCGATATTGGTAACTAGATCCGCAATCGGGATACGTCGGACTAGAGCGTCATCCTTGAGCTTGTGGGTGCCGTCCTCATTTTTCTCAAATTGCGCAACACCACCAGTGAAGTGGTATTTAGTGTTTCGCGGGTTAATTATGGCCACAGTTCCATCTGGATCAAAGTCAATAAACGCAGGGGTGCCGTCCAGGTCTCCAGTACCATTTGGCAATTTTGATTCTCCGGCCTCGGTTTCGTAGGCCTTTCGGATTGCCTCATCTATCGCCTGTTTCTCCGCATCGGTGAGCTTTTTAGGATCCCTCACCGGAGTTTTTTCCGGCGTTGGATGTTCCGGCACAACCGTGATACAAGTTCTAAATCTCTTTGGCGATTTTACGACAATCCCGATATCAACACGCGCGCCTTCTGACCATGGAAGTTGCAGGTCAACGTTATCGAGTGAAAATTTGCCGTTTTTGACAACGACGTCAGCCAACCGCTCTGAAGAATTTTTTGTAACTCTACAACTACCCGCGCCTTGGAAGTTCTTTATATCGTCCCCACCAAATTTCGTAACAATTCCCACCTTAGTTCCATCAGGAACCGGTGTTCCATCTTCAGTTTTGATCGTGCCCGTCACCTTATTTTTTGTTACAAGGAACGGCTGGTCGATAACCGGCATGGCAGAGTATTCTGTGATCACATGAATCTTCACATCTACTTCTGGGCTGATAGAGCCATCCGAATAGATAACCTTCACCTTTGCAACGGGGTCGCTACCATTCCAGGAAGGGTCAACAGATTTAATCTTGTCTTTGATGTCCGGATTAGCGTTTTTGAACGCGTTTAGGATTTCGTCGATTTCTTCCGGGCTGAAGGTAAACCTGTCTTCAACCCAAAACTCTTCCTGAGGAACGTTAATCTTGTTCGCGTCTGCTATCGACTGCTCAACTGTCACTGCCAGAGGATCGGATTCAACGCCGTTGAGCACCCATTCCCTGCCCTCCTTTTCCTTCTGTTTGAGAACAAGGTAAATGACCTGGCCCTCGACGAGTCGTGGTGCCCAGTCGTGCATCTTTGCTTCGATTCGTATACCCCTCGACGTATACCCGAGCCCAAGCTCTTTCGGGTTTTCCGTCGTTTGCGGATCGTCCCCGTACACATATAGGTAGAGACGTTTCTTACTGCTATACGGAATTCTCTCGATGGTGCCTTCTACGGTCGTTGCACTAGATACGGCTTTTACGTTCGTCGGCTGCGCTAACTTCGCGCCCTGCTGCGCGGTGACGTTTTCACTGACAAGTTCTGGTCCCAGTTCGAGATCACTGGCAGCGTCGGTCCCCGTAGGATCTTCCGCTATCTGGAGTTGCTCATCACTTGTCGCGCTTTCGAACTGGTCGACAGCGCTTAGTTCCTCGGGCGGCGTCGCATCCCCCGAGTCCTCAGCGTGAGCGCACGGGATTCCTGAAACCGCTAAACCAAAAGTACACACGATGGTCACTATCAGTTTCAGAAAGGAACTGAAGGGTGTAGTGGGTACTGTGTCATCAGATTTTCCTGCTGACAACATGCGAAGCTTCCGATTTGGAATAAACATAACAAACATGAGGCCACTGCTCCATTTGCAACGAGACGAGATCATCCATAAGCCTAATACTATTGATGGAGTTACGGGCCAGAATGTGATTAGTTCGTCAATACTACTGAACGTCACAGACGCGCTCGACGCCCTGCCTGAAACGGAGAAACGCCAATCTCCAGCCGCTTTACCCCACCACTCGCGGCCGCTGCAAAGACAAAAAAGATCCCTACCAGCGCAAGCACTGGTAGGGATCCGAAGTTGGTAGCGGGGGCAGGATTCGAACCTACGACCTCTGGGTCTTTGTCCTCTCCCCTATTTCTCTGGTGGAATGTTCGCCGCTTTTGCTTTGGCGTCATGCCGTCATGCCGTCATGCCGTCATGCTGGCGCGACGGCTTGCTGGCGAGCCGGCAATGACCCTATGGAGCGCGAAAGGGCAGGTAGACCCTTATACATGCTCATATCAGAACGAGAAACACTTGCCAGTGTTCCTAACGGGTGGGGTGAAGTATTGCGAGAATTCGAAATCTACCTTCGCGCCTTGGGACGCAGAGAACGAACTATCGACACTCGGCTTCGCCACCTACGGACCATGGCCCGCTATCTTGATGTCCCACCCGAAGCAGTTACTGAAACGCATCTTGTTTCGTGGAGCGGCACACAAAACTGGAAGCCGGAAACACGCAATGCGAACCATGCCAGCGCTCGCGTTTTCTTCCGCTGGCTGGCTCGCAAGACGGGACAGCCGAGCCCAGCTCGAGGGCTCACGGCGGTTAGGCGTCCAGTTCCCCCTCCACGCCCAGCACCGGAAGAAGCAATCGCGACCGCCATAGAGTGCGCTCCTCCGAGAACACAGCTCATTCTGAAACTTGCGGCTCAATTAGGGCTCCGAGCATCAGAAATCGCGCAGCTGCACACTCGCGACATCGAGCAAGTGGGAGACGGATGGGCAAGCCCGACAGTTCATGGGAAAGGCGGAACTCAACGCTTGTTACCAATCCCGCCAAAACTTCATAGTGAGATCACGCGACAACAGCCTGATTTGGGATGGGTGTTTCCAGGCAACGACAGTGGGCATCTTTCGCCCCGTTGGGTTGGAAAGCTCGCCAGTCGAGTGCTTCCAGACCAATGGACTCTGCACACTTTGAGGCACAGGTTTGCAACGGTTGCTTACAACCGGGGTGGACACGATCTTCTCTCAGTTCAAAAAGCTCTCGGACACGCCTCAATCACCACGACGCAGCGATACACCCAAACTGCGCTTGATCTACAAACCGTCATAACGTCAACAACCTTTTAGGAGAACCCAATGAGTGACAGTCACCTCGCAAAAGCGGTCCTGGCCCTCCAGGAAGCGCGCTACATCGAAGTCGCCGACCGCGCTGAATACATCAATCTGGTTGAGGATATTGCAACCGAATGCGCCTACCACATGTCTGTCCTTGGCATCAGCTGGCAAGAGGTTGCAAGCAACGCCCACACAATCATCGGAGACGACCTTGAAACTGCACTAACCGGCGCAATCTCAGACGTACGCAATGCCTCAACAGCTAACCAACACAACTAAGGAGAACCCCATGACACACGTACTCACTATCGCCAGCCTTAAAGGCGGAACCGGAAAAACCACGAGCGCAATCCTGCTTGCAACTGCCCTAGTGCGCAGAGGCCACACCGTCACCGTCATCGACACCGACCCCAAGGCTCCGCTACCGAGTGGGCCCAACGCGCCTCCGACGACGGCAACGAGCTCGAATTTCAGGTCACGGTAGGCAACGCACGCACAATTGCGCGAAGCATGCCCACCACCGACGTGGTCATCATCGACTGCCCGCCGGGAAACCCACAAATCATCGACGCAGCAATCGACGCAGCAGACCACGTCATTATCCCGGTACGTCCATCTGCGATCGAAGTCGATCGCATGTGGGAAACTCTTGACCTCACCGACGGAACAAACGCAACGGTTCTGCTTACTTCGGTGATCCTTAGCGCGAAAGCTACCGAGGAGCTACGGACTCAGCTTAATGAGGAGCACGTCGGAGTTTTCCCCGGAAACATCCCCCAGCGCGAAGCAATCAAAAACTACTTTGGCGCCAGGCCAAAACAAGACCTCTTCGGCTACGACGCAGTCGCTGCCGCGCTCATGAACGAGGAGGATTAACCCATGGCTGATATGCGCAGACGCCGTAAGCACGGCGTGAAACCAACCACTGCCGCTGAAACCGAAATCAAGCCAGCCGACCGCGAGAAGAAGTTAACGATTCGTATCGACGAACAAGCCAGAGAAGACTTCCGCCGGATCAGTTTCAACAAAGGAATCTCGATGACGGAAATTCTCACCGAAGCAATCAATGACTACATAGAGAAAAATCGCAACTACTTGCGATAGGTCATGCGCTGGGAAACACTCTGACCAGCGCTGACTCAAACACATAGTGCTGGCATGCCGTAACGCCAGCATGCCGTAACGCCAGCATGCCAGCACGACGGCTTGACGGCATGACGGCTTAGCATTACCGAAAGAAGAAAGGAGTAAAGCATGCACGCACTAAAAGGACAGTCCCTACTACGTGCGCGGCGGCTTCATGGAAGCGGTACGGCACGCCAGACTGCCAGCCTGACGCTATGACGGCATGCCAGCATGCCGTCACGCTGGCGCGCCGTCATGCCGTACAGCCTGCGCAAACGGGTCTTTTGATACTGGAGCATTTGGTTAAGCTAAATAAAACCTAAGTATCAACCCGGGAGCATGTATGGCACGTCGCAAGACTCGAGTGGACGACAATCAACTTGAGTTGTTCAGCTATCTCGATGAACAACTGACCACCACACCACAAGAAAAAGGAGACAATAATGACCACACCGCAGATTCAATTTCACGGTTACCCGAAGCGACTAGTGCCGGACATCCTGAGAGGAGTGGACTGGGATCTTCCCATGACCGATCGCGACAGCGACTCGATCTTCCTCATCGTGGAGTATCTGAAGATAACCGATCCGGAGAACGCGAACGAGCCGACCGCGTACAAGATTCTGAAACAGCTTCACAGCGAGCACGCCGAGATGGATCGCGGGGTATTCAACCGATTGCGCGAGACGCCGGGCATTCAGGAGGAGAAGGATCAGGCGTACTACCGGGTGATGTTTCAGCATCTTCAGTACCAAGTAGGACAGCTCGTGATCAAAGCCTTGGAAGCGACGGGAGGGGACGCGACGAAGCTGGCAGGAATGATGCGCTACCACAAGCCAGCGATCACACCAGCAGAACTGAACGACGCAGTGATGAAAACTACCGTGGAGGAAGCACTGAAAACGTTGGGCAAGGACCACAGCCCACAGGCAGTCGAGGAACTTTGGCGGCAGCTGAACCAACAGGTCGATTTATTGTCGTGGACTCGGAGAGCACAACGCTTAGCGGGATGGGCGGAGGACATCCAGAGCCTTCCGGACAGCAGCGACGAGATGAAACGAATCTTCCTGCAGGACCAGAACGAAGCCGCCTGGACGGTGATCGACCAACACCTGACGGAGCCGATCAACGCGCTGATGGAGCAGCAAGAAGAAGAAGAGGATCCCTGGGCGGTGGACTGGGACAGCTAAGCGGGGTTATCGATACCGCAACTCGTTCTGGCACACCGGTTCAGTTTGACCGGTCAAGCTTGGAACGGGTTGCGTCCTCGCCGCGAGCGAGCGTCCAATCCAACATTGAGGCAATACGTCCCGCGCAACACGGGATACACGGTCTGTTCAATAGCATGTGCGCTCATGACTCTCCTGCTACAAACTGTTCAAGCGCATGTTTTACCTCAACAACATGGATACGACGAACCGCTTCCTCAACGACCTCGCCTACAACGCTCCTAACATCGCCCGTGCCCAGGAGAGCGTCGACAGCATCAATCTGTTCATCCGTCACTTCGTCATAGACGCCCGCAGGAACCTGGTAATACTTGGCCAACAAGTACCTAGAAAGGCCTTCTGTCAACGCATTCAATCGCTGAAACTGCGCTCCAAGGGTTTCCTCCCCCAAAAGCCGCACTGCTTGGTCAATCCCAAAGACCTGCCACCCTCTTGCATCCGCCCTGCTGGCATCTCCTCCCCATGTTGCCGCGCACTCGGCGATATGTGATACGAGCAATTCTTTGGTTCGGTGCTTAATCAGGCTCCATGCACGAGGCGACAGTCCGTTATGCGCCCTGCTCATTGACTCAATGTCTTCATTAATCGTGGTTGTTTTCATCATGGCGATACTCCATCTGCGAATGCTTGTCTATATTTAGACGCTGGAGACCGCGTCTCGGTTCCCAACGCTATTGCTCGAAGATCGAATGTGGGCGTAAGGGACATTTTGTATGTAGATGTCTATCTGGTTTCCCGGGATGGCCTCGGCCAACAACCAGATATGGTTTTCAAAACAGTTCCATTTGCCCGTTTTGAGAAATCAACACCGAATGACGTCTGGTGTGTGGTATGGAGTCTGCGGGCAGCACAGGAACCCCAGCGAGATCAAGGACTCTAAGGAACTAGAACCAGCCGCCTGTGCGTTGGGCGGTCGCAAATAGCCAGGGGACGAGCAAAGCCCTTGACGTGCACAATTCTGGCCGCATCGAGTTAGCGGGTGTTCCGGTCGACCTCCTAGCGTCGACCAATGCAGGTCACGGCATTTTGGGCCCATTTCGTGCTATTTGGCCGATTTTGCGCTGACCTGCGTTGGTAAACCGGAGTAGGTCGACCGGAAGAGGTCGACGGGAAGAGGTCGACGGGCCGAAAGAATTCGATACCGGCATTGATCATCAGTGGAATCCCGGCTTAGGAGTGAGAAAAAGGTGGGCCGGACGGAGCTGAACACACACACAAAATGTCCCTTATCGCGACACGCCGTGTTTACGCACAAAATGTCCCTTAAGCCGGAAACAGGAAAAGCCCCCTCCGAAGAGGGGGCTGATCCCGACAAGCTCCGCTGCCGGCCCGGCATCGCGTACAACACTGATGAGTCGGTGCGGTACATATCTGGCCCGAAGAAGGGCAAACAAATCTCCGGGAACCAGAAGTTCATCGACGCGCAGCGTGGACTTCGAGAGCACATGTACGCGTTGGGTTACCCGGTAGAGCTAGATGTGTCTGAACGTCACAATGAGTCGCTGAATCTTGACCGTTACGTCGAACAGCAGGACCGGGAGCGCGACCTTGCGAACCGTGAGGACGAGGTGGAACGGAAGCACAGCTCCGTACAGCGAGATGTCGATGCTGCAGCGAAAGACCGCAAGCAAGCTGCAGAAGAACTCGAACGGGCGCAGCAGGCCCGTGAAGAAGCCCAGCGTGTGCAGGAAAATGCTGAACAGCAGGCTCGCGAGGTTGCCGAGCGCGTACTCAAAGAAGCACGCGAGAAGGCCGAGCAGGACGCCGAAAAGATTCGTGATGATGCACAGAAGGATGCTGAACAGGAGTTGGGTCTTGCCGAGGCACGGGCGGAAGAGTTACTGGACCGTGCCAAGGAGGTTGAGAGCGCCGCCGAAGCCAAGCTCAAGCGTGTAGAGCAGGAAGCTGAACAGCTCCGCAGCGAAGCACGCGAAAAGGCCGAGCAAGAAGCCGAGCAGATCCGCAGTGACGCACGCAAAGAAGCTGAGCAGACGCTGGGTCTCGCTGAAGCTCAGGCAGATGAGCTGCTTGACCTTGCCGAAGAATTCGGCAGTGAAGAACATGATGAGGCCACACGTGACGCTGCAGTAACGCGCGAGGAAGCAGAGCAGGAAGCGAAGATCATCATCGAGGAAGCAACGCAGTCGTTGCAGGAGATTTCGCATGTTGATCAGGACTTTTTGCGGGTCGAGATTGACAGCAACCCAGAGATGAAGCAACGGTACCGCGAGATCGTCATCGACCGTACTCAGGAGGAAAGCGCTGCAGTACTGCGTCGCGCGCTGGAACGCATCGCTAAGCGCCGCCAGCAGGAGCAACAGCGCGACCACGACGGTGACAAGGAGTCCCCCGACGGCGGCAAGCCGTAGATGGGGGTCTCCCCTGCCCTGTATGGCCCTGTAGCGGCCTAACAGGATGTCGCCAGGGTCAGTGTCCAGCGACAGCGCTAAAACCGCTCTAATTCAGCGAAAATCGAAGAATTAGAGCGGTGTTTTTTGAAGCGTCCTGGGTTCAGATTCAGGTAACTCAAGGATGAGTGTGAATCCGGGGTTTGTGTCTTTGAGAAGGCCCTTTAGAAGCCTTCAAGTACTTCGTAGAGGGCGGTGGCTAGGGTTAGTCGCCGTCGCTAGCTGTGCTTGGCTGTTAATGTCATGTCGACCAACTGCAGGAAGCGTATAACGTAGTCTTTGACAAAGCCTGCGGTGCCTTCATTGAGATGGCCGGAGTCTTCGAAGAGGGTGGGGGATTGGCCAAGGAATACCTCGGGCTGACCAGGAAGCGGCATATCGAAGTAGGACAGGGCGAGCCGGAGGTTCTTCTGTGAACTGTAGCCGCCCATGCGGCCTACAGAGTGACTGATGATACCTGCGGGAAGGTTCTTCCAAGCCACATCCGAGTTGGGCTTGGAACCGATGTCCACTGCATTCTTGAGACAGGCAGGGATAGTACGGTTATTTTCCGGGGTAACAAAGAGGACGCCGCTCGAGTTCTTGATGGTGTCGCGGAAAGTGGTGTACTCAGCTGGAATGGGCTTGTCCGTGACCGAGGGGTCATCGTAGTCGAAGTCATAGAGCGGCAAGTCACGGATTTCAACGATGTCTGCCTGGTAGTTTTCAGGGATCATTGTGAGCACTTCGTGTGCAATCTTGCGCGCAAATGAGCCGCGGCGCAGGCTGCCGACGATAACACTAATGCGTGGGGTGGTCATAGGAAGTCCTTTCTTTTTAGTTGGGCGTAGGTACGTGCGATCAAGGGAGAAAAGGCTTGCAGCCAAAGGCAGGCGGTGGCCCGGCGGCGTGGGCGGCAGTAAGAAAGTTATCCACTTTGTCTTCTTCATGGCGGAAGTACAGTTCGATGAGTCCTAACAGTCCCCCGAGGACGGCCTCCCGTGCGGCGGACGTATCCAAAAGCCGCATGGCTGCTGGTTGGTTTCCTTCGCGGATGGCTTCAAACAGCGCGATGGTCTCAAGCCAGCTTCCTTGGTCTGGTCGTGGAAACGGTTTAGAAATCCCAGTCATCATCACTCGTTTCTTCAGCGGTGCCAATGACATAGGAGGAACCGGAGCCGGAGAAGAAGTCATGGTTTTCATCTGCTCCAGGTGCTAGGGCAGCGAGGATTTCCGGGTTCACTTCCGTTTCTTCAGGTGGGAAGTAGTCCGGGTAGCCCAAATTCATGAGCGCCTTATTGGCGTTATAGCGAACGAATACAGCTACATCATCCATGAGCCCCAACGGCTCATATAGCTCGCCGGAATAATCCAGCTCTAGGGCATAAAGCTCTTCGAGCAAGGAAATAGTGAAATCATGCATCTCCTGTTGCCGTTGTGGAGCAGACGTTTCCAGTCCGCGCTGGTACTTGTAGCCTGAGTAGTAACCGTGCACTGCCTTGTCACGCAGAATGAGGCGAATCATGTCTGCCGTATTTGTCAGGGTGGCGTGGACGGAAAAATGCAGGGGAAGATAGAAACCCGCGTAGAGAAGCAGCGAGGAAAGCAGCGTCGATGACACTTTGCGCTTGAGTGGATCGGGTCCAAAATAATGAGTGAGCACTTTTTTGGCGCGTGCCTGGAGAAGGTCATTATTCACCGCCCAGCGGTATGCCTCATCAATTTCTTTCGTACTGCTCAAAGTAGAAAACACTGAAGAGTAAGAACGGGCATGGACTGATTGCATGAAGGCGATGTTGGTATACACGGCCTCCTCGTGCTCGGTGCGGGCATCTTGGATCTGACAGATTTCGCCCACAGTGGCCTGGACGGTGTCCAGGGTGGTGAGTCCCGTGAACACCCGCATGGTGAGGTTGCGTTCCTCCGGTGTCATCCTCTGCCACGCCGGGAGATCGTTTGAAAGTGGAACCTTTTCTGGCAACCAAAAGTTGGCGGTGAGGCGGTTCCACACTTCAAGATCCTTCTCATCGCTCACCCGATTCCAATTGATGGCGCGGATGCGGGCTGAAGGGTCATGCCGGTAACTTGGCGGCGTAACTGAGATGCTGGTTAGCTCAGCAGTGTTTGATGTTGAAGACATAGCTTCTTTCTTTCTTGATGGATGGTTGTGAATGAAGGAAGGACCGTGTTCCTACAGAGCACAGGAAACGCAGCCTTCGACCTCGGTTCCCTGGAGTGCAGGTTGGCGTAAACGGATGTAGTACAAGGTCTTGATTCCGGCTTTCCAGGCATAGATTTGTGCCTTGTTGATGTCCCGCGTAGTGGTGTCAGCGGTGAAGAACAAAGTCAGGGAAAGCCCTTGGTCCACGTGTTGGGTGGCCATAGCGTAGGTGTCGATGATTTTTTTGTACCCCACGGTGTAGGAGTCATCGAAATACTCCAAGTTGTCGTTGGTCATTTCCGGTGCGGGGTAGTACACGCGCCCCAAGCGGCCTTCCTTGCGTATTTCAATCTTGGAGGCAATCGGGTGTATGGACGCGGTGGAGTCATTGATGTAGGAAATTGATCCAGTGGGTGGAACTGCCTGCAAGTAGGCGTTGTAGATGCCGTCTTGCATCACTTGGTTCTTGAGCCGTAGCCAATCCTCGCGTTGAGGAATCTGCACGCCAGCCTCATGGAATAGCCGTTTTACGTGGTCAGTGGCCGGCGCCCAGTCTTGGTCGATGTACTTGTCGAAGTAGACGCCAGTGGCATAGGTGGATTCTTCAAAGCCAGTGAATCGTTGACCTTTCTCAACCGCTAGCGCATGGGATGCACGGAGCGCATGATAGGTCACGGTCAGGAAATAGATATTTGTAAAGTCCAGTGCTTCGGCGCAGCCATAAGGAATACGCTTGGAAGCCAGGAAACCGTGGAGATTCATTTGGCCCAACCCGATGGCATGCATGGATGCATTACCGTGAGCGATGGAAGGAACAGCTTCGATATTTGTTAGGTCTGAGACCTTCGTGAGAGCGCGCACCGCGGTTTCAACAGTTTCCCCAAAGTCCGGTGATTCAAAAGCTTTAGCGATGTTGAGCGACCCTAGATTGCAGGAAATGTCCTGGCCAACGGTGGTGTAGTTACCTGAGGCGCCGTAGGTGGATGGCGTGTTGACCTGGAGGATCTCACTACACAGATTGGACATATTGATATGTCCTTTGAGGGGATTAGCGCGGTTGACCGTATCCTCAAAGAGTATGTAGGGGTATCCAGATTCAAACTGAAGCTCAGCCAGCGTGGTGAAAAACTCGCGGGCCTTGATAGTCGTATGAGAAATTCGCGGATTGGAAACCAGCTCGTCGTAATACTCGGTGATAGACATGTCAGACATGGCTACGCCGTACTCGCGAGCGATGTCATACGGGCTAAAAAGATGCATATCCTTGTTCTCTTTGGCCAGCTGGAAGGTTATATCTGGAATAACAACTCCCAGCGAAAGAGTCTTAATGCGGACTTTCTCATCGGCATTTTCCCGCTTGGTATCCAGGAAACGAAGAATATCTGGATGGTGCGCATGTAGGTAGACGGCTCCAGCGCCCTGTCGAGCGCCCAATTGGTTGGCATAGCTGAAGCTATCTTCCAGAATTTTCATGACTGGGACTACGCCGGAAGCTTGGTTCTCAATCTTTTTGATTGGGGCTCCGGATTCGCGCAGATTGCTCAGTAACAAGGCCACACCACCGCCGCGTTTTGAAAGCTGCAGTGCAGAGTTCACGCTGCGGCCAATGCTTTCCAAATTGTCTTCGATGCGAAGGAGGAAGCAGGAGACCATTTCGCCACGCTGGGCTTTTCCTGCGTTGAGAAAAGTAGGGGTGGCGGGCTGGAAGCGTCCGGTCATGATGTCATCCACCAGCTTCTCCGCAAGCTCTTCATCGCCCTGTGCAAGGTACAAAGCTGTGGTGGCGACGCGTTCTTCGTAGCCTTCCAGAAATCGCGAGCCATCAAAGGTTTTCAGTGCGTATGAAGTAAAGAACTTAAATGCGCCGAGGAAAGTGCGGAACTGATGCTTGGCTCGGTGGGCTCTGTCGTACATAGTGCACAGAAAATCGTCATCATAAAGCTCAAGGAATTCCCGCTCGTAGTATTCGTTATCAACCAACCACTCCAAGCGCTGCTTGGTGGATTCAAACTGATGCATGCGGGGAGTGACATGGTGCGCTAAAAAGTCTTGTGTTGCCTCAATGTCCTTGTCGAACTGGATTCTTCCCGAATCGTCGAATAGGTTCAGCTGCGCGTTGAGTGCATGGTAGCTCTTGCGCTTACCGACACCGCCGGCATCGTCTGCTGAAGCGGTGCGGGGCGTAGGGCCAATGGGCTGTGTGGGGGTGGCCGTAAGTGGCGGCATTGTGGTTTCCAATCTGTGTGCTGCGGATGTGGTCTTCATTTTGTGGGAAATCAATGGGGTGTAATTGTTAGTTGCTTTGCTGCTCCCAAAACTTGTGAAGGCCCTGCTTTACAGCGGCAACGTCCTTCTGCGTGCCGAGTAGCTCGAAGTGATACAGCTCTGGAACGTGGCACTTAGCGGAAATGATGCGGCCGGCGACGCAGTAAGCGCTTCCGAAGTTGGTATTGCCTGAGGTAATCACGCCCCGGATAAAGGAACGGTTGATTGGGTCATTGAGGAAGTCGATGACCTGTTTGGGGACTGCGCGTTTGAGCGAGCCACCGCCGTAGGTTGGAACGATGAGTACGTACGGGTGTGAAACCTGGATCATTCCGGTTTTCTTGGGCCGCAGTGGAATGCGCACTGCGGGTCTATCTAAGCGTTCGACGAATCTTTTTGTGTTTTCAGAAACGCTAGAAAAGTACACCAAATCTGGTGAGTCTGACATGACAATCCTGCTCATCCTGGCCTTAGCCATAAGTGGGATAGGTGATGATCGAAAAGATTAACTACGTACTACCGTAGTTGCAAACTACGCCGCACCGTAGTTTTTAAAAGGGCAGGTAGGGACAGGATTAATGAGAAAGGGAAAGACTACAGGCTGTGGTGTGCTACAAACACTGCGTCCGTAGCTGGGCGCCCAAGTACTACCCACTGAGTACTGTCGGCTACCTGTACTTCGAGCGATTCTGAAAAGGGCGTTCCTTCGCGCGTGGTAAGAACAGCCCCAATGACGATGCCTTGCTCTTTGAGGAAGGCCAGCAGTTGTGGGTCGGAATCAGAAATGCGTTCCACGGTCACCTGCGGTTGTGCGCCGCTGTCGGTGAGACGGTGCGCACTGGGGATAGTGACCTGTCCATCAACCGTAGGGATAGGGTCGCCGTGTGGATCCCTAGTGGGGTAATTGAGGAACTTATCCACGCGCCCTATGAGCATGTCAGACACCGCGTGTTCAAGATTTTCGGCTTCATCATGGACCTCGTCCCACGTATAATCCAATGCTTGAACCAAAAAAGACTCAAGCAATCGGTGGCGGCGCACCATGACCAATGCGTACTGCCTGCCAAGTTCGGTTAACTCCACAGAGCCATAAGGCGTGTGTGACACGAGCCCTTGCTTCGACATTTTGCGCACTGCATCGGAGACCGAGGAGAGCTTGAGTCCCAGCTGTTTCGCTATAAGTGTGGCGGTAACGGGCTCGGATGACCATTCCTTTAGCCCCCAGATAGCTTTCAAATAGTTCTGGGTACTGGTGGACAGCTCAGAAACAGACATGAGTAAATGTTAACCCAGCTTCCGTATGCGCCTTAGGCGCTGTGCCCCAACGCTCATAGCGAACAGAGGCCAAGTTTGAGAGGAATGCCGGTAAGGTGGGGCCAGTTAAAGCATTCTTCACTTGAAGGAGAACCACTAATGTCTGAGAAGATTTCAATGAACTTGAAGTGCGCCAGCGTAGTGCGTAATGGAATGGCTAGTACACAGTGCAGTAAAACAGCGCATGTAATGGCTCATGTAATGCACTGTGTAGAGACAGAGCGTCTGGAGCAGGAGTATCAGCGCTCCCGTACTGGACGGCGACGGCGTTATGCGTGGTCTGTGCTGAAAAAATAACCCCGCAGGTTTCCCTGCGGGGTGTTGTTGCAACTAGAACGGCACTTCTTCAGAGTCATTAGCAGCAGCGTTATCTGCGCTGTTCTCGCGGCGTGCTGCTCGTGCCTCAGACTCCTTCTTGGAGTCGATCAGCTGCACAGTGTCGATGCGCGCTACCAGCGGATAGTGCTTGTTGCCGTCCTTATCGGTGTAGTTGTCAGTCTTCAGCGAGTAGCTCACTGCAACGCGATCACCAGCGCCGATGCATCCGAAGACGCCGAGGTTCTTGGCGTCAGCCACGTAGCCAGTGAGTTCGACAATCTCTGATTCCACCTTGCCTGTGGACTTGTTCTTGAACGTATTACGTGCGTAGACGTTGAGCTTCACCGTCGCACCGCCGTTTGCGTGCTCAAAGATCTTCGGCTCGCGTGCTGCGTTGCCAACGATGGTGCCATTGTTAAACGGGTTGGACATTGTGATTTCTCCTTATATGAGTGAGTGTGTGATTGTCTTTCAATTGTGTGTTTGAGCAGCGGCTTTGCTGCTGCTGTAAGTGCTGTTACAGCACTGCCCAGGGCAGATGTGCCCCTGCTGCTTCCAGGTCGCGTAGCTCTTGTGCGGCACCCGGATCGGCGTCTTCGCCATCCATGCCGTCAGACATGAGGTAGAGCAGCTCTAGGTCTTCGTGGGTGTAGTGGTACATGGCGTGCCTCCGTGTCGTGGATTGATTCTCAATCCGTTCTTTGAGACAGCTCTGCTGTCTAGAGACCTCTCCCCTGCTCGGTGGAGATTTCCTTCTTCCCTGGTCACGGCGTGGGTAGAAAAGAAAAACCCCGCTACAGCAACTGCTGCAACGGGGTGTGAAGTACTAGTTTTCGAACAACTGCACGCGAGCCTGAGCACCGCCCTCGTGAACCACTTCTGCGAGACGACTGCCCTCGCCAATGTCGATTAACTTCGCCACCAGCGACGGGAACGTCTCTTTGCTGCTGATCTCGGTGGCCCTGTGTGCGGCAACGCCAGCCAGACCCGTCTGGCCGTTTGCCTGGGCCAGCACGGCGACAGTGGCCGTAAGCTGTGCCCTCATCCCAGGCCAGTGAGCCGGTACAGCGCGCATCACCTGCTCAGCGAACTTGAGACCTGCTTGTGGCTCCTCAAGCAGCGCAGCAAGCAATGGATCACGCAAGCGCGGTGTCGTGAAGCACTTCAGCGCAGATCGGATAGCACGCGCACTCGGCTGCGTCATCCCCGCCGCTGCCTGCTCGTACTCACGCTGCAGTACGTCTCGGAAGATGGGTGGAACATACGCCAGCGCGTCTTCGATGATGTCGGCGTGCTCGGCAGCGTCGATGCCGTGATCGGTGCTGTTCAACCGTGCCTCGATGTCGTCTTTGCTCGGCTCCGGCAGCTCGCCGGTGTGCTCTAGCATCTGCCGCAGCGCCGCCGATGCTGCGACCTCGCCGACAACGCCGTGGCGCGGCTCGTCGATGAGCGGATGCTGATACACGGACCACCACGCAGCCCCGGTGACGATCTCAGGCACCTGCACCACCCCGAGCAGCGGCGGTAGGTGCACTGCCCCGCTGGTGAGATACGTTGCCGTCTCCTCGAAGACCGGCTGCGCAATGTCATCGCTGATCATGTACGCGATAACAGCGTCGAGTTCGAGGTGGTGGACCCACGCTGCGAACCGCTCGCGGCTCTCGGTGAGCTTTGCAACAGCTTCGTCCAGGTCGAACCGCGCGACCGGGCCGAGGCGGACGGTGTCGACGCCCTCGTCGTCGACGAAGAACGCGAGGATCAGCGAGTTGTTCGGGTAAAACCCGAGGATGCCGGGGAGGTTCGCGAGAATCTCGCCGTGGGATGCAAGCGTGTGAGAATGGGTGGACATGGCAGTGCTCCTTTGCACGAATACGGGGTGTATGTGGTCAATCCCGTATTCGGCCCGGCTCTGCCGATCGCAGGCGTATCCCAGCAGTGCAGCACTCATGTGTGCCGAGCGTCGCTAGCGCAGCCTGATGCCTTCTCGCCGGGTGCGAGCGCTAGCGACGCAGCCTGTGCCTAAGCGTCGGCTTCGATGCGCTTGAGAGCGCGATAGATCGTCGGCCGCGAGACGTTGAGTGTCCTGGCTACTGCGCTGACGGACTTGCCGCCCTCAATAAGCTTTCTCCCGAACGCCACGGTTGAGCAGTCTCACCCCCGAGATAGGCAGACCCCCCGAACTGCCGGCTCCCGTGGCGTTCCTTCGTTGCCGCCGACCTCGCAATCACTAAGCAATGCCCCGAAAACCTGCGCCGCTTCGTTGGAGCGTCGCAGCTCCGTTTGGTGCAGGATTTTGACCCTAGTACACCAGCTAGTGCACCAAAAGGTGATCCGCTCACAAAATGAAGAAGGCCCCTACCAGCATTTGCACTGGTAGGGGCCTTATCTTAGTAGCGGGGGCAGGATTCGAACCTACGACCTCTGGGTTATGAGCCCAGCGAGCTACCGAGCTGCTCCACCCCGCGTCGGGTGATATTTGATTTTCACCTGCTGCCTTAACGGGCAACGAGTGATAACTATACGCATACCTCTTTCAAACACCAAATCCCCTGCGCACCTCACGGATTCGCAGGGGATTCAAGTGGTTACACGGGAAGGACTACATGCTCTGGTATTCCTTCACCGCACGGTCGAGCGCGTCGAGCGCCTTGCCGTACTCCTCGAAGGAGCCGTCGCGTGCGCCTTCCAGGTTGCGCAGCGCATCGTTGATGTTGTTCAGCGCTTCGTCCTTGTTGCCGGCAGCTGCTGGCGCTGGGGTGTTGGCCTTCTCGCCATCGGCTGGCGCTTGCTCGGCAGGCTTCGTGTTGCCCTTGTCGTCGACGATGTCGATGTCCTGGGCAGCCTCAGAGTGAATGCCAACCTGCTTCAACGCCTGGGAGATCGTCGGCGCGTAGCCAACCTGGCCGCGGTAGAACACGAGCACGCGCAGCAGCTTCGGGAAGGCGGACGCCTGGTCCTTGCGCTGCGAGTAAATCGGCTCCACGTAGAGGATCTCTCCGCCGCCAACAGGCAGGGTGAGCAGGTTACCGTTCTTCAGGTCGTTGGTGCCCTTCCACAGGGTGCGGTCACGCGCCACCTGGTCAGAGGACATCAGGGCGTCCTGCGCCTGCTTCGGGCCCTGGGTCTGCGTGTTGGTTGGCAGCACGCGGACGGTGATCTGGCCGTAGTTCTCCGGGTCGGAGGACACGGACATGTGCGCGGACAGGAACTCACGGCTCAGGCCACGGAACGGCGTAATCAGCTGGAAGGAAGGCTGGTTGGTCTCCGGGTCGCCGGCGACCACGTAGTACGGAGGCTGGTTGAGCTCCTTGCGGCCTTCCGGCGCGGTCGGGTCGTTCGGCACGGACCAGAAGGCGTCGTTGTTGAAGAACACGCCTGGGTCGTTCACGTGGTAGCGAGCCAGCAGTTCGCGCTGAACCTTGAACAGGTCCTCTGGGTAGCGGAGGTGGTCGCGCAGCGAATCGGAGATGTCGCTTGCCGGGCGAACGGTGCCTGGGAACGCGCCCATCCATGCCTTGAGCACTGGGTCGTTCTCGTCGAACGCGTAGAGGTCCACAGTGCCGTCGTAAGCGTCAACGGTTGCCTTGACGGAGTTGCGGATGTAGCCGACGTTGTTGTTCAGCAGGCGCTGCGTGGTCCCGTCCGGGTTCAGCGCATCCTGCGTCGTATCGGTCAGCGATTCGCGCGTTGCGTACGGCAGCTGGGACAGCGTGGTGTAGCCGTCGACAATCCACTTGATCTTGCCGTCGATGACTGCCGGGTAGGTCTTGGAGTCGGTGGTCAGCCACGGCGCGACCTTTTCAACGCGCTTGCGTGGGTCGCGGTCGTAGAGAATCTTGGACTCGGAGCCGACGCGGTCAGACAGCAGGAACTTCAGCTCCTGGTACTTCGCCGAGTAGGCGATGCGGTTGCCCCAGTTACCGATGTTGACGCCACCTTTGCCCTCGTAGGTGTAGGTGGAGCTATCCGTGTCGTACTCGACGGGGCCCTGGCCGGTATCGCCAACGATGGCGTAGTCCAGCCCGTCCTGGGCGGATGCGATCACCGGGCCGTAGTAGACGCGGGGCTCGTCGACCTGGATCCCGAGCTCATCCGCCTGGTCCTTCTCAGCGGCAATCGCGTTGGACTGCAGGTCGGAGACGGTGAAGATTGGCAAGCCACCGCGGGTGGAGCCGGCGTCCTGCGCGGCCTCATCAACACGGTTGGCCTGCGCTGCGACGAACCCATTGCCGTGCGTGTACACGGTGTGGCGGTTGATCCAGTCGCGCTGGTTTTCGCGCAGCGCGTTCGGGTCCATCTCGCGGGCTGCGACAACGAAGTCGCGCAGTTTGCCGTCAACTTCGTAGCGGTCCATCGCCAGCTGGTCCGGGAAGCCGTAGAAGTTGCGCAGCTGCTGATTCTGGGTAAACGTCGGAGAAATGATCTCCGGGTCCAGCAGGCGAATGTTGCTAATCGTCGCGGCGTCGTCTGCGACCTTGTCGTTGGAGACCTTTTCCGCGCCCCAGTTGTCCTGGTACTTCACTTGCTCGTCCGTCAGGCCGAACGCGAAGCGGGTGGCCTCAATGTTGCGGGCGATGTACTCGGATTCCTTCGACTGGCGGTTCGGCTTGACCGAGAACTGCTCAAGCAGCGCCGGCCACACACCGCCGACCACGAGGGAGGACACGAGCATCAGCACCGCCGCCATCACAGGAACGCGGAAGTCCTTATATACAACCGAGGCGAAGAATGCCGCCGCGACAAGCACCGCAATGACTGTCAGGATCACCTTTGCGGGCAGCGACGCGTTGATGGTGGTGTAGGACGCACCGGTGAAGATGTCGTTCTGCGCATACATCAGGGTGTAGCGCTCCAGCCAGTAGCTCACTGCCTTGAGCACCATCCACAGGCCGGCGGTCACGGCGAGCTGCACGCGAGCGGACGTGGAAATGTGGCCCGGTACCCCACTGACCTTATTGCCGATGCGGATGCCTCCCAGCAGGTAGTGGCCCACCGCGCCGACGATAAAGGCGACGAGCAGGAGGAGTGAGAGGCCGTCGATAATCGCGGTGATACCCGGCAGCGCGAAGGCGTAGAACCCGAGGTCCTTGCCGAACTGCGGATCATTCACACCGAACGATTCCCTGTTGAACCACAGCATGAACGTGCGCCACAGGCGCTGCCCCGCCAGGCCGGAGAAGATCGCGATGACCACCGGGACCCACACCAAGAGCGTGCGAACGCCCTGCTGCAGGTTCACTTTGGTCCGGGTGTCGCCGACAACGGCTTCGAAACTCAAGGCTTCCTTCGTGCGGCCTCGCCACGCGAACCACGCGGCGAGGTAGGTGACAAGCGCGCCGACGGCGGCAAAAATTACAAACAATGCCACTCGCGCCACGATGACGCGGTTGAAGACCCCACGGAAGTCAAGCTCCCCGAACCAAAGAAAATCGGTATAGAGACCGATCAGGATCGGGATGAAAAACAGCAACACACCGAGCACACCAATCGTGAAGGCGAGTCCGGAGTTCTGCTTTTTCGCGTGGGGCTGTGGCTGGCTAAGGCGGGTGGCCAAATCCTGCTCCTTCGAAATAGTCTTAGTACGCGTATTAAGGTTCTATCTTAAAAAGTGTAACGCCTGAACTGACAGAAGGGTTCCCGTGCTCAACCAACAAGCATTAAATAAGGCCATGTCCGAAGCCGTCGAGTTCGTGCATGCGGAAGGCTGGGACCAGGGACCGACCCTCTTCGCACTCGTACCCTCCTCCCTGCTTGTGGACGAGCTCGAGCAGCTCGAGGTTGACGACGCCTCTTCGCCACTGACCCTCGTTGTCCAGGACAACCTGCCGGAAAGCATTCGCCCCGGCTCGGAGGAGCTCGCGGAGTACGTGGCGCGTATCGCCTGGCCACACGCGGTGGAGGGTGCCGTGCTGGCGCAGGAGATTATGTTCCGGGACACCAGTAGCGATGACCCCTCGCCACGCCCGGCGCGCCTCTTCTCCGGTGTGCTGCGTGAGGAAGGCATTGAGCAAACCCTGCTCCAGATGCGGCTGACCGAGGAGGAGCTGGAGGAGCGCGGCATGTTCGCCCAGGACGATATCGAGCTTCGCGGTGGGCCAAACGTAGCGCCGAACGTGATTGCTGCGTTACGCTACGGGTTGGAACAAGACCCAGATGAGCTGTCCTAAGAGGGTAAAGGAGCACAACGTGGCTACATTTTCGAAGGTTTGGCGTCGGCGCGTCGGTACTCCAGCGGTGCTGGCGATGGCGCTGGTGGTAGCTACCGCGTGCGGTAGCAAGGAGGAGCCATCGGAGGAGCCGACCACGACGGTGGCACCGGCCACGTCCTCCGAGTCCACCCAGTCGCCTTCGCCGTCGGAGTCTGAAACCACAAAGGCCACGGAGACTACGGAGGGGACGTCGACAAGCACTACGAGCACCGCAAAGAAAGACGACAACGGCGTTGCCGAGGTTGCGAAGCAGTTCTCCACGCTCGCTCCGCCCGAGTTCTTCGAAAAACTGGACAGCTGCACCCCGACGGGCCTGCCGGACGCGTTCGATTGCAGCAGCTCCGAGATGGGACAGTTCCAGTTCATGGAGTCCGAGTCCGTCGCCACCACGAGTACGCAGGTGCTCACCGAGCTGCGCTCGAGCGAAGTCGTGGAAGACACCGGCCGCTTCGTGGTCGGCTGGTCTACCGTTGGGTCCTCTGCCGTGGTGACCGTCATTGATAATGACAAGGGCCAGATTATGAAGCAGCTGCTCACCATGGACCGCGAAGGTCCGCGCGAGCACATCTACAAGCTTGGGCTGGCGAAGCGCCCGGAGGGCGCTACCGCCCCTGCGGAGGCAACCACCTCCACCGAATCGGACTCCTAGCTACAGCTGCGTACCGGCTGGCCGTGGGCGAACGCATCCATGGCCTTGACGGCGTCATCAAGCGTTTTGACGGCCGCGACCTGCATCTCCCCGCTGTCCGTGCGCATGACGTCCGCGCAGTTGCCCTCTGGTGCGAGGAAGAGCTCGGCGCCTGCGTCGCGGGCACCGGCGATCTTGTGGGAGATGCCGCCGATCGGGCCGACCTCCCCCGACTCATTAATCGTGCCGGTCCCGGCCACGAATTTCCCGCCGTTGAGCAGCCCCGGCGAAAGCTTATCGATCACCGCCAGCGAAAACATCATCCCGGCACTCGGCCCGCCCACATCGTTGAGGTTGTAGGTCACCTGCACGCCGTCGGCCGGAGCGGACGTCATCAAGATCCCCAACATGGGCACCTTCGCATCCTCCGGATTCGCTCCGAGCGTGATCTCCTCCGTGTGCGGCGCGCCGTCACGCAGCACGTCGATGGTGAGCCGGTCACCGGGGGCGTGCTCGCGCACAAGGCTCTGCACCTGACGCGGCTGCGACACATCCTTGCCCCCGACGCGCGTAATGATGTCTGCTGCCTGCAGCACCCCGTTTGCGGCGCTGTCCTCCATCACCTCGTGGACCACCACCGTGGTCGGGCGTCCGAGGTAGTTCATCGCGGCGATCGTGGCCGCCGACTCCGAGGCGACGAAGGCCTCCTGGTTGCGCTGCTTCATCTCCTCCTGGTTCGTATTCGGAGGGATGATCTGCTCCAGTGGCACAATCGTGTCATCCGTGGTGATCCAGCGGGTCAGCGCCTGCACCAGCGTCATGTTGGTGCGCACGGACACCGTGGTCATGTTGAGGTTGCCCTCCGTTGCATCGGAGTCCGCGCCTTCGATCTCTACGACGGGCACGCCCTCAACATCGCCGAGCGTGTTAAACGTCGGCCCCGACCCCTGCGCCGCGTACGGCACGGCCAGGGAGATATCGGTGCCAGGAATATGGTCGAGGCTCAGCGCCGCAGCCAACACCCCAAGCGGGATTGCGCCCCACACAATCGTGGCGAGGCGGCGGCTGCGCGGCTGTGGTTGTTCTTGCTCGGCGTTCATCACGCCCACAAATCTTAGATGTTCGCCCACAGCGTTGCGATTTTCCCGCCTGCAGCCGACACAACCTGCACACACGACTGTAGGGTGGTGCCTATGAGTAATGGATTCGGATTTACTTTCCCCAACAACGACGACGACGGTGACAATGGTGACGACGAGCGTCGCAACCAGCAGAATAATCCGTTCGCGGCGTTCGGGTTCGGGGGCAACGTTGGCGGTGGCCAAGGTGGCTTGGGCGATATTTTGAACCAGTTTGGGCAGATGCTGTCCGGCATGGGTTCGACAATGAACGCCCGCACAGAGGGCGAATCCGTGAACTTCGAGATGGCGCTGCGCATGGCACGCCAGCACGTCGGCGACAAAGCTGCGGTCTCCGCGGGGGATCGCACCGCGGTTGAAGAGTCAGTCCGCCTTGCCGACCTCTGGCTTGACGACGCCACTACGCTACCTTCCGCAAACGCCCAGCCGCGCACGTGGAACGCGGACGACTGGCTGGTTGAAACCATGCCGATGTGGAAGCGCCTGGTCAACCCGGTTGCGGAGCAGATGAACCGCGCGCAGCGCGACACCATGCCCGCAGAGGCCCGCGAGATGATGGGCCCGATGGTCGGCATGATGGAGCAGATGAACGCCATGAACTTCGGCGCCAAGCTGGGCCACGCGCTCGGGGACCTTGCCCAGCAAGCCCTGACTGGTTCCGACTTCGGCCTGCCCGTCGCGCCCGCAGGGGTGACGGCCATTTTGCCGAAGAACGTCACCGCCGCCGCCAAGGGCCTCGAGATCCCCGGCCAGGAAGTCCTGGTCTACATCGTGGCCCGCGAGGCCGCCCGCCAGCGCCTGTTCAAGCACGTGCCGTGGCTCGTCGAGCGCCTCGTTTCCTCCGTTGAGGAGTACGCGGCAGGCCTGGAGATCGATACGTCGCAGCTGGAGGAAATGGCGCGCGGGTTGAACCTGGAAAGCGGCGACCCGCAAGCCATCCAGGAAGCACTCCAGCAGTTGGAGGGCGCGGACCTCTCCCCGCGCGTGACCTCCCGCAACGCCTCCGCCACCGCCCGCCTGGAGACACTGCTCGCGCTCGTCGAGGGCTGGGTCGACGTTGTCACCGACGCCTCCCTCTCGGATCGCATCCCGTCGACGCCGCAGCTCGCCGAGGCATGGGCCCGCCGACGCGCAACCGGCGGCTCCGCCGAGCGCGCGTTTGCGAACGTCGTCGGCATCGAGCTGGGTGCTCCGAAGGTCCGCGAGGCCGCCGAGCTGTGGCGCCGCGTCGAAAATGCCGTAGGCCAGACCCGCCGCGACCAGATCTGGGACCATCCGGACTTCCTACCGACCCCTGAGCACCTGTCCAACCCGGCGGCGTTCATCGACACTCTGCTCGACGATTCCTCCGACGACGACTTCGACGAAGAACTCGCACGCCTGGAAGAGGAGCTACGCAAGAACGACGAGGACTAGTCTCCCTCGCCGCCGAACCGTTGGTAGGCCTCAAGGTAGCCCTTCGCTCGTTCCGCGAGGGGCGCTTTGTCTGCCCACGCCCAGAACTTCGGGCCGTGCCCAGGGACGAACGTGTGCGTCAGCTCGTGCACAATCACCGCGTCGAGGACATAGCCCGGCACATGCTGCAGCCTGTCACTAATCCGAATCGTGCCCGTTGACGGGGTGCAGCTCCCCCACCGCTTCGTCTGGTTCGACACCCACCGTATCGAGCCCACCTTCGCCCGCCCCTCAAGCACCTGCTCGTTAAGCGCCTCCGCCCGGGCCTGAAGGTCGGCGTCGCTGACGTGCTGGTGGTGGGTCTTCCTCCGGATCTTCCGCATCATCTCAGCCACCGCCTCGCGCTCCTCGCGCTCGCTGAACCGAGCTGGGATGCGTACTTCCACGACGCCGTCGATAAGCCGGGCCTGCACAGTGCGTGTGCGCCGCGGCGAACGAATCACCCGATACTCAAACTCCGACTCCTGCATGGCGAAGATTGTATGCTGTACAACCGACACAGCTACATGGGCATCAGGGGGAAAGCATGTGTAACCAGTCGGAATCTGTCATTCAGCTGGCCATGGGGGTACAGGTACTCAGCAGAGGCCCGCACGCGCTGCAATTCGGGCTCGACGCCACGCGCAGCGGCATCATCGAAGTCAGCAACGCCCGCGCAGTCGCCGCGGCTCTCGACTCGCTGTCTACACCCCAGCCGCTCACCAAAATAGTTCGTCGGCTGGGGGCCTCCATGGGCACGGATGCCGCGCGCAGCCTCATCCAGGACCTCATCGCCTACCGCATCCTCGTCGAAGTGTCGCGCCCAGAAGTACTGCTGCTTGGCACCTCAGGCCTTGCAAGCACCCTGGCAGAAACACTGCGCACCAGCGGCATCCACGTGTGCTCGCCCGAGCCAACCCAGCCGCTCTCCCGCTTCCTTTTCGACGCCCCCTCGCCCCTCCCGCTCATCATCGTCGACCAAGCGCACCGCGCCCGAGAACTCGCCGCGTACACCCGGCACCGCACGGGGCCTGTGATTCCGGTCCTCCAGATCGACGCCCGCGTCCTCGTCGGGCCCTACGCAGCCGGTGTGGAAGGCCCATGCCTGATCTGCCGCGAACACTACCTCCTCGAGCGCGACCCGCAGTGGGCGGCAATCGCCAGCGCGACACCCGCGGGCGTGCGCAACCCGGACCCGGTCGTGATCCAGGCAGGCTCAGTCGCCGCAGCGACGATGGCCCGGCGGATCTGCCAACTGCCGGACCCGCCGGGCGTATCCGCCCCAGAACCCCGCACCGGCGACACGCTGCTCGTGGACCCCTTCAACCGCATCCCACTGAAAACGCTTCGCCTGCAGCCACACCCCGACTGCCCGCTGTGCTTCTAAGTGTTCGTAGCGCCTAGCGGAACTGCGCCAGTGTCTCCAGGACATCGGCGCCGTAGCGTTCCACCTTCACCGGCCCCACCCCCGACACGGCGAGCAGGCCCTGTTCGTCCTCCGGCATGGTCTCCGCGATGGCGAGCAGGGTGGCGTCGGAAAACACCATGTAGGCGGGCTGCTTCGCCGCGCGCGACGTCTTCAGCCGCCAGCGCTTAAGCGCCTGGTAGACGTCCTCGTCAATGTCGGCGTCGCAATCCTGGTGTCGGCCGAGCGCCTTGTCCGCCGGGGCGAAGAGCACGTTGCCACACACCCGGCAGCGGCGCGTCTGCTTCAGCCGCTGCGGAGTTTCCTCAGCCTCAAGCTCGGGCACCAGCCCGTCCAGGAAACGCGAACGCGACCGCGACTTCCTACCGCCCTCCTGCCTGGCCAACGCCCACGACAGCTGCAGGTGCTCACGGGCGCGCGTCACGCCGACGTAGAAGAGCCTGCGCTCCTCCTCAATGTTCTCATCGCCCGCCTTAATCGCATGCGAGATCGGCAGCGTGTTTTCCACCAGCCCCACCAGGAACACCGCGTCCCACTCCAGGCCCTTCGCCGCGTGCAAGCTGGCAAGCGTCACCCCGTCAATCGCCGGGGGCTGCTTCGCCTCCGCGCGCTGACGCAACGAGCGCAGCACGTCCTCCAGGCTCGAGGCCTCCTTCGTATGCACGATCTCCTCGATCAGGTCCACGAGTGCGCGCAGCCCCTGCCAACGCTCCCGTGCCTGGGCGCCTTCCGGCTCCGTCGGCGTCAACCCGAGCGGGGCGAACGCCGCCTTCGCCACCACCACCGGGTCATCCGGCAAGTCATGCCGCCGGCTTGCGGACACGAGCGTCTGCAGCGCCTCGCGGATCTCACCGCGCTGGAAGAAGCCCTCCCCGCCGCGCACCTGGTAGACGATGCCCGCGTCCGCGAGCGCCGCTTCAAACGCCGCCGACTGCGCATTAATCCGATACAGCACCGCGATTTCCTTGGCAGGCACCCCGGAGTCAATCAGGCGCTGCACCGCCGCGGCAACCTCGCGGGCCTCCGTCGGCTCGTCGTCGTAGGCGTGGAACGTTGGCTGCGGGCCGGACTCCCGCATACCGATCAGCTCAAGCCTGGTCCCTGCGGCCCTGCCCGTCGCGCGCGAAATCACCGCGTTGGCCAGCTCCGTAATTTCGGGCGTCGAGCGGTAGTCGCGCTGCAGCTTCACCACAGTGCCGTGCTCGTAGGTGCGCGAAAAGTTCAGCAAATAGTCCGGGGTCGCGCCGGTAAAGGAGTAAATCGTCTGGTTCGCGTCCCCCACCACCGTCAGGTCATCGCGCTGCCCAAGCCAGCCCTCCAGCACCCGCTGCTGCAGCGGAGTCACGTCCTGGTACTCGTCCACCACGAACGATTGGTACTGGGAACGGAACTCCTCCGCCACCGCTGGCGCGTTCTCCAACGCACCCGCCACGTGGAGGAGGAGGTCGTCGAAGTCGATCAGCATGCCCTCCGGGCTCGTCTTCGCCTCCTCGTACAGCCGGTACACCTCCGCGACCTTCTTCGGATCCGTCGGCGGGGTGCGGTTCGTATCCGCGATGCGGTCCACGTAGTCCCCCGGGCCGATCACGCTGGCCTTCGCCCACTCGATCTCCCCCAGCAAGTCACGGACCATCTCCTTGTCCGACTCCAACCCAGCTGCCCGCGTCGCCCGCCCAACCAGCGGGAACTTGTTGTCCAACAGCCGCCACGGCAAATCCCCCGCAATCTGCGGCCAGAAGTAGCGCAGCTGCCGCATCGCCGCCGAGTGGAACGTACGCGCCTGCACACCACCAATACCCATCGTGCGCAGGCGGTCGCGCATCTCGCCGGCCGCGCGCTGCGTAAACGTCACTGCCAGTACCCGGTTCGGGCTCACCATGCCCTGATCAATCATGTGCGCGATACGGTACGTAATCGTGCGAGTCTTACCCGTACCGGCACCGGCCAGGATGCACACCGGGCCCCGAGGAGCGGTCGCCGCGATCCGCTGATCCTCATCCAGCAAACTCAGGTCAACAGCCACTTATGCCTCACTCCCGTCCTCGTTGAACCCACCACGAGCCCATTGGTCAATCATCCGCCGCCTACTCCGTCGGGCGTGGGCGCTCAGTAAGCGGGGTCGGCTGCGTCATCTGCACGAACAGCAGCCTGTCGCCAGGCTCGACCGTCTCGGCCTCCGGGGCGTCAATGCGGTAGAGCTCGCCGGAGCGGACCACGCCCAGCACAATGTCGGCGAGGTGGCGCGGGTTCGCCCCAACCTCGTCGTCCGCGATCGACCGCTCTGCAACCGCGAAACCCTCGTCGGGGCTAAGCAAGTCCTCCATCATCTCCACCACCGGCGGCGTCACCGTCGCGATGCCAAGCAGACGACCCGCCGTTTCCGAAGACACCACCACGGAGTCCGCGCCCGACTGCATCAGCAGGTGCTGGTTCTCGCTCTCGCGGACGCTGGCAACGATCATGGCGCTCGGCGCCAACTCTCGCACCGACAACGTGACCAGCACCGCGGTATCGTCCGAGGACGGCGCCACCACAACAGAGCGGGCACGCGCCACGCCGGCGATCTTCAGCACACCCGAGCGGGTGCCGTTGCCGTGGACGGTGACCAGGCCGCGCTTCTCGGCGTTCGAAAGCACCACCGCATCATCATCCACAACGACGATGTTGCCCGGCGCGGTGCCGCCAGCGAGCAACGCATCCACCGCAGACCTGCCCTTGGTGCCGTAGCCGATAACGATGGTGTGATTGCGCACTGTTCTCCTCCATTGCTGAATCTGTAGCGTCTTGCGGGAATCCTCGGTCAGCACCGACAGCGTGGTACCAACCAAAAGCATCAGGAATGCCACACGGCACGGCGTGATGACCAAGATGTTCATCAGGCGCGCGCCCTGCGTGACCGGCGTGATGTCGCCGTAGCCGGTCGTTGAGAGCGAAACCGCTGAATAGTAAAGGGCGTCGATAAACGTCAGCGGCTCTGTGTAGCCCTCCTTGTCGAAGTAGACGACCGTCGCTACGACCAGCACCAAGATGGCTGCGTAGCCGAAGCGCCTCGCCATCAACGCCCACGGAGTCGTGCGTTCCGCCGACGGGATCCGCACGACATCCAGCAGGGTATGCACCGGCATTTCCGACGGGTCCGCGTCCGCACGGAACCGGTCACTCCACGACAACGTAAACGGCAGGTTCACTCCGCTATCCTTCCTCGTTACTACGGCGTGAAACTGTACCGGAAGTTGCGCCGTTTGCTGCATCTTCCAACAATTTCGTCAGCTGTTCCGCGTCCGGCAGGTCAGTGGCGGTGAAGTCCGTGCCGTCGCGCACGTAGAAGAACACGGCCCTGACGGGGCGGCCGTCGTTGGCGATGCGCTTCCACGCCTCCGTGTACACAGCAAGCTGCAGCTTGGCGGCCTCCATCGCCGCACCCACTGGGCGCGTTCCGGTCTTCCAGTCGACGACTACCCAACCGTCGCCATCTGCGAAGACCGCATCCATCCGGCCGCGGACCACCGCCTTGCCGAGTGCCAGCTCGAACGGGCACTCCACGTGCGTCGGCGTCTTCGAGGCCCAGTGGCTGTTCTCGAAGTTGGCTTTCAGCTGCTTCAACGTCGATGGGTCCACCTCAGCTTCACCCATGCCGGGCAGCTCGTCCTCGGTCAGCAGCGCATGTGCCCCGTAGAAATCCTCGATCCACTCGTGGAAGGCAGTGCCGCGCTTCGCGTATTGGTTCGGCTTGAACGGCACCGGGCGGCGGGCCCGGCGCGCGAACTGCTCCGCATCCGCCTGCATCGCCACCACGTCGGAGGCCGTCAGCTCACCGGGCAGCATAACGGGCACGTCCGGCGACTGCGCCGCCTTGTGCTCCTCGATGAGCGCGGTGGCGTCGCGTTCCCACAGCTCGTAGAGCTCGCCGGCAGCAGGTGTGATTTCGGTCTCGAGCGCATCCATGACCAACTCACTCGGGCGGGTGGTCTGGCTGTTCGCGGCGTGCGCGGCCTCGTAGGAAGGCGTCGGCCACGTGCCGACGGCCACCTCTGGATGCTGCACTGTCGTTCCCGCAGCCTCATCTTTTGGTTCCTCCGGCATCTCAAAGCCCTCGAACGCCGCGAAGTGCTCGTAGGGACCTTTCGTATTCTTGCCGGTCAGGGAAGTCTTCGACCCTGTGATGAGCAGCCTGCCCTCGGTGCGGGTGATGGCAACGTAGAACAGCCGGGCCTGCTCCTCCGCGAGGTCCTCGCCGATGTGTTTGCGCCACGCCTCCGCAGCATTCTTGAACCCGGTGCGGTGCTCGACGCCCGCGAACTCCTCGTAGAGGTCCGGGTCGCCGAACGTCTCCGGCTGCAGGTACGGGATCTGGGAAAGAAAGGTCTCAATCTTCGAGCTGTAGGTGTCCTTGTCCGCGTGCAACACCGCGACGGTGTCCCACTCCAACCCCTTCGCTTTGTGCACCGTCAAAATCTGCACGCGGTCGCCGCGCACCGTGACGCTGCCCGGCGTAAGGCCGTCTTCCTGCTGTTTGGCCAGCTCGAAGTAGTCCAGCAGCGCTTCCACACTGGTACCCGGGTATTGCTCGACGTAGTGCAACAGCTGATCCAGGTGCACCGTCCCCGCCGACGACTGCCTTGCGAGCACTTCAACGCGGATCCCGAACACCTCAATGATGTCCGCGAACAAGTCGCTGAGGCGCTTGCCCAGCGAGTTGCGTCGCAGCTGGCGCAGCCGCGACGCGAGCAGCCGCAGCCGCTTGTAGCCTTCCTCGCTGAAACGCTCCGGCTCTCCCAGGTCCGCTACCGCATCCGCCAACCCCGCCGGCTTGGCCGACTGCATCTTCAACGCCTCCGCCTCAAGTGCCAGCTGCGTCAGCTCCTCGATCAGGCGCTCCTCTGGGTCCGCGGGCTTCGGCAGCACCTCATCGTCCCGCGCGGAAACGCCTTCTGCCCGCGCCTGCAGGTTCTTGGCACGCGCGGCGAGCGCCTCCATATCGGCCAGGCCCAGCCCAACCGACGGGCCTCCCAACACGCGCAGCGCCGCCGCGGAGTCCTCCGGGCGCACCAGCATCGTCGCAACGGCCAGCGTGTCTTGTACCTCCGGGGTGTCCAACAACCCGCCGAGGCCCACGATCTCGTAGGGCACGCCGCGTGACTCAAGCGCCTGGGCGATCGGCTGCGCCTGCCGATTCTTCCTCGTCAGCACCGCAGCCGAAAGCCTCCCACCTTGCTCGAACTGCTGCTGCAGCGCGTCGGCGACGAACTCGATCTCCTCTTCCTCCCGCTCGAAGAACTGCATCACCACCTCGCCCACCGCAGCGTCGGTGCGCGGCTCCAGAGGCGCGACAGCCCGCTTTTCCCCCGTGCCCAGAATCGCGGTAGAAACCTGGTTCGCCATCTCGAGCACCTTGCTCGGGTTCCGCCACGAAATGGTGAGCTGCTTCTTCGGCGCCGGGGCCCCGTGCGCGCCAGGGAAATCTTCCACGAACGCCGCGAGGTTCTCCGACGTCGCCCCGCGCCACCCGTAAATTGCCTGCATCGGATCCCCCACCGCAGTCACCGTCAACGTGGGATCCTGGCCCTGACCGAACAGGCTGCGCAGCAGCACACGCTGCGAATGCGACGTGTCCTGGTACTCATCGAGCATCACCACGCGGTACTTCTGGCGTTGCGCAGCGCCCACCGATGCGTGCTGCTCCGCGAGCAGTGCCGCGATATTCATCTGCTCATTAAAGGTGACCACGCCACGTTCGCGCAGGGTCTCGTTGAGCTGCTCAACCAGCGGCAACATCATCTGGCGTTGGCGTTGCTTGTTGCGCCACCCCGTCATCTTCTGGCAAAACTCGGTCTTGCTGCGAGGGGACTTCGGCAGCGACTCCGTCTCTTTCAGGAAAATCTCCGCGGCCTCAGCAATATCCTCGGGCTTCGCCAGCGCGTTGCCGATCGCGGTAGTCAGCCCAAGCAGGTCATCCACCACTGTGCGCATCGCAGGCGCAGGAGCGCCATCCGCGACGAGCGGTTTGTTGTAACTGCGCACAACCTCGACCGCAATGGAGTGCAGCTCCGCCTGCGTGATCAGGCGCGCGTCCGGCTCTACCGGCACCAGCAGGCCGTAGTCGCGCACAAGCTGCCCTGCATACGAGTCGTACGTGGCGACGGTCGGCGCGATCACCTCCAGGCTTTCCTTCAGAGCACCGGACGGGTCAAGCTCCCGCACGAGCGCCCGGTGCCTCGCCAGCGCCTGCAACCGGTGCCGGATGCGCTGCCCCAGCTCACGAGCCGCCTTCCGGGTAAACGTAAGCCCAAGCACCTCCTCGGGACGTACATACCCATTCGCGACGAGCCACACAACGCGGTCCGCCATGGTCTTCGTCTTGCCCGCACCGGCGCCCGCCACAACCAGCATCGGCCCCGGCGCGGCCCCGATCACGTCCGCCTGCTGGCCGCTCGGAGGGAACGCGTCCCCGAGCGCCCGGAACAAAGCTTGAGGTGAAAAGTCAGCCATTGTAAATCATCGTCCCTTCGATCTGGACCGGGCACAGCGACCGCACAGCGCAGTGCTCGCAGTGCTTCCCTGCTTGCGCCTCAAGCTGCGGGCCCGTTGTCTTGCTGGGAAGCGGCGCGATGAGCTCCGTGAACTCCGCGAGCTCATCAGCCTCCTTGCGAGGCTGCACACGCTCGGTTGCCGCGGCTGCCTCCTTCTTCGGGTACACGAGCATGGCACCGCCGACGTTCAGGGGCTCCTCCCCGGAGGTGGACGTCGTCACGTGAACCTCGTCACCTTCGCCGACGAGCGTACCGTGGCTCAGCGCGAGCTGATACGCCGTGAGCTGGGCGAAGTCGACGACGTCCGCCTTGGAGGGCACCGTCGAACCAGTCTTCAGGTCAACAATATGGACGTGTCCGTCCTCCTCCCGGTCCAGCCGGTCGGCACGCCCGCGAATATGGACATCGTCTGTGACCTGCACGGAGATCGGTACCTCCACGCCCGCTTGCTCGAAACGGGCCTCGCGCTTCTGCCGCCACGCCTGGGTGCGGTCCAGCATCGCTTCGAAGCCGCGAAGTTCGGCCTCGGTTTGCCACGCGGGGGCGTCGAGAATCGCGCGGTACGTGGCCATCGTGTGCATCCGCGCCTGCTCCTCCGGCACGCCTCTGCCCAGGGCCTCGAAGTAGGCGTGCACAATCGAACCGACGATCATCGGCATCGAGCTGTCAAACCCAAGGCTTCGCTCAAGCACGGAGCGCATCGGGCACTGCAGCAGCGCCTCAATTCTCGACGGCGACAAGGTCCGCTGCCCTGCAACCGCCACATCCGTCGAGGGTTCGGTGGTGGTCCACCACTGCTCCGGATCCGCAAGGGGCACCCCGGCCTCCACTAGCCGAGCGATCTGGCGTGCGGCCTGGCGCCGGTCGGCCTCCGTGCTGTGCTCCTCGTCTGCCAGCGTGCGGCGAAGCTCCCCTAAAAAATCGTCACGGGACTGCACGCGCACCACCGTTGCCTCCACGCCATCATCTGTGGCCGCGGCGTCGTCCGCAGACAGCGTCACCGCCTGCGGAGTCACGCCGGTTTCCTCGCAGAGCTCCTCAATGAACCGGGAAGGCTCAAGCACTTCCTCGCCTTCCACCTGGTCAACAGCCGTGACCAGGACACGCTCCGTCGCCCTCGTCAACGCCACGTGGAACAAACGCCGCTCCTCTTCCAGGCGCTCACGCAAGTGCGACACCGGCGTAGCGGGATCCACGTCGTGGTCAACCAGGTCCACCAAATCCTGCTGGCCGAAAATCGAGCCCGTCTCCCCCAGACTCGGCCACTCGAGATCCTGCACGCCGGCGACGACGACGCGGCGAAACTGTCTGCCCACCGCACCGTGCGCAGTCAGCAAGGCGACGGCGTCTGGCGTGGCCGCCCGGCGATCACGCACGCCAGTAGGCAGTTCCTGCTCCAACATGCTGTTGACGAACAGCTCGAGCCCACCCTGTGTTTTGCGTTCGGTGAAGTCTCCCGCGGCGTCGAAAAGCGCCATGACGGCATCAAGGTCGCGGTCAGCCTGCGAGCCCGTCGTGCCGCCACGCAGCGCGACCGCGGTGAGGTGCTCAGCCAACCTCGTGGTGCTCCACAGCGCCCACAGCACCTCCTCGACGCTGCCGTCGGCGTCGTAGACCTGCCTGGCGGCATCGAGCACCTGACGGACGCGGCGCAGCATCTGCAGCTCGCGGTCCGTGAGCACCTCGCCAAAATCCGGCAGCTCAGCCTTGGAAACCACCAGTTCGCGCAATGTCTCTTCCGCGCGCGCATCCGGCTTCCACCGCCGCAGACCGCGCAGTAGGCGCCGCAGTGTGACGGGGTCCGTCCCGCCGATGGGTCCGAGCAACAAGTCACGCCACTGCTCTACCGTCAGCGGTGTGTACAGCGACTGCAGTCCAAGCAGCAACGAGGCCACAATCCGCTGCTCGCTGAGCACCACATCCGTCGGGTTCAGTGCGACGGGCACACCTGCGTGCAGCAGTGCGCGCCGAAACGGCTCGATGAGACTCGTCGAGCGCACCACCACCGCCATGTCCCGAAACGCGACTTCCTCCTCGAGATGCGCGCGACGCAACGCGTCAGCCACCGCCGCAAGCTCCGCCGTCGGGGACTGTGCCAGCGCCACCGATACCTCCGGTTCGCGCCGAGTCTGTCCCAGGTCAATCACGGTGTGCTCCAGGCCTCCGAGGGTGGCGAAGAACTCCGGGCTCGCCCCGCGGAACTGGTAGACAGACTGCTCCAGGTCTCCGCCCACCACCCCGAGCGTCGCCCGTTTGAGCAGCCGCTCCACGAACGCTGCCGCCGCAGGCGAGAGGTGCTGGGCATCATCCACAATCACGGTGTGCCACCTCCGCTCCAGCGGCACATCGAGCGCCCGCGCAATCAACTCGGATGCCGAATAGCGCACCGTACCAGTCAGCGCCATGACCTGCTGGTACTCCGCCAAAAAATCGCCTGCCGCGCCCCAAATCTCCTGACCGTAGCGGTCCCCGAGCCCCCTGAGCCCGTCTGCGTCCAAGCCACGCTCAATCGCGCGCAACAAAAAATCTCGCAGCTGGCGGGCAAAGCCCACCATCGGCAACGCCGGGCGCAACTCGACAGGCCAGCTCCCGCGGCCGTCCTCCACGTGCCCCTGCAAGAGCTGCCGGATCACCGCGTCCTGCTCCGCACCGGAGATCAACCGCAGCTGCTCCTGCTGCTCCCGCAGCACCGCGAACGCCAAAGAGTGCACAGAGCGCACCATCGGGCCGTCGGCAACGAAGTCAGTACCGGCGAGCCGCTCCGAAATCTCGGCTCGAATCCGCGCGGCAGACTCCTTCGAATCCGTGAGGAACAGCACGCCCTCCGCGTCCGACTGCTGCTTCGCCGACGCCACAAACGCATCAATAAGGAAGCTGGTCACGCCCGAGCCCGCCTGGCCCGTCACCTTCCATACCCCCTCTGTAGGAAGTGGCTGCGACCACGTTCTGGCCTGCGTGAGTTGTTGGCGCGGAACGAGAAACGCGCGAGGAGTTGCGGACGGCTGGTCATTCATGGCCACCATTGTGGCACGCTACCGCGACATGAGCAGTTCGGAAACTCTCGAAAAGTTCGAACGAACGTTCGCCCGCTGGAACGTCCCGTCATGTTGCGCAATTCGCATCCGGTAATCCAACGCCCGCCCCGCCAAGAACACGAGGTCTGGAATGTGGGACCAGCGCTCCACAATGCGCGAATCGACAGCCCCGGCGAGCAGGGCGTCGACAATGACCACCGCGGCCGAGTAGCCCTTCGGGCGAAGACGCGCCGAAGGAACAAGATCCGTCAACACCGGCGCGGCATACCCGGAGAACAACGTGCGCGAAAGCGCATCCACGTGCGCCACGCACAGCCCCTCGCCACCCGCATCTTCGTGGCCCTTCCAGGCCCCGCAGTCCGCCTCGGCGATCACGTCCGAGCTATCGCGCTCGGGCAACTCCTGCGCCATCTCAGCCTGCAACAACGCGCGCTCAAGCGCGAGCACCGCCGCCACCGCCTCATCCACGCGCGCGGCCGGCGCGCCCGGCGAAAACTCATTGGCCACATACCCTGCAACCACAAAACGCCCATCCGTCGCACGCACCGGGCGCGCAACGTGCACCCCCTCAAGATGGTCGGCGATACGCTCACGCACCTTGCCCGACCACGCCGCCGTCGGCAAGGCCCGCGAAATCACGATGCGCCCAAACTGCCTCGCCTCACCCCAGGCAGCATCAGGTATCGACGCCACCTCCCCATCAACCTGAAACGCCGACAACACATGCTCGGGAATAGTCACAGCGCAGCTCGCCTTCCTCTCATCTGTCTCCACCTATAGCACTGCCGGGCGCGGGTACGGCCACGGGTTCGACCGGCAAGTGTCCTGGTTATCCGGGTAGACCTCCTCCTTATCAAAGGAGTAGAGCTGCGCGTTGTTCAAGCTCAGCGTCTGCTGCATCATCACCGGCGCCAACACCCCGTTTTCCGGGCACGGCTCGTGGTGGGCAAAGCCCAGCGCGTGGCCCACCTCGTGGTTAATCAAGTACTGGCGGTAGCGCCCCAAGTCCCCCTCAAAGGGAGCGGCGCCGCGGACCCAGCGGGCCTCGTTCAGGATGACGGTATCCTCGCCCGTGACGCGCGTCCGGCAACTCGTTTCCATCTCCAGGTGGACGCCGCACAGCTCCTTGGTCGTCTCCGCGGAAGCAAGCCGGATTTTCAGCGTCGGCTCATCCGCCCCCGTGACGTGCTCGAACCGGAAGCGCGGATCGTTCGTCCAGCCGCGCGGGTCGCTCAAGGTGGCGTCGACAAGCGAGGCGACAGCCTCATTGCCGCCGTATACTGCGGTGTCCAGGCCGTGCTCCACCTCAACAACAAAGCGAACCGTCAGCTCATCACCCTTGCCCGCCTGCATCCCAGGGTGCCCAACCTCGTAGAAGGTGCCCTCCCCGGCCTCCGTAAACGGACCACCCGGCGGCAGCTGCAGCACATCCTGCTGCCCCTCCGGCAACGCACTCACGGTGCGTGACGCCGCATCCCCGTCGGGCTGCTCAGCCGTGCTCTCGCGCGCACTTCCCGCGAACACTTCCCCATCGGGGTTTTGCAGCATGTTCGCAATCACAAACACTGTCAACACAGCAAGCACCGGAATCGCGTAGGCGCGCCACCCGTACTCGCGGGCGAAGCGCACCAGGCGCCCCTCCGCTTCCGGGTCTACCGTGGTGAAGTCACCATCGTCATCAAAGTCCCAATCCTCGAAAACGTCGGTGTTGTGATTGTTCTTCATGGTCGTAAATGTAGCGGGTTTTAACGCATGAACCCAACGGAACGTGCCTGCGCAGAGCCGAACTCAACGTACGCAATCTTCTCGGTGCGCACCAAGTACTTCTTGCCCTTGTCGTCTTCCAGGGTCAGGGTCGGAGCCTGCTCCTCAATCGCCTGCTTCACCTTATTGAGCACATCCTCATGCCCCTCCGCAATAGCAAGGGAGAGTTCACGTGCGGTGTCTGCAAGACCGATCTTGATATCCATATGTTCGTTTCCGTCCTTATCGTTGTTCATCTTCGTTCATCTTCACGGATGTCAATCCATTGTAACGGGCTACAGCTAAGATGAGGGCGTGTCCAAATCAGCTGCTAGAGAACAGTCACCCGATTTTCATGAGCTAGGGGTCGCCGCCGAACTCATCGATGCCCTCGAGGAGCTCGATATCCATCGCACTTTTTCCATCCAGGAACTTGCGATCCCCCTCGCGCTCGACGGCCGCGACATCATCGGCCAAGCCCGCACGGGGATGGGCAAAACCTACGGCTTCGGCATCCCACTACTCGACCGAGTATTTGACGACGCCACCATCGCCGAACTCGACGGCACACCCCGCGCCCTCGTGGTCGTCCCCACCCGCGAACTCGCCGTACAGGTCGGCGACGACCTGGAACGCGCCGCGAAGTACACCCCAGTGCGCACCGCCACCATCTACGGCGGGCGCCCCTACCAGGAGCAAATCGACGCGCTACACAAGGGCGTCGACGTCGTCGTCGGCACACCCGGCCGGCTCATCGACCTCTACCGGCAAGGCGAACTCCAACTTGGCCACGTCGCCATCCTCGTCCTCGACGAGGCCGACGAGATGCTCGACATGGGCTTCCTGCCCGACATCGAAACGCTGTGGTCCGCCCTCCCCGAGCAACTGCAAACGATGCTGTTCTCCGCGACCATGCCCGGCCAAATCCTGCAGCTGGCACGCTCCAAGATGAACACGCCAATCCACATCCGTGCCGAGCAAGGCGACGAAGCCGCCTCCACCCACGAAAGCACCAAACAGGTCGTGTTCTACGCCCACCACATGGACAAACCCGAGGTGCTCGCGCGGATCCTGCAGGCACACGGCCGCGGCAAAACCATCATCTTCGCCCGCACGAAGCGCTCCGCCGCACGTGTCGCCGACGACCTCGCCGGTCGCGGGTTCTCCGTCGGCGCCGTCCACGGCGACCTCGGCCAGGGCGCGCGCGAGGCGTCCCTGAACGCCTTCCGCGAAGGGGACGTCGAAATCCTTGTCGCCACCGACGTTGCAGCACGCGGCATCGACGTTGACGACGTCACCCACGTCATCAACTACCAAGTCCCCGACGACCCGATGACCTACGTCCACCGCATCGGCCGCACCGGACGCGCAGGCCACTCCGGCACCGCCGTGACCATGGCCGACCTCGACGAAACCACCAAATGGGAAGCCATCAACGAGGAGCTTTCCCTCGACAAACCGCAGCCCCCAACGTGGTTTTCCACCTCCGAAGAGCTCTTTGAAGCCCTGAACATTCCGGACTCGGCTTTATCCAAGGTGGGCAGACCGCGTAAAGTGCTCGGAGCACGCCCGCAACGGCCGGGCGAGAGAACACCCTCCACGAGACGTGGAACGAATCGCCCAGGAAGGAAACGGCGTTGAGTCAGCCCCTACGTCGCACCCGCAACGACTTGATCGCGACCGCAGTCATCACTGTGCTCGCCATCGTCCTCCTTGCAATCGCGTTTTTCACCGCCCCGATCCGCAACTCACACCTCGAGCCCGCGGCAGAGGAATACGAAAACGCAGGACGCCTCGCCGTCGTCCCCTCGAAGGTCGAGGAAGCCTTCCGCCTTCCCGATAGCTCCCCCGGCGTCCAACCGGTCATCGCCGCCGGCATGATCATCACCTACCACGACGGCACCATCACCGCGACCACCCCAACTGGCGACACCGCCTGGACCTACAAGCGCCCAAACGAGCTGTGCTTGCTTGGCCACGCATGGGACAAGGTCGTCGCCGCATACCGCGACAATGCTGGCTGTGGGGACGTCGTCACGATTAACGCGCTCACCGGCGAGTACGCGGGCACACGCTCCGCCATCGCCCCCGACGTAATCACGCGCGTGCAGTCCAACGACCGCGTCGGCTACGCCAGCTCCCACCGCGTCGAGCTGTGGCGCTCCGACATGGTCAAGACCGTCGAGTACGGCTACAACGAAGCCCCGCAGGAACCAGACATGCAGCCTGAATCCTGCACCATCAACTCCGCACTGACCCGGACCGACCTGCTCGCAACCACGGAATACTGCGACGACGGCCCCAAGCTCAAGTTCCAGAACACCACACCCGAGGACTCCCGCGAACCGGAAATGTACGAAAGCGTCGACATCTCCGAGAACGCCTACCTCGTCGCGGTGTCCCAAGACGCGGCCGCGATCTACGACCCGGACAGCCACAAAGTCCGCACCTACGACAAGGACGGCAACGACCTCGCCGCCTCCGAGATCCCCCCGCTGCAGGGCCCGCAAAAAGTCGACCAGCTTGTCGACGTCATCACCGTCGCGGACCTGCCCCACCACATGACGTACCACGAAAACGATTCGCTGCTGCTCATGGAGCCGTCCCGCCTGAGCGTTACGGGAGTGTTCCAGGGCGCGCTTGGCACTGGCTTCCCCGCCGGCGAGCGCCTGCTCTACGCCTCTGACACCGGCATCGCCGTCGCCAACTGGGACGACAACAAGGTGGAAACAATCATCCCCGTCGACCGTGGCGGCTACACCGGCCCCGTCTACATTGATTCCGCCGGCACCACGATCGTAGAAAAGCGCGGCGAGGAGATCGTCGTGCTCAACACGAACCTCTCCTGACACCGCGCACCCCGACCCCGCGCCCGCCGCTTCTTAGCTTTGTTAGCGGCGGGCCTTTTTTAGCTCATACATCGCCTCTTGGTAGGCCGCTGACGACGGGTGGAACACCGTAATCAGCACAACCACCGCCGACAACGCCGTCGCCGCGCTGAGCAAGTACGCGCCCCCAAGAAACATATAAAACGCCACTCCGAGCAAGATCGCTTCAATCAGCACGATCGCCCCAGAGCTGCGGGGCTTTCCGCGCAGCGTCGAGATAGCGACGAAGGCCACAAACCCAAAAACGATAGCAAGGAACGCCGCCGTGCCTAACGCCACGTAGTGGCTTGCCTCCGCAGTTGATTCGATGCTGCTATCGCTAATGCCTTCAATTTGGGCGTAGATCAGCATGATGATGTAGCCGAGCATCGCCAAGCACTGCAGCAACACCACGACCGCGCCAAACCGCAGCATGCCCGGAACGCCAGTGTGATCCAATGAGTCTTCTTTGCTATTCACACAACGGAGTCTAATGATCAGGGCTCAAAACCGACACCATTCACGATTTCGACGGTTGACGATTTGACCTTAGCGAACACATATGTCAGCTCATTATTTTCTTATATATGCAGCTCAGGAACTTACCCAAGCTCCACCACAGGCAAATCACACCAAATATGAGCGGCAACCATGAATACAATCCGTATGATTCCAGTCACATTTTTGCCCAGAACCCTAGCGGAAAGCTCAAATACGTGCCATCATTTTCGAGTAGCAAAAATTACGGGCTGGTTTCACAGCCCTTAACCCCAAGACACCACAGGGTTAACGCCAGGTCTGGAAGTGGAGTCCCGCACAACGCGGTGCACTCGCCCAGGCAATGGAATCAAACTTAGTTTGCAACACGCCCCCAAAGGGCGGCGAATGTGGTGCGCAAAAAATACATAGTCACGACAGAATTTAAACCTGAAGGAGCACTTATTATGGATTGGCGCCACGAAGCTGTTTGCCGCGACGAAGACCCAGAACTCTTCTTCCCCGTCGGCAACTCCGGCCCAGCGCTCGCGCAGATCGCCGAGGCGAAGCTTGTTTGCAACCGCTGCCCAGTCACCTCCCACTGCATGAAGTGGGCACTGGAGACCGGCCAGGACGCCGGCGTTTGGGGCGGCCTGTCTGAGGAAGAGCGTCGCGCGCTGAAGCGCCGCAACAAGGCTCGCGCACGCAACCGCGCACGCCTGTCGGCATAGCTTCCTTAGGCTTTTGCGGGTGCCTCTCGCAGCATTTCCTCGGGGGATTTCACCACACTGTGGCAACAACGATAAACTGACTACCTTGTAACTAGGTTTGCACCTAATTCATCGCATTTTAAAGGAGGCACCATGAGCAAGCGTGGCCGTAAGCGTAAGGACCGTCGTAAGAAGAGCGCCAACCGCGGTAAGCGTCCAAACGCATAAGAACGCGAACACTCCCCACCGGCACGGACCTTGAGTCCACGCCTGTGGGGAGTTTTTCGTGCGCTTATGGAGTTAAACTTCCCCCCTTCAACGTGACCGGCGAACCGAGGAACTACGCCGAATATTTCAGACATCGACTATCTGAGAGTTTCCTGTGCACCAGCGTCGGCGTTTTTGATCGGGATAGGAAGCGTGTGACCAGGTCGTGCTTCAGGTCTGGCGGAATTTGGTGCGCGGTGGAGCACGCTTTAGCTGGGCCACGGTTTCAGCTTGCTTGAGTCGTGGTGTTTTCGGGGCGTGTGGTGGGCGGCTCCGGTTTGCGTCAAGCTGCGGCCAGGCTACCCCTACATCACCGCAAAATAGTTCCCACGCCCGGGAACCATCTTGCGTATTAGACCGGTTCCCGTCGACCAACGCTCACATCTCCCCAGGTCGCGGCGGGTGTCCACGAAGATCGTTCCCGGCTTCACTGATCTTCGGGGAACAATCCCCCCGGCACACCCACCTGCCCTTCAACGCAAAAGGAAAGAGGCCCGTAGC
>NZ_MLAL01000040.1 GCF_001875665.1 Corynebacterium sp. NML130628 | reverse complement strand
CAAGGTTCGCGGCTTCACGCCGGTACTCCGGCGTGTACTTCTTGCGCTGTTGACTCACAATGAACATCCTCTCCTACGGACACAAGATCCGCACAAATAGGGTGTCCACTAAACGAGGGTAACCTCATAACGTGTAAGCGTGGCTTCTGATTCCGACGGACCTGGCGCCTCAGCGTGATCAGCACTACCCGTTCATAGCCTTCCACCAGCACGTTCGGCACTTTGAAACGGTTTCACTCGTCATTTTGGAGGCCCATCCCGACCGACAGCACAAAGCCTTCAACCGACGCCCATGCCACTTCACCCTGACAGATGCTCTAGAGTTGTTTGAAACAACTCTGCAACAACCCTCCTCTGAAAAGCCTGGAAAATAGGACATATTAGCAGCTCACAGTAGTTGTTTCGAGTTGTTTGCAAGTTGTTTTGCATTGCCAATTACCTCAATCTCCAACGTGGCTATCATCAGCCACCCACGCCAAACCTAACAGCACACCCACCTGCGGGTTCGACACTTTAAAGCGGTTCCACTCGGCGCATTGCACTCCTAGAACACTCCCTTCGTCGCCCCGAGAGTTGTTTCGAGTTGTTTATTACTCCCATTTTTGCGCCAAATCGGGGTATCCCCCAAAAAGACCACCCTCACCACTCACGCCCACGCCAACTGTAGTGCCAATACAGACATGCACACCACGCAGGAGACCTCAATTGAAACAAAGTGTTCGCCATACATTTGAGTCACACCACCCCAAAGTCTCCTACCCGAACCTCCAACCCTAAAACAGGGCACAAGCGGACCCACATTCACAGTATTTGTGAACATAGATAATCTTGCCACAATAGGAATCGGCAACAGCGCAAATGAGACGCCATCCAGGCCTTTTCTAGTGTGAATATACATGCGCTTGACGCGACTGTGAACGTAGGTTAATCTTTTTTACAGCAAACGCGAACACCACGAAAGGAATCCGGGCAATGAACACACTCCAAAGCGCCCCCAACCCCCAGTCCGACACCCGACCTCGCCGCCTCATTCTGATTGACATTGAAAATTTCAATGGCCAGCCGATTCATAGCGCTGCCCAGGCCAAGTGGTGCAAGAAGATGCTCACTCTTTGGCTAGATATCCAGGAAGGCGAAATCGTAATCATCGCATCGGACAAGAGCGGAATCCTGAATGTGAACGCAGGTTGGAAAGGTCCGCGTTTGCTCATGGGGATGGGGCCCAACGGAGCAGATCATCGATTGATCGAAGAGATTGAACGTATGAATTTCGGACAGTTTGACGAAATCGCATTAGTCTCCGGAGACGGAATCTTCGCCAACCCTGTCGCTTTCGCCGCAGAGTTCGGAGTACCTACCAAGGTGTATTCACACGGAGTGCAGCTTTCTCAGCAACTCTGCTTCGCGGCATCCGAAGTTTTCCTAGCGGAAGATGGGTACATTCCAACCAGCACCAACCTCGAAACCACCCCGACAATGAACAACAATGTAATTCAGCTTCACCCACACACTGAGGAGACAGCATAAATGGTTGCAACCACCGGACACCTCACGCTCAAGGACATCGCAGAGCTCGCACAGGTCAGCCGACCGGCAGTGAGTAACTGGCGCAAGCGCTACGAGGACTTCCCTTCGCCCGTAGAGGAATCAACCCCGCGTAAACCTTTATTCGAGGCGGAAGCCGTTGTGAGTTGGCTCAAGCGCAACGACTTCTTCCCTAAAGATGCTGAGCAAGACCTACAACTCACTGCGCTGTGGGCGGCCGCAAATTTGTTGCGTAATGAGATCCCAATTGAAGATATTCCGCTAGTAATACTGACTCTGCTTGCTCTCGATAAAGATCCCTCCTTTACGCCCCCAGCGGAATTCGAGACATTGCGGGCACACATCAACGAAGAAACAATCAATGACGTCGAGCATGGCATTTCCAAACTTGGTGTCATCGAATACGGCAAAGCTGCCCAGTTAGTAGTCGATCGATTCCTTGGTCTAGGCGCGCGTGGCGCGCGTAGCCAGTATGGGACCTCTCATTCGCTTTCCAGTGCAACAATTGCAGCGGCCGCTTCGACTACCACTAAGGACGTCAAGACGGTACTAGACCCAGCGTGCGGTATTGCCGGAACGCTTCTCGGCGTCGGCAAGCACGCGCCAGGTGCAAAGCTCATGGGCACAGAGATGATGCCCGACTCCGCGACCCTAGCCCGTCTGCTTGTATATCTCACTGGTCAGGTAGCCACCATCAAAACCAGTGATTCTCTTCGCTACGATCCGTTTTCCAACGCCCACGCCGACCTCATAGTCTGTGAACCCCCGATAGGTATGCGCTTTGCGCGAGATGAGCTAGATCACCTGCAGCGCGTTTTCCCGAAATACCCGTTGAGGGGACTTATGAGCGACGAGCTCTTCCTGCTTTACTGCGTGCAACACCTAGCTGCCGACGGTCGCGCGTACGTCATCACGGGGCTTGGTACAACGTTCATCAATCAGTTCAAGGAACACCGGCAGCGCCTCGCAGCGGAAGGGCAAATCGAAGCTGTCGTGCAACTCCCTGGCGGGATACTCTCTGCATCGCGTATTCCAGTTGCACTGTGGGTACTGAGTGCAGGGGGTATCGAAGAGCCGTTGCTCATTGATGCTTCTCACCAGAAGCCGGAATCTGTCCCCCAGCGAATCGCAGATTGGCTCACCGCCGCACGTAACAGGCGAGACACGGACGTGCCGTACGAGGCAGTTACCTTGGCAGATGTTGTTACCAACGATGGATCACTTCACCCATCAACGTATCTCGTTCAGGCCATCGCTATCGACCCCAGCGACGCAGCCGCCGAGTTCGATGCCGCTTTCCAACGCTTACAAACAACCACAAAGGACTTCATGAAAATCTCCGCCCCCCGCGTCTCCGCAGACGCAATCCCGTCTTCAGCCTCGTCCACCACTATGCGCGAGCTCGTCAACGCCGGCCACTTCATTCGTATTCTCGGCAAGTACCGCTTCGACGACAGCCAAGACCAGGGCAGCGCCCGTCTCGCAACTCCGAACGACAATGCGGAGCCCGCCTTTGTTAATGACTTCGATCCCGAAGATGTACTGCAACCTGGTGACATCCTGATGCCCCGGTTGGGAACCATCCCGGTGCGGGTGCACGAGGACGATAGCCAGACTTGGGTCCCTTCAAAGCATTTCACCGTTTTCCGTGCTGTCTCCGATGCCTACGACCCGTACTTCATCGCGGCATGCCTCAACGCCCCGGTGAATCTCGACAGTCGCGGCCAGGTGCCACGACGAAATCCAATAGCACGTCTTGTCATCCCAGAGCTCAATCGTGATCAACAGGCGGTCGTTGCAGAGACGCAGCGTTCGCTCGACAGCGCCCGTTCGGCTGCACACCATCTGGAGCGGGAAACCAAACACGCGAGCGAAGCCCTGATCAATCTTGTCTTCGCAGGAAAGTAGGATCCCAGATATGACTCCGACCCCCGTCAAAGAATTCCAGGACACCCTGTGGAAAGCAGCCGATAAGCTGCGCGGCTCCATGGATGCTTCGCAATACAAGGACATCGTCCTTGGTCTTGTGTTTCTTAAGTACGTCACCGATGCTTTCGATGCCCGCCGCGAGGAACTTCGAGCTGAGCTCGAAGAAGACGGCGCGAGTGAAGAAGATATTCTCGATGATCTCGAAGACCGTGATGCTTACTTGGAGAAGAACGTCTTCTGGGTAGCAGAGACAGCCCGCTGGGATTACCTCAAGCGCCATTCAAAGGGCAAGACTGAAGGTGCTGGCGGTGAGTTTAAGAGCATCGGCAAGCTTATCGACGAAGCCGCTGAAGCCCTCATGGCCGATAATCCTTCCTTGGAAGGCACGCTGCAGCGAAATTACAACAGCGAGAGCGTGGACCAGCACCGGCTTGGTGAGCTCATTGACCTCTTCAGCACCACCCGCTTTACCGCAGAGGGCCCGGAGCGTGCACGCGACCTGTTGGGGGAAGTGTACGAGTATTTCCTCGCCCGCTTCGCATCTGCAGAAGGCAAGCGTGGCGGCGAGTTCTACACCCCACGTTCCGTGGTACGCACACTTGTGGAGATTCTCGAACCGACTGAGGGGCGCGTCTACGACCCGTGCTGTGGCTCAGGTGGCATGTTCGTCCAAGCAGAAAAGTTCCTCGACGCCCACGACAAGGACCCGTCTGCGATTGCTATTTACGGCCAGGAGAACAATGAGCTCACTTGGCGCATGGCGCGCATGAACCTTGCCATTCACGCCTTGAGCGCGAGCGGCCTCGGCGAGCGCTGGGGCGATACGTTCGCCCGCGACATCCACCCCGGCGTGGAGATGGACTACGTGCTGGCCAATCCACCATTCAACATCAAGGATTGGGTGCGCAACACCGACGATAAGCGTTGGATGTACGGTGTGCCGCCGAAGCGCAATGCTAATTTTGGCTGGATGCAGCACATAATCTCGAAGCTGAGCGCCCAAGGAGAAGCAGGTGTTGTCATGGCGAATGGCACCATGACTTCAAATACCTCCGGTGAAGGCGAGATCCGTAAGAACATGCTCGAAGACGACATCGTTTCTTGCGTGGTAACGCTGCCGGCTCAGCTGTTCCGCGGCACTCAGATCCCAGTGTGTGTCTGGTTCTTCGCCAAAGACAAGGGCGTCGGCGATAAGGGGGGGGGGATCGATCGCCGTGGTCAGTTCCTCCTTATTGACGCCCGCTCACTCGGCTACATGGTTGACCGTACCGAGCGTACTTTCTCGGATGAGGATATCCAGAAGATCGCGAACACGTTCCGTACCTGGCGCGGTCGCCCGTCTGCCGAGGGCGTGTACGAAGACGTGCCTGGCTATTGCAAGTCGGTTTCTCTGCAGGAGATCCGCGAGGCGGACTACGCACTCACCCCAGGCCGTTACGTAGGGTTCGTCGAGGCTGAAGAGGACACCGAACCAATCGACGAGAAGATCGCTCGTCTCAAGACAGAACTCACCGCCGCCCTGGACGAGTCCGCGCGCCTCGACGCCGTGGTCCGCGAGCAGTTGGGGAGGTTGAAGTGGTGAAGTCGTTAAAGCTCAGTGATGCCACTATCAAAATCGGTTCTGGCGCGACTCCGCGTGGTGGAAAAAGCGCGTATGTTGGCAGCGGCACCGCTTTCATTCGTTCCCAAAATGTTCTTGATCTTGAAATCACGCTTGACGGCTTAGCATTCATCGATGAGGCCGCAGCCTCAAAGCTTGCTGGAGTTACCGTCAAACAGGGTGATGTTCTGATCAATATCACTGGAGATTCAACTGCCCGTGTAGCGCTTTGGGATTTGGATATGCCAGCTCGAGTCAATCAGCATGTTTCCATTCTGCGGGCTGACCCTAGTCTGCTTAATGCTCGGTGGCTGCAGTATTGGCTCGTTCAGCCAGCGGTGAAAAATCATTTGTTGGTGCTCGCATCCTCCGGCGGATCACGACCAGCACTCACTAAAACTATGCTGGCGAATCTCGACGTTCCACTGCCCCCTATTACACAACAAAACAGAATCGCGACAGTTCTCGGTTCCCTCGACGCCAAGATCGCAGCAAACAAGCACGTTGTTTCCGCTTCTAACGAGCTGATCAGGAATCTCTATCGCGCCCTCCCGGCATCCAGGCGCACGCTAAATGATGTGGCAAGCCTTGCGAAAAATAACGAGCAACCCCATCGCTTTCTGCCAGATAAGCGACTCGTCGGCCTTGAGCATTTCGATCCTAAGTCGCTCTGGCTTCCACGCAGCTCAGCACCGGAAACGGCTACTTCTGCAAAAACTGAATTCCAAGCTGGCGACACCCTGTTCGGAAAATTGCGACCTTACTTCCACAAAGTCGCGATTGCCCCATTCGACGGGTACTGTTCTACGGATATTTTGGTGCTACGCGCGAAGAATCCACTGCACAGTCCACTCGTTGCCGCAGCAGCCAACAGCGACGCAGTCGTGCAGCAAGCGGTCAATTGCTCTAACGGGACCAGGATGCCCCGAGCCAAGTGGACCGACATCGAGGGGCACCCGATCCCAGATCCCGATGCACCAGCAACACTCGAATTCATAGGTTTTGCCGCGACATTGATTCAGGACGCAACAGCGCGCCTTGAAGAGAATAAAGCCCTCGCCAAAACCCGCGATGAGCTGCTGCCGCTCCTTATGAATGGCAAGATCACAGTAAGAGAAGCGAAACAGGAAGCCGCTGCTGCAGGTGCGGAAATCCTGAATGAGGAGAACGAGGCGTAGAGCCATGATGTACAGCGAAGCGATGTTCGAAGTCGATGCACTTGAGCTGCTCGGAGAGCTCGACTGGAAGCCCACCGAAGGCAAAACTCTCGCTCCCGGTAGCGGCGAGCGCGAGAATTGGCACGACATCGTGCTTCGCGGGCGCCTCCTCAACGCACTCCGTAACCTCAACCCCGAGGTACCAGACGAGTACCTGAGGCAAGCGATGGCAGAGGTTGTCACACCGCAATCGCAAAGCGCGATCGCCGAAAACCACCGCCTACATGAAATTCTCGTGGAGGGATACCGCGGGATTGAATACGTCGACGCTGATGGGAAACGCCAGAACCCCACCATCACATTCTTCTCCCGCAACCCATCCAAGAATGACTACATCGCAGCGAACCAGATCACGGTACGAAACCTCGATAAAGAGCGTCGCTTCGACGTCGTACTCTACGTCAACGGTCTTCCGTTGGCGATCTTTGAGCTCAAGCAATCTGGTTCCACAGCAACCGTCGAAGACGCTTACAACCAGCTACGCACCTACGTCGATGAGTTCCCGCTAGCCTTCCGCTTCGCAAACATCGTTGTCTCATCCGACGGCATCGATGCACTCTACGGAACGCCATTCACCCCACGCGAGCACATGAGCAGCTGGCGCGTCGACGACGACGGCATCCCCTTCGAGCAGGGCCCGCTCGTAGTCGTGGACGGGGAAGAAATGACCGAGTTCGACATGCTCATGTGGGGCTTGTTCAACGTCGAACGCTTCGGCCAGATCTTTGTGGACTTCACCGCATTCGACGAGATCAACGGCGAGCTACGCATGCGCGTCGCAAAGCCCCACCAATACTTCGCAGTGACGAAAGCCGCTGGCAGAACTATCCAAGCCACCCATAGCGACAAAAAGGCCGGCGTTGTGTGGCACACAACCGGGTCCGGCAAATCCATGGAAATGGAAATGTACACCGCGAAAATCATGCGCGATGCACGGATGGATTCCCCCACCATCGTGGTACTGAACGACCGCAACGAGCTGGACAAACAGCTTTTCGACACATTCTCCGTCTCAACACTTCTGCCTGAGTCACCAGTCCACATCACGAGCCGTGAGGACTTGCGTGAACAGCTCAGTCAACGCCAATCTGGCGGCATTTACTTCGCCACTCTGCAGAAGTTCGGTCTGCAGGGCGCAAACAACGAGCGCGAGCTGGAACACCCCGTGCTTTCGGAGCGGCACAACATCGTGGTCATCTCAGACGAAGCACACCGCTCCCACTACGGATTCGGTGACACGAACGCGGACGGATACGCACACCACCTGCGTACCGCACTGCCGAACGCCACCATGATCGCATTCACCGGTACCCCAATCGACGAGTGGGACCGAAACACCCGTGAAGTATTCGGTGGTGAAATCGACGTCTACGACATGAATCGCGCCGTCGCCGATGGCGCCGTGGTCCCTGTCTATTTCGAGCCGCGGCTCATCCCTCTCGAGCGAATCCAAGGAATCACGGATGAAGACATCGACGAAGCAGCTGCAGATATCCTCGCCGATATTGATGAAGAGGACCGCGAGAAAGCGCAGCGCTCAGTCGCCGTGCTGAACACCATTTACGGATCGGACCAGCGCCTCACCACACTTGCCGAGGATTTCATACGCCATTGGGAAGACCGTCGTGAAAACATGAGGCAGTTCATCGGCGCACCTGGCAAAGCAATGATCGTGGTACAGACCCGCGATATCGCGGCCAACCTATACGAAAAAATTATCGAACTCCGCCCAGAATGGCACAGCGACAACGACCTCGACGGCAAGATCAAAGTCATCTACTCCGGTTCAGCATCCGATCCAGCTCACCTGCAGCAACACATTCGCAACCAGAGCCGAATGGACGCTATCAAGGACCGCATGAAAGACCCCGATGACGAGCTCGAAATCGCCATCGTCCAGGGCATGATGCTGACCGGGTTCGATGCACCCCCGCTACACACGCTGTATCTGGACCGCCCGCTGAAAAGCGCGCTGCTGATGCAAACACTCGCCCGGGTCAATCGGAAGTTCCGCCAAAAAGAAAGCGGTCTCCTCGTTTCCTACGCACCGCTGATCGACAATCTCCAGGCAGCAATTGCCGAGTTCACAAAGAGCACCACAGAAGAAGACGAAAAAGTTGTCGGCCAAAGCATTGAAGAAGCGCTGAAGATCGTACGGGGGTTCGTCGAAAAGCTCGATGCCCTCGCAGGCGAAGAGTGGCGGGCGCTCGAAGCGGACGGTGAGCACCGCACAGCACGCCTCCAACTACTTGCAAAGCTTCGCGATCCCAAGACTGCTGACGAGAGTGGTGGCTATCCGCTCGCGAAGCAATTCAACGAACTAGCTGGCAAGCTCGCTCGAGCATGGTCCTTGGCATCAGGCAGCCCGAATGCCGACGAATACCGTAGCGACGTCCGCTTCTACTCCGACATCCGCAACCAACTTATCAAGATGGACGCTGCAGACCGGCGTGCCAACGGCGAACCCCTCAGCGAGGAAGTCCTCACAATGCTCAGCCAACTCGTCGTAGACTCAAGCGCTTCTTCAAAGGTCATTGACATCTATGAAGAAATCGACCGCGACCTGCCAAACCTACAAGACCTCAACATCGAAGCACTGCAACTCGAAAAGCAAGGAGGCTCACGTACCGCCCTCCTTATCGACGCCCTCCGCCGCGACCTCCTCCAAGAATCACGCGCCGCGACCGGCAACAACGAAGTACGAGCGAAACAGTTTTCCGAACGCATCCGCGAACTGATGAACCGCTACACCAACCAGCAGCTCACCTCCGCCGAGATCATCGCTGAACTCATCGAGCTATCAAAAGAAATCGTTGCAGAATCCCAACGTGGCGATCAATTCCATCCACCGCTAAGCAACGACGAGCTCGCGTTCTACGACGTTGTTGCCTCCAACGGTTCCGCCGACGAAGTACTCAGCGACGATGTCATCGCCCAGATCGCCCGCGACCTCGTGGAAACACTCCGCCGCGACGCCAAAACTGACTGGACCGTGCGCGACGACGTCCGAGCCAAACTCCGCCGCTCAATCAAAACCCTGCTGCGCAAAAGCGGCTATCCCCGAGAACAACGCAACGAGGCAATCGTGCTCGTTCTAGAACAGATGGAGCGCTTCGCTCCCCGCTGGGCGGAGGTGGCGTAGTGGACCAGCTACTTCCAATCCTCCCAGGCCCCCGAGCTACTAGCGAGGACATCGTGCGCCTCAAACAGATCGAAGGTGTTCGGCTAGCCCTGCGACTCTTCGACCGTCAGCTCGAGGCCAGCGCGAAAGCAACGGCAAACGGCACCCCACAACAACGAGCGTTTGATACCTCCTGCCAGAAGTTTCTGGAGAGCCTCTCCAGCCTCCGATCCGGAGACCGCCTCGAACAGATCCGCGGCAAAGTGGAGAAGACAGTGCAGGAGAAAGCGCAACCATCAGGCGATCAGCCTGCTGAAAAGCCGGATGGTGATTCATCAGCCACTCTCACCCCGTACGACCGTGCACAACTACTGGTCGATAAGGAGGCCGTCGAAGCTCGAACCAAGTATGAAAACGACCGCACGGTATTACTTGACAAACCCAAGCAAATCCAGGAGGGCGAACTTCCAGCCGAGGAAGAACCTGAAGCATCAGGAGCTGTGGGTAGTAGTTCACTGTCCGGGCAAGACGACCCAACAGCAGGAGTGAAGCGACGTCAAAATTTTGAAAACGGAGACCCCCGAAGAACCAATCCTCCTCGACTAAGGAACCTCCGCAAACAGTCGGTCAACGCGCCCCAGGAAATAAGAGATGCGGCAGCAAGATGGGCATCTAGCAAGGCTGGAACTGGATATAACTCACCTGGGGCAGGATATCGATATAATTTCGCTTTCAACAAAAATATCAACGGTAACTCTTTCAATTGCTCTTCTCTAGTTTGGTCTGCATATATGTACGCTTCTCAAAATGAGATTGACTTGGACAAAAACGGAGGACCAGGAGTCTACCCAGACGATGTCAGAGATAGTCCGTTCGTAGAAGACTACGAATAGTACAGGGACGCTCAGATGAGAAAGATGCTCTCGAGAAAACGTAGCTTCCTTTGGCTGGGCGCACCAGCTGCGTTCCTGCTTCTCGTGGGATGCGCTGGCATTGATCGTTCTACCGGCGACAAGGAAGCTTGGACCAATCCTGGAAACTTCATAGTCTCCTACGGCCCCGTGGTCGAGCCTTACCCTTCAAATATTCATAACAGTTATTACTTGTACTCTCCTTCCGGGCAGCGTCTTGCCTCCTCACAGGGGCAAGGAAGCTGGACTCCCGTAGCCTTGACCACCCGCGAAGGAAGTTATGGCTATTTTCCCGATTCAATAAAGGACCTTGGATCAGGTGAAGAAAAAGCTTCCTTTCTGGAGAGAAGCCCCGTCACATTCTATGACGGTTCTCCTACAGGGAATTTGGCCGTAGGCATCGTGAACGATTCCGATTCGGCTGAATTCCACCATTCTTTTATTGTTTTTCACGGACAATCAACATTCAAAGCGCCTGTTCCAACCGTTCCCCACTCCCTTGCTGTAAGCGAGGACGCCGCGCTCGTCGTCGGGGATTCTTATGAAGGCGAACGCCACAAGAAGGACCTCGTATTGGTCCGCAAAGATGGTTCCGTCACGACCATTGATTTCCCCCACGGGTATGACACCTCAATCCCGGATTTCAAGTATCCCCACGTCAACTATTTGGGCGACGGCCTATTCGAGATCCTAGAGGGAAAGACAGAAGGAGAAGTTACCCATTTTACGTCGTTTGAGGTCCGACTCAGCGACGATAATGAAGCTGTTACGCAGCAGATCAGCCATTTTTCCATGGCGCTTCATAAAAACTTTGCTGTCACACGAAGCCTACCGTTTGGCGAGAATGGTTTCATTGACACGAACGGCACCGTATTTATCAACCACCGCGACAGTGAACCCCCTGAACTTACTGGGACAATTCCACGGTTCCAGGAGGAGAATTTTATACCAGTTAACTTTTCGACACAGGCACTCTTCGGAATTCGACGCAAAGATATCATTGAAATCCGTCGCTGGGATGCCCCAGAAAAAATCACAGCCCGCTTAAATTACGAACAGAACGCGTGCTCGGACGAAGCGTGCGGAATCTCCTCTATATCACGCACTTCATAAAGTGACCAGGTCAAACGCAATGAATTTTACCCATTACGCTTCCAACTGAGAATAAGAAAGCGTATTGTGTGATTGTTTTTCAAGTCAACAGTCAACCCACGAATGGGAACGAGGCTGCTGGATATCTCATAACCGCTGCACGTCTCGTAATCACCAGTGCGGGATTGCGGGTTGTTGGTACCGGTGTTCCATTCCGCTAACCGGGTGCCAACGCGTTCCGGGGCAGCTGGTGCCGACCCGGACAAAGTACACAATACTGTGCATCACGCCGGTAGTACACCACAGGTCGGCAAGTGGCAGCCGACTCCAAGAGTAATGCGCACCATATCTCTGGATTTCCCCTAGGTAGGCGCTGGACCATTTTCCCAGGTTGCGAATGGCGCGTGGGGAATTTGGTGCACGCACGCCCTCGCCGCACGAAAAAGTGCCAAAACTTCTCACACAGCCCTAGCGCATAGCCCCCCTTCTGCCTTACCACTATGCCGCCGACGAAGTCGACGGACCAAATGAAACGCTTCGCGCCCCCTGCTGGTCGGAGAGACGGCAGACCACGGGCGAAGTGTGTGCTGTGTTAGAAACCAGCTTACACGGCACTTAGCTATTGGTGACGCAATCATTGGGAGCAGGTGCGCTTTCCACCTATCCTTTGATGTGGTCGTAAATAGCAAAGGATAGTTATCTACGTTTATAGGTTGGATACGACATCACAACTTTGCATGCTAACTTATGACGTATGGTCTGGCCGTGTGTGACTTATGAGACTTTGCCGTGGCAGGCTGCAACCGAGAATATATCGCGTCGGGCGCAGCTACGTACGCCGCGAGAGTACGAGAGCGCCATAGTCCCGCGCATCGCTGACGAGGAATTGCAGCTACGCCCTGAAACGCTTGCAGCCGCGGATCGAGCAACCATCGCGGTGACGCGTTTCGACGCCACACACGCCACAGACGTCATTCCTTTTATCCCGCTTTTGCTGCGCGGTGAGTCCGTCGCATCGAGTAGAATTGAACAGCTCACCTCCTCGTCTCGCAAGATATTTGAAGCGGAACTTTCCGATTCGGGGACGGCCAATGCAAAGCTGATCGTGGCGAATGTTCGACAGATGCAACGGGCGATTGCAGTTGATACAGCAACAACTGAAACGTTGTTGGCAATGCACAGTGTGCTTCTGCAGGACGCTGCACCGAGGATCGCAGGTCGACTGCGAGAGCAGCCGGTGTGGATCGGTGGACCGCACAACCACCACCCGGGCGGTGCATTGTTCGTTCCGCCGCACCACGATCATGTACCGGAGCTGTTGGCGGATCTGGAGAGGTTCATGTCGCGCCGCGACATCCCAGCGTTAGCGCAGGCCGCGATCGCACACGCTCAATTGGAAACCATCCATCCTTTCGCAGACGGAAACGGGAGGACAGGGAGAGCCCTCGTTCATGTGCTGTTAAAAACCCACGACATCAGCGTCAATGGGTCGGTGCCAATCTCTGCAGGTTTGCTATCCCATATTGATGACTACTTTGCTGCGCTGGACGCATACCGACAAGGTGACGCCGACCAGATCGTCAACCTTTTCGCAGCAAGTGCACTCGAAGCCGTCGAGTACGGCACGTGGATCGCAGATGAACTGAATACGCTGCTGGATGAGTGGAAGCAACAGTTGTCCGCACGCTCCGATGCCCTTGCATGGAGGGTGCTCCCCTTGTTGTTGCAGCGGCCGGTAATCACCACGCGGATTGTGGTAGAGGAATTAGGAGGGACGCAGACCTCAGCAGGAAATGCGCTCGAAGCACTCGCGCAGGCCGGCATCGTTACCGGAGCACAGCTGGACAAGCGCACCCGCGCCTGGCGAGCCCCCGACGTGTTGGATTTGCTCGATGAGTTCGCCGAGCGGAGGCGACGCACTTGAGGCGCAGAGCTCAGCGCCGCGATGCCTTCGGCAAGAAGGCGTAGCGTCGCGTCGGGCTAACAGCGTCGGGCTGAGAGTGGCGCGCACCAAATCCCTACTTTTCGGGACAGGGGCGTGCCGTTTCCCCAGTTCGCGACTCCTGAGTGAGGGAATTTGGTGTCAGGCTCGAATACTGTTGCACCAGATTCCCGCTTTTTGGAGAGGCAGGTTCGCAAAAGACCAGGTCGCCACCGCTGCGAAAAGGAATTTGGTGCCGAGCAACCCGAGCAACCCGAGCAACGCGAGCAGCCCGAGCAACCCAAGCTACGCGCTGCACAAACAACGACCCCCTAGTGCCCGCGAGCCTGGTTCAGTGGCTCGCCGTCCTCGAAGTGGGGGCGCAGGTGGTTATCAAACAAGGAGAGCGCGGCGCCGATGGCCATGTGCATGTCCAGGTACTGGTAGGTGCCCAGGCGGCCGCCGAACAGGACGCCGTTCTTGCGGGATTCCTCGGCGGCGAGTTCGCGGTACTTCAGCAGTTTGGCGCGGTCCTCGGGGGTGTTGATTGGATAGTAGACCTCGTCGTCGTCCGTGGCGAAGCGGGAGTACTCCTTCACGATCACCGTCTTATCCGCCGGGTACGAGGTGCGCTCTGGGTGGAAGTGGCGGAACTCGTGGATGCGAGTGTAGGGGACGTCGGCGTCGTTGTAGTTCATCACCGAGGTGCCCTGGAAGTCGCCGGTGTCGAGCACTTCTTGTTCGAAGTCGAGGGTGCGCCAGCCGAGGTGACCTTCGGCGTAGTCAAAGTAGCGGTCGAGTGGCCCGGTGTAGACCACTGGGATCCCTTCGAATTCGTCGCGGATGTCGAACCAGTCGGTGTCGAGGCGGACGTCGATAAGTTCGTGGTCGGCCATGTTTTCGAGCCAGGCGGCGTAGCCGTCGACGGGTAGGCCTTCGTACTTGTCGTTGAAGTAGCGGTTGTTGAAGGTGTAGCGAACTGGCAGGCGGGAGATGATTTCCGGTGGCAGTTCGGTGGGGTCGGTCTGCCACTGCTTGGCGGTGTAGTGCTTCACGAACGCCTCGTACAGCGGCTTGCCGATCAGCGCAATGCCGCGCTCTTCGAGGTTGGTGGCGTCGGCGGGGTCGCGGCCTTCGCGCTGCGCCTCAATCAGCTTGCGGGCTTCGTCCGGCGAGTAGTACTTGCCGAAGAACTGGTTGATCAGGCCTAGGCCCATTGGGAATTGGTAGGCGGTGCCGTCGTGCATCGCGAAGACGCGGTGCTGGTAATCGGTGAATGAGGTGAAGCGGTTGACGTATTCCCACACGCGTTCGTTGGAGGTGTGGAAGAGGTGTGCGCCGTATTTGTGCACCTCAATGCCGGTTTCCGGCTCCTTTTCGGAGTAGGCGTTGCCGCCGATGTGGTGGCGCTTTTCCACTACCAGCACTCGCTTGCCCAGCTCGCTGGCTGCCTGCTCTGCCACGGTGAGGCCGAAGAATCCGGATCCAACAACAATGAGGTCGTAAGTCATACGGCCATTTTGTCACATTTCGTTTCGACGCCCCTCCGCGCGACACGCCACAAGTCTCAAGATTCACTTGAGACTTGAACTTGCACTAGACTGCTCTGGAGACACTTATTTCCCTATAGCCACAGGAGTTGAATCGTGCAACAACGCAAACGCCTGAACGGGTCACCCAGCAGGGTGCGCCCTCTCATGGCTGCGGTGATGTCCGTGGCCCTCGCCGTGACCGCAGCGTTCGGCGGCAACCACATTGTCCAGGTCCAGTCGGCGGCCCCGGCACAGATGGACGTCTATAACGCCAGCGAATCCTTCGCAACGGGCGCGAACATCACCGTGGATGACGCGGCGGTGCGCACCCAGGGCGGGGAGACCGAGGAGCGCCGCGTGGTCAAGGAGTTCACGCGCGACCGCGAGTTCACCATGTTCGGGCTGACGTGGAAGGGCGACCGCGACATTGTCGCCTACGTGCGCTCCCAGCGCGGGGACGGCACGTGGACAGAGTGGTTCGAGATGGATCCGCTCGACGCGGCACCGGGGACCGACACGTTCGGCACCGAGCCAATCTTCGTGGAGCCGACGAAGCGCGTCCAGGTTTCCACGGGCAACGTTGACCTCTTGGAGAACGGCCGCAAGGGCTCCACAGCGCCGAATACGGCGACTGACATCCAGGCCGTGTTTATCGACGGCGGCACCGGCACCACGAACGGCACCATCAAACCGGTCGTGGACTCCTACACCTACGGGATGCCAAAGGTGATCACGCGCGCCCAGTGGGGTGCCGGGAAGAACAGCAACCCGACCTACACCGAGCCGGTTACGGCCGCGACGGTGCACCACACCGCTGGCTCCAACAACTACACCGAGGCGCAGGCGCCGGGCATCGTGCGCGGCATCTGGAACTACCACACCTACACCTTGGGCTGGGGCGATGTGGGCTACAACGCCATGGTGGATAAGTACGGCAACATCTACGAGGGCCGCTACGGCGGGCTCGACCGCGCGGTCCAGGGTGCGCACGTGGGTGGCTTCAACCAGAACACCTGGGGCGTTTCCGTGCTTGGTAACTACCAGACGGCGGTGCCGACGCAGGCGTCGCTGCAGGCGTTGGGCGACATCATCGGTTGGAAGGCCGCCGTCGCGGGGTTCGATCCGATGGGTTCCAGCTACCACTACGCAGACTTCGACTTCAGTGGCAGCAAGTACCGGGCCGGCCAGGGCGGGATGTTCCCGAACATCAACGCCCACCGGGACTTCCACTACAACGAGTGCCCCGGCCAGAACCTCTACGACCGCATGAGCACGGTGCGCACCATCGCGAACACGAAGTACCGTTCGCTGCGCAACAATTCTGGGTTCACGCCTCCTGGCGACTACACGGGCCCAGTCACCGACACCACGGTGGGCGACTTGCTCGAGCGGCTCGGTTCTTCAAAGAAGAATCAGGATAGTGTCACCAACCCTGACGGCACCACGACGCAGGTGACGAACTCTGGTTCCTCCGACAACATTTCCCTGTCACGTATCGCTTCGGGTGACGCAGTGGCGATCGCAGCGGCCGTCGGCACCTTGGCCGGCCTGATTTTCCTCTACGCGAAGGCCAACGACCTCCTGCCGGGGGGCTTCAAGAATATCGCAGGCGTGGAGATCGCTCCGGGATTGACGCTGCAGAAGATCGCGCCGTACATCGAGCCGATGCTGAAGTTCGCGGGTCAGGATGACCTTGCGGCGGTGTGGAAGCAGTTCGAGCCGACGCTCGGCGCGCTCCTGGGTGGCGTCGGCGGCGTGGGCGGTAACGACTTCGGGTTCTTCCAGAACGGCATCGCCGTACGCAACGCGAAGGGCGAAGCCTTCACCATGTTCTCGAAGATCGCGAACGCCTGGCTCCAGCAAGGTCTCGACGCCGGCCCGCTCGGCCTGCCGGTCAACTCCGAGCATCCGATTGGCGACGGCCTCTTCCGCGTCGACTTCCAGGGCGGCGAGATCACGTACAACCAGCACACCAATACCATCAACATCGGCGTGCACTAGCTCCGGCTAGCAGCTAAGCAAGGTTGTAGGAACGGCGCACTGCGTCTTCCCACGCGGCGACAAGCGTTTCGCGAGTCGCCGCGTTTGCCGTATCTTCCCAGGTTGTAGGCGTGCCGAGGGAAAGTGGGGCATCGATACATCCGGCGCCCATCCCCGCCGCCGAAGCCGCGCCCATCACCGTCGTTTCGATGTTGCCGGGGCGCACAACCTTTGTTCCTAGGATGTCAGCCTGCATCTGCATGAGCAGATCGTTGGAGGTCATGCCGCCGTCGACGCGCAGCTCGCGTAGTTCGGCGCCCATCGCTTCGACAACCTCACGGGTTTGCAGGCAGGTGGCTTCGAGGGCGGCGCGCGCAATGTGGCGGCGGTCCACGAAGCGGGTCAGTCCGGTGATCACGCCACGGGCGTCGGGGCGCCACCGCGGGGCGAACAGCCCAGAGAACGCAGGCACGATGACGACGCCGCCACTGTCCGGAACCTCACCGGCAAGTTGCTCGGATTCGGCGGCGGTGCGCAGGATCCCGAGCTGGTCGCGCAGCCACTGGATGAGGGAGCCGCCCATCGCCACGGAGCCCTCCAGCGCGTAGACGGCGGGCTGCCCGGCGCGCTGGTAGGCGACGGTGCTGAGCATGCCGGTCTCACTGAAGGTGGGCGTGGTGCCGGTGTTGAGCAGCATGAACAGGCCGGTGCCGTAGGTCATTTTCGCGGCGCCCTCCTCGAGGCCGCCTTGGCCGAAGAGCGCCGCTTGTTGATCGCCGAGTACCCCGCAGATCGGCACGTTGGCCAGCGGGCCTTGGTTGCGGACCTGGCCGAAGTCGCCGACGGAGGGCCTGATCTCCGGCAGGATTTCGGGCGGCACGCCGATGGCTTCGCACAGGGCGGGGTCCCATTGGAGGGATTCCAGGTCCATCAGGAGTGTGCGGCTGGCGTTCGTCACGTCGGTGACGTGCTGCGCGCTGTCCGGGTCGCGTTGCCCGCCGGTGAGGTTCCAGATCAGCCAGGTGTCCATGGTCCCGGCGAGCAGTTCGCCGCGGGCGGCGCGCTCGCGGGCGCCGTCGACGTGGTCGAGGATCCAGGCCCACTTCGGCCCTGCCGGGTAGGAGTTGCGCAGCAAGCCGGTGGTGGCCTGGAACTCGGTGGCGTCGCCGTCGTAGGTGGTGCGGGTGTCCTGCCACACGATGGCGTTGTAGATGGGCCTGCCGGTGTCGCGTTCCCAGATGACGGCGGTTTCGCGCTGGTTGGTCAACCCAAGCGTGGCGATGGCGGCTTCGTCGATATCTGCGCTGGCCACGGCGTCGCTCATGGCGCGGCGCGTGTTGCGCCAGATCTCGAGCGGGTCGTGCTCGACCCAGCCCTCGCGGGGCAGGATCTGCCGGTGCTCGAATTGCGCTTGCGCGATCACCGTGCCGCCCGTAGTGGCGACTACGAACCGAGTTGATGTTGTGCCTTGATCAATAGCCGCCAGCAACGTCATGAGTTAAAACCAGTGCTCCAATACCTTCGCCACGCCGTCTTCGTCGTTCGACGCGGTCACCGTGTCAGCGGCGTCCTTCACCGCTTCGGTCGCGTTCCCCATAGCGACGCCCATGCCGGCCCACGCCAGCATCTCGACATCGTTCTGCATGTCGCCGAACGCCACCACCTGGGACGGGTCGATGCCGTACTGCGCCGCCAGGTACGACACCCCTGCTGCCTTCGTCACGCCGGGGCGCGAGAACTCGAGCAGCCCCTCCTCCATCGAGTAGGTGACGTGCGCGATGTCCTGGTCGATCTCGGGGGCGATCATGTCGAACATCTCCGCCGCCATCAGGTCGGGGCAGCGAACCAGCAGCTTCGCGGCTGGCTCCGCAAGCAGTTCCTCGACGTGGACGACGCCGAAGCGGGCGTCCCAGGCGTCAGGGTTGTACTCGGGTGTGATGAGGAAGCATTCTTCTTCCGGGTCGAGCGCGCTTTGGCTCAGCCGCTCCACCCCGTAGCCCACGGTCACACCAGCCTCCCCCATCACCTTTTCGACGACCTCCACCGTCTCCTCCATACTCTCTGGGGACAGCGCGAAGGACTTGACCACTTCGTCGTGCTCGGGGTCGTAAATCACGGCGCCGTTCGCGGCCACGCAGACCGGCTCAAACGGCAGCTGCTCCAGCACCGGCAGTAGCCAGCGGTGGGGGCGCCCGGTGGCTAACGCGAACTTGGTTCCGCCGCGCACAGCCCGCGCGACGACCTCCAACAGGCGCGGGGTCACCCGTCCGTAGGAGTTGAGGAATGTGCCATCGATGTCACTGATGATCAGGCTGGGGGCGTTCATGTTATTTCCCTTTCTTTGCCTCGCGTTCTTTTCGGCGAATTTCGGCTGCTTCTTCCAAGGTTGGCGCGCTCCCACCGAGTGAGGCCGGCATCCAGGCTTCGCCGGGCTCGAATGGGCCGAAGCGCCTGTTGTATTCGTCGCGGATGTCTTCCAGCATCGTCTGCATGGCGACCTTGAGCCTGGCGGTTGCGTCCTCGACGGTGCCGTCGAGGGAGACGGGCTCGCCGTAGCGGATGATGACGGGGATCTTGGACCGCCCGAGCCGTTTCGGCTGGTCCTTGGTCCACAGCCGCTGGGACCCCCAGATGACACACGGCACGAGCGGCACACCGGCTTGTTTGGCGATGCGCACGGCGCCAGTCTTGAAGTCTGCAAGTTCGAAGGAGCGGGAGATGGTGCCTTCGGGGAAGATGCCGACGATCGCCCCTTCGCGCAGGGCGTCAACGGCGGCGTCGATAGCCCCGGCTCCTGCTGAGCGGTCCACGGGGACGTGGCCCATGTTGCGCAGCAGCCACCGCAACACCGGAATGTCAAAGACTTCCTTCTTCGCCATGAAGCGCACGAGGCGCTCCCCGCGCAGGTAGGGGCCGATGCCTGCCAGCATGAAGTCAAGGTAGCCGGTGTGGTTGATGGCCAGCATCGCCCCGCCATCCAGCGGGATGTGCTCGAGGCCGTGGACCGTCGCCTTCGTTCCGGCGAACCGGAAGTAGCGCTTCGCCGCGCGCACAATCCGCTGGTAGAAGCGGTTGTGCATGTCGCCGCTGTGCGGGCGCGGGGCGGTATAGCCGTCCGCTACTTCAAACAGTCCATCGAGGGTGCGCATTAGGGAACCAGTACGTCCTTCCCAACCCACGGGCGCAGCGCTTCCGGCACCTTCACGGAGCCGTCCGCCTGCTGGTTGTTTTCGAGGATGGCGACGAGCCAGCGCGTCGTCGCCAGCGTGCCGTTCAGGGTGGCGGCGGTTTGGGTCTTGCCGTCTTCGTCGCGGTAACGGATGCCGAGGCGGCGCGCCTGGAAGGTGGTGCAGTTCGACGTCGACGTCAGCTCGCGGTACGTGCCTTGCGAAGGCACCCACGCCTCGGTATCGAACTTGCGCGCGGCCGAGGAACCGAGGTCGCCGGCGGCGATGTCAATGACGCGGTACGGCACCTCAACGGCGGCGAGCATGTCGCGCTCGAGGCCCAGCAACTTCTGGTGCATCTCCTCGGCATCCTCCGGCTTGCAGTACGCAAACATCTCCAGCTTGTCGAATTGGTGAACGCGCAGGATGCCGCGGGTGTCCTTGCCGTAGGAGCCTGCCTCGCGGCGGAAGCAGCTGGACCACCCTGCGTAGAGCAACGGGCCGTCCGAAAGGTCAATGATTTCGTCGGTGTGGTAGCCTGCCAGCGCCACCTCGGAGGTGCCCACCAGGTAGAGGTCGTCGCGCTCGAGGTAGTAGATCTCCTCGTCGTGCTCGTCGAGGAAGCCGGTGCCCTGCATGACGTCGGGGCGGACCAGCACCGGCGGGATCATGACCTTAAAGCCGGCCTCGCGGGCCTTCTGGGCGGCGAGCATCATCATGCCCAGCTGCATCCAAGCGCCGTCGCCGACCAGGTAGTAGAAGCGCGCGCCGCCGACCTTGGTGCCACGCTTCGTGTCGATAATCCCGAGGTGCTCGCCAAGCTCAAGGTGATCTTTGACCTCGAAGTCGAAGCTCGGGACCTCGCCGACGTGCTCAAGGACGACGAAGTCCTCCTCGCCGCCGGCAGGGGCACCCTGGATCGGGTTCGGGATCTTGTACTGCAGCTCGCGCACGGCCTCCTCGGCCTCATCCCGCTCCGCTTCGGCGGCCTTGACCTTGGCCTTCAGCTCGTTCGAGCCCTCGAGCAGCGCCGGGCGCTCCTCAGGGGAAGCCTGGCCAATCTTCTTGCCGAAGGCCTTCTGTTCCGCACGCAGCTCATCGGCTGCCTGGATTGCCTGGCGGCGCCGCTCGTCGGCGGTGAGCAGCTGATCGACGAGGGAGGGATCCTCGCCACGGGCGGTCTGGGACTCTCGGACGTCGTTTGCATGGTCGCGCAGAAATTTCAGATCAATCACGCTCACAACTCTACCTGGTTCTGCCCTTCGATACGCCACCTGCGCCACCAGCCACTTCTGGTAATAACCAGTGCGCTATGGTGGGGGTATGTCCACGCCCGAGCAGCCCCCCACCAAAATCCAGGAAGGCCCCCTCCCGAAACACGCGCAACTACGCATCATCCTCGAAGAGTACTGCCGCAATGAGCTGTCTCCAGGAGACCCGCTGCCCGGCGAACGCGCCCTCGAAGAGACCTATAACGTCTCACGCATCACGGTGCGCCGCGCGATCGGGGATCTCGTCGCCCAGGGAAAACTCCGCCGCGTGCGCGGTAAGGGCACGTTCGTGGCGCCGAGCCCGCTGGTGAGCAAGCTGCAGCTTGCCAGCTTTTCTGAGGAGATGCAGGCGCAGGGCGTAGTGGCGTCGTCAAGTATTTTGCTGGCGGAGCGCGCGGCCGCACCACGAGAGGTCGCTGAGTACTTCGGCACCCCGCCGCACGCCGAGCACATTCATCTGCGTCGCCTCCGGCTTGGCGACGCCCAGCCCTACGCCGTCGACGACGGCTGGTACCACGGCGAGCTCGTCCCCGACCTGCTGGAACACGACCTGCAAGCCTCCGTGTACGAGGTGCTCGACCGGCGCTACGGCCTCGGCATCACCAAGGCGGAACAGACCGTGACCGCAGTCAACGCTGACTCCCGCGTCGCCGCGCTGCTCGACGTGCCCACGAACCGCGCGCTGCTGCGAATCGTGCGCTATGCGCAAAGCCACGGCACGCGTGTGGAATACTGTGCCAGTGTGTACCGTACGGACCGCTACAGTCTGCACACACAGGTATTGCGCAACCTCGAGGGATAGGAAAGGCACATGGCTACCAAGACAACAGCGCTGCGCGGCTTTCTCGTCGCGCTGCTCGCGGGTGCGGTCGGATTCGGCTCCTACACCTACAACGCGTCGCCCGCGCCGCAAGGCAGCACTGGATCATCTGAGGTATCGACGTCCACTCCGAAGCGCCTGAGCAAAAACAAGCCAGCGCCGTTCACCACAGCGGACCAAGGCGCCTGCCTGACCTGGGAAGCCGACGCCGAAGGCCACATCACCGCCTTCGAGCAAACCGACTGCTCACTTGAGCACCGCTTTGAGGTCTCCGCGCGCGAAGACCTGTCCACCTACCCCACCTCCGAGTTCGGGCCTTCTGCGCCGATGCCGAACCAAACCCGCCAGGCACAACTGCGCGAGGAGCTGTGCGGCGGCGCAAGCCTTCGCTACCTCAACGGCACCTTCGACCCGAACGGGCGCTACTCCATCGCGCCGATCCTGCCACCGGCGGCCGCGTGGGAGCAGGGCGACCGCACCATGCTGTGCGGCCTGCAGGAGACCGACCGCGACGGCACCCCGATCCTGACCACCGGCCGCGTATCCGAGCAGGACCAGGCGCGCACCTTCCAGCCCGGGGAGTGCGTCGCCATCGACGGCGCCTCCAGTCTGAGCACTGTGGACTGCAACGAGCCGCACCAGATGGAGATCACCAGCACGGTCAACCTCAAACAGGTCTTCCCCGACCACACCCCGAGCGTCGAGGAGCAGGACGAGTACCTGCGCGACGTGTGCACCGACGCCGCCCAAAAATACATGGGGGCGGAGGAAAACCTCTACCAGATCGCACTGCAACCGTTCTGGACCACGCAGAAGACATCGGCGTGGGAGGGTGGTTCGCGCAGCGTGAACTGCGCGCTGGTTTTCTCTAACCCGGAGGGGCAGTTCGCTACGCTGACCGGGTCCGCGACCGCCGGGCGCGAAGTGCTCAAGATTGATGGCAACCCACCACCGGAGCGCCCAGAGCGCCGTCCGCTGCGGGAGGAGCAGCCGCGACCATGATGGAGCCGGTCAGCCAGGAAGCGTTCGAGGAAATGATCAACGACGCCCTGGACACCATCCCCGAACAGTTCGCCCGCCACATGACGAACATGGTGGTGCTGGCCCGTGACTTCAACCCGGACGAACCGACGCTGCTCGGCCTGTTTGAGGGCACCCCCCTTACTGAGCAGTACTCAAACCACAGCGGGTTCCTGCCGGACGCGGTGTTCGTGTACAAGGACGCGCTCGAGGCGATGTGCAGCGACGAAGAAGAACTACGCCACGAGGTAAAGGTGACCGTCCTGCACGAGGTCGGCCACTACTTCGGACTCGAGGAGCACGAGCTGCATGAGCTCGGCTGGGGCTAACCCCGTCTAACGCAGTCCATCCACCCAGGCCTGGGCTTCCGCCAGGCGCGGGTTACCACTGGGCCACGTCGCCTGCTGCGCGCACGGCCACGACCCCAAATACGTAATTTGCGAAGCCCGCAGGTACACCGCCCGCAACGCTTCCGCCACGGCGGTGTCGTCGATGTGCCCCACGATGTCCACATGAAAGGAGTACGTGTTCGGCTCCTTGCGTGTTGGGCGCGACTCAATACGGGAAAGGTGTACGCCCCGGAACGCGAACTCCTGCAACGCCGCCACCAGCGTGCCAGGCTCGTTCGGCGTCTGGAACACGATCGACGTCCTGTCGTTGCCCGTGCGCGGCGTCGGTGTTCCGGACGGCCCGACCAGCACGAAGCGCGTCCGCGCCGTGGACAGGTCGGCCACGCCACGCGCGTGCACCTCCAGGCCGAGCAACTGCGCCGCGCGCTCCGGGGCCGCGGCCACATCTGCTTCCCCTTCGGCGACAAGCTGCGCCGCCGCACCGTTGGAGGTCGCCGGGTGGAAGGTCGCGTTCGGGGCGTGCTCGGCCATCCACCGTTTCACCTGCTGGTAGGCCACGGGGTGTGTGGCGAAGCGGGAGGCGTCGACAAGTGAGGTGCCAGGCCGCGTCATGATGGCGAAAGCGATCTCCAGCTCGGTCTCCCCATAAATCTGCACCCCGGGCGCCTCCGCCAGCGCGTCCGTGGTCGCGGTGACCGCGCCGTCAACCGAATTCTCTACCGCAACCACCGCATAGTCAGCGCGCCCGGCGCGAACCTCGTTGAGGGCCTCCGCCGGGGAATCCACAGGCACAAGCTGCGGCTCAGGCAGATCGAAGTCCCAGACGGCCTGCTCCGTGAACGTTCCCGCCGGGCCGAGGTACGCAATCGTTGTCATGGGGCTACTGTAGCCTGCATGCACACTCGGTACCGCGTTGAAGTCCTCCTCGTGCTGGCCGTCACCTTCGGAGCCAGCGGGCTGCGCGCCGCGCTACGCCTGGTGGACTCGCTGCTGCAGGCGCCCCTCAACGAGCAATCGACGACGCTCTACTCCCAGGCGAGCTCCATCGGCTGGCTCGACGTGGCGCTCCAGGCGGTCTCAGCCCTTTCGCTCATCGGTTGGGGCGGCCTGGCGTGGTACCTGCTGGGCACCGCGTGGGTTGCGCCGAAGCGGCGCGACTGGCTGCACGGCGCCGGGTTCGCGGCCCTCATCGGTATCCCGGGGCTGGCGCTCTACATCGGGGCGGTGCACTTCGGCTGGTCCAAGGTGGTCATCCCCACCACCGAAGCCGTCCAGATCCCCACCTCCCTCTTGTGGGCGTTTGCCAACGGGTTCGCCGAAGAGGTCGTGGTGGTGATGTACCTCTGCACCCGGCTGCGACAGATGCGCTGGTCGGTGCCCGCCACGATCGCCGCCTCCGCGATCCTGCGCGGCTCCTACCACCTTTACCAGGGGGTTTCCGCAGGCTTCGGCAACATCGCCATGGGCGCCATCTTCGCCTACTACTACCACCGCACCGGCAAAGTCTGGCCGCTCATCCTCGCCCACTTCCTTATCGACGCGGTCGCTTTTCTCGCCTACCCACTCCTGCCGTCTACACTGTTGCCATGAATACGCCGCATTCCAACGATCCCCGGGATAACCTCGAGGACTTCGTGCTTGGCAAAGACGGCCAACCGCTCGTGGACCGCTACGGACGCCCCATCCGGAAGCGTCGCCCGCAGCAGGAACAGCAACGGCCCGCTGCCCGGCAGAAGCAGCCAACCATCCGTCCGGAGCGGCGTGAGCCACAGGAAACCCGGCAATACCAGCCCCGCGAGTACGAACCGCGCGAATACCGGCCACGCCAGTACCCGCCGCAACAGCGCCCTGTACAGCACAGGCCACAGCAGCAGCGCCCCGAGCGCGAGCCCGTCCCTATGCAGGTCACGCAGCGTCCGCAGCGCCCACAGCGGCAACGCCCACAGCGCTCACTGAGACGGAGGAGGCGTCGTAAAGGTGGCTGCGGCCGTCTGCTCGCAGCCCTCCTCGTGATGCTGCTCGCCCTCACCTTCCTTGTCGACGCCCGGCTCTCCCGCGTCGACGCCCTGCCCGCCGAGCGCATCGCGAACACCTCGGGCACGAACTGGCTGCTCGTGGGGTCCGACTCGCGCACGGGTTTGAGTGAGGAAGAGGCGGCGCGCCTCGGCACCGGCGGCGACCTGGGCACCACCCGCACTGACACGATTATGCTGCTGCACCTGCCGCTCTTCGGGAAAGCGACGCTAGTGTCCATCCCGCGCGACTCCTACGTGGCCGTGCCCGGCTACGGGCAGGAGAAAATCAACGCCGCGTTTGCCTACGGCGGCCCGCAGCTACTCGTCCAGACCGTTGAGCAAGCCACCGGCCTGCGCGTCGACCGCTACGCGGAAATCGGCATGGGCGGACTGGCAAACATCGTCGATGCCGTCGGCGGCGTGGAGATCTGCGTCTCAGAGTCCATTCAGGACCCACTGGCCAACCTGTTCGTCGAGCCCGGCTGCCAGAAGATGGACGGCGCAACCGCCCTCGGGTACGTGCGCACCCGCGCCACCGCCCAGGGCGACCTGGACCGCGTCGGGCGCCAGCGCGAGTTCCTCGGCGCCCTGACCAGCCGTATCCTCTCCCCCGGCGTGCTGCTCAACCCCTTCCGGGCGCTGCCACTGCTGTGGACCGCCCCGGCCATGTTCACCGTGGGCAGCAAGGACCACGTGTGGAACCTGGCCCGCATCGGGCTGGCGTTCAGTATGGGGCTGAACACGGAAACCATCCCGGTGGGCGGGTTTATGGATGCAGACGTCGGCAACGTGATCCTCTGGGACGAGGTCGCCGCCGAGCAGCTCTTCTCGTCCCTCAGGTAGGCCCCTTAGATGGTGACCTGGCGTGACTTGATGTTGTCCAGCTGCTTGCGCTCGTCGGCGCTGAGCTGGGCGTCATTCGCGTACTCGGCCTCGATAGCCTTGTTCAGCGCTACCAGCGCATCCGTGTAGGACGCAGGCTCAACCGCTGGGTCCAGGTCCCACACCGGGACCACGACACCGTGGGTGCGGAACGCCCCCGCGAACTTCGTACCTTCACCCAGGTTGAGCTCACCGCGAGCCGCGATGCGCGCCAGCGCAGCAAGCATCTGGTTCTCGTTGTCCTCGGTGCGCACCCAGCGAATGTGCGCCTTGCCACTGCCTGGGTTAATCCACCACACGGCGCCCGGCGCGTCCGCCTTGACCTCGACGGACGGGATGACCGCGTCGTTCGCGGCCGCCATGGCCTGCTGGATCTGTGGCGGAACCTGCGCGTCCTCCGGGAACCACCAGGAGAAATCGTCGTAGGAGGTGACGTCCACGGAGGCGTCGGCGGGGAAAATGTCCTTCAGGGCAGGCTGCTGGCCGTCAGCCGCGGTGGACTGCAGCTGCTCGCCCTCCTTCGCGCCAAGTACCCAGTTCAGGGCGTGCGCGAGGTCGCGGCCCGGGTTCTGGGAGTGCGCAGCAACCTGCAGCGCGACCAGGCGATCGCCGTCCTCGCGCACCATCGCCGCGACGGCGCCTGGCAGCACAGTCACCAGCTGGACAGGGGTGTCCTTCACGCTCACCTGCGCGGTCGCGGAAGGGACGAACTCCTGCAGCGCCACCAGCTCTGCCTCGGCGGCCAGGCCCTCGTACGGGCGTGGATCCTTCTGCAGCGCCTCCCGCTCAGCGGCGCGGGCAGCGAGTTTCGCCTGGCGGCGGCTCATTCCCTCTGGGAGATTCTCTTGCTTTCTACGGTTCTTTTTAGCCATAGACACACATCGTACAGGCGCTACAGCAGCCCCGCGTACGTCTGCAGCGCCAACTGCGGGTGATCCGTGGCAATTGCGTCGATGCCGTTTTCGGCGCACCACCGCATCTCCTTCGGGTCGTTGACCGTCCACACGTACGTCGGGCACCCATACTTACCGATCAGCTCCGGGCGCCGCTGCACATGCGCCAGCCCCGGCCCGATCCCGTACGGGCTCGAAAGCATCACCGACTTCGGGTTCCACTTCGCCTCACGCACCCTGAACAGGTAATACGTGAGCAAATCGGGTACCATCCGTGTGAAATACCGCACCGCCTTATGCGAGAAGGAAATGATCGCAACCTGCCCCGAATCCAGCATGCCCGCGTACGCCAGCGCCCGAAATGTCGCCTCGTCCACCTCGGGGCCGTAGCGCGTCGGATGTTTCGTCTCAATATAGAGGTGCTTGTCCGGGTAGTCCTGCAGCAGCTCGAGCAGCTCCTCGAGCAGCATCACCTGCTGCGGGCACTCCTTCGTGCCGCAGTTCAGCTCGCGCAGGTCGCAGAAGTCCATCGTGGAGACGCGCCCCATCCCGTCCGTCGTGCGATTCACCAGACCGTCATGGAACACCACCAGTCGCCCGTCGCGCGTGAGCCGCACGTCGCACTCCACGCCGTGAATCGGCAGCTTCAAGCCAGCCTCAAACGCCAAGTGCGTCGACTCCGGGTACATCGCCGAAAAGCCACGATGCGCCACAATCTTCGGCAACATTAGATTCCACACTCCACGCCCGTCGAATGGTGCGGGCAATACCCGTTCGGCACCTTGTGCAGGTACTGCTGGTGCTCATCCTCCGCCAAATAATAATCGACGCCCCACCCCACCTCAGTCGTAATTGGGGCAAAGTCGGCGTCGACAAGCTGCTCACCGTACTGCGCAACCCACCCCTCGATGTCCCGCGCCTCCTGCTCCGTGTCAGTAAAGAGCGCCGAGCGGTACTGCGTCCCCACATCATTGCCCTGGCGGAACCCCTGCGTCGGATCATGCGCCTCAAGCGCCGCACGCACCAACTCCTTCAACGAGACGCGCGCAGGATCGTAGACCACCTCGACCAGCTCAACGTGGTTCGTCTGCCCACTACACACCTCCCGGTACGTCGGGTTCGGCGTCACACCCCCGCCATAACCAACCGACGTCGACTCCACCCCCTCCACCTGCCAAAACATCTTCTCGGCACCCCAAAAACAACCAATACCCACCAGCAAGCGACGCTGCCCCTCCCGCCACGGGCCAGTAATCGGCGTCCCCAACACAGCATGCGGACGCGGATGCGCCAACACCGGCTCATCACGGCCAGGCAAGGTGCGATCTTCAGGAACCAACTTCGGAGTCGGTGCAAACAAGAAACCCATAAAAATCAGCGTACGCCATTGCAGGAATGTGATTCTTATCTATTATGGGGCACGTCACCAACCCCAAACGAAAGGAACTGACAATGGCTGTTTACGAACTTCCAGAGCTCCCATACGCATACGACGCACTCGAGCCACACATCTCGGCCGAGATTATGGAGCTGCACCACGACAAGCACCACGCAAACTACGTCGCTGGCGCAAACGCCGCCCTCGAGGCCCTCGAAGCAGAGCGCAACGGCGACGCCAACCCAGACAAGCTGCGCGCACTGTCCAAGAACCTGGCATTCAACCTGGGTGGCCACACCAACCACTCCATCTTCTGGAAGAACATGGCACCGAACGCAGGCGGCGCACCAACCGGCGCAATCGCCGAGGCAATCGACCGCGACTTCGGCTCCTTCGAGAAGTTCCAGGCACACTTCTCCGGTGTTGCAACCAGCCTGCACGGCTCCGGCTGGGCAGTCCTGGGCTACGACCACATTGCAGGCCGCCTCATCATCGAGCAGCTCACCGACCAGCAGGGCAACGTCTCCGTTGACTTCACCCCGCTGCTGATGCTCGACATGTGGGAGCACGCGTTCTACCTGCAGTACAAGAACGTCAAGGGCGATTACGTCAAGGCTTGGTGGAACGTTGTCAACTGGGACGACGTCAACGAGCGCTTCGCAGCGGCTTCCAAGTAAGTCCTTGTAAAGGCAACCCGCCGTGTTTCATAGAGGGTTATGAAACACGGCGGGTTTTATCTGTATTCACGACGAGTCCGTTGAAGGAACCAGGACCCACTAGAAATATTAGGGTAGGCTTACCTGATAATCAAGAGGGGGTAGCGGACGGGGTTAGCTGGGCCTGGTTTTGGGCAGTCGGCTGCCTGCCTGCGCACCAAATTCCCTCACGCGCCGAAAATGACCTGGGGCTTTACAAACCACGCCGCCGAAACCAAGGAATTTGGTGTCCCCACCGGTGAGTCAGACACCAAATTCTCTCACGCAGCGCCAGCGACCTGGGAAACCCCGAGACCCTAACCGGGAAACCAAGGAATCTGGTGCACACATCCGGAACGCTCCTTGAGGTCCCCGTCACAAAGTGCCAATATGTGGAACATGAAGAAAGGCAGCCCTGAATATCGTCGCGCGACGATCGCGATGCTGCTAGCCGGGCTCGGAATCTTCAACGCCCTCTACGCCACCCAAGCGCTACTGCCCACGCTGGCGGAAGCCTTCGGCGCTTCGCCGTCCACGACGGCGCTCACGGTGTCGGCGGCGACGGGTGGGTTGGCGTTGTGTGTGGTGCCGGCGTCGATACTTTCGGAGAAGTACGGGCGCGGGCGCGTACTGATCGTGTCGGCACTGGTGGCGACGGGGATTGGGCTGTTGTTGCCACTAGCGCAGTCGATAGAACAGCTGGTGCTGCTGCGCGCCCTGCAAGGCGTGGCCATCGCGGGCACCCCGGCTGTGGCGATGACCTGGCTTTCCGAGGAACTCGATGCCAAGGACCTGCCCGGCGCGATGGGCCTCTACATCGCGGGCAACACGATCGGCGGGCTGACGGGCAGGTTGATCCCGACGGGGCTGCTCGCGGTCACGTCGTGGAGATGGGCGCTCGCCGCCAGTTGCGCAACCGCGCTGGCGCTCGCGATCGCGACAGCGGTGCTGCTGCCGGAGCAGCGCAACTTCACGCCGAAGCCGAAGCTACGGCCGGCCAATGAGTTCCGGGCGATGGTTCGGCACGCGAAGAACCCGCGGATTCTGGCGTTGTGTGCGACGGCGTTCATCGGGATGGGCGTGTTCGTTTCCCTGTACAACTACCTGGGGTTCCGCGCGATTGACTACTTCGGTCTGCCGCCGTCGCTGGTGGGGTTGGCGTTCCTGCTGTACTTGTCGGGGACGTGGTCGGCGTCGCGCGCGGGTGCGCTGGTGGGCAAGTACGGGCGCGGTCACGTGGTGATCGGCGGAGCTTCGCTAATGGTTGTGGGGCTGGTGCTGACAGCGATACCGAGCCTGGTGGCTCTGCTGGCCGGTCTGCTGGTGTTTACGGCCAGCTTCTTTGCGATGCACTCGACAGCCTCCGCGTGGGTCGGCATCATCGCGGAGCGGGACCGAGCGGAGGCGTCCAGCATGTACGTGCTCTGGTACTACATGGGGTCTTCGCTGGTGGGTGCGGCGTCCGGCTGGGTGTACGAGCGGTTGCCGTGGGCAGGGTTCACGATGGCGCTAGCCGCGCTGCTCGGTGTGCTCGCTGTGGTCTCCGCGGCACTGTGGAGGGGCGCGCGGTAGTCGGCATCGGGCGCGGTCCGGCTGCTCCCCGGCGGCGCGCCGCATGTGCTCGAGGATGAGGTCCGAGAAACGACCACTGCAAATTCTTCACGTTGTCACCTCATCGTTTCCAACGCCTCGTCCGCTGGCGTTGTGGCGAACATCGTCAAGGCGGGCCGCGACTGCTCCCGCGCCTGCGAACCCTGAGGCAGCGCCGAAGGTGTCGCAGGCATGGACCATCTGAGGCGAATCCCGCTCCGAGGCGTCCAGCAGTACGCGGAGCTAATCTGATGCGTGCGCCGCGCATTGAACATCCCAGACCGTTGCGGTGACAACGACGACGTCACCTTTGCCGATGTCCCCATCGGACCGGGGCAGAAGAAGGAACAGCCGCGTCCCTGCGAGCCCAAGGTTTCGAGGCTATTACGCAGGAATTCAGTCTGGTTCTACCCGAGCATTTCATCACCATCGATCCAGGATTAAACCTATGCCACTCGGACAGGAACCACTGAACACGTGGAGAGTTCTTGGTAGAGGCAGCCTTGCCTGGGTGATTTAAAGCGTGTGGAAGTGAGCCGGTCAGGATTCTCCCGCCTCGCCCCTAAAATACTTATACAGTGTGATTCGCCCAATCCCGAGCCGACGGGCGAACTCCGCCTTGGACACACCATCCGCAGCCCGCTGTCGGGCTTGAACGACCTGAGCGTCGGTGAGTACCTTCGTGCGGCCCTTGTAGACGTCGCGCGCCTTGGCGCGAGCTATCCCCTCGGCCTGGCGCTCCTTGGTAGTGGAGCGCTTAAACTCTGTAACACTACCGATAAGCGCAGCATCAAGGTGGGCATCGGGTCGGCCTTTGTGGTTTAGGTCTATACCTCGTCCGGCTGGGGACGGTGCTGTGTCGAGCCGCTGATCTTCTCTTTCTATATCTCCGCATGGTTGATCTAGTTGGCGGTCCAGGTTTTGCCCCGACGAACTCACGCGGGCCTCACCGACCTTCTGCCCCGCAACGACGTCCTGATGTTCGTCAAGCTCTAGAGGCAGTGATAGTTCTGTTCCGCTAAACAAGATCTCCCCCTACTGAACAAGGAAAAGTTGAAATTCAGAACCGTACACTTAGGGTTTACCCGAGCGGTCGCGATTGCGGTCATGATACGAGTGCACGCCGAGCCATTAAAGGAACTGAGTCACCCCAGTCATAGAGAACGGTAGGGTGAGGCCACTTCTGACGGTTTCTCAAGAAAACGCCATGTGATAACCCGTTTAAGATAAAATACCTTTAATGGTAAAAAATACATATCTACTTCACGCCGCATCAACACAAAAGAGGATTGGTGGAATCCTTTTTGCGGCGGCGACGATATGGGCGACTTCTTTCGCTCCTCCCGTGATCGCCCAAACGAGTGAAGCTTCCCCCTCCAGTTATGAGGATTATGTTTCCGATAGAGACGATCCCCCGATTGAAGAGATGCTTCTTGAGTATGAGAAGGAGCACCCTGAGGCAAAGATTGAGCACGCACGCCAGACCAATAATTCAGGTGAAAATGCCCAGGGCACGACAGACACTACCCCCATGCGAAAAGATGTGATCCCAGACTCTGACGAGCGGATGGCGCTACAAGGGGTGCAAAGCGTGGCTTTCACGCGGCCGGGGTGCGAGGCTATGTGGCCTTCAGGTTTGCAAGTGTGTGGGGCGATATTAGGGGTATATAAGGAACTCGGAGGGCAACTCTCCTGGTTAGGGCCACCGAAAACAAACGAATTTACCAACCCGGATGGGGTAGGAAAAAGGACGGAATTCGTGGGGGGATCCATTTATTGGCATCCCAACGTGGGGGCACATGCAGTCACTTTGGACGGAATGCGTCAATGGGGGACGCTTAATTGGGAAGCCGGACCGCTTGGATACCCCATCTCAGGACCAACCGATACCAACTTTCCCTTGACCCAAAAACAATCGTTTCAAGGAGGTGACAACTATTACAACCCCCTGACAGGAGGCGCCGTGTGGGGGGACATTAAACGCCGGTATGACGAAATGGGCGGTTCGCAACACCCCATCGGTATTCCCATCAATAATGAAACTGTTAATGGAGATCGGTACAGATATAACAATTTTCCTAATGGGACTATCAGCTGGAGAAACGATAGGCAGACCAGATTTATGTATCTAGCCACACAAAGAGTTTGGGCAGCCTTGGGGAGGGAGACTGGGAGCCTTGGATATCCAGAAAAGGATGAGGTAGCCGAATCCCCTGGCGTTTTTCACCTAGTCCCATTCGAAAACCGCGGTGTGATTCTTTGGTCAGCTGCTTATGGCGCCAGGGAACTGACAGGGCAGCTTTATAACTATTGGCATTCCGTTTATCAGACAGCAGATGATTTGGGGATTCCCATTCCCAGCACCCTCAGCGCTGCCGAATCCAGCAGCCAACAATTTACTAATGCAGTGGCATTTGGCTCTGGGGAGAACATCGGGATTATACGTAGAACCGATGCAGCATCTTTAAGGAAGGATGAAAGTTTCTCTGTGCGTTCCGGAATGGATATTCGCCAGGTGCAAGAAAGAGCTATCGCTTTCGCCAATACAGCGGAAAATAGCGGCGCGATCGTAGGGGGATCCGCAGGAAAAATATTAAGAAAGTTGGAGTGGCCTGTACCGAACGAGGGGGTCCGATTTGTGGTTCGTAAAGGCTTCTACGAAAGGTACGCAAACGGAAATGACAAGGGATGGGGCTACGAGAAGCTCACTAGGAAGCATAATATGTACAACCGCGATATCCTATATGAGTTAATTAGGCAGTCGAGGCAGAGTACTGTGGGGGGCACAGCGGAGGGAAACTATAAGTATGCCGGGTGGGTTTACTTTCTAGACTGCCGTGGCTACACATTTGCAAAGAAGCAGGGATGCCGCAATGCAGAAAATCCCATTTATCTGACGACGATTTTCCGCCCAACCGCAATGAATAACTACATGAATCATCCTGCCAAAGACCCAAGTATACGGAATGATTCATACCCGGTGGGAGTAGTTACAGCTTGGTGCTCCTCCGATCCCGGGGGTGAGCGTGTGGAGTCAACGGGTTCTCGCTGCCCTAACTATGTCAACCTCTACAACCAACTGCGCCTCTAACTATCAGGATAATGCTATTTTATACAAGTCGACAGCTTGATGAGCGGTTCTTCCATTCTTGCCAAGGGCTCAAATCAAGGTCATCACTCGTACGTCTAGCGTCAGTGTTTGATTTGCTTCATATCGCTGATGAATGGGCAGCGCTGGACCCCGGCTCTGTTGCGGGTCGGTTACAGGAGATCGTTGATGTTTTGATCACTTTCATTCGCTCAGGCGATCCTCAACAACAGGGCCAGGATCCGACTTTGCGCGCCCGCATCGCCGCTTTCGAGGGTCTTTCCGCAAGATTGAGCGCCCCGTTGCAGGGCGAACAGGCTGGCATACCCACACCTGCGAGTTGGGATGAGTTTTCCCCCAATTACAGCTGGGCATCGCTGGCTCCCGGGTCGGGGGTGCGAAATGCGCAAGTTCGGGTGAATTTCTCGGATATCAACCTGAGGGGTGTGAGGGTGCGCGGCGCCCGACTATCGGGGTTGATGTGGCAGGGTGCGTGCCTGAATTACGCCGAATTCAACAACTGCGTGTTGGACGAGGGAAATTTCAAAGGTGCGTACCTCGATTCGACGACGTTCAGTGGGAGTCTGAAATGGTGCACTTTTTCCCATGCACACGTCAACGCATTGATCGTTCAACAAGCCGATATACGTGGTTCGGACTTCACGATGTGTGACTTGAGCATGTCCCTTTTCGAGGATTCAAAATTAGAGGAGTGCGATTTTCGGGGCGCTATTCTTGTCGCAGCGAATTTAAACGGGTGTAGTTGCGACGCGAACACTTTTGATGGAGCAACGATTGACGAGCGGACGGTGTTCCCCGATGGGTCCAGTCTGCAGGAAGTGGGCAAAGCGGAAATTTGCGAGCGGTGGCCCGGCATCATAATTAAGGAGGGTGTCTTTTAACGACGCTCCGACCCTTGGACCGACCTGGTCACGGCACGATCGATGTAGTAGATACTCAGCTCGATTTCTGCGTTGGTTGCCGCAGAGGTGCGAATAATCGACTCGACCCCGAATTCCTCCCGGTTGTCGTCGATAAACTTGGCGACTACTTGTGTGGGCGGTAGAGCTCGGCCGCGAACCCGGGGATACCCCCTCACAGCGTTACGTCGCGGGAACAACCGGCCGCTCCCGGCCAGCGATTCGCCTACACCTCGCCAAAGTCGGGCACGCCCGGCGCGTCGGCGTCGAGAAATTCGCGGACGGCGCGGGTGGCGCGGCAGTCATCTTCGTTGTATTGCAGCAGGGTACGCTTCGCGTCTTCGTCGCCGCGGATGGCTGCGAAGCGGCGGTCGATGGAGGCTTCGCCGTCCATGTCGTCGTCCTCCCAGTGGAAGCCAACGATCGGTCCAAGCACTTTCAGCCCCAGCCCGTCGGTGCCCACAAGGTGCCTGCGTACCGAGGCGAACACGTCAACCCACTCTTCGGAGGCGATGAACTCCTGCACTTCCTTGGCGTCGATGCTGGCGAAGCGCTGCGCTGACATGCGCAGCCAGTGGTTTTCGCCTGCGGCAGCGTAGCAGTAGGCTGCGAAGGTTTTGCCTTCCGCGTGGGCTTGGGCGCGCCGGTCGAGGAGCCAGCGCCAGAACGCTGCGAAGTTGGCTTCCTCGGCGTCGCCGCCGACCTCCTCCCACGTCACGAACGGACGGTAGCGTTCGCCGTCGAAGGTGCCCCACAGGTAGGCGCCTTGGTCCAGGTAGGACTCCATGTCGATGTCGATCTCGACATCGGCGCGCCGAATGCTGATCGTTCCCGGCCGCCTGAGCAGGGGGATCCCGGCGCGCCAGGCTTCGGCGATGCGGGAGGGTTCGCCGAGCTGGGCGTCGATAAGCTGTTGGACAGTGGTGATGCCTTGGGCGCGGAAGCGGTCGCCTTTGCCGCCGGGCAGCACGAGCGAAATGTCGTCGCGCGCCTCGAGCTCAGGCAGGCACAGTGGCCAGAACCTGCAGGTGGCGCACTGTTTGTAGCGAATGGGGTGTTCGGGCGTGGGCTCGGCAAGTGCGAGCAGCAGCGGCGCCACATACTTTTCGACGTCCACTCCGTACGCCAGCGACCGATCCTGCCCAATGACGCCACCGCGACCCGCGGAGCGCTCCCCGAGCAGCACGTGCGCCATGGCCAGCCGGTAGCCGTCGATCGTGTGGTGGCGGTACTTGCCGGCCACCCGCAGCGGCGAGCCCAGCCCGAGGCGCCCGACCGGCACGGCCCACAGCGTCGACGTCGGGTGCGTCCGTGCGACCCTGTGGTTCGAGATGATGACGGGCACGTAGCCGCCGGCGGTGCGCACCAGGATGTCGACGTCCACCTCGACCGCCACACCGGCGATCTCCCCCTGGAGCGTGACCCGCGTGATCAGGTTGGTACCACGTCGCATCAGGTCGAAGACGCCCTCGGTGGTGAATTCGGCGAGGTCAGCGGCGTCGACGCGGGTGAAGAGGCGGCGCCGGCCGTCGCCAAGCGCTGGCTTGGTAGGCAGCTGGGCGAGCACCGCCTCCTGCGCTGCGATGCGCTGCGGCAGGTGCGCATCAACTTCCTCGCGAGACGGGTAGTCCGGGAACTGGCACCTCCGGCGGAAGCGGAAGCGACATCCCACAAGATCCGACGGCCGCATCCGCGTGCCATCCTGCTGCTTCGACGTACTCACAATGGGCAATACTCTACTAGGCGCCGTGTAGAAACAGGTAAGGTTGATGTCCTAGTGAATGCAACAGCGTAAAGGAGTTAACTCGCATGGGACTGTTCAAATCCATCCGGAAAGCACGCACGAAGGCCAAGGCTGAGATTAAGGCCGCGCAGGCGCACGCCCGCAAGCTTGCCAAGGAGGAGGCGAAGCAGGATTACCGCACCGCCAAGCTGCTGGATAAGGCAGAGAAGCGCCTGCTGAAGGCAGAGAAGCAGGGCCTGAAGCAGAAGCGTAAGCACGAGGAGAAGCTGGCGAAGGCGCACCTGCAGCGCATTGAGGAATCTGGCATCACGAAGAAGAAGGCGAAGCAGTTCCTCGGCGCGGCCCGCCTGCTGTTGCCGGTGCTGTTGCCGCTGTTTTACAAGGGGTGGACGTCCTACCAGCAGAAGCAGGTACAGCAGCGCGCGCAGAGCGTCGGCCTGTCTTCCCAGGAAGTCTCCCGGTTTTCTGAGCGCGGCGGCCAGCTGAAGTCGCGCGTCGACGCGCTCGAGGGACAGGTCAAGACCGCCGAGCTGCCGAAGGGCTTCGCCACCGACGCGAAGGTGCGCCTCGCGGAGCTGCAGACCGCGGTGGAAAACGCGGAGCATATGAACCCGATGCAGCAGCGCCTGGCACACAACTCGATTGAGGAAGACCTGCAGAAACTGTCCGCTGAAGTACAAAAGAAACTCAAATAGTATTATCGGCCAAACTATTTGCTACACTTCCTTCGAACGCGGACACTACTCCCAAGTATCGTTCTTGGGAGTACCGGAGAAAGGAAAGCTTTCATGGCGCGGCAAAACATCACCCAGTTCTTCGACGACCTGGACCACACACCACTGCACGAGTCGGATGTTCGCGTGATCCGATTCGGCCTACAGGGCAAAAACTACGTGCTTGATCTCAAGCCAGAGAACGCGGAGCGCTTCCTGGCAACGCTCAAGCCGTACGTCGAAGCCGCCAGAGAGGTTTGCGACGCCAACGAGCCAGCGTTCGACCCCGCCGAGATCCGCCGTTGGGCACAGAATGAGGGCCTACCCATCGCCAACCGCGGCAAGATCCCCCTCAGCATCGTGGAAGCGTTCCACGACGCCCACCCCTACTACTAGAGCACGCCCTGCTCGCGTGCCGACGCCACCGCCGAAGTACGGGAGCGCACACCCAGCTTGTCGTAAATGTGCACAAGGTGGGACTTTACGGTCGCCTCGGAGAGCATCAGCTCCGCACCAATTTCTTTATTCGACGCTCCCGCCGCCACCAGCTGCAGCACCTCCAGCTCACGCGGTGTGAGCGAGGAACGCGGGGTACGGCTGCGCGTCTCCAGGCGCTCGCGCACCAACGGGGACATCGTGGCGTCGCCACGCGCGGTGGAGCGCACCGCGGCGACGAGCTCCTCCGGTGGGGCGTCTTTCAACAGGTAGCCTACGGCGCCTGCCTCGATCGCGCCGAGGATGTCGGCGTCGGTGTCGTAGTTGGTCACCATCAGCACCTTCGGCGGGTTGGCCATCGAGGCGATGATCTGCGCCGTCGCCTGCGCCCCCGTGGTCACGCGTGTGCCTTCCACGCCTGCGCCGAAACGCAGGTCCATCAAAATGACGTCGATGCCGCCGGCTTGCGCCATCGCGATCGCACCCTCAGCTGTTGCAACTTCGCCGACAACCATAATGTCCTCGGCCTCCTCAAGCACAGCCCGAAGGCCCAGCCGGACGATCTCATGGTCATCTGCCAGCAACACACGAATCATGAAGTTTTCCTCTCAACGTGGTCGGTCTTTTGTTTGATTCTAGTCGGTACCGCAACGGAAAGTGCTGTCGGCCCGCCGGGTTGGGACTCAATCGCCAGCTCACCGCCCAATTCCGCGGCCCGCGAACGCATGGCATCCAACCCTAAATGGCCTAAGCCGGATGGTTTTTGGGCTTGGCTCGCAACGTCGAAACCTTTACCGTTGTCCACCACGTCGAGACGCACCTCGTCATCCCCAAACGTCAGTGTAATGCGCATCCGGCTCGCCTCGGAGTGCTTCACCGCGTTCGACACCGCGCCCTGCGCAATACGCAGCAGGCCCGCCTCGAGTCGCATCGGCAGCTGCCGTGGCTCACCGTCGACCTCCACCTCGATGTCCATGTCGCCCGTCGTACCGAAGTCCGCCGCGATGCGCCGCAGCGCCTCCTCCAGCGACGTCGTACTCAGCGGCGCAGGCGTCAGCGCCGCAATGATCGCACGGGTCTCCGCCAAGTTTCTCGACGCCGCCCTCCGCGCCGTCTCCATCCTCTTCATCGGCACCGCCAGCTCCTCCTCCGACAGGTCCGTGGCCAACAGGTCACGCTCCGCGGCGTGCAGCAACATTTGGATGGAGGAGAGGTTCTGCGCCACCGTGTCGTGAATCTCGTGCGCGAGCCGCTCCCGCTCCTGCGCCACACCTGCTGCACGCTCAGTGCTCGCCAGCTGCTCGCGCGTCTCCAGCAGTTCGCTAATGAGCTCGGCACGCTCGTCGCTCACCTTCGTAATCGTGGTGAAGGCATAGTTGATCGCCAGGACCACCACCGCCGACAGCGCCGGCCCTAACACGCTGCCCAGCGTGATTTGGTCCGGCAGTTGCACCAGCACCGTGATCACAAGCCCAGCGGCAACGCCAGCAATACCGCGCCAGTCGTTAAACGCCCGCATGTACACGAAGAACAGGATGAACACCCAGTACATCGCCACCACGGAGATCGTCGTGTCCAGCATCCACACGCCGGTCAAGCCCACGAGCCACAGCACACGGCCCGGCGTGGCCCAGTAGTGCATATCGGTCATCCCGTAAAACAGGAGGAAGGAAAACGTCGTCACCAAGGTGATGTGCAGCAGCGCCTCATCCAACGACATCCGTGCCAGCGCCGCCAGCGACACCAACACCAGCGACACCGACAGCACCGTAATACCGATATCCAAGGAGCGGTTCATCGGCACCTCGGTGGTCTCTGCCGGGCCCGGCGACAACACAGCTAATCTGGAACCCATGCGTTTGAGAGTACCCACCCTTGCAGCAGTCACGGTATTGAGCGTCCTCGCCGGGTGCGCCGCCCCCGAGCCCGACCACGCGCCTGCGGGCGAAGGGGACGTCGAGAAGCAGGGGGCTGCCCTGCCGCTCGACGCCCTGCCTGCCACCGACCGCAACGCGTGGCAGCCCTGCCCATACCTCGACACCGACTGGGTCGCCGACGCCAACGGGCAGCGCGTCACCGGCGTAGGTATCGACGCCCGCTTCGACCCCCCAGCCTGCCAGTTCTGGTCCTACCCGCCCGAACCACAACTCACCGTGATCGTGCGTCACATGGACAGCCCCGAAGACGCCATGGCCGTCGTCGACTGGGCCACCCCCATCGACTACACCGAGCCCGCCAACCAGCCCGCCGGGTGGAACGGCGGACGCCACGGCGGTGGGGCCGTCCCGAACCGGATCGGGGCCGCCTACTCCGTCGCCAAAGGCAACACGGCCGTGACCGTGTTCACCAACCAAGACGAGTCCATCAAGGCGCAAACCGTCGCCGAGGAGACCATCAAGAACCTGCAGCTCTAAAGGCTCTTGATGGCGTTATACAGCGACGTCGTTGTAGGGCATCTGCGCCGACACCCACGGAAACACCACTTCCATCAGCAGGAAGAACACGGCTACCGCGATCACGATCGCGAGCAGCCACTTCACCGGCGTAGGGCCCGGCAGCATCCGCCAAAGTGCTCCATACATTGTCTATTTCACCTCCGACATCGCCTGCGGCAGCGTCTGATCGCCCGGCGTTTTCGCCAGCACCTCAGTCTGCACGGCGTGAATGATCATGCGCTCCGCGTTCGAGAACTGCGGGTGGCACGTGGTCAGCGTGATCATGCCCAACATGTCGGGCCGCACCTCAATCGAGGGCTGCTCCGGGATCGGGTTGATCACGTTCACGTCTCCCGGCAGCGTAATGTGCCTACCCACCACGTTGCGGTACTCGCCCGTCGCGATCGGCTCGTTGATCTCGGCTGGCACGCAGCCCGCCGCCACGTCCCGGCGTTCCTGCGGGTCCAGGCCCATCGGCAGCACCCGGTACGTCACCCAGGAGTCCTGCGTCTCCACCACGATGGCGTCACAGCTGTTCAGCGCCCCAAGGTCGTTGAACGGCGCCCCCTTGCCCACGCGGTGTCCCGCCACCGCGAAGTTGCCGGGCTCGCCCGGCATCTGCGTGTCCGGGTAGCGCCCCGGCCCCACAAGAAGCTCGGTCTCGTCGGTGCCCTCGATGATGGCGAATTGGTAGTCCGATCCGAACGCGGGGATGTACATACGCGCAAACGCGTCCCCAAGCTGGGGCGTGCGCAGCTGGCGCGGGTTCTTCCACTGCTCCGACAGCGTGTCCTGCGCTTCGTTTTGCATCTTGCCGGACGCGATATTGGTCCAATAGGACTCGTAAAACGCGAACAGCAACAACAACGCCCCGAGAGTCAGCAGCACCTCGCCGAAGACCTGGGAGGCGCGTACCTTGCGTCTGGGTTGTTGGTAAACCATGGCCTAACATTAGCGAATGATGGAAATCCTCGTCTATCCCGTATCCGCCGTGCTGCAGTTCTGGCACTGGCTACTTGCCGACGTCCTCGGCGCCCCCGTTTCCGGCGCCTGGATCGCGTCCATCATCCTGCTCGTCATCACCGTGCGAGGCGCCATCGCCCCCTTCACCTGGAAAACGTACAAGGTGGGCCGCACCAGCTACATGATGCGCCCGCACATGAAAGCCATCGCGGACCGCTACGGCAGCTCCACCGCCCTCGAAGACATCGAGGCGGAGCGCGAAGCCATCAAGAAGCTGCGCAGCGAGCACGGCTACAACCCACTCGCCGGCTGCGTGCCCGCCATGATCCAGCTGCCGTTCTTCTTCGGTCTGTACCGCCTGCTGTACTGGCTCGCCGTGCCCGGCGTTGGCGACAGCCACCGCATCGGCCTGCTCACCCCAGCGCAAATCGAGAGCTTTCGCAGCACCACACTTTTCGACGTCCCCCTCCCCGCCTACGTCTCCATGACACCCGAGCAGTTTGCCTCCCTCGGCACCACGGTCGACGCCGTCCGCGGCCTCGCCATCCCGATGCTCGTCGCAGCCATCTGCTTCACCAGCATCAACCTGCTGCTCTCCCAGATCCGCAACCGCACCACACTCGAGTGGGAAAACGCGTTCACCCGCGGCAGCTACCGGTTCCTGTACTTGATGATTCCCTTCATCGCGCTGTCCCTGACCACGGCGGGCATGCTCGGCCTCGTACCGATCGCCCTACTGCTGTACTGGGTAGTCAACAACTTCTGGACCGCCTCACAGACCGTTCTGCTCTGGACCCTCCTGGTGAAGCGGTTCCCCTCCGAGGAGATCCACCGCAACCATGTGCGTGAGGCGCGCGAAGCGTACGTCGAAAAGAAACGGAAAAAGCGGGAGCGCAAACGGACCTGGCGCCGCAAGAAGGTCGGCGCACTCGTGCGGCCGGCAACCATCCTGGCGGTGCGGCGCGACATCCGCGCAGAAAAAACCGCCCTTGCCCAGGCCAAGCGCGAGGAAAAACGCACCAAAAAGGCCATCGAGAAAGAGCGGTCGAAAGTGCAGCGGGAAGCTAAATTGAATAGTCGGCAGGAGGAGTCCCAAGCGTAGCTTTCGCCAGCGCACGGGCGGTTTCCAGCGGCGCAACATCACGCGCGAAACGAGCACCCGCCAGGCCACCGTCAAGGAAGATCAGCAACTCGTTCGTCTGCGACGCCGAGTTATAGCCGTTCTTCACGCTGAGCAGGTGCGTAATCGTGTCGTACATCCACTGGCGGTGCTCCTTGCACGCCGCGACGATGCGCTCCTCAGACTCGGTGTCGGGGCGCGGGTACTCGTTCGCGGCATTGAGGAACGGCGAGCCGCGGAACTCACGGTCCGGCTCCTCCTCAATCGCCATATCGAAGAACGTCAGCACCTTCCCGTCCGCGTCGTAGACGTGCTCGGTGCGCTCCGCCCAACGCTTCCGGTACTCCTCATCCAGCCGCTCAATATACGCGATGACCAGGTTATCCTTCGACCCAAGCAACGAGTACAGCGACGCCTTCGCGACGTCCGCCTCCCTCAAAATGCGGTCAATACCGATGACGCGGATGCCCTCTTCCTGGAAGAGTTTCGTGGCGGCGTCCAACAGCCGCTGCCGGGGGCTGGGACGATTCCGCCTCCTGGAAGCGCTCTTTGACTTGCTGGTTGTTCCGCTGCTCACGCGACTGCTCCTCCAATATTCCTAATAGACAAACCAGTACGTTCACCTTACTCGCGTCCCACGATTTCTGAAAAGAAAAATACCGGCCGGGGGTGTGCCCCTCCGGCCGGCGAATTCATTGAGCGCAGTGCGCGCTAGTGGTTATTGGCGTTGCTTGCCTTTCACAAAGTTGACGATGGTCAGCAGGATCACCGCACCAAGGATGCAGGTGAAGAAGCTAAACCAGAGTCCGCCACCATTGACGTCCACTCCGAACTTCGCCAGCAACCAACCACCAATCAGGCCGCCAACAATACCAACAACGATATTCAGGCCGATGCCCATATCGGCGTCCTTGCCCTTAATCTTCGAGGCGATCCAGCCTGCAAGTCCACCAATAATAATCCAGCCGAAAAAGCCAAGTCCCAGCATGTATACGTTCCCTTCTATAATGATCGTTTAATGTCTACTGACCATGGTGCCTCTCATTCGGGCATAATGCCACTACGATTCGGGCACCAACCGGTAACGATCCGGGAACGATGCAGCTGGGACCTGGTTTCTTCCGGGGAGATTAGTCGTTCGGACGCACCACCATCATCGGGCACGGTGCCGACTGCAGCAACGCACGGGAAGTGGAACCGAGCAGCATCCCCTTGAAACCGCCACGACCATGGGAACCGGTGACCAGGAGCTGTGCACCCTCAGCGGCCTCGGTAAGCGCGCGAACTGGCCGGTCACGCGTAATAACCTTGCGGATCTGCACCTCCGGGAACTTCGCGGCGGACTCCTCCAGGTACCCGTTGAGGATCTCGTCCTTCTCGTCCTGCACGGCCTTCCAGTGCTCATCCGTCACCGAGAAGCCAGCGCCCGGGCCCTGCACCTGCGTATCGATCCACGTGTGCACCGCAACCAACTCCGCACCGCGAGCGTGCGCCTCCTCAAACGCGACCTCCGTCGCGTGGCGGGACACCTCAGAGCCGTCGACGCCGACGACTACTGGGCCGTACTTGTTCTCATCAGTCACGTTGTTGTCCTCGCGGACCACAACAACCGGGCAGCTTGCGTGGGAAACAACCGCGCCCGACACAGAGCCCAGCACCATGCCGGAAAGCCCACCCAGACCGCGCGAACCCATCACAATCATGGTTGCGGTCCGCGACATCTCCAGCAGCATGTCGATCGGAGAACCCTCCGCGACAACGTGCCCAACCTTGATGTCCGGGGCGACCTCAAGCGCGATGTCTCGCGCCTCGTCGACCTTCTGGATGGTTTCCTTCTGCAGATCATCGAACAGTTCCTTTGGCGGAACCATCCCTTCCGCGTAAAGGAACTGTGGCATCGTGTAGCTCGCGGCCAGCTGCAATGCAATTCCGCGCTTTGCCGCGGTGTTCGCCGCCCAGCGGACCGCGTTATGGGAAGCTGGGCTTCCGTCTACAGCAACAACGACCATTTCTTCATTCGACATGTGTTTCGCCCTTTCTCAAGAAGGTAGGCAGTATCTACCCCCATTGTAGACAAAACCCACATCGATATCGTGGCCCTTATTTGGGAATTTCGACCGGCTTTGCACCCTCAGCGTTTGCGGGGAAGAAAGTCTCGTACAGCGCACGCATCACGTCCGCGATGACCTTCCCAATGCCCTCGTTGAAAAACGCCAGTACCGGTTCCAACATCGCTCCAATATCCATAGCGACTAATCTAGCAAAGGATATGAGTAGAAAACGAAGGAAGTCGTCCCCGCCACTGCCACCGCGCGACGGCCTCGGCGCGTCACGAGTCCGCGTTCCAGACGCCCCGATCGCCGCCGGCGATTTCCTCACCGAAGTCGTCATGGGGCAGCGCCACCGCCACCCAGACGACGACGCCACCGCCGTCCTCCAACGCTTCACCGACGGCGAAGTCGTCCTCCGCGACGGCACCCTGCTTACGCCTTCTGGCATCCTGCAGCCCGGCACGGACGTCTTCTTTTATCGACGCCCCGCCCCCGAAACTCCCGTCCCGTTCACACACACCGTCGTCTTCGAGGACAACAATGTCCTGATCGTCAACAAACCACCCTTTTTAGCGACGATGCCCCGCGCCGCCCACATCACCGAGACCCTCACCGTCCGCCTCCGCCGTGAGACCGGCAACGAAGAGCTCACACCAGCCCACCGGCTGGACCGCATGACGAGCGGCTTGCTATTGCTGACGAAGCGTCGGGAAGTCCGCGGAGCGTACCAGGACATGTTCGCCCGCCGAGAAGTGCGGCGCCTCTATTCCGCGACCGCTCCTTACGACCCGGCCCTACTCCCGGGCACATGGCGGCATCACATTGTGAAAGAGCACGGCGAACTCGCTTCCAGATTTGTCCGCGGGGCGGAACCCAACTCGGAAACCGTATTTCTCGGAGCCTCCCGCTTGCCCGCCGCCGAAGAGCGCGCCCTTCAACAACGCTACGGCGTGACAAAACCCATCGGGCGATATCTTCTAGAACCAATCACCGGACGAACGCACCAACTGCGCGTCCAAATGCTCGACGCGGGCGTCCCTATCATCGGCGACACCATCTACCCCGTACCTCACCCGTTCGGCGAGGACGACTTCAACAAACCAATGCTCCTCGAATGCATCTCAGTCGCCTTCACGGACCCCTTATCCGGCAAAGACGTCCACTTCACTACGGACCCATCAATTTCCTGGCCGTAATCTCTATTGGTGCACCAGTAATGCGTCCCAATGGCAGCAGCGGGGAAAGCTGTGCACCACATTCCAATGTCGCACGCAGGAGACCAGGCATAACACAGCGAGGTGTAACACGAAACCTGGAATCTGGTGCACACCCCCACCACCACAACGATCCTGTGCACCACATTCCTACACCACGCACAGGTGACCAGGCACAACACACCGCGGTGTACCACGAACCCTAAGAATCTGGTGCACACCCCCACCACCACAACATTTACTGCACCACATTCCGGGTCTTCGGGACTACGTCGTGGCATTTGCCCAGTACACGCCTCCTGCGCACAGGAATCTGGTACGCACATCCCCGGCACGTGGGGCACCCCACCCCCACACACAAAGCACAAAAAGGTGGTGGACGTAAACACCCACCAAAAAGCGGGTATCACATCCACCACCATGAAATTATAAGGCCGGCAGTAACCTACTCTCCCACACCCTCCCAGGTGCAGTACCATCAGCGCGGGCGGGCTTAGCTAAACCGGGTTCGGAAAGGGACCGGGCGTTTCCCCGCCGC
>NZ_MLAL01000045.1 GCF_001875665.1 Corynebacterium sp. NML130628 | reverse complement strand
CAGCCTATAAGGCCCCACCGCAGTTGGTGGGGATTAATATAGGGCGTGATCTTGCTGTTTACCAGCGGGTATAGTAAGTTTTATTCAAACGAGTCGACGGGGGTTCACAACTCAACGGCGGGCGGCGCGACGGAGAAACTTCCGTTTGGGGACCCATCAAAATTTACAATAGGACTTCGATCTGGCACGGCAATCTCACTCCCGCTGCCCCCTAATTGGCGTATTTTGTCGGCGAAATACAGATAGCTTCCCCCACGTGTGGGAAGGGCTACGGGGGTCCAGCTCCCTGTCCCTTTTTCATGTCCGAGCTCTTCCCCGGATGGAGAATAGAGGTAGTAAGTATTATCCGTTGTAGATGGATATGGCTCCATTACTGGCCCGTAAGAAACGATGTAATTACCTGACGTGGCCCATCCCTGCTCGGCCCCCTCGCTTCGGTCCGGGAGGATACGAAATATAAGGAGGGAGGCAATAGTGAAGGACAGTACGAGGGCCACCACTACGGTGCCGCGTGATCTGCTTCGCATGAGTTGATCCTTATTCGAAGTCCTAGTATGAGATTACTTGGTCATCATCCCTTACATCAGACGGATACACACCTGGCCCTCCGTTAGCATCCAAGTTGACTACTCCGTTTGTAGCGACCATGTACGAAGCCCAAACTAGCGAAGAGCAATTGAAAGTGTCTGCATTCAAATCCTTGTTAAAAGCAAAGTTGTATCTGTAGCCAGCGCCGGGGGTGTTGTAACCGGGGCCCGCTTTGCTAAGTGCCCAATTTGTCGCTGCGTCGCGGGAAGCTTGGCTGGGTCCGTTGTCCCGCTCGTGTGAGCAAGTTGCGCCGGAATGGACCAGCTGCCTGCGCTTCGTAGCACGAGGGGTTCGTCGAATGCCAACGGTACTGGGGGTAAACGTGAAGTCCATGGACAGATCCTGGGCCGGTCCGTTCGCGTTAACGCGCGGAGCTGGTGGTTTGGCGATGAAACCTAGTTCTTTCGCTTCATTCATGCTTGGAACCGTTCATTCCACGCGGAGACGCTTTCCGGGGTGGTCGCAGCACTCTGCCTTTCGGTCCGAAGCTAGCATTGGGGCATGATCCCCGCTCTCGATGACATTCTCGAACGCTCCCACGTCGTAGCCCTGCCCATGGCGGTGAGGTTCCGCGGGATCACCACGCGCGAGGCCCTGCTTATCGACGGCCCCTCCGGTTGGGGCGAGTTCTCTCCCTTTGTGGAGTACGGCCCGGGGGAGTCCGCGCAGTGGTTGCGCGCCGGGCTGGAGGCCGCGTTTGAGGGGTTGCCGGAGGCTTCCGGGCCGGTGCCGGTCAACGGTACGGTGCCCGCGGTGGATGCCGCCGGCGTGGAGGAGGTCCTCGAGCGTTTCCCGGGTATCGGGACGTTCAAGATCAAGGTAGCCGAGGTTGGCCAAACCCTCGCCGAGGATGTTGCGCGCGTCGAGCGGGTACGCGAGCTGCGCCCCGACGCGACCCTGCGCGTGGACGCGAACCGGGGGTGGAGCGTCGAGGAGGCGGTGCGCGCCGCCGAAGCGTTGGGGGAGCTGGAGTACATCGAGCAGCCGTGTGAGAACGTGGAGGAGTTGGCGGCGGTGCGTGCCTGGGTGCGTACGCCGATTGCGGCGGACGAGTCGATCCGGCGTGCGGCGGACCCGCTGCGGGTTGCGCGATTGGGGGCTGCGGATGTGGCGGTGCTGAAGGTGGCGCCACTCGGCGGGGTGCGGCGCCTGCTGGCGCTGAAGCGGGACCTGGGGATGGACGTGACGGTGGCCAGCGCCCTGGATACCGCGGTGGGGATGTACGCGGGGCTGGTGGCGGCGCGTGTTGCTGACTCGCGCGCGGCGGGCTTGGCCACGCAGCGGTTGTTCGTAGAGGACGTCGCAACGCCGCGACCGCTCGTCGATGGCTGCCTCGAAGCCACCCCTGTTACCCCCGATCCGGCGCGACTCCATGAACTTCGGGCGCCCGCCGAGCGTCGCGACTGGTGGTTTCAGCGCGTTCGGGACTGTATGGACACCATGCGGGGGTAAAAACGCTACCTGCCGGGGGTGGAAATGTTTGATTAATCTGTGCATTCTTGCGACATTTGATGTGTGAGGGCGTAACGTCTCCCATGCGAGGGTGTGAAAGATCACCTTTTTAGCTGTTGTGTGAATCCTGTTCGAAAGGATCGAAAATGTCGACTCCCGTGATCCACGAATCGTCTGCACTTTCTGATGGCGATCTTGCTAAATCGCCGGAACCGGGTGAGTGGCGCCGCCAGCTCATTGGGCTGATTGCGGGCGTGCTGCTCGCGCTGTTGGTGTATTACATCTTCCCAGCCAGCGCGGCTGATACCGTGAGCCAGTCCTCGGGGGCTGACCCTGAAACGACCTACGACGCCGACGTCATGCGCGTCGTCGCCGCGACCACGGTGCTGATGGCAGCGTGGTGGATGACCGAGGCGATCCCGCTGGCGGCCACCGCGTTGTTGCCGATCGCGATCTTCCCCGTGATGGGGGTGGCCAAGTTCAGCGCGGTCTCCGGGCCGTACGCATCCGCCACGATCTTCCTATTCATGGGTGGCTTCCTCATGGCGCTTGGCCTGCAGCGCTGGAACCTGCACCGCAGGTTGGCGCTGGTGGTGGTGCGCATCGTGGGCACGAGCCCGAAGCGCATCATCCTGGGATTCATGCTGGCCACCGGCTTCATGTCCATGTGGGTATCCAATACCGCAACGGCCGTGGTCATGCTCCCGATCGGTGTTTCCGTGCTGACCCTGACCGCTGACTCCGTCGGTGGCATGCAGAACCAGAAGCGCTTCGCTACCGCGCTGATGCTGGCTATCGCGTATTCCGCGTCCACCGGTTCCCTGGGCACCCTGATCGGTACCCCGCCGAACGCCCTGCTGGCCGGCTACATGAAGGAAGCACACGACATCACGATCGGGTTCGGTCAGTGGATGCTGGTAGGTATGCCAATGGCGATCCTGCTGACCGTCATCGCCTGGGTGGTGCTCATCAACGTGTTCAAGCCTGAGATCGACCGGATCCCTGGTGGTAAGGAGCTCATCGATGAGGAGTACCGCAAGCTGGGTGCTTGGACGTTCCCGCAGGTGGCCGTCGGCATCATCTTCCTCATCGCAGCCTTGGCGTGGATCTTCATCCCGCTTGGTATCAAGCAGTTTGGGTGGGAGTTCCCGTACAACGACGCCATCGTTGGCATCATTGCCGGCCTGCTGATGTTCATCGTGCCGGGCACGAAGCAGGGCAAGCGCCTGATGGACTGGGAGACCGCCAACGAGATGCCGTGGGACGTTCTGCTGCTGTTCGGTGGTGGCCTGTCCTTGTCCGCGATGTTCACCTCCACCGGCTTGTCCCTCTGGATCGGTGAAGCTGCAAAGGGCCTCGCTGTGCTGCCGACGATTCTGCTCATCATGGCTGTCGCCGCACTGGTGCTTGGCCTGACCGAGCTGACCTCGAACACGGCAACCGCCGCAACCTTCCTCCCGATCATGGGTGGTGTCGCGGTTGGTATCGGCCTGACCGAAGCAACCGAGATGAATATCTTGCTGCTGGCCATCCCTGTGGCGCTGTCCGCAACCTGTGCGTTCATGCTCCCGGTGGCAACCCCGCCGAACGCGATTGCGTACTCCTCCGGCTACGTCACCATGAGCGAGATGCTCAAGGGCGGCCTGTGGCTCAACATCATCTCCTTGGCCCTGATTACTGTGGTGACCTACTTCCTGGCGGTGCCGGTGTTTGGTTTGGTGCTCTAGCGGTACGCTAGCAGCATGGATAACCAGCAACGTCCGAAGCAGTACTTCCCGGATCCGCAGCACCAAACGCAGTACTACGAGCCGGAAGCCTATTACGGCGACCCCCAGCCCTATTACGAGCCGGAGCCGAAGCGCTCCAACGGGCTCGCAATCGGGCTGGGGATTGCGCTTGCTGTGGCGCTGTGCGCGGGCACCGTGTTGTTCTTCTTGTGGCGCAGCGCCGCCGCCGAGGCCAACAAGCCACCGGTGACGTCCACCGTGATGGTGACCGAGACCGCCGTGTCCACGGAGACGGTCACGGAGACAACCATGAAGCGGCCGAAGTTGCTGCCGGATCGAGGGCGTGGGGAGAGCGGGGAGACCGTGGCACCGACCGAGCCCCCGGTGGAGGTGCCGTCCGAGTTGCGTGGTCTCTTCGATGATCTTGTCTCCGGCGCGGAAAGCGCCATGCAGGGCCAGTAAGGTAGGTGGCCATGAACTCGATGGATATTGCCTGCCAGGTCGCCGAAGTAGTGTCGCAGCATGTCACCGATGTGGTGATGTGCCCCGGGTCGCGCAACTCGCCGCTCGCGTACGCGTTGCTCGCACGCAGGGACATCACAGTCCACATGCGTATCGACGAACGCTCCGCCTCCTTTGCCGCCCTCGGCATGGCGCGCGTGCAGCGCCGCCACGTCGGCGTAGTGATGACGTCCGGCACCGCTGTCGCCAACACGCTGCCCGCCATGGTGGAGGCGCACATGGCGCACGTGCCGCTGGCCGTCATCAGCGCTGACCGCCCCGAGTGGATGGTCGGTACTGGGGCCTCCCAGACGATTTGGCAGCAGGGCATTTTTGGCCACTACGCGCGCACGCAGCAGGTCACCACAGTGGAGGATGCCCGCGCGCTGGACTTTAGCGACACCCAGGTGCACGTGAACGTCGCCCTGGATACTCCGCTGGTGCCGGATGCGTTGCCGGAGCCGGTGGGGCAGCCGCGCCGGGTGGGCCCGGGCCGCCTGTCCACGAATCCGGCGTGGCGTGACCACGGTGCCGTGGATGTCGACCTGACGAAGGACACGCTGGTCATCGCCGGCGACGAGGCCTGGGACGTGCCCGGGTTGGAGCACGTGCCCACCATCGCGGAGCCGACCGCGCCGACCCCGTTCCACCAGGTGCACCCGTTGGCGGCGCGCTTTTTCGCGCAGAGCGAGGTCGCGATTAGTCACGACGGTGGCGATTTCGCCGCGTCCACGAAGCCGGAACAGATCATCGTGGTTGGGCACCCGACACTGCACCGCGACGTGATGGCGTTGCTCGCCGACCCGGACATCACGGTGATCGGCATTTCGCGCACCGACACGTTCACGGGCAACCCGCAGCTGCGTGCCTCCCGCGTCAACGCGACGGGGCAGCCGCGCCAGCAGTGGATCACCATCTGTGAGGCAGCGGGTGGCGTCGGCGCGAACACGGTTCGCGACGCCCTCGCCGACGTCGACTACGGTTTCACCGGCATGCACGTCGCCGCTGCTGTCTGCGACACCCTCGGGGTGGGGGACACGCTGGTGCTTGGGGCGTCGAACCCGGTGCGGGACGCTTCCTTCGTCGGTATGCCGTTTGACGGTGTGCCCACCGTCTCCCCACGCGGCGCCGCAGGCATCGACGGCACCGTCTCCCAGGCGGTCGGCGTCGCACTTGCCACGCAGCGTCTCCACCCGGACGAGATCCGGGCACCGCGCACCGTCGCACTCATGGGGGACCTCACCTTCCTCCACGACGCCGGCGGGCTCCTCATCGGGCCGGGGGAGCCGCACCCAGGCAACCTGACCATCGTGGTGGCCAACGACGACGGCGGCGGCATCTTCGAAACGTTGGAGGTCGGGTCGCAGTCCGTCCGGGACGACTTCGAGAGGGCGTTTGGTACGAGGCACGGAGTGGACGTCGAAAAGCTGGCGGAAGCCTACGGTGCCGACTACCGCCGCGCCGAAACCCTCGCCGAACTGCACGAGGTGCTGCTTGAACTGGAGACGCAGCCCAACCCCATCACCGTGGTGGAAGCGTGCACCACACGGTCCACCCGGCGAGCACTCGCGCAGCGGCTGCAGAAGTGATCCGCTGGAAACGCCGCGCCCAGCAGCTCGTGCTGGCGCTGTACACCTGCACGATGATCGGCGTGCTCGCGATGGTCGCGGGCCCCGCCATCAACGACTGGCGCATCGCCCGCGACCCCGGCCGCGGCCTGGCCACCGTCACCGCCGTGAGCGCCACCCGCACCACCGTGGAGTACCAAGACGACCGCGGCCGCACCCACTCCCCGGCGACCGGGCTGCTGTACCCAACCGGGCTCAACGAGGGGCAGCAGGTGTGGGTGACGTACTCGCGCACCGACCCTGACCTGGTCAAGGTCGAGGGCCGCGGCTGGACGCTGGCGCTGATCCCCGCGCTGTCCGTCGCCGTGGTGGCAACGCTGGTGGCAGCGGCGGCGTGGAAGGGCGTGGGCCGCTTCGTACGCGGGGAGCACGAGGGGGAGGCGTAGCGGATGCGTGTGGCCATCGTCGCCGAGTCCTTCCTGCCGAACGTCAACGGGGTGACCAACTCCGTCCTGCGCGTGCTCGACCACCTCCGTGAACGCGGGCACGACGCCCTCGTGATCGCCCCCGGTGCCCGCGAGCACCAGGAGGAAATCCCTGACTACCGGGGCTTCCGCGTGGTCCGCGTACCCACCGTCCGCGTCCCGCTCATTGACTCGCTGCCCGTCGGGGTGCCCACCGGGGCCGTGCGCGCAGCACTCGCGGCCTTCCAGCCGGACGTGGTGCACCTGGCAAGCCCGTTCGTGCTCGGGGCGGCGGGCGCGTTCGCAGCCCGCCAGCTCGGGGTGCCCGCGGTGGCGCTCTACCAAACGGACGTGGCGGGCTTCGCCACGAAGTACCACCTGCCGGCGCTGGCGAAGCTTGCGTGGGACTGGACGCGCCGGCTGCACAACGCGTGCCAGCTCACGCTCGCTCCCTCGTCTGCGGCGGTGGACCAACTGAGCGCCCACGGCATCGAGCGGGTCCACACCTGGGGCAGGGGCGTCGACGCCACCCTCTACCACCCCCGTCGCCGCAGCGAAGAGCTGCGCCGCGGCTGGGACCCGAGCGGGCGCAGACGCATCGTCGGCTTCGTCGGGCGCCTCGCCGCCGAGAAAAGCGTGCACCGGCTTGCCCCGCTCTGCGGACGCGACGACCTCCAAGTGGTGATCGTTGGCGGCGGCCCCGAGGCCCACGACCTGCGCGCCGCCCTCCCCGGCGCCGTGTTCTGCGGCCCGCTCACCGGCGAGGCACTCGCCCGCGCCTACGCCAGCTTCGACGTCTTCGTGCACCCCGGCGAATTCGAAACCTTCTGCCAAACCATCCAAGAAGCCCAGGCCAGCGGGGTGCCCACCATCGCGCCGCGCGCCGGCGGCCCCATCGACCTCATTGTCGACGGGACCAACGGCCGCCTTCTCGACGTCCCCACCTTCACCACCGAACTGCCAAACGCCGTCGCGTGGTGCCTCGACGAGGCCCGGTGGCAGGCCCTGCGGGTGGCGGCGCGCGAGTCGGTCTCCGGCAAAACGTGGGACGCGCTGTGCCAGCAACTCATCGAGTATTACGAGAAGGCACGGCGCGCGCTACAGTAGAGCGTTATGGCCAAGGCAGATCTGGAGAAGAAGCCCTTCGACGTAGCGGGCATGTTTGACGGCGTCGGCGAAAAATACGACATCACCAACACCGTGTTGTCGTTTGGGCTGGACAAGTACTGGCGCAGGCGCGCCCGCGAGCGACTCAACTTGAAACCGGGGGAGAAGGTACTCGACCTCGCCGCCGGCACCGCCGTGTCCACCGTCGAACTGGCGAAGTCCGGTGCGTGGGTCGTCGCCTGCGACTTCTCCCAGGGCATGCTCGCGGCCGGCCGCGACCGCGACGTCCCCAAGGTCGTCGGCGACGCGATGCACCTGCCGTTCGCCGACAACACCTTCGACGCCGTCACCATCTCCTACGGCCTACGCAACGTCTACGACTTCGAAGCCGGCCTGCGCGAAATGGCGCGCGTGACCAAACCTGGCGGCCGCCTGCTCGTCAACGAATTTTCGACGCCCATCGTCCCCGGCTTCCGCACCTTCTACAAGCAATACCTCCCGGTCGCGCTGCCGCTGCTGGCGAAAGTGTTCTCCTCCAACGCGGAAGCCTACGAGTACCTCGCCGAATCCATCCGGGCGTGGCCACACCAGGAGGAGTTGGCCGCCGCCATCAACCACAACGGCTGGACGGGTGCCGGCTGGCAGGACCTCTCGCTGGGCATCGTGGCGCTGCACAGCGCCGTGAAACCTACAGCGTAGCGTCCCACAGCGGCGCGTTGACCGGAACCACGCGCCCGGCGGCGCGCCACGCACGCGAAATCAAGTCCGTGTCCTCTTCGGTGACCAGGTTGCCCATCAGGCGCGCCGCCGCCGGCATCAGGTGGCGCCCCGCCACGCCACGCAGCGCCAGCGGGCCTGCCACCGGCAAGAACTGCGGGTAGGTCAGCAGGCGGGCCGCGGTGCGCGCCAGCGCGAACGCCTGGCCGTACGCCTCCCGCAGGAGCAGCGGCCACGCCAGCGTGCAATCCTTGCCTTCCTGCAGCAGTTCCACCGCCATGACGGCGGTCTCCATCCCGTAATCGATGCCCTCGCCGTTGAGCGGGTTGACGCACGCCGCCGCATCCCCGATCAGCACCCAGTTCGGTCCCGCCACGTTCGACACCGCGCCACCCATCGGGAGCAACGCGCTCGTGACCCGCTGCGGCTCGCCCAGGGCCCAGGTATCACGCTGCTGGTCCGCGTACTGGTGCAGCAACTTCTTCGTGTTCACCCGCGCCGGGCGAGCATTCGTAGACAGGGCGCCGCAACCAAGGTTTACGGTGCCGTCGCCGAGCGGGAAGATCCACCCGTAGCCCGGCTGGATGGTGCCGGTGTCGTCGCGAAGTTCCACGTGCGAATGCATCCACGGCTCCCCGGACATGGGGGAGGCGCAGTAGGATCGCGCCGCGATCCCAAACACCTCGCCCTTGTGCCACGTGCGGCCCAACAGCTTGCCGAAGGTCGAACGCACCCCATCGGCCACAACCACCCAGCGGCAGCGCACCTCGCCACGCGCGGTGTGCACCGCCTCGATCACACCGTCGGCGCCGAACGTCACGTCCGTTGCGGGGCAGTCCTGCCACACCGTGGCCCCCGCGGCCGCAGCCTCCGCGACCAACGCCGCATCAAACGTCGCGCGCGGGCTCGCGGAACCATCCGTGCCATACATCCCATCCGGCCACGGGGCAATCACGTCACCCCCGTACCCGTGCAACCGCAGACCCTTATTGCGGTAGGAGGGCAACACGTGCTCTAGCCCTAAGCGACGCAGTGTGTGTACCGCCCGCGGAGTCAGACCGTCGCCGCAGGTTTTGTCGCGGCCGGGCGAAGAGGCGTCGATAAGCAGGGTTGAAAACCCAGCCCTCTGGGCCGCGATGGCCGCCGTGGCCCCCGACGGGCCCGCGCCCACAACTACGCAATCAACAAACTCAGTCACGAGTCCACATTGTGCCAGATAGCGCAGGCACACCCCATTACTGCAAAAATTTGAGGGTGTGGACTACGGTTAGTGATGTTAACCGCGCCCCCACATGCCCCGGGAATGGCGCAATGAGTACTTTAACCTGCAAGGACATCATCGATGACCAACGGCATAACACCGTCACCACGCCATGGCTTTCGCATGGACCTAGGCGACGACGCCCTCACCGAGCGTGTTACAAACGGCATGGGCGAGGTCGAAACCCTGCTCAGGGAGCGGCTCCAGCAAGGTGAAGCGTTCATCACCGACAAAGTGATGCACCTAGCAGCCGCCGGCGGCAAACGCTTCCGCCCACTTGTGGCACTGCTCTGCAGCGAATTCGGGCCCAACCCTGGCACCACCAACGTCATCAAAGGGGCCACCATCACCGAAATGGTGCACCTGGCCACCCTGTACCACGACGACGTCATGGACGAAGCCGAAAAACGCCGCGGCGTCGACTCCGCCAACATGCGGTGGAACAACACCGTCGCCATCCTCGCCGGCGATATCCTCTTCGCCCACGCCTCCAGGCTCATGAGCGAAATCGACACCGCTACCGTCGCCCACTTCGCAGACACCTTCCAAGGCCTCGTCACCGGCCAAATGCGCGAAACCGTCGGCGCCCAGGGGGAAGATCCAGTCGAGCACTACCTCAAAGTTATCGACGGCAAAACCGCCGTCCTCATCGCCTCCGCCGCCTACCTCGGCTCGTTGCACTCCGGGGCGTCGCGCGACATCGTTGAAAGCTGCTCCCGGATGGGCAGCGCCATCGGCATGATTTTCCAGATCGTCGACGACATCATCGACATCTTCTCCGACAGCGCCCAATCCGGGAAAACGCCCGGCACAGACCTCCGTGAGGGCGTATTCACCCTCCCGGTGCTCTACGCACTCGAAGAGGACTCGCCAGCCGCCGAAGAACTCCGCGGCCTGCTCACCGGCCCACTCGACAACGACGCCGACGTCGAGCGTGCCATCGACCTGCTCAGCCAAACGCAAGGTCGCCAGCGCTCACTCGACACCGTGCAGGAGTACCTCGACATCGTCGAACGCGAACTCGACTTCCTTCCCGACGGCCCCGCAAACCAAGCGCTGCGCCAAGTCTCCGTCTACGCGATCGAACGCGTCGGATAGCGCCGGATAGCGGCTCTGGCCACGCGATTTGCGTTCTTGCGGGTACGTTGATGTAAAGTAGTCCACGCACTTACGGTGCATGCCAGGTTGTCCGAGTGGCCAAAGGAAGCGGACTGTAAATCCGCCGGCGTACGCCTTCAGAAGTTCGAATCTTCTACCTGGCACCGAAAGCCCGCCCCTCGCGTTCTGTGAGGGGCGGGCCTTTTCCATCTTCAGGTGTTGCGTTATAAGCATGCGAAGAGGGCGTCGAAAAGCTATTGCTACCTGGCGATTTGCGTTCAATGGTAGAAGCGGGTTACTCTTTCAAAGGCTTCAACGGAGCGGACACGCCGAAACGGTGAGTTCACAACACAGAGGCTGTGCCCCCTTAGCTCAGTCGGCAGAGCGTTTCCATGGTAAGGAAAAGGTCGTCAGTTCGATTCTGACAGGGGGCTCTGTTGTTTGTATAGTCCTCGTGGCGGCAAACACATGGCGGTGTAGCTCAGTGGTAGAGCAAGCGACTCATAATCGCTGTGTCGCGAGTTCAATTCTCGCCATCGCTACTCACCTCAAAACGGGAAACGCGTTTCCCGTGGTAGGGTTAGGAACACTGTTCACAGTGTCCTAGGGGCGTGGCGCAATTGGTAGCGCAACGGTCTCCAAAACCGTAGGTTGCAGGTTCGAGTCCTGTCGCCCCTGCCAAAACTTGTAGTTAGAGGAGTTCTTTTGACTAATCCGCAAGAACACAACCCAGCACAGCCAACCGGCAAGCGCCAGCTGCGCGGGGTTTCCTCTGTTTCATCCGCTTCCTACGAAGAGAAGCGGGCACCCGCAAAGCAGGAAGAGGACCGCGAAGAATCCCTCGGAGGCGGCCCAGGCGCGTTCCCGGGTGAAGTCGTCCAGGAAATGCGCAAAGTCATCTGGCCAACCGGAAACCAGATGCTCAACTACACCCTCGTCGTATTCGCTTTCCTCATCGTGCTCACCGCACTCGTGTGGGGAACCGACCACCTCGGCACCATGTTGGTGCAGTGGGTGCTCATCCGCTAACATGTAAAACACGTGATTGTCCCGCCACCTCAAACCCGAGGGAAGGCGGGATTAGTTTTTGCCACACCAAGGAGAAACACCATGAGCACCGAGCCGGGAAACCAGGAAAACACGGACCTCGAAGCGCCCGAATCGTCCGAAGCAACAGAGCAGACTGCTGAGCTCCACGCCGAAGAAGAAATGGTTGCCGAAGGTGGCGCCGTGAGCGAGGCTACCGATCCGGAAACGGCGGAAGCCACTGAGGCTGTCGAAGTTGTCGAGGAGCCTGTGCAGGAGGCAGACCTCAACGCGGCCGAGTCGCCACTCGCAGAGCCGACGGAGGCTGTGGAGGCTTCACAGGCTGACGAGGACTCCGAGTACCGCGCGCGCCTTCGCAAGTACGTCCGCGAACTGAAGAAGCTGCCAGGCGAGTGGTACATCATCCAGTCCTACTCCGGCTACGAGAACAAAGTGAAGACCAACCTCGACATGCGTATTCAGACGCTCGAGGTGGAGGACTCCATTTACGACGTTGTCGTGCCGATCGAGCAGGCCATCGAAAACAAAGACGGCAAGAAAAAGCTTGTGAAGCGCAAGCTGCTGCCGGGCTACGTCCTGGTCCGCATGGACATGAACGACGCCGCCTGGTCCGTTGTCCGCGAGACCCCAGGCGTGACCAGCTTCGTAGGCAACGAAGGCAACGCCACCCCGGTCAAGCATCGCGACGTGGCAAAATTCCTCATGCCGAAGGCGGAGCCAGTCACCGGCGAAGACAGCAAACCGAACGCCGAGGGCGAGACCGTCGTGGCAATGCCGGAGGAGGCAGCGCCGAAGAAGATCGACCACGACTACAAGGTCGGCGAAGCCGTCACCATCCTGTCCGGGGCGTTGGCGTCCGTGTCCGCCACCATTTCCGAGATCGACGAAGAAACCGGCAAGATTCAAGCGCTCGTGTCCATCTTCGGCCGCGAAACTCCAGTCGAGCTCACCGCCGACCAGATCGAACGCATCATGTAACCGTTTGCGTTTGTCCCGTGTCGGGGCGTAAAGTGAAACGTCGCGTGTGCCGAGAGGCCCGCGACGTTTTTCGTTCTCCCCGGTGGCTCCGTCAAGCGGGGCATCCGGAAGTGTTTCTGCCGTCATCGTGGCAGGAGGCACTGTACCAAGGAATTGAGGTAATTCGATGGCTAAGAAGAAGGTCACCGGCCTGATCAAACTGCAGATCGAGGCCGGTATGGCAAACCCGGCTCCGCCGGTTGGTCCTGCGCTGGGTGCACACGGTGTCAACATTGTTGAGTTCACCAAGGCATACAACGCTGCAACCGAGTCCATGCGCGGCAACATCATCCCGGTTGAGATCACCGTGTATGAAGACCGCTCCTTCGACTTCATCCTGAAGTCCCCACCGGCTGCATCTCTGCTTCTTAAGGCAGCTGGCCTGCAGAAGGGCTCCGGCATCCCGCACACCCAAAAGGTTGGCTCTGTCACCTGGGACCAGTGCAAGGAAATTGCCGAGACCAAGAAGAAGGATCTCAACGCCCGCGACATCGAGGCAGGCGCCGCGATCATCGCAGGTACCGCTCGTTCCATGGGCATCACGGTCGAGAAGTAGTTCTCGCCGTTCGTGGGAGCGCCGGCCAGGCGCGTACCACATTTCCTGAAAACACCATTTTCTGAAAGGAAACCAACATGGCTAAGAAGTCCAAGCGCTACAACGAGACGCTGGCAAAGGTAGACCGCGACGCGTTCTACCACCCACTCGATGCCGTCAAGCTGGCGCAGGAGACCTCCTCCAAGAACTACGACGCCACCATCGACGTCGCAATGCGCCTATCCGTCGACCCTCGCAAGGCCGACCAGCTGGTCCGCGGCACCGTCAACTTGCCACACGGCACCGGTAAGACCGTCCGTGTAGCTGTGTTCGCAGAGGGCGAGAACGCAACCAAGGCTGAGGCTGCAGGCGCTGACATCGTCGGCACCGACGTTCTGATCGAGCAGATCAACGCCGGCACCATCGACTTCGACGTCGCAATCGCGACCCCGGACCAGATGGCCAAGGTTGGCCGCGTCGCTCGCGTCCTGGGCCCACGTGGCCTCATGCCGAACCCAAAGACCGGCACCGTCACCACCGACGTCGCGAAGGCGATCGAGGAGACCAAGGGCGGCAAGATCGCGTTCCGCGTGGACAAAGCTTCCAACCTGCACGCGCTGATCGGTAAGGCATCCTTCACCGCTGAGCAGCTCGCCGAGAACTACGGCGCCCTGCTCGACGAGGTGCTGCGCCTCAAGCCAGCATCCGCGAAGGGTATTTACCTGAAGAAGGTCACCGTTTCCGCAACGCAGGGCCCTGGCGTCCCAGTGGACACCAACGTTGTGAAGGACTACGCGAAGAAGGCGTAAGCTTCCTTCCCTTTTCGACGCCCACTTCGGCCATGCCGTGGTGGGCGTTTTGCTATGTGTACAGCAGTTTCATAGCCCCTGGACGGTGTACTGGATTGGTGGTGGCGTAGCCGCGCGGTGAGTGCCAGAGGGGCTGTGCGTTGACAAGTTCGATTCGTCCGCGGCGGGCGCGTTGCGGGTCGTCGTCGTTGACGCGGTTGTGGTAGCGACACAGCGGGGCCAGGTTGTCGATGTTCGTTTCTCCTCCGTGTTGCCACGCGGTGATGTGGTGGATTTCGCAGGCGTCGGCGGTGTGGCGGCAGCCGGGTACCGGGCAACCGGGAGTGATGGCGCGGGCGAGGGTGCGTTGCTTGTCATTGGCGAGGCGTTGCGTCCGGTAGAGGTTGACTGCTCCGTGTTGTGGGTGGAAGACGGCGGCCTCGAGTTCGTTGTCGCTGGTTGCGACGCTGCTGTTGAGGTATTCGGCGCCGGTCATGGTGGTGCCATCGGTGAGGGTGAGGGTGGTGTCGTCGCCGTGGCCGCGTTTGATCTGGATCCACTGTGGTAGCGGGATGAGGAGGAGGGGGCGTGGGACGGCGTGGGGGACGGAGTGGCCGTCGCCACGTATGATGTCGAGGAATCTGCGCAGCATGTGTTTGCTGGGTGGTGTTTTGGGGTCCATGTCGCGGGTGAGGGCGTGTTCGAGGTCTGCGAGGTCGCGTTCGTTGGTGGTGAGCGTCATGGTGCGACGCCCGTTGCGGGATGGTGAAAAGGTCAGGCGGTCTTTGGCTGGTTTGGTGTTGCTCGGGAGGAGTGCTTTTGCGCGTTCGCTGAGCTTTTTGTAGGTGCCTTTGCTGTCGAGGAGTACCAGGCGCAGTTTGGTGCGGGTTCGGGCAGATTTGATGGGGCGTAGTCTGCGTTCGATCATGGCGAGTTGGTCGAGGGAGAAGCCGTAGCGGCGTGCTTTTTCTGCGGCGAGGCGTTGTTTCTGTCGAGATTTTGTGGGGCCGAAGTAGATTTCGTGGAGTTGGCGCCAGGCGCGTGCGCGTGTTGGGTCGACGCCGGCTTCGATGGCGGCGTCGTAATCGAAGCCGTCCAAGGTGTCGAGGGCTTGCGTGGACATGGATTCTAGGAATGTTTTGAAGTTCATACTTTTAACTTAAGTGGCTGTGCAGTGTTCGGGAAGAGCCCTCTCATTGCCTGTGGATAACTCGCAATTTGCATGTCGACTCTAATGAAAATAATGTTCATTAGGTGAATTTTTCTGTCACCCAAACGCTGCGAGTGCTCGCGGCGACACTGCTGTTCTTCTTCGTATCGACGCCAGCCTTCGCAGACGAATGCCACCCAGCGCTGCATCCGATGGTGAAGGATGACCGTACAGTTCCGGCGGAGTGGCGCGATCCCACGGAGCTCCGCTTTGGCCTGGGGGATGCGGCGAAACAGCAGCTCACGAGTCCTGTAGGGCCTATCCCGGCTGGTGCGGCGTGGCTGATCGGAGCAACCCAGCAGGCCGGCGTGCCATGGCTCGGGGCGAACACGCAGCACCCATCGCTGCTTGAGAACACATCGGGCGATGTGACGTGGGAGGTCACGGGATTCGACGGCCCTGGCACAATGTTTGTGTTTACGCAAGGTGGCCTCGGTCGGGTTGTGGGTGAAGAGTGGTTCCGTGCAGTCGACGGGCAGGCCCAGGGTAGTCACACCATCCCGGCGAATTCGCACGTGCACCCGAATTGGATGTTTAGCGCACCAGGAACATATACGGTGACTGTGCGGCAAAGTGCGACAGCGAACAATGGTGAATCGGTGAATGGAGAGGCGACGCTCACCTTTGACGTTGGTGGTTCAGGAAACGCGGACGATGGCCATTTCGATTTCGGTTCCGTCTTTGAGGCAGAGGGCGAATGTGCCCAGCAAGTGGCGGCGGCCGGAGCAGACGAAGGGTCTGGGAAGGAGCAGCGTCAGTCGCAGGAACAGTCGTTGCAAGAACCTGCGTCTGCGCCCACGCAGCGTAGCGGTACTCTCGCGGAGACGGGGACTACGGTGATGACGCTGCCAGTAGCAGTGCTTGGTCTGGGTGTGTTTGTTTTTGGTGCCGGTTGGTTGTGCTTAGATGCGTCGTTGCGCCGTCGTGTTGCTGCGGTGTGGGGTTTTGGTGGCCACCGGTGAGTCAATTTTTTCGTCGAGCCACTGCATTGATGTGCGTGACGTTGCTTGGTGCGTGTGGGTCCCCGGGTGTGCAGTCGGTGGGGGAGGGGAAGGCGTCGGTGGTGGCGTCGACACCTATTTTGGCGGACATGGTGCACAACGTTGCCGGTGAGGCGGCTGATGTGCACGCCTTGATGGCGCGTGGGGTTGACCCGCACAGCTATGAGCCAAGCTTGCATGCCACGCGCGACATTGCTTACGCAGATGCGGTTTTTACCAACGGTCTGTTGCTGGAACCGCAGTCACTGATCAACACGATCGCAGCGACTGCCCGCGAGACAACGCCGGTCGTGCCTCTTGCACAGGAAGCGCAGCGCTACGGGTTCGCGCCGATTCCACTTGTGGAGGACGCGAGTCTAGACGCTGTATGGCTCGGGCTGCGGGTGGATACGGGCCAGCAGCTGTCGGCGACGGGGGTTGCGGACCTGGAGCTTGTAGATGTTGACGGCCCCGGTGACGCTTTCGCGTTTATCCTGGGGACTTTTGGCACCCCGGAGGTGGTGTTCAACTCTCGTGACGGGCTGGATAAGCATGACGCAAAAACATTGCCTGTCGACGCACATACCCACCTTAGCTGGGCGTTTTCTAAACCCGGTGTGTACAAGCTGACGTTTGACGCGCAGATCCGCGATGCCGTCGGTGCGCCGGAACGGGCAAATACGCAATCGACGGTGACGGTCGTGGTGGGGCAGGATCCTGCGCGGGTTGCGCCTGGGATGCACGCGGTGGAGAAGGGGCATGTCGACATCACAGCTGAGCTCGACGAGCAGGGGGCAGCCCATCTCGTACTCAATTCGGATGACGACGGCCGCCTCGACCCCGAAAACGTTGCCGTCACGGTGCCAAACACTACGCTCCAGCCGATCCCGCCGGAGCGAGCGTTCCGATTCTTGGGCACCCCGGGGGAGGAAGCATATCTGCTGCCGCAGGCGGTGCTCGGCAATCACGTGCACGGCGAGCTGGATCCGCACGTGTGGCATGACGTGCGTGCGATGAAGGCGATCGTTCAGGTGATCCGCGACGAGTTGGCTGCAGTGGACCCGCGACACGCGGAAATCTACCAGGCCAACGCCCACGATTACCTCCAGCAACTGAACGAAGCGGATGACGCAATGCGTGACGCTATCGCAGCGGTCCCCGAAGAGCAACGCAACCTAGTGACCACTCACCACGGTTACTCCTACCTTGCGCGAGCTTACGGGCTGCGCGTTGCGGGGTTTGTTACACCAAACCCGAGCGTAGAACCGAGCCCACGCGATGTCATCGCGTTCACCCGCACGCTGGAGAACCTGCACGTGCCCGCGGTGTTCCTGGAACCGCAGCTTGCCGGACGCAGCACAGTGCTGACGGAAACCGCCGCCCAACTGGGCATTAAAGTGTGCCCGATCTGGGGCGACACGTTGGATCCCCCAGGGGCTGGCCCGGCCGATACCTATATACACCTTGTGGAGGCGAATGCTGCGTCGATACGCAGGTGCCTTGGACGAAATGAGAAATGAGCGAACAATGAAACTTCGAATTACTCCACTCGTGTGCGCTGCGATGCTCGTAGCCACCCCAGTGATTGCAAACGCGCAGGCCGCCGACAATGATCCTGCGCTGCAACAGGTGGTCAGTGCAGATGAGGCGATCGCGCCTGTCGGCGAGAGCACCGTTATCGACGCCGGCCACGTGGACCTCGGTGCGACGTTCAACGGGGACACACTTGAGTTCCTTGCGCGCGACGACACGCAACAACCACCCGTGTGGCGCCACCTCGACGACGTGGTATTTCGGGTTACGGACGCAGCGAAGCAAACGCTACCCGACGGTGATGACTTCGCCTTTACCGGCGCAAAGCCTGGTGCAGATGTGTGGGTAATCCCACAAACTGAGGTCGCTGGAGTTCCGTGGCTAGGGTGGAACACGCAGGCTGCAAGCCTGCTTGAGCGCTCTGGCAGCGGGGTAAGCCTGGAATTCGGCGGACACGAAGGCCCGGGCGAGTTCTCACTGTTCTTGCAACCGGGTGGGTTCCACGCGCCCCAGCTCCTGTGGACAACCACAGAGCCGGGCGCACAGCCGATGTGGGTGGAGCCCAACACACACACCCACGCCAACTGGGTATTCACCGAGCCGGGCGTACACCTAGTTGGGGTGCGGGCCGTGGTGAAAGACGACGCCGGCACTGTCCACACAGACGAGCAGCTGGTGCACGTGGCGGTCGGTGACGCCGCAGATGTTGAGGCGGCGCGCGCCGCGCAGTTCGAGGGGTCGTGGCGTGAGGGCGCAGCGTCGGAAAAGCAGCAAGGCGGCCGGGGCAGGTTGAACGCGGGGTTGATCGCCGGTGGCGTGATCGGCGTGCTGGTGCTTGCACTCGTGGCACTTCTGGTGGCGCGCTCCCGGAAGGGGCGTAGCGAGTGAACCGACAACCGCTCATAGAGGCGCGCGGGCTGCGCGCCGGGTACCCGGGCCGTCTCATTTTCGAGGGCGTTGATCTTGTAGTGCCTGCTGGACAGTTCGTCGGCCTGCTCGGACCAAATGGGGCTGGCAAGACCACGCTGATGCGGGCAACGCTCGGCCTGATTCCCGGTGCCTCGGGGACGGTGCGGGTGGGGGAGCAGACGGGTAACTCGGTGCGCAAAGTGGTGGGGTACGTTCCGCAGCGCCACGACGTTGCTTGGGACTTCCCGATTGATGTCGCGTCCGCCGTGCTCAACGCCACGCTTGACTTGCGTCCGTGGTATGTCCGTCCTACCGCGGAGCATCGCGAAGCTGTTGCGGATGCGCTCGATGCTGTGAACCTGCAGGATTTGGCTCGCCGACCAATTGCGGCACTGTCCGGTGGGCAGCGCCAACGCGTCCTGGTGGCGCGCGCCTTGGTGCGTCGTCCGAGCGCGCTGTTCCTTGACGAGCCGTTCACGGGCCTCGACATCCCATCCACTGAGCAACTGCTGGCGTTGTTTCGCCAGCTGGCTTCCCGAGGAATCGCGATCGTGATGTCCACGCACAACATCGTTGAGGCTGTGGATTCCTGCGATCGGCTGTTGCTGTTCCGCGGTGGCATCGTCGCTGATGGGACTCCCGCTGAGCTTGACAGTGCCGAGCCTTGGATGGACACGTTCGGCGTCGGCCCGGATTCGCCGTGGTTGGCGGCTCTGCAAACACACGTGAAAGAGGTCACTCGTGCTTGAAATCGGGTTTCTGCAGTTTTTGGCCGATGTGGCCAACCCGCACCTGGCGTTCCTGCCGCGCGCGCTGACGGCGGCGGTGTTGGCGTCGGTGCTGTGCGCGGTCGTCGGGTGTTTTGTGGTGCTGCGTGGCATGGCGTTCATTGGGGACGCGGTCGCACATGCTGTGTTCCCGGGCGTCGCGTTGGCGTTTGCTCTGCAGGTGTCGGTGCTGTTCGGTGGCGCTGTTGCTGGGCTCATCGTGGCGGTGTTGATTGCGGGGCTGTCGCAGCGGCGTGCGCTCAAGGAGGATGCGGTGATCGGCATTGTGTTTGCGGCCGCGTTCGCGCTCGGTCTGGTCATTATTTCGCGTGTGGAAGGCTACACGGCGTCGCTGAGCTCGTTTTTGTTTGGCTCACTGACGGGCGTGAGCGAGCGCGACCTCATAGTCAGTGCCGCGACGTGCGCCGTGATCGTGGCGTTGGTGGTGGCGTTGCGTCCGTGGCTGACCGCGGTAGCGCTCGACCGGGAGACGGCCCGCGCGATGAACGTGCGCGTCGCACTTCTGGACTTAGTGCTCTACCTCTGCGTGACTGCCGCGGTGGTCGTTTCGGTACAGACGATCGGCAACATTCTTGTGCTGGCGTTGCTGGTCACTCCGGCTTCCGCGGCTCGCCTGTTTACGGACAACCTGGAGACAATGATGATCCTTGCTGCGCTGATCGGTGTGGTCGGCAGTGTGGTTGGCGTGTGGTTGGCATGGTCGTTCGACTCGCCGACCGGCGCAACTATCGTGCTGTGCGTGACGGCCATTTTTGGTGCGAGCTGGCTGTTCGCGCGGAAGGGGGCACGGGCATGATTCGAAGGCTCATCCTCGCGGTGGCGCTTCTCGCTTTCACGGTCGCCCCGGCCCACGCCGCCACGCCTGCGGAGCACCAACCCGGCGACCCAGGGCATGGCGTCGTCCTCCCTGAGGATCTTGACCACCCGTGCGCTGGCCGTAAGTTGCTGTACCACTCCCACAACGACGCCCTCTACGGCACTCGGTTCGGCGGCCAACTGTCCATCGGGGCGGTCGATGGCCAGCAGGTCACTGACCAGCGCGACGTCTGCTTCCGACTGCCCCTCGACGCTGACTCCGATGGCAATGACGTCTCCCGGCTCACCATTCCGGACGACGGTTCCCTCGATTTCCTTGGCGCCCCGGGCAGTCAGGTGTGGCTCGCACCCCAGCACGCCGACTTCACGGACAATTGGCGCCCGATCTGGTCCGGTATCGGCGCATTTGACCCTGCCCACGAGCTGCCGGGGGCTGTGCCGAGCAACTTCAAAGACCGTTTGATGTACTTCGACCTGTTGAGCATCGACGGCCCGGGCGATGTGCAGATTTTCTTCAAGAACGCCGCCTCGCCGGCCGAGCGACTCTTCAATAGCGCCGATGCGCAGATGCACACCGTCGAGTATGAGGTCGGTGCACACGGGCACTTCAACTGGACGTTTACGAAACCTGGAGTGTACAAGCTGCGCTGGCAGGGCCGTGCCGAGCTGACCAACGGCGAGACCGAGTACACCAGTTGGACCGACCAGTACTGGTTGGTGGGCACTGACGCGGACGTCGGTCTGCCGGAGGGCACCACGACGGGGCTTCGGACCCCCAATTTATCGACGCCCACTCCGGCACCAACGCAAGCACCAACACCAACGCCAACGCCGACGCCGGCAACAACTGCGTCGTCGGCGCCTACCCCAGCCCCCGCATCGAAGCACTGCGATGCGCTGCGCACCCGACCGGATACCTTCATCGCGAGCGGTCATATGGATATGGGGCCCGTCGATACTCGGGAGGCCGCGCTCATCGACGACCGCGACCCCAACAACCCCGCGCGTCGCGCCAGTGGCACTTTCGTGTTCGAGGTGCCCGACCGTGCGCGAAAGGACATACCCGCGACGCTGCGCGACACCTTCCCCACGCGCCCCGAGCGCATGTGGATGTTGCCGCAGTCGCAGCAGTCAGACCTGCCGTGGCTCGGCTTCTCGACGACCCACCACCCCGCACCCGCAACCGTCCGTATTAATAAGGTCTCCGGGCCGGGACGCATGTACACATGGCACGAAGGGTTGCAGGGCGCCAAGCTTGAGTTGGACTCGGGCGACAGCTCCCGCACACTGCGCTACCCGGCCAACGCCCACGATCACCAGGCGTTCGGATTCACTGAGCCGGGCCTGTACGCCGTGACGTTTGCATTCGACTCTGTGGAGCTCGTCGCGGTGTTCGCGGTTGGCGACGCCGCCATCGCTACCGCGCGTGAGCAGCACGCAAACGGATATCGCGACTTGGACTCGTGCGGCGTCAACGCAGCGGCGAGCGACACCTGGGTGGGCGCATTGGCGAAGGGCATCCGCTCAATCGATGAAGAGTTGAGCAAGTTCGGCCAGAAGCTACGGCCAGTAGCGACGACCTCCCCGTCGAAGCCAGCCGCAGCCCGCACTGTTATAAGTACGGTGCGGGCGACGGAAGCGAAGATGGTGTCGAAGCAAGCGGTACCGAAGCAAACAGCATCGCACAAGTCGGCTTCGAAGCCGGCGCAGAAGCCCACAACAACGTCGGCGGCGAAGCAGCGGGATGCAAAGGCGACCGGGGTGAAGCCGACGTCGACAAGGGGAGCGATTCCCGATGCCTCGGCGCCGAAGGGTGGGGGCGGCATTGTGTCCTCCTTCGACCAGGGCGCAGCGCAGGAGGAGCCCGCGACGGACGTGACTGCCAGCGGTTTTTGGGGTGGACTTATTCTCGGCGTTGGCTTGATGGCGTTGTTGGGAGGTATCGCGCTGTTTGTGGTTGCGGCTCGAATGTTGCGCGGAGTTGCGCGCATGCAAGAAGGCGTGTAGGGTTCTACAACGAAGTTTGAACGGGTATTACCCGAGCTCAAGTTTCACCGAAGACCGTCGGTCGCCCTTCGGGGCCGAAGGTACCCCACTCCAGGGGTCGACCCACGCAGGAGGAACGTGGCCTACCTTTCTTATGGTGCCTCGTGCTTCTGCACGGGGCACTTTTTGTGTTCCGGGCGGATTGAAGGACATGAAGTATTGGAAGGAGGCGTGTGTAATGGCAAATCCGAAGAATGAGAGCGAGCTCGTTGCGTTGAAGGAGAAGTTTGACGCTGCTAGCTCCATCGTGCTGACGGAGTACCGTGGCCTGACCGTTGGTCAGCTGCAGACTCTGCGTGGCGATCTCGGCTTCGATGTCGAATACCACGTCGCCAAGAACACCCTCATCAAGATTGCTGCGAACGAGCACGGCATCGAGGGTCTCGACGAGCTTCTGACCGGCCCGACCGCTATCGCTTTCATTAAGGGCGAGGCTGTGGACGCCGCGAAGGTCATGAAGAAGTTCTCCAAGGATCACGACGCGTTCGTGATCAAGGGTGGCTACATGGATGGCGCTGCCATCGACGCCGCTCAGGTTGACGCCATCGCTGAGATGGACAACCGCGAGACCACGCTTGCAAAAATCGCTGGCGCATTCCAGGGTTCTTTGGCAAAGGCTGCTGGGCTGTTCGAGGCTCCGGCATCCAAGACGGCTCGCCTTGTCGCTGCACTGCAGGACAAGCAGGACGACGCCGCATAACACACTTACAAACTTGGGCTAACCGCCCACCAATAGAAAGGAAGCCACCATGGCTAAGCTGTCTAAGGACGAGCTCATTGAGCAGTTCAAGGAAATGACCCTCATCGAGCTTTCCGAGTTCCTGAAGGAATTCGAGGAGGTCTTCGACGTTACCGCTGCTGCACCAGTTGCTGTTGCTGCTGCTCCGGGCGCTGCTGGCGATGCTCCAGCTGCTGAGGAGAAGGACGAGTTCGACGTTGTTCTCGAGGACGCTGGCGCCAAGAAGATCGGCGTCATCAAGGTTGTTCGCGAGCTCGTTCCGGGCCTGGGACTGAAGGACGCCAAGGAAATGGTCGAGGGTGCTCCAAAGGCTATCCTCGAGGGCGCAAACAAGGACGATGCAGAGGCTGCAAAGGCCAAGCTGGAAGAGGCTGGCGCAAAGGTTACCCTCAAGTAATCGTGCAGGCTGCATAGCTTTTCGACGAACACCCCGTCGCCACTTACCGTGGCAGGCGGGGTGTTTTTCGTTGTGTGCTAAAATTTCGCACCATGCTGCCCAAATCCAGGATCATTGCTTCGCTGTTGGCGGGCCTCGGTATCGCGCTGTTGGTGGGCGGGTTGCTGGCCCCGCGTGTGCTGAACTCGGGGGCGAAGCTGCCGTTGGACCTGGGGGCGGTCACGCTGACAATGTCGGATCCCGAAGGCACCCGTGAGGGTGAGTCTGTGCCGGTCGTGCACCAGTTGCATATGGAGGTGCAGAGCCCGGCGGGGAAGGATACTGCCAGCGTGCGTGTGGGGGATACATTGCGGGCGGGGGATGCTGGCACGGATTTTGAGAATCTTGTCGGTGCGAGCACATGGACGTACGCCGTGGACCGTGAGACGGGCGAGGCGCAGAGCCCGGCAAAGGTGCAGCTTGTGATGGCGATGCCGGCCGTTGATGTCCCGGTGGAGGGGGCTTGGTTGAAGTTGCCGTCGCCGGTGAAGCAGGAAACGTACCAGGTGTTTGATCCTGTGTTGCGTGGGTCTGCTCCTGCGGAGTTTGTTGCGGAGGAGACGGTCGCGGGACGCACGGTGTTGCGGTTCCGGCAGGAAGTTGCTCCGACGAATGTGGCGCAGCGCTACGCGGATATGCGCAATACGTTGACTGTCGAGGGGGAGGGCGGCGAGCCGGTCCGTGCCTTTTACACGCATAGTGCGCAGCGTGAGTTGCTGGTTGATCAGGTCACCGGCGTGGTCGTGGGAATGCAGGAGCGTGTCAACGACTATTATGCTGATCTCGACGGCAATGAGGTCCAGGGCATTGTTTCCTACGATGCGGCGATGGATGCACAGCAGACGGTCGAGCTTCTCTCGCTTCTCGACGGCGCCTACGGTCCCTCCACGCAGCAGGCCTTTACATGGGGTGTGCTTGGTTTGGGTGGGGTGTTGACCTTGATTGGTTTGGTTGGCGCGTTGTGGCCGCGTCGGCGTTAGCGTCGCGTGCGCGTTTAGTGCTAAGCTTCCCGGCGACGGCAAAGATTCGGGGGATTCGTGCTGCCCTTTACAACATTGGGTGGATTGTGTAAACTTATTCGTTGCACTGGAAGCCGTCTCCAGTCCGCTATGTCAGCCTTGCTTTTTCGGCGTCGAAAAACTTTCGAAACGTCGACTTGACAAGGTGATTTTGCTGTCTCTGGGGGCGGGTATTCCGAAGCAGACCGAATGCTAATTTACCCAGCGGAAACGCCGATTTTACAGAGCCAGAGTAGAGATCGGCGTCCGCCTTAGGTGCTGGAAGGACCCAACTTGGCAGTCTCAAACCAGACCATGTCAATGGCTGAAATTCCCGGGGCTCCCGAACGTTATTCGTTCGCGAAGATCGCAGAGCCGATCGCTGTCCCGGGTCTTCTTGATGTACAGCTTGAATCTTTCGCGTGGCTTGTTGGTACGCAGGAGTGGCGTGAGCGTGAGCAGGAAGCTCGCGGCGCCGATGCGCGTGTCACGAGTGGCTTGGAGGACATCCTCGAGGAGATCTCTCCAATCCAGGACTACTCGGGCAATATGAGCCTGACGCTGTCCGAGCCGCGCTTCGAAGATGTCAAGGACACGATCGACGAGTGTAAAGAAAAAGATATTAACTACTCCGCGCCGCTGTATGTGACGGCGGAGTTTATCAACAATGAGACCCAGGAGATTAAGTCTCAGACGGTGTTCATTGGCGATTTCCCGCTGATGACGGACAAGGGCACCTTCATTGTCAACGGCACCGAGCGTGTTGTTGTTTCGCAGTTGGTGCGTTCGCCGGGCGTGTACTTCGACGAGACGATCGATAAGTCGACGGAGCGTCCGCTGCATGCGGTGAAGGTGATTCCTTCGCGTGGCGCGTGGTTGGAGTTCGACGTCGATAAGCGTGACACGGTTGGTGTGCGTATCGACCGCAAGCGTCGCCAGCCGGTGACGGTGTTGCTGAAGGCTCTTGGTTGGACGACGGAGCAGATCACGGAGCGTTTCGGCTTCTCCGAGATCATGATGTCCACTCTCGAAAATGATGGTGTGGCGAACACCGACGAGGCACTGCTGGAGATTTACCGCAAGCAGCGCCCGGGTGAGCAGCCGACGCGCGACCTCGCGCAGTCGCTGCTGGAGAACTCGTTCTTTAAGGCGAAGCGCTACGACCTGGCGCGTGTTGGTCGTTACAAGGTCAACCGCAAGCTCGGCTTGGGCGGTGACCACGACGGCCTGATGACGCTGACCGAGGAAGACATTGCAACCACTCTCGAGTACTTGGTGCGCCTGCACGCAGGTGAGACCGAAATGACTTCCCCGGAGGGCGAGGTCATCGCGATTAATACGGACGACATTGACCACTTCGGTAACCGTCGTCTGCGCACGGTGGGCGAGCTGATCCAGAACCAGGTTCGTGTTGGCCTGTCTCGCATGGAGCGTGTTGTGCGCGAGCGCATGACGACGCAGGATGCGGAGTCCATCACGCCGACCTCGCTGATCAACGTCCGTCCGGTTTCCGCGGCGATCCGCGAATTCTTTGGTACCTCTCAGTTGTCCCAGTTCATGGACCAGAACAACTCGCTGTCTGGGCTGACGCACAAGCGTCGTCTCTCGGCGTTGGGTCCTGGTGGTCTGTCGCGTGAGCGCGCCGGCATTGAGGTTCGCGACGTCCACCCGTCGCACTACGGCCGTATGTGTCCGATTGAGACGCCGGAAGGCCCGAACATTGGTCTGATCGGTGCGCTGTCGTCCTACGCGCGCGTGAACGCGTTCGGCTTCATTGAGACGCCGTACCAGAAGGTCGAAGACGGCAAGCTGACCGATACGGTCCACTACTTGACCGCGGATGAAGAGGACCGCTACGCAATCGCGCAGGCGGCCACCCCGATGGATAAGGACCGCAACCTCACTGGTGAGCGTATTGAGGTCCGCCTGAAGGACGGCGACATCGGCGTCGTCGGTCCGAAGGGCGTCGATTACCTCGACATTTCCCCGCGCCAGATGGTGTCCGTGGCAACGGCAATGATTCCGTTCCTCGAGCACGACGACGCGAACCGTGCCCTCATGGGTGCGAACATGCAGAAGCAGGCTGTGCCGCTGCTGCGCTCTGAGGCTGCGTATGTGGCCACGGGCATGGAGCAGCGTGCCGCGTACGATGCTGGTGACACGATTATTTCTGCGAAGGCTGGCGTCGTCACGAACGTGACCGGTGACTTCATCACCGTCATGGACGACGAAGGCATCCAGGACACATACATGCTGCGCACCTTCGAGCGTACGAACCAGGGCACCTGCTACAACCAGGTCCCGATCGTCGACCACGGTCAGCGCGTTGAGGCTGGTCAGGTGCTGGCTGACGGCCCGGGCACCAAGAACGGCGAGATGGCGCTCGGCCGCAACTTGCTGGTTGCGTTCATGCCGTGGGAAGGCCACAACTATGAGGACGCGATCATCCTGAACCAGCGCGTGGTTGAGGACGACATCCTGACCTCCGTGCACATCGAGGAGCACGAGATTGATGCCCGCGACACCAAGCTCGGTGCCGAGGAAATCACCCGCGAGATTCCGAACGTGTCAGAGGACGTGCTGAAGGATCTCGACGAGCGCGGCATTATCCGCATCGGTGCGGATGTGCGCGACGGCGACATCCTGGTCGGTAAGGTCACCCCGAAGGGTGAGACCGAGCTGACACCGGAGGAGCGTCTGCTGCGCGCCATCTTCGGCGAGAAGGCTCGCGAGGTCCGCGACACGTCCCTGAAGGTGCCGCACGGTGAGACTGGTAAGGTCATCGCGGTTCGTCGCTTCTCCCGCGAGGACGACGACGATCTGTCGCCAGGCGTCAACGAGATGATTCGCGTTTACGTTGCGCAGAAGCGCAAGATCCAGGACGGCGACAAGATGGCTGGCCGCCACGGCAACAAGGGTGTCGTCGGCAAGATTTTGCCCCAGGAAGACATGCCGTTCATGGCGGACGGCACCCCGGTGGACATCATTCTGAACACCCACGGTGTGCCGCGTCGTATGAACATTGGCCAGGTCCTTGAGGTCCACCTCGGCTGGTTGGCGAAGGCTGGCTGGACGGTCAACCCGGACGATCCTGCGAACGCTAAGCTGCTCGAGACGCTGCCTGAGCACCTGTACGACGTCCCACCGGAGTCGCTGACCGCGACCCCTGTGTTTGACGGCGCGACGAACGAGGAGATCGCTGGCCTGCTGGCGAACTCCAAGCCGAACCGCGACGGCGACGTCATGGTCGACGAGAACGGCAAGACCACGCTGTTCGATGGCCGCTCCGGCGAGCCGTTCAAGTACCCGATCTCTGTCGGCTACATGTACATGCTCAAGCTGCACCACCTGGTCGACGAGAAGATTCACGCTCGCTCTACTGGTCCATACTCCATGATTACCCAGCAGCCGCTTGGCGGTAAGGCCCAGTTCGGTGGCCAGCGCTTCGGTGAGATGGAGGTGTGGGCGATGCAGGCATACGGCGCCGCCTACACGCTGCAGGAACTGTTGACCATCAAGTCGGATGACGTGGTTGGTCGCGTGAAGGTGTACGAAGCCATCGTGAAGGGCGAGAACATTCCTGACCCGGGTATTCCGGAGTCGTTCAAGGTGTTGCTCAAGGAGCTGCAGTCGCTGTGCCTGAACGTCGAGGTTCTTTCGACGGACGGCACCCCGATGGAGCTCGACGGCGACGACGACGACTTTGATCAGGCTGGTTCCTCCCTTGGCATCAACCTGTCACGTGACGAGGGCTCCGCGACGGACACCGCCTAAGCCAGGAACGAACGAAAGAATCTATCCAACTGCAATCCTCCCCGTCGTTGGGGAGGTGAAAGGGAATTTACGTGTTTGACGTAAACCTCTTCGACGAGCTTCGCATCGGCCTGGCTACTGCTGACGACATCCGTCGTTGGTCGCATGGTGAGGTCAAGAAGCCCGAAACGATTAACTACCGCACGTTGAAGCCGGAAAAGGACGGCCTGTTCTGCGAGCGCATCTTCGGTCCTACTCGCGACTGGGAGTGTGCGTGTGGCAAGTACAAGCGTGTTCGCTACAAGGGCATCATTTGTGAGCGTTGTGGCGTCGAGGTCACCAAGTCGAAGGTTCGCCGTGAGCGCATGGGCCACATTGAGCTGGCTGCACCGGTGACCCACATTTGGTACTTCAAGGGCGTCCCGTCGCGCCTTGGCTACCTGCTGGATCTTGCTCCGAAGGATCTGGAGCGCATCATTTACTTCGCTGCCAACATCGTCACCAGTGTTGATGAGGAGGCGCGTCACAACGATATGTCGACGCTCGAGGCGGAGATGCTGCTCGAGAAGAAGGAAGTTGAGCAGGACGCTAACGCCGAGATTGCGGAGCGTGCGCAGAAGCTGGAGGAGGACCTCGCTGAGCTCGAGGCCGCCGGCGCGACTGCCGCTGCCCGCAAGAAGGTGCAGAACGCTGCGGACAAGGAGATGCAGCACATCCGTGAGGCTGGCGAGCGTGAGGTTGAGCGCCTCGACGAGATCTGGTCGACCTTCCAGAAGCTTGCTCCGAAGCAGATGATTATCGACGAGTTCCTCTACGAAGAGCTCGTGGACCGTTACGAGGATTACTTCACCGGCGGCATGGGCGCTGAGGCGATTCAGACGCTGATCCGCAACTTCGACCTTGAAGCTGAGGCGGAGGAGCTGCGCACCATCATCGCGGAGGGCAAGGGCCAGAAGAAGGTCCGTGCGCTGAAGCGTCTGAAGGTTGTAGCTGCGTTCCAGCGTTCCGGTAACGATCCTGCCGGCATGATCCTGGACGCGATCCCGGTTATCCCGCCGGAGCTGCGCCCGATGGTGCAGCTCGACGGTGGCCGCTTCGCCACCTCGGACTTGAATGACCTGTACCGCCGCGTGATCAACCGCAACAACCGTTTGAAGCGCATGATCGATCTGGGTGCCCCAGAGATCATCGTGAACAACGAGAAGCGCATGCTGCAGGAGTCTGTCGACGCCCTCTTCGACAACGGCCGCCGCGGCCGCCCTGTTACGGGCCCTGGCAACCGTCCGTTGAAGTCGCTGTCTGATCTGCTGAAGGGTAAGCAGGGCCGCTTCCGTCAGAACCTGCTGGGTAAGCGTGTGGACTACTCTGGCCGTTCGGTCATCATTGTTGGTCCGCAGCTGAAGATGCACGAGTGTGGTCTGCCGAAGCTGATGGCGCTCGAGTTGTTCAAGCCGTTCGTGATGAAGCGCCTCGTCGATAACGAGTATGCGCAGAACATCAAGTCGGCGAAGCGCATGGTGGAGCGCCAGCGCCCTGAGGTGTGGGACGTCCTCGAAGAGGCGATTTCCGAGCACCCAGTGTTGCTGAACCGCGCACCAACTCTGCACCGTCTTGGTATTCAGGCGTTCGAGCCGAAGCTGGTCGAGGGTAAGGCAATTCAGCTGCACCCGCTGGCTTGTGAGGCGTTCAACGCTGACTTTGACGGTGACCAGATGGCAGTCCACCTGCCGCTGTCCGCAGAGGCGCAGGCTGAGGCTCGCATTCTGATGCTGTCCTCGAACAACATCCTGTCCCCGGCATCCGGTAAGCCACTGGCGATGCCGCGCCTGGACATGGTGACTGGCCTGTACTTCCTGACCATGGAAAAGGCTGAGGACGAGATTGGCGGCGAGGGTCGCTTCACTCCTGCTGATGAGAACGGCCCAGCAAAGGGCGTGTACTCCTCTTACCGCGAGGCCATCATGGCCTACGACCTGGGCGTGCTTGGCCTCCAGGCACCGATCAAGGTTCGCATTGATCACCTGCGTCCGACTCGCGAGATCGAGGCGGAGCAGTTCCCAGAGGGTTGGTCGAAGGGCCAGGCGTGGATGATGGAGACCACCCTTGGTCGTATCATGTTCAACGAGTTGCTTCCGTTCAACTTCCCGTACCAGGAAGGCGCCATGGTCCGTAAGGGCGGTGGCTCCGGCAAGGTGCTGTTGGGCGACATCATCCAGTCGATGGTGGAGAAGTACCCGATGATCACCGTTGCCCAGACGCTGGACAAGCTGAAGGATGCCGGTTTCTACTGGGCTACCCGTTCCGGCGTGACCATCTCCATGTCTGACGTGTTGGTGCTTCCGAACAAGACGGAAATTCTTGAGCAGTACGAGCAGCGCGCCGAGGAAATCGAGCGCAAGTACTGGGAGAAGGGTGCCCTGACCGAGGAGAACCGTTACGACCGTCTCGTGGAGCTGTGGCAGGACGCCACCAACCAGGTCGGTGAAGCGGTTGAGGCGCTGTACCCGGATGACAACCCGATTCCGATGATCGTGAAGTCCGGTGCTGCCGGTAACATGCGTCAGATCTGGACCCTGGCCGGCATGAAGGGCATGGTCGTGAACTCGCGTGGTGAGTACATCACCCGCCCGATCAAGACCTCCTTCCGCGAAGGCCTGACAGTGATGGAGTACTTCAACAACTCCCACGGTTCCCGTAAGGGTCTTGCCGATACGGCACTGCGTACCGCGGACTCCGGCTACCTGACCCGCCGTCTCGTCGACGTGGCTCAGGACGTCATTGTCCGCGAACATGACTGTGGCACCCGCCAGGGCGTCAAGGTCCCTGTCGCGCAGCTCGCTGGCGAGAAGTTCGTCCGCGACGAGTTCGTCGAGACTTCGATTGCTGGCCGCGTCCTCGCATCCGATGCGAAGGACGCCGAGGGCAACGTCGTGCTCGAGGCCGATGCTGAGCTTTCGGAAGAGCGTATCGACGCCCTCGTCGCCGCCGGCGTTGAGGAAGTCAAGGTCCGCTCGGTACTGACCTGCCAGACCCCAACCGGTGTCTGCGCGAAGTGCTACGGCAAGTCCATGGCATCCGGCAAGCTGGTCGACATCGGCGAAGCCGTCGGTATCGTGGCTGCACAGTCCATTGGTGAGCCTGGCACCCAGCTGACCATGCGTACCTTCCACCAGGGTGGTGTCGGTGGCGACATTACCGGTGGTCTGCCACGTGTCCAGGAGCTGTTCGAGGCCCGCGTGCCGAAGAACTGCGCCCCGATCGCATCCGTGGCCGGCACCATCACCCTCGAGGACGAAGGCAACTTCTGGACGCTCACCATCCACCCCGATGACGGCTCCGACGTTGTGGTCTACGAGAAGCTGTCGAAGCGCCAGGGCCTGGCGCAGGTCCGCCGCCCGATGGAGTCCAACCCGAACGCGATGATCGAGCGCTCCCTGCGTGAAGGCGACCACGTCAACGTGGGCGACCGCCTCCTGCGCGGCGCTGCTGATCCACACGACGTGCTCGAGGTCCTCGGCCGCCGTGGTGTGGAGAAGCACCTCATCGACGAGGTGCAGGCTGTGTACCGCACCCAGGGTGTGTCCATCCACGACAAGCACATCGAGATCATCATCCGTCAGATGCTGCGTCGTGGCACCGTCATCGACTCGGGTACCACCGAGTTCCTGCCAGGCACGCTCGTTGACCTGTCGGAGGCACGCCAGGTCAACGCCGCAGTCGTCGCCGACGGTGGCGAGCCAGCAGAGATGCGCTCCGAGATCATGGGCATCACCAAGGCCTCCCTGGCTACCGAGTCCTGGCTGTCCGCCGCCTCGTTCCAGGAGACCACGCGCGTGCTCACGGACGCTGCCATCAACAAGCGTTCCGACCAGCTGATTGGTCTGAAGGAGAACGTGATCATCGGTAAGCTGATCCCGGCCGGTACCGGTATTTCCCGCTACCGCAACATCACGGTGAAGCCGACGGAAGCCGCCCGCTCCGCCGCCTACTCGATCCCGTCCTTCGGCGACGGTATCTACGGCGACGAAGCCTACGGCGACTACACCGGCGCCTCCGTCCCACTGGAGGAATACGGGTACGACCAGATCTAGTGACTCTGGCTTGTAGCTAGGTCTGCTACCCAGCACCAGCGCCCCGCCACCCTGAATTGAGGGAGGCGGGGCGCTTTGCGTTAGGCGCTGTAAACACCCTGGGAGTTGACCCCTCGTGCCCACTGCAGCACGAGTTCCTGACCTCGCTGGGCAACAGCGTCTTGCAGCTGGTCGAGGTGCTGCTCAATCACGGAGCCGGGCCACAGCGTAGTACGGAGCTGCAGCCCCATCCCGTGATCACTGGCAGCGTTGCACACGATGTCTAGGCTTTCCCACATTCGGGCAGCAGCCGCGTTGGATACACCGGTGACCGACGGCAGGTGTTCCGGAAGCGCTTTCACGTCGAACCCGATCCAGTCGGGACGGGTAGTGGCGTCGGAAAGCAGTGTGTGAAGTCGCGTGGGCGCATAGCCACTGGTGTGCAACCCGACGGGGAAACCGATGTCGTGTGTTGCCGCGATCGCATCGCCGAGGCCCGCGCATGCCAACGGTTCACCGCCGGAGATGACGAGGGCGTCGATAAGGCCGCGGCGCGCTCGCAGCAAATCAAGCACTTCTGTGAACTCATGAACCCCCGGAGTGAACTCTTGCAGCGCCGGATTGTGACAGTAGCGACACCGCAGCGGACAGCCCTGCGTGAACGCAGTGACGGTGAGGCGCCCCGGCCAATCCGTGGCGGAGAACGGAATGATCCCCGCCACTGGGAGGTTAGACGTAGGCTTCGGCGAAGTAGTGGCGCTCAGCGAACTCACCCTTCTTACCAGTGTTGAAGCTTTGCATGGGTCGGAAGTACCCCATCACACGCGTCCACATTTCGGTAGTCGTGCCACAGTGCGGGCATTCTGGGTGCTCGCCGGAGATGTAGCCGTGGTTTGCACAGATGGAGAATGTCGGTGTGATGGTGATGTATGGCAGTCGGAACGTCTCCAGGCTGCGGCGCACAAGTGCCGCGGTAGCTTCACCGCTGGACATCGCCGCGCCCATGTAGAGGTGTAGTACCGTGCCACCGGTGTACTTGGTTTGCAGGTCTTCCTGCGCGGCGAGCGCTGCAAAGGGGTCCGGCGTGTGCGCCACCGGCAGCTGCGAGGAATTGGTGTAGTAAGGCTGCTCTTCGGTGCCTGCCTGAATAATGCCGGGGTAGCGCGCGCGGTCTTCGCGTGCGAATCGGTACGTGGCACCTTCTGCGGGCGAGGCCTCCAGGTTGTAGAGGTGCCCGGTGCGTTCTTGTGCTTCAGTGATGCGAGCATTGATGTGATCGAGCAGACGCGCCACCATCGCGTGGCATTGAGGATCGGTGATGTCGTAGGCGTCCCCAGTGAAGTTTCGCACCATTTCGTTGCAACCGTTGACGCCAATAGTGGTGAAGTGGTTATCGAAGCCCGGGAGCCACCGCTTCGTGTACGGGTACAGCCCCTTGTCGAAGCACTCTTGCACAAACGCTCGGCGCCGCTCCAGCGTATCGACGGCCACTTCGATCAACTCATCAACCCTGCGAAGCAGCGCAGCCTCGTCGTTCGGGAAGAGGTACCCGAGGCGCGCACAATTCAGCGTTACCACACCGATGGAGCCAGTGAGTTCTGCAGAACCGAAAAGGCCGTTGCCACGCTTGAGTAATTCCCGAAGGTCAAGCTGGAGACGGCAGCACATGGATCGGATCATGCCGGGATCCAAATCAGAGTTGAGGAAGTTCTGGAAGTACGGGAGCCCGTACTTACCAGTCATGGCAAACAAGGCCTCCGCGTTTGGGGAGTCCCAGTCGAAGTCCTTTGTGATGTTGTAGGTCGGGATAGGGAACGTGAAAGGGCGGCCGTCTGCGTCACCTTGGGACATGACTTCGATGAACGCGCGGTTAATTATGTCCATTTCCAATTGGAGATCGCCGTAGGTGAAGTCGACCGGCTCGCCACCGATGAAAGGGGTCTGGTCCGCGAGATCTTCCGGGCATGTCCAGTCGAAGGTGAGGTTCGTAAATGGGGTCTGTGTCCCCCAGCGGGAAGGGACATTGAGGTTAAAAACGAACTCCTGCATATGCTGCAGCACGTCCTCGTACGACAGGGAATCCAGCCGTACAAACGGTGCCATATACGTGTCGAAGCTCGAAAACGCTTGAGCACCAGCCCATTCGTTCTGCAACGTGCCGAGGAAGTTGACCACCTGCCCGCACGCGGAAGAAAAATGCCTTGGGGGCGTTGAGGAAATCGTGCCCGGCACTCCTCCGAACCCCTCCTCGAGGAGCTGGCGTAATGACCAGCCTGCACAGTATCCGGAGAGCATGTCTAGATCGTGGATGTGAAGGTCGCCGTTGCGGTGCGCCTTTCCGGCGGCGTTGGAAAAGACTTCGTCGAGCCAGTAGTTGGCGGTGATTTTGCCGGCAGAGTTGAGGATCATCCCACCAAGTGAGTAGTCCTGGTTTGCGTTTGCGTTGATGCGCCAATCAGCGCGGTGGAGGTATTCGTTGATCGTGGTGCGGGGGTCGACCTGGTTGGTTGCGGCCATGCGTCTTCCTTTCTCTCGGTTCGTTACTAACGTAGCTGTAATTCCATAGATCGCATTTAGTAGATATCGACACAAAAGTAGCTACCACTACTAGATATGGTAGTTCCGTGGTCTGCTGTGCTCGGACGACGGGTGGGTGGTGGCGTAGGTGTAGTGGTAAGGAAGTGGTTCTTAGGTTTACCCTCTACCGGGGGAGGGGAAGCCGACCGTGGAGCCATTGTTGCGTGATGGACGGTAAACGTGATACTGTGTCGGACGGTTCACCATCTAAAGGTGAAGTGTCTGATCGTTTTCGCATCAACGTGGCGGGACGTTCTGGACGTGCGGTAGGGCCCCGGGAAAGAGCCCTCATTTTTGCATGTTCAGGCGATTGCCGTCTCGGCGTAAAAACTTAGAAGGAAAATTAATGCCAACTATCCAGCAGCTGGTCCGCAAGGGCCGCCACGACAAGCGTGGCAAGGTAGCAACTGCAGCGCTGAAGGGTTCCCCGCAGCGTCGTGGTGTGTGCACCCGTGTGTACACCACCACGCCGAAGAAGCCGAACTCGGCGCTCCGCAAGGTTGCTCGTGTTCGTCTGAGCTCCGGTATCGAGGTTTCTGCATACATTCCGGGCGAGGGTCACAACCTCCAGGAGCACTCCATGGTGCTCGTCCGTGGTGGTCGTGTGAAGGACCTCCCGGGTGTTCGCTACAAGATTGTTCGTGGCTCCTTGGATACCCAGGGCGTCAAGGATCGTAAGCAGGCTCGTTCCCGCTACGGCGCAAAGAAGGGACAGTAATCAGAAATGCGTAAGCAGCAAGCTCCGAAGCGTCCCATCGTTAAGGACCCGGTATACAACTCTGAACTCGTGACCCAGCTGGTCAATAAGGTACTTGTCGACGGTAAGAAATCCACCGCTGAGCGCATCGTCTACGGCGCGCTTGAGATCTGCCGTGAAAAGACGGGCACCGATCCGGTCGGCACCTTGGAAAAGGCGCTCGGCAACATCCGCCCTGACCTTGAGGTACGTTCACGCCGTGTTGGTGGCGCTACCTACCAGGTCCCGGTTGAGGTCAAGCCGGTTCGCTCAACCACGCTGGCCCTGCGCTGGATGGTCACCTTTACGCGTCAGCGTCGTGAGAACTCGATGATCGAGCGTCTCGCAAACGAGATTCTGGACGCGTCCAACGGTTTGGGAGCATCCGTGAAGCGTCGCGAGGACGTTCACAAGATGGCTGAGGCAAACCGCGCGTTTGCTCACTACCGCTGGTAGTCGCCGGTAGGTCATCTATGAAGCAAATCGCCCGGACCATGCTGACACGGACAGCGTGTGCACAACTGCATACGTGTGCACCCACCAATGTGGGTGCACGTGCGGCGTCCGGGTTTTTGTTTTGTGGTGATTTTTCGGCTGACACTGCCCATCGTGGGCAAACAGTGGCACAATGAACTAGGTAAATATTCGCCAAGACGTGTGTAGCACGTCGACGACTTTTAAGTTGGGGTAAATAACGTGGCACAAGAAGTGCTTAAGGATCTTCACAAGGTCCGCAACATCGGCATCATGGCCCACATCGATGCTGGTAAGACCACCACGACAGAGCGCATTCTGTTCTACACCGGTATTAACCGTAAGGTCGGCGAGACCCACGACGGTGGCGCGACTACTGACTGGATGGATCAGGAGAAAGAGCGCGGCATCACCATTACTTCCGCTGCCGTAACTTGCTTCTGGAATAACAACCAGATCAACATCATCGATACGCCGGGTCACGTGGACTTCACTGTTGAGGTTGAGCGCTCCCTGCGCGTGCTCGATGGCGCTGTTGCGGTGTTCGACGGTAAGGAAGGCGTTGAGCCGCAGTCCGAGCAGGTGTGGCGTCAGGCTGCCAAGTACGACGTCCCACGTATCTGCTTCGTCAATAAGATGGACAAGCTGGGTGCTGACTTCTACTACACGGTCGGCACGATCGTCGACCGTCTTGGTGCGAAGCCGCTGGTAATGCAGCTGCCAATCGGCGCTGAGGACAACTTTGACGGCGTCGTCGACCTCCTTGAGATGAAGGCGATGCTGTGGCCCGGCAAGGTTGAGACCGGCACACCTGCACAAATCACCGAGATTCCGGACGATCTGAAGGCGAAGGCCGAGGAGTACCGCGAGAAGCTCGTCGAGACCGTTGCAGAGTCTGACGAAGAGCTCATGGAGAAGTACTTCGGCGGCGAAGAACTCACGATTGAGGAGCTCAAGGCTGGTATCCGTAAGCTCACCGTGAACTCGGAGGTCTACCCAGTCTTCTGTGGTACCGCGTACCGCAACAAGGGCGTTGAGCCTGTGCTGGACGCCATCGTCGATTACTTGCCTTCTCCGCTGGACATCGGTGAGGTCCACGGCACCGCGCTTGACGGTGAGAGTGATCTGACCCGTAAGCCTTCCGTTGATGAGCCTTTCTCCGCTCTTGCGTTCAAGATCGCAGTGCACCCATTCTTCGGCAAGCTGACCTACGTCCGTGTTTACTCCGGCCAGGCAATTCCGGGCGAGAACATGCTGAACTCGACGAAGCAGCAGCGTGAGCGCGTCGGTAAGCTCTTCCAGATGCACGCGAACAAGGAGAACCCGGTCGAGCACGCTGACGCCGGTAACATCTACGCGTTCATCGGTCTGAAGCACACGACTACGGGTGACACCCTGTGCAACCCTGACCACCCGATCATCCTCGAGTCCATGGACTTCCCGGACCCGGTTATTCAGGTTGCTATTGAGCCGAAGACGAAGGCTGACCAGGAGAAGCTGGGTACGGCTATCCAGAAGCTTTCGGAAGAGGACCCAACCTTTACCGTTCACCTTGACGACGAGACCGGCCAGACCGTCATCGGCGGTATGGGTGAGCTCCACCTCGATGTCCTTGTGGACCGCATGAAGCGCGAGTTCAAGGTTGAGGCAAACATCGGTTCCCCGCAGGTTGCTTACCGCGAAACCATCCGCAAGAAGGTGGAGTCCCTCGACTACACGCACAAGAAGCAGACCGGTGGTTCTGGTCAGTTCGCGAAGGTTATCGTTACCATCGAGCCTTACAACCCGGACCCGGAGACTCTGGAAGAGGGCGAGAGCGCAACCTACCAGTTCGTCAACGCTGTCACCGGTGGCCGTGTTCCGAAGGAGTACATCCCTTCCGTCGACGCTGGTATTCAGGACGCGATGCAGTACGGCTACCTGGCTGGCTACCCGCTGGTCAACATCAAGGCGACCCTCGAAGACGGTGCCTACCACGAGGTTGACTCTTCCGAAATGGCCTTCAAGATGGCTGGTTCGCAGGTGCTCAAGGAGGCCGTCGCAAAGGCGAAGCCGATCCTGCTTGAGCCACTGATGGCTGTTGAGGTCGTCACGCCTGAGGAGTACATGGGTGATGTCATTGGTGACCTGAACTCCCGTCGTGGCCAGGTCAACTCGATGGACGACCGCTCCGGCGCGAAGGTCGTCAAGGCTGTTGTCCCGCTGTCCCAGATGTTCGGCTACGTTGGCGACCTGCGTTCCAAGACGCAGGGTCGTGCGAACTACACCATGGTGTTCGACTCCTACGGTGAGGTTCCTTCCAACGTTGCGCAGGAAATCATCGACGAGCGTAACGGCAACTAGTCGTTTTCCCTTGCTTCTCGACGACCAACTTCGTGTGCCAGCGAGTTGATTGGTAAAGAGGGGCAAGGGCGGTCGCAAGTAGCGGCCGTGCTGGAGCTACCACGCCCGAGGTGTGGTGGTTTGAGCCGGCCGTTACTCGCGACGAATGGTCCCGGAAGATTCGGTCTGACAGTTTGAAAATCGGGCATGGAATCTCTAGGATCAGGTAACTGGCACATTGTGAAAGAGCCATCGCCTCTTCGGAGGCAAGGCAAATGTAAACCACGTGGCTGCGAAGGTCGTAGCCACCATGAAGTCCAGGAGGACATACAGTGGCAAAGGAAAAGTTCGAGCGCTCTAAGCCGCACGTGAACATCGGTACCATTGGTCACGTCGACCACGGTAAGACGACCACCACGGCCGCGATCACCAAGGTGCTCGCGGACCAGTACCCGGAGGAGAACAAGTCCTTCGCGTACGACGCGATCGACAAGGCTCCGGAGGAGCGCGAGCGCGGCATTACCATTAACATTTCGCACGTCGAGTACAACACCCCGAAGCGTCACTACGCTCACGTGGACGCCCCAGGCCACGCCGACTACATCAAGAACATGATTACCGGCGCAGCCCAGATGGACGGCGCAATCCTCGTGGTTGCTGCTACCGACGGCCCAATGCCTCAGACCCGCGAGCACGTTCTGCTCGCACGCCAGGTTGGCGTTCCTTACATCCTCGTTGCACTGAACAAGTGCGACATGGTCGATGATGAGGAAATCATCGAGCTCGTCGAGATGGAGGTTCGCGAGCTGCTCGCCGAGCAGGACTACGACGAAGAGGCTCCAATCGTTCACATCTCCGCTCTGAAGGCTCTTGAGGGCGAAGAGAAGTGGGTACAGTCCATCGTCGAGCTCATGGAAGCTTGCGACAACTCGATCCCGGATCCAGTCCGTGAGACCGACCGCGACTTCCTGATGCCGATCGAGGACATCTTCACCATTTCCGGTCGCGGTACCGTTGTTACCGGCCGTGTTGAGCGTGGCGTCCTGAACCTCAACGACGAAGTTGAGATCATCGGTATCCGCGAGAAGTCCACAAAGACCACCGTCACCTCGATCGAGATGTTCAACAAGCTTCTCGACACCGCTGAGGCTGGCGACAACGCAGCTCTGCTGCTTCGTGGCCTGAAGCGTGAGGACGTTGAGCGTGGCCAGGTTGTCATCAAGCCGGGCGCTTACACCCCTCACTCCAAGTTCGAGGGCTCCGTCTACGTCCTGTCCAAGGACGAGGGTGGCCGACACACGCCATTCTTCGACAACTACCGTCCTCAGTTCTACTTCCGCACCACCGACGTTACCGGTGTTGTGCACCTGCCTGAGGGCACCGAGATGGTCATGCCTGGCGACAACGTTGATATGTCCGTCGAGCTGATCCACCCAGTCGCAATGGACGAGGGCCTGCGCTTCGCTATCCGCGAAGGCTCCCGCACCGTCGGCGCTGGTCGCGTCACCAAGATTATCGGCTAATTTATCCCGATAATGTGACTTAAAAGGTCACTCCCCGCCACGGGGAGTGACCTTTTTGCATGCGAGAGCCCGCTGATCCACCCGGCTGAGGATAGGCCCGAACCTGGGCTTAAGGGACATTTTGTGTGTAACTAGCTGCGTCCAGCCCACCCTTTTCTCACGCCTAAGCTGGGATTCAACTGGTTAACAATGCCGGTGTCGAATTCGTTCGGCCACCCTTCTCAGTGACCACGTCACGTGAGTTCGTCTTCCACTCAAGCTGTACGTCAGTCTGCTTAACGACATGCCTCGAAGCTTTGCTTCCCGGTAAACGGCACAGGCGGTCTTGGGATGTATATGGAGAACCTCAACACGCGGTTCTTCCCGCGACGCGGCCTGTATGGCGCACGTAAAGGGCTTTTGCTGGGCTCTGTGTTGGTGCGCGAGCCCTCATCGTACGGGACGGCTCGTTCCTGGCTTATAGCCGTCGATCTCGCTGTGCTACCCGCAGCTTCCGTACCACACATCAGACGCTATTCAGTGTTGATTCCTCAAAATGGGCGAATGGAACTGTTTTGAAAACCATATCGGGTTGTTGGTCGAGGTCACCCCGGTAAACCGGATAGATTTATACACACATAAGGTCCCTTAAGCCCGAACCTGCCACGTTAGTGCTCCTGAAGCCTGACGAACGGGCACAGAAAAGCTCCCCACCGCGCATTGCGAAGTGGGGAGCTTTTGCTATCTAAGGAGTTAGGAGGCGACTTGGTCGTAATGCAGCTTCCAGAGGGTATCCACGTTCATTGTGTGGTTTGCCATCCGGAAATCCTGGTCGGCTGCCTCGAGAACTGCAGCGACGTCATCGAGTGAGAACGCAGGGTTTGCGACTGCGACGAACTCTACGGTCGGGCGAGTCTCGACCATCGCGACCTTGGCGTCCGCTGAGTTAATCATCGGGTTGGTTGCCAGGTGGTGGCACGCAGCCTCAGCAACTCGTTTCACGTTGATCTCGGTCGTGCCATGCTCGGCGTCGGCCGCGGTGATTGCTCGGGTGGAGAATCCGCGGCTGCGGATATTCGCGATGATCGCCCACAGTCCCAGAACGACCAAGACAACTGTTCCGACGATGAGCGCGGTGTTGTATGAGGAACGGTAGGGCAGGTTGCTGATCACCGCTGGATCGACCTGTTGGGTCCATTCGCTCACGTATGGGATGTCCCAAAAGTAGGTGAGTGGAATGAATCCGAGGCAGAGAAACGCAGCACCGAGAATGAAAACGAGTAGGCGGTCAAAGAAAGCAAGGGTCTTGGTCATTTATTTCGCCTCCTGTTGCGCAACAGCTGCCGGTGCCTCGGTCTTGATTGTGATAGCGGGCAGCTGCTCCAGACGCTGGAATTCGGTAGCGAGAGAGTCATTTGCCTGCTGTTCGACCTCCGGTCGCTGCCTGTCGGTCTGCATCGTGAGCGTAAGCTTCTTCCGGTCCGCTTTGGTCCGCGCATGGTTTGCCCCAAGCTGAGACGTTGCGAGGAATGTTGATTTCCGTGCAATGTCCACTGGGCGGGTCCAAATTGAAACCGGCGACTGCACCCGCAAATGCGTCTTCTGACGGGGCTTGAATGATGCAATGATGAGAGCTATTCCCACCAGCATGACGACGATGCCAACTGCGACGCCGACCCATGTGATGTCAATGAGGTGCAACGTCAATTGGTCGTAGAGCTCGGGGAGCCACTCGGATTGGTTGCTAGATTCCTGGAGTCGAACCCAAGCGTCGTGGCCTGTTGTGACGGCTCCGCCAAGGAAGATGAGGCCGGCAAGCACGCTGAGCCAACGAGCCGCGGGGCTGGCCTTGGGGGCGACTGCAGGGTGCGGACCTACTGGGATGACGGAGGTATTAGGTTCGGTCATAGTACTTCACCGCCGGTTTGATTGTGATTTGGCGAAGCGGTTGTGGCTGCGGTGCCTTCACCGGCTTCGGTGCTGCAGCGGGCTTCACACGAACTGGCTTGAGTGGCGCCGGATTCGGAGCACTTGGGCTGTACGCGCGTTGTTCGCGTACTTGGATGCTCTGCAGTCGGACGGGTTCCGGCGTGCGTGGTCGGAATACCCGGGGTGGCTGCGTTTCGAAGCCTTTTGTTCGGACGGGGTGTGGCTGGGGCGCCACGACAGACGCAACAGCCGCCGGTTCTGGGGCGTGGGTGGCTGTGAGGTCGTCGACAAGCGAGCGGGCGACGATGTCGCGCAACGGTTCTGGCTCCTTCGTCGTCGGGGACTCCACTTCTAGGGGTGTGACCTTCAGAGGAGTCGGAATGATGAAGGACTGGTGGTTTGCTACGTCGTCCCAGGACACGGGTGTACCGGCGTTTGCGGTGATATTCGCGACCTCGATGTTGACGGTCGAGACATCCAAGCCGGTCAAGGTGCGGATATGCGAAATGATCGTCGACCGCACGGCGTCCGTGATGGCGGCGATGGGGGCAGGGTAAGTAGTAGCGATCTCGGCTTCGACGGCCACGGTGCCTGAAACCCGGTCCAGGCGGACATCAATTTGGGGAAAGCTGCGGCCTGCCAGACCGGCCAGCTTCGCGTCCATTTCGATCGTGCCCGGCACTGAGGAAGCCGCCACCTCAGCGATCTGCGTAATTACACGCTCGCTGAGGTGGAATTCGTTCGACGCCATTAGCTACGACCCTTGCCCGAGCTGGTGCTCAGGATCTCGGCAAGATCCAGCTTGCCGTCGAGCTGGGCGCCCACTATGCCACCGATGACGGAAAACAGGACGAGCCACAGCAGCCCAAGCCCGCCACCAAAGGTAACGAAGAAAGCAACGATAATGCCGATAATGACACCAGTTAGCGCTTTGTTAGATAAAAAGTTCATTGTTCACCACTTAGATTTTGTTGTGGGTACGCAACGCGGGCTGCCCAGCAAGGACAGTCCTATGCGGCGTCGGCGACAACAACATCGACGAAGTCGACATCGGTGGCGCGCAGGGCGGCGGTGCGTACGTCGTCGGCGACGGAACGAATGTCGCGTTCGCTCGAAACGTCGTAAATAAAGTTCACTTCTAGGCCGCGTAGGTTTGGCTCGGAGGATCGTGTCGCCGGTTTCAGCCCCTCGATCCGCCCACCAGGCAGTAGGAAGGCGACTTCGCCGAAGTGCCCACCGTGCATGCCTGCTACGCCAGGGATAGCCAAGATGGCGTCCCGGGCGGCTTCGGCCACCTCGCGGCTAACGGAGGTGTACGCCATAACTACTGGGCCAGGGCCTGGTTAGCGTTGTATGCAGCGTCTTGGGATACCTCGTTGTCCTGCTCCGGCAGGTGGACGTCGTGAACCGTGACGTCGACGCGGTCAACGATAAGGCCAGTCATACGGGTGACGGCGACCGTGATGTTCTCGCGGATAGCGTTTGCGAGCTCGTGGATGGCAACACCGTACTCCGCAATGATGGCGACGGCGACCGAGGCGTGGCCGTCTTCAACGGCGACGTCGACGCCCTGCTGCACGTTGGTGGAAGACGTCAGCGACTCGCGAACTGCACCCCACATACGGGCTGCTCCACCACCAAGGTTGTACACGCCGGATACCTCGCGCGCCGCGATGCCGGCGATCTTGCCGACGACATTGTCGTCGATCATTGTGGTCCCGTGCTCGGTCTCAAGGTTGGAGTTGCGGGTGCGGATCTGTTCCGTCTCCTTTGCCTCAGTGGTAGCTGGGGTGTTCTCGGTTGCATTATGGTCGGCCATGGAAAATCCCTTCATATAAATATGGATAAAGAAAAATACGACGGACAAGCGCCGTGCACCCACCCAGGGTACACAGCAACCACCGCGCATGCTCGAATCAATGCAAGATGTGCCGAATGGATACAACACTGCAACCAAACCGAGATAATGCAGGCAAGGGGTTGCGCTTATTGTAAGAACGTGTTTTAATACTCGGGTTGCCTCAACATGATGACCACATGGTTATGGTGGTGAGGTAAACATGACACCTTCCAAAGAAGGTTTTTATCTAGGTTAACTAGGTGAGAAACCGGAGAAGGGACATGGCAAATAAACAGCGGCAGTACGCAAGGGTCACGCACCCTTCCGAGTCTGACACCCCGATGTGCTCGCGCATCGTGGCGGAAGCACTGAAGTAAACGCGCAGTTTTTTTGTCGCGTCGTTCACCTTCCGGAAGTGTCAAACAGTCAATGAAAACGACACTGGCGTTGAGCCATGGGCCCAGCCCGGACAACGTTATAGAGAAACTAGAAGCTACAACCCCACCGCTTCGTTCAGAATGTGGGGATGCGAGGAAGAGGTAAGCGTGGCGGGACAGAAGATCCGCATCAGGCTGAAGGCCTACGACCACGAAGCGATCGACGCATCCGCGAAGAAGATCGTTGAGACGGTCACCCGCACGGGTGCCCGCGTCGTTGGACCGGTGCCGTTGCCCACAGAGAAGAACGTGTACGCCGTTATTCGTTCTCCCCACAAGGACAAGGACTCTCGCGAGCACTTTGAGATGCGCACGCACAAGCGTCTCATCGACATTCTCGATCCGACGCCAAAGACGGTTGACGCGCTTATGCGTATCGACCTTCCTGCAAGCGTTGACGTGAACATCCAGTAATCACTAGAGATCCGACAACCTGTAAGTAGTGGAGAACTAATACATGTCTGATAACCAGATCAAGGGCATCCTGGGCACCAAGCTCGGCATGACCCAGATCTTCGACGACGAGAACCGTGTTATCCCGGTTACCGTCGTGGAGGCTGGGCCGTGCGTGGTCACCCAGATCCGTACACCAGAGACTGATGGCTACTCCGCCATCCAGATTGCTTACGGTGACATCGATCCCCGTAAGACGAACAAGCCAGAGGCCGGCCACTTCAAGAAGGCTGGCGTCACCCCACGTCGCTACGTAGCTGAAATCCGCATGGATGACACCTCTGCGTACGAACTCGGCCAGGAAATCACCGTCAACCTGTTTGACGGCGATGTCTTCGTCGACGTTGCCGGTACCACCAAGGGCCACGGCTTCGCCGGTGCAATGAAGCGTCACGGCTTCGCTGGCCAGGGTGCCGCACACGGTAACCAGGCTGCACACCGTCGCGTTGGTGGCATCGGTGGCGCGTCTACGCCGGGTCGCGTGTTCAAGGGCAAGCGCATGGCTGGCCGTATGGGCGGTAACCGCGTTACTACCCAGAACCTGAAGATTCAACGCATCGACGGCGACAACAACCTGCTGCTCATCAAGGGTGCTATCCCTGGTGCGAAGGGTTCCGTTGTTACCGTCAAGACCGCAGTGAAGGGCGGTGCTCACGCATGACGAACCTGACGTTGAACGTCCACACCGCAGACGGAAAGACCAACGGTTCCGTTGAGCTTCCGGCAGAACTTTTTGACCGTGAAGCTTCCATCCCCCTGATGCACCAGGTTGTTACAGCTCAGCTGGCAGCCGCTCGTCAGGGTACTCACGCCACCAAGACCCGCGGCATGGTCCGCGGTGGTGGTAAGAAGCCATTCCGCCAGAAGGGCACCGGTCGCGCTCGTCAGGGCTCGATCCGCGCGCCACACTTCACCGGTGGTGGCATTGTTCACGGGCCGCAGCCGCGTTCCTACGCGCAACGCACCCCGAAGAAGATGATCAAGGCTGCACTTGCTGGTGCGCTGACTGATCGTGTTCGCAACGAGCGCATCCACCTCATTGAGGAGCTTGTTCCAGGCCAGAAGCCTTCGACCAAGTCCGCTCGTACGTTCATTGAGCGTCTGACTGACCGTAAGTCGGTGCTTCTCGTGATCGGCCGTGAGGATGTCAACTCCCGTCTGTCCGCAAGGAACCTGCCGGGCGTCACCATTCTTGAGCCGGCGCAGCTGAACACCTACGACGTGCTGAACGCCGATGACGTTGTGTTCTCGGTTGAAGCGCTGCACACCTTCATCAACCGTGGCAAGGCTGAAGCTGCGGAGGAGGAGAAGTAAATGGCTAAGATCGTGAATTCCCGCGACATCATCATCGCGCCGGTCCTCTCTGAGAAGACCTACGCGCTGATGGAGCAGAACACCTACACGTTTTTTGTAGCGAAGTCTGCGAACAAGACCCAGATCAAGATTGCCGTGGAAGAGATTTTCGGCGTCGACGTCGCTTCGGTGAACACCGTGAACCGTGAGGGCAAGCGCAAGCGTTCCCGCACTGGATTCGGTAAGCGCAAGGACACCAAGCGCGCCTACGTTACTCTCCGCGAGGGCAGCGATCCCATCGACATCTTCGGCGGCGCAGCCGTCTAAGTGACTCGATAGAAAAGGACAAAATATGGCTATTCGTAAGTACAAGCCGACAACCCCGGGTCGCCGTGCCAGCTCTGTTTCGGAGTTCGAGGAGCTCACCCGCTCCACTCCGGAAAAGTCGCTGCTGCGCCCGCTCCCGAAGAAGGGTGGCCGTAACACGCACGGCCACATCACCACTCGTCACCGTGGTGGCGGCCACAAGCGTCGTTACCGCGTGATTGACTTCCGTCGTTCGGACAAGGATGGCGTGCTGGCAAAGGTCGCTCACATCGAGTACGACCCGAACCGCACCGCAAACATCGCGTTGCTCCACTACTACGACGGCGAGAAGCGCTACATCATCGCTCCGAAGGGCCTGAAGCAGGGCGCCGTCCTCGAGGCCGGCCCTAACGCCGACATCAAGGTTGGCAACAACCTGCCACTGCGCAACATCCCGACCGGTACGACGATTCACGCAGTCGAGCTCAAGCCAGGCGCAGGTGCCAAGCTTGCTCGCTCCGCTGGTGCTTCGATCCAGCTCCTCGGTAAGGAAGGCTCCTACGCAGTGCTGCGCATGCCTTCCTCCGAAATCCGCCGCGTGGACATCCGTTGCCGCGCAACCGTTGGTGAGGTCGGCAACGCTGACCAGATCAACATCCGCTGGGGCAAGGCTGGCCGTATGCGCTGGAAGGGCTGGCGCCCAACGGTCCGCGGTGTTGTCATGAACCCTGTGGATCACCCACACGGTGGTGGTGAAGGTAAGACTTCCGGTGGTCGTCACCCAGTGTCCCCATGGGGCAAGAAGGAAGTTCGCACCCGCAACCCAAACCGTTACTCAAACAATATGATCGTGCGACGTCGTCGCTCGAAGAGCAAGAAGCGTTAAGAGGAGGTAGTAAGACATGCCACGTAGCCTAAAGAAAGGCCCGTTCGTCGATGAGCACCTCCTCAACAAGGTGGATGCTCAGAACGATGCCGGCACCAAGCAGGTAATCAAGACCTGGTCTCGCCGTTCGACCATTCTCCCAGATTTCATCGGACACACCTTCGCCGTCCACGACGGCCGCAAGCACGTCCCGGTGTTTGTCGACGAGTCCATGGTCGGCCACAAGCTCGGTGAGTTTGCACCAACCAAGACCTTTAAGGGTCACGTCAAGGAACAGAAGGGACGTCGATAAGCAATGGCTGACACCATCACCACTGCATCCGCGACGGCCAAGTTCGTTCGTGTTTCCCCGATGAAGGCGCGCCGCGTGCTCGCCCTTGTCCGTGGGAAGTCCGTCTCCGAGGCTCTCGCAGTCCTGAAGTACGCACCACAGGGTGCTGCGAAGGACGTCGCTAAGGTTGTTGCATCTGCAGCCGCCAACGCTGAAAACAACTTCGGTTTGGACCCGCGTACGCTGGTCGTTTCCGAGTGCTGGGCAAACGAAGGTCCGACCATGCGTCGCTTCCAGCCACGCGCTCAGGGGCGCGCATTCCAGATCCGGAAGCGCACCTCGCACATCACCGTAGTTGTCGAGTCCAAGGAAGGGGCGAAGTAATGGGCCAGAAGATTCACCCACACGGCCTGCGCCTGGGTATCACGTCCGACTGGAAGTCCCACTGGTACGCCGACAAGAACTACGCTGATTACGTCGCAGAAGACATCAAGATCCGCGAGTTTCTGTCCAAGGGCCTCGAGCGCGCCGGTATTTCCGACGTCGTCATCGAGCGCACCCGCGACCGCGTCCGCGTCGACATTCACACCGCCCGTCCGGGCATCGTGATTGGCCGTCGTGGCGCTGAGGCTGATCGCATCCGCCGTGAGCTGGAGAAGCTCACCGGCAAGATGGTCGCCCTCAACATTCTCGAGGTCAAGAACGTCGACGCCGACGCAACCCTGGTCGCTCAGTCCATTGCTGAGCAGCTCGTCAACCGTGTCGCATTCCGTCGCGCAATGCGTAAGGCAATCCAGTCCGCTATGCGCAACCCACAGGTCAAGGGCATCAAGGTCATGACCTCTGGTCGTCTTGGCGGCGCTGAAATGTCCCGCGTTGAGCGCTACCACGAGGGCCGTGTGCCGCTGCACACCCTTCGTGCTGAGATCGACTACGGCACCGCAGAAGCACACACGACCTTCGGCGTCATCGGCGTCAAGGTTTGGATCTACAAGGGCGACGTCGTCGGTGGCGTGCGCGAGTCCGAGCTCAACGCTCCGTCGAACGAGCGTCGTGGCCGTGGCGATCGCCGCCCACGCCGTGGTGGCCAGCGCCGCCAGCGTGCAGAGCAGAAGCAGGAGGGCTAATCAATGCTTATTCCTAAGCGTGTGAAGTACCGCCGCCAGCACCGCCCGACTCGTTCTGGCGTGTCCAAGGGTGGCAACACGATCAACTTCGGTGATTACGCTCTGCAGGCTCTCGAGCCGGCGTACATCACCAACCGTCAGATTGAGGCGGCTCGTATTGCGATCAACCGGCACGTGAAGCGTGGTGGCAAGGTCTGGATCAACATCTTCCCGGACCGTCCGTTGACGCAGAAGCCACTTGGTGTTCGTATGGGTTCCGGTAAGGGCCCTGTCGAGAAGTGGGTCGCTAACGTAAAGCCAGGACGTATTCTCTTCGAGATGTCCTACCCGAACGACGCAACCGCGATCGAGGCACTGCGCCGCGCAGGCGCGAAGCTTCCTTGCAAGGTTCGCATCATCAAGAAGGAGGACCAGTTCTAATGGCTAACGGTACCCCCGCATCCGAGTTCCGCGAGCTCAACGACGAAGAGCTGCGCGCTCGCCTGTCCGAGGCAAAGGAAGAGCTGTTTAACCTGCGCTTCCAGCTTGCTACCGGCCAGCTGACCAACAACCGCCGCATCTCCATCGTGAAGCGCGACATTGCACGTATGTACACCGTGCTGCGCGAGCGCGAGCTCGGCCTGTCCGTTGTTCCGGGAGCTGAGGCTTAATCATGAGTGAGGCAAACGTGAACGAACAGACCACTGAAAAGCGCGTTCAGAAGAACCGCCGCGGCTACGTCGTCTCCGACAAGATGGACAAGACCATCGTCGTCGAGGTCGAGGACCGCAAGTCCCACGCCCTGTACGGCAAGATCGTCCGTACGACGAAGCGCGTGAAGGCACACGACGAGGAGAACACCGCCGGTGTCGGCGACCTCGTCCGCATTCAGGAGACGCGTCCGCTGTCCAAGGACAAGCACTTCCGTCTCGTGGAGATCATTGAGAAGGCACGCTAACCCTTTGCGGTAGGCATCGCTTTCAATAGACGCAGCACCACCCCCCGAGTTTCAAGGCTTGGGGGTGGTGCTGTTGTCGTTTCGGTACAATCACCACAGACTTCAATTTTCAACTGTTAAGGAGTTTTTGATGGGTACCGGTAAGTTTTGTGTCACCATTGCGCACGCAAAGGACAACGAGGACATGGCCACGCTCGGCTTCGTCGTCGCGAATGCTGCCGTCGGTTCTGCGCAGGACACGATGGTGTTTCTGTCGTCCGAGGGCGCTCGCCTTGCGGTGAAGGGCTACGCAGACGACGTTCACGAGGAAGGCTTCGCGCCGATCAAGGAGCTCATCGAGAATTTCGTTGCTGCCGAGGGCAAGCTGTACGTGTGTGCACCGTGTGCCAAGAAGCGCGGTTTTGGGGAAGAAGATCTTATCGACGGCGCCACCATCGTCGGCGGCGCGAAGCTGGTTGAGTTCCTAGCGGACGGCACCCCGAGCGTTTCCTACTAGGGCACCAATGTCGAAGACTGAGAACCTGCACCCGTACGCTCCCGACGCCAGCTTTGATGGCGGCGATTTGGACTGTGGCAACGGGTTGTTGTTGTTGATTCGAAAGAACATTGATCCGCTTGAGGCGGGGCAGCTGTTGGAGATTGTTTCCTACGACTCCACAGTGAAGGTCGATCTGCCTTCCTGGTGTAACTTGACTGGCAATGACCTGGTCAACGTGGTGGAGGAGCCGGATCATAAACGGTGGCGGTTCCTCGTGTCGAAGGGGGCGTTCTCGAAACCTGTGGAGGTCGCAGACATTCCCGCTGCGCCGGAGGCTGTGCGTCCGAAGAAAAAGAAGGGTCCGCGTAAGCGGCCACAGATGCCGGTCACGCAGGAGGTTGTGGAGCCGACGATTGCGAAGGTCTTACCTGAGCCTGCGCCAGCGCCGGAGATACCGGCTGGGTCGGTGTTGACGATGGGCTCCTGGCCACGCTCGCCGTGGCTGCTGGATGCGCTGCACCGCCACCTGGAGGAGCGCATGGAGGAGGACACGTTCCAGGCGACAGCGGACGATGCTGTGCGGCTGGTCCTGGCGGCGCAGGAGCGGGCCGGGGTCGACGTCGTTACTGATGGTGAGATGCGGCGCGACAACTACTCGAGCTTTGTCGCGGGGCGCCTGCAGAACTGCCAGCTCATCCCGATTACGGACCTGCTGCCGTATGTAGATGACCCTGAGGAGTTCGAGCGGGAGCTTCGCGCGTTGGATGTCCCAGCAGGCGAGGTGCGACACCCTGCGGTATTCGGTCCGCTTGGTCGCGATAAGCCGCTGGTTGCGCACGAGGTTGAGTTCGTGCAGCAGGTCACTGACCGTCCGGTGAAGGTGTGCTTGCCGGGGCCGTATCTGTTGACTCGCACGATGTGGATGGAGTGCGTCTCCGACCGCGCGTACGAGAACCGCGAGGAGATGTCGAAGGACATTGTCCGGGTGCTGCGCGAGGAGCTTCACGAGCTGTTGGCGAAGGGCACGGCGCTGGTGCAGATCGACGAGCCGGTGCTGACCGAGGTCGTGTATGGGCAGGCAGGTGGGGGTGGACGTACGTTCATGTGCGGTGCGCTCGACGGCCTGGAAGGCACGGTAGACGAGGAGCTGGAGTTCGCGAAGTCGTTGCTCGATGAGCTCACCGCGGGGCTGCCGAAGGACCGGTTGGCGCTGCATGTGTGCCGCGGGAACTGGACCACGGACGAGTCGGCGGCTCTGACGGGTGATTACGCGCCGTTCGTGGAGCTGTTCGCCTCGCTGAACGTCGGCATGCTCTCCATGGAGCTAGCAACGCCGCGGGCCGGCGACATCCGCGCTCTAGAGGGAATCCGCGACGACCAACGTATTTGCGTTGGCGTGCTGAACCAGAAGCTCCAAGAGTTGGAGCCGGTCGAGGCTGTGGAGGAACGCATCGAGCGTGCCCTGGACACCTTCGGGGCTGACCGGGTGGTCTTCTCCACCGACTGCGGCTTCGCGACGTTCGCCGATAACCCGATCGTGGCCGCGAACTTGGCGGAGCAGCAGCTCGCGCTCATCGTGCAGGCCCGCGACAACGTGATGGCGCGTCGCAATGCATGAGGATCACTACTGGGACGCCCAGGACATCGCGTGCGGTGATGTCCTGGTGCGCCTCTTCCTCTTATTCCGTGACCAGATCAAGGAGGGGGAAGTGCTGCATTTGCGGTCCACGAACGAGACAATCGACATCGATATTCGCGCGTGGTGTGGCCTGACAGGCAACACGTTGCTGCGCGCGGATCACCCGGAGTTTTATATCCGTAAAACTTCTGATTGATACGAAACATCGGCTATCCTTACCGTTATGAATAAAGGACTGCGCCGAACGAATCATGTCGTTTCCCGAGCCCTCGCAACCGTGGGGCTCGGGGTTTGTCTTCTTGTCTCTACCACTGCGTGCGGGTTCGGGGGCGGCCAGCCGGTGATGGCGGCCGACACGACGGAGCTTGCGCCACGCGATGTTGCAGCCAAGGTGCCGGTTACCGCGACGGTGGAGGCGGCCTCGGTCACGGCGTTGACGACGCACCTGACCGGCCCGGTCACAGCCCTGAACGTGAAGGTGGGGCAGCGCGTCGAGGCCGGCCAGGTCGTCGCCGTTCTGGATACGTCGGGAGTCCAGCGTGAGATTGATACGCAGCGCGCACAGCAGATCTCGGCAGACGTCGCGGCGCAAAACCAGCTCGAGCAGGCGCAGCAGGCATACCAGCAGTCCAACGATGCGATGCAGCGTGGCCTCAACCCGCAGGTGACGCAGGCGGAGGCGGCATTTCGACAGGCTGATGGCCAGCTGCAGGAAGCTACCGCGGTCTTTGAGCAACGCAAGAAGGCCGTGGCGGCGGGACTGGACAGCACGCTGCTCACGCAGGCGCAGGGCGTGGACTCGGCGCGCCGTGATGCGTTGACGGCGGCGCTGGAGTCGGTGCGCGGCAACCATGGCATTTACCAATCGGGGATGGCAAAAGACGACGCTGTGCAGCCGCTGCTGAGCAAGCTGGAAGCCGACGAACGCTACCGCGGCGCAAAGCACAGCCTGTCCGCGGCACAAAAGGCGTACGACGCCGCACTCAACGACACTGACGCGGACCTTGCGGCGAAGCAGCGCGCGGTTGCCCAGGCGTTTGATGCGAAGGCGGAGGCAGCGGTCGGACTTGAGGTGGCGAAACTCGCCGCCCAGCAGCAGCTCGATTCCCAGGCGGCGGCGGTGCAGCAGGCGCAGCGCGGGGTGCAGGCAGCGCAGGCAGCGGCTGGACAGTCGATCGCGCAGCTTGAGGTCGACGTGGCGTCGGGCCAGGTGCGTGCCCCGCTCGGTGGCGTGGTAGCCGAGGTCGCGGTGAAGCAGGGGCAGGCTCCGGCGGGCTATCTGCTCTCTGTGGCGGACCCGAACCGGCTGGTGCTGCGCGCGAACGTGAAGGAACTGGACTCGGCGAAGATGAAGCCGGGCGATGCGGTCACGTTCACCACACCTGGCACCGGCGCGAAGAAGTTTAAGGGCCGCGTACTGGATGTTTCTTCGGTCGCGGAACCGCAAGCTGCGGCGGAGGGCGCGTCGGCGCAGGCTGCGCGCCCGGAGTTCCCCGTAGAGATTGAAGTCCTGGGGGATACCGAGGGGCTGAAGATCGGCGGCACGGCGAAGGCACAGATCACGACGGAGTCCGCGAAGGGTGCGCTCGCCGTGCCACGCGAGGCGGTCGTGGACGAGAACGGCAGTTACTCGGTGTACACGCTGCGCCCGAAGGATGACGGGGACAAGTTCGAGGTTGTGAAGACACCGGTCAAGGTTGGTCTGGTATCAGATTCGGATGTGGTCGTAGAGGGCGTCGAAAAGGGGACGAGGGTGCTGAACAAGCCGGCCGAGTACCGTGAGCGCGTCGGTGCCACCGTGACCTTGGTTGAGGAGCAGGAGTGAACCCGCGCGAATCCGTCAGGCTCGCCACGGTGAGCCTGCGGGCGAACAAGATGCGCTCGGCGTTGACGCTGCTCGGCGTGATCATCGGCATCGCGTCGGTGATCGCGATCATGACGCTGGGCAAAGCGATGCAGAAGCAGACGCTGGACAGCCTGGAGCAGTTCGGCATTCACGACGTCCACCTCGAGGTAAAACCCCGCCAGGAGGACGACAGCGAGGCCGCCCGCTACATGTTCCAAGAGATTGACGACGCCTCCAAACTCACCCCCGACATGATCGAGGACCTGCGCGCGGAACTCGGTACGCAGGCGAAGGGAATTGCGTTCGAGCTGGACAGTACCCAAGCCCAGACCACGCGCGGGCTGGCGCACGGCACCACGATGGTGAGTTTTGTCAACGCTGACCAGCTGGAAATGCAGAACCTGCCGCTGACCGCCGGGCGTTTCCTCACCAAGGACGATATTGAAGCGAACCGTCCCGTGGCGGTAGTTTCGCCGGAGGTGGTGGAGCAGCTGTTCAATAACGATCCGGAGTCGGCGGTGGGCCAAGAGGTTGAGCTGGACATCGGCGGGCAATACGCGTCTGTGCAGGTGGTTGGCGCGTATGGGCACTTTGAGAAAAAGGGCATGCTGGTGGGGGATTTTTCGCAGGCGATGATGGCGGTGCCGTACACGGTCCAGCCGGACATGGTGCGCACACCGGTGCCTGGCGTGAGCATGGTGAGCGTGCGGGTCGCCGAAGGGGCGGACACAGATCAGGTGGCGAAGGACGTCCAGGCGTGGGCGGACCGGGCCTACGCGGATGACTCCGAATTCCGGGCAAAAGTTGCCGACACGAAGCGTGACATCGATCAGCTCAACCAGATGCTCACGACCATGAGCGTGGTCGTTTCCGCAATTGGGGGGATCTCGCTGCTGGTCGGTGGCATCGGTGTGATGAACATCATGCTGATTACCGTGACGGAACGCACCCGCGAGATCGGTGTGCGTATGGCGTTGGGTGCGACGCGCCGGATGATCCGCACCCAGTTCGTCACCGAAGCGATGATTGTCTGCCTGATCGGCGGCGTGTTCGGCGTGGTCGTGGGGGCGGGTTTCGGCATGCTGGGTGCGCTGCTGCTTAACGCCTTTGTGCTGCCGCCGATCACGGCAGTGCTACTCTCACTGGTGTTCGCGCTCCTGATTGGCCTGTTCTTCGGCTACTACCCGGCCAACCGCGCCTCGAGAATGAATCCGATCGAAGCCCTGCGCTACGAATAACATCAACGTTTGGAGTGACACATATGGCAGCCACCGTGCTGACCACGGAAAACACGCGCCGTTACGAGCCGGAACCCTCGGTGGCGACGGCGCTGAAGACACCACGCATCCTGACGAAGGAGATCCTCGCCGGGCTAGTTGTGGCGCTGGCGCTGATCCCGGAGGCGATCAGCTTCTCCATCATCGCAGGCGTTGACCCGAAGATCGGGCTGTATTCCTCCTTCATCATGGCGATGGTGATTGCGATTACGGGCGGGCGCCCCGCCATGATCGCGGCCGCCACCGGTGCGGTCGCCCTGGTGATTGCACCACTGGTCCGCGATTACGGCTACGACTACATGGTGGCGGCCATCATGCTCGCCGGGGTGTTCCAGATCCTGCTCGCCGTTGGTGGCGTCGCAACGCTGATGCGCTTCTTGCCGCGTAGCGTGATGATCGGCTTCGTGAACGCGCTAGCGATCCTTATTTTTGTGGCGCAGCTGCCCGAAATTTTCGGTCACCACTGGGCGGTGTACCCACTGCTGGCGCTGGCCATCGTGATCATGGTGGTCATGCCGAAGTTTACGCAGGCAGTCCCGGCGCCGCTCGTCGCAATCGTCGTGGTGACGCTCATCGCAGTTGCGGTCAAGGCACCTGTGCCGACGGTCGGGGATCGCGGCGAGCTGCCGAGCAGCCTGCCCGAATTTTTCATCCCGCACGTGCCACTGACCTGGGAGACGCTTCGGATCATCGCGCCGTACTCGCTCGGCGTGGCGCTCGTCGGCCTGATGGAGTCGCTGATGACTGCGAAGCTTATCGACGAAGTCACGGACACGCACTCCAACAAGACCCGCGAGAGCTGGGGGCAGGGCGTCGCCAACATCGCTACCGGCCTGTTCGGCGGGATGGGCGGCTGCGCCATGATCGGGCAGTCCATGATCAACGTGAAGGTCTCCGGGGCGCGGACCCGCATCTCCACATTTTTGGCGGGCGCGTTCCTGCTCATTCTGATGCTTGCGTTCGGCGAGTACGTCGCCATGATTCCGATGGCAGCGCTGGTCGCCGTGATGGTGATGGTGTCGGTGGGCACGTTCGATTGGCACTCGGTGATGCCAAGCACGCTGCGCAAGCTGCCGGTGTCGGAAACCGTGATTATGCTCATCACGGTGGCGGTGGTGCTGGCGACGAACAACCTGGCCATCGGTGTCGTGGTGGGTGTGTTGGTGGCGTCCGTCATCTTCGTGCGAAACGTCGCCCACCTGGTTGAGGTGACCCGCGAAGTCATCGACGGCGAAGCGCACTACGTAGTCTCCGGCCAACTGCTGTTCGCTTCCTCGAATGACCTGACCACTTTGTTTATGTACTCGGAGGACCCGGAAGAGGTCGTCGTGGACTTGCACCGCGCGCATATTTGGGACGCGTCGACGGTGGCGGCGCTCGACAGTATTGAGCAAAAGTACGCAGAGCGCGGCAAGCACGTGCGCTTTGTCGGCATGAACCCGAGCGCAACGGAATTTCACGGAAAGCTCACTGGGGAGCTCGGGTAGGGGACGACGCCGTCACTTTTTCAGGGCATACCCCGCGTGTAAAATTCGCCACATGTGTGGAATCGTTGGATACATAGGTGGCGAGCGTGCGAAGGAGCACGACGCCCTCACTGTCATCATTGATGGGCTTCGCAGGCTCGAATACCGTGGCTATGACTCCGCCGGGGCGGCAGTCCTGCAGGGCGATACCATCGCGTGTAGGAAGAAAGCCGGCAAGGTCGCGGACCTTGAGCAGGCTATCGCCGAGGCGCCACTTGCACCCTCCAACCTGGGCATTGGGCACACCCGGTGGGCCACCCACGGTGGGCCTACCGACGCCAACGCCCACCCCCACGTCGTCGGCGACGGCGCGCTGGCCGTGGTACACAACGGCATCATCGAGAACTTCGCAGCGCTTCGCGCCGAGCTGAGCGAGAAAGGCTACACCTTCCGCTCCGAAACGGACACCGAGGTGGCAGCCACGCTGCTACTGGACATCTTCAACACCGAGGCGAACAAGGACCTCACCGAGGCGATGCGCCTGACCGCCCTGCGACTCGAGGGCGCGTTCACCCTACTGGCCATCGAGCAGGCATTCCCGGACCGTATCGTCGCGGCGCGTTGGAACTCGCCGCTGGTCATCGGCCTGGGCGAGGGTGAGAACTTCCTCAGCTCTGACGTCTCCGGCTTCATCGAGTTCACCCGTGACGCGGTGGAGATGGACAATGGGCAGATCGTCACCCTGACGGCTGACAACTACGAGATCATCGACTTCGAAGGCAACCGCGCCGCAGGCAAAGAGTTCCGCGTCGAGTGGGACGTCACCGCCGCAGAAAAGGGCGGGTTCGATTCCTTCATGGCGAAAGAAATCCACGACCAGCCGGCGGCCGTGCGCGACACCCTCTACGGTCGCTTTGACGCAGAAGGCAAGCTCACGCTCGACGAGCTGCGGATCGACGAGTCGGTGCTGCGCAGCGTCGACAAGATCATCATCGTGGCGTGCGGCACTGCGGCATACGCGGGGCACGTGGCGAAGTACGCGATTGAGCACTGGTGCCGCATCCCGACGGAAGTCGAGCTGGCGCACGAGTTCCGCTACCGCGACCCAATTGTCACCCCGAATACCCTGGTCGTGGCTATTTCGCAGTCCGGCGAAACCATGGACACCCTCATGGCGGTGCGTCACGCGCGCGAGCAGGGCGCCAACGTCATCGCGATCTGCAACACCGTGGGCTCCTCCATCCCGCGCGAGGCCGACGCCTCCCTGTACACCTACGCCGGCCCAGAGATCGCAGTGGCGTCGACGAAGGCGTTTATTTCTCAGATCGTGGCGTCGTACCTGCTGGCGCTGTACTTGGCGCAGGTGCGTGGCAACAAGTTCGCCGACGAGATCCAGACGATCATCGGCGAGCTCGAGGAGATGCCGGAGAAGATCCAGCACATTCTGGACAACGAGGCGGAAATCCAGGAACTTGGCCGCGAGCTCGCCGATGCGAAGTCGGTACTCTTCCTCGGCCGGCACGTGGGCTTCCCGGTCGCGCTCGAGGGCGCGCTGAAGCTCAAGGAGGTCGCCTACCTGCACTCGGAGGGCTTCGCCGCAGGCGAGCTGAAGCACGGCCCGATCGCCCTGGTTGAGGAGGGGCAGCCGGTGTTCGTCATCGTGCCGTCGAAGCGTTCGCGTCACAACCTGCACGCCAAGGTTGTCTCCAACATTCAGGAGGTTCGTGCGCGTGGCGCCGTCACCATCGTGATCGCGGAGGAAGGCGACGAGGACGTGAACCGCTTCGCCAACCACGTCATCCGCATCCCGCAGTCGGCAGGGCTCATGCAGCCCCTCTTGTCGACGATCCCGCTGCAGATCTTCGCCTGCACCGTCGCGCAAGCACGTGGCCTGAACGTGGACCAACCACGCAACCTGGCGAAGTCCGTCACGGTGGAGTAGCGCGCTAGAGTGGCCGCATGAAGAAATTTGGGTTCCTTTCATTCGGCCACTACGCCCCGCCGGGCCGCCAGGGGATGACCGCGCGCCAGGCGCTGCAGGACACCGTGGAGCTTGCCCGCCAGGCGGACGCGATCGGTGTCAACGGCGCATACGTGCGCGTGCATCACTTTGCGCCGCAATTCGCGTCGCCGATCGCGCTGCTGGGGGCGATGGCGTCAGTGACCAGCCACATTGAGGTGGGTACCGGCGTCGTCGATATGCGCTACACCAACCCGCTGCAGCTCGCGGAGGATGTCGCGGCCCTCGATTTACTCAGCGACGGCCGCCTCGCCTTCGGAGTCTCCCGTGGGTCACCGGAACCAGCCGACCGCGGCTGGCGCGCCTTCGGCTACGAGTCGGAGGCGGCAAACGGCTCCGACCTGGCGCGCACGCACTTCCAGCGCTTCATCTCCGCACTGCGCGGAGATCCGATGGCGCTCGCGGCGTCCCTTGAGGAGCAGTACCCGCAGATGTACCCGCCAGCCAGCCCGCTTGCGGTACTGCCGCACTCCGAGGGCGCTGCGCGCAGGGTGTGGTGGGGCGCAGGCACCTTCGCCAGCGCGGAGCAAGCAGCACGCAACGGCGTGAACTTGATGAGCTCCACGTTGATTTCGGAAGCGGACGGGCGCAGCCTCGGCGAGCTGCAGGCGGAACAGATCCAGCACTACCGCGAGGCGTGGGCGGCCGCGGGCCACGACTGGGAGCCGCGCATTTCGGTGTCGCGCTCTATTTTCCCGATCGTAGACGAGGACACCGAGCGGCTGTTCGGCTTGCTGGATACGGAGGAGCAGATCGGCCAGATCGAGCGTGGTGTGTACACAACGTTTGGCAAGACGTACGCCGCAGAGGCCGACCAGCTCATTGAGGAGCTTGGCAACGACCCTGCCATCCAAGCGGCTGACACGCTGATGCTCACGGTGCCGAACCAGGCCGGGGTGGACGTGTGCATGCAGATCCTGCGCGGGTTCGCAGAGCACGTCGCACCGGCGCTTGGGTGGGAGCCGGCGAACGCCGCTTCTTAGTCCAGCTCGTGGGCGAAGGGGGTATCGGCGCCAGTGCGAGACACCGTGATCGCGGCCGCCCGGGTGGCGAAGCTGAGGATCTCGCGCCACTCCTCCTCGCCGAGGGCAAGCAGGGCGTTGCGGTCCAGGCCGCGGGCGTCGAACTGGTGGACCAGCGCGGCCATGACGGTGTCGCCAGCACCAATCGTGTCCGCGACCGTGACCTTCGGTGAGGGGACCGTGACCGTGCCGAACGGCGCACAGACCCGCAGGCCGTCCGCACCGAGCGTGGTCACCACGACTGGCACGTGGGAGGTGTCACCGAGAAACTCGACTTCCTCGTCGGAGAGTTTGAGCACCGTTACGGAATCGAGCAGCCCCCGCAGGAACAGGCGGTGCTTCTCGGAGGCGAACGCCGGGCGGATATTCGGGTCCAGGCAGACGATCGCGCCGTGCTTCGCAGACTGCGACGCGGCCTCCGCGTAGCGCAGCGACGCCGGTTCCAGCGCCAGGGACAGGGTCCCGAACACCGCGTAGCCCTCCTGCACCGGGACCGGCTGTGCGAAGCGGTCGGCAGTGCCGTCGACATAGAACGTGTACGTTGCCGAGCCGTTCTCCGCCAGGGCGGTGACAGCCAGGGTGGTGGGCTCGTCGCCGCGGCCGCAGTTGGTGAGGTCCACGTGGGCGTGGAGAAGCGATTGGGCGAGTGCCTCCCCGAAATTGTCGCGAGACAACCGTGACTGGAAGGAGACGTCTGCGCCGAGTCTGCCCAGCGCACGGGCTACATTGAACGGGCCGCCACCGAGCGCGGGCACCAGCGGCGCGAGCGGGGAAGGGTCCTGGGGGACAAGGTCAACGAGGGCTTCGCCGTACACAGTGATCATGGTTCCACCGTAGACTAAGGCGCATGACGTACCGGCCAACATTTCACCTGTCCCCGCCGCAAGGGCGCCTCAACGACCCGAATGGTGTCACGCTCATCGGCGACCAACTCCACGTGTTTTACCAGCATGACCCGTGCTTTCCGCACGCTGCGAAGCGCACCGGGTGGGGTCACGCCGTCACCACTATTGGGGGTGAGGAGGGCCTGGGTCGGTGGCGCCACCTCCCGGACGCGCTGTACCCGGATTTTCCGTACGACAAGCACGGCTGCTATTCCGGCTCCTCCGTGGTGCACGACGGCGAGGTCATGCTGTTTTACACCGGCAATGTAAAGGAGGATGGGCGTCGCCTGGCCACGCAGAACCTGGTGCGCGTTGAGGACCTCGGGGGGCCGATGGGTGGGGTGTACCACCGGGCGCCGGAGAATCCGCTGATTGATGGTCCTGCCGAAGGCTTCACCGCCCACTACCGCGACCCGCACGTCACCCAGAACGAGGATGGCTCCTGGCGGATGGTGCTCGGCGCACAGCGCGAGGAGGAACGCGGCGCGGTGGTGGTCTACGAGTCGCAGGACCTGCTGGATTGGTCGTTTGTGGGGCCACTGCAGTTCGAGGGGCTGGACCCGCGCGTCGAGGCGGCTTACATGTGGGAGTGTCCGAACCTGCTGCGGATGCGAGACCGCGCGACGGGGCAGTGGCGCGAGGTGTTGGTGCTGTGCCCGCAGTACCCCGGTTCGGACGAGTGCGGCTACGTCGTCGGCTCGCTTGATGGCCTGCGTTTCCACGTGGAGTCGCAGTTCCGCCAGCTCGATTTCGGGCATCAGTTTTACGCGCCGCAGATGGTCGCCGAAGGCGAGGGAGATGCGCTGCTGCTCGGCTGGATGGGCCTGCCCGCCCGCGACGACACGCCCACGCTCGAAGCGGAGGGCTGGGTGCACCAGCTGACGTTGCCTCGCAGGCTTCAGCTTGTCGACGGCCAGCTTCGCACCGAGCTGCTCCTCCCAACCGATCCCGCGGGGATAGTCGTGCATCGTGCGGTGCTGGGTGAGCAGCCATGGGGGGCCGACCTGGTCGATGAGGCCGGCGGCGTTGGTGCCCGCTTGGCGTGGCGTCCAGGCGAGGCTGGGCGTGGAACGCTGAGCGTGACGGTCGGTGGTGACGAGCGCAGCGCCGAATGCGCGCAGGGCGAGCTCGTGGTGTGCGCTGACGGAGCGGCGCTCGAGGTTGTCGCTGGCGACGGGGAAGTGGCGTTCTCCTCGGCGGTGTTCAGCCCGGATGGCGTTGCGTGGCGTGAAGTCCGCCACAACCGGGGGTAAACAGGCGCAAACGGGCAGGATAAAGGCTAGTTTTATGTTTGAATGTGTGGGAAGAGAAAGGATTCCCACATGGACCACAAAGAAGTAGCCCGGCGGGTCCTCGCCGGGGTAGGGGGCGAGGACAACATCGTTGGCGTCGCCCACTGCGCGACGCGACTGCGTTTCGTGCTCAAGGACATCGACAAGGTTGCCCAGGACGCGCTGGAGAATGACCCTGACCTGAAAGGGACATTTGCTACTGGCGGCATGTTCCAGATCATCGTCGGCCCCGGCGATGTGGACATCGTCTTCGACCAGCTCGACGGAATGACCAGCAAGAACATCGCGGTCTCCACGGACGACCTCAAGGAAGTTGCGGCGAACCAGGGCAACTGGTTTACCCGCTTCATCAAGGTTTTCTCTGACATTTTCGTGCCGCTGATCCCGATCCTGGTCGGCGGCGGTCTGCTGATGGCGCTCAACAACGTCCTGACGGCAGAGGGGCTGTTCGGCGACAACTCTCTGGTGGGCATGTTCCCGCAAATCCAGGGTCTCACCGAAATCATCAACGTGTTGGCTTCCGCGCCGTTCGCGTTCCTGCCGGTGCTCGTTGGGTTCTCCGCCACGAAACGCTTCGGCGGCAACGAGTACCTTGGTGCCGGCATGGGTATGGCGATGGTGCACCCGGCGCTGGTCAACGGCTACGACGTAGCAAACTCCGTGGCAGACGGAACGATGCCGTTCTGGGACTTGTTTGGCTTGCCGGTCGCGCAGGCGGGCTACCAGGGCGCGGTGTTGCCGGTGCTGGCGGTCGCCTGGATCCTGGCAACGATCGAAAAGTGGTTCCACAAGCGGCTGAAGGGCACGGCGGACTTCCTGATTACTCCGCTGGCAACCTTGCTGATTACGGGCTTCATCACATTCATCGCCGTTGGTCCGTTTGTTCGCTGGCTCGGCGACCTGCTGATTGTCGGCTTGTCCAGCATGTACGACTTCGGCGGCCCTATCGGTGGCCTACTCTTCGGTCTTGTCTACTCGCCGATCGTGATTACTGGCCTGCACCAGTCCTTCCCGCCAATCGAGCTTGAGCTGTTTAACCAGGGCGGCTCCTTCATCTTCCCGACGGCCTCCATGGCGAACATTGCACAGGGTGCTGTCGCCCTGGCTGTGTACTTCCTGGCGCGCAACGCGAAGCTGAAAGGCCTCGCCGGTTCTTCGGGTATTTCGGCCGTATTTGGTATCACGGAGCCCGCAATCTTTGGCGTGAACCTGCGCCTCCGTTGGCCGTTCTTTATCGGCCTCGGTGCGGCCGGTATTGGCGCCATGCTGATCGCGCTTTTCGACGTCAAGGCAGTTGCGCTTGGTGCAGCGGGCTTCATTGGCGTGGTCTCCATCCGCGCGAACGACATGGTGACCTTCCTGATCCTCGGTGTCATTACGTTCGTGATTGCCTTCGTGGCGGCCTACGGGTACGGGCGCTACCTGGTGAGCAAACAAGGCACCATCGACCCGGATGCCACCGAGAACCCGGCTGCGGACGCTGCCACCGAGCAGGCGCTGCTTGAGGCCTCCGACGAGGCGCTCCACGTCGTGGCGCCACTGGAGGGCAACGCTGTTCCGCTTTCCAGCGTCAGCGACCCGATGTTTGCTCAGGGCAAGCTGGGGAACGGCGTCGCTATCGTCCCGACCGTTGGGGAGCTGCGCGCGCCCGTCGCCGGCACCGTCGCGGTCACATTCCCGTCCGGCCACGCCTACGCGATCCGCACTAAGGGGACCGACGGCAAGAACGTCGAAATCCTCATGCACATCGGCTTCGACACCGTGAACCTGAAGGGCGAGCACTTTACCGCGCACGTGAAGAAGGGCGACGTCGTGGAGGCAGGCCAGCTATTGGCAACGTTCGACATTGACGCCATCCGCGACGCGGGCTACGAGGTAACAACACCCGTTGTGGTGTCGAATACGAAGCGGGTAGGGGAGATTGGGGCGTCGAGAAGCCTTCCTGCAGACACGAAGTTTGGCGACGTCCTCTTCTTCGTGGAGCCGAAAAAGGTAGCCGAAGAGGCTAAATAAAAACTGGCAATAACAAACGCCCCCTTCCCAACTCGGAAAGGGGCGTTTTCTTTGTGCTTGTTTGACTAGCGGCGCGCAGCCAGCGGCGTTGCCGGGGTGCCACCCTTGTTCAGCCAGGCGTAGACGCCGCCCATGATGAGGCCGCCGCCGATATAGTTCCCGACCCACACGATGAACCAGTTCATCAGGCCGTTCGTCAGCGTGAACCCGGCGAAGTGCTCGGCGCCGATGCCGTAGCCGGCGAGGGAGAAGACGACGAAGCTGGCGATGGAGTGCTCGTAACCCATTGCGGCGAATGCGGGGACGATCAGCATGATGGCGAGGAACTTCGCGGTGAAGTCCTTGCCGGCTTGGATGGCGAGCAGTACGCCGATATTCACCACGATGTTGGCGAAGATGCCTTCCATGAGCAGCAAGCTGTCTGGCTTAGCCAGCTTGGTCTCGACCGTCGCGGCGAGGAAGCTGTCCATCCCAATCGGCTGGAATGCGGTGGCGTGGACCAGGAACACCGCGGTAATGAGGACGCCGAGCAGGTTGAAGATGGTGCAGGTGGTGACCATCATGAAGCCCTTGAGCCAGGGGAGGCGCCCGGAGGCGCTGCCGTAGGTCATGAACATCATGTTGCCGGTGGCGAGCTCCGCGCCCAGGACCACGATGACGTAGAGGGACAGGCAGAAGATGGCTGCGAACACGAAGCGGCCGTAGCCGGGGGCGTTGCTTTCTACTTGGGTGGAGGCGACGGTGGCGAACGCCGTCATGATTGTTAAAAACATGCCGGCGAGCATGGAGCGTACCGCGAACTTGGGGAGTTCGTAGGTGTAGAGGTACGACTTGAAGCCGATTGAATCCGCAAGTGTGCCATCGAAGTTCATAGGTATGACCATACCAAAGGTCGTAATCGGGCACGAATCAACATAATCAAAACTCGCGGTTTGCGGGAGCGAACGTTCCGTGCTTTACTGTTCCAGTTGTCCTTTGCTGCGTGTTTACTCTGCGCGTTTCCGAGCTGAGCAAATGCGTCTGCGGTGCCGAAGGTGCCGTCGACAAGTGAAAAGACATCGAAGACATTGACCACGTGCGTATAGGACGGAAATCTAACGCACATCGACCCAGGTCAGGAGACCAATAGTGATTCAGAAGGAATCGCGCCTGAAGGTCGCCGACAACACTGGTGCACGTGAAATCTTGTGCATCCGTGTCCTCGGCGGATCCGTTCGGCGCTTCGCCGGTATCGGCGATACGATCGTCGCCACTGTGAAGGAAGCTGCCCCAGGTGGCAACGTCAAGGAAGGCGAAGTCGTTAAGGCTGTCATCGTCCGCGCGAAGAAGGAGACCCGTCGTCCGGACGGCTCCTACATCTCGTTCGACGAGAACGCTGCAGTGCTGATCAAGAACGACACCGAGCCACGCGGCACCCGTATCTTCGGCCCAGTTGCTCGCGAGCTGCGCGACAAGAAGTTCATGAAGATCGTTTCTCTCGCACCGGAGGTGATCTAGGGATGAAAATCAAAAAGGGCGATATGGTCCAGGTCATCTCTGGCAAGGATAAGGGCGCGCAGGGCAAGGTCATCGAGGCATACCCGAAGCGTCAGCGTGTTCTCGTTGAAGGCGTGAACCGCATGAAGAAGCACGTCGCGAACTCCTACAACGAGCGCGGCGCAGAGTCCGGCGGCATCGTTACCCAGGAAGCCCCAATCCACGTTTCGAACGTGATGGTCCTGGACTCCGACGGCAAGCCGACGCGCGTGGGCTACCGTTTCGACGAAAACGGCAAGAAGGTCCGCGTTGCAAAGTCGAACGGGAAGGACATCTAAGCATGGCTGAGAACTACACTCCTCGTCTGAAGACCCAGTACAAAGAGGACATCCGTACCAAGCTCAACGACGAGTTCAAGTACGACAACGTCATGCAGATCCCTGGTCTGACCAAGATTGTTGTCAACATGGGTGTTGGTGACGCCGCACGTGACTCCAAGGTCATCAACGGCGCCCTTGAGGACCTCGCTGCGATCACCGGTCAGAAGCCACAGCTTCGCCGCGCAAAGAAGTCCATCGCAAACTTCAAGCTCCGTGAAGGCATGCCAATCGGCGCGAAGGTTACCCTCCGCGGCGACCGCATGTGGGAGTTCCTGGACCGCCTGCTGACGGTTGCGCTGCCACGTATCCGTGACTTCCGTGGCCTCAGCGACAAGCAGTTCGACGGTGCGGGTAACTACACCTTCGGCCTGACTGAGCAGACGATGTTCTACGAAATCGACATCGACAAGATCGATCGCGTCCGCGGTATGGACATCACCGTCGTCACCACTGCAACGAACGACGACGAGGGCCGCGCACTCCTGCGCCACCTTGGCTTCCCGTTCGCTGACAAGGACGGCAAGATGCAGCGCGCGTAACACCCGCTGCTTTTCGACGAAGCCCCCTGCGACTCCAACCGGGTTGCGGGGGCGTACGTCTTTCGGGGGAACCTACAGAGCACACCCGAAAAGTACGCGTGTACTGCTTTTGGGAAACGTTGGATAGACTGACTTCTTGTAACAATCTTTCAGGTGATTTTGAGGAGGCCGCGATGGCTTTACAAGAGATGGTCCACGCAGGGGCCAAGAAGAAAGAACAGCTTCTCGATAACGAGATGCCACGGTTTTTCGTTCGCGCGATTTTCGCAGGCATTTACCTGACTGCTGGTACGGCGTTCGCCGCGGTGGCGGGAAATGCGGTCAATGAATATGCGCCGGGGCTCGGCTCGGTTGTGTTCGCCTTGCTGTTCGGTCTGGGCCTGTTCGCGATCGTCATCCTGAACGCGGAGCTTGCAACGGGCGACATGATGTTCGCTTCCTGGGCGGCGACAGACAAGGTGTTCAGCTGGGGTAAGGGCATTTGGTTGGTCGTCGTGGTGACGGTGGCGAACCTGGTCGGTGCGATCATCTTCGCGGCTGTGATGAGCCAGTCGGCTAAGTTCGGCTCGATGGATAACAGTCACTTGATTGTGACCCTGGTTGAGGGCAAGCTGGCGAAGCCGTTCTTCGGCGCATTGCTTGAGGCGATCTTCGCGAACTTCATCGTCAACATGGCAATCGTTGGTGCGTTGCTGGCGAAGGAGTTCATCTCCAAGTTCGTCGTCATCCTGCCGCTGATCGCCATCTTTGTCGGTCTCGGCCTCGAGCACGTGATCGCGAACTTCTCGCTGTTCTCCCTGGCGTTCCTGTCCAGCACCCTGCCTGAGGGTTTCACTGCGACGGCGATTATCAGCAACTGGGTTGCTGTGTGGATCGGCAACTTCATCGGTGGTGGCCTGTGCATCGGCGGCGTCTACGCTTGGTTGAACAAGACGAAGACCGTGTACAAGGACTAGTCTGCTAGCTCCCCGGAGTACAGGTTGAAGCGCTCGCCGCGCACAAAGCCGGCGAGCGCCATTTTTGTTTCGCGGGCCAGCTCGACGGCGAGTGAGGACGCCGCCGAGACCGCAACCATCGCCGGGAAACCGGCCATCGCGGCCTTCTGTACGAGCTCGAAGGAGGCGCGGGAGCTGACGACCAGGATGAGGTCGCTGGCTGGCAGCAGCCCCTCGAGGAGGAGGTGGCCGATCACCTTGTCGGTCGCGTTGTGTCGGCCGATATCCTCGCGGATGACGACGAGCTCGCCGTCGAAGGTGAACGCGCCTGCCGCGTGGATGCCGCCGGTTTTTCGGAACTGCTTCTGCCCTGCAGCCAATGCTTCAGGAAGGCGCATCACGAGGTCAGGATCGAGGGCCACCGGTGTAATCGGGTTCGGCGTTTTGTGCAGGATGTCGTCGATCGATTGGGTGCCGCAGACTCCGCAGGCGCTCGTGGTCGTCGTTAAACGAATGAACTGTGGTGCTGCCGGCGCCGCGCTCGCGGACAGATCGATGTCGAGCGTGTTGTACGTGTTTTCACCGTTCGGACCCACTGCGCCCGCGCAGTAACGGGCGGAACGCACGTCCTCGGCTGAGCGGATGAGGCCCTCGGCGTACATCCAGCCGTGTGCGAGCTCAATATCGTGTCCGGGAGTTCGCATGGTGGTCGTGAGCGTGTCGCCGGTAGCGCGGATGGCCAACGGCTCTTCCACGGTGACGGTGTCGGCGCGGGTATCGCGCGCGAAGCCGCTGTCGGTGCGGGTAACTTTAGTGACGGCGAAGCGTCGATTAATCCTGCTCATACGTCTCCAGGAGGTTCGCCACCTTCGTGAGTGCCTCGCGGGCTGTTGCTGCGTCCGCTGCGTCCTCGCCCTTCAGCGCGGTACCGGTAGCGACGCCAACGACGAACGCGGTCGTGGGAGCCGCCGGGCGCGACGGGCCGTTGTGCGCCACGTCCGCCGTCATCTTTAAGATGTCGCCCACGAGGGAACGGGTGAGCTCAGGGGAGACGCCGAGCTCGCGAGAAACCTCGTGGAGCCATTCGTGTGTGGACTGTAAACCTTCGTCTTTTGCCATGAGTGCCACTCTAGTCGCCGTTCCCGTTGGTGAGCCACGCGCTCGCTGCGGTAACCATGGCCTCGGCGCTGCGGTCGAGTGTCGGCTGCAGGTCCGGTGCGAATGCTGCGGAGTGGTTCCCCGGTGCATGCGGGTAACTGGCAAATCCCCCGAGGCCCCAGAAGGTGTACGGCACGCCGAGTGCGTCCGGGATGATTGAGAAGTCCTCGCTGGCAGGGACCTGCGCCAGCGTCCCAGCCTCGTCGCCGAATTGGGCGTCGAAGGCGTTGCGTACCAGCTGCGTTGCCGCTTCATCGTTGTTGGTGAGCGGGTAAGTGTCGTAGTACTCGAACTCGGGTGCTTGTGGGCTGCGCGCCGCTTCGCACTCAGCGCGCACGATGCGTTCGATGGCCGACTTCAGATGCGCGCTTGTCGTCTCCGAATAAGCGCGGGTATTGATGAGCAGCTCCGCGCTGTCCGGGATGACGTTGGACTTCGCGCCTGAGTGGATTGCCCCGACCGTCAGCACCGCGGTCTCGGAGGCCGCGACCTCACGCGAGACTACAGTGTGGAGCCTCGTCACAATTGTCGACGCCAACAAGACCGCGTCAACGCCCATCTCAGGCATGGAGCCATGCGAACCTACCCCATGCACCGTGACCTTGACCGAGAATGCCTGGGAAAGCACGGGACCGGGCCGGGTACCGACATGGCCCAGTGGCAAGGTGCCGAGCACGTGCTGGCCCAAGTACACGTCGGGGTGAGGGATCGCCTCAGCGATGCCGTGCTCGACCATGGAGCGTGCGCCGGAGGCGGTTTCTTCGCCAGGCTGGAACACGCCCACCAGCGTGCCGGACCAGGCGTCTCTGCAGTTATTGAATGCGTCGAGAGCAGCGAGCACTGAGCAGATGTGGAAATCGTGACCGCACGCGTGGGAGACGGGAACCTCCTGTCCAGTCGCCGCATCCACTTGCGTTCGAGTGCAGGCGTATTCCTTGCCGGAGTCCTCCTTGACGGGTAGGCCGTCGGTGTCGCCACGCAGCGCGACCACGGGGCCGGGCCCGTTCTCGATGGTGGCGACGACGCCCGTGTCGCCCAGCTGGGTGAACGGGATGCTCGCAGCCTCGAGCTCCTGCATGATGCGCTGCGTGGTCTCGAACTCCTGCATCGACAGTTCCGCGTGCTGGTGGAACCAGCGGTACAGCTCCTCACGCTGCGGGCGGGTGGCGGAGAGGGCGTCGAAAAGCGGATCGAGGTGCTTCATGATGCCGACTATACGACCTATACGCGGAGGCGCAACGGCGAACGCGAATTGTTTCCTGCGGGCAAAAGGTGTAGTGTAGCCAAACGGACTTGTGCACAGATGGTTGTCTGCGCGCAAAATCCGAAAGAACATTGTACATCCAACTTTGTTGCAGGCCCCCCGCCGAGAGGCGGACCGCGTGCAAGGGAGGCGGCGAGCGCCCCGCGTTATTGAGCGTGGGGAGCGTGAAGTAGCCCCCGACAGATCATGCGGAAAACGCGACCTGGCACGACACAGTCTTGCTGGTCAGGTGGGTAGGGAACCGCAACGAGAAAGGTAAACGGTCACATCTTATGACGATGACTGATCCAATCGCAGACATGCTGTCTCGCGTGCGCAACGCTTCGCACGCACAGCACGAGAGCGTGACAATGCCTTCCTCCAAGATCAAGGCGAACATCGCTGAGATCCTGAAGCAGGAAGGCTACATTGCTGATTACAAGGTTGAGGACGCCAAGGTTGGCAAGCAGCTGACCCTGGACCTCAAGTACGGCCCGACCCGTGAGGCTGCCATCGCTGGCCTGCGTCGCGTGTCCAAGCCTGGTCTGCGCGTGTACGCAAAGTCCAACGACCTGCCGCAGGTGCTGGGTGGTCTGGGTGTGGCGATCATCTCCACGTCCCATGGTCTCCTCACCGACCGTCAGGCCCAGGAGAAGGGTGTAGGCGGAGAAGTTCTCGCCTACGTCTGGTAAAGGGAGGTTGAAAAGACTATGTCGCGTGTAGGTAATGCACCCATCGCCATCCCGAATGGTGTCGAAGTAAACGTTAACGGTCAGGTTGTAGAGGTCAAGGGTCCAAAGGGTTCCCTGAACTTCGAGGTGCCTGCGCCAATCACCGCCGCGGTTGAGGACAACGAGATTGTCGTCTCCCGCCCGGACGATCACCGTCAGCACCGTGCGCTGCACGGTCTGTCCCGCTCCATGATCAACAACCTTGTTGTTGGCGTGACCGAGGGCTACAAGATCAACATGGAGATCTTCGGTGTCGGCTACCGTGTCCAGGCCAAGGGTAAGGACCTCGAGTTCTCGCTCGGCTACTCCCACCCGGTCCTCATTGAGGCTCCGGAAGGGATCAGCTTCGCAGTCGATGGCAACACTAAGTTCTCCATCGAGGGCATTGACAAGCAGCAGGTTGGCCAGATTGCGGCTAACATCCGCCGCCTCCGTAAGGATGACCCATACAAGGGTAAGGGCATCCGCTACGAGGGTGAGCAGGTTCGCCGCAAGGTCGGAAAGACGGGTAAGTAATCATGAGCAATTCTGCAGAGAACACCAAGCGCACTCCGGTCGGCAAGGATATTTCCTCCCGCCGCCGCGAGGCTCGTGCACGTCGCCACTTCCGTATCCGCAAGACGCTGCGCGGCACCCCAGAGACTCCGCGTCTCGTTGTGCACCGCTCTTCCCGTCACATCCACGTCCAGGTGATCGACGATCTCGCTGGCCACACGCTCGCAGCAGCATCCTCCATCGAGGCTGACGTGCGCGCACTGGAGGGTGACAAGAAGGCAAAGGCAGCCAAGGTTGGCCAGCTGATCGCTGAGCGCGCCAAGGCTGCAGGCGTCGAAGCTATCGTCTTCGACCGCGCAGGTTACAAGTACCACGGCCGTGTCGCAGCTCTTGCTGAGGCCGCTCGTGAAGGTGGTCTGAAGTTCTAATGACCACCGCAATCATCACCATCAACGGAAGGATCGCGTAATGGCCGAACGTGAACGGCGTGACGGCGGACGCTCCGCCGACAACCAGAACAAGAAGAATGAGCGCAACAACCGCGGTGGCCGTGGCCGTCGCGATGACCGTCGCAACCAGAACGATGACCGCGACAAGTACATTGAGCGCGTCATCACCATCAACCGTGTCGCAAAGACCGTGAAGGGCGGACGCAACATGTCCTTCACCGCTCTCGTCGTCGTTGGTGACGGCAAGGGCATGGTCGGCGTTGGCTACGGCAAGGCAAAGGAAGTTCCTGCCGCTATCCAGAAGGGTGCAGAAGAAGCGCGTAAGAACTTCTTCCGCGTCCCAATGATCGGTGGCACCATTCCCCACCCAGTCCAGGCTGAAGAGGCTGCTGGCATTGTTATGCTGCGCCCGGCTGCTCCAGGTACCGGTGTGATCGCCGGTGGCGCAGTCCGCCCGGTGCTTGAGTGCGCTGGTGTCCAGGACATCCTTGCTAAGTCGATCGGTTCTGACAACGCTCTGAACGTTGTTCAGGCAACGGTTGCTGGTCTCAAGCAGCTTGTACGCCCTGAGGAAGTTGCTGCTAAGCGTGGCAAGGACCTCGAGGATGTCGCACCTGCTCGCATGCTGCGCGCACGCGCAGGACAGGAGGCGTAAGAACAATGGCTTTGAAGATCACATTGCACCACGGCAAGGTTGGCGAGAAGCCGCTGACCCGTCAGAACCTCGAGGCACTCGGTCTGCGTAAGATCGGCCAGTCCGTTATCAAGAAGGACAACGCCGCAACCCGTGGACAGATCCTGAAGGTTCGCCACCTCGTTACCGTCGAAGAAGTTGCAGGGGAGTAGAACAACATGGCTGAAATTATCAAGCTCCATGATCTGCGCCCAGCAAAGGGCGCTAACAAACCAAAGTTCCGCGTAGGTCGCGGTGAAGCAGGCAAGGGCGGCAAGACCGCTGGCCGTGGTACCAAGGGCACCAAGGCTCGCAAGCAGGTTTCCGCAGCATTTGAGGGTGGCCAGATGCCACTTCACATGCGTCTGCCGAAGCTCAAGGGCTTCAAGAACCCGAACCGCGTGGAGTACCAGGTAGTCAACGTTCAGGCGCTCGCAGAGGCGTTCCCGAACGGCGGCACCATCACCATCGACGACATCGTCGCGGCTGGCTTGGTTCGCAAGAATCAGCCGGTCAAGGTGCTGGGCAACGGCGACATCAACGTCAAGTTGGACGTCACCGCTACCAAGTTCTCCAAGTCTGCGGTTGAGAAGATCGAGGCTGCTGGTGGTTCCACCACGCAGGCATAAGCCTTCATCTTCGCGCCACAGCGCTTAGCAAAGCTCCCCACTCGTCACGGACGGGATGGGGAGCTTTTGTGTGTGCGCTATAAGGACGTGACGGTGTTCAGCACACCCCGCGCCAGTCCGGGAAGTGCCCGGTAGATCGCAGTGTTTGCATGCTTTTCGACGCCGCCAAGCAGCTGCTCGGCGAATCGGGCGGGGTGCTCGGCGGTGAAGGTTCGTAGTGCTTCCAGTGCAGCGCTGCGATCTTCTTCACGGGCGGCGTTGAGCGCGAGGGCGCTCAGGTGGCTGATGCAGCGGAACTCTAGGCCGATGTGGTCCGGCGGCAAGTGGTCCATGCCGGGGGCGAAACCGATCTGGTGGTAGAAGGCTGCGACTGCGGCGGTGTCGTCGTCCATGACAAGGCCGTCTTTGGAGAAGTACGGGGACTCGTACGGTTGGGCCAGTGGGGCGCTTACACCGATGAAGAGGTAGAGGTGATCGCGTTGGAGTGCCTCGGCGGTGTCCCGTTCAGCCTTGAGCAGTGCTGCGATGGCCTGCTGCGAGGCGGCGTCCTCGAGCGGCCATGACTGCAGGAAGGAGGGGTCGGAGAGGGCGTCGAGAAGCGGGCCTTGGGGCTCGTCGAGGAAGAGTTGGCCTACGATGTCGGCTGCGATGTGGCAGCGCTCAAGCAACTCTGTATCCATTAGATTCCGATCCGGTCGACTGCGCCGTAGAACATGAAGCGGCCGAGCAGCTCCGCGATGACTACCAGGATGTATGCGATTGTGATCCACAGCATCGCGCTCGTGGTCGGGCGGCGAGTGCGGCCGCCGAACGCCAGGATAAGACCGACGATGAACGCACCGATGAGCAGCAGCACAATGCGGATAATGAACGCGGTCATGTTGAACTCGAACTGCGCCGGGTTGGGGCCCGCTGGGCGGCTGTAGTTGAAGATCATCACGATGAAGATCAGCGGCACGACGACGGTCAGCGCGATGCCGATCCAGCGCAGCGAGGCGTGGATCAGGTCCCAGACCTCTTCCTTCTGGGCCTCGGTCTGGTCCTCGTTGCGCGCCGAGGGGATGAGCTTCTTGATCAACACGGAGTCCTCGAGCCAGTTGTAGGCGGTGAGCGCGACCGCAATCGCGAGCAGGCCTGTTACCGCTGCGGAGAGGTAGAACGCTGCCGGGGTGGTCCAGTGGTTCCACGAGGGAATCGTGGGCAACATATAGAGGCGCGCCATGGTGGCGATGAACCCGATGCCCGCGATCGCAGTCACGACGGCGATTGCAGTGCGTGTGCCAACGGAACCCCAGTCAAAGTACTGGCACGCCGCGAAGAGGAACCCGAGCGCCGCGAAGATGCAGCCGCCGACCAGCTCCTGGGTAAGGCCGGAGGACCCGATGTTGCGCATCACGTTCAGCGCGTTGATTGGGTTGCCGAGGTGGAAGAACGCGAGGCAGAACCCGGCGATCATGATTGGGCCGATGGCGTAGAGTGCCGGCACACAAATGCGGTCGATTGCGTTGGCGGAGTAGCGGGTGCGCCCGACCATGGTGATCACACCCAGGACGAAGAACGCACCGACAGCCATCTGCCCGAACGTGGTGAAGAACGTCAAGGGCCATTCGTGCATATTCATGAGTTAGACCTCTTTCGGGTTCATGATCTCGCCGGCGTCCGACGCGTCCCAGCGTTTTGCGTCCTTGTGCGGCTTGATGGTCAGACGTGGTTCGGTAAACGTTGGGTCAGGCAGTGGGGCGATGCCAGCGACGTCGCCGTGTTTCTTACGCAGTTCGTCGATGGGGCCCCAGTCGAGCGCACGCGACGGGCAGGCCGCCACGCAGGCGGGGTCTTTGCCCTCTGCGCGGTAGTCGGCGCACAGGTCGCACTTCGTCATGACGCCCTTTTCGGGGTTGAACTGCGGGGCGGAGTAGGGGCACGCCCATTCGCAGTAGCGGCAGCCGACGCACTTGCGAGGGTCGACGGAGACTACGCCGTCCTCACCGACGTGCATTGCGGTCGTCGGGCAGACCTTGGTGCAGATCGGGTTGTCGCAGTGGTTGCAGGACACCGACGTGTAGTAGGTGAACGTGTTTGTGGTCAGCTCGCCGTCGGCGTTGCGGTTCCAATCGCCGCCGGAGTATTCGACGACACGGCGCCAGTTCACCCCGAGAGGTGTGTCGTGCTTGTCCTTGCAGGCGATCTGGCACGCCTTGCAGCCGTTGCACAGGGTTTGGTCGAAGAAGAAACCAAGGCGCTTGCTTGGCTTGTCGTTGTTCTTAGCCATGTTGTTGTTTCACTCCTTGGTGTTCTTATTTCGCTTTTTCGACTTGGCACAGCGCGGTGTGCTGCGCGTTGCCCTTGGCAAGAGGGGAAGGGTGCCAGCTAGTGAGCGTATTGACGGACGCCCCTACGTCCACGCCGCCGTCCTTCGGGTTGAACCAGGAGCCCTGCGGCACCGAGATGACGCCCGGTGCGATGCGCGGGGTGACGCGGGCGATGGAGCGTATCCGGCCACGCTTGTTGTAGGCGTAGACGGGGTCGTCGTTCTTGATGCCGCGTTCCTTGGCGTCGATTGGGTTGATCCACAGGACTTGCGGGTGGGCGTCGTCGCGTAGCCAGTCGACGTTGGCGTAGGAGGAGTGGGTGCGGCCCTTGGTGTGGTGGCCGATGACCTGCAGTGGGTACTCCTTATTCTCTGAGGCTTCCTCGGCGCCCTCCCACGTGGCGACGTGCTCAGGCAGCGGCGTCAGCTTGTCGCCGGCGACGTTCGTGTCGAACTCCCATTCCTTCGACATTTCGTAGAGCTCGGAGGAGAAGATTTCGATCTTGCCGCTTGGGGTTTCCAGCGGGTTGGCCTCGGGGTCCTCGCGGAACTCCTTCAGCGCGACGGTGGTTTCGCCTTCTCGACGCCACACACCCATCTTCTTGAGCTCCTCAAAGGACGGCAGCTCCGGGATTTCCTTGCGGGATTCGTCGAGGGTGTAGCGCAGCCACTCCTCCTGCGTGCGGCCCTCAGTGAACTTGTCGCGAACGCCGAAGCGCTCAGCGAGGTCGGCGATGACGTCGTAAATCGGGCGGCAGTCGTAGAGCGGCTTGATGGCGTCGGAGGCCAGGATGGTGTACTCCAGGTTGCCTGCCGAGCCCTGCTGGATAATGTCGGCCTGTTCTGCGGTGGAGCAGTCCGGCAGGACGTAGTCGGCGTAGCGTGCGGACACGGTCATCTGGATGTCGCTGACGACGATGAGCTCGGCTTTGGAGTCGTCGCGAAGCAGCTCGACGGTGCGGTTGAGGTCACCGTGCTGGTTGGTGTTGGTGTTGCCGGCGTACTGCCAGATCATCTTGATGGGGACGTCCAGTTTGTCCTTGCCGCGCACACCATCTTTCGTCTTGGTCATCTCGGGGCCGTGGTCGACGGCTTGTGGCCACATTGCGACGGAAATTGAGGTTTCCACCGGGTTTTCGTACTGGGTGTTGAAGGGGTACGTCATTGGCAGGCTGGCTGAGCCCTCGCGCGCGCCGGTGCCGCCGCCCGGGATGCCGATCTGCCCGAGCAGCGCCGCCAGTGTAAACACTGCCCGCGATTGGTTTTCGCCGTTTGCGTGGCGCTGTGGGCCCCAGCCCTGGGTGATCGCGGTCGGTTTCGCGGTGCCCATCTCGCGGGCAAGCTGGCGAATCTTCTGCGCGGGCACGCCACAGACGCGGGCTGCCCACTCAGGAGTCTTCTCGACGCCATCAGGACCCTTGCCCTCGATGTAGGAACGATACGAGCCGTTCTTCGGCGCGCCGTTCGGCATGTGATCCTCGTCGAAGCCGACACAATATTTGTCCAAGAACGCCTGGTCGTGGAGGTTTTCGGAGAGCAAAACATGCGCGATACCAGCCACGAGTGCTGCGTCGGTGCCGGGGCGGATGGGAACCCATTCGTCGCCAAGTCCGACGGCGGTCTCGGAGTAGCGCGGGTCGATCACGATGGTCTTCACACCGTACTTGCGCTTCGTCTGCTGGGTGACGAAGGTTTCGCCGCCGCCTGACATGCGGGTCTCCAGCGGGTTATTGCCGAACATGACCTGAAGTTTCGAGTTCTTCACGTCATCGAAGGAATTTGATGTGACCCACGCGCCGTAGTGGTATGGGTAGGCCGCCGTAATCTGCGCGGTGGAGTAATCGGCGTAGTGGTTCAGGTAGCCGCCGATGAGGTTCATAAAGCGTGCGAAGGGGGTTTCAGCGGGTGGCCACGAGCGGGCCACGGTGCCGCCGATGGTGCCTGTACCGTAGGCGAGGTAAATCGACTCGTTGCCGTACTTGTCCAGGATGCCTTTCATCTGGTCGGCGATTTCGTCGAGCGCCTGCTCCCAGGAAATCTCGATCCACTCGCCGTCGCCGCGCTTTGTACCGGGCTTGCGCTTCAGTGGGGTCTTGAGGCGGTCCGGGTTGTAGATCCGGTGGCGGATCGAGCGACCACGTACGCACGCGCGGATCTGCTGCGAGCCTATGGAGTTGTCGCCACCGTCGTCGGGGAGGACGCGGGTGACGCGCCCGTCCTCGACCTGCAGGCGCAATGGGCAGCGTGAGCCGCAGTTGACGGTGCAGGCCGACCAGACAAACTTCGGGTCGGTGCTGGAGCCTTCCGCGGCCTCAGCGACGCCGACGCCCGGGGTACCCCGAAGCAGCGTGCCGGAGGCGGCGGTTGTGGCCACTGCTGCGCCACCCACGAGGCCTGACCATTGGAGGAACTTACGCCGACTGACGGGGGTCGCCGCCGTCGGCGTTGTTGGTGCTGTGCTCATCGCTGTCCCTTCGAATGCGAAGATTTTCTACAGAAAAGTCGTGAATAAATGTAATACCAATTACCTATTTGTTAGTGTAATGAATTTCAATCGAAAGTTTGAAACGTTCGATGAAACGCTCCTCGAATCGGGACTTTGCGCTGCGTGCTGGTAGGGTAGTGGGGTCAATCCTGTCTGGAGTGTCTCGTGCAACCGCTGCGGTGGCTGCAACGTGCACTTTTGGCAACCGTACTGTCCACTATCTCCTGCGTGAGTGCTGCAGGGGCCAGGAGGCTTTGTGTCCGCTATTGTTCAGGCGTTCAAGGACCCGGATCTTCGGAAGAAGATTCTGATCACCCTTGCGCTGATGATTCTGTACCGTATTGGTGCCCAGATTCCGACGCCCGGTGTTGACTACGCGTTGATTAACTCCCGCCTGCAGGAAGTTGCAGACGGGGATAATGCGACGATGTTCTCCATCATCGGGCTGTTCTCCGGTGGCGCGCTGCTGCAGCTGTCTATCTTCGCGATCGGCATCATGCCGTACATTACGGCGTCGATCATCGTGCAGCTGCTCACTGTCGTGATTCCGAAGTTCGAGGAACTGAAAAAGGAAGGGCAATCCGGCCAGGCCAAGATGACGCAGTACACGCGCTACCTCACGGTGGCGCTGGCGCTGCTGCAGTCTGCGGGTATCGTCGCGCTGGCGGACCGCGAGCAGCTGCTCGGCCAGGGCACTCCGGTCCTGGTTGAGGATCGCAACATTTGGACCCTCATCATGATGATCATTGTCATGACGTCGGGTGCGGTCCTGATCATGTGGCTCGGTGAGATCATCACCGAAAAGGGCGTGGGTAACGGCATGTCCCTGCTGATCTTCGCGGGTATTGCGACGAAGCTTCCGTCCGAGGGTGCCTACATCCTGAAGAACTCCGGTGCGGTCACCTTCGCTATGGTCGTTGCGGCGATCATCGCGTTGGTCGTGGGCATCATCTTTATCGAGCAGGGCCAGCGCCGCATTCCTGTGCAGTACGCGAAGCGCATGGTTGGGCGTCGTCAGTACGGTGGCTCCTCCACGTACCTGCCGCTGAAGGTCAACCAGGCCGGCGTTATTCCTGTGATCTTCGCTTCCTCGCTGATGTACGTTCCGGTGCTGATCACGCAGATCGTCACCATGAACAATCAGACCCCGCCGGACAACTGGTGGATGAACAATGTCATGGCGTGGCTGCAGAACCCGGGCTCCTGGCAGTACATCCTGGCGTACTTCGCCATGATCATCTTCTTCTCCTACTTCTACGTCTCTATCCAGTACGACCCGGTCGACCAGGCAGAGAACATGAAGAAGTACGGCGGCTTCATCCCGGGTATTCGTCCGGGTCGCCCAACCGCCGAGTACCTTTCGTTCGTGATGAACCGTCTCCTGTTCGTTGGTGCCCTCTACCTTGCACTCATCGCGATTCTGCCGAACCTGGCGCTCGACGCCGGTATTGGAGGCGCTGGCCGCGGTGGCATGAGCGCGTTCGGTGGTACGGCTATTCTGATTATGGTGTCCGTAGCATTGACTACGGTCAAGCAAATTGAATCCCAACTTCTCCAATCCAACTACGAAGGACTGTTGCGATAATGCGACTTGTACTACTTGGCCCTCCCGGCGCTGGCAAAGGCACTCAGGCAGCGATTCTCTCCGAGAAGCTCGGCGTTCCGCATATCTCCACTGGCGACCTGTTCCGTGCGAACATCGGACAGGGCACCCCGCTTGGCGTCGAAGCGAAAAGCTACATCGATGCCGGCAAGCTGGTCCCGACCGACGTCACCGCACGCATGGTGGAGGACCGCCTCAACCAGGAAGACGCCGCGCACGGCTTTCTTCTCGACGGGTTCCCCCGCACCGTTGAGCAGGCAGAGATCTTGAAAGAACTTCTGGCCAAGCGGGGCCTGAAGCTCGATGGTGTGCTCAACTTCGTTGTCGACGAAGACGTGGTCGTCGAGCGCATGCTGGCCCGTGGTCGCGCGGACGACAACGCGGAAACGATCCGCACTCGCCTCAAGGTCTACCGTGACGAGACCGCGCCACTGATTGACCACTACGGTGACGAGATCATTTCTATCGACGCGGTCGGAGACGTTGACGAGATCAACGAGCGCGCGATGGCGCAGCTGAAGAAGTAACTCACATAGACGCCGACGTAGGCGCAAGGACCGGTAGGGACTCGACGAGTGCCTACCGGCTTTTTCACGCATTACCAAAAGGAAGGAAGCAAGCATGGGGTTCCGAAAGCGCAAGATCGCAGCCAAGACGCCCGAACAACTTGACGCGATGGAACAAGCGGGCCGGATCGTCGGACGCGCCTTGCAGGAGGTACGTGCGGCGGCCGCCCCGGGCAAGTCAACGCTCGACCTGGACAAGGTTGCTGAGACCGTGATTCGCGACCACGGTGCAACGCCGACGTTCCTGGGGTACCAAGGGTTCCCGGGGTCTATTTGCGCCTCGGTCAATGAGGTTGTCGTGCACGGAATCCCAAACAAGGAGACCGTGCTGCGGGAAGGGGACTTGGTTTCCATCGACTGCGGCGCCACCTTGAACGGCTGGGTAGGGGACTCTGCGTGGACGTTCGGTGTGGGTGAGCTCGAAAAGGACGTCGAACAGCTGAACCAGGCAACCGAATGGGTCCTGCATGAAGGGCTGAAGGCGATGGTGCCGGGCAACCGTCTGACTGACGTGTCGCATGCGCTTGAGCGCGCGACGTACAAAGCGGAGCAGAAGTTTGGGGTAGAGCTCGGCATTGTCGATGGGTACGGCGGGCACGGCATCGGCCGGACGATGCACGAGGACCCATTCCTTGCCAACGAGGGTAAGCCGGGCCGGGGGCCTGTCATTCAGGAGGGGTCGGTGCTGGCCATTGAGCCGATGCTCATCCTGGGTGGGGAGATCGATACGGAAGTGCTCGGCGATGATTGGACGGTCGTTTCGATTGACGGCGCGCCCGCCTCTCACTGGGAGCACACGGTTGCCGCAACAGTCGACGGGCCGCGCATCCTCACGGTCCGCGAAGCGAAGTAGGATATACTGCCGACATGCGTTATCAACCACGACATGCGAAGCCGTCCCAACTGAGCCGCAAACTTACCGGCCTCAGCGTTGGAATCGGTGTTGCAGCCTCCTTGTTTGCCCAGCCAGCGATGGCCGAGGCGCAGCAAATGCCAGCGATGTCCTCGAACGGCGGGTTGGGTGCGCTGCTTGAGCAAACGCAGTCCCAGCTTTCCAGTATCGGCTCGAGTACACCGGATGCGCGGGAGCGCGCGTGGCAGACTCGTAACTCGCTGCGCGCACAGGCCGACGGCCTGGCAGCAATTAATAAGGACCTGCCGGCCCAGGCAAAGGCTAGCATCGACGCAACCGTCGAGCGCTTCTACCCGGGCCTGATCGCGGAGAAAACCCCGAAGCCGCCGGCGCCGAAACCGGTTGCTCCTCTGGCCCCTCCGGCGCAGCCCGCATTCAACTACGGCCCGTGCCCGAAGGATGCGAAGGTCTGCGTGGACACCGGCGGTCGCCGTTCCTGGCTGCAGAACAACGGCCAGGTGTACTACACGGCCGACCTCATCGGCCCGGGCCGACCAGGCCTGGAAACGCCGAGCGGAACCTTCTACGTCAACCGCAAGGTGAAGGACGAGATTTCGTGGGAGTTCGGCAATGCGCCGATGCCGTACGCGACGTACTTCACCAATAACGGTATTGCGTTCCACCAGGGTGACCCGTCGATCCTCTCGCACGGTTGTGTGCGCATGTACCGCGCGGACGCCCAGCGTTACTTCCAGGATCTCGCGATCGGGGACAAGGTCTTCGTTTACTAGCAGTCCCACACTTTTCGACGCCCACCTGCGGACCCAGCCATCCCAGGTGGGCTTGTGTTTGTGCTGGTGAAGGGATATAGTTGACCACTGGTGTTTATGCACCACGTAGTACAAGTACGTTTTACGTCAGCTACCAGCGGAAACACTGTGTATCACTATCACCGTGTTCCGTGGGCTATAGGAAGTGGAGTGTATGGCAAAAGAAGGCGCCATTGAGGTAGAGGGTCGCATTGTCGAACCTTTGAAGAATGCTATGTTCCGTGTCGAGCTCGACAACGGACATGAGGTTCTTGCCCACATCAGTGGCAAGATGCGCCAGCACTACATCCGCATCCTTCCGGAAGACCGGGTCATCGTGGAGCTGTCTCCATACGACCTGGACCGTGGGCGTATTACGTACCGCTACAAGTAATTTCGTTTGAAGCCTCCTTACCCAGACGCGTGGCGATGCTGCGCGTCGCTTACCTTTGGCTACGGTGGCCAAAGCCACGTGTATCACGACCCATCCTCCGGTACGGTCCGGATAAAGAGTCGGTTGGCGTGGGCGGATAGGGAGAAAACCGCCGTAACAACCCGAAAGGTACGTTCCACATGGCACGTCTAGCTGGTGTTGATCTTCCGCGCAATAAGCGCATGGAGATCGCACTTACTTACATTTATGGCATCGGCGCTACCCGCGCCAAGGAGCTGCTCGAGAAGACGGGCATTTCTCCAGACCTGCGTACGGACAACCTGAGCGACGATCAGCTGTCCGCACTGCGTGACGCAATCGAGTCCTCCTACACCGTAGAGGGCGACCTGCGTCGTGAGGTGCAGGCAGACATTCGCCGCAAGATTGAAATCGGCTCCTACCAGGGCCTTCGTCACCGTCGTGGCCTGCCTGTTCGTGGGCAGCGCACCAAGACGAACGCTCGTACTCGTAAGGGCCCGAAGAAGACCATCGCAGGAAAGAAGAAGTAATCCATGCCTCCTAAGACTCGTTCCGGTGCGCGCCGTGGTGGCCGTCGCATCGTAAAGAAGAACGTGGCAGCTGGCCACGCATACATCAAGTCGACCTTCAACAACACCATCGTCTCGATCACCGATCAGACCGGTGCTGTGATCTCCTGGGCTTCCTCCGGCCACGTTGGCTTCAAGGGGTCCCGCAAGTCCACGCCGTTCGCTGCTCAGATGGCAGCTGAGAACGCTGCTCGCAAGGCGATGGACCACGGTATGAAGAAGGTTGACGTTTTCGTCAAGGGTCCAGGCTCCGGCCGTGAGACCGCAATCCGTTCGCTCCAGGCTGCTGGCCTGGAGGTGTCCTCGATCTCTGACGTGACCCCACAGCCGTTCAACGGCTGCCGTCCGGCGAAGCGTCGTCGCGTTTAAGGCAGAAAGGAAAAGAGGTAATACATCATGGCTCGTTATACCGGCCCTGCTACCCGTAAGTCCCGTCGCCTCCGCGTCGATCTCGTCGGCGGTGACATGTCCTTCGAGCGTCGCCCATACCCTCCGGGGCAGGCTGGCCGCGCTCGCATCAAGGAATCTGAGTACCTGCTCCAGCTCCAGGAGAAGCAGAAGGCTCGCTTCACCTACGGAGTGATGGAGAAGCAGTTCCGTCGCTACTACGAGGAGGCCAACCGCCTCCCAGGTAAGACCGGCGACAACCTGCTGATCCTGCTTGAGTCCCGTCTGGACAACGTTGTGTACCGTGCAGGTCTGGCGCGCACGCGCCGCCAGGCACGTCAGCTTGTGTCCCACGGTCACTTCACCGTGAACGGCAAGCGTATCGACGTTCCTTCTTACAAGGTCACGCAGTACGACATCATCGATGTTCGTGACAAGTCCCGCAAGATGCTCTGGTTCGAAGAGGCCCAGGACAACCTGTTGGACGCTGTTGTTCCGGCATGGCTCCAGGTCGTTCCGGATACCCTGCGCATTCTCGTGCACCAGTTGCCGGAGCGCGCTCAGATCGAGGTGCCGCTGCAGGAGCAGCTCATCGTCGAGCTCTACTCGAAGTAAGCCCGCTTACTTCACCCCGCACTGCGTCGATGTCGACAAGTGGTGCGAATTCTTTCCGAAAGTCCATATTCTCGCGGCTTCATATAGTGGTAGCCGGAAAAGGAGAAGTTCATGCTCATCTCACAGCGTCCACAGCTGACCGAGGAGTATATCGATACCAACCGCTCGAAGTTCGTCATCGAGCCACTCGAGCCAGGTTTTGGTTACACGCTGGGTAACTCCCTGCGTCGTACGCTGCTGTCGTCCATCCCGGGCGCAGCGGTTACCTCGATCAAGATTGATGGTGTGCTCCACGAGTTCACCACCATCAACGGTGTGAAGGAAAACGTTTCCGAGATCATCCTCAACATCAAGGACATCGTGCTGTCGTCGGAGTCCGACGAGCCAGTCGTGATGTACCTGTCCGTTGAAGGTCCGGGCGTCGTTACCGCTGGCGACATTGAGACGCCAGCTGATGTTGAGATCCACAACCCGGATCTCCACATTGCTTCGCTCAATGAGCAGGCACGCCTTGAGATGGAGCTTGTCGTGGAGCGTGGCCGTGGCTACGTCCCAGCGATGCCGAACTCTGGTGGGGAAGCCGGCCGTATTCCGGTCGACCAGATCTACTCCCCAGTGACCCGTGTTGCCTACAAGGTTGAGGCAACCCGTGTCGAGCAGCGCACCGACTTCGACAAGCTGATCATCGATGTGGAGACGAAGAACTCCATGTCCGCTCGCGACGCCCTGGCGTCGGCTGGTTCCACCCTGGTGGAGCTGTTCGGCCTGGCACGTGAGCTGAATACGGCAGCAGAAGGCATCGAAATTGGCCCGTCCCCACAGGAGACGGAGTACATCGCGGCCTACAACCTGCCGATTGAGGATCTCAACTTCTCCGTCCGGTCCTACAACTGCTTGAAGCGTGAGGGTATCAACACCGTCGGCCAGCTGGCTGAATGCTCTGAGACCGACCTGATGGATATCCGCAACTTTGGCGAGAAGTCCATCAACGAGGTCAAGATCAAGCTCGCCTCCATGAGCCTGACGCTGAAGGACGCTCCGGAAGATTTCGACCCGACCCAGATCGAAGGCTACGACGCCGAGACTGGTGACTACATCGACGACACCGCGGAAGAAACCGAGTAAACCAAGAGCACGCGCTCACAACCCCATACGAGGAGTACGAAAATGCCTACCCCGAAGAAGGGTGCCCGTCTCGGAGGGTCCGCCGCCCACCAGAAGCACATTCTGTCTAACCTGGCGCAGTCCCTGTTCGAGCACGGCGCCATCACGACGACCGATGCAAAGGCGAAAGCACTTCGCCCATACGCAGAGAAGCTGATCACCAAGGCGAAAGGTGGTTCCCTGCAGGAACGCCGCGCTGTCGCTGCGAAGCTTCCGAACAAGCAGATCGTTGCATACCTGTTCAACGAGCTTGCACCGAAGTTCGAGAACCGTGACGGTGGCTACACCCGCCTGATCAAGGTTGCACCTCGCTCCGGCGACAACGCTCCAATGACCCAGGTTTCCCTGGTTCTGGAGCCAGCCGAGGCGAAGGCTGCCAAGGAGGACTAACCCTCCCCCCTGAGTGAGCTGTTCCGGCTTGCTCACGCGAAACCCCGCGTCCCACCTGCACGGTGGCGTGGGGTTTTCTCATTCCAGCGGCACGCACGCTGTTTGCTAGCCTGATACGAATGAACACGATGCGTCTGCGTTTCGACATCGCCTACGACGGCACCGACTTCCACGGCTGGGCCCGGCAGAAAGACAACCTGCGAACCGTTCAGGGGACCGTGGAGGATGCGCTCGAACTCGTGTTACGCCACCCTGTTTCGCTGACGGTCGCCGGCCGCACTGATGCGGGGGTGCACGCTCGCGGTCAGGTTGCCCACGCGGATATAGACCCGGTGTCGTTGCAGCAGCGTTCGCTGGACGGTGACCCGGCGCGTTTGGTGCGGCGCCTGGCGAAGCTGCTGCCTGAGGATATCCGGGTCCACGCTGTACGCGAGGTTTCCCCTGACTTTGACGCTCGCTTCTCCGCCTTGGCGCGCCACTATATTTACCGCGTGACTACCAGCCCTGCTGGGGCGCTGCCGACTCGTACGCGTGACACCGCAGTGTGGGCCAGGCCAGTTGATGTGGACCTGATGCAGCAGACCGCGGACGTGCTGCTCGGGCTGCATGATTTTGCGGCGTTCTGTAAGCCGCGCCCGCACGCGACGACGATCCGTGACGTGCACAGCTTCCGTTGGGTGGACGCCTCCACTGATGCGGAGCCGCAGCTGTACGAGGCGCACATCAGTGCCGACGCGTTCTGCTGGAACATGGTGCGCGCGCTGACTGCGACGTGTCTGACGGTCGGGCAGGGCAAGCGTGACCTGGTGTGGGCGACAGGGCTGCTGGACGCTACAGAGCGGCGTGCCGAGGTGCCTCTCGCGCCCGCGAAGGGATTGACCTTCGACCATGTTGTGTACCCCCCTGAGCAGGAGTGGGCTGCCCGCGCTGCCACTACGCGTGATCGACGTTCGCTCTGATTGCCCAAAGCGATAAGATTTCACCAGTTGTAACGTTTCAGGTCGCGAAGGAGTACGCGTGGTCACTGCCGGGATGTTTATTGCAGCCGTACTTGTGTTTGTGCTGCCCGGATTCGTGGTCAACGTTGTTTCCGGTATGCGGGTGCCGGCGTCGGTGGTGGCGTCGATACCCGTGAGCTTCGGCATCATTGGGCTCAGCGCGTGGTCGTGGGGGTTGACGTCGGCGAAGTTTTCGCCGTGGACGTTCTCGGTGAGCGTGATCTTTGCGGTGCTGTGCGCCGCTGGCTGGCGCTACGCGTTCGCACGGCGCGCCCGCGATCGCTGGACCGGCGCCGGGGAGCTGTCGTGGAGGCGGGCGCTGCTGCCGGGAAGCCCGCAGCAGCGGCGTGAAGGCAGCGTGGCTGACCCGGTGTGGGTGTTGCCGCTGCTTGGTGTGGTTGCGGGTTCGTCGATGCTGATTCGTGATCGCTTGCGCTGGCTTGCGGAGACACCGCTGGGGTTGGCCAACATTGTGCAAGGCTGGGATTCCCAGTGGCACGCCAACACTGTGCGCTTCATCATGGATGAGAGGATAGCGTCGCCGACTCGGATGGGGGAGCTGTTGTACCAGGAGACGCACAGCTCGCTGTTGTACCCTTCGGGCTACCACGCGGGGGTGGCGCTCTTTGCAGAGACTGCTGGGATGGCGCCGATTCCCGCGTTGAACGTGGCGCAGACGATGGTGCCCTCGGTGGCGGCGTGTCTGTCCGTGGCGTGTTTAGTGTTTGGGTTTCTGCGCTCGCGGGGGCTGACGGCCCAGATCGCGGCGGGGTGTGCGCCGCTTCTTGTGTACGGGGCGCCGCAGCTGATGTGGGTGTCGGATTACGTTGGCATGTGGCCGTACATGATGGCGGTCGCGCTGACGGGCATTGTGATTTGGCAGTTCCTGGAGGTCCCGCGGCGCCACAACGCGGCCTTCGCGGCGGCGCTCGGGTTCTTTGGGGTGGTGGCGGTGCACCCGTCGCCAGTGACGACGATTGCGCTCGCAGTGGTCTTCGCCTGGTGCTTGTCGACGCTGCTTCGCCCCGTCCGTTCCCGCCTCGTCGACACGGTGTGGTTGGCGGCCCCGGCGCTTGCTGCTGCGGTGCTGTTCCTGCCACAGGTGTTTGCGGGTTCGGAGCAGGCGCAGGAGGTTGCGGGGTGGTCCACCCCGGAGGACGGCACAGTGCAAAACCCGTGGGCGCTCGCTATCACGATGGATACGCGCCACGTCACTGAATACTTCCCGAACTACAACCCGACGGTGATGCTGTGGCTCGCGCTTGTGGGGGCGGTGGCGCTCGTGGTGTGGCGTGGTCAGGTGTGGCCGGTGGTGTTCTATGCCCTTTCACTCACCACGGTGGTGCAGGCGGCTGCGCCGCTTCCGCCGGTGCTGGACGTGGTGCCGTCGCTCATTGCGGGGCTGCATTACAACACGGCGCACCGCCTGGTGCTGCCGGTGGTGATGTGTGTGATCGCGTCGGCCGCAATTGGATTGGCCGTGATGATCCGCATGCTGACACTAGCGCCGGTCGCTGCGCGTGCGGGCACGGTGGTTGCGAAGGGGGCGTCGACAATTGGGGCGGTGCTTGTGGCGATCGTGGTTGCTGCGAGTACCTCGACGGCTGTGCACGCGAGCGCAGCGCAGGCCGCGGAGGATATCTACACTGCACCGCGTATTAGTGGTCGGATGGTGAATAACGATGACGTGGCGGCGTTCGACTGGCTCGCGACGCAGCCTGCGGCGTGGGAAGGCGTTACCTACGGTGAGCCCGCGGACGGGCATTCGTGGCTGTATGCCTACACCGGCGTGCCGACGCTCTCCCGGCACTACCAGTGGCCAGCGAGATCACGCGGCGAGGACACTGCAACCGCCTTGTTTGACGTAGAGATGCTCGGGCGCGGTGTGCTCGGCGACGCGACGGCGAAGAACGCAGTGGACCGGGCCGTTGAACGGCTGAACATCAAGTTCTATATCGCATCGCCGCCGGTATTCTGGGCGCAGCAGCTGCCGTACGTGAATTTGAACAACGGTATGGCCAATAGCGCGCTGACCCCGGTGTATATGAAGGGCGACACAGCGATCTTCGCCGTCAACGACGCATTCACGCGCGCCGAGCTTGCGAAGATGCAGGCTGATGCCGTCAAGCACGGTTCGGAACCGCTACAGCTTTGGTAGTGTAAGTCAGCGTTATTAGTTATCGGGGGATACAACATCGGGGGAACATATGCAGCAACGCTTGTTGCCAACCACGCGCCCGCAGGTGTCGGGACACAGGTTTATGCAGCGCCGTGTGGAGCACGGCCTCATCTACGGTGACATCAGGATGATTCACGACCCGCTGGCGGCGCGACGGCGCGCCGGGATCTTTGGGGCGGTCGGCGTCGTGCTGATCGCCGCGGTGATGGGGCTGTTCGCCTGGATGAGCCCGAACCCGCACCCCGGCGAAGCCCCCATCGTGCGCGCTACCGACGGTGGCCTCTACGTGCGCGTCGACGGCGCCCTGCACCCGGTGACGAACCTGACGTCGGCGCGCCTCATTGCGGGGGAAGCCGCTGAGCCTGCCCGCGCCGGCGGGGACTACCTGGCGACGGTGCCGCGCGGGCTGCCCGTCGGCATCGTGGCGGCGCCAGGCATGTTCGCGCCGGAAGCTACGGAGGAGCACGCCTGGTCAGCGTGCCACGCCGAGGACAAGGTGGTGGTGGTCGCGGGTCAGGCGTCGGTGCCATTGTCGCAGGGCACGGCGGTGCTGGCGGTGGCGGATCACCGGGAGTGGGTCGTCGACGCGCACGGCCGTAGGCAGTTGCCGCCATCCACGACTCCGGAGGGGCGCATCATGCGCCGCGCACTAGGCATCGACTCCACGACGCCCCGTTGGTCGCCGCCGACCGCGGTGCTCGGCGCCCTGCGCGAGGGCTCTGCGTTTGCGCTGCCGGTGCGCCTTCCGGAAGTACTGCGCACGCCGGAAGGTGCCTGGGTGCTCACCGAGCACGGCGGTGTGCAACAAGTTTCGGACACTGTGGCACAAGTGCTTCTCGACGCCGGCGCTGCCTCCCGCAGCGTCAACCGCGCAGACATCGCGCATTACCCGGACGCGCAGCCACCACTCGACCTACGCATCCCCCACGAGGCACCGCGCTGGGTGCAGCCAGCGCAGGACACAGTATGCGTGAACGGTGAACGAGGCGCTGCCACCTGGCCGAAGGCCTCGGGCGACGCGCTGGAGGGCGCAATCGCCTTGGCGGGAACCGGCACCGCGACCCACTTTGCTGGACTGCGCGAGGGTGCCGTCGGCGTGGATACCGGCCAGGGGCTACTCGTGGTCTCCCCGGAGGGCACTCGCCATGAGGTGGCAGGGCAGGCCACGCTGGACCTCATCGGTGTGCGCCATATAGAGAGCGCACCGTGGCAGATCGTGTCGCTGCTTCCAGCAGGTGCTCCGCTCGAGCGGGCTGTCGCGCTGCGGCCAGTGACGTCCTAGGGTTTCCGGTCCCCGCGCAGGGAGCGTGCCACGATTGTCAGCGCGATGAGCGCCAAGAGCCCGCCGAGTGCCAGCCCGGCGCGCCGGGCTGCAGGTGAGGTGGTGGGCAGTGGTGCGTCGATGGCGGTGACGGTCGCCGTGCGGGGTGGTGTGGGTGGTAGTTGGGTGACGATGTCTTCTGGGCGCAGCGCCCCGCCGTGTGGTTCGGCTGCGGCGTAGACGATGTCGCGGACTTGTTTCGGTGAGAGGTGCGGGTAGCGCTCGAGGAGGAGGGCGATGGCGCCGCTGACGATGGGAGCGGCGAAGCTGGTGCCTACGTAGGGTTGGATGGTTGGTGTGCCGTCGGGCTGTAGCTCGCCGGCGACGCCGGTGGCAAACCCTGCGCCGTCGGAAGCGAGGACGATGGGCGTGGTGCCGCGGGCGGACAGCGGGGGCTTGGGGGATGGGATGGAGTAGTCGGCGACGGTGTGGGCGTCGTCGCGAGCGCCGATGGCGAGGACGGTGGGCATGTGGGCGGGGAAGACGGTGAAGCCGTCGGCGCATTCGTTGGTGGCGTTTCCGGCGGCGGCGACGATGACGGCGCCGGAGGTTTCGGCGCGGTGGAGTGCGGCGTCGAGTTCTCTGGTGTCGAGACTTGCTGCGAGGTAGGGCGGCATGCAGGAGACGACGGAGATGTTGATGACGCGTGCGTGTTCGTCGAGGGCGTTGTGGATGGCTTGGCTGAGCGTGGCGAGGGACCCAGAAGCGTGTTCTTCACGGTAATGCGCGGAGGTCTGCCGAATGGAGATCAGGTGCGCTGCGGGTGCGATGCCGAGGTCGCGTCCGGCGATGATGCCGGCGACGACGGTGCCGTGGCTGTCGCAGTCGAGAAATGGGGCGGGGTCGTCGGGTGTGACGAAGTCCCGGCCGGGCGTGACAGGCGGCAGCTGCGGGTGTCGTGCGATGCCCGTGTCGATGACGGCGACGCGTACGCCGCGCCCGCTTGCGTGGCGGCGCGCGGCGAGGATGGAGGGGTCTGGTTCCGGCTGTGTGGCACGGTCTGGTTGGAGGTGGGCGGGGCGGGCGCAGGCGTAGTCCTGGGCCTTCACAGTCGGAGCCGGAGCCACGATGGGCAGGGCCGCACCAACGGCGAGCGGGACGCAGAGGGTAGCGAAGAGGCGTCGAGAAGCAAGAGGGGGCATAATTTTACAGTCCCCTGATGAGGTCGAAGAGCCCTGTCAGGTGCACCGCGAGCGGAATGACGGCGATGAGAGCGGCGGCCTCGGCGCGCTCGAACCACACCACCGTGGTGGGCTCGAGGTCGGGCACGTGGCGGGACCAGATGACGGCGGTGGCGCACGCAACAGCGACGGCCCCCGCGGCAACGAGAAATGCGGGGTGAGGGCTGGGCTCGACAACGGTGGCGAGCACCACGGCACCGAGCCCGCCGAGCGCCAGCGCTGTCAGCGCGATGCGAGGGGTGGGGTAGTGGTGGCGCACCGCGTGGATGAGCAGCGCACCTGCCACACAACCGGCGAGCGCCACGCGCCAGCCCAGCGCGGCGTCCATCGTGGCGATGCCGTAGAGCGCCGGCAGGCAGCAGGTGGTCACGGCGCACGCGATCGCTGCTGCCACCGTCAGCGCAGTCTGGCTGCGCGTATCGACGTCACTCTGGTACACATCCGAGCGGTCAAAATCCTCGCCGGCGGTGGGGATGCGCGGCACCTTGAGTCCCGCTGCGGCCGTCGCGATGTGCGGGGTGAGCATGACCAACAGCAGCCCGAGCAGTACGACCACCGCCGCCCCCGCGTGGTGCTGCGGCAGCCAAGCGCCGAGCGAAGCTGCGGCCAGCTGCAGCGCGCACACCACCGCGAACGTTGCAACGGCTGGGCCGCACAGCCTGAGCATCACTCCTACGACCACGCAGGCCACGGCAGTGATTGCCGCCGCGAGCATCCCGATCGCGGTATCGCTCGTTGCATCCCAGCTCGCAGGAGGACCCGCTACCCAAGTGCCGACCCCAAACATGGCGGCGCCGAGAAACGCCACGTAAACCGCGCTGCTTCGCGCCGCGAGCGATAGCACCAGCGCCGTCGCAGCCGCCAGGCCCGCGCCGAACGCCCAGCCGCCGACCGTGCCGGCCACCGCCGCAATACACAGCAGGCCCAGCACCGTCGCACCAATGTGCAGCCCACGCACGTCGCGAGCAGAGGCCGCGGCCGCGCTCAGCGAATGGGCTGCGTCACGGATCACGGGAGGCGTCGGCTGCTCCTGAGGGCGCATCACCACAGTCGCACCGTTTCTCATCTTGAGCTGGTATAGCGGCGCATGCCCATCGAGCGGGATACCGGCCACGTTGGTGAACTCCCACGGGCGGTGCAGCTGCGGCAGCTCCACAAAGCGCGCGATCTCGGGTATCAGTTCCTGGAGCGACGAGGACGTCGGCAAGCTGAGGTCGATATCGCGGTGAAGCGAAGCGACGTCGATACGAATGGTGACGTGCACGATGTGATGCGTTGCAGAAACTGCCACGATGAATCCCCCCGGAAAACATACAAATGCGCGACTTGGCGCTTAACTTGAACAATGTAGCGCACCATCGCCTAGAATGCATGCAGAAGTTGCGCGAGGGGGAATGTGCAACCGGGGAACGCATGAGGGGGAAAGCATGCTAGGTCTTGACCACGAACCAGTCGTGACACCATCGACGGCGCACACACTCGCGCCGCCGCCACCACTGCGGACCGGCCAACTACGCGCCGAAGCAGTACCGCAAGCACACAAGGACCAGCCGATGCCGCTGCTGAAAGTGTTGCTGCCGGTAGTCATGGTGGTTGCCATCGGGGCGGTGATGGCACTGATGGTGATGTCCGGGCGCACCGTGAGCCCAATGATGCTCATCTTCCCGGTCATGATGCTCTTCGGCATGGTCACCATGTTTTCGCCACAGGAACGCCAAGGCGACATCGACGAGACGCGCCGGGTCTACCTGCGGCACCTGGACGCCCTCGCTCACCGGGCGCGCAGCAACGCCGAAATCCAACGCGAGCACGCCGAATACCTCCACCCGGCACCAAACGCCCTGCTCACTGCGGTGCCTGCAGAGCGCGTCTGGGAGCAGCACGCTGCCTCCCCATACGCGCTGCAGGTGCGGATCGGCGTCGGGGCGGTCGCGCTGCACACCCCGATCGAGGTTGACGACCCAGGCTCGCCCGAAGATCTCGACCCGGTGTGCGCGGTGAGCCTGCGCAGGACGGTCGCCGCGGTCAACACAGTCCAAGAGATGCCGATCGTGGTGGCGCTCAACGCGTTTCCAGTGATCACGCTGGTGGGGCCGCGTGCGGCGGAGGTGGCGCGCTCGATTGTCGCGCAGCTGGCGTTCTTCCACGGCCCGGAACTCGTCGGCATCGACTTCGCCCAGGCGCCAGCAGAGTTCGCGTGGGTGAAATGGCTGCCACACTCCGCAACGCCGGAGGCAGCACAATTCCAGCTCATTCTTCTCGACGCCACCACGCACCCCTCCGTGATCTCCTTCAGCACCAGCGCCACCAGCAGCGAGAACGTGTGCGTGCTGGTCATCCACCCGGACCCGGACTGGCTGGTGGACGAGGAGGCGTTCCACCTTGTCTGCGACGAGGAGCTCCACGCGCTGACCGGGATGGGCCTGGAGTTTCTGGGCAGGCCTGACAAGATTGGCGCTGCGGAGGCGAAGCTGATCGCGCGCCAGCTGGCGTTCTACCGTCGCCCGGAGCTGCTCAGCGCCGAAAGCGCCTCCCACGGTGGCAAGCTGCTCCCGATGCTTGGCATCAACGACATCGCCGAGCTGGACGAGCACACCATGTGGACCGGGCGCGAAGGCACCCGCCAACGCCTCATGGTCCCGATCGGGTCGACTGCCCAGGGCCAGGCCCTCTACCTGGACCTGAAGGAGTCCGCCCAGGGCGGGATGGGCCCGCACGGGCTGTGCATCGGCGCGACGGGCTCCGGCAAATCGGAATTGCTCAGGACGCTCGTGGTGGCGCTCGCCGCCACGCATTCGCCGGAGGAGCTCAACCTCGTGCTCGTCGACTTCAAGGGCGGCGCGACGTTCCTCGGTTGCGAGTCCCTGCCACACACTTCGGCGGTGATTACTAACCTGGAGGACGAGTCCATCCTGGTTGAGCGCATGTACGACGCCATCTCTGGTGAGATGAACCGGCGTCAAGAGCTGCTGCGCAAGGCCGGTAATTTCGCCAACATCACCGACTACACCGCGGCCCGGCTCGCGGGCGAAGACCTTGCACCGCTTCCGGCGCTGGTCATCATCTTGGACGAGTTTTCTGAGTTGCTCAGCCAACACCCGCACTTCGCTGACCTGTTCGTGGCCGTCGGCCGACTTGGCCGCTCGTTGGGCGTGCACCTGCTGCTCGCCTCCCAGCGCTTGGAGGAGGGCAAGCTGCGCGGGCTGGACTCGCACCTTTCCTACCGTATCGGTCTCAAGACCTTCTCAGCGGCCGAGTCGCGGCAGGTGCTCGGCGTGCCGGACGCCTACGAGCTACCCAGCGAACCAGGGGCGGGTTTCTTGTCCACGGGTTCCGGTGAGCTGCAGCGCTTCCGTGCAGCGTATGTGTCGGGCCCCTTGGAACGCGCCCGCGGCGTTACCAGGCGGGAGGCGGCCGCGGCGGTTCGCCTGTTCCACGGGTGGGAGCCGCCGCCGGTGGAGGACGCGGAGGAACATGTGGGCGTCGATACTGATGCGACGACGACGTTGCTGGAGGCGGTCGTCGAAAAGTCGAGGGAGGTCGCGGACGTCCTGGGCATGCGGGCGCACCAGGTGTGGTTGCCGCCGCTGCCAGCACAGATTGAGCTTTCGCAGGTCTACGGCGGTAGTGAGTCGATGCCGAAGCTGCAGGCGATCATCGGGGTGATTGACGAGCCAATCAAGCAGCGTCAGGTTCCGCTCGTGCTGGACTTGTCGGTGGCGGGTGGCCACGTGGCGCTCGCGGGCGGGCCTCAGACGGGGAAGTCGATGGCGGTGCGCACGATGGTGGCGTCGCTCGCGTTGCGACACACCACCGACGAGCTGTGCTTTTACATTATCGACGCCGGCTCCGGCAACTTCAGCGATCTTGCAGAGCTACCGCATGTGGCGGGTGTCGCACAGCGCACGGATGAGGAGCGGGTGCGCCGCGTCGTCGACGAGCTAGTGGAGGTGCTCGACGACCAGCAGCGGCGCACAAACCGCCACACCGTGCTGATCGTGGACGGCTGGCACACGTTGCTCGCGCCGGATGCGAAGACGGAGGACCTGCGCGAGCCGCTGACGCGCCTCGCTGCGGAGGGGCCGGCCGTCGGCATCCACTTGGTAGTGACTACGCAGCGCTGGAACGCGATCCGCGCGAACGTGCGCGACGTGATCGGCACCAGGATTGAGCTGCACCTTACCGAGCCGATGGATTCGGTCATCGATAGAAAGGTGCAGGCGAAGCTGCCGGCGCTTCCCGGTCGTGGCATCACTGAGGAAGGGTCGTTCATGCTGGTTGCGCATACTTCCGCGCAGGACGTGGCACATGTGCGCACTGCGACGCAGTCCCAGCCGCCGGTGCCGCGCCTGCGGGTGTTGCCAAGCCACGTGGAGGTGGCGGAGTTGCTCACGCCGGGAGGCCAACGTCTGCCGCTCGGTGTTGGCGGGCCACGTCTTGCGCCGTTGTGGAGCGAGTCTGGCCACATGCTCGTCATCGGTGCGAGCGCTGCTGGTAAGTCCACCGCGATTGCCTCGGCCATCACCGCGATTGAGGCCATGGGACGTGAGCAGGCCCGCATGGTGATTCTGGACGTGCGCCGCACACACCTGGGCCGGGCGAACCCGGACATGGTGGCGGCCTACGCCGCCTCTACCAGCGCCGTCGATGAGGCAGTCAGTGCGCTGACCACCACGCTGCGCGGCAGGCTGCCCGGCGCGGATGTGACCCCGCAGCAGCTCGCGCAGCGTTCTTGGTGGGAGGGTCCGGAGCTCTACCTCGTTGTCGATGATCTCGAGTTGGTTCCGGAGGACACCTTGCGTGAGCTGGCCACTTTGTTCCCGCACGCCCGCGATATTGGTCTGCACGTGGTGGCTGCCCGAAAGTTCGGCGGCGTATCGCGTGCCATGTTCGGCAGTTTCTTGTCTTCGTTGAAAGACCTGCTGCCGGACGTCGTCATCCTCGACGGCACCAGGGACGAAGGTGCGCTCTTTGGGGTGCGCCCAGCCCCGCAACCACCCGGCCGAGGCCTGCTCGTCCAATCGGGTGAGGCCCGTGGTTTGGTCCAAGTCGCCGCACCCTACTCCGAAGGAGCCACACTATGAAACCCGATCTTCGCATCACGATGACGCCCACGAACACCGTGTTCACCGGCGCCGCCAACGTGCACCGCTTCGATGGGCCCAGCCCGCGGGAAGTCGCGCAGTACGTGCGTGGTCTGTTCGGGCCCGACCCGGGCGGCGCCGTGATTCAGATCGCCGCCAACCCCGAGGACCTTGACCAGTTCGAGCAGGCCATGAGCGGCTACGACGTCACCATCGCCGCTGAGCGCCTCGAGGTTGAGGTCGACCCGCCGACCGAGGAGCACCCCGCCATCACCGCCGAAGACCTTGCGCCGCGCCGCGCATGGTGGCCGTTCATCACCCTCGGCGCCGCTGTGGTCGTTGTGGCAGCTATCTGCGGCTTTGTGCTCTTTCGCTTCTTATCGACGCCCTCTTCGCCCACCACGGCGCTGCCGACAGGGGCGACGTCGGCTACTGCGACCGTGCTGCACAGTCAGCCGACGGCGTCGCGGGCGTCGACAAGTCCTGCTCCTTCTGCGGCGAGCGAGCCGACCGCCGTGCGGCTTGCGCAGGACGGCCTGGCGATTGAGCTGCCGCCCGGGTTTCAGCTCGCGCAGCACGAGCAAGGGTGGATGGCCACTGGCGCTGACCCTGACATGCGCGTGCTGATCTCGGCCGAGAACCGTTACACGCTGCCGCCCGAGCAGTTCGTATCCCAGTTGCTCAGCGGTATCGAGCGTGACCCTGAGCTCACACTTGTGGAGCACAATCTGCACGCCGTGACCTACCGCGAGACTGCCCCAGGTGGCGCCGAGACGCTGTGGCGCACCTGGGCGCACGACTCCTGCCAACTCTTCGTGGCGTGCCAAACGCGGCAGACACCCAGCCGAGTACAGCAAGCGACGTGCCAGATGGCCTTCGACACCGCGGAGTTCACGCCGCCGACGGGGGAGGGATGAGGCGAACGCGCAGCTTACACGTGGTGGGAGGGCGGGAAGAAAAGTTTCTTCAACATCGAGGGAACCGAAACGCAGTTACGTGCGTCCAACTATATGAACAGCTTGGAACGCTGTCGTTACAACCAAGACACAGTACCTAGTAGGGGGATTGAACATGGAACAGTTCAGAACAGAAGCCGACGTCATGCGCGCAACTGCCGACCGGGCAGATGACACCAACGCAAACGTCAACCGAGAGATCGATCGCGTGCAGCAGGTCGCGGAGTCCACGCGCAGCTACTGGGTGGGCAACGCGCAGCGCAGCTTCGATGACTTGATGGTCCGCTACGACGACGCGCAGCGTCGCCTCTCTGAGGCCCTGCGTGACATCGCGAACAACATCCGCGACAACGCCAAGAACTACGAGAGCACCGACGCGACGAACACCGACAATTTCCGCTCGCTGTCTGGCTCAGCAGGCTTGGCGCTCTAATCCGACGCAACGACCATCTTCCGAAACGTAAGGGGACATATCCATCATGCAAATCAAGTACGACTTCGCCCAGATCGCTAACGCAGCTGAAGACATGCGCTCGTCTGCCACGCGTATCACCAGCCAGCTCAACGAGCTGAAGCAGATCATCCAGCCGATGGCGCAGACCTGGGAAGGTACCGCAGCATCCGCCTACCAGGCCCACCAGGCGAAGTGGGACCAGGCCGCTGAGGACCTCAACACCATCCTGAACCAGATCGCGAGCACCGTGGAAGACGGCAACTCGACCATGCTGGCAGTGAACAACGCCGCGGCAAACAGCTGGGGGTAACAACACATAGCAGCCGCTGAACAGCAAGGCGCCAGGGGGAGCGTCTTGCTGTTCCGTGCTTTGTGCTGTAAAGTTTGCAGCTTGTGTGCCGTGCTGCTTGTCGGGTCTCCACCGGCCGCCGTCTGAGCAGGATACAGCGCACAGTTTTATACGTTATGGCCGGCAGCCAACTAGACAGACTTGAAGGAGTCATGCATGTCTACTTACCACCCAAAGAGCGGTGACATTACCCGTAAGTGGTACGTCATCGACGCCACGGACGTGGTCTTGGGCAAGCTTGCGTCGACTGCAGCGGATATCCTGCGCGGCAAGCACAAGCCACAGTTCGCACCGAACGTTGACACCGGCGATCACATCATCGTGATCAACGCCGAGAAGGTCCACATCTCCTCGAACAAGCGCGATCGCGAGATGCGCTACCGCCACTCCGGCTACCCGGGTGGTTTGACGACTATGACGCTTGGTCGTGCGCTCGACGAGCGCCCGGACCGCGTTATCGAGGAAGCTGTCAAGGGCATGATGCCGCACAACAAGCTTTCCCGCGAGTCCATCAAGAAGCTTCACGTCTTCGTCGGCTCCGAGCACCCATACGAGGCTCAGAAGCCGGAAACCTACGAGTTTAAGCAGGTGGCACAGTAATGGCTGATCAGAACAACATCGCAGCTGAGACCGACATCGACGCGGCAACCGCGGCGACGGAAGAGTTCAACTACACCATCGGTGACGCTATTGCTCCAGAGGTCGAGGAGACCCAGGACGCCGTTGAGGTTGCACCGCTGCACGAGGGCCCAATCCAGACTGTTGGTCGTCGTAAGCGCGCTATTGCTCGCGTGACCGTCGTTGAGGGCGAAGGCAAGATCACGGTCAACGGCCGCGAGTTCGAGGACTACTTCCCGAACAAGCTGCACCAGCAGGACATCCTGCTGCCGCTGACCCTGCTTGAGCGCGAGGGCCAGTTCGACATCAAGGCAAACGTCAAGGGCGGCGGCCCAACCGGTCAGTCCGGTGCGCTGCGTCTGGCGATTGCTCGTGCGCTGAACATCTACAACCCGGCTGAGCGCCCAACCCTGAAGAAGGCTGGTCTGCTTACCCGTGACGCTCGTGCGGTCGAGCGTAAGAAGGCTGGTCTGCACAAGGCCCGTCGTGCACCGCAGTACTCCAAGCGTTAATCACTACGCTGGTTGTATCACCAACCGCCCCCTGGCACTCGCCGGGTGGGCGGTTGTTGTTTTTGTATAGCAGTCGGTAGTGCATAATAAACAGCATGACTCGATTGTTTGGAACTGATGGTGTCCGTGGTCTCGCGAATGAGCGTTTGACGGCGTCGCTGGCGCTGAAGCTTGGTGCGGCCGCCGCGACCGTACTGACGAAGGATCGCGGGGCTTCAAAGCGTCGCCCTACGGCGCTGATTGGCCGCGACCCGCGCGTGTCCGGTGAGATGCTGGCTGCTGCGATGGCTGCGGGCATGGCGTCGAAAGGTGTGGATGTCCTGCGCGTCGGAGTGATCCCCACCCCGGGCTTGGCATTTCTCACTGATGACTACGGTGCGGATATCGGCGTGATGATTTCCGCGTCCCACAACCCTATGCCTGACAACGGCATCAAGTTCTTCTCTGCTGGTGGCCGCAAGTTGCCTGACGAGGTGGAGGACGAAATCGAGCGCGCCCTCGACACGTTGGAAGACGGTGGCCCAACCGGCACCCGCATCGGCCGCGTGATCGAGGAGGCCCCTGACGCCCAGGACCGTTACCTGGCGCACTTAAAAGAGTCGATGGGCACCAGCCTGAAGGGCATCAAGGTGGTCGTGGACTGCGCGAACGGTGCTGCGTCTGAGGTTGCCCCGAAAGCATATGAGGCTGCCGGCGCAGAGGTCGTCGCCATCTACAACGAGCCGAACGCGTTTAACATTAACGACGGCTCCGGTTCCACGCACATGGACAAGGTCCAGGCGGCCGTCGTCGAGTACGGCGCGGACCTTGGGGTCGCCCACGACGGCGACGCGGACCGCTGCCTCGCCGTTGACGCCGAGGGCAACATCGTTGACGGCGACCAGATTATGGCCATCCTTGCCTGTGGTATGAAGGCGGAGAATAACCTGCGCGACAACACGCTCGTTGCCACCGTGATGAGTAACCTCGGCCTGACGCTCGCGATGGAACGCGAAGGCATTGCGCTGAAGCAGACCGCGGTGGGTGACCGTTACGTTCTTGAGGAGCTCAACCGTGGGGACTTCTCCCTTGGCGGCGAGCAGTCCGGCCACATCGTGGTGCCGGAGCACGCGACCACCGGCGATGGCACGCTGTCCGCGCTGCTGCTAATGGAGCAGATGGCAGAAACGGGCAAGAGCCTCAAGGAGCTCGCGCAGGTGATGCAGGTGCTTCCGCAGGTGCTCATCAACGTTCCGGTGTCGGAGAAGTCGAAGATCATGAATTCGCAGGAAGTGCTTGATGCGATCGCTGAGGCTGAAGAGGAACTTGGGCACTCGGGTCGCGTCCTGCTGCGTCCTTCGGGCACGGAGGAGCTGTTCCGCGTGATGGTGGAGGCTGCCGAGGAAGAGCAGGCGAGAAAGGTGGCGGGTCGCCTCGCGGCTGTCGTCGCGGCAGTGTAGAGTCCGTTGGTAAGAAATTTTGGCCTCGCGGGGAACCGCGGGGCCGTTGGGGGAGTCTAACTAGGAGAACCTGTTAGAGCTGTCGACTATTGGTCGACGTGGAATTTGGGGGAAATCTTGGACACTGTAATCAACAGTGGCGTCAACCTTGACGTCGACGCGGTGCGGTCGTATTTTGCCGACGCCATCTCCGCCTACGAAGACACCGCCACGGACTTCGCCCGCCAGCAGCCCGACCTGGGTGCTGACGATTTCGGTGACGGTTTTGCTGAGCAAGGCCAACGCATCACTACGGCGGTACAAGAAGTTTATGCGGACTCGCTCCGGCTGCTGGAGGAGAGAGCGCAGCAGTGGGAGGGGATCCGCAGCCTTGCCCAGGAAGTCCAGGGCGCTGATGAAGACGCCACCGACGGCATCTCGAGGGCGGGGTCCGCATGGTAACCAGCGATGTTGTAGAGCAGGGGGTGCAGCGGTTCTCGCAGTCCGTTGCGGCGGCCCCAGGGCTGGAAGGGCCCGAGCGCGACGAGCTGCAAGCGCTGGCGAGGGAAGTCATTCGGGAACTGCAAGCGACGCGCTGCCAGGACTTGGGCGGGTTCCGCCAAGTTGGTGCTTCGCTGAGCGCGTTCAATTGTGATGCCGTGGGCTACAGATTCTCGTTGAAGTCGCCGTGCCGGGACACACCGGGTAGCCGTGAGTGGTTTGAGCAGATCGGCGTGGGGCCGCGGGAGCGGTGCTCTGCAGATACAGAGAAACGCCATTTTGCTCGCCTCAACGAATTAGGCAGCTCCATCACGTCGTGCTGCTGCACGATCGACGACGTGAAGAAGACATCGAATCTGGCCGTGGAACAGTTCGTCATCCTGGCGCATTCCCACCTAGAGATGTTGGCGAAGCTGGGGATCGCAACCCTGATCCGGCCTTTGGTACAGGTCGTGGTGGAGGCGATGCGGCAGGCGAGCCAGACGGCGAAGGAATGCAACGTGGCAGTTTCGGAGTGCCTCGACGCAATTGCGGTCTGCGTGGAAGAAGCACAGCAGCCTTGTAGCCTGCCGCCAGGAGGGAAGCCGGTTGGTACTGCGGCCGCTGCAGCGTCGGCCGCGGCGGCGAGTGCTGCGACTGCCGGCGCGGGTGTCTCCGCGCCACCCGCCGCGCCGGAACCAGCACCCGCACCGCCGACGCCGCCTCAGCCGTGCGAGCGTCTCATCTCCTTGGGGAACGCTGGTACGCAGTCCGCATCAGCAGCACTGGCAGGCGCGGCAGGACTGAACGTAGCGTTTAACTTCGATGTTGACGTGCACGTCAACGCACCAATCGAGGCCATGACTCGCGATGTAGCAGCAGCGTTTGCGCCGAGCCAGGCGCAGTGCTTTACGGGAACGTTCGCGCAAACGGGTGCGGCCGTGGTCATCGAGAGCATCAACGTGTTCGCCGCAAACATCGATGCGGCATGGCAGTGTGCGACGGAGACCGTAGGGGCGGCGTGTGATGTCGCCGAACCCGCTCCGGCACCTGAGCCTGCACCTGAGCCGGCGCCTGTGCCCGAGCCTGCGCCTGCTCCGAAGGTGGATGCGAACGGGGTGTTCGTGCCGCCAGAACAACTTGGTCAGGTGGAGCAGCCACCAGTACCGGCAGAAAAGCAAGCGATGACGGCACCGGCCGCAGCGGAGGCGTCATCAGAACAACACACTGAGCAGCAGTCAGAGGACACCCGCTCGACTGATGCTTGGGGCGTCAAGAAATTGGGGGAATGGTAAATGGATTTTTCAAGGTTTGCAGCGCAGTATCGGCAACGAACCGCAATGCGGATGGAGAACTTTGAAAAGATGATTGCGGAGCACCATCGCCAAATGGAGATGATGCTGACCGAACAGCGACGTGCTGCCGCGCTGGGCTATAAGCGCCAACCGGTGGTCATCCCGCAGGGCGGTGAGCGGCTGTTCCCGATTCGCCGGCCGGTCCAAGGCGGTATTGCTTCGATCCGTACCGAGGCGCGTCCAGAATCCGCCAGCGCCCCAGCGGATGCGAGGCGCGCCGACCAGCCCGGGGTGCTAGAAGAATGAGAAGAGGCTGTCGTCCTTGGTAAGCCCCGCCAGTTCGGCGAGGTCTTCACCGGTGTAGGACGTCACGTTCTTCCCCGTGGCATCCGGGGAGGAGTAGGCAGCGTACTTCTTCTCGCCAGCGAGCTGGTGGAGGAGGAACCCGGTGAGCAGGCCACGCACCGTGGTCTGCAGCGAGGCGCTTGATTTGCCCAGGCCGAGCAGACGTTTGGTCAGTGTGTCCTCCGAGAAGCTTTGCTGCTCGCCTTTCTTGATGCTGCGGTAGGCCACCTCGCCAGCCCAGTTGTATGCAAGCTTGGCGGGGTTACCCGGGTCAAACAGCGAGTCGCCGTCTTCGCCGGGCCCGATGATGAGGCCTGGGCGAAGCGCGCGGCGAGCCGCCTCTACTGCGGAGGGTGCCACGTTCGCCGGATAAATAGCGGCGACTGCCTGCACCTTCGGATTGTCTACTGCGGTGAGTACGGCTGCGCCGCCGCCCATGCCGTGGCCGACAACACCAAGACGCTGTGGGTGGATGCTAATTTTGCCGTTGCCCAGGCGCACACCGGTCAGGATCTGCAGGGCTGTCTCTAAATCTGCAGCGAAGCCAGCGTGGTCGGGCCGCCACCCTTTTTCAGTATCCGGGGCGGCGACAGCAATCCCCCAACTGGCCAGGTGGCGCAGCGTTGCGTGGTAGTCGTCGACACTCTGGCGCCAGTCGTGGCCAAAGGCGACGGCGGGAAGGTTCTTGCCTTCGGCAGGTGTATAGACCTTGCCTGGCAAACCGGTGTAACCGAGGTCGCCTTCCAGCACCTTGTGGGGGCCTCGCTTGGACAGTTCAGCTAGCTTCTTCAAATTCGCAGACACGCAACCTACCCTACTTGAATTCTGCAGTACGGAAATAGCGCTTCTGCGTTTTCGTGGTTTAGGGTTAGGGGCCAGATCGAGATAGGGCAGATACAGAGCCCGATGAAGCCACGCGGAAGGAGCGGTACATGCTTGCAGCGTTGTCCTTTGCGTTCATTGATTCCATCAACGTGCTGTTGATCGGGGTCATCGTGGCAGTCGGGGTGGTTGCCTCCCAGGCGCAGCGGCAGTACGCGAAGATCACGGCGCTGCTCATTGCGGGCGATTGGCTTGGGGTCGCGAGTCTTGCAGCGGTGATGCTGTTCGTCTTCGATGGGCTGGGTCCGGTTGTGCAAAGGTTTGTCGAAGGCCCTATTTTCGGGTGGCTTCTCATCGCTACTGGTTTACTGACTGCGGCGCTGGCGCTTCGCGGGGGAGACAACCACGCGCTGGTTGAGCGGGTGATGCGTCCGCTGCGCGCGCCTAATGCGTTGACGGTGCTGACGGGCTTTGTGCTGGGGGTCGTGCAGTCGGCGACGTCGGTGCCGTTCTTCGGCGGGCTTGCGGTGTTGTCTGCGACGGGGATTGATACCGCGACGAAGTACAGCTTTTTGGTGCTCTATGCGACGGTCGCGTTGTCCCTCCCAACGTTGTGTGCCCTGCTGGTCGGTTGGGTGCGGGCGAAGCCGGACTCTTTGGCGGGGCGCGGTTTCGCGTGGGCGCGCTCACACCCGGATACGGTTGGTCTGACTGCGACGTGGGCGGTATCAGTGCTGCTGGGCGTCGTTGGCGTGGCACATTTGTTGTGATCGTTGTTCAATAGATGCCCATGAACGCTTTGAAACTTCGCATTGACCTGGCGGCGATTGCCCACAACACGAGGCAGTTGCGTCGTCAGGCTGGTGGCGCGCGCTTGATGTGTGTGGTGAAGGCGGATGCGTATAACCACGGCGCGGCGAAGTGCGTCCCCGTCATGGACGCGAATGGTGCTGATGCGTTCGGCTGCGCCACGATCGCGGAGGCGGTCGATGTGGCGAAGCTGACGTCGAAACCCGTGATGGCGTGGCTGTGGGCTCCGGGGGAGGAGCTAGTGGAGGGCATCGAGATGGGTGTGCCGAGCCTTGCGCACCTGCGCGCGCTTATCGACGCCCACTTCGCCCCCACCGTGCACCTGATGATCGACACGGGGATGAACCGCTCAGGTGTGGATGAGGAGCAGTGGCCGGAGCTGTTCGCGATGGCCGCTGAGGCGCAACGCGCCGGTCAGCTCCGCGTGGCTGGGCTGATGAGCCATTTTGCGTGCGCGGATAACCCAGCGGACCCGTACACGGACCGGCAGTTGGCGACGTTCCGGGAGGCGCTCCACCAGGCGCACCAGGCGGGTCTGGAAGACTTGGTGAACCACGTGGCGAACTCACCAGCGACGTGGACGAGGGACGACGCGCGCTTTGAACAGATCCGCCCTGGGATTGGTCTGTACGGACTGGAGGCAATCGACGGCACCGATAACGGGCTGCGACCTGCGATGAGCTGGGTCGCAACAGTGACCGCGGTCAAACCGATCCGCGCGGGGGAGCCGGTGAGTTATTCGGGAACGTGGACTGCGCCCGAGGACGGGTTTACCGCCGTGGTGCCCGCCGGCTACGCGGACGGTGTGATGCGCATTTGGCAGGACCGGATGGACGTCACCATCAACGGTGCGCGCTACCCCCAAGTGGGTCGGGTGTGTATGGACCAGATCGTGGTGTGGCTGGGGGCAAACGAAGCTGGCGTCGCGCCGGGCGATGAAGCGGTACTTTTCGGTGTCGGCGGCGTGAGCGCGGACGAGTTCGCGCTGCGAGCGAACACCATTCACTACGAGGTGCTGTGTGCACCGAAAGGACGGACAGTGCGGGAGTACGGTGGCAGGCGTGTATGCGAGACGCGCGAGGAAACGCAGGTGTTGGGGCGTGAGCTGGGGGAGGCGCTGCGCGCCGGAGACGTGGTAATTCTCGACGGCCCGCTCGGCGCCGGGAAGACCACCCTGACGCAGGGTATTGCCGAAGGGATGCAGGTCAAGGGACGTGTCACGAGCCCAACCTTCACCATCGCCAGGGAGCACCGCGCGAAGGAGGCGGAGGGGGCGTCGTTAATTCATGTCGATGCTTACCGCCTGTTGGGGGAGGGCGGATCGGGCGACCCCCTGGGCGAGCTCGACGCGCTGGACCTCGAATCGGAGCTGGACCGCAGCGTCGTGGTGGCCGAATGGGGCGGTGATCTTGCAGGTCACATCGCAAACGAGTACCTCTTGGTCACGATTGATCGCACCACGCTCGTGGAGCAAGACGAAGACAGCGAGGGCCGCATCATTACATGGCGGTGGGTGCATACAGAATAGGAAGATGTAGGCTGTAGGCCATGCTGAAGCTGAACAATACTAGCCGTGGTTGGGTCGCTATTGCGTGTGCACTGTGGGTGATTGTGCTCGTTGCTCTCATTTTCATCCCGCTGACCAAGCCGTCCCCAATGGCGGCTGCGACGCCAACGAATTCTCTTTCCCGCTCCCTTGAAGAGGTCAAGCCTGGTGGTGAAGCCGTTGCGGGCCAGCTCATTGACCTGACTCGCGTCTACGACAAGGACTACATCGGGTTCACCACGCTGTGCCCGAACGAGCCGGACCAGCTGCTGCTGAGCAAGCTGCAGGCGCTGAACCTTGACCAGGACCGCTTTGATTTCTCCGGCGACTGGGGCTACATGCTGCTGTTCGACGAGGACCAGAACGCGGAGATCGACCTGGACAAGGTGGAGCTTTCCAAGGTGAACATCTGCTCCATCCCGCAGTCGGAGATGTTCCCGATGAACACGCCGCTGCCTTTCCACAAGGACGGTAACGGCTGGGTCATGGGAGTAGCGGCTTAATGCTGACGCTGGCGCTCGATACCGCCACGCACGACCTGGTTGTCGGCGTGGGCGATCAGCAGTCGCGCCGCGTGGATGCACAGCGGGTAATCAGGACCCGCTCCCATAACGAACTTTTGGTCCCCACTGTCAACGAACTACTGGCGGAAGCGGGCTGCACGTACGGTGCGCTCGACGCCATTGTTGTTGGCGTGGGGCCAGGCCCGTTTACGGGGCTGCGCGTAGGCATGGCCACCGCGTCCGCGTTTGGGCAGGCGTTGGGAGTGCCGGTCTATGGCGTGTGCACCCACGACGCCATTGCCGCGGAGGCCGCGGAAGCCGGGGGCACTGAGGGGAAAAGCGTGCTTGTGGTCACCGACGCGCGCCGCCGCGAGGTGTACTGGAGCCTGTACCGTGACGGTAGGCGCGTCGACGGGCCGCACGTCAGCGCCGCCAGTGCGATCGATGTCGAGGGCGCCGAGGTGGACCTCCTCGTCGTTCCTGAAGCGCTGCGTGAGACTGTGAAGGTCGCCGCTGGCGAGGTACGTGATCTCGCGCCGGGCGTGCACGGTTTGCTGGCTGCCTGCGATACGTCCGTTGCGCCTGGGCCGCTTACGCCCTTGTACCTGCGCCGCCCGGACGCAGTCCCTCCCAAGCCGCGCCCGCGCTCTGCTGCGCTGCCGGATGTTGCACTGTGAATATCCGGGAGCTGACGCCCAGCGATGCGGACGCTGTCGCAGCGTTGGAGGCGGTGCTTTTCTCCGATGAAACCCCGTGGTCGCGCGAGGTGCTGCTGACGCAGTTCGCGCAGCCGTACACGTTCTACATCGGGGCCTTTGATGATGAGGGCGCGTTGTTGGGCTACGCGGGCCTTGCGATGCTCGGCCCCCGCAACGAGCCTGAGTTCGAAATCCACACCATCGGGGTGGCGCCTGGCGCGCAGCGTCGTGGCGTGGGCGGGGAGTTGATGGATCAGCTCGTCCACACCGCTGACCTTGTCGACGGCCCGATGTTCCTCGAGGTGCGCACCGACAACGTCGCGGCGCTCGGCATGTATAAACGCTACGGCTTTTCCGTGGTTGGCACGCGCAAGAACTATTATCAACCTTCTGGTGCGGACGCGTATACGATGATGCGCCCACGCAAGAGTGAAAGGGAGCAGGCATGATTGTTGCCGGGATTGAGTCCTCATGTGATGAGACGGCCGTCGGAATTGTCGACGTCCACTCCGACGGCACCATGGAGATCCTTGCGAACCAGGTGGCGTCTTCGATGGAGCAGCACGCCCGCTTTGGTGGCGTGGTGCCTGAGATCGCGTCGCGTGCCCACCTTGAGGCGATGCCGCAGGTCATGGCGGCAGCCCTGGAGGAGGCCGGTATTGACGCCCCGGATGTTGTCGCGGCAACGATCGGGCCGGGCCTGGCGGGTGCGCTGCTGGTTGGGGCGTCCGCGGCGAAGGCGTATGCGGCAGCGTGGGGCGTGCCGTTTTACGCCGTGAACCACTTGGGTGGTCACGTTGCGGTGGCGAACCTGGAGGGGCAGGAGCGGCTTCCGCATTCGGTGGCACTGCTGGTTTCTGGTGGGCATACGCAGTTGTTGGAGGTTGAGGCCGTCGGCAAACCGATGCGCGAGTTGGGCTCTACCCTTGATGACGCCGCCGGCGAGGCCTACGACAAAGTCTCGCGTCTGCTTGGACTTGGCTACCCGGGCGGTCCGGTTATTGACCGCCTGGCCGCGAAGGGCAACCCGGATGCGATCCCGTTCCCGCGCGCGTTGAGTAGGGCCGACGATTTGCGGGGCGAGCACCGTTTCGATTTCTCGTTCTCCGGTTTGAAGACTGCCGTGGCGCGCTACGTGGAAAAAGCGGAGCGCGAAGGCTGGGTGGTTAACGTGGAGGACGTGTGCGCGTCGTTCCAGGAAGCGGTGTGTGATGTGCTCGTCCGCAAGGCGCTGTTGGCGCTGGAGGAGACGGGCGCAAAAACGCTCCTGCTTGGCGGCGGGGTGGCGGCGAACAGCCGCCTGCGCGCACTTGCTCAGGAGCGTTGTGTAAAGGCCGGGGTGGAGCTGCGCGTGCCGCGCTTCGGGCTGTGCACCGACAACGGTGTGATGATTGCCGCGTTGGCAGGCCAGCTCATCCATGAAGGGGCGCAGCCTTCGGAGCTGTCCGTTGCGACGGATACGTCGTTGGAAGTGGAGATTCCACTCGTTCACCAGTAAGTATTGGTGAGAACCGTCACAATGTTGAGTGTTAGCACTCGCAGGGGTAGAGTGCTAACAAGGTTGTGGAGAGCGCAGTTGTACACCCGCGACGACGGCTGGGCCTTCAAATAACCTCAAACTACTGAACTGATAGATACAACATTGAAGGAAGGCGTTCAGATCATGGCAAACGTCAACATCAAGCCACTGGAAGACAAGGTTTTGGTACAGATCGCTGAGGCGGAGACCACCACGGCATCCGGCCTGGTTATCCCTGATTCTGCTGCTGAGAAGCCGCAGGAGGCAGTTGTTATTGCTGTTGGTCCTGGCCGCTTGGATGAGCAGGGCAAGCGCATTGCTGTCGACGTCAACGAGGGCGACACCGTCATCTTCTCCAAGTACGGCGGCACCGAGCTGAAGTACAACGGTGAGGAGTACCTGCTGCTTTCCGCTCGCGACCTGCTGGCCGTCGTCGAAAAGTAATTGAAGGGGGCGTAGCCACCAATGGCAAAACTTATTGCATTTCATCAGGAGGCCCGCGAAGGCATCAAGAAGGGTGTTGACACCCTGGCGGATACCGTCAAGGTCACCCTTGGCCCACGCGGCCGCAACGTTGTGCTTTCGAAGTCGTGGGGCGGCCCGACCGTCACGAACGACGGTGTGACGATCGCCCGCGACATCGACCTCGAGGAGCCGTTCGAGAACCTCGGTGCGCAGCTGGTGAAGTCCGTCGCAGTGAAGACGAACGATATCGCCGGCGACGGCACCACGACCGCGACGTTGCTCGCGCAAGCGCTGGTCACTGAGGGGCTGCGCAACGTGGCCGCTGGCGCGAACCCGATCCAGCTCAACAAGGGTATCCAGGCTGCGGCAGAGAAAGTTATCGAGGAGCTGAAGTCGCGCGCGACGGAGGTTTCTTCCTCCGCCGAGATCGCCAACGTCGCCACAGTCTCCTCCCGCGACTCTGAGGTCGGCGAGATGGTTGCCGGTGCGATGGACAAGGTCGGTAAGGACGGCGTCGTCACTGTCGAAGAGTCCCAGACGATCGACTCGTTCGTCGACGTCACTGAGGGCGTGTCCTTCGACAAGGGCTTCCTGTCGCCGTACTTTATGACGGACCCCGACGCCGGCCAGGCGGTGCTGGAAAATGCCCGCGTGCTGCTGGTCCGCAACAAGATTTCTTCGCTGCCGGACTTTCTGCCGCTGCTGGAAAAGGTTGCGGAGGCTTCCGTCCCGCTGCTGATCATCGCCGAAGACGTCGACGGTGAGCCGCTGCAGACACTCGTGGTGAATACGCTGCGCAAGTCCCTGAAGGTTGTCGCTGTGAAGTCGCCGTACTTCGGCGAGCGTCGTAAGGCGTTCATGGACGATCTGGCTGTGGTGACCAACGCGACCGTCATTGATCCCGAGGTCGGCATGGCTCTCAAGGACGCCACGCTGGACGACCTCGGCTCGGTGCGCCGCGTCACCGTGACCAAGGACGACACCGTGCTTGTCGACGGCGCCGGTTCCGCCGAGGACGTCGAGGAGCGCCGCAACCAGATCCGCCGCGACATCGAGGCGACGGACTCCACCTGGGACAAGGAGAAGATGGAGGAGCGCCTGGCGAAGCTGTCGGGTGGCGTTGCCGTCATCCGCGTCGGTGCCGCGACCGAGACCGAGGTGAACGAGCGCAAGCTGCGCGTCGAGGACGCCATCAACGCTGCCCGCGCGGCTGTTGAAGAAGGCATCATCGCCGGTGGCGGTTCTGCGCTGGTCCAGATCGCACGCGAGCTGGAGACCTTTGCGGAGTCCTTCGAAGATGAGCAGAAGACCGGTGTGCTGGCAGTGGCCCGCGCACTCGTGAAGCCGGCGTTCTGGATTGCGGATAACGCTGGGCTGGACGGCTCCGTTGTTGTGTCAAAGATCGCCGACATGGCCAACGATGAGGGCTTCAACGCCGCAACGCTGGAGTACGGCAACCTGATTGAGCAGGGAATCATTGACCCTGTGAAGGTAACGCACTCTGCTGTTGTTAACGCTTGCTCGGTTGCCCGCATGGTGCTGACCACGGAGGTATCTGTGGTGAACAAGCCGGAGGAAACTGAGGAACACGCACACGGTCACACGCACTAACCAGCGTTTGTAACGTGGTGGGCCCGGGCGGACTTGAGCCGTCCGGGCTTTTGCGTGCGTGAAGGGGCCAGCTTTGGGAATGGCATGCTCATCGCTGTACCCTTGAGCGATACGGGAAAGGAGGCGGGCGTCGCGTATGAGCGGTGGAAGTTCTGATGATGTCAACGCGCAGCTTGCGCAGTTGTTGCCCGCAGCGCAGTCTGGGGATGACCGGGCAACACAGCGCATTGTGGCGCTCATTTACCCGCTTGTACTGCGCTACGCGCGCGCCCGCATTGGTGGTGGGCGCACTCCGACGCCAGAAGACGTCACCCAAGACGTATGTTTCGCTGTGGTCAACGCGCTTGGAAGCTACAAAGACCAGGGGAAACCGTTCATGGCATTCGTGTACGGCATCGCCTTCAACAAGGTGACGGACGCGCACCGCAGCTACGCGCGTGACCGTATGCTGCCCACCGAGGACATCCCCGACGGTGTATCACACGAGGCCGATCCTGAAGGGTATGCGCTGGATATCGACGCGAGTAACAAAATGCGCGAGCTGCTCGATGTACTCAGTGAGAAAGCGCGAAATATTATCATTCTGCGCGTGTTTGTTGGCCTTTCGGCGGAAGAAACAGCAGAGATTGTTGGTGGGACAGCTGGGTCGGTTCGTGTCGCACAGCACCGTGCCCTGGCTCGTTTGCGTGAGGCCCTTGAAGAGGAGGAATCTGCGAAATGACACGTGATGCACACCGCATCCCGCAGTTTGATGAGCTGTTGGCGGACGACGTCGTGTTGACCCAAGTGTCACGTGGAGAAGCCCCAAACGATGGTACCGACCAGCTGTTGGGGCTGATGTCCGCGCTGCGCGAGGACGTCGAACGTCCGATGCCGGTACCTCCTTACATAGCGCCTGTGGCGAAGCCTGCGCGAAAGCAGATGAACCCATGGCTCAGCGGGCTTGTGGGCGCGGCAGCAGCCACCGCCCTCGTCGCGGGGAGCGGTGCGGTGCTGTACAACGCGACGCCCGATTCCCCGTTGTGGCCAGTAGCCTCAACCGTGTTCGGGGAGCGGGCGTCGGTGATGGAGCTGGCGAGCACGCTCGACGAAATGGAAGTCGCGAGTGACGAAGGCAACGAGGACGCTGTGCGCTCACTCGTGCTGCAGGCCAAGGCGCTGCTGAACACGATGGACGTGAAGAAGGCGCAGGGGTCTGAGCCTGCGGTGGCGTCGACAATTCCAGAGGTCACGGTGACGCGGACGGTGACCGTCACGGTGACACCTGAACCGCGTGAGCCTGTGACGGTGACGCATGTGGTGACGGAGCAGTCTGCCGTCGAGCAGCATTCCTCCCCGCAGCCGACGGCGAGCGCGGAGCCAAGCCAGTCTCACCCGACGACACCGGCTACCAAGGACGCAACGCCGGAATCACCGACCGTGATTACTTCCCCCAAACCGGCAGAGGCGCCGTCGTCGGCCGCGCCGCAGCGCTAGCGGCCGGCGGACTCGATGCCGTCCATGTAGCCCAGCGCGTAGTCCCACGTCACGTAGGCGTTCACGTCTGGGCTGGCGCTCGGCTCGTGGACGGGCGGGAGCGCGTGATTCAGCGTGGAGATCATGTTTTGCTCCATGATGTCCCAGTCGTAGTAGTGCGTTTGCTCGCAGTCTTCGCACATGAAAAAGATTCCGAGGATGCCGCGGGGACGCAAGATTCGTTGTGCGTCGCGGACGTGGGCCAGATCGTGAATGATCGCCTGTCGCTCCTCGCTGCTTAAGGGTTCCGGCAGTTCGTCGTCCTCGATGAACGATGCCGGATCGTTCGGGTCGTTCGCGAACGGGTCGAGTGGCATCATGTCGTCGTAATTCACACTGACCAGCCTATTGTGTGGGGAGTGGCAAGGCCAATTAGCCGTGTGCGTTGGGATTTTTCGATGTGTCTGTGTGTCCTGTCGCGCGACGTTATATCATGGCTGAAAACCAATGTCGGGTACACCGCGCGCGGAAGGAGAAGTTGTCAATGGCAAACGAGCGAGTTCTTACAGGTGGGGATGACCCGCACAAGATTGCACTGCGGGGCTTGACCTTTGACGATGTGCTGCTGCTGCCGGCCGAGTCACACATCGTGCCGGCCGAAGTGAGCACGAGCTCGCAGTTCAGCCGCAACATCAAGCTGGGCATTCCGGTCGCTTCTGCTGCGATGGATACGGTCACGGAGTCGCGGATGGCGATCGCGATGGCACGCCAGGGCGGCATTGGCGTGCTGCACCGCAACCTGAGCGCGCAGGACCAAGCGGAGCAGGTGGACATCGTGAAGCGTTCCGAGTCCGGCATGGTGACCAACCCGGTCACCGCCACCCCGGACATGAGCATTCGTGACGTTGACGCGCTGTGCGGCCGCTTCCACATTTCGGGGCTGCCTGTGATTGACGCAGACGAGCGCCTGGTTGGCATCATCACGAACCGCGATATGCGTTTTGAGCCAGACTTTGACCGCAAGGTCGCGGAGGTCATGACGCCGATGCCGTTGGTCGTTGCGGATGAGGGCGTCGATAAGCAGGAGGCGCTCGCGTTGCTCTCGGCGAACAAGGTGGAGAAGCTACCGATCGTGGATAAGGCCGGCAAGCTGGTTGGCCTGATCACGGTGAAAGACTTCGTGAAGAGTGAGCAGTACCCGAACGCTTCGAAGGACTCGAACGGCCGCTTGCTCGTCGCTGCGGGCATCGGCACTGGCGAGGAGTCCTATGAGCGCGCCGCGCTGCTCGTTGAGGCGGGTGTCGACGCCCTCGTCGTCGACTCCGCGCACGCACATAATAACCGCGTGCTCGAGATGGTCTCCCGTGTGAAGAAGGACTTCGGCGACCGCGTCGACGTTATTGGTGGCAACCTGGCGACGCGGGAAGCCGCGCAGGCCATGATTGATGCCGGTGCAGACGCGATCAAGGTCGGCATCGGGCCAGGCTCCATCTGCACCACGCGCGTTGTGGCTGGTGTTGGTGCTCCACAGATTACTTCCATCCTGGAGGCCTCCGTGCCTGCTCACAAGGCTGGGGTGCCGATTATCGCAGACGGTGGCATGCAGTTTTCGGGCGATGTCGCAAAGGCGCTCGCGGCTGGCGCATCGACCGTCATGCTCGGCTCCATGCTCGCGGGCACCACTGAGGCTCCCGGAGACGTTGTGGTCGTCGGTGGCAAGCAGTACAAGCGCTACCGCGGCATGGGCTCGATGGGCGCGATGCAGGGCCGTGGTCTGACCGGCGAGAAGCGTTCCTTCTCTAAGGACCGTTACTTCCAGGCCGACGTTACGAGCGAGGACAAGCTGGTTCCGGAAGGCATCGAGGGCCGCGTTCCGTTCCGCGGGGATATCGACGCCATCACCCACCAGATCGTTGGTGGTCTGCGCGCCGCAATGGGCTACACCGGTTCTGCCTCGATCGCTGAGCTGCAGACGAAGCAGTTTGTCCAGATCACGACGGCTGGCTTGCGCGAATCGCACCCACATGACATCACGCAGACGGTTGCAGCGCCGAACTACAAAAACTAATCCTTTCTGAATAGCTCCTGAAGGAGAGAACCTGACATGCGTGAATATGTAGAAATTGGCATCGGGCGCGAGGCCCGCAAGGCCTACGATCTTGACGACTTGACCCTGACGCCGACGCGCCGCACCCGCTCGTCGAAGGACGTCAGCACCGAGTGGCATATCGACGCCTACACGTTTGACATGCCGCTTGTGTCCCACCCGACCGACGCCCTGGCGAGCCCTGAGTTCGCCATCGAGATGGGTAAGCAGGGTGGCCTGGCAGTGCTCAATGCCGAGGGTATTTTGGGCCGCCACGCGAACTTCGAAGAGGCGATCAACGAAGTTTGTGACCAGGCGCCAAATGCCAAGGATCTCGAGCCGGAGAGCTACCACGAGATTCCTAGCAAGATTGCCAAGGCGACGGCGACGCTGCAGAAGCTCCACCAGGCGCCAATCAACCTGGATGTGTTGAGTGAGCGCATTGCGCAGGTCCGCGCGTCCGGCGCGACCGTCGCTGTGCGCGTGAGCCCGCAGAACGTGCGCGAGCTTGCCCCCGCAGTCATCAAGGCCGGCGCGGAGATCTTGTTCGTGCAGGGGACGTTGATTTCCGCGGAGCACGTGCAGCCCGGCGGGGAACCGCTGAACCTGAAGGAGTTCATCGGATCCCTTGATGTCCCGGTTATCGCAGGCGGTGTGTTCGACTACACGACGGCCACGCACCTGATGCGCGCTGGCGCAGCCGGTGTGATTGTCGGGTCGGGACGGTCCTCCTCCGGCTTGGCCCTGGATGTCCCACTCGCAACTGCGATTGCTGATGTGGCCGCAGCTCGTCGCGACTACTTGGACGAGACTGGTGGCCGCTATGTTCACGTCATCGCGGACTCGGCACCGTCGAACGCCGGGGACATCGCGCTGGCACTCGCCATGGGTGCTGATGCCGTCATGGTAGGCGATCTGTTCGCGAAGGCGGACGAGGCCGCTGCTGGTGGCGCGTACTGGGAGCCCGCCTCCGCGCACCCGCGCTTCCCGCGCGGGGAGGTTGCTAACTGGGGTCTGGGTGATCGCTGTCCGTTGACTGAGATTTTGTTCGGCCCATCGAGCGATTCTGCTGCCGGAACAAATTTAGTGGGTGGTTTGCGTCGTATTATGGCGAAATGTGGGTACACTGATCTCAAGTCGTTCCAAAAGGTCGACGTGATCGTCCGCCCGTAAACAGATTGACCTAGTATATCGAATATGGCCTACGAAGTAGTTATTAAACGAGATGCCCCAGACGGCCCACACCATGAGGTTGATGTTGATCACATCTTCTTCTCGGTGACGGACAGCAAGGGCATTATGACCCATGTCAATGAGGTCTTTATTCACTACGCGCAGTATCCCGAAGTCGAGATGATCGGGAAGCCACACAATCTCATTCGCCATATTGAGATGCCTGGTGGCGCATTCAAGCTGATGTGGGACGTCATTGAGGATGGCCGACCGTTCGCAGGCTATGTTCGCAACCGCGCAAAGAGTGGTTCCGCGTACGACGTGTTTGCTACCGTGACGCCTCTGCCAAACGGCGATTACCTCTCTGTGCGTACCCGTCCGATGACCGAGTTGTTCAAGGTTGTCGGCGACGTGTACCAGGCGGTGAACGACGTTGAGTGGAAGGCGCGCCATGAGGGTGTTGGCCGTCGTCGCCGCGCAGAGCTTGGCTTGGCCAAGCTGCAGGAGCTTGTGCCTGATTACGACGCCTTCGTCGCCGAAGCACTGCCGGCCGAGGTGCTGGCGCGTGAGGAAGCAGGCTTCGACCTTCCGGAGGGCACCGGCGAGGTGTACGAGGCCACCAAGCACCTCTACCGCGAGCTGGACCGCTTTATGGAAATCCAGTCGTCTATTAAGGAAGCCGCTGAAGAACTGGCAAAGGCCAGCCAGACTCTGGTGGAAGAAAACGCTGTCACGAACAGCGTGAAGGGCGAGATGGAAAACGTCATGGCGGAGGGCGCTGCTCGTACGCTGCTGCTTGCACCGCTGCAGGTGTGGGCCACGATGCGTGGCATCATCGACGAGAACGCGCAGTCGCTTAACGAGGTCGCTGGTGAGTTGGCGAAGAAGGCAGCGTCCGCGCGTATGGCGATTGCGCTGGCTCGTTTGCATACGGCGCAGACCGCGATCTTCTCCCTTGAGGAGAACCGTCGTGAGGTGTTGTCCATGCTGTTCGACGCTCTCGAAGTAGACGTGAAGCAGATGGACGACGCGGTCTTCCTGCACTCCTCCTTGGCGAACCGCGTAGACCTGAAGGTGAACTCGATTTCCGAGCTGACGAAGATGCCGCTCGAGATGATTCGCCGCTGGTCGCAGACGACGGCGCAGGAACCATTCGGTGAGAACATCGAGCCACTTGTTGCTCAGGTGCACCGCGCTATCCAGGCTGCGGATAACTCCATCGAGCGCCTGCATGCTTCCTCGCAGAAGCTGGGCTCCGACCCGGCGATCGACGGGGTGCACGACGCGCTGGAGAACCTGCGCGCACTACTGAAGTAGTCTGTTGTAACGCCATAACGCTGAAGACACCACCTGCCTGGCAGGTGGTGTCTTTGTTGTTTTAAAGGGTTTTGGTGTGCAGGACTCTGTCATCGGGCTCACGTACACATTGGGTGCTGCGTAGGTTAAGATTTGGTGCGTGACTACTGCTCAAACTCGCCCTGTTCTTGTTGTTGACTTTGGTGCGCAGTACGCGCAGCTCATTGCACGTCGTGTGCGTGAGGCGCACGTGTTCTCCGAAGTCGTTCCGTCCACGATCTCTGCCGCGGAGGTGAAGGAGAAGCAGCCGCTGGCGCTTGTCCTGTCCGGCGGCCCGTCGTCCGTGTATGAGGATGGCGCCCCGCAGCTGGACCCCGAGATTTTCGAGCTGGGGATCCCGATCTTCGGCATTTGCTACGGCTTCCAGGTGATGACGCGCGCGCTCGGGGGCAAGGTTGAGCAGACCGGCGCACGCGAGTACGGCCGCACGGAGATGTCGGTCGCGGGCGGCGTGCTGCACGCCGGTTTGCCGGAGGAGCACAAGGTGTGGATGAGCCACGGTGATTCGGTGACGAAGGCTCCGGAGGGCTTCGAGGTCACTGCGTCTTCGAAGGGTGCGCCGGTCGCTGCGTTCGAGGACGTGGAGCGCAAGTTTGCTGGTGTGCAGTACCACCCGGAGGTCATGCACTCGCCGCACGGCCAGGAAGTGCTGACGCGCTTCCTCACTGAGATTGCTGGTCTAGAGCAGAATTGGACGGCGTCGAATATCGCGGAGCAGCTCATTGAGCAGGTTCGCACCCAGGTGGGCGACGGCTACGCCATCTGTGGCCTGTCCGGTGGTGTGGACTCGGCTGTTGCTGCGGCGCTGGTGCAGCGCGCGATCGGCGACCGTCTGACCTGTGTGTTCGTGGACCATGGTCTGCTGCGCCAGGGTGAGCGCGAGCAGGTGGAGAAGGACTTCGTCGCCGCGACCGGCGCGAAGCTCGTGACTGTCGACGAGCGCAAGGCATTCTTGGACAAGCTGGCCGGTGTGACTGAGCCGGAGGCGAAGCGCAAGGCGATCGGTGCGGAGTTCATCCGCTCCTTCGAGCGTGCTGTGGCTGATGTGTTGTCGGACCACAAGGTTGATTACCTGGTGCAGGGCACGCTGTACCCGGATGTCGTCGAGTCGGGTGGTGGTACTGGTACCGCCAACATCAAGAGCCACCACAACGTCGGCGGCCTGCCGGATGACGTTGAGTTCGAGCTGGTCGAGCCGCTGCGCCTGCTGTTTAAGGACGAGGTCCGCGCGGTCGGTCGCGAACTTGGCTTGCCTGAGGTGATCGTGAACCGTCAGCCGTTCCCGGGCCCTGGTCTGGGTATCCGCATCATTGGTGAGGTCACCGAGGAACGCCTGGAGACCCTGCGCGCCGCGGATGCGATTGCTCGCGAGGAGCTGACCAAGGCTGGCCTGGATGAGCAGATTTGGCAGTGCCCGGTCGTGCTGCTTGCCGACGTCCGCTCGGTGGGCGTGCAGGGCGACGGCCGCACCTACGGCCACCCGATCGTGCTGCGCCCGGTCGCGTCTGAGGACGCGATGACCGCGGACTGGGTCCGCATCCCATACGAGACGCTCGAGGTCATCTCGACCCGCATCACCAACGAGGTACCGGACGTCAACCGCGTGGTGCTGGATGTGACGTCCAAGCCGCCAGCCACCATCGAGTGGGAGTAATACGCCGACTTATTCGGCAAAGTACGCGGACACGGACCCGACGCGCTGCTTCACGTTGATCGTGAGGAGCTCGCCGTCCTTGTCCGCGTTTTGCTTGCCCTGGGGGCAGGTAGTTTCGCCGACGGTTGCTTCGCAGTGGACGTCGACAGGCACGTTGTTGGGCAGGATGATGTTGATTTCGCCGACGCCGTTGCTGATGTTGATGGTCTTGGGTTCGTCGAGTGGCGCGAGGTTCGACAGGTCGATGGTGGTTTCTCCAACGAGGTTGCTGAAGTCAGGGATTGAATTCGCGTCCTCGAATGTGTGATGTATTTCGCCAATTCGGCTGTCCACCTTGCTATCGAACCGGGGGCCGGCAATACCGGTGATGAACAGGAGGCAGAAGAGGATGACAGCCAGGGGCAGCCATAGCCACAGGCGTGTCTTTTTCTTCGGCTGCTCCGGCGCTGGCTCGGTTGGCTCGGGCAGGTGCCACAGCCCGGGTGCCGCGCCGAGTGGGTCCCACGCGGGGGGTGTGCCGGGATGCTCGTAGCCCTCGGGCACGGTCAAATGTGAGGTATCCACGGTGGGGCCTTCGCTTGTCGACGCCTCCTCCGGTTTCACCACCAGCAACCCTGTCGGCGGCTCCGGCTGGCGTTGGTGGGCGAGGTACCACCCGAGCGCGAACAACACGAACGTAACGAGTACCCCGTTGACATCGCCTGCCGCTGAGACTGATGGGAAGAAGACCACTAGGCCGAGCAGCAGCCACCAACCGGTGCTGCGGTCTTTCTTCTCTGGCTCGGTGAGCTGTTCTTTCGGCGTGGTGATTGCGTTCCACGGGCTGCGGGTCATGCCGAAGCGTGGCATGTTGATCCAGCACAGCAGGTAGAGGAAGAGGCCACCACCAAATATGAGTGCAAGTGCTACGAAGATGACGCGGACAAGCGTTGGGTCAATTTGGTAGCGGGCGCCGATACCTTCGCAGACGCCACCGATGACCGCTTTGCCGCCCTGGTCCTTTGGGATGCGGGGCGGGCGAGTCTCCCACATGCGCTTCAGTGTGTTTGTTTCCATGTCTTTATTGTCCCGTGGTGGGTCCGCGGGCGGTATCGGGAACGACCCTGATTTTTGATCTCAGGGTTTACCCCGATGTGCCCGAGGAACTGTGCGTGTAAAGATGAGTGCATGTCTGCGTTGTATCCCCGGCTGACCCGGGACCCTTCCCGCCGTGTCATTGCGGGTGTGGCCTCTGGTGTAGCTGGCCACCTCGGAGTGGACGTGAGGTGGGTGCGGCTGTTTTTTGTTGTCGCAAGCTTCGCCGGTGGGCTGGGGGCGTTGCTGTACTCGGGCTTGTGGATGTTCACCCCAGTTGCCGAGAGCGTCGAGCCCCGGCAGCGTCCTGGTGCGCTGGATGTTTCTCTCGTGCTGGTCGGGTTTGTGGGCGCGCTGCTGTCCTTACAGGGTTCCTCGGGCGTTGGATCCGCCGCGCTGTTCGTGGTTGGCGTGCTCATTGTGGGTGCGGTCATCGCGCTGCAGGCCTACGACCGTGGTACGTCTTCGTGGAAGAACATGGCGGCGATGGCGCTGGGTGCGCTGCTGGTGATGGGCGGGGTGCTGGCGCTCGCACTCATGGGGGAAAGCAGTGGGGTCGCCGGGATGGTGGTTTCTGTGCTGGTGACGGTGCTGGGGGTGGCGGTGCTGGTGGTGCCGCTGATCACGAAGCTGGCGAACTCGCTCGTCGCGGAGCGTGAGCAGAAGGCGGTGGCGGACCAGCGTGCGGAGATCGCGTCTCGTTTGCATGATTCGGTGCTGCAGACGCTGGCGCTCATCCAGCGGCAGGCCGGTGACCCGGACGAGGTGGTTCGGCTTGCCCGTGGCCAGGAGCGTGAGCTTCGCGCCTGGCTATTCGACGACACCGTGTCCAACCACACCACCACCTTCGCCGCGTTGCGCAAGGCTGCAGGCGAGGTGGAGGACGCCTACGGGGTCGTGATTCAACCCGTCACGGTGGGCGAGGACATTCCCTTCGACGAGCGCGCAGAGGCGGTCGTGCTCGCGGCGAGGGAGGCGATGGTCAACGCGACCAAGCACGCCGGCGTGGACACGGTCGATGTCTACGCGGAGCACCTCGCTGGCAGGCTCACCGTGTTCGTGCGCGATCGTGGCAGCGGATTCGACCCCGAGGCGGTGCCGACGGACCGGCACGGTCTGCGGGACTCCATCGTGGGCCGCGTGGAGCGCGTTGGGGGAGAGGTACACGTGGTGACGTCGGAACGCAGTGGCACTGAGATTGAACTAGCGTTGGACCTATGACTCGCGTGTTTCTAGTGGATGACCACTCCGTGTTCCGCGCTGGGGTGAAGGCCGAGCTGCAGCAGGCGGTGGAGATCGTCGGTGAGGCCGGGACGGTCGCCGAGGCGGTGCGGGGAATCGAGCAGACACAGCCCGACGTCGTGCTTCTCGACGTCCACATGCCCGACGGCGGCGGCCTCGCAGTGCTGAAGCGCGCACCCGGCCCGGCGTACTTGGTGCTCAGCGTGTCTGACGCCGCCGAGGACGTCATTGCCCTGATCCGCGCGGGCGCCCGCGGGTACGTGACCAAGAACATCGCGGGCGCGGAGCTCGCGGAGGCGATCGAGCGGGTACGCGGCGGGGATGCGTACTTCTCGCCGCGGTTGGCGGGGTTCGTGCTTGATGCGTTTGCGAGCAGGCCTGTCGTCGAGGAGGACGACCCGGCGGTGGACTCGCTGACCAGGCGCGAACTCGAGGTGCTGCGTCTGCTGGCGCGGGGCTACACGTACAAGGAGATCGCGCAGCGCCTATTCATTTCCGTGAAGACGGTGGAGACGCATGCGTCGAGTATTTTGCGGAAGACGCAGACCTCGAACCGCCACCAGTTGACCCGGTGGGCGGTTGCGCGCGACCTGGGCTAGCGTACACGTACCTGCCGCAGTAGCGACCGTGCGGTCTTGTCTGTTTCCTGCAGCATGCGCGGGTCGGTGCCGGGCATTGGGGAGATGGTGGTGTCTGCCCACTGTGTGCCGGTGGGGATGCCTGCGATGTGCAGGCGCGGGTCCAGGGTGCCGTCGGGGTGGATGGTGCGGCGGGTATCCGCGTCGGTTTCGGGGGAGCCGGTGGGCGTGCCGAAGGGTGCGAATGGGCGGATGCGATCGCTTTCCAGCAGCGATGCGGTGAGCGGGTCGGCTGCGCGGGTGATGTTGGGGGACGGCAGGAAAGCGTCTGCGAGGGTGTTCGCGGTGATGGTGCGCTCGGCGCTGGTGGCCGTGAAGGTTGTGCCCGATTGCGTGACGGTTGGGGTTGGGCCGAGCAGGGTGACGAGGCCGGCGTCGATAAGTGCGAGGAGTTCGCGGGAGCGGAAGAGCGGCGGGCCGGAGCCGACCATCTGGCCGAATGCCATGTAGTCGGAGAGCGCGCCGTGCTGGTCCTCCGGGGTGCCGCGGCCGTTCTCGACGGCGATGGCGGTTGGTTTGCGGCCTGCGGAGATCACCCACAGGGCGGATTTGATGGGGGAGTCGAGGGCGGCGATGGCCTCGGCGATGTCGCGGGCCAGCGCGTCGGCGATGACGCAGTTCAGGCTCTCGGCGTCGAGGCCTTCGTACCCGGCGAGGGGGTCAATCCAGTAGGAGATGTCGAAGGGGGCGGTGGTGGCGTCGGCAAGGGTGTCGTTGAGTACGCGGGCGCAGGGCAGGAGGCTGGTGCGGGTGGCGGCGTCGGCGAGTGGTGCAGCGTCGATGCGCGAGATGATGTCCGCTAGTGGGATGCACAGGGCGTCGGGGCGTACGCGCGCGAGGGTGGTGTAGTAGGCGGCGTAGCAGTCGCGGATGAGGGCAGGCCAGAGCTGTTCGCCGAAGCTGAGCGTGGTGGCGTCGCTGTGCTTTTCGATCGCGGCGCGCAGCCGAGAGAGGTCCGCCTTCGGTGGCAGCGAGTGGTACTCGGATTTTGGCAGGTAGGGGTAGCCGCGCCCAGAGGTGACCACGAGGTGTGGTTCGGCGCCGCTGGGTTCGTAGCGCAGCTCGGAGCGGGTGTCGGCGGGCACGAAGCGGCCGTCACGGTTGATGGTGCTCAGCGCCATGAGGTCGAAGAAGCCCATGCCGAGCCCGCGCACGATTGCGGTTTCGCCAGCAACAAGCGTATCGACGTCCTGTTCCACCGGGTTGCCGGGTTGGATCCAGTGCCCGCGGAAGGCCACTGGGTGCTCGGGGACGACCCAGCCGGTGGCGAGCACGGTGGCGTCGGCGTGGACGGTTGTGCCGTCCTCAAGCGTGATGGTGTCGCGCTGGTCGTCGGCGGTGATCTGCTGCGCGCGGGAGTGGTGGTTGGTGACGGTCACGTGCTGAGGGAGCTGCGCCAACGCGACTGTGAGGACCCAGTGGAGGTATTCGCCGTACAGCGCGCGTGAGGGGTTGGATTCCGGGCGGGTGGCAGCCAGCTCCGCGCCGAAGTCGGCGGTGACGTGGTCGGGGGTTGGGTGGGCGTCGAACAGTGATTGCTTGATGGCGGACACGGCGTCGCGCTCGCCGCGCAGGAGTTGGATCCACTCGTACATGGTGGGCCCCTCGAGTACGGGGGCGGTGACGGTCGAGCCGGGTTCTGTGAAGAGAGTGACCGCGCCGGCGAGCGTGTTCATGCACAGGGTGTGGGTTTGTGCGGTGTCCCAGACGCGTCCGGCGCCGTGCTGGGCGTCGTCGATGAGGTGGATTGTCAGTGGTTGGGTGGAATTAGATTCGTTGAGCGCGGCGGCGATGCGTTCAATGATGGAAATGCCGCGTGGACCTGCGCCGACGATGGCGATTGCTGGCTGCACTGTGTGTTCCTTCCTGTTGCGACAGCGACCGTTTAGACTGCTTAGTCTAGACGCTCGAGACCGCTCCGTCTAATCTGTGTTAGCCTTATCGCTCATCGAAGGGAGAACAGTGAACCACAAACGTCGAACGCAGGCCGGAGCGCTGCTTGCGGCTACCACGCTACTCGGGTTATGCACCGCATGTGCAGGGCAAACAGAGCAGGGCGAGGACATGCAGGCAATCACGTACCTTGAGCCGAACTGGTTTACCTCGCTGTATCCGCCAGCGGCAGGGTTCTACCCGAACGGTGGCGTCGTGAATCAAATAACAGACAGACTGCTCTATCAGGACCCAGAGACACTCGAGCTGCACCCGTGGATCGCCACGAAGCTGCCGGAAATCAACGAGGACGCGACGGTGTACACCTTCGACATCCGCACCGACGTCACCTACTCCGACGGCTCGCCGCTGACCGCGGAAAACGTCGTCGCCAACTTCGACCTTTACGGCAAAGGCGACAAGGAGCGGCTGCTGAACGCCTCCGAGCAGATCTCGAACTACGACTACGGCGAGGTCATCGACGAGGACACGGTGCGCTTCCACTTCACCGCACCCTCACCGGGGTTCGCGCAGGCGGTATCCGTGTACAACGCCGGGCTGCTTTCCGACGCCACCTTGGCGCTCGACAACGAGTACTTCGGGCCGGGAAGCGCCCACAACGTCATCGGATCCGGCCCGTTTGTCGTCGCAGGCGAGGAGCTGGGCACCTCCATCGAACTGCGGGCGCGCGAGGACTACGACTGGGCGCCACCCATCCTCGAACATCAGGGCCGCGCTCGGCTGGACAGCGTGACGTACCGGCTTGCTGCCGAAGAAGCGATGCGCACGGGCGCGGTCATATCTGGGCAGGCGGACATCGTACGCGACGTGACTGCGTCCGCCGAGCGCCACCTTCAAGACCGTGGCGTGCAGATCGTTTCCCGCGGCACCAACGCAATGAACAACCAGCTCGCGATGCGCCCGCAGCACCCGTACCTGCAGGACATCCGGGTACGCCGTGCGATTACGCACAGCGTAAACCGCGAAGAGTTGCTGCGCATCCTGTTCTCTGATTCCTACCCGCTGGCGACCTTGAGCGTGGCCGCCACCGGCCTGGGCTACAAAAACCAGGGCGACGCCTACGCATACGACCCAGAGCTTGCCCGACAGCTCCTTGATGAGGCCGGGTGGGTTGTTGGTGGCGACGGCATCCGCATCAAAGACGGGGAGCGTCTGCACCTGACCGTCAACTACGCCCAAACCCAGCCGCGCGCCCGCGAGGCGATGACGATGGTGCAGTCCGACCTACGCGACATCGGCATTGAGCTGTCCATACTTTCCGGTGACCGCTCGACGCAAAACGTAGCGTCTAAGGACCCAAACAAGGTGCAGCTCTACCACACAATGGTCGGCCGGGCGGACTACGACGCCATCGAGTCGCACTACGCGGTCGAGCGCCGAGACTCCTTCATCAACCAGGACGAAAACGACAACGTGATCGACCAGCACCTGGAAGACCTACTGCAGACCGTGGTCTCCACACCCGACGACGCCGGCCGGGCCCGCGCGGTCGAAGCCGTCCAGGACTACGTCACCGAACAGGCCTATACGCTGCCACTGTTTGAAGAACCACAGGTCTACGCCCTGAGCCCGCGCCTGTGCGGGTTCAGCGTGGAATCTGTCGCACGACCTGCGCTGTACAGCGCCTACCTCCAGGAAGAGGATACGCCATGCCGTACATCGTCAAACGGGTAGGCCAAGCGCTCATCGTACTGCTACTGACCTACACCGTCGCATTCTTTCTGCTTTCAGCCCTGCCATCCGACGGCGTGATGGCACGCTACGCCGATCCTGCCCTGGGGCTCAGCCAAGCGGAGATAGAGGAGATCCGCTCGGAGATGGGCGTCGATAAGCCGCTGCTCTCGCAATACGTGGCGACGCTGACGGGACTGCTTACCGGAAACCTCGGCTACTCGGTGCGCACAGGTACGCCGGTGGGGCAGATCATCGCCGACGCCCTACCGCACACGCTGGCGCTGGCTGCAACCTCGGTCGGGCTCGCGATCATTGTGGCGCTGGCCACCGCATTCGTCGCAACACTACCGGGCGCCGGACGCATCGGCGAGCTGTTTCGCGCAGTGCCCTCGCTGATGGTGTCGTTGCCAGGATTCTGGATCGCGATTGTGCTGCTGCAGCTAGTGTCCTTTGAGCTCGGCTGGATCAACGTGGTCGCCCCCGGACCAATCGAAGGGCTCGTGCTGCCGACGCTCACATTGTCCGTCCCGATGGCGGCCCCGCTCGCGCAGGTGCTGATCCGCTCCATTGACGAGGTACAGCGCAGCCCATTCGTGCAGGTGGCGCGGGCGCGCGGCGCGAGCGAGACCCGCATCTTCTGGTCTGACGTGCTGCGAAACGCGCTACTCCCAGCGCTGACCATGGCTGGTCTACTCTTCGGCGAGCTCGTAGGCGGCGCCGTGGTGACGGAAACCGTCTTCGGGCGCACGGGGTTGGGCTCCATGGTGGTCACATCGGTATCGAACCGTGACACCCCGGTGCTGCTGGGCGTCGTGCTCATCGCGGCGGTGGCGTACGTGACCATCAACCTCATCATTGACCTGCTCTACCCGGTGCTTGACGTGCGGCTGCGGACCGCCGATGGGCCATTTGCCGCAACACCGAAGCAGTACGCCAGCCAGTCCGCCGACGCCATTGACGTGCGGGCAATCGAAACGGGACGGGAGTAGCAACCATGCGAACAACGAATTGGAAACACCCAGGCACGGTACTCGCACTGCTGGTGCTGCTCATCGCGTGCGCGTGGGCCCTGCTGCCGGGCGTATTCGCCACGCACGACCCGTATAAAGGCGTCGACGTGGCCCTGGCCGCGCCGAGCGCGGAACACTTCTTCGGCACCGACGCCGTAGGGCGCGACGTGTTCTCTCGCGTGGTCTACGGTGCGCGGCAGTCGCTGCTCGGCGCGGTGATCGCGGTGGCGGTCGGGCTGGTGCTCGGTACGCTGATCGGCCTGCTCGCGGGCGCGCTTCGTGGCAAGGTCGATACCGTGCTCATGCGGCTCGTGGACGTCCTACTCGCTATCCCCGGGATCCTACTGTCCTTGTCCATCATCATTGTGCTGGGCTTTGGCTCACTGCAGGCCGCGTTCGCCGTCGGTATGACCACGGTGGCGACGTTCGCCCGCCTTGCCCGCTCGCAGGTGATGCAGGTTGCACGCGCCGACTTCGTGGAGGCCGCCTACGGTTCTGGGGCGACGAAGACGCAGGCGTTGGTGCGTCACATCCTGCCGAACTCACTGACCCCGGTCATTGCGCTGGCGGCCCTGCAATTCGGCACGGCAATCCTGCAGCTCTCCATCCTCGGATTCCTCGGCTACGGCGCCCCGCCTCCGACCCCGGAGTGGGGCCTCATCATCGCCGAAGGCCGAGACTTCATGGCCATCGCCTGGTGGATCATCGTCCTGCCCGGCGTGGCGATCATCGCCACCGTGATGAGCGCGAACCACCTGTCCCAACTCATTCGTACGGAGGCCTAACCCATGCAACCTTTACTTGAAGTACGTGGACTGACCGTCGCGTACGGCAACCAATCGCCATCGGCGCAGGACGTGTCCTTTTCCGTTGCGCCAGGCAAGCTCACCGCGATCGTGGGGGAGTCCGGCTCCGGCAAAACCACCTCGGTGATGGCGACGCTCGGCCTGCTGGGAGGGCCCGCTCGGATGTTGGACGGCGCGGTCTATTTCCAGGGAAAGGACATTACGCAGCTGTCTCCGCGGCAGTGGCGTCAGCTGCGCGGCACAAAGATCGGTTTGGTGCCGCAAGACCCGAACAATTCGCTCAATCCGCTGAAGCCGGTCGGGGCCTCGATCGAGGAAGCCATGGCGGTCCACGGCATCGGCAGCGCCGCCTCCCGTCGCGCACGTGCGCTGGAGCTGATGGAAGCCGTCGGTATCGACGACCCGCAGCGCCGACACGACCAGTACCCGCACGAGCTCTCCGGCGGGATGAAGCAGCGCGTGCTCATCGCGGCGGCCATCGCGCCCGAGCCGGAGGTACTGATTGCCGACGAGCCGACGTCCGCGCTGGACGTGACCGTGCAGGAAAAAGTGCTGGACGTGCTCGACGAAATGCGTGAGCGCCTCAACCTCGGCATCGTGTTGATCACGCACGACTTGGCGGTGGCGGGTGACCGCGCCGATGACGTGGTGATTATGCAGCGCGGCGTCGTCGTGGAGAAAGGCCCCGCTGCGGAGGTGCTCGCCGACCCGCAAGAGGAGTACTCACAGCGCCTGCTTGCCGACGCCCCTTCGCTCGCCGTTGCGAACGCCTACCACCGGCCAGCGCCGGACGGTGACGTGCTGGTGCGTGTGGATCACCTGCGCCAAGAGTACGGGGACTTCGTGGCCGTCAACGACGTCACCTTCGAGGTGACGCGAGGGGCCACGCACGCGATTGTGGGCGAATCCGGCTCCGGGAAGACCACGACCGGGCGGGCGATCTCACTGTTCCGTGACCCGACGAGTGGCACCGTCACCATTGGCGGCAACGTCGTGACCGGCGTCGACGACGCCACTCGCAGGAAGCTCCGCTCCACGGTGCAGTTGGTGCACCAGAACCCGTTTTCCTCCCTGAACCCCAAAATGACAGTGGAGGCCATCGTGGCCGAGCCGGTTCGGAACCTGACGGGGGCGTCGAAACGCGACGCGCGCGCGAAGGCGCACGAGATGCTGGCGCGCGTGGCACTGGACCCGCAGCAGTTCGCGCGGCGTACCCCGGCGCAGCTGTCCGGCGGACAGCGACAGCGTGTGGCCATTGCGCGTGCGCTCGTGGTGGAGCCGGAGCTCGTCGTGTTCGATGAGGCAGTTTCCGCGCTCGACGTGACGGTGCAGGCGCAGATCCTCCGGCTGTTGGAGGACCTGCAGCAAGAGCTGGGCCTGACCTATATATTTATTTCCCACGATTTAGCGGTGGTGCGACAGATCTCGGATACGGTCAGCGTGCTCAGCCGCGGTACCCAGGTGGAGTACGGCCCGACCGACGACGTCTTCCAGTGGCCGCGCCACGAAGTGACAAAGAACCTGATCCATGCGATCCCGGGCGCGCGCTTCCGTGCCCGACAGTTAGGAGAATTCAGTGTCTAACATCATCAATATGCTTGCCGACGCCTCCCCGGAACTCGCGCGCCTTCGCCAGCGCCGCCCGGAGGCAGTCGAGAACGCAGAGCTCACGTTTACGGCCCTCTTTGAACCCGCCGACGAGGGCGACGTGCCGCTGGCCTGGCGCTATGGTGTCGCCACGTTCGTGGCCGGGCTCACCGGACTGCCAACTGCGAGCGCGTTCTACCGGGAGTTGCTCGAGGATGAAGATCCCGGCCTGGCCGAGGCCGTCGACGCCGCTCTCGCGCGTGGCACATCCGAGGGGCCGTACTGGCACGGCGACTTCGTCCTGTTCGGTGACGTGGCCGGGGCGGCGTCGGAGCAGTTCGCCGCAGCTTTGGACTTCGCACACCTGCTGGTTTTCCACCCGAAAGATTCCACCGCCGCAGCGATCGGGCACCTGCAGGCCGCCGGGTGGAGCGACAACGGCATCGTGACGTTAGCGCAGCTCATCGCGTTCGTGACCTTCCAGCTGCGCGTTGTGCACGGCGTGCGGGTGCTCGGCGGGGTTGACGCTGGTGGGGCGCAGAGGGCCGAGCTGGCCCAGCGGGCCCAGCGAGCGTCGACAAGCGGGCGAGCACACGGCGTGGTTGACCCCGGTTGGGAACCCGGGCCACGCACCCTGCTGCCCGACGTTGTCGCGCCGACAAAGTTCATGGAGCACTCCCTAGGCTGGCGCGCGTGGGTGCCCAGCCTGGACAAATCGGAGTTCACCGAGGAACACCGCGACGCGCTGCTCAAGCCCGAGCGAATCGACATGGAGTACTTCCGGCTACTCGCGCGCGACCCGGCAGTGCTCAAGGCGCGCACCCTGACTGACCTGGATATTTTCTACAACACCGACGGCGGCCTGGGTCGTGCCGAGCGGGAACTAGCCGCGACCGTGGTCTCCCGGCTCAACGGGTGCGAGTACTGCGCCTCCGTACACCAGGGGCGCGCGAAGCAGGAAGGCGGGGACGCCGAGGCGGTCTCCCGGCTCCTCGACGAAGGTGTGACCGCCGACCTTGGCACCGAGCTGTGGAACGCGCTGCGCGACGCCGCCGTGGCGCTCACGCACACCCCGATTGCGTTCTCGCAGCAGCACGTCGAGGCACTTCGCGCGGCCGACTGCGGGGAGCTTGAGATCCTCGACCTGATTAATTCGGCGGCGTTCTTTAACTGGGCAAACCGCCTTATGCTCAGCCTGGGGGCGGCTGACGTGCCGAAGCGCTACCGCTAGCGCTTCGTTGTAGGCGCTGCGGGTGCTGGGGGTGCGTATGCGAGGCGTCGCGTGCCGTCGACGTGCGGCATGAGCACCCACGCCACGACAAAGAGTCCGCCCGCAAGCAGTGCCAGCCCCCAGCCGGGCAGTGGCGCGATCAGCGGGCACAGCATGATCGCCAACCACCACAGCATCAGGGGTACCACCATGCTCAGCGACGGCACCTGCGAGACGTTGCGGCTGCGAGCGAACTCGGCCATGGCCTTGCGGTACGGGTGTGCCCGGGTGGTGGCGCGGGCGATGAACACCGCGGCGAGAGCAACACCGACTTTCACGGCTGCGGGCAGCGGTGCAGCCATCACGCTTATCGACGCCGCTACGCACCCCGCGGTCACCGCCCGCACAGCGGGTGGCGTGGGAATTGGGGTGACGCGGTTGCGGAAGTCTGCGTAGTACATAGGGCAGAGCGTAGCGCATTGAGACTCGCTTCGCGCCACCGTGGTTCGAAATAGTGTTCGACCTTTGCTGTTGCTCGTGTCGGGGACGCGTTGCATACTAACAGGCATGAATGGAACACCTATTCGCTCGCGCGAGTTCGCTACGGACGGTGGTGAGCAGCCCAGCAAGGCTGAGCAGATTGCGCGGCTCCGTGCGCAATTAGCCGAGCTTGATGGTGGTGCCGCGCAGGAGCAGATCGGGGGCGAAGGTGTTGTTCCGTTGGGTGGTGAGTTGGCGAATGTACTTCCGAACGGAGGTTTGCCAAGGCGGCAGGTCACGCAAGTGAGCGACACGCCCTCACTCATTGTGGAGATCCTACGACAGGTCACGGAAGCCGGCGGCTACGCGGCCGTGGTGGGGTGGCCGGAGCTGTCCTACGCGGAGCTTTCAGGACAAGCGCTGCGCAGAACAGTCGCAGTCCCGGAGCCAGGGCTGGACGCAGTGCATGCCGCCGGTGTACTCGCCGAAGGGCTGGATGTGGTGGTGCTGCACACCCGAGGTGAAATCCAATTCACGCCCGCACAGGCCCGCCCGCTGCTTGCCCGTGTGCGCGCCGGGGAAGCAGCGATGCTCTGCGTGAACGTGACGGTGCCTTCGCCCGCACTGCGCATGAGCGCGGACATTGCTCGCTTTCACGGTATCGGGCGTGGCCGTGGGCGTATCGCGGGTATTGACCTTGAAGTGTCCGCGCACGCGAAAGGCTGGAAGCGGCCACCGGCACTACTGACGCTTGGGGTGGCGACAGGCGGTGTCACGCACCTGAAGGCGGTGCCCTCATGAGGGTTGCTGCACTTTGGTTCCCGGACTGGCCCGTACAGGCAGCCAAGCTCGAAGCCGAGGACACGCTGGAAGAACCGATTGCGATCGCGGTGCAGCATCGCATCAAGGTCTGTTCGCAGGAGGCGCGGCGCGTCGGGGTCCGCCGTGGGATGCGGGTACGTAACGCGCAGGCCGTCGCGCCGGAGCTGACGGTAGTAGAGGACAACCCGGAGCGCGACGGCCGCACGTTCAGCGCGCTCGCAGGCTCCCTGGACGACGTAGCTGCCTCCGTGGAGGTGCTGCGCCCCGGCCTGGTGGTCGCGGACCTCGCCACGGCGGGGAAGTTCCACGGCAACGAGGACACGGCGCTTGAGATGCTGATCGACGCCGCCGCCCGCCACGGCATCGACGTCATGGCAGGGGCGGCGGATGAGATCGCTACCGCGGTGATCGCCACCCGGAGCTCGCACGTGGTGGCCGAAGGGGGATCGGCGCAGTTTCTCTCGGCGCAGCCACTTCGGGTGCTCACGGCAGAGGCGGCGCTTGGAGCGGATCCGGAAACTGTCCGTACCCTGGGCCAACTTGGTATCCAGACATTGGGGCAGCTTGCGCAGCTGCCTGCCTCAGCCGTGATGACGCGCTTCGGGGTTGCGGGCATTCACCTGCACCGGATCGCCAGCGCAGCCCCGGACCGGCGCGTCGCCCCGGAACTGCCCGTGGAAGACTTCGCGGTGGAGATGACTCCGGAAGAACCAATCGAGCGCGTCGACGCCGCCGCGTTCGCCGCCCGCGTACTCGCGGCCAGGCTGCACCAGCGGCTCAAGGAGGCCGGGGTGCACTGCCTGAGGCTGAAGATCTCCGCCGAGCTGAGCGACGGCGCCCGGGTCGAACGCGTGTGGCGCACGCGGGAAGCACTGACGGAAGCCGGCACCGCCGACCGGGTGCGCTGGCAACTTGATGGATGGCTCACCAACGGAGGCAGCGGACCGATCGCCTCGTTGCTGCTCGAACCGCTGGAGCTTGCGCAGCCTGACGTGGTGGGGGAGTTGTGGTCCGACGGGGCATCAGACGATGGTGCGCGCCGCGTGATCGAGCGAGTGCAATCCCAGCTCGGGATGGAGGCGGTGCTGCAGCCGGTCGCGGTCGGAGGGCGCGGCGTGGCCGAGCGTATCCGGCTTGTGCCCTACGGGGAGGTGCCACCACAGGACCGTGGGAAGTTCGTCGGCGCTGTCCCGTCGCCACTTCCAGCCAGGCTTGGTGGTGGGATCGAGCACCCGTCATCACGGGTAAAGTTGCTGGATAGCGCCGGTCGGCCGGTGCTTCTCAACGCAGAGGTCCTGCTCAGTGGCCAGCCCGCCACGTTGGTGTGGGGCAAGCGCTGCTACGACGTCACCGCGTGGGCAGGCCCGTGGCCCGTCGATGAAGGGTGGTGGGGTGCGCACCCTATGAAGCTTGCGCGTCTCCAGGTGCTTGGGGTGGAGCAGGCGTCGACGGCGGGGCAGCGCGGGTGGCTGTTGGTGTGGTATCGGCAGCGCTGGAGCGTCGAGGCGCTCTACCACTAGGTGTTTTAGGACTGCACGATGTCAACAACCAGGCGCAGCGGATGCTCCAGCACCTGCACCGAATACGGCAGGTCAGAACGCAGCCCGACAACTACGCGGCTGCGGCCCTCGTATGTGCCGGCGTTGACGACGTCGATGATGTTGCCGGTCTCTGCCGGGGTCTCCACCTTGATCTGGTCCGCGTCCAGGCCCAGCTCGTAGGGGTAGACAGTGCCGTCGATATTGATGTTGAGGAACGCGTTGCCAGTCACCTTCAGCGGCTTGCCGGTGATCTCCTGCATCGGGGTTGAGGTGTAATCCACGAACCAGCCAGGCTCGCCATCGCCGACGAGGTCTACAACCACGCGGTCGAATCCTTCGTGGGTGCCCACTCGCACGCCGGCCACGGCAAGCTGAGCAGGTGCGGATGGCCGCTGGGTTTTCGGGCTCGCGTTCGCGGTACCGAGTGGCCGAAGCTGCGTCGACGCAGGCGCGGCGTGCACCGAGCCGACGCGGGTCGCGCCCTGCTCCTGGGCAGGAGAGCCCACGCAGCCGGCGAGCACGGCGCCAGCAACACACGGGGTCAGTGCTGCAACGGCGAACTTCGGTAAAGGAAACACGAGAATTACCGTAGCCAGAACGATTCTCGAAGAGCAAAGCAGAACGGTGAAAAACCAAAAAGGTTATCAAAATGTTAACTGCCCGAGTCGTTCCGGTTTAGGTATGCCTAATCAATCAGGAAATTTTCGCTACAGTGGTTGCCATGACTACAGCCCATGCACGCGAACTCTGTTCTGATACGGACAATGAGCCGCTGCCAGGTACCGCGAAACCCGGCTCTACCTACGTTTTGTTTGAGTGGCCGCATAAGTGGAGCCACGATGTTCTCGACGGCGACACCTTCGGGGATGAGCTGACCCAAAAGTTGAAGGCGCACATGCAGCGCTACAACGCCACGCTGTTGCTGATTCGCCACCCAACGAGGGAAGGACGCCAGATCGAAGACCACCACGTGTACTTGGTCTTCGCCGATCAAGCAGCTACCGAGGTGCTGCACATCGATCGCCCTGAGGAGATCCTCGACCTCGACCTATCTGGCCCGGGTCGCAACAATGCGCGGACGCGCACGAAGCCGCTCGTCCTGGTCTGCACCCACGGAAAGCGCGACATGTGCTGCGCTATCAAGGGGCGGCCCATCGTCAACGAGCTGGTAGAGAAGTACCCGTTTGGGCACGGCAATGACGTGGTGTGGGAAACCTCCCACATCAAGGGGCACCGTTTCGCTGCGACGATGATGCTCATGCCGTGGGCGTACAGCTTCGGCCGGATGAACATCGAGGCAACAGAGGCCATGCTCGACGCCGCGATGCAGGGCGAGTACTTCGTGCCGGGCAACCGAGGGCGCGGCACATTCAGCTCGGTCGGGCAGGTGGCGGAGGTCGACATCGCAACGCAGCTCGCCACCCGTGGTCAGAAGGTGCACTACGGACAGCTTGAGGTCACCGCCGAGCGTATCGACGGCCCCTCCGCCCACGTCACCATCACCGACACCGCTACCGATACCGCCTACGAAGTGGTACTCGAGCAGCGCAATATTGACGCCGTGATGGCGTCGTGCGGGAAGGACCCGAAGCCGGGCAAGGGCTGGGTCGTCGCCAGCCGCTCCTACATGTAGCTGGGCAGCACGTCAGCGACCCGTCTGATCACGTGGTCGGTGCGCTGCTGCACTTCGGCGGGTGAGTGGTGGAAGCTGTGCGAGTGATCCGCGATCTCGTGCATGGACAAGTCGTTCCACGAATCGCCGAAGGTGTACAGCTCGATGTCTTCGCGTGGGACGTCGAGTAGTTCCAGCAGGTCCTGGATACCAGCGCCCTTCGTGCGGCCCGGCGCCATGATGTCGATGAAATCCTGGTTCTGAGCCACCGACACATGCGGCAGCGCGCGCGTCCACTCGTAGACTTCGGCGCGCAGCGCTTCGTTGTCTGGGATCCACAGGGGGACGACGGCGAACTCGTGGTGGGGGATATCGGCGGTCGTCATTGCGTCGAAATTGACGGTGAAGCTGCTGCGCGCCTGCGTGTTATTGCTGAACTCACCGTCAACGTGGCCGATCGTGGTGCCGAACACCGCCACGCCTTCTGTATCAGCAAAGTGCGTGACCACCTTTTCAACGATTGCTGGGTCTACGAGGTGTGAGTACAGCAGACGCTCATTGTCGCCGGTGGTTGCGGAGCCGCCGTTGGAGAGTACCTGGTAATCGAAGCGGATGGGGCAGTGGCGCATCCCGAACTCAAGCGCGGTGCGCGAGCGACCAGTGGCGGAAATAGCGATGTGGCCAGCGTCGCACCAGGCCTGGATCGCATCCATGTCGGCCGGATCGAAGCCGTGCTCGCCGGTGTCCTCAGGATGATGAAGGGTGCCATCAAAATCAAACGCTGCGATTTTCATGGCACCCATCCTAACCAACTGGTCACACCTTAGCGGCGCATCACCTTCTTGGACAGCCAGTTGCCCAAGAACTGTGCGAGCTGCACGATGACGACGATGACGATCACGGCCGCCCATGTCACCTGCGGCTCGAACTGGCGGTAGCCGTACACGATGGCGAAGTCACCAAGGCCGCCACCGCCGATGTAGCCGGCCATCGCGGACATATCGATCACCGCGATGAAGATGAACGTGTAGCCGAGAATCAGCGGGCCGAGCGCCTCCGGGAGGATGACGGTGCGGATGATCGTCCACGGGCCAGCGCCCATCGAACGCGCCGCCTCAATCATGCCGGGGTCAATGGACACCAGGTTCTGCTCGACGATACGAGCCACGGTAAAGGTCGCGGAGAAGCACATCACGAACGTGGCCGCGCCACGGCCAATCGTCGTGCCCACCACCGATAACGTGATGGGGTAGAGCATGGCGATCATGATGATGAACGGGATCGGCCGGAAGAAGTTCACGGCGAAGTTGATCACCCAGTACACGACGCTGTTCTTCAGGATGCCACCCGGGCGGGTGGTGTACAAGAACACGCCGAGGATCAGGCCGCAGATGCCGCCGACTAACAGGGTGATGCCCACCATCCAGAGCGTGTCGCCGATGGCGTCCACAAACGTGGGTCCGAGCCGTTCCCAGTTTGGCTGCGCCAGAATGAATTCGTTGACAGCACTGTTCATCGACGTATCTCCTGAATATCTGTGGTGTCCTGCAGCGTGTGCAGGAACTCGTTAATCGCTGCGTCATCACCGTTGAGGCGAACCGTCATCTTGCCGAAGGAGTGCTCCTGCAGGGTTGTAATCCCTGCGTGTACCGGCTGAATCGACACACCGCGCTGGCGTGCCTGCTCCGCTGCGCCGAAGAATCCCGAGTGCTCCGTCAGATCGACGGTGAAGAGGCGACCGGGTGCCGCGTTGAGGAGCTCGATCTCCTCGTGCTTGTCTGGCGTATTGCGAAGTGACGTCGATACGAAGCGCTGTGCAACCTTCGTCTTCGGGTCTGAGAACACCTCGTAGAGGGAGCCATACTCGACGACCTTGCCGGCCTCCATCACGGCGACCTTGTCTGCGATCGCGCGGATGACGTCCATCTCGTGGGTGATCACCACGATCGTGATGCCGAGCTCCGCGTTGACGCGACGCAGCAACTCGAGCACCTCGTGGGTGGTCTCGGGGTCGAGGGCGGAGGTGGCTTCGTCGGCAAGCAAGAGCGATGGATTCGTGGCGAGCGCACGAGCGATGCCCACGCGCTGCTTCTGACCACCTGAAAGCTGCTCAGGGTAGTTCTTGCCGCGATCTGACAGTCCAACAAACTCAAGGAGCTCCTTGACGCGTGCCTGTCGCTCCTGTTTGCCCAAACCGGCAAGCTGCAGCGGGTACTCGATGTTGCCCGCCGCAGTGCGGGACGAGAAGAGGTTGAACTGCTGGAAAATCATCCCAACGTTTCGGCGCACTTGCCGCAGGCGTTTCTCGCTCTTGCCGACGATATTGGTGTCGTCGAGAAGGAGCTCGCCGCTGGTTGGCATGTCGAGCCCGTTGATCAGGCGTACCAGCGTGGACTTGCCAGCGCCGGAGTAGCCGATCACACCGAGGATCTCGCCAGGTTCGACCGTCAGCGACACATTGTCGACGGCCACAACCTCACGCCCACCTGTTGTAAAGACTTTCGATACGTCCCGGAACTCGACCCGGGTGCCGGTTTTCGTCACGGACTACTTCTCCTGAAGACGTGCGAGGATGGCGTTGGCGTCATCGCGGGAGCGCTCAACAGCGACCGCGGTGCCACGGGAATCTTCCTGGACAGCAGCTGCGACCTCTGGGGAGTTCCACAGCTCTGCAAGGCGGTTGTAGGTCGGGTTGTCCAGGTCCTCAGCGCGTGCTGCGAAGACGTTGATGTACGGCTCGCCCTGCTCGGAGGCTGGGTCATCCTGGAAGATAGCCTGCTTCGGCTCGATGCCAGCGCGCTCCAGCCAGGAGTTGTTGATGATGGCTGGGCGGCCTTCCTTGTACGCGGAAGTCGTCTGGGAAGCGTCGACCGGAACAACCTTCACCTTCGACGCGGCTTCGTCGATGTCCGCTGGCGCCGGCGCCAGGGCGTCGGCGCTGTCCTTCAGGGTGACCAGGTTAGCCTGGACGAGGACGTTGATTGCGCGGCCCTGGTTCGAGTCATCGTTCGGGATGGCGACCTCGGTGCCTTCGATGCCGTCGAGGGAGTCGTGATCCTTCCAGAACAGTGCCAGTGGGTAAATCTCCGTGGTGGACAGGACCTTCAGGTCGTTGCCGGAAGCCTCGTTGTAGGTTGCGAGGTAGAGGATGTGCTGGAACTTGTTCAGGTCAATCTCGCCCTGTGCAAGCGCCTCGTTGACCGGTGCGTAGTCGGAGAACTGCACGATGTCGAGGGTGATGCCGTTGTCCGCTGCGAGGTCTTCGAAGACGGACCATGCCTTCTGGTCGGCGTCGGTGGTGCCGATCTTAACGACGGTGTCCTCGCTGCCACCGGCTGCGTCGGTGGACTTTTCGGCGGAGTTGTCAGAGCAAGCTACCAGGCCGGTAGCTGCGAGTGCCGAAGCTGCGATGGTTGCAATCACACGGTTGAGGCGCATGATGTCTCCTTTATGTTTTTCATTGGGGTATCAGTGATGGTTTGAAAACTTAGCACCTATTGGACCGCTTAGTCTATCTCTGGCAAAAAACGATGAATATAATTCTCCTTGCGCGCTGATTCGAACATGTTTACAATGTCGAACATGCGATTCAATGGGGGTGCTCCGCTGACATGGTCGAAGTTGGAGCGGATATTGTCCGGGGAGGACGTCGGGCCTGTGGTTCCCGTGGACCGGCTCGCGCCTGCAGGCGGGGCGGGGGCGAATGGTGTCCGCGCGCTGGATAGTGGGGTGCCGTTTGCGGAGTTGCATGCAGTGTCGTCCTATAGTTTCCTTGGCGGCGCGAGTGAGCCTGAGCAGCTTGTTGCGCGCGCCAGCGCTCTCGGGTTGTCGGCGCTTGGCCTGTGTGATCGTGATGGATTCTATGGTGCGGTGAAGTTTGCGGAAGCTGCAGCTGAGGCGGGAGTAGCTACCGTGTTTGGTGCAGAGCTGACGCTCAAGGAGGGGGTGCTGTCCGTCTTGGCCCGCGGGGCGGAGGGGTATCGGAGGCTGTCTCGCCTGATGTCGCACGCGCATATGGAGGGTGGGCAGAAGGGTGAGCTCGCATACCCGCCACTGCGGCAGGTCGGGGAGTGGCTTGGTAGCTCTTGTTTGGCGCTCGGCGGGTGGGAGTGGGCCTCAAAGTTCGATACTTTGAGCGAGAGTTTCGGGCCGGAAAATGTGGTGAGGGAATATGTGGTCTCCCTCGCGCCTGATGATGCCGATCATCACCGTTTATTAGACAGCTTCGTTCATCTTCCGGCTATCGTCACTACCCGGCCTGCCGCCGCGACGCGCAACCACGCACGCCTCGCCGCGGCCAAACATGCGCTTGCTCAGCGTCGCGCTCTGCCACAAAACGCCGCTGACCTGCACCCGATGGGGGCGCACTGGCTGCGCAGCGGGAGGCAGATGGCCCGGTTGCTGCCAGGGTGCGAGCCGATGCTGGCCACCACAGTGGAGCTCGCTGAACAGTGCGCGTTTACGCTCGACCTTGTTGCGCCAAACTTACCGGACTACACCACTCCGGCGGGCCACAATGAGATGAGCTACTTGCGGGAGCTGACCTACGCCAGCGCGCAGGTGCGGTACGCGACGCGCCCGGAAACTATCCGTGAGCAGGCATTGCGGCAGATCGAGTACGAGCTGAGCGTGATTGAGGAACTACAATTCCCCGGCTACTTCCTGATCGTGTACGATCTCGTCGATTTTTGTCGGCACAACAACATCCTGTGCCAGGGGCGAGGGTCCGCGGCGAACTCAGCGGTCTGCTTCGCCCTCGGGATCACGAATGCTGAGCCGATCAGCGCAGGACTTCTCTTTGAGCGGTTCTTGTCGCCAGATCGTGACGGACCGCCGGATATCGATATTGATATAGAGTCCGGCAGGCGCGAAGAGGTCATCCAGTACGCCTACCAGCGCTACGGCCGTGAGCGCGCGGCCCAGGTGGCAAACGTGATTACGTACCGGAGGAAAGGCGCGGTGCGCGACGCTGCCCGCGCGCTCGGGTACCCGCAAGGTGCTGCTGATGCCTGGTCAAAAGGACTCAGTGACCCACCGGGGCAGGTGAGCGAGTTAGCGGAGGAGTTCGTTGGGCAGCCACGCCACCTCGGAATCCACTCAGGCGGGATGGTGATCTGTGATCGGCCAATCGCGGACGTCGTCCCCATTGAATGGGCGCGCAAGGAACAGCGCTCGGTGGTGCAGTGGGACAAGGACGACTGCGCCTCTGCGGGGCTGGTGAAGTTCGACCTGCTTGGGCTCGGCATGTTGGAGGCCCTGCACCACATGGTGGATCTCGTACGCGATACGACGGGCACCGAGGTACGCCTGTGGGAACTCGACCTTGCGGACCAGGGTGTCTACGACATGCTGTGCCGTGCTGACGCCGTCGGGGTGTTCCAGGTGGAGTCGCGTGCGCAGCTTTCGACGCTGCCGCGGCTGAAACCGCAGTGCTTCTTCGACCTCGTGGTTGAGGTTGCTCTCATCCGTCCTGGGCCAATTCAAGGCGGGTCAGTCCACCCTTATTTACGACGCCGCGATGGCCTTGAACCTGTCGCCTATGACCACCCGGTGCTGGAAAAGTCCCTCGGGAAGACGTTGGGGATTCCGCTGTTTCAGGAGCAGCTCATGCAGATCGCCGTCGACGCTGCGGGCTTTAGCGGCCGGGAGGCCGATGCACTGCGTCGCGCGATGGGCTCGAAGCGGTCCCCGGCGAAAATGGCGGCGCTCAAAGCCCGGTTCTTCGAGGGCTGCAACACGACGAACGGGATCGGGGCGGATGTCGCGGAAAAGCTCTGGAACAAGATTGTTGCGTTCGCTGCCTACGGTTTCCCGGAATCGCACTCGCAATCGTTTGCGTCGCTTGTGTACTTCTCCGCATGGATGAAGTACTACTATCCGGCCCAGTTCTGCGTTGGTCTGCTGCGGGCGCAGCCGATGGGCTTCTACTCGCCCCAGTCCCTGATTCAAGACGCCCGCCGTCACGGCATTACGGTCCTGCCGGTGAGCGTGAATGGATCCGGTGTGCAGGCGCGCTGCATAGATAATGACACAATCCGGATCGGGTTGAATCTGGTGAAGGGGGTCGGGGAGAAGGCCGCAGCTCGAATTGAGGAAGCCGCACCGTTTACGGACATCGCGGACCTGGCGCGCCGGGCGGAGCTGAGCGTGGAGCACGTCGAGGCGCTCGCGAAGGCGGGTGCGTTGGACTGTTTCGGAGTGGAGCGTCGACAAGCGGTGTGGGCCGCAGGCATCGCAGCGACGGAGCGCGAAGGCATGTTGCCGGGGCTTTCGGGTATCGACGCCCCCGCGTTGCCCGGGATGACCGCATTCGAGTTGCTTGCCGCCGATGTTGCCGCGACCGGCGTCACCCACGACACGCAGCCGATGCAGCTGCTGCGCGAACACCTGCAGCGAGAGGGCATCCTGCGCGCGGTGGACCTGCGCAACGTAGAGGACGGAACACGTGTGCGCGTTGCAGGCGTGGTCACACACAGGCAGCGGCCGCAAACTGCATCTGGCCTGACGTTTCTTGGGATGGAGGACGAAACCGGGCTGCTGAACATTATGGTGTCGCCGGGACTGTGGAAGCGGCAACGCGTAGTGGCGCGCACAGCGCACGCGCTGGTGGTGCGCGGGATTGTCCAAAACGCGTCAGGCGCGATCAGCGTCGTGGCGGACCGCCTGGAGCAAATCGATGTTGGCCAGTGGCTCTCGCGTGGTTCACGTGATTTTCGGTGAGGTAGCTAGGGTGGTGCCTATGGAACAGCAGACTGACACACTGGCGAGGCCACCGCTGCCGGCATCGGTCGAGCAGATGCACCGCGTCTCGCCGAAGTACATGGTGCCCATGCTGGTGACCAACACGGTGTGGGCACTGATCGTGATCGGTGGCCTGCTGTGGGCACAGTGGAAGTACGGTGGCTGGTGGGTGTGGGGTGCAGCTGTCTGCGGAGTGTTCTTCATCTGGAAGTATTTCCTCATCCCGTTTCAGGTGCGCAATCTGGCGTGGCTGGAAACGGACAATGAGCTGATCTTAAGCCAGGGCAAAATGTGGCACACGCTCACAGTCATCCCCTACGGGCGAATCCAGTTCGTGGATGTGAATACGGGGCCAGTGATGCGGGTGCTTGGGTTGAAGAAACTGGTGGTGAGTACCGCATCGGTCAGTTCGGCGACCACGTTGCCAGGCCTTCTCGCTGCGGACGCCGATGCGCTGCGTGACCGGCTCGTGGTCAAAGCACGTGAACAGATGAGTGGCCTATGACGGCGGCCCCTGAGTACCGGCGGGTCCACCGACTGACCCCGTTGCTGCGCGTGTGGGCGACGCTGCTTGCGCTGCTCACGATCGCTGTATTCAACTTCACCGTGCCACTGATGAACTGGTTGCAGGACGAAGGCGTCGGCATCATGGATGTGGGCGTGGCCGTCGGCGTGTTCATCGTTGGCCTGCTTGTGGTGTTCGTGATTTCGCAGCTGTGGTGGGCCAAGATCGGATTCCGTGTTGGTGACGAAGACATTGAGCTGAAGCGAGGCGTACTCACGACCACGGTGCGCACCGCGCGGTACGACCGGATCCAGGCCGTCGACGTCATTGAGCCGTTCGCGCCGCGTCTGTTTGGGCTCGCGGCGGTGCGCGTTGAGGCGGCCGGCGGCAACAATTCGGCCATCGAGATCGCCTACCTGCCCCGGGCGGAAGCGGACGAGTTGCGCGCCGAGATTCTGCGGGCAATCGCGGCTCGTCCCGGCGCAGCTGCACCTGCGTTGACACGCGCCGAACAAGACTCCGACCCTGCAAATACGCTGGTGCCGCCCATCCCAATCGGCCGCTCGCTGCTGGCGGCGGCGTTCCAGCTCTCCACCATCATTACTGTCGTTTCGAGCGCCGTCCCGCTCTTCACCGACCTCTCGATCACCGCGGCGCTACCGATCCTCGTCGGGTTCGTGCCACAGATCTGGCGCACCATCGACCACTCGTGGCGCTTCAATTCCGTGCTTGACGACGCCACCTCCGGCAGCAACGGGGCCGTCATCAACATGACGTACGGGCTTGCGAACCGCAGGCGCCAAGCGGTCCCGCTGCACCGCATTCACGCGATACAGCTTCGCCAACCGCTCCTGTGGCGCGCGTTTGGGTGGTGGACCGTATCGGTAACTGTGGCCGGGTACGGATCTGAGCGTAACAAGGCAACCGGTACGTCCAAGCTGCTGCCGGTCGGTACTTTGGAGCAGGCCATGCGGGTCATCGACGCGATTGCGCCACTGTCCGGCGAAGCCATGCGCGACATGTCGCGTGCGCAGCTGCGTTCCCCGGGCGTGGCGCGGTGGGTATCACCGGTTGACTGGCGGAGGCAGACAGTCACGCTGTACCCAGAGGTCACCGTGGTCACGTTCGGTCGCCTGTCCAAGCGGTACCAGATGGTGGAAAACACACACATCCAGGAGCTTTCCTTCAAACAAGGTCCCCTGCAGCACATGCTCGGCCTGGCGCATGTGCGCTTTGACCTGGTCCCGGGCGCTGTCAAAATGGTGGCGCGGGACTTGCGCGCGGGGGAGGGGCGTTGGCTCGTCGACACGCTGCGCACCCGCACGCTGCCCCCAATGACTACAGAGTCAGAGTTAGACTCCGCCGGGGAATCCCAACTGCCGCCAGGACTCGAAGACAGCGACGGAAGCGGAGTTGGAAAGGTTCATTGACCTGCGGCTCGGCAGCATCGGGATGCGGAGCTGCTTGGTCACGCGTGGGTGGTTGCGGTGTGCTTCGGGTAGCCCGGTGGGCTCGGTACCGAAGAGGAGGGCGTCGCCGTCGCGGTACTCCACGTCCTGGTAGTAGTCGGTCGCCTGGGTGGTGAACGCGAAGATACGGGCATCCGGGATCGCGGCGAAGCAGGCGTCGATAGTTGGATGAATCTGGATGTCCGCTAAGTCGTGGTAGTCCAGCCCTGCGCGCTTGAGGTGTTTGTCTTCGAAGTTGAACCCGAGCGGCTCCACCAGGTGCAGCACGGCGCCGGTGTTTGCGCACAGCCGGATTGCGTTGCCGGTGTTGCCTGGGATGACGGGATTGTCAAAGATAACGTGAAAAGCGCACATGGTTACAGTCTAGGATGGTCACCGTGACTGCGATTAAATTAGACGGAAAACTGTACCGCGAAGAGATCTTTGCAGATCTCAAAACACGAGTCGCCTCCCTGCGGGAGCGTGGCATCACGCCAGGGCTGGCCACCGTGCTGGTCGGTGACGATCCGGCGAGCCAGAACTACGTGCGCATGAAGCACCGCGACTGCGAGGAGCTCGGCATCGCCTCCATCATGAAGGAGCTGCCGGGGGATATTACGCAGGAGGCGCTTGAGGAAGTCATCGAGGAACTCAACAACGACGACGCCGTCACCGGCTACATCGTGCAGCTGCCGCTGCCGAAGCACTTGGATGAGAACCGCATTCTCGAACTCATCGACCCGGACAAGGACGCCGACGGCCTGCACCCGGTCAACCTGGGCAAACTGGTGCTCAACGAGCCCGCGCCGCTGCCGTGTACCCCGAACGGCTCCATCAAGCTGCTGGAGCGCTTCGGCGTGGATCTGAACGGTGCGATCGTGTGCGTCATCGGCCGCGGAGTGACCGTGGGTCGCCCAATTTCGCTGATGCTGACCTCGCGCAACGTCAACGCCACGACCGTGCTGTGCCACACCGGCACGAAGGACCTGGCTGCGGAGACGCGCCGGGCGGACGTGGTCATCGCAGCGGCAGGCAAGCCGCACATGATTACCGCGGACATGATTAAGGAAGGCGCCGCGCTGCTGGATGTGGGCGTCTCGCGTGTCGACGGCAAAACCGTCGGCGACCTGCACCCTGATGTGTGGGAGAAGGCCGGCTGGGTCTCACCGAACCCAGGTGGCGTCGGCCCGATGACTCGCACGTTCCTGGTCCGAAACATCGTGGAGCGGGCTGAGCAGCTTGCCTAATGCGGCAGAGGGGTTGTCGCTGGACAACCCTCATGACATTGGGAACCCGCCTTCGCCGCTGCCGCGGAAAGTGCAGCTGGGGATGGTGTGCGTGTTCATCCTGGGGTTTGTCGCCGCTGGGGTGTGGTCGCTCACGGATCACTGGCGGAGAGCCACGTTCGCACTGGGGGCGACCATGCTGTGGTGCGCACTGCTGCGCCTGACCTGCGACTCGCAGGTCATCGGCTTGTTGGCGGTGCGCTCGAAGCGGTTCGATATCGCGTTTTCCACCGGCCTGGGCGTCGCGATGGTGTGGCTGGCCTGGTCGGTGGATGCGCTGGGGTCCTAAGAGGTCTTAGGCGCTGGTCAGCGCGATGAAGTTGCGCAAGATGTTGTCCATCTGGCGTGCCTCGACCAAAAACGCGTCGTGGCCGACAGGAGACGAAAGCTTGTGCATCCCCAGCAGGTTCCCGAGGTTGCGGGACATGTGCTCCTGCTGGTGGTAAGGGTACAAAATATCCGTATCGACGCCCACAATCATCGTCGGCACCGTCGATGAGTGCAGCGCCTTGTTCAGTCCACCGCGGCCGCGACCAATGTCGTGGCGGTTCATGGCTTCGGTAAGCGTGACGTAGGCGCCGGCGTCGAAACGTTCGACGAGCTTTTTCCCCTGGTAGTCGAGGTAGCTTTGCACAGCGAAGCGCTGGTCGTGCTCGCGGTAGGGACCGAGCGGGTTCTCGCCATCCTGGGCGGTGGTGCCGAAGCGTTCGTCGATTTCTAGCTCACCGCGGTAGGTGAGGTGTGCGATGCGGCGGGCAGCAGCCAGCCCCTCGTCGGGAGAGGCGCCGGTGGAGTAGTAGTCCCCGCCGTGCCAGTTCGGGTCGCGCACGATGGAGTAGATCTGGGCTTCCTGGATACCAATCTGCCAGGCGCTCGCCCGGGCGGAGACCGCCATGACGCAGGCGTAGCCGACAGCGTCGGGGTAGAGCAGTGTCCACTCCAGGGTGCGCGCCCCGCCCATGGATCCACCCATGATGGCATGCACGCGGCCGACGCCAAGCTCGGTAAGGAGGGCGCGCTCGGCGTGCACCTGGTCGCGGACGGAAACCGCGGGGAAGCGAGACCCCCACGCGGCACCGTCAGGATGGGTGCTTGCGGGTCCGGTCGATCCGTAGCACGAGCCGAGCACGTTGGTGCAAATCACGCACCACGTGTCGGTGTCGAGTGCTTTGCCGGGGCCGATCGCCCCACCCCACCACTCGGCGGCGTTGGAGTCCCCGGTTAAGGCGTGCTCAACAACAAGGATGTTGTTCTCGCCCTCCGGGTCACCCCGGAACTGCCCCCACCGCTGGTACGCGATGTGGGCGTCCCGGATGGTGGCTCCCGCCTCTGTGGTGTAGTCGCCGATCGGGACTATCTGCAGCTCGCCTTCAGGCGCCAGGTTGGGCATGTTAGATCGCTGCGAATCCGCGCTCGAGGTCCGCGATAATGTCGTCGGCGTCTTCGATGCCGACGCTCAGGCGGATCGTTGCCTGGGAGATACCGGCGCGAGCCAAGCCTTCGGCATCCGACTGGGAGTGCGTCGTCGTGGCCGGGTGGACCACCAGGGAGCGCACGTCGCCGATGTTTGCCAGGTTGGAGTGCAGCTTGAGGGCGTCGATAAACTTCCATGCATTCGTGTGGTCGTCCTTGTCGCCTGCGACCTCGAAGGAGAGGACAGAGCCGGTGTAGCGCAGGCCGAGCTTCTCCTTGACCGCGTAGTACGGGGAGGACTCGAGGCCAGCGAAGTTCACCTTCGCCACCTTGTCATGCTCGCTGAGGAACTTCGCCACCTTCAGAGCGTTCTCGTTGTGGCGCTCCACGCGCAGGCTCAGCGTGTCCAGGCCCTGCAGCGCGACCCACGCGTTGAACGGGGAGAGTGCAGCACCGGTATCGCGCAGGATGCCCGCGCGGGCCTTGAGGGCGAAGGCCGGTGCGCCGAGATCCGCGTACTTCAGGCCGTGGTAGGCCGGGTCCGGTGTGACGAAGTAAGGGAAGACCGGCTTGCCGTCGCGCTCGACGGTCCAGTCGAACTTGCCGCCGTCGACGAGGACGCCTCCGATGGCGGCGCCGTTGCCGGTGTAGAACTTCGTGGTCGAAGCGACGACGATGTCTGCGCCAAGCTCAAGCGGGCGGACCAGAGCGGCTGTGGCCATCGTGTTGTCAATAATCAGTGGCACCTGGTTGCGGTGTGCGACCTCCGCGACGGCCGGGATGTCGAGGACGTCGGCGATCGGGTTGCCGAAGGTTTCGCCGTAGAACGCCTTCGTGTTCGGCTGGACTGCTGCCTGCCAGCTTGCTGGGTCGTCAGGGTTGTCCACGAACGTGACGTCAATGCCGAGGCGTGGCAGCGTCACCTGGAAGAGGGTCTCGGTGCCGCCGTAGATACGTGGGGAAGTAACGATGTGGTCACCTGCCGACGCCAAGTTCGTGATGGCGGCGGTCTCTGCAGCCATGCCGGAGGCGAATGCGGTAGCTGCGACGCCACCCTCGAGGTCCGCGATGCGGTCTTCGAGCGCCTGCTGGGTTGGGTTGGTCAGGCGAGTGTAGATCGGGCCTGGGTTAGAGAGGTTGAAGCGGTCTGCTGCGTGCTGAGCGTTGTCGAACACGTAGGAGGTGGTCATGTAAATAGGCTGGTTACGGGCCCCGTAGTCGCTGTCCACGGCCTGTCCGGCGTGGATAGAGCGTGTGTTGAAGGACCAGTCTTTCGTATTGCTGTTGTCGTATTGTGTCATGAGCAACAATGTAACGCTTGGTAGGTTTTCTGTGAACCAAGCTGTCTAGCTACGCCTGTTTACCAGCCATTATGCGTGAATAAAAATAGAAAAGTGATGAGCGTCCAGCGTTAGGATCACCCGGGCGGTGGTCATGTCACCTTGCTGGTTCAGCCACGTTGACAATGGTGACGGTGATGTACGTTCGTGAGTCTTCGCGTTGCGTAACGTCGGGTAAGCTTTCGGTCTGAGAGGGAACCCGAGCGGGGATTTCGACGTCAAAATAGGTATGAGGATTGACAGAGAAAATCCGATCGTGCTGCAACGGTGGGAGGAGCGGAAGGGGGAGTTGCGACGGAGGATCGTCGATAAGCGGAAGCTTTCGCATAAGGACGTTGGTCGGCTCCGAGGGACACACCGGATCCTCGACACGAGCATCATCTTTCCGGAAACTTGCTGGAGAGAGCTGAAGTACCACGAGCGGCAATGGCTGCGCGTCGAAGCTGCTGCGCTGATGAGTAGGGAAGCGGTGCTCGTCGGTCGATCGGCTGCCCGCATGCACGGCATGTGGGTGATCAGCACAACCGAAGAGCCAGTCGAGCTGTGTCTGCTTTCCCGAGGCAGCTCGCCATCCCGCAGCGGCAGAAAAGGAATTCTGTTTCGGCGCATGGTGCTCCGCGAGGACGAAACCTCATTGCGCGACGGACACCGCGTCACCACTGGTTTCCGAACGCTTGCCGACATCGCCCGCCACCACGGCTTCGTCGAGGGGCTCGTCGCTGCGGATTACCTCCGGCGCAGGGGTTTCACGCGTGCGCTTCTGGAGCAAGAAACACGGCAGCTGGGCAGACTGAAGGGCATCGCGGTGGTTCGGGAGTGCATCCGGCACTGCGTCGACGACTCGGACTCGCCCTACGAATCCTTCGCGCGCGCCCTGCTGATCCAGGCGGGGATCGGCCCGTTGTTTACGCAGTACGAAGTGGCGGGGCGCTACGCGGACCTGTGCGTCGACGGCTGGCTGCTCATCGAGATCGACGGTGATGTGAAATACCAGGGGCCAGACGCCGAACGTGCGCGACAGGAAGAATTCGAGCGCCAGAAGCGGATTGCCAACAGGGGTTATGTTTTCCTCCGCTACTCGCCTTCGTACCTACGTCGGCACCCCGACGGGTTCATCCGCGAGGTCCGCGACACCATCGCTGGCCGCCGGGCTGCGCTCGCATGAACCCTTGCTCCCCGACGCCTGCCCCAACGCACCGCGAAGGATGGTAACCGGAGGATGGTAATCAGCCGAGTAGAGGTGATCGCCGTCGGCCCAGTTACTCGGCTGATTACCGTCCTTGGGTTACCACGTGGGGGTTACCATCCTGGGCGCCAGGTCAAGAACCGCAAACCAAAACCCCGGCCGCCGCGAAAACGCAGCAACCGGGGTCGGAAAGCGGAGCGCTTACTACTTCAGGCCGTCAATCACCTTGTTGAAGGTTTCGGACGGGCGCATGACAGCAGTGACCTTGGCCTCCTCGGGCCAGTAGTAGCCGCCCAGATCGGCAGGGGAGCCTTGCACCGCGAGCAGCTCTGCGTCGATGGTTGCTGCGTTCTCTGCCAGCGCTGCAGCAACCGGAGCGAACGTAGCCGCCAGGTCCGCATCCTCCGACTGTGCGGCGAGCTCCTCAGCCCAGTAGCGTGCCAGCCAGAAGTGGGAACCGCGGTCGTCGATTTCGTTCACCTTGCGCGACGGCGACTTGCCCTCGTTGAGCAGCGTCTCCGTTGCGCGGTCCAGTGCGTCACCGAGGACGCCAGCCTTCTCGTTGCCCTTAGTGTTCTTCTCGTGGCGGAAGGACTCAGCAAGTGCGAGGTACTCGCCGAGGGAGTCCCAACGCAGGTGGTTCTCCTCCTGGACCTGCTGCACGTGCTTCGGTGCGGAGCCGCCAGCACCGGTCTCGAAGAGGCCGCCGCCAGCCATCAGTGGAACGACGGAGAGCATCTTCGCGGAGGTGCCCAGCTCCAGGATCGGGAACAGGTCGGTGTTGTAGTCACGCAGGACGTTACCGGTCACCGAGATGGTGTCCTCGCCGCGGCGGATACGCTCAACGGAGACCTTCGTGGCCTCAACCGGGTTCATGATCGAGATGTCCAGGCCGTCCGTGTCGTGATCCTGCAAGTATTTCTCAACAAGGGAGATGAGGTTGCGGTCGTGTGCGCGCTCCTCGTCCAACCAGAAGATCGCCTTCATGCCCGACAGGCGAGCGCGGTTGACCGCGAGCTTGACCCAGTCCTGGATCGGGGCGTCCTTGGTCTGGCATGCGCGCCAGATGTCGCCGGCTTCGACGTCGTGCTCGATGAGCACGTCGCCGGCCTTGTTTACAACCTGGACCTTGCCGTCGGCAGGGATCTTGAAGGTTTTGTCGTGGGAGCCGTACTCCTCAGCCTTCTTCGCCATCAGGCCAACGTTTGGCACCGTGCCCATGGTGGTTGGGTCGTAGGCGCCGTTCTCACGGCAGTCGTCGATAACCGCCTGGTAGACACCTGCGTAGGAGGAATCCGGAATGGTCGCCAGCGTGTCCTGCTCCTGGTCGGCAGCGTTCCACATGTGGCCCGAGGTACGGATCATCGCAGGCATCGAGGCGTCGATAATGACGTCGGATGGCACGTGCAGGTTGGTGATGCCCTTGTGGGAGTTGACCATCGCCAATGCCGGGCCGTCCTTCAGCGCCTGCTCGAACGCTGCGCGGATCTCCTCACCATTATCGACGCCAGCAAGGCCATCAAGGATCGCGCCCAGGCCGTTCTCGCCGTTCAGACCAGCAGCCAGCAGGGTCTCGCCGTACTTGTCGTAGACGTCCTTGAAGTATGCGCGCACGACGTGGCCGAAGATGATCGGGTCGGAGACCTTCATCATCGTTGCCTTCAGGTGAGCGGAGAAGAGCACGCCCTCTTCCTTGGCGCGCTTGACTGCGTCGAGCAGGAACGCGTCGAGTGCCTTGGCGGACATGTAGGTGCCGTCCACGACCTCGCCGGCTTCAACGGCCAGGGAGTCCTTCAAAACGGTTTCGGTGCCATCGTTGGCGACCAGCTTGATGGTCAGGGAGTCAGCCGCCGGCATGATGACGGACTTCTCGTTGTGGCGGAAGTCGCCAGCATCCATGGTTGCGACGTTGGTCTTGGAGTCCTTCGACCACACGCCCATCGAGTGTGGGTGCTTCTTGGTGAAGTTCTTGACGGCCTCCGGTGCGCGGCGATCAGAGTTGCCCTCGCGAAGGACAGGGTTGACGGCGGAGCCCTTCACGGCGTCGTAACGCTTCTGTACTTCGCGCTCTTCGTCCGTCGAAGGATTGTCTGGGTACTCCGGCAGGTCGAAGCCTGCGGCCTGCAGCTCCGCGATGGCCTTCTTCAGCTGGACCAGGGAAGCCGAAATGTTCGGCAGCTTGATGATGTTCGCTTCGGGGGTAGTGGCGAGCTGGCCGAGCTGCGCGAGCGCGTCGTCCATCTTCTGCTCGTCGGTGAGACGCTCCGGGAACTGCGCAATGATGCGGCCTGCAAGCGAGATGTCAGCGGTGGTGACATCGAGCCCCGCCTGAGCGGCGAATGCCTCAACGATTGGCTTGAGGGAATAGGTGGCCAGCAGTGGCGCTTCATCGGTGCGTGTCCAAATGATTTGAGCCATGGTTCTCCTTAAGTATCGCGTCAAAATGTTTTGCTTAAACCCACAGCGTACAGCTTTTACATACCGCGTGTCTTGTATTAGCGGGGAAAGGTAGGGTCATGGGCATGGTTTTAAGCATTGCTTCGGTCAACGTCAACGGAATCCGCGCGGCAACCAAAGTCCGCAATGAGCTCAACCACGGGATGCTCCCATGGCTCGACGCCTCGTCTGTCGACGTCGTGTTGATGCAAGAAGTGCGGGCAACGCAGGAACAAACAGAGCAAGCGCTGGCCCCTGCGCTTGAGCAAGGGTGGCACCTTGCCGTCGCCCCGGCGGAAACTCCGGGCGCGAAAGGCCGTGCGGGTGTGGGAATTCTCTCACGAACCCCCCTATCTGAGGTAAGCGTTGGTATTCCGGGCTTCGAGGACGCGGGCCGTTTCATCGCGGCAACGCTCGAAAGTGGCGTGCGGGTAGCGTCGCTCTATTTGCCGTCGGGCGCCGCGGAGACCGCCAAGCAGGACGAGAAGTACCGCTTCTTCGACCAATTCAGCCCGGTGCTCGAAGAACTACCGGCGCAGTACCCCGACATGGTGATCGCCGGGGACTGGAACATCTGCCACCGCCGCGAAGACCTTAAGAACTGGAAGACGAACCGGAAGAAGTCCGGCTTCCTGCCCGACGAGCGCGCGTTCATGGACTCCGTCTTCGGCGCATTCCCGGACGACGCCGCCCAGGACCTCGCAGACAAGGAGACAAGCCAGTGGGTTGGGGCGGTGGAGTACCAGTCGGAGGGGCGTCGACAAGCGAATGACAACCCGCAGTGGTTTGACGTCGCGCGGCACCTGCAGCCGGAGGACGCGCCGTACACCTGGTGGACGTACCGCGGGCAGGCCTTTAACAACAACGCAGGCTGGCGCATCGACTACCAGGCGGCAACAAAGTCCATGCTGGAGCGCGCGCAGCGCAGCTGGGTGGAAAAGGCCCCGACGGTCGAGCAACGTTGGTCGGACCACTCACCGCTCATCGTGGAGTACGACATCTAATATGGATGCAGTCAGTACTGATCAACTCATCACAGCGCTGTTCATCATCGGCATCGTCGCAGAGGCAATGACCGCCGCTGTGTCCGCAGGGCGCATGCGCATGGACCTCTTCGGGGTCATTACCCTTGGCGCGTTGACCGCGCTCGGCGGTGGCACGGTGCGAAACCTGCTGCTGGGGATTTACCCGATGGTGTGGGTGGAAAAGCCCGAGTATCTGCTGTTGGTGGTGGTCGCCTCTGTGCTGACTGTCCGCATTAGTTGGCTGATGTACCAGCTGCGTCGAGGCTTCTTAGTTGCCGACGCCATCGGGCTCGCCGCGTTCGTGGTTGTTGGCATCCAAACCGCAATCGAGCACGGCCACGGCTTCATCATTGCCTGCGTCGCGGCCCTCAGCACAGGTGTGTCGGGTGGCATCATTCGCGACGTCCTCTCCGACCGGGTGCCGCTCGTGTTCCGCAAAGAGCTTTACGCGTCGGCGGCGGTTATCGGCACCGTGGCGTGGTGGCTAATGATGATGGCGGGGGTCCCGGAGTGGATCAACGTCATTGTCACCGTGCTGCTGGTGCTGGGCATTCGCCTGGTTTCGCTGAAGCGCGGGTGGTCGCTGCCGGTGTACGAATACGACGACGAACGTGTTGCTGAAATCGACCCGAAATATGCACTGACCTCTTACTTCTACCGCCGCGCGCGCATGGTGCCGGGGGCGCGCCAGGTCTACCGCGGCATCAAACGTATCCGGCGCCCCGACCCTCGAACTGACCCCAAGCCCGACGAGGAAGCGGACACGGAATAGGGCAGGTACCGCACGCGCACGTTCCGGTCTACAGTAGGTAGGCATGACTGAAAAACAGCGCGTACTTTCCGGCATTCAACCCACGGCAGATTCCTACCACCTCGGCAACTACCTTGGGGCGCTGAAGCAGTGGATTGACCTGCAAGACGGGTACGACGCGTTTTATTTCATCCCGGACCTGCACGCCATTACGGTCGACCAGGACCCGAAGGAGCTGCGCGAGCGCACCATCGCGGGCTGCGCGCAGCTGATCGCGCTCGGCATCGACCCAGAGAAGTCCACTCTGTTCGTGCAGTCGCATGTGCCTGAGCACACGGAGCTGACCTGGGTGCTGCAGTGCCTCACCGGCTTCGGCGAGGCCAGCCGCATGACGCAGTTTAAGGACAAGAGCCAGAAGCAGGGCCAGGACCGCACTTCGGTCGGCCTGTTCACCTACCCGGTGCTGATGGCTGCCGACATTTTGCTGTACTCGCCACAACTCGTGCCCGTTGGCGAGGACCAGCGTCAGCACCTTGAGCTCACCCGCACGCTCGCTGAGCGTTTCAACTCCCGCTACGGCTCCACGTTTGTGGTGCCGGAGGGGCTGATTCCGGAAGGCTCGGCAAAGATTTATGACTTGCAGGATCCGACGTCGAAGATGAGCAAGTCTGGGCAGAACCCGAAGGGTCTGATCAACTTGCTGGATGATCCGAAGGTGTCCGCGAAGCGGATCCGTTCGGCGGTGACGGACGATGATGGCGTCGTCGCCTACGACAAGGAGAACAAGCCAGGTGTCTCCAACCTCCTGGTGATCCAGTCTGCGCTGACCAGCACCCCGATCGACTCTCTGGTGGCCAGCTACGAGGGCAAGGGCTACGGCGCACTGAAGGTGGACACGGCCGATGCGCTTGAGGCCTTTACGACGCCACTTCGCGCCCGCTACGACGAACTCATGAACGACCGCGCACAGCTGGAACGCATCCTCGCGGACGGCGCGCAGCGCGCACGAGAGATCGCGGCACCGTTGGTCAAGGACGTCTACGAGAAGGTTGGTTTCCTCGCCGGGGCATAGCTGCCCAGTGGAACTCGGTGGCTAGATGGTGGACCTTTGCTCTACGATGGTGTGCTTAACGTAACAAACCAGAAGTAGGGAAGGGACTGTGATGGCCACTTCGACGTCGCCACAGACGGAGTACACCGACCGGCAGGGCATTGAGCGCGCCACGAAACAGCAATCGGAAGGCGCCGCGGATGAGATTGCGAAGAAGGCTCCGGCGGTTGGCCACCTGATGCGGATGAACGAGCGTTTCTCCTCGCAGGGCGGCAACCAGCTTTCGGCAGGTATCACGTACTTTTCGGTACTGTCGCTCTTCCCGCTGGCGATGTTGCTGTTCGCGGCGCTCGGTATGTTTTTGAACGGGCGCCCGGACATTATGCAGCAGGTGCAGGACCAAATCACTGAGAACCTCGAAGGGGGACTCGGCGATACCGTCAACGAGTTGCTGCAGGCAGCGATCGACCAGCGCGGAGCCGTCGCAGGCGTCGGTTTGCTCACAACACTTTGGTCCGGCTTGGGATGGATGAACAACCTGCGAGTCGGCATTTCGGCGATGTGGAACCTTGACGCAAATGATGGTGGAAACTTCGTCGTGAAGAAGATGGCGGACCTGCTGGGCTTGATCGGTTTGATTCTGCTCTTCATCGTGGCGTTCGGTGTGACCGCCATCGGTGCCTCCTCGTGGACTTCGCAGGCGATGGAGCACTTCGGGCTCGGCGACTTCCCGGGGGCCCGCCTCGTGGTGTGGGCGGTCGGCCTGGCGGTCGGTGTGCTGGCGAACTTCCTCGTGATGTGGTGGCTGGTCACCTACATGCCGCGCACCAAGGTGCCGGTGAAGTCCGGCTTGAAGGGCGCGCTGCTCGGCGCGGTCGCGTTCGAGCTGGTGAAACAGTTCGCAACGGTGATCGTGAGTTCAGCGACGGGCAACCCGGCCGGCGCGATCTTTGGCCCGGTGATTGCGCTGATGGTGGTGCTCTACCTCATCTGGCGCGTGGTGCTCTACGTTTCTGCCTGGACCGCAACCACAGAGGAGTCGCTGGAGCTCGAGCCGGTTGAGGTCCCGGAGTCCGCGATCATCAACGTGCGCGCGGGCGCGTACCAGGACCCGGCGAACAGCGCCTCTGCATCAGGCAAGGCGCTGGGCGTTGGGGCGGCGATTGGCGCTATCGGCGTCGGGATCGTTTCTTTGCTGACGCGAGACTAAGCGCGACGGCGAGTGCGGCAAGCACGAGCACCCCGCCGACGAGCGCGATGGAAAGCCAGGGGATTCCTCCCTGGCTTTTTGCTTTTCCAGGTTTGTGATCACCAGCATCAGCTGGCTGCGGCATAGTCGTTGGCGTTTCCGCGACAGGGTTCAGCGACGCCACGTGGGTGGTGTGTCCGGAGGCGTAGGCGTAGGACTCGTGGAGGAGTGCCTGCGCTTGCTGCCACGCGCGCATCTTGTCCACCGTCGTGTCCAGGACCACCGCGACCAGCCGCACGCCGTCGTGGTTGACGGCGCCGACAAAGGTGTGGTTCGCGTCATCGGTGTAGCCGGTTTTGCCACCGATGCCGTCGGGGTCGTTGAGGTAGAGCTGGTTGTCGTTCCACAGCTCGTAGCCGGGGATGTCGCCGTAGCCCGGGAACGGGTAGGAGGCGGTGTCTGCGATTTCGGCGAACGTCGGGTTGGAAAACGCGGCCCGGTAGGCGAGCGCCATATCCCACGCCGAGGTAGACATTCCGGCGCGGTCCAGGCCGGAGTAGGAGGTTGCGCGGGTGTCGTCCATGCCGAGCTCGCGGGCCTTGGCGTTGATTTTCGTTAGGGTGGCGTCGTCACCGCCGAGCGCTTGCGCGAGCGCGTGGGCGGCGTCGTTACCCGATGCCATGAGGAGGCCGTGGAGGAGGTCGTCGACGCTGTACTCGCCGCCTGCGCCGATGCCGACGGCCGAGCCTTCCTGACCGGCGGATTCCTCGCTGACCACAACGCGTTGCTCGCGGGGCAGCTCGTCGATCGCCACGAGTGCGAGCAGCACCTTAATAATCGACGCCGGCCTGTACCTGCCGTGCGGATCCTTCATCGCGATCACGTCCCCGGTATCGAGGTTAGCGACGAGCCACGCGGACGCGAGCACCCCCTCGTCGACGTGGAACCCCTCGGGCGCTTCGACGCCGCACGGTCCCTGGTAGCTCACGGGGAGGGGCTGGAGGGTTTCGGTTTCTCTGGTCTCGGACGTGGACACGGGCTCGGGTGGCCACAGGGATCGCTCGCAATTGTCCGTGTCAGGGGCGTGGAGCCGGACCGGTGGCACCCAGTTTCCGTAGTCGTCGTAGAACCCGGGGTGGGGCGTAACGGTGGTGGTGGCCGTCGTGTCCTCCGCGACTGCCGGTGCGACAGGGGCGGCGAGGGCCAAGCACAGGGGTGCGCACACGGCGCTTGCGATCCGTTTTGCAGTGTTCATCGCAGGCTATCGTACGCCAGGTCACCCGCGATATTGGTGAGGCTGCGCTTCGTTGCGCAGGTATGTAATTTAGGCCACTATGTAGCGCATGGTTGCAGTAGAAGGCATGAATGAGCGGCTGAATAAGCTGCGCGCAGCGGTGCTCGGCGCGAATGACGGCATCGTCTCGACGGCCGCGGTGGTCGTCGGTGTGGCGGGCGCGACGCCGAACGTTCCCGCGATCGCTACGGCGGGCATCGCCGCGCTGATTGGTGGCGCGGTGTCCATGGCGCTCGGCGAATACGTGTCGGTGTCCTCCCAGCGGGACATGGAAAACGCCTTCATCGCCGCGAACTCGAGCTGCACAAGGAAGACCCGCACGAGGAATTCGAGCACCTCGTGGCCGGCTACGTCGCATCGGGTCTGAGCGCGAAGACTGCGTTGAAGGTGGCGCGGGAACGCACCGCCGATGACCCCATCAAGGCCCACTTAGAGATGCACTACGGCATCGACGAGGACGATCTCGCGAACCCGTGGTCGGCCGCCATCGCGTCGTTCCTTTCCTTCTTCCTCGGTGCGCTGCTGCCACTCGCGGCGGTACTGCTCCCGCCGGACTCGTGGCGCGTGGCCTCGACGTTCATCGTGACGCTCGTGGCGCTGGCGGCGACGGGCGCGGTTTCCGCGCGCATCGGCGGCGCGAACGTGACGCGCGCCGTGCTGCGCCTGGTCATCGGTGGCGCACTCGGTCTTGCCATCACTTTCGGCGCTGGGTGGGCCTTCGGCACCACAGCTCTCTAAGGGTTCCGTGCCTCGTATTGCTTCACCAGCCGCTCGATGAGCTCGTCGGTGAGTTTGTCGTCTTGCAGGATCATGTCCAGCATCTTGCTCGCGGATTGGTCCAGGTGCTGTTCTTCGTCGTAGGAGTCGCCGGAGAGGTCCACCCCGATGCCATCGAGCAGCGACTCGCTTGTCGACGCCTCCTCCGCCACATCCTGGCCTTCCTCCACGTTGATCGCTTCGAACTGGGACGTGAATTCCTGGAGGAATGCGTCGGCATCGTGGACGGCCTCCGAACGGCCTTTGCCACGCTTGACTTCGGTTTCGATCCTGCGCTGGAGCGCTTTCTCCATCTGGCGGTGGCGCCATGAGCGCACCCGAGTCGGCTCGAGTTCCCGCGCAATGTTGCGTGAGTGACGCTCCGCCTTCCGCGCCAGATCAGCGAGGTGCGCTGCGGTCTGGTTTACTGGGGCGAACTCCGAGTTTGTAGAGACCCGCCAGTTGCCGTAGTAGCCGAGCAGGAACAGCGCGAAGCTGGCTACCGGGCCAAGCACCATCCCGATCGCCATGTGACCTGTCGCGTGGCCAAGCAGCACGATCACGGAGCAGGCCACCGCGGGGATGACGGTCGGCTGGTTGTTACCGAAAACGCTTGGCTCCCGCCCAGTGACGACGTCGCGGATCATACCGCCACCCGTCGCGGTGAACACGCCCATCATGATTGCTGGAAGCACCGGAAGGCCGTAGGCCAGGGCTTTCGATGCCCCTGTTGCTGCCCACAGCGCGGAGACGAACGCGTCGCCGTGGCTTTCAAGCACGCTCCACGCGCGTCCTTTGAAGTACGTAAACCGCGCGATGACCGCGCCTGTAAACGCCAGGATGAGGTATTCCGGTTGGCTCATTGCTGCGACGGTGCCTTCGTTGATGAGGACGTCGCGAAGCATGCCCCCGCCGAGGGCGGAGAGCATTGCGATGAAGAAAAACCCGATGATGTCGTAGCCGCGGTGGCGTGCGATCGTGCCACCGATGATGCCCATCAGTAAGACGCCGGAGACATCGAACCAACGATAGATAGCGGAGATTAACGGATCGACCTGGTCCATGCTGGCACATTTTACGTGCCCCTGTTTCAGTGCCTGCGGTGGGCCACGGAATGCCTAGAACTTGGAGAAGCGCTTAATGAGCTGCAGCTCCATCTCGTTCCACGCCTCAGCCTTGTCCGTGAACGGCGCTGAAGGGACGTAGCCGGCTGCCTCGGTGGAGCCAAGCATGTACGCCAGGTAGTCCTGCATGCGTGGGTTTGCCAGGAGGAAGGAGTTGAGCGAATCGTCCTTGGCCCAGTCGGCGGCATCGGCAAGCAGTTCATAGGCCTTCGCCATCTGCTTGGTATCGACGTTGTCGACGCCCCGCTTGATGTCCTGCGCGATGCCGTTGAAAGAGTAGGAGTTGTCCGGGTGGACCGTGACCTCGAGCTCGCCGGCATTCGCAAGAGTGACGATGTCCGACCAGGTCGCGACGCCAGCCAGGTCGTGATCATCATTCTCGATGATCCAACGGCCGAGGTGCTTGGCGGACGGGAAGGTAAAGATCTCGCCATACTTGCCCAAAAATACCGGGTTGGAACCCAAGTAGGTGCGCAGCGTGTACACACTCTTGCCCTGGATGGAGACCTTCACCGGGTCGATGCCAGCGCGTGCCCACGCGGAGTTATCGTATGGGTCTTGCGCTTCCTGATCCGCGCGTTCGCTCTCTGCAGCCTGCTGTTGTGCTTCTTCGCGGGCCTTCTGCGCAGCCTCAATAGCGGCGGCAGCGGCGCTGACAGCAGCGGCGTCGATGGAATCCGTTTTTACGACGCGAACAGACTCATCGAGGGACTTGACCACGTCTTCCCAGTTCGCCAGCACAACGCGGCCGACACCTGACCACTCGTCCAGGCCGTTTTCGCCCTGGTAGTGGTCCGAGCCGCGGTTGACGTTGCTCAGAATCGAGTGGGAGGCGAAGAAGATCAGCGCCGGCTCTGCTGCCGCGACCTCTGCGAGGGAACGCGAAATCTGCAGCACGCGGGACAGGTGCGACACGTTCTCGTGGCTGGGGCGGCCAGCGAGCAACTCAGGCGCGCCGATGATGTCGAAGTACTGCTTGTCATTCGGTACAACGCGGTCGTCGCCCTGGCTGGAGAACTGCTCCCACTTCGGGTGGTCCGCCAGGTCATGCTTCGGCGTGTTGTTCACGTATGCGAGCAGTGCCTCGGGAGATTCGAACACGAGCACCGAGTTTTCATCGCCGAAAAAGGCCTGCCACTCGGAGCCGTGCTCTTTCCAGGTTGGCGCCCACAGGGTGTAGAAATCGCCGTCGGTCAGTGAAAGCTTGACGGGCAAAATAGCACGGGTAATCATGCAGCAAATCTATCACGCTGTTGGGCGCCAGAAACCTTTGAACGCCATTCCCATGTTTTCTGTCCGCACGGGATTCATCTGAACCGGGTCGCCGGCTTCGATGAGCATGCCGTCACCGGCGTACATCGCAACGTGCCCGTCCCACACCGCGAGGTCACCCGGCTGCAGATCTTCGTAGCGAACCTGCTGCCCAATGTTTTGCTCCTGGGCAAGGCGTGGAAGCTCCACACCGGCTTGCCGATACGCCCAGCTGGTAAGCCCGGAGCAGTCGAACCCACCCGGTGCCGAACCGCCCCACGCGTACCTGGTCCCGAGCTGCTGCTTCGCCGCCGCAACCGCGGCTTCACCTGCTGCCGAGCCTCCCCGAGCGGGCGGAGGTCCTGCTTGCTGCACCGCTGCAAGCTGCGTGACTTCCTGCTTCGGGTGGGTGACATCGCGTGCGGTGATGTGGCGCTCGAGTTCATGCATGGCGGCTTTTGCCTGAGAAGACGCGGCGATGGCAGGCTGGTTCGCGGCGTGGGTGACAATTCCCGCCAACTGCTTGGCCAGCGGGGCGAGATCGTTCGCCAGTCCGTTGAGTGTGAACCCGGCCTGGGTGACCGCCCATCCGACCTGGACAGCGATCTTGATTCCCGCTCCGATCGCAGTTGCGGGGTTGCTCAGTAACGGTATCAGCGGCTGGGTGTCTCTGATGAGGCCAACCACGATGTTGCTCAGTTCCTTAGCAGCAAAGAACACGAGGCTGCTCGCCTGGCCAAACACCTTGACAATGGTGTCGCGATCTTTGCTCAGCAAGTTGGCGGCGTTGCGCAATACTTGGCCCGCAGGGTGTGCCCCTACGAATGCCGCCAGGGGCTCGATGGCAGAAAAATCGGGAGTGGAAAGGAACGGGAGTTGGGGAAGTGGGGCAGGAACGTGTCGCAGAATGAGCTGCGCTGCCGCGATCGGGTCAATACCCGCAGCCAGTGCAGCCATCACAGCACCGCCTGAAGTCGCTGGCTGAAGCGCTCATCGACACTGATGGCTGCTTGCACCGCCTTGAGCATCGCGAACGCAACGCGGCTTGCTTCCTCACTGAGTGCTTCACTTCGCGCGTTTTCCTGCTCTACTGCTTGTGAGAGCGCCTGGCTGAACTCCGCGAGTGGCCACACATTTGGCACTGGAACGTTGGGCAGCGGCTGAAGCGCAGCCGCGTCGTCACGTAATGCATCAGCGTGCGAATGGATAGTTGATTGGTCAAAAGCGAAAGTAGTCATATGAGTTGGACGCACGGAGTCAGTCATCGGTTCCCTACGAATTTCAATTACGATGTGAATCATGGAAATTACCGTTGTTGACCACCCCCTGGCAGCCTCCCGTCTGACACTGATGCGTGACGAGCGAAGCGATAACACCGCATTTCGTGCCGCACTCGCTGACCTGGGGGCGATGCTGATTTATGAAGCGTCGCGTGACCTGAAAACCGAAACGTTTGAAACCAAGACGCCGGTAGCAACCGCCACCGGCGTTCGTTTGGAAAAGCCCCCAATCATCGTTCCTATTATTCGCGCCGGCCTTGGCATGATTGACCCCGCACTGTCCATGATCCCGGACGCACAGGTCGGCTTCATTGGCATGGCGCGCGACGAGAAAACCCACGAGCCGGTTCCGTACCTCGAGGCGTTACCCGATGACCTGTCCGGTCAGCCCGTGTTCCTGGTCGACCCAATGCTGGCCACCGGGGGCTCCCTCATCCACGCGATCGAACTGTTGGAGGGCCGCGGGGCAGACGACATTACTTGTGTGTGCATGGTCAGTGCGCAGCCGGGCGTCGATAAGCTGAAGCAGCATGGTGGGTCGGTGCGGCTGATCACTGCCGTTATTGACCCAGGTCTTAATGAGGATGCGTACATCGTGCCGGGCCTCGGCGACGCTGGGGACAGGCTCTACGGGCCACGCAATATTGACCTCTAGTCAAAACGCCGTGCGTCGGATATAATCGCTGGAAGTTTGCTACGTACACGAGGGGGTATACGTGTTCTTTCAGGGAAGTCTTGGCGCACGGTTCTCGGATATGGATTCGGACCAATACTGGGCCAGCTACGCGTTTGCATTAGGGGAGAGAATTCGCGCCCTGCGCACCATGCAGGGGCTATCGCAGGCGTACCTGGCCGAGCGGGCGGGGATCTCGCGGTCCCTGCTCTCCAACTTGGAGCGCAACAGCTACAACAGGAATAGGGCTGCTGATCCCACGCTTTCGACGATCTGCAGGATCGCCGCCGCGCTCGATGTTTCGCCGCTGCAGCTACTGTCGGCGGGAGAGGAGCAGGAGGCGCAACACGACCAGTCGCAAGAATCGGTGGAGGTGGGCGTAGAATCAGTGCCACAATAAGGCGCTGTGGGAGCCACGCGCACAAATGCTGGGTGAAGGGTGAGCAACACAATGACGGCCGGAGGAATTGCGCGCGCGGTAGACCAATGGGTGCAGGACCACCACTCGACGATGGTGGAGTGGCGCCGTCATTTCCACTCTTTCCCTGAGCTTTCCAACCAGGAGTTTGCCACCACCGAGTTCATCGCGAACGTACTGCGTGAGTACGGCCTGGAGCCAGTTCTCTTTCCTGGCACGGGGCTCTACGTTGACTTGGGGCCGAAGGACGGCAAGCGGCTCGCGTTCCGTGGCGACATCGATGCCCTGAAAGTGCCGGAACAGACCGGCCTGCCGTTCGCATCGCAGCACCCGGGGGTGTCCCACGCGTGCGGGCATGATGTGCACACGACGGTGGTGCTCGCACTCGCGTGTGCCTTATCGACGATCCAGCTGCCGCTCGGCGTACGCATCATCTTCCAGCCGGCGGAAGAAGTCATGAACGGCGGCGCACTCGATGTCATCGAGTGGGGTGCGCTGCAGGACGTCGCGAGCATTTTTGCCCTCCACGCCGAGCCGAAACTGCGCGTGGGCCAAATCGGTGTGCGCACGGGCGCCATCACGTCGGCGTCGGATGTGCTACGCATTACTGTCAACGGGCCTGGAGGGCACACCTCGCGCCCGCAGCTTTCAGCGGACGTTGTCTATGCGCTCGGGGCGTTGATCACACAGCTGCCCGCCCTGTTGTCGCGCCGGGTCGACCCGCGGACGGGCACGGTGCTGGTATTTGGGCACGTGGAGTCGGGGGATGCGGCGAATGCGATTCCGAAGACTGGTGAGCTGCTGGGCACCCTGCGAACGGCGGATATCGGGACGTGGCGCATCCTCGAAGATCTGGTGACCGACTTGATCGATCTGGTGGTTGCGCCGACCGGATGTACCTATCACCTGGACTACATGCGGGGTGTGCCACCTGTGCTGAATGATGACGCCGCGACCGCACTCGGTGTTGAAGCAGGTCGGAGGATTGACCCTCACGCTGTGGTGACCGCGCCGCAATCTTCCGGTGGCGAGGACTTCTCTTGGTACCTGGAGCACGTACCGGGGGCGATGTTCAGGCTTGGCGCTTGGAGCGGTGAAGGGGAAATGCAGGACTTGCATCAAGGCGATCTCAATATTGATGAGCGTGCCCTTGAAGTTGGGGTGCGCTTGTTCGGAGGGGTCGTCGAAAAGTACGCCGAAAACCTCAGCTAGTGCAACTATTGGATGGTATCGGAGCTGCGTACAGCGGTGTAGACTATCTAAGTATTTGTGTGAACGACGAAGACCGTTGAGGAGTATGTAGGTGTCGAAGAAGATCGTCATTATTGGCGGAGGGCCGGCTGGTTACGAGGCTGCGCTGGTTGCATCAAAGTACGGAGCTGATATCACCGTTGTGGAAGACAACGGCTTGGGCGGGTCCGCTATCCGCAAGGACGTTGTCCCTTCGAAGGGGTTCATTGCTGGCGCCAACATCAAGACGGACCTTCGCCGTGCAGACGACATGGGCCTCAACCACGGCCTTGGGGAAGCCCAGCTATCGCTGACGGCGCTGAATGCGCGTGTGATTGCACTGGCCGAGAAGCAATCGAGCGACATCGCTGCGCAGTTGGAGCAGCGTGGTGTGCGTCTTATCAATGGGCGTGCGCGGTTTGCTGACAAGCAGCTTGGGCACACGACGCATCGCGTGGAGGTGCACTGCGAGGGCAACGACACCGAGATTATCGACTGCGACATGGTGCTGGTGTGCACCGGCGCGAATCCGCGCGTGCTGCCAGGCGCTGAGCCGGACGGCGAGCGCATCTTGAACTGGCGTCAGATGTACAGCCTCAAGGAAATGCCGACGCACCTGATCGTGGTCGGCTCCGGCGTCACTGGCGCCGAGTTTGTTTCTGCGTTCGCTGAGCTGGGCGTCAAGGTGACCATGGTGGCGTCGCGTGACCGCATTCTGCCGCACGACGACGCCGATGCGGCTGACGTGCTCGAGGATGTGCTGGCTGGCCGTGGCGTCCACTTGGAGAAGCACGCGCGCGTGGAGTCGGTGACGAACACTGGCGACGGCGTCGTGGTTCGCACGACGGATGGGCGCGAAATTTCCGGTTCGCACGTGATGATGTCCATTGGTTCGATTCCGAACACGGCGGACCTCAACCTGGAGGCGGCCGGTGTGGAGGTTGCCCCGTCCGGCCACATCGTTGTTGACCGTGTGTCGCGCACCAACGTCGCTGGCATTTACGCTGCGGGCGACTGCAGTGACCTGATGCCACTGGCATCCGTCGCAGCGCAGCAGGGTCGCATTGCCGTCGACCACGCCCTGGGTGAGGGGGTTTCGCCGGTGCGTTTGAAGACGGTGGGCAACGCGGTCTTTACCCGACCGGAGATCGCAGCGGTTGGCGTGACGCAGCAGCAGATCACCGACGGTGAGGTGGACGCGGACATCTACAAGCTGGACTTGGCGACGAACCCTCGCGCGAAGATGCGTTCCCTCCAGCATGGTTTTGTGAAGATTTTCGCCCGCAAGGGCTCCGGCCAGGTGCTCGGTGGCGTGATTGTCGCCCCGACAGCCTCCGAACTGATTTTGTCGTTGACCATCGCGGTGGCCAACGACCTGACCGTACGCCAGCTGGCGAACTCGATGGCGGTTTACCCGTCCCTGTCGGGCTCGATTACTGAGGCGGCGCGCAGGCTGATTGCTAAGTCTGACCTGGACTAGGGGCCGACCTCGGTACCCAGGTGAGGGCTTGGTGGCCCCGGAAACGCTCGCTGCGGGCACGATGCGCGTGGGCAGGTAGCGCAGCCGGGGCCAATTTTTGTCGCTGATTCAGGGGAGATGTTCAGCCCGTCGGCGTAAATCATGCGTTGGGCGAACGCGATATCGCAGCCCAACACCACCGCGTGCTCCCGGCGCGGGGAGTCGAAACCGACGACGGGGCCTTGCACCATGCGCGCGATCCACAAGTAGGTCCGCCCGTCCGGCATGACGGCAACCTGGCGCGTCACCCTGTTTGAGGTTTCAAACGCGCGGTGCACAACCCACAAGGGGCAACCCCCGCCGTGGCGTGAGAAGTGAAACGCTGTCGACGACTGGCGCTTCGAAATATTGCCCGCCCGGTCGGTGCGCACGAAAACGAATGGGATTGCTTCCGCGCCGGGGCGCTGCAAGGTGGCGAGGCGCTGGCAGGTGGACTCGAACCCCGTGCCGAAGCGTGCTGAGATGACGTCGATGTCGTAGCGGGTTTCCTCGGCGGCTTTGAGCAGCTCGGCGTAGGGCATGGTGACAGCAGCGGCGAAGTACTGCGCCAGTCCGTGGCGCGCAAGCTGGACAGGTTCGGGTTGTGTTGCCTCGTTGAAGGTGTCACGTACGTATTCGTCGATGAGTGCGGCGAACGCGGTGCGCCCGTAGTGGTAGGCGAGTTCGAAGCACTGTTGCGCCTCGGTGAGGCCGGTGCGCAGCCGGATCTCGCGCTGATTGTGCTGCAGGGTTGAGCGGGGTCCGTTGACGTATTGGTTGAAGCGCACCTGGATGCCGTATTCACGGTCGAAGGTCGCCGCGAGCCGGGTCAGTCGCAGTTGTCGGTTCGCGGTGTGCGCGGCGAGCTGTTCGGCTGCGAGGTCGAGTTCGTGGAAGTAGTTCTTGTGGTTTTGGAAGAACTCGCGGACTAACGCGTGGGGGTGTTCGGGATCGGCTGTTTCGGGAGAGGGCAGCGCCCGGAGGGTATTTGCGATGTCGGGGAAGCGCTGCGCGAATTCGTGGAGTTGCGGTTGCGGGATGCGCGGGAGGAGTTCGGACAGCTCATTGACCACGCGTTGGTCTTCGTCGGGGGAGAAGAAGGTGGGGGAGAGCTGAAACACGTTGGTGAGTTGGAGGAGCACGCTGACGGTCAGCGGCCGCTGGTCGTTTTCGAGTTGGTTGAGGTAGCTCGTTGAGATGTCGATCCGGCGGGCCATTTCCCCTTGTGTGAGTTCGAGTTCACGGCGGAGCGTCTGTATCTTTGCCCCCGCGTACAGCTTTGCCATGGTTGCCTTTCCTCGGTTTTGTGCGTCTACGCAGCGTGGTTAGCAGAGTTTGCATAGTCGAATGAATTTGTACGCAGAAGTTTACAGCCTAAAATCATGGCACGCATCACATTTTGGTTCTTAGTATGAGCTGCAACATCAACAACGTTTCGCAGATGCGGAACTTCAGCAAAGACGAAGGAGCCGAGATGATCGAACACAATGTGCGCACGCACCGTTCGGCAGAAGATTTCCCGATTGAAGAGCACCTCGCATACAAGATTGCAAAGGTTGCGGCAGACCCGGTCGAGGTTCCTGCTGAAACGACCGAGATGATTATCAACCGCATCATCGACAACGCTGCGGTCGCGGTCGCTTCCTACGGTCGTCGCCCAGTTGCCACTGCCCGCGTGATGGCGGAGGCACACCCGGTTGTCGAAGGCGGCGCGCAGCTCTTTGGTGTCGACGGCTCCTACTCCGCAGAGTGGGCCGCGTTCGCGAACGGCACCGCGGTTCGCGAGCTGGACTTCCACGACACCTTCCTCGCGGCCGAATACTCCCACCCGGGCGACAACATCCCGCCGATCCTCGCAGTCGCGCAGCACAAGGGGCTCGACGGCAAGGCACTGATCCGTGGCCTGGCCACCGGCTACGAAATCCAGGTCAACCTGGTGAAGGGCATGTGTCTGCACGAGTGGAAGATTGACCACGTGGCACACCTTGGCCCGTCAGTTGCAGCTGGTCTGGGTACCATGCTGGACCTGGACGTCGACACCATCTACCAGGCGGTGGGTCAGGCGCTGCACACGACGACTGCGACGCGCCAGTCCCGTAAGGGCCTCATCTCTTCCTGGAAGGCGTCCGCTCCAGCTTTCGCGGGCAAGATGGGCATCGAGGCCGTTGACCGTGCGATGCGCGGCGAGGGCGCACCTGCACCGATCTGGGAAGGCGAAGACGGCTTCATCGCGTGGATGCTGCACTCCCCAGAACGCACCTACATCGTGCCACTGCCGGCGGACGGTGAGGCGAAGCGCGCAATCCTGGAGACCTACACGAAGGAGCACTCGGCCGAGTATCAGTCGCAAGCACCGATCGACCTGGCGCGCCGCATGAAGCAGACCATTGCGGATGCAGGCAAGTCCACCGCCGACATCGAGTCCATCGTGCTGCATACCTCGCACCACACGCACTACGTCATCGGCACCGGCGCGAACGACCCGCAGAAGATGGACCCATCCGCGACCCGCGAGACGCTGGACCACTCGATCATGTACATCTTCGCAGTCGCGCTCGAGGACGGCACGTGGCACCACGTCGACTCCTACGCTCCTGAACGTGCGAACCGCCCAGAGACGGTAACGCTATGGCACAAGATCTCCACGGTGGAGGACCCGGAGTGGACGCGCCGCTACCACTCGCAGGATCCGAACGAGAAGGCGTTCGGTGCGAAGGCTGTCATCACCTTCAACGACGGCACCGTCATCGAGGACGAGATGGCCGTGGCGGATGCGCACCCACTGGGGGCGCGTCCGTTCGCCCGTGAGCAGTACATCCAGAAGTTCCGCACGCTGGCGGAGGGGATCGTCGATAAGGAAGAGCAGGATCGCTTCCTTGCGGACGTGCAGAACCTGGAGCAGCTCACCGACTTGAGCAAGCTCAACATCAAGGTCAACGCAGAAACGAAGGCTAACGCTCCTCAGATTCCGGGAGGGATTTTCTAAGATGTTTGTTCCTGATACAACGCCGAATGAGCGCCGCCTGGCGCTGCGGGCCTCGCTCGAGTCCGAGAAAATTACAAAGCTGCCCGGTGCGTTCAACCCGCTGACGGCTCGGCTGATTGAAGACATCGGTGGGTTCGAAGGCGTCTATGTTTCCGGCGCGGTGCTCGCAAATGACCTGGGCCTGCCGGATATCGGGCTGACCACTCTGACGGAGGTCGCGCAGCGTGGCGGTCACATCGCTCGCGCTACGAACCTCCCAGTGCTTATCGACGCCGACACCGGCTTCGGCGAACCGATGTCCGCCGCACGCACCGTGGCTGAGTTCGAAGGCGCGGGGCTTGCCTCGCTGCACCTGGAAGACCAGGTCAACCCGAAGCGCTGTGGGCACCTCGACGGCAAAGAGGTCGTACCGCGCGACCTGATGGTGCGACGCATCAGCGCCGCTGTCCGGGAGCGTCACGACGACGCCTTCGTCATCTGCGCTCGAACCGACGCAGCAGGCATCGAAGGCATTGACTCCGCGATCGAGCGCGCCAAGGCCTACGCCGATGCCGGCGCGGACCTCATCTTCACCGAAGCGCTGTACACCGAGAAGGACTTCGAAACCTTCCGTCAGGCCGTCGACATTCCGCTGCTGGCCAATATGACTGAGTTCGGTAAGACCAAACTGCTTTCGGCCGGCGCGCTGCAAGACCTTGGCTACAACGCCGTGATTTGGCCAGTGACCACGTTCCGCCTCGCGATGGGCCAGACCGAAGCCATGCTTCGCGACATCGCGGAAACCGGCACGCAGGAGCCGTGGCTCGACCGTATGCAGCACAGGTCACGCCTGTACGAGCTGGTCAAGTACGAAGACTTCAACCAATTTGACCAGTCCGTCTTCACCTACTCGAAGGACACCTACTCATCCACGTTCGAGTAGCTCTAGCACTCAACTCTCATCCTAATCACTATCCCGAAAGGACTCATCCCATGACCACTCAAGAAATCAAGAAGGGCCTCGCTGGCGTCGTTGCGGACTACACCGCAATCTCCAAGGTCAACCCGGAGACCAACTCCCTGCTGTACTACGGCTACCCAGTCCACGAGCTGGCAGAACACTGCACCTTCGAGGAAGTCGCGTACCTGCTGTGGAACGGCGAACTGCCAGACAAGGAAGGCGCGGAACAGTTCCGTCTCGGCTGCATGAATAACCGAGACATCGATGAGGAACTCATCCAGGTGATCAACTACCTGCCGAAGGACTGCCACCCAATGGATGTGCTGCGCACCGCAGTGTCCTTCCTTGGCACCCGCGACGAGTACAAGTTCACTCCGGACGCTGATCACATCCGTAAGATCGGCACCGAGCTGCTGGCAAAGCTGCCGACGATCGTCGCAACTGATATTCGCCGCCGTCAGGGCAAGGGATACATCGCCCCGAGCAAGGACAAGGGGTTCTCGGAGAACTTCCTCTGGATGGTCTTTGGTGACGAAGAGGGCTCACCGGCAACCATCCCGTCGGATATTGAGGCGTTTGAGAAGACCATGATTCTCTACGCGGAGCACTCCTTCAACGCCTCCACGTTCACCGCGCGCACGGTGACCTCGACGCAGTCCGACGCGTGGTCCGCGATTACCGCGGCGATCGGCGCGCTGAAGGGCCCGCTGCACGGTGGCGCGAACGAGTTCGTCATGCACCACATGAAGGAAATCGACGACCCAGCCAACGCTGAGCAGTGGTGCCTGAACAAACTGAAGAACAAGGAGCTTGTCATGGGCTTCGGCCACCGCGTGTACAAGAAGGGCGACTCGCGTGTGCCGACCATGGAAGCTGCGTTCAAGAAGCTTGCAGCAGAGCACAAGGACAAGGGCGCCGAGAAGTGGGTGGAAATCTACGACATCATGGCGAAGACGATGTACGAGAACACGTCCATCAACATCCGCCCGAACCTGGACTTCCCGTCCGGCCCGTCCTACTACATCCTGGGCTTTGACATCGAGTTCTTCACACCGCTGTTTGTGATGAGCCGCATCACGGGCTGGACGGCTCACATCATCGAGCAGTTCGAGAACAACTCGCTGATTCGCCCGCTGTCCGCGTACAACGGCCCGGAGGAGCGTCATCTCGACGGCACCTACCAGCCGCAGTAAGCATTTACCGACGGGTGGCCTGCCTGCGCGGTGGGCCATCCGTTTTGTTTGTTTTTCACCTGAAGCAGCGTTGAGTGCGGGCCCCAACATAGGGGGTAATCGCTGGGGGACCGAATGCAATTCTGCATTTTCCCGTGATGTAGCGCCGACCTGCGTTAAGATTGTCAGGCCAACCAAATAACATGCAAACTGTCACGCATGTCACAGTATGGAAGGATTGCATCGATGGAGCAGCTCCCCCTGAATGACCTCCCGGCATTCAAAAAGATCTTGGTAGCAAACCGTGGCGAAATCGCGGTGCGTGCTTTCCGAGCAGCATTCGAAACGGGTGCGAAGACCGTCGCGGTGTACCCGCGTGAGGATCGCAAGTCATACCACCGACCGTTCGCCGACGAAGCCGTGCGAATCGGCGTTGAGGGGCAGCCTGTCAAGGCGTACCTCGACATCGATGAGATTATCCGGGCTGCGAAAGAGACCGGCGCCGATGCAGTGTACCCAGGCTACGGGTTCCTTTCGGAGCGCGCGGAGCTTGCGCGCGCCTGCCGCGACAACGGCATTAAGTTCATCGGCCCAAGCCCAGAAACACTCGAGCTGACCGGCGATAAGGCAGCCGCGGTGCATGCGGCTGAGCGCGCCGGGCTGCCGACGCTGAAAGACTCCGAGCCGTCGACTGATCCGGCGCATCTCGCTGAGCTTGCGAAGGACTTCACCTTCCCGATCTTCGTGAAGGCAGTTGCCGGCGGTGGCGGCCGCGGTATGCGCTTCGTTGAGAAGATTGAGGACGTTGAGCGCCTCGCAGCCGAGGCGTCCCGCGAGGCCGAGGCCGCATTTGGCGACGGCAACGTGTACCTCGAGCGCGCGGTCATCCGCCCGCAGCACATCGAGGTGCAGATCATGGCCGACTCCTACGGCAACGTGGTGCACCTGTTTGAGCGCGACTGCTCCCTGCAGCGCCGCCACCAGAAGGTCGTCGAGATCGCCCCGGCGCAGCACATCACGCAGGAACAGCGTGAGCGCATTTGCCAGGACGCGGTGAACTTCTGTAAGGAAATCAACTACGAAGGCGCCGGCACGGTCGAATTCCTCGTCGACGAAAACGGCAACCATGTCTTCATCGAGATGAACCCGCGTGTCCAGGTGGAGCACACCGTCACCGAGGAAATCACCGGCGTGGACATCGTGAAGAACCAGATGTACATCGCCGCGGGGGCGAAGCTCGAGGACGTGCACCTCAGCCAGGACCTCATCGAGATGAACGGTGCTGCGCTGCAGTGCCGCATCACCACCGAGGACCCGAACAACGGGTTCCGCCCGGACTCCGGCGTGATCACCGGCTACAGCTCGCCAGGTGGCGCAGGTGTACGTCTCGACGGCTCCGCAAACGTCGGCACTGAGATCACCCCGAACTTCGACTCGCTGCTGGTGAAGATGACCTGCCGCGGACGCAACTTCCAGGTCGCGGTTGATCGTGCGCTGCGCGCGCTCAACGAGTTCACCGTCACCGGTGTTTCCACCAACATTGGCTTCCTACGCGCGCTGCTGTCCGAGGAGGATTTCCGCTACAAGCGCATCAACACGAGTTTCATCAACGATCACCCGCACCTGCTTGAGGCGCCCGCAGCAGCGGACGATGCAGGCAAGATCCTCGACTACCTGGCGAACGTGACCGTCAATAAGCCGAACGGTCCACGTCCGACCTCGATCCGTCCTTCCAAGAAGCTGCCAGAGTTCGACTACGGCGATCTGCCACGCGGTTCCCGCGACGACCTGCTGGAGCTTGGCCCGACCAAGTGGGCAGAGAAGATCCGCAACCAGACCGCACTTGGCGTCACTGAGACGACGTTCCGAGATGCGCACCAGTCGCTACTGGCAACGCGTATCCGTACGAACACGCTGGTTGCTGCGGCAAAGCACGTTGGCCACATGACGCCGCAGCTCGCCTCGGTGGAGGCGTGGGGCGGCGCCACCTACGACGTGGGCATGCGCTTCCTCCACGAGTCTCCGTGGATGCGTCTCGACGCCCTGCGTGAGGCTATCCCGAACGTCAACATCCAGATGCTGTTGCGTGGCCGCAACACGGTGGGCTACACCCCGTACCCGGATTCGGTGACGAAGGCGTTCGTGAACGAAGCGGCGTCGTCAGGCATTGATATCTTCCGTATCTTCGACGCGCTGAACGACGTCTCTCAGATGCGTCCAGCGATCGAGGCTGTCCTGGAGACCAACACCACCGTCGCCGAGGTTGCGATGGCGTACTCTGGCAACCTGCTTGATCCTGCTGAGGACATCTACACGCTGGACTACTACCTGCGTCTGGCAGAAGAGATTGTCGACGCCGGCGCGCATGTCCTCGCGATCAAGGACATGGCGGGCCTGATGCGCCCTGGTGCCGCAGCGAAGCTGGTCAAGGCGCTGCGCGAGCGTTTCGACCTGCCGGTGCACGTGCACACCCACGACACGGCTGGCGGCCAGCTGGCGACCTACCTGGCGGCCGCAAATGCTGGCGCGGACATTGTGGACGTGGCGTCGGCACCGCTGGCGGGTACCACCTCGCAGCCTTCGCTGTCCGCACTCGTTGCTGCGTTCGCGAACACCGAGCGCGACACCGGCATTGACCTGCAGGCTGTCAGTGACCTTGAGCCGTACTGGGAGGCCGTGCGTCAGGTCTACGCACCGTTCGAGTCCGGTATTCCCGGCCCGACCGGCCGCGTGTACAAGCACGAGATTCCTGGTGGCCAGCTTTCTAACCTGCGTACGCAGGCGAAGGCACTGGGGCTGGGCAACCGCTTCGAGCTCATCGAGGACTACTACGCCGCGGTGAACGAGATTCTGGGGCGCCCGACGAAGGTGACGCCGTCCTCGAAGGTTGTTGGTGACCTCGCGCTGCACCTGGTGGGTGCGGGCGTGGACCCGAAGGACTTCGCGGAGAACCCGCGCAAGTACGACATCCCCGAGTCCGTCATTGGCTTCCTGCAGGGTGAGCTGGGTACACCTCCGGGTGGTTGGCCGTTGCTGCGCGATAAGGCGCTCGAGGACCGCAAGGAAGTAGACCACACGGTGCAGGTGCCGGAAGCACTCGCCGGTGACCTTGCCTCTGAAGAGCACGTGACACGCCGTGCCGCGCTGGATCAGTTGCTGTTCCCGAAGCAGTACAAGGAATTCCTGGAGCACCGTCGCACCTACGGCATCACGGACCACCTGTCTGACCGCACCTTCTTCTACGGCCTCGTTGAAGGCGAAGAGACGATGATTTGGTACGGCGAGCGCGACGAGCACCTGCCACCGCTCGTGGTCAACCTTGACGCTGTGGGCGAGCCCGATGAGAAGGGTATGCGCCAGGTCATCCTGACCGTCAACGGCCAGATCCGCCCGATGCAGGTCAGGGATGAGAACGCCGAGTCCACGGTCGCCGAAGTGGAGAAGGCAGATCCGTCGCAGGAAGGCCACGTTGCAGCGCCGTTCGCTGGTGTGGTGAACGTGACTGTCAAGCCAGGCGATGAGGTTAAAGCCGGCGACCAAGTTGCTTCGATTGAGGCGATGAAGATGGAGGCCGCAATTTCCGCCACGAAGGACGGCACAATTGAGCGAGTCGCCTTCACGCAGGCAACCAAGGTGGAGGGCGGCGACCTGGTCGTCGTTATCTCCTAAGAGGTTCCTCGTCTTCAGCTAGCCGACGTTGCAGTCAAACACCATGACATTGGCAACGTCGGCAACTGCGGTGAAGCCGAACTGCTCGTAACGGTGGCGCGCACGCTCGTTGTCTGGGTCAACCCAGAGAGCGACGCGGGGCGCGCCTTGTTGCGCTGCGAGCTCGACGACCGCGCGCAGCAACTTCGCGCCCAGCCGGTGCCCGGCGAAGCGGCGCTCCACAGCGATGGCCAGCTCCGGCACGTCGGGCCCGAGGTTGGCGTGGCCTTCGTCGGGGTCATCCCAGTAGCGGAGCCACACCCCACCGGCCGGGGTGCGGAACTCGTCGCATGCGATAATTCCGCCGTCGCGCTCGGGATCCCAGTGGTCCACGTAGTCGGTGACTCCGAGGCGTTCCTCGTGGCCGACGGGCGCGGTCTCATCCCCGAACACGTCCGCGAGAAAGTTCAAGCGCTGAAGGTACATGCGGTCAGACTCGGTGGCCTGGCGCAGGGTAAACGACTTGTTTTGTGTCATGGTGCCTACTGTAACGCGGGTTGCACAGGTAGATGCAGATAGGTGCAGTTCGGGCAGTGCGGTACCCTGTGGCCTATGCGAGGAGGAATGACACGTGGCATCGGGGCGATCGCCGTGGCGTTGGTCCTCGGCGTTTCGCACGGTGCCGCGGTGGCGGCGTCGGTAGTGCAGCAGGGTGGTCTGATCGTGGTTGGCGGCAACACGAAGTGCACCGTCGCGATGAACGATCCAGACCAGGGCGTGAGCTACACCAGCGCCCACTGCGGGCACAACGGGGACCGGGTCACCGTCAACGGTGCCGAAGGCCTTACCGGAACGTTTCTCCCTTCGCCGCTCTACCGCGATGAGGAAGGCTACACCGCCAACGACTGGGCGATGGTGCTGTGGGACGACGGCGTGGCACTCGGCCCGAACTGGCTGAGCGGAGACGCGCGTATCTCCCCGGGCACGGAGTTGACCTCGAAGGATCGCGTGTGCACGTACGGCGGGGTGTCCAAGACGAAGCGCTGTGGCACGTTTGCCGCTCGCCTCGGCAACACGGTGTTTGCAACGCTGCCGGACGGCCAGGCCGGTGACTCCGGCGCGCCCGTCTGGGTCGAAGGCAAGGGCATGATCGGGCCGTACTCGGGCATCAGCAAGATCTCGTCCTCCTCCGGATCGCGGGGCCTCGCGCGGGCGGTGCACCCGGAAGACGGCAGGGACTACAGCGTTGATGAGGAAATCAGTGTGCTCAAGCGCAAGTTTCGTATCGACGGCCCAGTTACACATACCGCGCAGCGCCCAGTAGAAACCGCCGCGAACGCGGGCGCTCAGCTAGGAAAGCGGCTGGAATCGCTGTCCTCCGAGGATGGCTCCGCGGCGCGCGGCGTGCTTCCTGCCGTGCTGGCTATTGTCCTGGGCGTGCTGGTTGCAGCCGCGCCAGATATCGTTTCCATCGTGGAGTCCTGGCGCTCGATCGCGGCAGCTAGAGGTCGATAACCATCGTGCCCGGGCGCGGGGCGTCGGGGACGTCCCGGAAGCCAAACTTTTCGTAGACGTGGCGGGCTTTGGGGTTGTCGGCGTCGACAGAGAGTGCGAGCTGCCGGGCGCTCTTGTCGCGCGCGAGCTCACAGGCCTGCTCAATCATCGTGCGTGACAGGCCCTTGCCTTGCACGCGGGCTTCAATCGCGATGGCGAACTCTGGGATATCAGGCCCGAGGTTCGCCCACCCGACGGCGGAAGCATCCTCCCAGAACCGCAGCCAGATTGCACCAGCTGGTATGCCGAGGGCGTCGTAGCCGATGATGCCGCCGTCGCGCTCCGGGTCCCAGTCGCCGATGTAGCCAGCGGCGTAGGTGGGGTAGTCGGTGAACAGTTCGCTCGACTCGTCACCGTGGGCCTCGGCGAGGAAGTAGATGCGCTCGAGGTAGGTGCGGTCGGACTCGGTGGCGCGGCGGAAGTGAAACTCCATCGGCTACTTCAGCTCCATCAGTGCCGCGCCCTTCGTTACCTGCGAGCCTTGCTCGGCGGACAGGCCAGTGACCACGCCGTCCTTATGCGCCTTGACAGGGTTTTCCATCTTCATAGCCTCGAGTACAACAAGCACGTCGCCTTCTGCGATGGTGTCGCCCTCTGCCACGTTGACTTTGATCAAGGTTCCCTGCATCGGGGCGGTCACAGTGTCGCCGGATGCTGCGCTCTTCGCTGCGGATGCGCGGCGCTTCTTCGGTTTACGGGCAGGGCCCGCACCAGGCACAAGCGCGGAAGGCAGGGCGACCTCGATGCGGCGCCCATCAACTTCCACTGCGAACACCTGCTTATCGACGCCCTCTTCGCCCTCCACAGCGTCTTCATCAGCCGCAGTGATTCCTGGCATCTCGCCGTCCCAGGCCTCTTCGATCCAGCGGGTGTAGACGTCGAACGAGGAGCCGTCGCCGACAAAGGCGTCGTGTTCCACCATTGCGCGGTGGAATGGGATGACAGTCGGGATGCCTGCAACGGTGTATTCAGCAAGCGCGCGGCGTGCGCGGCGCAGTGCCTCTTCGCGAGTGGCGCCGTACACGATGAGTTTGGCCAGCATCGAATCGAACTGTCCGTTAATCGCAGAACCTTCGCGCACTCCAGAGTCCACGCGCACACCAGGACCGGCTGGCTCACGGTACACGTTGATTGGGCCGGGAGATGGCATGAAGTTGGCTGTTGGGTCCTCACCGTTGATGCGGAATTCGAATGCGTGCCCGCGCGGAGTTGGAGTTTCCGTGATGCTGAGCTTCTCACCGCGAGCGATACGGAACTGTTCGCGGACAAGGTCGAGGTCCGTGGTCAACTCTGTGACCGGGTGCTCCACCTGCAGGCGAGTATTAACTTCAAGGAAGGACACCAGGCCGTCAGCGCCAATCAGGTACTCCACGGTACCGGCGCCGTAGTACCCGGCCTCTTTGCAGATTGCTTCGGCAGAGCGGTGGATCCGTTCCCGCTGCTCATCGGTGAGGAACGGTGCGGGGGCTTCCTCGATCAGCTTCTGGAACCGGCGCTGCAGAGAGCAATCGCGAGTGCCGACGACCACGACGTTGCCGTGCTGATCCGCCAGCACTTGGGCCTCAACGTGGCGGGCTTTATCCAGGTAGCGCTCCACAAAGCACTCGCCGCGGCCGAACGCTGCGATGGCTTCACGGGTTGCGGATTCGAACAGTTCTGGGATTTCCTCACGCGTGTGCGCGACCTTCATTCCGCGTCCGCCGCCGCCGTATGCGGCCTTGATCGCAATTGGCAGGCCGTGTTCGTCCGCGAACGCGAGGACTTCGTCGGCATCTGCGACGGGTTTTTTCGTACCGGGTGCCATCGGGGCGTCGACAGCTTCGGCGATGGCGCGGGCAGCGACCTTGTCGCCCAGGGTCGCGATCGCTTCAGGGGAGGGGCCGATCCAGGTTAAACCGGCGTCGATAACTTTCTGTGCGAATTCAGCATTCTCCGCGAGGAAACCGTAGCCGGGGTGAACGGCGTCCGCGCCCGAATCAGCCGCCACTTTGAGCAGCTTCGCCATGTCCAGATAGGTCTCTGCGGCGGTTTCCCCGCCGAGGGCAAACGCTTCATCGGCAAGGGAGACGTATGGTGCGGCCGCGTCACTGTCTGCATACACCGCAACGGACGCGATGCCTTCATCCTGGGCAGCACGGATGATGCGCACCGCAATCTCGCCGCGGTTTGCAACCAGCACCTTGGTCACTTGCTGATTCTGAGTAGGCACAAAAAATCCCGTCTTTCTCAAAGAGTCTGAGCTTTGCCGAAATATATCGGATTTTGCCACCCTATGTTACAACTTGCCGGTAGGTCCCAGCGATTCTCATAACGAGGGGTGCATGAAAATGCGTCGCGGGGACGTGCTTAATCATACGTGCCCAGCAGGTAGCTGACGCGATAGTCCCAGTGTTCGTGAAACTTTTCCGTGTCCCCGGAGACCGCTGCGATGCCCGCGTCGGTGACGCGGATCTCCGCAGAGTAGTGGTTGACGAAGCCTTCGGCTGTGTAATCGCCGCGCCCTGACCATGCGAAGATGGCTCCGTCGTCCTTGAGTGGAGTGATGCTGTCGACGCGGCCGAAAGCCTTCATCTCTTTGACCGGTTTGCCGTCGACGTAGAACGCTACTCCGTCGGTAATGGAGGCGCCGGTGCCTGCTGGGCGCTCCTTGTCTCCGAGTGAGCCGCGGAAGATGATCCAGCTCAAACGCTGACATGGGTCGTAGGCATTGTCGATGTCCTCGATCCAGTAGTTGGAGTCGCTGCCATCATCAGCGGGCATGCGCCCGGGCGTCGAGTTGGAAGGGTATGCCTCGCGCGGGTCATTGGGGAGCTGGGCACACGCGTCCGCATTGTTGTGCTGCGCTGGCTGCTTGGCAGGCGGTGTGGCGGTGTCAGCGGTGTTTGAGGAGGAGGGCTCTTCCACCACGGTGGTCTGCGTGATGGTGATGACGGGTGGTGTGTCCGTCTCGGAGCTGCAGGCGGTGAAGGTCAGGGGTGCCAATATCGTGAGAGTGGCAGCTGATGCGCGGCTGAAAAGCTTGTGTGTCATGGTTCCAGTCTGGGGGTTAGAGCAGCGTAGCGACGCTGTCGGGGTCGGCGTCGGAGAGCATTTGGCGGCAGCGGTCGTACTCGGCGTCGTCGCCAATTGCCTTGGACGCCAGGGCGAGCATCGCGATGGCCTTGAGCACCGGCACGTTCGCTTCGTGCGAGGCCGGTACCGGGCCCCAGCCCTTCCAGCCGTTGGCGCGCAGCCGGTCGAGCGAGCGGTGGTAGCCGGTGCGCGCGTACGCGTAGGCGACAAGGACGTCGCCGCCGTCGAGCTCCTGCTCGGCGCGTGCAGCCCACACTGCGGGGGAGTCGGGGTGCGCCAGCGCGGTGTCGCGCGCCAGGAGGTCTTTCCCGTGTGCAGGGTCCTCGGGCAAGTGCAGAGGCGCGGGTGCAAGCATGTCGTTGATTTTCATGGCGCCAGGTTAGCAGCTTGTGCTTATCGACAACCAAGCTTTTCGGCAGGAAAATAGTTAGGGTGGCGAAATTGTATTGGTCGTGGTGGAAGGGTGCCACGTTGCTTCGCCGTTCTTCACCTACGGTCGTGCACCACACCTAGTGGCACCTCCACGCCCGCGAAGATGAGTTCGAGGCGGGACACCGGTTGGCCAAGCGCTGCTGTGCGGATCGTGGCGTAGATGTCCAGCTGCACAAAGTAGCTGGTGACGGTTTCCGGGGTCGCGATGACGTCGGTATTCCAGTCGGCGATGACCCAGCTGCAGCCTTCCTTGTACTCCTCCTTGGCCTGCCTGGCTTCTAGAGTGCTGCCGCCGATGTTGCCAGGCTTGATGAGGCAGAGCTCGGCAAGGGAATCTGCTGCCTCGCTGTGATGGGCGGGGGAGAAGTAGAGGCGATCTCGTCGATGTGCCCTAAGCGCTACACTTCGAGGCATGCTACGGACGGACGCGTTTGTCTCAGTTATCTATTCGGCGGGAAAGGTTTTCGACAACCTCCGTACCGGACGGCTTGCGACTGAGGAGTTCTTGGCGAATGGCAGCACTGCCGGAATCGCCTCGCGGGCTGACTTGCAGCTGCTCCAAGACTTACAGGATGCTGCACGAATCGCACGGCGAGCGAAACACTACCGGCAGTCGGTGACCGCCGAGCTTGTGTGTGAACTCAACGCCGCGATGACACGCTCTGCAGCGCTTCACCCGGGGCAATTGCGCCGGGAAGAGCAGCGTATCGGCGTGCGTACCGCCGACGGCGATCACATGCCTCCGGCGCTCACGATGGAAAAGCTGCGGGCACTCGTAGAGGAAGACGAGACTGAGCCCATTGCGCCCGACTCAATGCTTGCGCGAGCAGCGTTGCTATTTGTTCGTCTAGCTAAGGCGCAGCCCTTCGAGGACGGCAACAAGCGCACCGCGATCCTGGCAGCCAACGTCCTACTCCCCGAAGATACTGTGCTGGTCGTCCCGCACGACGCGGAAGCAAGCGGCGAGATCGAGTCCGAGTTCCACGACCTGCTCGGTCGCGCGTACATCTACGGCGGCGATGACCATTCGGCGATCCATGCGGTCGTCGAATTCATGCTGGCCCACCAGCCTGCGGAGAAGTAGGGGGCCGCAGGGCAGGGCTAAAAACTTCTACCCGGCCTGCGTGCTGTGCCGGATGAATTTCGGGCTTTGCAATTTCGTCGATTCGTAGGTCATCTTTTCCGTAGTAGCGAACTACCTTCACGCCAAATTTGTTCAGTGCGCGTGGCCGCGATTCTACGCGTAGCTGCTGGGTGCAGCCACGGGAAAGCGATTTTTGGCAACCAGACTGACAATGGGTCGGAGAGTAGTAGGAGAGGCTCAGAATTAGTCCCCGTAGTTCGCGAGGTAACGGATCTTCGGTGTGATCTCCACGCGCCCCTTGCCCTCGCGGTGGCGCTTCATGATGAGCTTGGCCGCGGCGATTTGGCCCGCGTTTGGAGGAACGTTGGTCTTTGGGACGTAAATCTCTTGATTAGGGGTACGGTGCTTTTCCATTTGTGTCACCTGCTCTCGGAGTCCCAGCTCCTGGTTATTTGCTTGATTAATGCATCGACGAGGTTATTCTCATTATTTCCTAGGAAGGGCGCGTCATCAAGTGCATCGATGGCAGCGACACCGATGGCGACTACGTCACTGCCACCTGCCTGATATGCACCTGGAAGTCCGGTGCGACAGGCAGTCAACCTGTTCAGGCCTAGTGTCCTTCGCGCTCTACCGGCACACGCACCATGTTTCCCCACTCCGCCCATGAACCGTCGTAGAGCGAAGCCTGCTCGAAGCCGAGCACATGCTTCAGTACGAACCAGGTGTGGGCCGCGCTTTCGCCGAGCTGACAGTAGACCACAGTCGGTACAACAGGGTCGAGATCCTTGTAGACCTGCGCAATGTCGTCCTTGCCCTTCAGGCGCGCGTTCGGGAACACGGAGTTGCCCCAAGGAATATTGATAGCTCCCGGGATATGTCCGTGGCGCAGGGTGCCGACGCCACCATCCTGTGCCGCCTCTTCTGTTCCTGTGTAGTGCTCGGGCGTGCGGACGTCGATAAGCTGGGCGGGCGTTTCTGCTAGCAGCTGTGATGCGAACGTGCGCAGTGGCGCGTCCTGGCGCTCCACCACCGGGTACTCGGTGCGAGGGTACTCGGGCACCGCGAACGAGGTGTCGCGTTCCTCGCCCATCCAGGCATCGCGACCACCGTCGAGGATGCGGACATCCGGGTGGCCGAAAAGCTCAAAGACCCACGCCGTGTAGGCGGCCCACCAGTTGGAGCGGTCGCCGTAAATAACTACGGTGTCGTCGCGGGAGATGCCACGGGCGCTCATGAGTTCCGCGAAAGCTTCACCGTCGATGAAGTCGCGCTGCACAGGATCGTTGAGGTCATTGTGCCAGTCGATGCGCACCGCGCTTGGGATATGGCCGATGTCGTAGAGGAAGGCGTCCTCATCGCTTTCAATCACCCGCAACCCCGGCATGCCGAGGCGCGCAGACAACCATGCTGCAGAGACGAATCGTTCAGGGTGCGCGTAGTCTGCAAACTGCGAATGATCATCGAGTTCAATACCCACGGTGGGCTAACCTCCAATAACACTGGCTAAAAACACAGAGCGAAGTTCTTTAATACCCCTCACCCTACATGTCAAGGAAATAGAGAGCCGGGAAAGCCCGCAAAAACGGACCTGTTGTGTGGGGCGTCACTCCTGTGTACAGGGTGTATCCAAGGGGGTCAATCGCTGTGTGAAATTCGGCACCTTTGCCCAGGCGGGTGCGGAAAAATTCACTCCAGACAATAAAGTGAAAAATTGAAACATTTCGACACCAGTTTCCGCCAATACGGTGGAACAATGACAAGAAAGGTGCCCCATGCATAAGGCAATCGTCGTATTCGAGGTCGAGGGCGGCTCGGATAAATATTTTGACGGACACCGGAAAGACACCATGCCGATCGTCAACGCGATCAAGGCAATGGGATGGCACGCCGAAGTCGTCTTCTACCGCCCCGAGTGGAAAGACGCGATCTTCACCTACGTTTCCGAGAACTTTGACGGTTACATCTCGCGTGTCAACCCAGGCAACATCCCCGGCGGCGAGAAGGGCTACTTTGACTTGCTCACCAGCCTTTCGGTTGCAGGCTTGGTCGGCATGTCGACGCCGGGTGAGATGATGGCCTACGGCGCGAAGGATGCGTTGGTGAAGCTGAAGGACACCGACCTCGTCCCGTCCGACACCGCCGCCTACTACGACGTCGATATTTTCCACGAGACCTTCCCGACGTCCCTGTCCTACGGTGAGCGTGTGCTCAAGCAAAACCGTGGTTCCACCGGTGAAGGTATCTGGCGCGTCCGCATCGCGGATGAGGACCTCGCTGCCTCCGTCGAGCCGGGCACCGCGCTGCCGTTGGATACCAAAATCCGCTGCACCGAGGCCGTCGACAACCACACAGAGACCCGTGAGCTCGGCGAGTTCATGACCTTCTGCAACCAGTACATTGTCGGCGACAACGGCATGTTGGTCGACATGCGCTTCATGCCTCGCATCGTCGAGGGCGAAATCCGTATCCTCCTGGTCGGCCCGCACCCAGTGTTCGTTGTGCACAAGAAGCCAGCAGAGGGTGGCGACAACTTCTCCGCAACCCTGTTCTCCGGCGCAACGTACACCTACGACAAGCCAGAGGCGTGGCAGGAGCTCATCGACATGTTCGCTGAAGCACGCCCGGTCATCGCCGAGAACCTTGGCGGCGACAACATCCCGCTCATCTGGACCGCGGACTTCATGCTGGCCGACGGCGAGAACGGCGAGGACACCTACGTGCTCGGCGAGATCAACTGCTCCTGCGTCGGCTTCACCTCCGAGCTCGACATGGGCATCCAAGAGCTCGTTGCGCAAGAGGCAATCAAGCGCGTCGAGGCGAAGTTCGCCGACTAAGATACCCAGAACGCTGATGCGTCCAGCCCGAAGCGATAGAGGCAGCGACGCAGCAGCGGCATAGACAGGCCAATGACGCTGGTTGGGTCGCCGTCGATGGAATCGATAAACCAGGAACCGAGCGCCTCCAGCGTGAACGCGCCCGCGCACTGCAGGGGCTGGCCCGAGTTGGCGTAGGCCTCGATGTCCGCGTCGCTCGCCTCGCCGAAGCGGATGGTGGTGCGCACGGTGTCCGTGACCCACTCGCCGTTGTAGGTCACAGCGTGGCCGGTGAGCAGCTCAGCGGTCTTGCCGCGTTGCGCACGCCAGCGCTCGATCGTGGCCTCGACGGTGTGTGGTTTGCCCAGTAGCTGGCCGTCCAGAAGCAGCATGGAATCGCAGCCGACCACGACGTCGTCCGGGTACTCACCGGCGACGGTTTCGGCCTTCGCGCGGGCGAGGGCCGCCACGGTGTGGGCTGGCGGGGCGTCGACTAGCGAGGCGATGACCGCATCCTCGTCGATGTTGGCGGGTCGAAGTACCGGCTCTACGCCACCCTGTTCGAGCAGCATTCGGCGCGACGGCGACTGCGAAGCGAGAACAATCCGCATGGCTTAGGAGTACGTCGAAGGGGAGAACGCGAGCGGGTTGAACAGCGTCGGCGTATGCACCGGCGACGGCGTGGTGCCCCAGAGGTTGCGCTGCCCGCGCTTCGCCGCCTGTGCCTTTTGCTGCAGTTGCTCCAGCACGAGGCGCAGCGCCTCGACCTCCTCGGGGGAGGGGTTGCCTTTCACAACGTCGAAGGGGAGGGAAGACATACCGTTCCTTTCGTTGTTACAGCGGCAGGTTGCCGTGCTTCTTCTGCGGCGGGTACATAACCTTGCGCTCCAGCAGGCGCAGGCCCTCCACGAGTTGGGCGCGGGTGTCGCTTGGTGCGATGACGGCGTCGACAAGGCCGCGCTCGGTAGCGACGTAGGGGTTGAGGTTTTCTTCCTCGTACGCCTGCGTATCGACGCCCAACGCCTCAGCAGCCGTCGGGGCGTCAGCCAGCGCGATCTGCGCGGTCGGCCACGCAAAGACCAAGTCGGCGCCCAGTCCCTTCGAGCCGAGCACCGAGTAGGCGGTGCCGAGTGCCTTGCGCGTGATCACAGTCATGGTGCCCACCTGGGCCTCAGCGAAGGCGTACGCCAGGGTGGAGGCCGCGGACAGGGCGCCTGCCTGCTCCTCCTCGACGGTCGGGACGAAGCCGGGGCAGTCCACGATGTGCAGCAGTGGCAGGTTGAAGGCGTCGCAGGTGCGGATGAAGCGCGCGGCCTTCCGGGCAGCGTCGGCGCTCAGGCAGCCGGCAAGCACGCTTGGCTGCGTTGCCACGATGCCGAGCGCTCGACCATCAATGTGTGCAAACCCGGTGACAACGTTGTCGGCGTGGGCGCCGCCGAGCTCGTAAAAGTCGCCGTCAGTGATCGTCTCGATGACGGTAGTGATGTCGTACGTCTGGGCATCCTCGTCCGGAACGAGGGAATCGAGCGCGCTAGCGTCCGCGCCCTCGGCAGCGTCCGCCACGGGAGAGGCCGCGCGGTTGTTCAGCGGCAGGTAGCTCACCAGCTTACGCACCTCGTCGACAGCCTGCTCATCGGTGCTGACGCGGATGCTGGCAACACCAGTGGTCGCCGAGTGGACGTCCGCGCCGCCGAGCTGCTCCGCGGTCACCTCGCTACCAGCGACCTTGGACGCGACGTCGGTCGCGGCCAGGTGCAGGCTCGCGCCATCGACCATGATGCACATGTCGGCCAGAGGAACGGTTGTGGCAGCGAGCGTGGCAACCTCACCGGCAACCACGGCGATCTGTGGCACCAGACCAGAGGCCTGCGTCGCGGCTCGCAAGATCTTCGCCTGCATGTGAGCCGTGACGACGCCCTCCTGCCAGCGCGGGCCGAGCGAGTCGTAGAACCCGATCACCGGCACACCAGTCTTTGCGGCCAGCTCGTAGACTTTGAGGATCTTCTCGGCGTACACCTCGCCGATACCGCCGTCGAAAATGCTCGAGTCCTGGGAGAACACGCACACACGGCGCCCGTCGATTAGGCCGTAACCCGCCACGACACCGTCCGTCGACGGCTTAGTGCGGTCCATCTTGTACGCCTCGACGCGGTGGCGCGCCAGCGCGTCGACCTCCACGAAGGAGCCCGCGTCCAGCAAACGCTCGACGCGCTCCCGCGCGGTCAGGTCTCCCGCTTCGTGGACCGCGTCGATCGCATCCTGGCCAAGCGGCGCGCGGGCTTCATCGAGCCGGTTGCGCAGATCTTGGATGCGGCCCGCTGTCGTCGACATGTCAGGTTTGGAAGAAGATTTATCGCCCATATCGCCTCAGTCTAACTAGCACGGAAAGAAAACCACATTATAAATCGCGCGGCGGCGCCCTCATGTTTCAGGCACCACCACGCCAGTGCGCCAAGCGCGCCAGCACGGCACGCGCAACGCGCTTAGCGTATGCTCGGATCCTTGAATATGCTCCACGCAGCCGAGATCAGAGGCAACTGCAGTGGCAGGCGGCCGATGCTGATCACTTGCTTCTGCCACGGCTTCTTGCGCCACTGTCGTGCCATCTCGAAGTTTGCAGGCCACACGGCCAGCAAAAGCGCTGCTGCGAATGCACCACCAAGTTTGCGCAGCTTCGGCGCACGTTTCTGGTGCCCCGCATGTGATGCCGGACCAAGCTTCGGCGCCGCCAGCAGGATCGCGGCCGCAAGCTCTGCGACGCCGGATGCGTAGGTGTACGTCCGGGCCTCACCGGGGAGGGCATCGGGAACGATTGAGTCGAAAGGTTCCGGTTTGATGAAGTGCAGGATGCCGGCCACCCCGAACGTCGGGATGAGTGCCTTGCGAAGAAAACGTTGAATGGTCATGCGTCCAACAGTAGCGCTAGATTGGGGCAACATGAATGCTGAGGAACTGAGCAGGCTCCAGCGGGGCGTCGAAAAGTACTGGCCGGTGGTGCGATGGGTCGAAACCACTGGGTCGACGAACGACGACCTCCTTAAAGAAGGTGAGCCCGGCACCGTGCTCATCGCGGGCGAGCAAACTGCATCGCGTGGGCGGCTTGGGCGCAAATGGGTGAGCCCCAAGGGTGCGCAGCTGGCAATGAGCATGGTGGTGCCCGTCGATGACAGCCCGCCACCGTTCGGGCTTTTGTCGATCGCCCCCGGGGTCGCAGTGACCGACGTCGTGCCACAAGCTCGGCTCAAGTGGCCGAACGATATTCAGATCGGGGGCAAGAAGCTCGCGGGGATACTCTCCGGGCTTGCGGATGGCCGCGTGGTGGTCGGCATCGGCATCAACCTCAACTTTGAACGCGAACAGTTGCCCATTCCTACCGTCACAGCGCTGAACCTTGAGGGAATCGACGTCGACTTCGTGGACTTCACCACGCAGGTGCTGTGCGCGATGGGGCGGCGTTTCGTGCAGTGGCAGCAGCGCGACCCGCAGCTGCTCGCCGACTACCGCAGGGTGTGCAGCACGATCGGCCAGCAAGTGCGCCTTGAGCTGCACAACGGCGAGGTGGTCGGCACCGTCGATGGTGTCAACGATGAGGGCGAAGTGATCATAGACGGCACGGCCTACACCGTCGGAGATGTGCACCACCTCCGGCCGAAACAGTAGGATCTGTGCCGTGCAACAGTCGCGGGTGAAGTTTCAGCTGGCAGAGGGCGAGACCGTCCTCGCCGACACGAACCCGCCTTTGAGGAGCCTCGTTTTCCCGTTGCTCGAGCTCATCGTGATTACCGGGATCGCCTGGATCGCCGTCGGCTGGATGGATGTCACCCCGTTCGTAGACGCCCAGGCACGCAACGTCGTGGTTGTGGTGTGGGCGCTTTTGTCCGCGTGGCGCTTTGTACTGCCGGTGGTTCGACTCCGCCGCCAGCGCTTCCTGCTCACCGACCGCCGTATCCTCGCTCGCTCGTCGCGCGGTGCGGTCGATTCCATTCCGCTGCGTCAGATTCATTCTTTTCGACGCCAGCGCGGCGGGCTGTCCATCGCCTTGTGGGGGTTCGACCAGCCGGTGTTCTTCCCGCAGGTCGGGAAAACGCGCGCGGTGGAGCGTGCGCTGGACGAGAGCTTGCGCCGTCGCTGATTACTCCTTAATTTCCGTCGTGTGTAGCTGACTGTCCAGGTCGCTGGGGCTGAGGCTACCCGCCTGGAAGTCTGCTGTGATCGGCAGGTGCAGGTCCATGTCGGTGGCGGGGCACAGCTCGATGACGGCGTCGTTGATGGTGTAGTCGAGCACGTGGCCGCCGACGGTGCGGGCGTCGTCAATGAAGTGGACGTGGCAGCCCGGCACCCCGATGCCTTTGGCGTAGGCGGGCGTGCGGAAGCCTCCGATGATGCCGTGGACGTCGGTGAAGTGGTGCTCGGCGTCGTCGCCGATGGCTTCCGTCATGGGGCGGTAGGGCTTCTCCTGCTTGGTGACGGTGCGGGTGACCACCTCGTCGAAGGTGCCGGTGATTTTGACGGCGTAGAAGAAGTTGTGGCTCGGCTCGAGCGCGTCGATGAACTCGGCAAGTTCGGCGCGGCGCATCCCTTTCGGGGCGTCGACGCGGATGCGTGGCACAAAGTTCGTCACGACGGTAAACGGCGTGCGCTGGTCGAGGGTGGCGACGCGAGCCTTGCCGTCGCTGGTGAGCTGGTAGCACACGCCGTCGAGAATGATCATCTCGCCGTCGAGCCCGTCGAAGGTGCCAAGGCCGAAGTTTCCCTTGCCGAGGATGTCTCCGATGGTCAGTTCGCCTTCGTAGATGCCGTCGAGAAGCGCGGTCATCAACGAGTTCTGGAAGATGGTGTGGCGAACAATGGCAGGATTCGTTTCAGTCATGCCCACATCGTAGCGCCCTTAAGGCTAAGGTAGTTCGTTGTGAGAGACGCTCAAGGAATGCCCAGAGTCGCCATCATCGGTGATGGTCAGCTTGCCAGAATGATGCACACCGAAGCCATCGAGCTCGGACTGCAGCCCCGGGTGCTTGCAGGGGCCCCGGACGCCTCCGCTGCCCAGGTGTTTGGCGACGTCCAGCTCGGCGACTACACCAACTTCGACGACCTTCACGCAACGATCCAGGACGCGTCGGCGATCACGTTCGACCATGAACACGTCCCGAACGAATTCCTGCAGCGCCTGCTGGACGAGGGCTACAACGTAGAGCCGCGGCCCCAGGCGCTGATTTACGCCCAGGACAAGCTAGAGCAACGCCGGAAGCTCAAGGAACTGGGGGCGCCGGTGCCGCCGTTCGCGAAGTTCGACTCGGTGGAAGATGCACGCGAGTTCTGGAAGCTTGTTGACGGCCAGGTGTGTGTCAAGGCAACGCGTGGTGGCTACGACGGGCACGGCGTCTGGTTCCCCGAGACCCTGCAGGAGTGCGAGCAGCTCGTCACAGACCTGCTCGAGAAGGGGGTTGTACTGTACGCGGAAGAAAAGGTGCAGTTTGCCCGCGAGCTTTCCGCGATGGTGGCACGCAACCGCGACGGCGAGGTCAAGGCGTGGCCAGTTGCGGAGTCGCGCCAGGCTGACGGGGTGTGCCATATCGCGATCGCGCCGGCGCCAGAACTGCCGGCTACCGTGGCGAAGCAGTGCCGTGATCTAGCCACCAAGATCGCGACCAAGCTCGATGTCACTGGTGTGCTTGCCGTCGAACTTTTCGAGTGCATCGGGGAGGACGGGGCGTCAAAAGTCTTGGTGAATGAGCTGGCGATGCGCCCGCACAACACCGGGCACTGGACACAAGACGGGTGCGTGACCTCCCAGTTTGAGCAGCACCTGCGCGCGGTACTGAACTGGCCGCTTGGCTCGGTGGACACGCTCGAGCCAGTCACGGTGATGGTCAATACCCTCGGCGCGGAGGACGACCCGCAGATGCCGATGGAGCGACGCGTCATCGAGGTGATGCGCCGCTACCCAGAAGCCAAAGTGCACCTGTACGGCAAGGGCTGGCGCCCCGGGCGCAAGATGGGGCATGTGAACGTCACCGGCTACGACGCGATGTCTACCTTGGCGATCGCTCAGCATGCAGCGCACTTCATCGTTCACGCGAACTGGTACTAACAGGAGGAGATTTACCTATGAACGCACGCGTTGGGCTCATTATGGGCTCGGATTCGGATTGGGACACGGTTGCACCTGCCGCAGAGGTGCTTGCTGAATTCTCGGTGCCGTTTGAGGTTGGGGTGGTCTCCGCGCACCGCACCCCTGAGAAGATGCTTGCCTATGCGAAGCAGGCACATGAACGCGGCATCCAGGCCATCATCGCGTGCGCCGGTGGGGCAGCCCACCTGCCGGGGATGGTCGCCGCGGCAACGCCACTGCCAGTCATCGGTATCCCTCGCGCATTGAAGGACCTTGACGGGCTGGACTCGCTGCTTTCCATCGTGCAGATGCCGGGCGGTGTTCCGGTCGCGACCGTGTCTATTGGTGGCGCGAAGAACGCGGGCCTGCTTGCTGTTCGGATGCTCGGTGCCGGGGATCCGGAACTAGTGGAGAAAATGGTGAAGTACCAGGCCGACATGGCGGCCGAAGTTGAGCGTAAGGACGCCGCGCTGCGTGAGCGTCTGCTCGGCAAGGAGTGACTTAGTCTTCGCCTGCGCGCCACCGGCGCCACCGGCGAATCAGCCTCCACAGCGCCGCGACGAAGGCGGCAAGCACAAGGCCCGGCCAGATTGACGGCTCGGGCCTTGTGATGTTGATGGCGGCCTGCACGAAGGCGAGCAGGGTGAAGAACCCTACGAACCCAATGATTGTTTGCCAGAGCAGGTCCTGGCGCTGCGAAGGACGTTGCACTCGTTAGAGGCGGGGGCCGAAGTTCAGGCCCATGTGCGGCGCAGCGAAGTATAGCCACCCGGCCATCAGAGCCCCGAGTACTGCCAAGATCCCCACCACCACACCGGCGACCTCAAGCGCGTTCGCCTCATCTTGAGTGAAGCCGCTCTTTGGTGTGGCGTTCGCGGTGACGTTGACGGTCACCTCGGCGCCATTGTCACCAGTGTTGGTAGCCACCGTCGCAGTGGTTTCGGCGTGTGCCGTGGCACTGACGCCACCTGCCGCCAAGGAGGAAGCGATTGCAGCTGCTGTCGCGATTCGGAGCGTGGTGTTGTGCATTGCCGCTCTTTCTAGGGATGGAAAGTAATAAAGTGAATACAGTTTAATCGAGAGATAAGAAAAAGTTAAGTTACCCCTTCACTCCGCCAGCTGTGAGGCCCGACACGATGCGGCGTTGGAATACCAGCACCATGATGATCAGCGGAATGGTCACGAGCGAACCAGCCGCCATAATCGCTGCGTACGGATACTCGAAGGCGCTCGGCCCGGAGAAACGAGCAATGGCGACGGTCACCGGCTCAGTCGCGGTCGAAGACAGCTGGCGTGCCAGCATGAACTCATTCCACGTGGTGATGAATGCCAAGATCGCCGTCGTGAAAATGGCCGGCGCAGCCAGCGGCAGCAGGATGAGGCGGAACGCCTGGCCGCGGGAGGCGCCGTCGACACGTGCTGCCTCCTCCAGCTCCCAGGGCAGCTGCTGGAAGAAGGAGACCAGCGTGTAGATCGTCAGCGGCAGGGCGAAGGAGATGTTCGGGATGATCATCGCGCGATACGTGCCAATCCACCCCAGGTCGCCGAACAGCTGGAACAGGGGAGTAACAAGCGCGATGCCAGGAAACATCGACGCCGCCAAGATGATGCCCGTGATAATCCCCTTGCCACGGAAGTCCAGGCGAGCCAGCGCATAGGCGGTAAACACACCGACGGCGACTGCGAGCGCCGTCGTCGCCAGCGAGATGATCAGCGAGTTGAGAATCGCCCCGAGGAAATCGTTACCTGCATCTGTTGCCAGCGCGTCGCGGTAGTTTTCAAGGGTGACATGTGTAGGCCACGGGGTGGTATCGAAGGTGAACCGCTTGTCCCGCAGCGCGGTAATCAGCATCCAATAAAACGGGGCGAGCCCCCAGAACATAATGAAGATGATGCCTGCGTAGTGGCCGAGCCGCTTCATCGTGTGGCCACCTCCTTTGACTGTTCCGCCTTTGTGTTCTTCCGTTTCGCGCGCCGGGCTTCACGGCGTTCGTCTGCGCCGCCCACGTTTGCGCCCAGGAACCTCACCATGACGAACGCCACCGCGAAGATAAGCAAGAAGATCAGCGTGGACAGCGCAGAGGCCGAATTGAAGTTGCCCTGGCGCATGTCCTCGACTACGAGCTGAGAGATCGTCGCCGTTGGTGAGTTCGAGGAGCCCGAAATCATGATGACGGGCAGGTCGTACATGCGCAGCGCGTCCAGTGTGCGGAAGAGCACCGCCACCATGAGCGCCGGGCGCACTAGCGGCAGGGTGATGCTGGTGAACGTCTGCCATGCTGAGGCGCCGTCGACGCGCGCGGCCTCGTAGACGTCTTTCGGAATCATCTGCAGGCCGGCGAGGATCAGCAGCGCCATAAACGGCGTGGTTTTCCATACGTCGGCGATGATCACCGCGAAGCGCGCAGCCCACGGGTCGGTCGTCCACGCGATGTTTGCGCCCAGCAGCGAGTTGACGATGCCGCTTGGCGCGAACATGAACTGCCACAGCTTCGCCGTTACCGCGGTCGGGATCGCCCAGGGGATGAGCACAGCCGCGCGGATGAGCCCGCGGGCACGCGACGGGCGGTTCATGATGATGGCCATCCCGATGCCGAGTACGGTCTCTAGTGCGACGGTGACCACGGTGAAGAAGAGCGTCACTGAGACCGCTGGCCAGAAGTCCGTCGCGAGCACACCAGGAGGGCAAGCACCCACGACACCCGACGGGGTCATGCAACGGTTTGACAGCCAATACAAGTAGTTATCGACGCCAGCGAAGCCACCGTCGATGAAGACACCAGTTGCGGCGTCAAGGTGTCGGTTGGACTGGAATGAAAGCCAAATTGCGCGGACGATCGGGTAGCCAATCACCACTGCCAATACCAGCAATGCGGGAGCGACGAGCGCTGCCGCTTTCGCGGTATCGCGAGGCTTTGATGGGGGTGTTCTCATCGTGGGCCTTTGCAAGTAGACGGGAAGATGGAGATGTGCGAACTATAACGCCCGCCCGAACACAGTCCGGGCGGGCGTTATGCTCATACGAAGTTATCGTATTCGATCGTATTAGGAGGCCTGCTTGATAGCAGCAGCCATGTCGGCGGTGGCGTCATCGACGCTCTTGCCCGCGGTCAGCGCTGCGTAAGCGTTGTCCTGGATAGCCTTCGAGATTGCTGGGTAGAACGGGGAAACCGGGCGTGGCTGTGCGTTCTCCAGCGACACCTTCAGTGCTGGCAGGTACGGGTGCTTTGCTACCAGCTCAGCGTCATCGTAAATCGAGGCGAGCACTGGTGGGAAGGATGCTTCAGCAAACGAGAGCTGGTTCTCCTCGTTGATGATGAACTCGATGAAGTCCTTCGCGGTCTGCTTGTGCTTGGAGTTCACGTTGATGCCGTTGTTGTAGCCACCCAGGGTGGATACGCCCACACCATCCTTGCCGACCAGCGGCTGGACCTCGAAGTTCACACCGGCCTCCTGGGCGTTGGTGTACATGTACGGCCAGTTGATCGCCAGGGCGGTCTTGCCCTCGGTGAACGCGAGGTTGGTCTCTTCCTCGGTCGCGGCTGTGGAGCTCTTGGCGATGACGCCATCGTTGTATGCGTCAACGAGCGCCTGCAGGCCGGCCTTTGCGGCGTCGGATTCGACGGTTGGCGCACCGGCGTCGTCGAGGACGCTGCCGCCCCAGCCGTTGATGAAGCCGAGCGTATTCACCGTCAAGCCTTCGTACTGCTTGAGCTGGGTGGTCAGGCAGTCGCCTTCCACCTCCTTACACGCAGCGATGACGTCGTCGAAGGTGTCAGGCGCGCTCGGCACCTTGTCGACGTTGCGGAACAACAGCTGACCGTTGGTGTTCTGCGGCAGGGCGTAGAGCTTACCGCCGTAGGTTGCGGAGTCGACCGTGGACTGCAGCAGGCCAGAGGTATCGACGGCGTACTCGCCCTCGAGCGGCTCGAGCCACTGGTTCGCAGCGAAGTCGGCCGTCCACACAACGTCGAGGGCCATCACATCGTAGTCAGCGTTGCCAGCTTGGAGGGACTGCACGAGGGTGTCGCGCTGGTCGTCGGCCTCGCCAGCAAGCTCGGAGAGGGTGACCTTCTCATCGGGGTGGGCTTCGTTCCACTTCTCGATGATTGGCGTGAGCTTGTCCGTATCGTTGCGGCCCATCGCGAAGGTGATTGGGCCGCGTCCTTCGCCGGCTTCGGAAGCAGTGGTGCCGGAGTCTTTGTTGGTGTCCGCTGGCTCGCTATCGGAAGAACAACCGGTCAGCGCTGCTCCCGCGAGCGCGATTGCACAGAGGGTTGCACCAGTAGTACGGAGTTTCATTCATGCGCCTTTCGTTGGGTCATGTGTGACTCGTGTGAATTCGGTGACTTCAATCTAGTGCAAAAACGAGATGCGGACGCGCCGAGATCTGCACAATTACCTACGAACGGGGGCGGTAGCGGAGTTAGGTGCCCGGTTGTATGTGGTTGACGTGCTCGGTGCGGGCAATGGCGGCAACACGTTCTTCACCAGGCGTTTCCGTCTCATCTGTCACTACGACGACGGAGCCGTCCGCCGCCAGTGGAGCAAGCACGTGCTGCTCGAATGTCTCGGCGCTGTTCCACCCAAAAATGAGCACCCGTTCGGGGGAGGCGGGTGGCTCGCCTCTCTGCGCCCACTGGCAGATGTCGGCGGTCTGCCCAAAGTACTGGTCGCCGTAGCTTCGTACCGTCGGGCTGAAGTCGACTGTCCCGACAGGAAGGGTGCCGCCAGATTCGACGACGCCACGCCCGAACGGGTCACGGGATACGACGACGCACTCTTCCGCGTCTGACCACGTATCGACGCGCTCCGCCACGGTGAACACGAGCGGCACATCGTCGACGGCCTCAGGCGTATCGGCGAACACCGGGCGCCGCCCAATGTTGTACGCGCCGAGCGCGATCACCGCGGCCTGCCAAGACACGGGCAGGTCGATCACGATGGTGGCGTCATCCTCGAGGTCGAACTCCTCATCCAGGAGGTTGCCTACTTTGCTCAGCCAGTTGTCAAGGGTCAGCGCGGAAAACTCCATGCGGCTGCCTTGGGACTCGTCATAGACGGTCAGGCGGGGCGTCGCGGGGTCATCCTGCAATAAGCGTGCCAGCATACTCATGGCAGCCAAGCATAGGTGGGTGGGCTAGTTCACGCAGCGGGGGCCTTGGCCGCCAGCGTCGATTTCGGGGCCGAGGCTCATGCCACTGATGTCGTCACCAGGTGTGCCGACGGGAACGTGCTGCTCGGCATCTTCCGGGTCGACTTTCGCCGGCCCGTTATAGTCGTCCGCGACAGCCACGATGATGCTGTCAGGTTCGAGGGCGTTGTTCGCCGTGACCGGCACGCCGCCGAGCATCTCTGCGAGCTTCTTCGCGCGTGGGTCTTCAGGGTCGGCAGCGACGACCTGAGATTCCCAGTACACGCCGTCCATCGCGTTCGACACGTCGGAGACGGTGATGCCAGCGTCAGCGAGCCACTCGCCGGTCGAGCGGGCCTGCCCAGGTACGGAACCCGCGTTGAGGACGAAAACTTGTGTACCGGCAAAGTCTTCGGCCTGCTCCGGTGCCTGCTCTGGCTGCCCGTCCTCGGGGACCTGTTCGTTTTCCTTGATCGCGGCGTCCATGAAGCTGTGGACCTCGTTGATGTCCACAGTCACGATGGATTCGCCGTAGTCACCGACGCCGTTGACAGAGGTCACCGGGATGGTCGTGAAGGTGACGTTGCCACCTGCCAGGCCGGACATCTGCTGGGCGAACCGCATCACGTCGAGGTTCTGGTCCAGGGTGACCGAGCGCTCTGCGGCGTTCGCCAAGTCGCGCAGCTTCGCAGGGCTCGTCAGCGTGCCAGCAGAGAGCACCTTCTGCACAAGTGACGCCATATACGCCTGCTGGCGCACGATGCGGTCAAGGTCGCCGCGTGGCAGGTCGTGGCGCTGGCGCACAAAGGATAGCGCCTGGGTGCCGTCGAGCGTTTGCTGCCCGGCAGGGAAGTGCGCACCCGAAAGCGGTTCGTCTACTGCGGCGTTGAGGCAGACGTCGACCCCGCCAACTGCGTCCGTCAGCAGCACGAAGCCGAGGAGGCCCACCTGCGCGTAGTGATCGACTTCCACGCCGGTGAGGTCATTGATGGCGTCGATAAGCCCGAGCTGACCTGCGCGGGCTACCTCTTGCTCGAGGGCGGGGCCTTCCGTCTTTCCTGCCGCGATGAGTTCCTCGCGCTTGGCGGCAGCGTGCGCACCGTAGACACCGTTGATCTTTAAGTTGCCGTAGTCATCGGTGTGCACGTACGTATCGCGCGGGATAGAAACCGCCGTGGCGCGCGAGCCGTCGTCGGGCACACGGATAATCATGATGGTATCCGTGTTGATCTCCCCATCGGCGATGCCTGCGTTGAGATGCGCCAACTCCGCCTCGCTCAATGGGTTGCCTTGGGCGTCGGTACGGGAGTCCGAGCCGACCAGCAGGATGTCCATCGCGCCGTCGAATTGCTCCTTGTCGTTCTGCCCGCGACCCGCGTTAATCCGTAGCTCGGATGCGCTGAGTTGATTACTCACTCGACCGACTGTGAAGTAACCGACGGCGGACACCGTCAAGGCAACAGCCGACAGCACCGCCAGGGATCCCTTTACAACCGGGTGGCCCATCTGAGAAATGTCACGCATCTGCGATGGGGCGGGTTGGATGTCGCGCGCAGGCCTCAAGGAGTCAGTCACAGGGCGCAAGTATACAGGGTGCGAAAAGTCAGCTTGGTAGGTGAGTTCAAGATGCCTCTCACACTTTTGGATGGGTAAGCTGATCCGCATTGTGCTCGCAAGGCTGACCGATAGGACCGATAGGAGGGCTAGGTGGCTATGACAGCTCCACTCGCTGTGGTGGCAGTAACCTATTCGCCGGGAAAGCACCTGGCGGAGCTCATCGCCTCGCTTGACGACGCCACTGCCGACCAGACGCTGCTCGTCTGTGTCGATAACGGCTCTACCGATGGAGCCCCGGAGGCTGCGGCGCGTGAGCACGTACACGTTGAGTTGCTGCCGACCGGCGGAAACATCGGGTACGGCGCGGCGATCAATGCCGCAGTTCGGGAATTGCGCCCTCGCCGAGAGCGCGGAGAGATCAACCAGGATTACTTCCTGATCTCCAACCCGGACGTGGTGTTTCGCCCGGGTAGTGTGGACACGCTACGCGCTTGCATGGACGCCCTGCCGGAGGCTGGTGCGGTCGGGCCGCGCATTGAAGACTGCGAAGGCAACCTGTACCCGAGCGCACGCGAAGTGCCTGGCATTATCACCGGCATCGGGCACGCCCTGCTATATGAGGTATGGCCGTCCAACCCATTTTCTGCCTCCTACAAGGCGGAGCAGCACATGAACCAACAGCGCAGTGCCGGGTGGCTCTCGGGCGCGTGCCTGCTCGTGCGATGGGACGCCTTCGATGCCATCGGCGGTTTCGACGAGCGCTACTTTATGTACCTCGAGGACGTGGACTTCGGCGACCGTTTGCGCCGTGCCAGGTGGGAAAACGTGTACTGCCCCTCCTCGGTCATCGTGCATGACCAGGGCCATGTTGCTAGCAAATTTCAGCGGGTCACGGTGCCGGCGCACCATGCCTCCGCCTATCGTTTCCAGTCTGACCGCCACCCTCACTGGTGGCAGGCCCCGCTGCGCGCGCTGTTGTGGGTTGGCCTGAAGGTGCGGGCAGCACTGCTTGTCTCACGCCGTAAGTAATAGAGAACGCTTTGAAAGGATTCCACGTGAATGCATCCCGCACCGTGACCCCGGAGAATACCGACGCGGTCATTTTGGTTGGTGGTCGCGGCACGCGCCTGCGTCCGTTGACAGTGAGTACCCCGAAGCCGATGTTGCCGACTGCCGGGCACCCGTTCCTGTCGCACCTGCTTGCGCGGATCCGCCAGGCGGGGATGCGCCATGTGGTGCTGGGGACGTCCTACCGCGCGGAGGTGTTCGAGGAGTACTTCGGTGACGGCTCCGACTTTGGTCTTGAGATCGAGTACGTCGTCGAAGAAGAGGCGCTGGGCACCGGCGGCGCAATCCGAAACGTTGCGGATAAGCTGCGCTTCGATAACGCGATGGTGTTTAACGGGGATGTGCTTTCCGGCGCTGACCTGAGCAAGATCCTGGACTACCACGCTGAGAAGGATGCCGACGCGACGCTGCACCTGGTCCGCGTTCCCGATCCGCGCGCGTTCGGGTCTGTCCCTACCGACGCGGACGGCAACGTGCTTGCGTTTTTGGAAAAGACGGAGGATCCGCCAACCGATCAGATTAACGCGGGGTGCTACGTGTTCCGCCGCAAGGTGATTGAGCAGATTCCTGCTGGCCGTGTGGTCTCCGTGGAGCGCGAAACCTTCCCGGGGCTGCTGGAGTCTGGCGCGAAGATGGTTGGCTATGTGGACGCCTCGTACTGGAGGGACATGGGCAGGCCGTCGGATTTCGTGCAGGGGTCCTCGGACGTGGTGCGCGGTATCGCGTACTCGCCTCTGTTGGAAGGACAGACTGGAGAGGCGCTTATTGACGAGTCCGCGGGGGTCGCGGCCGGCGTCATTTTGATGGGCGGCACTGCAGTCGGCCGCGGTACGGAGATCGGCGCTGGGTGCCGCGTGGACGACAGTGTCATCTTCAATGGGGTCACGATTGAACCGGGTGCCGTTATTCGCGACTCGATCATCGCCTCGGGTGCCACCATCGGGGCGAACTCCCGCATCGATGGCTGCGTGATCGGTGAGGGCGCCCAAATCGGTGCTCGCTGCGAATTACAAGGCGGTATGCGGGTGTGGCCGGGAGTTGTGATCCCTGATTCGGGAGTGCGCTTTTCCCCAGATGCGTAAGCGACACGCCGGTGAGGCCAAAAACTTGCCGGTTAGTAAGAGGTGGCCAGTCGGGGTACCACATGTAGTACCCCCGACCTATACCCCCGAATCTGTACCCCTGTGACTGTTGTGACTCGTGTGACTACTGGCGTGCGTTTTCCGCGGGAAACGGTGAAGTTTTACCCCAGTAGCTTGCACCTATTTAGTGGTTCGGTGTGTAATCGCAGAAGTGCAAGGGTCACTCGTCGCACCCCTTCAGTGGGGTGTGGGCGACAGTTGGCTGTAATCAAGGACGACGGAGAAAGGGGACGGCGTGGAAGACACGGCAAATGGTGCTGACATCCGTGGCGTGGCCGCGGTTGGCATGAGCTTCGACGAGCTGTTCGGTGCCGTCGAGCAGGAATGGCAAGATCAGGCGCTATGTGCCCAAACCGATCCCGAGGCGTTCTTTCCGGAAAAGGGTGGCTCGACCCGCGAAGCAAAGCGGATCTGCAAAGCGTGCGCTGTGCGGGACGAGTGTCTCGAATTCGCGCTCGAGCACGACGAACGCTTTGGTATCTGGGGCGGACTTTCCGACCGAGAGCGCCGTCGCTTAAAGAAGCAGATCGGCTAAACGCCTGAGCTACCAAGGGAAATCGGCATCGATGTCCCGTGGGTCCAGGTTGATATACGAAGCAACAAGGGCGGTCAGTACCCAATGAATGAGGGCTGACCGCTCTTCTGTTGTCTCGGTGCGCTGCTCAATCGGGCGGCGAAAGAGCACGAAGCGTGCCCTCGTGGGAACGCCGTAGCGGTCCACGCCTGCCTGGAGGATACGGCCGAGTGGGATGGGGCCGTCGGCAACTATCTCATCGCTGAAGCGGGCAACATCGGGGTGCAGGCGCATCCGGGGGATCGTATCGACGGCCAAATCCACCGTAGCCAGCTGCTCAAAGTACGCGTTATGTAGCGGGGCGTACGTGTCTAGCACCAGCTGGTCGAACTGCGCGGAGCGCGTCCGGTAGCGGGGAACACCGACGGGGAGCAGTGGGCCGTGGGCCCCGCGACCGTGGCGGTCTCGTGCAGTCCGAAGGTGGTGAATTGGCGCGTTCATGCCCCAGATTCTAGGGATCTTGGGGTGCAGTCGGGCATGGCGCGCCGAGGACGTACTACCAAAATCTCAAGTTGGGGTTTAGGCTTAGACGGCGTGAGTACTTTCCGTCGGTGTTGTCGTCCTGGTTGTGGCAGGCCTGCTGTGGCCACGCTGATTTATGCCTACTCGGAATCGACAGCAGTCATCAGCCCGCTCTCGCCGAACCCGGAGCCACACGCCTGGGACCTCTGTGAGCGGCACTCGGCGCACATCACGGCCCCAGTTGGTTGGGAGCTGGTGCGAGTAGAGGCCGTCGATATCTTTGACGACGAGGCGCACGCACTCGAGGACGAAGAGCTGACTGCGCTGGCGCAGGCCGTCCGGGAGGCCGGTCGTGTGACCACGGGGCTGGTGGAAAACGGCGGCGACCCAATCGAGTACGAGGCGACGAAGGACTTTAACGATCCTTCGACGTCAAATCATCCGGTGCACCGCACGAAGCGGATCGAGGAGCACCTTGCTGCGGAGCGCAACGCGCGACGCTCCCACCTCCACGTCGTCCCTGACCCTGCTGAAGGTGCTGCGGGCACTGAAGGTGCTGAAGGTACTGAAGGCGCCGACGAGGAGTCGAGTCACTAAGATTGGCCGTATGGCTATTGAGCACACCGATGAGTCCTTGAAGGACCTTATTAAGGCGTATGACATTCGCGGCGTTGTTGGCTCCACCATTGATGCGGATACTGTTCGCACGGTAGGGGCAGCGTTCGGGCATATCCTGTACAACGAAGGGGAGCGAACCATTGCTGTCGGCCACGACATGCGCCCTTCCTCACCGGAGCTGTCCGCTGCATTCGCGGAGGGCGCGACCTCGCAAGGGCTGCACATTCTTGACCTGGGTCTGACCTCTACCGATGAGCTCTACTATGCAGCCGGCACCTTCGAGTGTGCCGGCGCGATGTTTACTGCCTCCCATAATCCTGCGCAGTACAACGGCATCAAGCTCTGCCGCGCAAGCGCCACCCCGGTCAGCACCGACACTGGCCTTTCGGAGATCAGCCGCATGCTCGTTGAGGGAGTGCCGGCGTTTGAAGGGGAAGAAGGGGACGTCGAAAAGCGAGATGTGCTCGACTCCTACGCGCAATTCCTCCGCCAGCTCGTGCCGCTGCCGCAGGGCAAGGCGCTGAAGGTCGCTGTTGACGCCGCGAATGGCATGGCGGGACTGACGGTGCCGGCGGTGCTCGGCGACCTCGATATTCGGCCGCTCTACTTCGAGCTCGACGGCACGTTCCCAAACCACGAGGCAAACCCGCTCGACCCGAAGAACCTTGTTGACCTGCAGCGTTTTGTGGTTGAGGAAAAGGCCGACATTGGGCTTGCCTTCGACGGTGACGCGGACCGCTGCTTTGTTGTGGACGAGCGTGGTCAGGCTGTGTCCCCATCCGCGATCACTGCGTTGGTCGCCACCCGTACTCTTGCGACGCACCCAGGTGCGACCATCATTCACAACCTGATCACCTCCCGTGCTGTGCCGGAGATCATCCGTGAGCAGGGCGGCAACCCGGTGCGTACCCGGGTGGGCCACTCGTACATTAAAGCGGAGATGGCACGTACTGGGGCGATGTTTGGTGGGGAACACTCGGCACACTACTACTTCACGGAGTTCTTCAACGCGGACTCCGGCCTGGTGGCGGCGCTGCACGTGTTGGCGGCGCTTGCGGAGCAAGAGAAACCGCTCAGCGAGATGATGGCCCAGTACGAACGCTACGAGGCCTCCGGGGAGATCAATTCAACCGTCGCGGATCAGGTAGCTGCTACCGAACGCGTCCTCGAGGCGCTCGGCGACCGCGTTGCAGACATTGATCGCCTGGACGGGGTCACTGTCACGCTTCGCGACGAGGACAGTGCGCCAGGACCAGTCTGGTTGAACCTGCGCGCGTCGAATACGGAGCCACTGCTGCGCCTCAACGTTGAGGCGCCGACCAGGGCGAAGGTCGACGAGATTGTGCAGGAAGTCCTCGCAGTTATTCGCCAGTAGCGCCCGTGGTCTCCGGCGCTGTTCCGTGAAACGGCGCCACGCTGGTATTCTGGAACGCTGTTGTTTCAACTGTTTCAGCACCGACGAAACTTGCGAAGGAGACACTATGGAGCACCTACAGGGGGCGCTGCGGACGTACCCGTGGGGTTCGCGCACGTTGCTTGCACAACTGCGCGGCACCGAAGTGCCAAGCGCGGAGCCAGAGGCCGAGCTCTGGTTCGGTGCCCACAGCGCCGCACCTTCGCTAGTGGACGGGCAGGGGCTCGACGCCCTCATTGCCGCTGACCCCGTCGGCATGCTGGGCAAGCGTGTTGCTGACCAGTACGGCTCCCAGCTGCCGTTTTTGTTGAAGCTGCTCGCCGCCGCCGAGCCGCTGAGCATTCAGGCGCACCCGTCGCGCTCGCAGGCGAAGGACGGGTTCTCGCGGGAGGAAGCCGATGGTATCAGCCTGGAGGATCCGACCCGCAACTACAAGGATCCGAACCCGAAGCCGGAACTGATTGTGGCGCTGACCCCGTTCGAGGCACTCGCCGGGTTCCGCCCGCTGGAGCAGACGCGCGAGTTCTTCGCCGCGCTCGACTGCGAGGAGCTGGACCGTTACGCTTCGCTTCTCGACGCCCCTTCGGAAGATGCCGGACTCCGTGCAGCGTTCACGACGTTCATCTCCCTGCCTGAAGACGCCCGCACCTCCCTGATTGCCGCAATTGTGCCGGCTGCCCAGCGCGTCGCCGATGACGCTACAGCGGGGGATGCCGCGGCGTTAGCCGGGATGTTCTTGCGGGTGCACGAAAAGTACCCCAATGACGTCGGCGTCCTTGCCGCGTTGCTGTTGAACTACGTGCAGATGCGCCCTGGGGAAGCGCTCTACCTGGCGGCCGGCCAGCTCCACGCGTACCTTTCGGGGCTTGGCGTGGAAATCATGGCGAATTCTGACAACGTGCTTCGCGGGGGTCTGACGTCGAAACACGTGGACGTACCTGAGTTGGTGAAGGTACTCGACTTTTCTTCGCTGGAAGACCCATTTGCGGCTACGTCTGAGCAGGACAACGTGGTGAGCTTCCACTTGCCGGTGCACGATTTCATCATGAGTGCCCACCGCGTCGACACTGAGCATCCCCTGCTCGTGGACACCGACGGGCCGGCGATCATTCTGTGCACCGAAGGGCAGGTGCGCGCAGGGGACTTCGTGCTCACGCCTGGCCAGGCTGCGTGGATTCCAGCCTCCGACCCGGCAGTGACGTTCGAGGTCGCCGAAGGGTCTACGGCGCAGTGTTTCTACGCGCGCGTCTAGGACTGTTCCTCAGTAGGTTCCTCGGGCGAGGTTGACTCTTCGGAAGTCGTTGTTTGTGTAGGCATCGGCGCTGACGTGGATGCCGTGGCACCAGGGTTCGGGGCTGAAGTCGTCGGCGTCGTAGGTTCGTCCTGCGTTGGCTCCGCAGGCAGCACCGTTGGGGATTGCGGCTGCGTTGTGGTGATACTGGTTGGCGTCGACACTGTGGTCGGCACCGTGGTCGGTGCCTGCTGCGTCGTCTGCGGGCGCGAGGTGCGCGAGGTAGTGTTCGGCGCGGATGACGCGTCGGGCCGTGGGGCGCGTTGCTTCGCGCGCTGCGACTCAGCGGTTGTGGCAGAGCCTGCAGAACGCGGCGCAGCCGCAGACGGGGCCACGTTCGACGGGCGGTACTGCTTCGTTGGCTCCGTAACGGCAGGGCCGCCTGAGAACGCGTGTGCCGGAGCGAGCGGGTCTGCGGACAAGTTATACGCCGAGGGCGGAGTCGTGGCGATGTACGCCTCAGCAGTGTGTGGCGCCGTCCCGTTTCGGCTTGAGGAGCGCGAAGGGGTCGTCGACAAGGAAGAAGCTGGCATGGTTGAGGTTGTTGCAATGAAGCCAGCCTGCGTGGTGGTGTCTGAGCGACCGGGTGAGGACGCGTTCCAGACAACAACTCCCACTGCGATGGCAACACAGATGCCGAGCGCCATAAATGTGGCAACTCTCCTTTGCGTCTGATTCATACGTTGCCCTTCGCCGCAGAACTTCCAGAATTACAAAACGATAACAATGTTGTTGTTTGAAAACGTTTATAGCATGGATGGCCGACATTGAAAAGAGTGCGCCTGTGCGGTTTCTGGGCGGAAAGCAGGGGAGTTCGCAATGAGTGCTGTCCCGTGTAGATTGCAGGGTATATGCAGCCCCCACCTGAAAGGAAGCACTGATGAGCAGCTGGGACCAGAAGATTTTCTCCGACGACGACAACATTGACTTTCTTGATGAGATCGCGGACTTGGACGAAGAGGACATATTGGAAGCCGTCCGTGACGCGGTGCTGTTGGCCGCGGACCAGGACAGCGCCTCAGACCAGGAACGTACGAACGGGCTCGCCGCGGCGACAATCACTGCCATCTGGGCTGGTGCGCCTTTTTCCGCCGGAGAGGTTGCGGAGCGCTTCCCGTTCATCCGCGGCAACAGCGGTGAGCTTGACGAGCAGCTCATTGAGAGCGCAGCCGAGCTCCTAGAAACGGTTGGCGACGACGAGGACGAGGACGTCGAGCAGTTTTTGGAAGCGCTCGCGTAGGAGGCCAGGAGGAGGCCGGTAGGAGGACTGTGGCATGATCATCGCCATCGAAGGCATTGATGGGGCGGGCAAGAACACCATCGTGCGGCGCATCGTGGAGGAATACGATGCGGACACCTTGTCTTTCCCGCGCTACGAGGATTCGCTCCACGCGCAGCTGGCGCAGGACGCTCTCTACGGCAAGATGGGTGACCTGGTGGATTCCGCTTACGGGATGGCGACGATGTTCGCGCTCGACCGCTACGACGCAAAGGAGCAGCTCGCGCAGTACCAGGACACGCCGGACCGCATCCTTTTGCTTGACCGGTACGTTGCCTCGAACGCCGCCTATACCGCGGCACGCACGGGTGATGATGCAGCGGCGGAGTGGGTGGCTGAGCTTGAGTTCGAACGGCTCGGGTTGCCGAAGCCTGATCTGCAGGTGTTGGTGGCTACGTCCCCGAGGGTTGCCAGGCAGCGCGCGCAACGCCGAGAAGCACAAGACGCGACGCGCACTCGCGACCATTACGAGCGCGACGGCGGGCTGCAGGACGCGACGTTTTCCCAGTACCAGCGCCTCGCCGACGGCGACTGGGTGAGTCGGTGGATTTCCACGTCGGATGCCACGGCTATTATCCAAGCAATACAAAGCGTTCGTTAAGAGGAGCCACCAATGCCCATGTCGAAGATCCTGGTCGTTGACGACGACCCCGCCATCAACGAGATGCTGACCATCGTGCTGGAGGCCGAGGGGTTTGATTCCCGGCCTGTCACCGATGGCGCCGAGGCCGTCCAGGCTTTCCACGAGTACGAACCGGACCTGATCCTGCTGGACCTCATGCTTCCGGGCATGAACGGTATCGACATCTGCAAGGCGATCCGCCGCGAGTCCTCCGTGCCGATCGTCATGCTTACCGCCAAGACGGACACCGTCGACGTCGTGCTTGGCCTTGAGTCGGGCGCAGACGACTACATCACGAAACCGTTCAAGCCGAAGGAGCTCGTGGCTAGGATTAGGGCGCGGCTGCGCAGGACGGACGAGGAGCCCGGCGACGTCATCGAAATCGCCGATTTAGTTATCGACGTCCCCCAGCACATGGTGACCCGCAACGGCGAAGAGATTGCGCTGACCCCGCTCGAGTTCGACCTCCTCCTGGAAATGGCGAAGAAGCCGAATCAGGTCCACTCCCGCGACGAGTTGCTGGAATCCGTGTGGGGTTACCGCAACAACTCCGATACCCGCCTGGTCAACGTGCATGTGCAGCGTCTGCGCTCCAAGATTGAGCACGACCATGAGCACCCTGAGATTATCCAGACTGTGCGTGGTGTGGGCTACAAGTCCGTGAAGTAAGAATGGGAGGTGGCGCTCCTGTTCGCCGTACTGAAACGTAGCAGGGACCGAATCACAGAGGCGTGGCGTACTTCGTTGCAGGTGCGCTTCGTCGGCACAGTGCTGATTGTTTCCGCTGTGGTGATGTTGGTGCTGGGGTTCGCGTTGGCGTCCGTGGTGAGCCAGCGCATTGCCGCCTCGAAGATTGAGGCTGCGAGCGCGGAGATCGAGCGTGCGCGCGTCACCGTCGAGGAGCAGATTAATAATTCGGGGTCGGCGACCTCGCTGCAAAGCCGTTTGAATTCGGCGCGTGCCGGGTTGACGCAGCGCACGCAGCAAAGCTCGGAGGCGACCGCCGTGTACGAGCCGGTGCTGGTGGTGAAGAATCCGAACGGGGTTGTTACGTCTTCGCCGGAGGCGTATCAGATCCCGGACAAGCTTGAGGAATACGTTGCTGAGGGCAACATTGCGTACCAGTTTTCTTCGGTGCAGCGTGGCGACCATTCGTCGTACAACGCGTTGATTATCGGTACCCCGACAACCTCTGATGTGCCGTACCTGCAGCTCTACCTTGTGATGAATATGGACAGCGAGGCCTCGACGTTGGCGCTGATGCGTGGCATCTTAGCGACGGCCACGGTAATCGTCAGCGTCCTGCTGGTGGGTATTGCGTGGTTGGCGTCGCAGCAGATTGTTGCCCCGGTGCGTTCGGCGTCGCGCACTGCGCGCCGGTTCGCGGAAGGCCACCTGCGTGAGCGCATGCCGGTTGACGGGGAGGACGAGATGGCGGTGCTGGCGCTGTCTTTCAACAACATGGCTGACAAGCTGTCGCAGCAGATTGATCACCTGGAGCGCTACGGCGACTTGCAGCGTCAGTTCACTTCCGATGTGTCTCACGAGCTGCGTACGCCGCTGACCACGGTCCGGATGGCGGCTGACATGATTGCCGCTGATGAAGACTCCTTGGAACCTGGGACCCGCCGCGCCTCTCAGTTGATGACTCGCGAGCTGGACCGCTTCGAGGCCCTACTCAACGACCTTCTGGAGATTTCGCGTCATGACGCGGGCGTGGCCGATCTGTCCGTAACGCAAATGGACATGAAGGCACCGATTGTCTCGGCGTGGCAGCAGACGCAGCACCTCGCTGAGGAGCTTGGTGTCGAAGTTTCCTTCGACATGCCGGACGAGCCTGTGATGATGCTCGGCGAGGCCCGCAGGATTGAGCGCATCGTGCGAAACCTTATCGCAAACGCCATCGACCATTCGGAAGGCAAACCGGTTGTTGTTGCGCTGCGCGCTAACGACAGCGCGGTTGCGGTGACGGTGAGGGACCACGGCATCGGGCTGAAGCCCGGCCAGGAAGAGCTGGTGTTTAACCGTTTCTGGCGCGCGGACAAGTCCCGCAAGCGGCACTCCGGAGGCACGGGCCTTGGCCTGGCGATTGCTCGCGAGGATGCGCAGTTGCACCATGGCACGCTCGAGGCCGTCGGGGAGGAGGGCGTCGGCGCGATGTTCAGGCTTGTCTTGCCGCGTGACCCGGAGGCAGGCTATTCGACGCCCCCGTTGGCTCTCGAGCTGGAACCCGAAGTGGACGCGGATGGCGTCGAAGTGGACGTCGAAACGCAGGACGAGGAGAGGCAGCCAGATGAAGCATAAGTACTGTGCTGTACTGACGAGCGCGGCGCTGCTGTTGGGTGGGTGCGCGACGCTGCCGTCGAACACTGACCCGCATGTGCTGCGGCCTTACCAGGAGCAGTCGCATGAGTCGGAGATTATCGGCCCGATCAAGGACCGCGAGCCCGACCTGTTGCTCCGAGATTTCTATGCGGCCTCCGCGATCCCAACCGGCGACTATGAGGCCGCGCGCTCCTTCCTGACCGAGGACGCCAAACCCACCTGGAGTGCTCACGAGCAGACGCTCATCGTCGACCGGATCGGGCTGAATACGGTGTCCGGCAGCGTCGGCAACAAGCGTAGTTTTGCGGTGCATGGCAACGTGGTCGGCGCACTCGGCAGCGGTGGCGTGTTCACCCCTGAACGCGGTACGTACGAGGCGACGCTTGAGCTTGAGCAGGTCGACGGCCAGTGGCGCATCGCCTCGCTGCCCCCGGGTGTCGTGATGGAGCGCACCGAGTTGCGCAATCAATACCAGCCTTACAACCTCTACTTCTTCGACCCGACGGGCAACGAGCTAGTCACCGACCGCCGGTGGGTGTACTCGCCGCGCGACTTTTTGCCGAGCACGCTGGTCTCGCTGCTCCTCGACGGCCCGGCTACCCGCCTTCGCCCCGCCATCATGGGCACGATTCCGTCCACAGTGCGCTACACGGGCTTCGAAAATGGCGCTTACCACTTCGCGGGGCTTGGGAATATGGACGAGACCGCCCGTAGCCGCTTCGCCGCACAGGTGGTGTGGACACTCGCCTCCGCCGGTGTGACCGGCCCGTTTTCCCTCCTTGCTGACGGAGAACCGCTCATCACTGGCGCTCGGGAACTGACGACGGACGACTTTATCGACGTCAGCCCCGTCGTCGAGCAAGTCGGGGAGAGTACCTTGTATTCGCTTGCCGACGGCCACGTCTCCCAAATCACCGGTGGCGGCCCCCAGCCTGTACCTGGCGTGCTGGGTAGTACGCGCAGCGTGGTCACAGCCGATGTCTCCGGCGACGGGCAGTGGGCAGCGGTGTTCAACCTCGGCGACGGGCCCGAAGGCGCGGAGCTGCGCGTCGGGCAGCTCGCAGGTGGGGATGTGGGCGTCGTCAAGGCGGAGACGTTCTCGCGTCCCTCCTTCGAGTCCAACAACAAGGCAGTGTGGACCGTGTCTGACGGCAAGCACGTGCTTCGCTCCACGCGGTCCTCAGCGACGGGGGAAGTCAACACCGAGGAGGTGCACCTACACCTGCCGGAGGGCGTCGACGGCAATATCTCCGTCCTGCGCCTTTCCCGTTCGGGCTCGCGCGTTGTGATGGTGATTGACGGGCACCTGTACACCGGCATCATTGAGCAGCGCACGGCGGGTGCCGGGGCGATCGTCAACGTTTTGGAGTACAGCTTTGAGCTCGGCGGCAGCGTCGTCGCTGCGGACTGGCACCCGGACGGTTCACTGATCGTGGGCACGTCGAACCCGGCGTCGCCGGTGATGCGCGTGGAGCAGGACGGTTCCTCGACTACCGCGTTGTCGCTCGGAAACATTTCCGCGCCGGTTGTGGCGGTGGCGGCGTCGACAAACATGTTGTACGTCACGGATGCGAATGCGATTTTGCAAATGCCTGTCAGCGGCGCAGACACCCCCATCTGGCGTGAGGTGCCGGGGTTGCAGGGTGTGCGCTCCCTCCCAATCATTGCGAGGTAGGTGGCGTGACGCTCGCAGAGGTCGGTGAACTTTTTCTTCCGCGCCACTGCGCGGGGTGCGGGGCCCCAGGTTCCGTGCTGTGCCAAACGTGTCGCACCGAGCTGGCTGCCGTGCCCCGCCGAGTGTCGCCGCAGCATTTGCCACACGTGTCAGTGTTCGCGCTCGGCCCATACGGCGGCGCGCACCGTGGGGTGGTGCTGGCAATGAAAGAGCGCAAGAACCTGGCTGTGCGCAAGCACGTGGGGGCGGTGCTGGATGCCGCGCTGGCCTTTCTTGAGGTCCGTGGAGAGATTCAGCCGGACGCACTGCTCGTTCCTGCGCCGACGCGTCCGGCGTCTGCCAGGGAGCGCGGTGGGGACCCGGTGAGCGTGATCTGTAAGCGTACGGGTCGAAAGGCTGCGGATCTGCTGGAGCTCGCGGAATCTACGACTGACCAGTCGGAACTTGATGCTGCACACCGCCGGGCGAACTTGGCTGGTGCGGTGCGGATGCGTCGCGGATGGGAGGCGTTCCAGGCGGCACCTGGCGCTGGCCCCGTCATCGTTGTCGACGATGTTGTGACTACTGGCGCTACCTTGCAGACCAGCGTTGAGGTGCTGCTTGCGCACGGTTTTGACGTGGTGAGCTGCATCGCTGTGTGCGCCGCTTAGCAGCACTGCAGGCGCGGTGTTCGCTGGTAGCAAACTGGCAGGGAGTTTTACACCATTGCGTAGCCATTGGTTATTACCAGTTGTATAGTGGTGATAGACCCAGTTCCAACAACGCTAGGGAGGAAGCAGATGACTTCTGCAGAGCACACCGACGGAATCGCACCAGCAGCCCAGGTTACGATTACTGGCCGTAACGTCGAGGTCCCAGAGCATTTCCAAGAGCGCGTCAACACCAAGCTTGCCAAGATCGAGAAGCTTGACCCATCGTTGACGTTCTTCCACGTTGAGCTGCAGCATGAGCCGAACCCTCGTCGTGAGGCGCAGGCACAGCGCGTGCAGATTACTGCGACCGGCAAGGGCCACCTGGCACGTGCAGAGGCCAAGGAAGACAGCTTCTACGCAGCGCTTGAATCCGCGCTGGGCAAGCTGGAGCGTTCCTTGCGTAAGGTCAAGGTCCGTCGCGAGATTGCTCGCTCCGGCCACCGCGCTCCGAAGTCCACCGGCGAGATCGCAGCTGAGCTCGTGCACGAGGCAGAGGATGCACGCGCGAAGCAGACTCACGGAAAGTACGACACGGACCCATACGCCGGCACTATTGAAGATGCGCCGCTCGGCCAGGTTGTGCGTCGTAAGCTGCACCCGGATACCCCGATCAGCGTTGACGACGCCCTCTCCGAGATGGAGCTGGTCGGCCACGACTTCTACCTCTTCATCGACGAAGAGTCGAAGCGCCCGGCAGTTGTGTACCGCCGCCACGCGTACGACTACGGTTTGATCACCTTGGCCCCAGAAGATGAGGTCAAGGCAAACGACGAGAAGTAGCGTCGCCACTATATGATTCGTCGCCTCTCCGTGTAAGCAAACAGCTTGTACGGGTGGGCGGCGTTTTCACATTCTTTTCTTATTCATTCCACCAGCCATGATTGCCCGTTTTCGTTGACGCGTGCGTACAATGGCCGATTGGTACATAAAAAGCAGCGCGTAGAGCTGGCGTGATCGCTTTGTTTTTCTAACTTTTGAAGGATTCTAGAAACGTGTTTGGACTGTCGAAACTGCTGCGTGCGGGTGAAGGGCGTACGGTAAAACGTCTCTCGAAGATCGCTGATCAAGTCATCGATCTTGAAGAGGAGTACGCGGCACTCACAGATGACGAGCTGAAGGCCAAAACGGAAGAGTTTAAGCAAAAGATTGCAGACGGCGCTTCGCTCGACGACATTTTGCTCGATGCGTTCGCGACAGCCCGCGAGGCATCTTGGCGCGTGCTGGGGCAGAAGCACTACAAGGTGCAGATCATGGGTGGTGCCGCGCTGCACTTCGGCTCCGTCGCCGAGATGAAAACTGGTGAAGGTAAGACGCTGACCTCCGTGCTGCCTGCCTACCTCAATGGTTTGGGTGGCAAGGGCGTGCACATTGTCACCGTCAACGACTACCTGGCAAAGCGTGACGCCGAGATGATGGGTCGTGTTCACCACTTCCTGGGCCTTGACGTGGGCGTCATCTTGTCCGATATGCGCCCGCAGGAGCGCAAGAAGGCGTACGACGCCGCGATTACGTACGGCACCAACAACGAGCTCGGCTTTGACTACCTGCGTGACAACATGACCCGCTCTGTCAATGACATGGTGCAGCGCGGCCACAACTTCGCCATCGTGGATGAGGTTGACTCGATTCTTATCGACGAAGCTCGTACCCCGCTGATTATTTCCGGTCCGGTTGATGGTTCCAGCCAGTTCTACACCGTGTTCGCACAGCTTGCACCGCGTATGCGCGAGGGCATCCACTATGAGGTGGACCACCGCAAGCGCACCATTGGCATCTCTGAGGAAGGCGTGGAGTTCGTTGAGGACCAGTTGGGCATTGACAACCTGTACGCGCCTGAACACTCGCAGCTGGTGAGCTACCTGAATAACGCGATCAAGGCGAAGGAGCTCTTCGAGCGCGATAAGGACTATATCATCCGCCAGGGTGAGGTCATGATCGTCGATAGCTTCACGGGCCGTGTGCTTGCTGGCCGTCGTTACAACGAGGGCATGCACCAGGCGATCGAGGCGAAGGAAAACGTCGAGATCAAGAACGAGAACCAGACGCTGGCGACGGTGACGCTGCAGAACTACTTCCGCCTCTACAACAAGCTGGCCGGCATGACCGGTACCGCTGAGACCGAGGCGGCGGAGCTGCACCAGATCTACAAGATGGACGTTGTGCAGATTCCGCCGAACCGTCCGAACCAGCGTGCGGACCGCGACGATCTGATCTACAAGACGCAGGAAGCAAAGTTCGCTGCTGTTGCGGAGGATATCGCGGAGCACGTGGAGAAGGGCCAGCCGGTGCTGGTCGGTACTACCTCGGTGGAGCGCTCGGAGTACCTTTCGCAGCTGCTGACGCGCAAGGGCATTAAGCACAATGTGCTCAACGCGAAGCACCACGAGGAAGAAGGCCGCATTATTGCGGAGGCTGGTCTGCCGTCGAAGGTGACGGTCTCTACGAACATGGCTGGTCGTGGTACCGATATCGTGCTAGGTGGCAACCCGGAAATCCTGCTGGACGCGAAGCTGCAGGAGCAAGGCCTTGACCCGTTCGAGGACGAGGAGCGCTACCAGGAAGCCTGGAACGAGCAACTGCCGAAGGCGAAGGAGCGCTCGAAGCAGCTCGGTGATGAGGTGCGTGAGGCTGGTGGCCTGTACGTGATCGGTACGGAGCGCCACGAGTCCCGCCGTATTGATAACCAGCTGCGCGGCCGTTCTGGCCGTCAGGGTGACCCGGGTGAGACCCGTTTCTACCTGTCGATGCGCGATGAGCTGATGGTCCGCTTCGTCGGCCAGTCGATGGAAAACATGATGAATCGTCTCAACGTTCCGGACGACGTTCCGATTGAGGCGAAGATGGTCTCGAACGCGATTAAGGGCGCACAGTCGCAGGTTGAGAACCAGAACTTCGAGATGCGTAAGAACGTCCTGAAGTACGACGAGGTGCTCAACGAGCAGCGCAAGGTGGTCTACGGTGAGCGCCAGGAGATCTTGGCGTCGAAAGACATTAAGGACCAGATCCGCCGCATGATTAGCGCGACCGTCGGTGCGTACGTGGATGGCGCGACGATGGAGGGCTACGTCGAGGACTGGGACCTGCAGGAGCTCTGGCACGCGCTTGAGTCCCTGTACGGCCCGTCGAAGACGGCCCAGGAGATTATCGACGGCGACGAGTACGGCAAGCCGGGCGAGCTCACCGCTGAGCAACTGCGCGAGGCGCTCATCGACGACGCTCAGGCGCAGTACGATCAGCTCGAGGCGAACGTCTCCGAGATCGGCGGCGAGGAGCAGATGCGTAACGTTGAGCGCATGGTGATCCTGCCGATCATCGACACGAAGTGGCGCGAGCACCTCTACGAGATGGATTACCTCAAGGAGGGCATTGGCCTGCGTGCGATGGCGCAGCGCGACCCGCTGGTTGAATACCAGAAGGAAGGCGGCGACATGTTCAACGCTATGAACGAGGCGATCCAGGAAGAGACGGTGCGCCAGCTCTTCATGATGCGCAAGCAGTTCGAATCCGCGGAGGAAGCAACTGCGCAGGCCTAAGTTCGATAGGTAGGCTCTGGCCGGGTGGTGTCACTTACAGAATTTTGAAGGACACTAACCGGCCTTTGTCCATTTTTGCCACGAACCCGAACCGTTTTTGGCCGGTGGCGACGGTGCCGAAGAACTCGCCGCCGTCGCGGGCGTGGCAGGTCACGATGCGTGGCGGGCCCGCGTGTTGCTGTTGGAAGCGCCGGTAGGCGCGGACATTGGTGCGTGCGGCCGTCGAAAAGCGGTCGGCGCGAAGTGCGCGGAGGTTTGTGGCTCCGAAGCTCGCTGCGAGTGCCGTGCGCACGAGCGGTGCGACGTTTGGGGTGGTGCGACGTGGATCGCTGGGGGAGTACCTTGCTTGGCGTCGCTGGGCCTCCGTGGCGCGTTCTTTGCGTTTTGGGGAGGGAACGAGCAGCTGGACATGCTGGTGGCCGGGTGCGGGGTAGTAGGTCACGGCGGGGTCCTTTCGTATCGTTGTGCACGGCGTCGCGTGCTGGTAGGTAGTATTGTGCACGTTCGCGCCGTGATGGCGCTAGGAGAATTTGCGCACCTTGGTGTGCACTGCAGAAGAAGCAAAACGAAGTACAGGAATTGAGGCGTCCAGATGCAGGGACTCATTATTGACTACGCAGGCGTGTTGGACCAGGACCAGGAGGACCAGCGCCGGTGGCAACAGCTTATTGAGGCTGTGAAGGAAAAAGACAAGGCTGTCGGCATTTTGTCCAACGAGGAGTCCGAGGGTCAGATGGCGGACGCGGTGCGCGACTGGGCGTTCCGCGGTGTCGTGGACGCGGTGGTGCTCTCGGGTGACATCGGCGCGGAGAAGCCGTCCCCGGCTGCGTTCCAGGCCGCGGCGGATGCCCTGGATGTTCCGATGAACGACTGCGTCATGATCGACGACGACATCATGAACGTCCGCTCGGCCGTCGAGTGCGGCATGATCGCGATTTTGCACACGGCGTTTGACCGCACCGCGGTGGAGATCCAGACGCTGTTCAATATCGAGGGAGAGTTTTAATGCGTGTCTACATCCCCGCGACGTTCTCCATGGTGGAGGGGCTCGCTGCTGACAAAGTTGTGCACCCTCGCAACGGGTGGGGCTTTGCTGCGACGACGGCGCTGCATGAGTTCTTCACCTCGGGCGATGAGGAGGAGATCGAGGCAGTAGCGTTTGACGACGCCGCGCTGGCCTCGATCCGCCTGCTGGCAATTGGTGACCAGGATCGTTTCCCGCACCGCCGCGTGGTGATCTCTGCGGACGTGGAGGCGGAGGAAGCCGACGACATGGGGGATTCCGTGGTGCGGGTAGCGGGGCCGGTGGCGCTGGAGGACGTTGCCGCGATTCACATCGACCTGGCGGAGGCGGAAGCGGCGACGGCGAAAGCTATCGAGCATATCGATGCCGCCGACCTCGGGGATGAGGACGCGGAGCTGGCTGTCGGGGACGCCCAGGATAACTACCTGGCGTTCTATGACGTCAGCGAGCTACCGTTCCTCGTCGAGCTGCTTTAGTTCCCACTCGTTGTTGGAGCGCAGTGCGCTCAGCAGGCGCCGGACTGCGGCGACGCGGCGCGACAGCGCCCCGCCCTCGAGGGCGTCCCAGGAGCACTCCGGGTCCGTGGGCGGGCCGGCGTGCGTGCAGCCGCGGGGGCAGTCCTGGGCTGCCTCGGCGAGCTCGGGGAAGACGTCGATGACCTGGTCGGGGGAGACGTGCGCCAGGCCGAACGAGCGGATACCCGGCGTGTCGATGATCCAGCCGCCACCAGGCAGCTCGAGTGCCACGGATTGCGTTGAGGTGTGACGGCCTTTGCCGACGCCGGAGACGTCCCCGGTTTCGCGTTGCGCGTCCGGTACGAGGCGGTTGACCAGCGTCGACTTGCCTACGCCGGAGTGGCCGATGCAGGCGGACACGTGCCCGGCGAGGCGTTGCGTGAGCTGGTCGAGGGGGTCGTCGATGCCTACGGTGAGGACTTCGACGTTGAGGTCCTCGATTTCGGCGATGAATTCGTCCGGGCGCGCGAGGTCGGTCTTGGTCATACAGACGATGGGGCGCACGTCGCCGACGAACGCGGCGATAAGCGCCCGCTCCACCAGGCCCGTGCGTGGTGGTGGGTCGGCGGCGGCGACCACGATGAGTAGCAACTCAGCGTTGGCAACGACGACGCGCTCGAAGGGGTCGGTGTCGTCGGCAGTGCGGCGGAGTACAGAGGTGCGGTCGGCGCGCTGCACGATGCGGGCGAGCGTGTCCTTGCGTCCGCTGGTATCACCCACGACGCTGACCCGGTCGCCGACTTCGATGCTGGTGCGCTTCAGGTGGCGTGCCCGCATACAGTTCACTAGGGTGCCGTTGTCCAGCATGACGCCCCAGCGCCCCCTGTCTTTGGTGACCACCATCCCGGTGAGCGCGTCCTCGTAGGAGGGTCGGTCCTTGGTGCGGGGGCGTGAGCCGCGCCCGGGGCGGACGCGGACGTCGGATTCGTCGTAATCGCTGAACTTGCGGCGTGCCATGAGGTTCTTTCTATGCTTCTTCGTGCCCGAGCGCGGTGTGCCACATCGTGGGGAAGTCGGGGAGCGTTTTTGCGGTCGTTGCGATGTTTTCCACCTGCACATTTGGGGTGCGCAGGCCAATGATTGCGCCGGCGGTGGCCATGCGGTGATCGTCGTAGGAGTGCCACACGCCGCCGCGGAGGGACTGCGGGTGGATGCGGAGGCCGTCTTCAAGCTCCTCGCAGGAGCCGCCAAGCCTGTTGATCTCCGTGGTGAGCGCGGCGAGCCGGTCCGTTTCGTGGCCGCGCAGGTGCGCGATGCCGGTCAGCTCCGAGGGGGTCGCCGCCTGCGTCGCCAGTGCGGCGACGGTCGGCGTGAGCTCGCCGATGTCGCCCATGTTGAGGGTTACGCCCCGCAGCGTTCCCGGTGTGGGGCCTTGAACGCGCAGCGTGTTGCCGTTCTCGGCCTCCAGGAGCTCGACTTCGCAGCCCATCTGCTCCAGGATGTTGCGGATGGCGTCGCCAGGCTGCGTCGTCTGCACGGGCCAGTGCTCGATGCGGACCTCGCCGCCGGTGACCGCCGCGGCGGCCAAAAACGGCGTCGCGTTCGAGAGGTCCGGCTCGATGTCCCAGCGTCGCCCGCGGATCTCCTGCGGGGCCACGCGCCAGGTTCCGTCCTCGTAGTGCGTTTCGACGCCCGCTTCGCGCAGCATCTCCACCGTCATATCAATGTGCGGCATGGATGGCAGTGAGTCGCCCGTGTGGGTGATCGTGACACCTTGCTGGAAGCTTGCCGCGGCAAGCAGCAGACCGGAAACGAACTGGGAGGACCCGGACGCGTCGATGCGGACGTCACCGCCTACGACGGTGCCGGTGCCGTGGACGGTGAAGGGGAGGCGCTCCCCCTCGACGTCGGCGCCGAGCTGACGTAGCGCGTCCAGGATGGTGCCCATCGGCCGGGTGCGGGCGTGCGGGTCGCCGTCGAAGCGGGTGGTGCCTTGCGCGAACGCCGCCACGGGGGGCACGAAGCGCATCACGGTGCCAGCCAGTCCACAGTCGATATTGCCGCCGCGCAGGGGCGCTGGCTGGACTTCGACGGTATCGGCGTTGTGGGTGAACTGCACGCCGAGCACAGCTAGGGCCGCCTCCATGAGGTCGGTGTCGCGGGAGTGTAGCGCCCCGACGAGCGTCGACGGACCGGAGGCCAGCGCCGCCAAAATGTATGCGCGGTTAGTCATTGACTTGGACCCCGGCAGCGCGAGCGTGGCGCGGACGGGGTCGGCAATTGAGGGGGCTGGCCACAAGTCAGTCATGGCGTACATCATAATAGAGGAATGTGTGGCCGTTTCGTTTTATTTAGCACTGGCGAGCAACTCGTAGATTTTGTGGGCACGCTGCCTGGTGTGAGCGAGGTTCTCACCCCCGACGGCACGCCGCCTGCCCGCTACAACGTCGCGCCGACCCACCAGGTCCCGCTCGTGCGCTTCCACGGCACCGAGGCGCTGCTCCAGGCCGCCCGCTGGGGACTCCTGCCGAGCTGGAAACGCGACGACTCCGGCCCGCCCCTCTTCAACGCGCGCGGCGAGACCGTCGCGGTAAAGCCGTCGTTTCGGGATGCGATGCGCGCCCAGCGCGGCATCATGCTTCTCGACGGCTACTACGAATGGCACGAAAAGCAGCCCTACTACGTCACTCCGTCATCCGGGATGCTGGTCGCCGCCGCACTCTGGGACACCGGCGCTAACCGGCTTTCGACGACCATGGTCACAACCGATGCCGCCGAGCGCATCGCGTGGCTCCACCACCGGCTGCCGCTTTTCCTCCTGCCAGAGGAAATTGAGCAGTGGACGAAGGGCACACCCGAGGAGGCCCAGGCGCTCATCCACCCATCGCGGGTTGCGCCGCAGCTGCAGTGGCATGCGGTCGGACGCGAGGTAGGCAACGTCCGCAACGACTCGCCTGAGCTTATCCAACCGATCTAGGCGCCGATCGGCGCGAACTTCCCGGACGTCAGCTTCGCAAGATCGCCCGGCGCCAGCTGCAAGGACAGCCCCCGTTGGCCGGCGGAAACATTGATGGCGTCCAGGTGCTCGATGGTGGCGTCGAGAAGCACTGGGAGCCGCTTGAGCGTGCCCAGCGGCGAGATCCCGCCCACGACATAGCCCGTGGCATGCTCAGCCTGGGTGGGCTCCGCCATCGCAGCTTTCTTCCAACCCAGCGCCTTCGCCGCGGCCTTCAAACTGAGGTGCCCGGACACCGGCACGCAGCACAGCGCAAGCTTCTTCGGATCCTGCACATTCGACACCACCAGCGTCTTGAGCACCGTCGTCGGGTCAAGCCCCAGCTCATGGGCCGAATGCTCCCCGAAATTGTCCTTGCTCGCGGTGTACTCCAGCACTTTATGCGGAGTTTTCGCCACAACTTTCAAAGCACGAGTTCGTTGCATACAGACGATGCTACGTCGCGTGTCCAGCTAGCTACAATGGCCCCTATGCCCGAAACAGACCTCAAAACACGCTTTACTGAGGAAGCGATGCCACTGCTAGACCAGCTCTACGGCGGCGCGCTGCGGATGACCCGCAACCCCCAAGACGCCGAAGACCTCGTGCAGGAGACCTTCTTGAAGGCGTACAACGCGTTCGACAGCTTCAAACCAGGCACCAACCTGAAAGCCTGGATGTACCGAATCATGACGAACACGTACATCAACTCGTACAGGAAGAAGAAGCGCCGACCGCTGGAAACCTCAGCCGAGGACGTGACCGACCATCAGCTCTACACCACAAGCTCACACGATTCGACCGGCCTCGAATCAGCGGAGGTTGAGGCGCTCAAGGCGATGCCGAACTCGCGGATCAGCGAAGCGCTCAACGCGCTCAACGAGGACTACCGCATGGTGGTCTACTACGCGGACGTCGAAGGCATGGCGTACAAGGAAATCGCGGAAGTGATGGACATTCCGCTGGGAACCGTCATGAGCCGACTCCACCGTGGAAGAAAACAGTTACGCGAGATGTTGAAAGACGTAGCACACGAACAAGGCATAGGACTCGACCACGCAGATATGGCGGATTTGAAGCAGCAGAAGGTGGAGGAGAAGTAATGGCAACAGAACACAATCACGCAAATGAAGCTGACTGCCGTGGCATGCACCAGCTGTTGTGCGAGTTGTTTCAGCCCGACACTCCACCGGAGCGCGTCGCCGCCATCCGGCAGGAGCTAGCGAGCTGCCCGGACTGCCTCCGCCAGCTTGAGTCGGAGGAAGCGATCCGCGGCCTGGTGCGAGACTGCTGCGGGCAGGCCCACGCACCACGCGTGTTGCGGGAGCGGATTATTACCTCAATTTCCTACACAGAGGTACGCATTCAGCGGCGCTAAAAGGCTGCGTGTTGGCGCTGTTTGCAGGGCCCGGACCAGTATGAGCATCATGCTGGTTCGGGCCCTTCATACTTTCGACCCAACCCAACGGGGGTAAAACGCGGGGGTAGTAACTGTTCAACGATCACGAAAAGGTCTGCCTTATACGCCGTAGCAAGTCTTAGGTTGGTAACACTTGTCTGCTAACGGTTTTGAGTATCAAACTGCAATGCATTAATAGCCCGGCACACGCATGTCGAATGACACCTGTCGTGCCTGGTAATCCCGGTTTGCTTAGTATTCTCTTACCTGTGATTGCATGTAAGCGTATATTATGCGGTGGTTTTGATTGTTGAACACCTGCTGACAGGTGTCGGTGGGTTTGTTGAACATGTTGGTTTGTCTGGGGTGATTGTTGAGCATTTTTCGGGTCATGTGTGCAGGTTGCGGG
>NZ_MLAL01000002.1 GCF_001875665.1 Corynebacterium sp. NML130628 | reverse complement strand
AGACCTCAGGTGTGGTCATGCCTTCGAAGTATTTGTCGACTGCGGCCTCGCGGACGGTGTCGGGGAACTTTGCGGGCATCGGAATACCTTCCAGCCCTCAGCACTCCAACGAAATGTCCGCGCTCCCGGTAGCACTATTACAAAATAGAACGCTAAATATCGCACAACGTAGGGGATGAGACCGTCAGACGACACCTCGGACAACGGAACGCCTTCTACGCTTGGTGACGCAACTCCTCGCCAGCCCGTCAACTGGCTGGTGTAAAAACTGGCGATTACCAGAAGCGGGAGGACAACAAAAGAAAACCACCATGGGGGCATCCACGGTTTTCCATGCTTGTTAGTTCTATGAAGCGCTCCGCCGAAGCCCATTTCTTCGAACCTCCTTAGAATTGTTCACTCAGGGCGCACGACCCCGCGTAAAGGGCAAGCTTTGCTACCCAAACGACTCTGCGGTACTGGTCAAACTCAGCACGTAGCTTCTTCACCCCGCTAGGCCGGGGATCGAGTGCTAAGGCATCGATTGCGGTCAGGATACGCTTCTGGGTCTGCTTATCGAGTTTGCGTAGTTCCTTCGCCGCAGAAGATTTGAAGGTGATGCGATAAGTGGCGTTTGACATAACCGCGCTTTACACCAAGCCGAGTTCTTTTTTGAGGTCCTCAAACGAGATTTCCTCGCCCTCTTGCCGAGCAATTTCCGCGGCGCGGATGTCTTCCAGGTCCTCGAGAGCTTCGACAGCGCGGGCAAAGAATGTAGGAGAGACGACAACTGCGCGAGCGCGGCTGCCCCGACTGGTGATAACGACAGGCGTGCGCTGCGCTTCCTCTAGTAGCTCGCTCTGCGAATTGCGGAACTCGCTGGATGTCACTGATTTGGTTTCCATATCGTAAATGTACATTTTGTACATATCGGTTGGCAGCGGTATTTCACTGGTCGTTCCGATGCAGGCTTGTGGTGAAAAGGTGCTGTAGCGCGATTGATCTGCAACGCTTTGCTCGTGTCGAGGTGTTTAAGGAGTGCGATGCAGGTCGCGCGTTTTCGGCCAGCCCGGCTGATTTTCGACGACCAGCGTCGCACGCTTTAGACACCTCGACCGGAATGGGCAGCAGTTTGCTCGAGTTTCCCAGTCGCCGAGTCGAAAGAGAAGACACGCAAAAAGATATTGCCAGCCGCGCGTGGACTGCACCCAGCGCGTTCGTTGGGCGTAAGGGACATGTTGTGTGTAAACAGCCGCAGCCGAACCACCCATTTCTCACGCTTAAGCTGGGGCTTCACTGCCTGTTGATGTCGGTATCGAATTCTTTCGGCCACCGTGCTGAGGACGCGTATTCGGTAAGGCGCGTGTTAGCATCTGGTGACGCGCGGGCGCAGACCCTACAGAAGTTCTCACTTTGGATGTATAGAAATGGCAATAGCCCCAGAGGATCAATTTGATTTAAAGGCCGCTGCAAACTATTTGGCGGAAATCCTCAATAAGGATGCTTTGAGTGAAAGCAATTCTAGGGTTGAAGGTGCCGTATCCTCGCCGAAGTTTCATGGGGCTGCCGCTTGGATTGATACATTTTTATATCTCATTTTGGAAGTAGAAACGTCGACCGGGACCACCTTCGTGGGGTTTGAAACCCTCTTTCAACCCGAGGGAACGTTTCACAAAAACTCGGTTGAGTATGAGAATGTCCATGATTTGTGGGCGTACGAAATTGCTGGCGATTCGTTTCTTCAAACACTCAGTTTTGAGGATCCGGAACGTATCACTTGGATGAGAGTTGATACGAAACATTTCGTTCCTGCTACGTGGAGTGATTTGCTGGGTTTTGCGTACGGGTCGAATCGAATATGGGTGCGTGATTAAAGTGGTAGCAACACCGGCATGAAACCTACAGGAGCAGCTTCATGAGCACCGACGTACACTCCAGCCATTTCCTCGCTGATTCCTACGGACCGCGTCTGAAGAAGATTGACGAAGGGTCGCGCGCTTTGCTTGCCGAATACCAGACTTCGCAGCCGCCTCTCGTCTCACCGGATATGGATGTCACGAATCTCCGTGGGGCCGCTTTCCCGCGGAGCTCAGTGGAGAGGATCCGCGATTCGAGCCTCGGCGAAGAGGAGCGTCAGAAAGCATTGACCTACCTGCTGGGTTGTTGGTATATCGACCAGGTTGATGGTGTTTGGGATTTCGTTCCCATGATTGTGGACAAGCCAGCCCTCTACCTTTCGTTTGGCCTTGGGGTTCGGACGAAGAACGGCTCGATGCTCATTGTCGCCGAGTCTGCTCGAGAGGTTTTGGAAGGCGGGGACCTCGCTTTTACGGACGCCCTTTATATGTCCAACGTGAAAGTCGAACGACGACTTGCGGAAGAGAGGTCGCGTTCGGAGGAGGCTAGGGCCTAGATTCTCGCACCAAAACGTCCACGTCATCAAACGTGCAATAAGGGCTTTAGGGGCGATGAGACGACTCTCCGCTTTGGTCAAACGTCAACGCCTTGTGGGGCGGAAATCACTGCGTAAGGGTGCTATTCGTTACCAGAAGGTGCTGCGTTTTTGCCAGAAGAAAAAGCAAGGAGATTGTTAGAGCCACGACGTTACTAAAGCCGTGGCTCTAACAAAAAACTGGATTTAATGGTTCGCTCGGGCCAGGGGGTTGACTCGAGTTGAGGATTGCAAAGCGCAGAGTTGAAGTATTGAAGCACGTAACAGTAACGATAACGCCATCTGCAGTGCTTTTACTGGGGTAGCGCAGGGGGCACAGCTGCATGTGCGATAGCGAGTTCACCGCTTGTTAGGACACGCTCTCAAATATCGGAGCTACGAAAGTCCTGCGCGGGATAGGCAGATCCGCTACTCTAACGAGAAAGTTGATTTCCTCTCCCTAAGTAGGTTGCAAAATGAAATTCAGTAACCGTATTCTCCCTTCCGCCACTGCGTTTCTTGCCGCGTGCATTTTAGACATCAGTGCAGCTAGCGCCGATGTCTTTCATGGGCATTGGATCGGAGGCCGAATTGAAGAAACATATCAACGCCTCGGTGGATGGCCCACATTTGGGGATGCCTTGACTCCCGAAAGCGTGTCGGCGTGGAATGGTCGTTTTCAAGTCTTCGCTCGTGATTCCTCTATTTATTGGCATCCCAATGTTGATGGCGGAACCGCCCACCAAGTTGGAGGGGCAATCAGGGACAAATGGGCGGAATTGGGGTGGGAACGGGAGTATCTGGGTTATCCCGCCACAGATGAACTTCCCACTCGGAAGCCAGGAGGGCGATTCAACCATTTTCAAGGAGGTTCGATTTATTGGAGCCCGTCCACCGGCGCGCATAATGTTCAAGGCGAGATTAAAAAGCGATGGGGTTTGAGCGACTGGGAAATGGGCCCACTTGGCTTTCCTACGACCGACGAGATCGACACTCCTGGCGGAGAAGGAAAGTTCAATCACTTTCAAGGAGGTTCGGTCTATTGGAGCCCGTCCACCGGCGCGCATAAAGTGCTAGGCGAAATTAGAAACTACTGGGGTAAACACGGGTGGGAGAAGAGTAGGTTCGGTTTTCCTGTATCCGAGGAACGGCGTTTGAATGACGGCGCAGTTCAACAAGAATTTCAAGGCCATGCCCTTCAATGGGTTCCTTTTAGGCCCGCATCCCTACCAGCCTACGACTCTGCATATGGTAGCTACAACCAGATTTACGATATTTTCAATATCAGTGATCAATGGACCCCGCAGGCCCTCAATAGAGAGTTGACCACTCGGTTTAATCAATATTTCACTTTCACGGGCTGTCCTGACATCCTCCGCGTGGGAGATACTTGCGACCTTGACACAGCATTACCTGTGGTTGCCCCAGTACGAGTAGAGGCCATTTCTCCAGACGGTTTCACCCTTAAATCCCTGGAGGGACACCCCGAGGGTGCCGGCCGGTTGATCAACTTCAGATTCGTCCCGACGACCGTCACAGGGGTCACGACTATCAGACTGCAAGTACAAGCATGGGGGCCCGTTTCAGGTGCATCTCGCTTTGGGCCTTTGAACTCCGAAACTATCGCTCGGTATTCATGGTCCCGCCTGGCAGACAATTTGCGGAAGCGAACTTCGACTGCATCTGCTACATACATCACCGCAGATAAGAACACTACCTCTGTTAGAACGTTGAATGTTCCCAAGTTGGACTCCGCATTTGCCCTTCCAGATGCTGAAGTGGTTGACTCGGAAGACTACCAGTTGAGCGAAGGTATGGATCGCGTTCCGCTCTTCCCAGCAGGAACATCCTCGGAGGAAATTGAAGCGGCACTGCAAAGTGGTAGCATGCCCACTTCATTTCCAACAACCCTTGAAAATGCGACCCCTACCTCAAGCGACACCACGACCAATAGGCAGCCAGATCCCGTTCAGGTGACACAGGGAACCGAAGATCGGACACAATGAAAGTCGTAGCGTTACCCCCAAAAAGAATTAGGAGAGAAACATGATCTTTGCAGTTCTGAGTCTCGGTGCTTTGGCCGCGCTGTTCAGCGCTTTATGCATCGTGATAATTGGGTTCCTAATTCAATTCTTCCTAGACCCCTTTTCGGTGAAGCGAAAGGTGCTTTCTGCATACCGATTCTTAGTGGTGATGGTTGTAATAGCACTCGTTTATCTAATATACGACGCGCAAAACGATGGGATGTGTGACGGTATGGTTCACTATGTGGTCACCGGGTATTTTATTACCGCAGTCATCATCAGCGTCCTTTGGCGCATCATTGGGTACTACTTCAGCGAAGAGCGGGAATAGGGTGGCAAAAACAGTCTGGACAGACCAGTTTCAGTAGTAATTTTGATGAACGGAGGACGCTGCGGCCTCTACTGGCATGGCGCCGGTAGAGGCTTTTGTGGTTAGCCAAAGGTCAGCGAATAGAGCTTCACACCCGCTGAAGGTCGAATCTGCAGCACCCCTTCCATTGGTGTGTCGCCTTTCACGAGGTCCAGGGTGCCGTCGGAAACATTAAAGGTCCGGTGGGAGCCGTCCGGGTACTCCACTTCTACTTCGCCCTTGCCCGACACGACTAGCTGTACCCACGCGGCATAGACGTTGATGTCCATGTGCCCGCCGTCTGTCTCGACTGATTCTGGCCCCAACGTCCACTTTCCGGACAGCGTGTACATGTATCGTTCCGGCGCGGGCTGTTCGCCGAAGTCATGCGAGCCATCGGTGTAGCCCTGCTGCGTCGTGTACTTGGCACGCGTCGTGCCCAGGTAGGTCTCCGGGTTGCGGTCCTTCGTACCAGACTCATTGCTTTGCTTTTCGACGACCTCCGGCAGCACCACATCAGGATTCGCCTCTCGCAGCAATTCCCGGATAAGCTGTTCTGTCTCTGCGTAAGAACCTTCACCTTCCACGATCTGACGAACATTGCCGTGTTGATCAATAAGGTATCGCGCTGGCCAGTAGCGGTTGTTGAAATTCTTCCAGGTAGCAAACGAATTATCTTGGGCCACTGGGTAGTGGATGCCTTCCTTTTCTACGGCGGCTTTCACGTTGTCCAGATCATGTTCGAAGCCGTACTCGGGGGAGTGGATCCCGACGACGGTGAGGCCGACGTCGCGGTAGGCGTCGTAAAGCTTGGTGATGTGCTCACCAGCCCGCTGGCAATTGATGCAGGCGTAGGCCCAGAAGTCGACGAGCATCACTCCGCCATCATGTGGGCTTGGTGGCCGGTCGGTGTTGATCCAGTTTTCGAGCCCTGCAAATTCGGGGGCCGGGCCGCAGTCGAGGAGGGAAGTGGGGTCGGATCGTCGGCAAGTATTGAGCTCGCCTGTGCCCAACGCATTGGTAGCGAAGTCTGAGTTTTCGAAACGCTGCGACAAACCCGCCGTCCAATTCGGAAGTGAGCGCTGAATCGCTGCCGGTGCATTGAGCGCGAGAGCAAGCGTGAATACGAGTACCACCACGCCAATTGAGCGGCGGTGACGCTGCACCACATCGACTTTCTCCCCGATCTTGTTGCCAGCAAGCGCGAAGATGAACAAGGGTAGTGCGGAGCCCAGCGCGAACGCTACGGTGAGCAGCACCGTATTCCAACCAATTTCACCTGTACTGCCCGCCACCGTCACAGCGGCCAGCACCGGCCCAGCACATGGCACGTACACTGCTCCGAGCGCCAACCCGATTACAAAACTACCTTTATCCTTCGCGTTCTGCTGGAGTTGGTACGGGCGTGGGATGGCGTCGAAAGGCTTCTGTACGACCTCCCCGATTTTAGGGAAAATCATGCCCAACCCCACCAAGCACAGCAGTGTGATGCCCGTCCACCTCAGCACGGACGGCGGTAAATGTAGCGCACTGAGCAACAGGGACCCCAGCAACGCGATCACTGCAAAGCTTATGGTGAGACCCGCCACCACATGCGATGGCCTGCGCCCCACACTGACCCCGAGCACTACCGGTAACACCGGCAAAATGCACGGTGACAGCGCTGTGATCACCCCTCCGATAAATCCAACAAGAACAACACTGAACATCTCAAACGTCCTTACTTCATTACGTTTTCCTGACATCCAGAACTACGGAGCACCCCACAATTTCGGATTGCTCCAATCCGTCGCTATGGGCCGCTCCGTAGTACTTGATAACGGGCCAGAAAACTGCGCCCACGATACCGACACAACGAAGGAGACATCATGTCTATTAACCGCACCATCGCTACCGTCAGCGCTATTGTCATCGCCGCGACCGGGCTCGCTGCTTGCAACGACACCGACAACAAAATGGACAGCTCCATGACCCCGACATCCTCCGCGATGATGAGTGAGGACAAGATGATGGAAGAGTCCAAGTAACTCGTGCTGCAAGTGCTAGATTTGAAGCCTGTGGAACTAGACAGTCTGTTAGATGGCGTGCGCGCGGGTGATAAGTCCGCTTTCGCCGATCTTTACGACGCTCTGGCGCCCCAGGTTCTTGGTCTAGCCACACATATTTTGCGTGACCAAGCCCAGGCGGAAGAGGTCACGCAAGAGGTGTTTGTAGAGGTGTGGCAGAAAGCCCACACGTTCGACCCGGCTCGTGGCAACGCGAAGTCGTGGATTCTTCGAATGACAAAATCGCGGTCCATTGACCGGCTGAGGAGCTGGCGCAGCGCCCAGGCGCGCGACGTGGAAGAATTCAAGAGGCAACTCACCACTTGGGTTGCGTCAGCAGAAAATGAAGCGCAACTCAGGCTAGACTCGCAGGAGCTTCAACAACTCATTGATTCGATTGGGGAACCCCATCGCAGTGCGCTCATGTTGGCGTACTTTGGGGAGTACACCCACCAAGAAATTGCTGATGCGACAGGTGTTGCGCTCGGCACTGCTAAGACGCGCGTGCGCGATGGCCTGAAAAAGTTGCGTAAGGCTGTGACATTGAAAGGAGGCCTGTGATGGATAAGGATTTCGAGGATCTTTTCAATTCTGCAGCCTCGCCAGTTGCGCCGCCGCCGGAGCTCAAAAGCGCGATCATGGCGCGTATTGACGAAACGGAGCAGGTCACCGATCTCTCCGCTGCTCGAAGCAAGCAGCCGAGTCGTCGTCTCTTCGCGGTAGCAGCCGCAGTGCTCCTTGTTGCCGGTTCTGGGGTCGTGGTTACTCAGTTCAGCAACGACGATGTGTCAGAGTCCATAACCGCGCAGGGTATTGACGAGATGCATGCAGTGATGGGTGCTGAAGATGCCCGCCAGGGCCAGGTCGAGGCTATGGGGGCAACCCTCGACATTGTGCTCAGTTCTGACATGGGCAAGGGCGGCGCCATGGTCAATGGTCAACCTGCGTTGGCTCATGGCATGGGCGCTCAAGTCTGGGCCGTTATGGACGATGGTGCGATGAAATCCGCCGGAGTCATCGGTCAAGAACCTCATGATGACGTGTGGATGCCATTGCCCGGCGACACTACCTCTGTTCTTGTGACTGAAGAAGTCGCCGCCGGCGCCGCACAGCCTTCTGGTGCGGTGCTGGCGAAAGTGAAGCTTTAGCCGCAAAAGGGGAGTGTGGTGGGGGCGCGCACGGCCTGCAGGTTGGTCATGGGTATGAGGCATGCTTGCTTATCGACGATCGCCCGCTCGCATGTCGCGCGCCTCCGTTAAGCTACCTGTATGAGTTCTGTGACAACTGCTCCGCGTCTTGATCGTGCCACCATGCGCCGCAACCTCGACGGCTTCAAACACCGCTGGCACGAACGTCTCGATGGGTGGCGCTCACTCGACGAAGGCGCACTCGAACGCAAATACGCACAGTCGTATTGGGCGGAGCTCCTCGCATGCTTCGGCATCACAGCCTCACGCATGGACTTGTTTGAGCAAGACGCCAAACGCGCCTCGAGCGGACAACGCGGCTACATCGACCTCTTCTGGCCAGGCGTGGTTATCGGCGAAGCCAAAAAACCAGGCGTCGACCTACAGGTAGCAATCGATCAAGCCCGCGACTACCTGCTTGGTGGCACGGTCAACGACGCCGAACAACCCCGCTACATCGTCGCCACCGACTTCTACCGCATCCGTCTCATGCGCCTCGGCGACCCAGAAACCAGGTTCAACATCGAGTTCCTACTCGAAGAAATTACGGACCACGTCGACGAACTTAAGTTCCTCGCAGGCTATGAGGACAAGCTCACGCATGTTGAGCAGACCCGGGCTTCGATCGCAGCATCGAAGATCATGGCGAACCTGTTTACCGCCATGGTCGGCGACGAGGTGGACGAAGCGGTAGGCGACGCAGCCCCCACCTACATGCAGGACGAGGAGCTCGCGGTGCAGGAAACGTCCATGTTCCTCACACGCCTACTCTTCCTCCTGTTCGGCGACGATGCTGGACTCTGGGAGCAGGACCTGTTTTATCGTTTCATTCTTGAGCACACCAACAGCGAGAACCTTGGCACGCAGCTTGCCGGTTTGTTCGAGGTGCTCAACACACCGGAGGAGCGTCGCCGACGCGTCCCCGATTCGATGGCTGCGTTCCCATACGTGAACGGCACGCTGTTTGAAACCATCATGCCCACCCAGTTCTTCACCCCGGAGATGCGCGACGCGATCTTGGTTGCTTGTCGATTCCAGTGGACCAACATCTCTCCGGCAATCTTCGGCTCGCTCTTCCAACTGGTGAAATCGAAGGAAGCCCGGCGCGATGATGGCGAGCACTACACCTCCGAGAAAAACATTTTGAAAACCCTCGGCCCGCTATTTCTCGACGAGCTCCGCGAAGAAGCCGACCGCCTCATCAACTCGAAGTCGACCAGCGTGAAGAAGCTCCGTGAGTTCCGCGACAGCCTCGCCACGCACGTATTCATGGACCCAGCCTGTGGCTCAGGAAACTTCCTGATCGTCGCGTACCGCGAGCTGCGCAAGATTGAGACCGACGTGATCGTCGCGATCCGCGAACGCGAAGGCAACACCGCCATGTCGTTGGATATTACGTGGGAGCAGAAACTCTCCATCGGTCAGTTCTACGGTATCGAGCTGAACTGGTGGCCAGCCCGCATCGCCGAGACCGCGATGTTCCTGGTCGACCATCAGGCCAACCGCGAACTCGCCGACCGCGTAGGCCTTGCGCCTGAGCGCCTACCGATCTCGATTACCGCGCACATCACGCATGCCAACGCCTTGGCGGTGGATTGGCGCAACGTCCTACCAGAAACCACTGGGCAAACATACGTGTTTGGTAACCCACCGTTTATTGGGCACCAGACTAAGTCCAAACAGCAGCGTGACGAGCTGAAGACTGTGTGGGGCAAAGACTCGAATGGGTTGCTTGACTATGTAACTGGCTGGCACGCCCAAGTTAAGACATTGCTCGCAAAACGCCAAGGTGAATTTGCGTACGTCACAACCAACTCCATCACTCAAGGGCAGGCGGTACCAGCCTTGTTTAAGCCGTTGATTCGGGATGGGTGGCGGATCAAGTTCGCACACCGCACGTTTGCATGGGACTCCGAAGCGCCAGGCAAGGCAGCCGTGCACTGTGTCATTGTTGGTTTTACTCGCGACCGAAGCGTGAAACAGCGCCTGTGGGACTACCCTGACGTTAAAGGGGAGGCAGTAGAACAGCAGATTGAGCAGGGGATTAATGCTTACCTGATTGATGGACCTCATTTGCTCGTAGAGCGAATAAACAATCCAATTTCCGTAGAGCTTCCAACTGCGCACTTTGGCACGATGCCGTTAGGAAAATTTTTGCTCGTCGAGGTGGATGAGTACGACGAGGTCGCAGCTGATCCGATAGCGGCCAAGTATTTGCGTCCTTTCCGAGGTTCCCGAGAGCTGGTGCGTGGTCTCGACAGGTGGTGCCTGTGGATGGCGGACGAAGACTTTGATCCATCGGATATTGCTCAGTCGCCCGTATTAAAAGAACGAGTTACAGCTTGTAAAGAGTTTCGCGAGAATTCGTCAACTGGCGGTGACGCGTACAAGTACCGAGGCACACCTCATTTGATGAGGCCGAATAAGGACCGCCCCGTAGTGGATTACTTGCTGATCCCGTCTGTCGTGAGCGAAACGCGCCCGTATTTCACCGCGCAGCAGGTCCCTGGTGACGTAATCGCGAGCAACCTAGCATTTACCGTCGAAGATCCCACCGGATTTGCTTTCTCGCTCATTTCATCGTCAATGTTCATCACGTGGCAACGCACCGTCGGCGGACGAATGAAGTCTGATCTTCGCTTCGCGAACACACTGACGTGGAACACGTTCCCCGTCCCAGAACTCGATGATAAGACTCGCCAGCGGATCATTGATGCGGGCAAGAAAGTACTTGCCGCGCGTGAACTGCACCCAGAGCGTTCGCTGGCGGAACACTACAATCCGCTCGCGATGGACCCGGCGCTGCTCAAGGCACACGCCGCGCTGGATAAGGAAGTCGACAAAGCGTTTGGAGCGCCCAGAAAACGTACCAGCGAAAAACAGCGCCAGGAAATACTACTTGCGGCTTACGCTACATTGATAGCAGATCAAAAATGATTCGGAAGAATCCGAAATAGCAAAGAAGGAAAATGCCAAAAATTAGCAGTCGCCATATCAAAGGAGCTAACGCAGAGAGTTATTTGACTACTGCGTTGGGCACTCAAGGCTTTCCCGTTGCAAGTTCGCAAGGTCGCGATTATGGAATAGATTTGTATGCTCAAGTTCCCAAAACGATTTTGACAGCAGAGGAGGTGAAGGGACTAGACACTAACGCTGATAACTATGAATTTGAAGTTACCGCTGAGCTCGTCAACGTCCAAGTCAAAGCAACAGTGGATAACAGGATTAAAGCTGAGCACTTGAAGCAGTGGGCGGAAGCTGCCCAAGGCGGTAATACTATCGTACTGGCTTTCGTACGTAACGGCACTGTTGAGTTGTTTCCTCCTTGGTCGTTTGCAGAGGTGCTATTTGACATGGAAGACGGACAGAAGACGTATGACATGGCTCAATGGAAGACGTCAGTGGTGCTTCCTCTTACGCCGAAGTCTGACAATGAGTACAACCGCCTTGGAATAACCATGCACGGATTTAGATTATCGCCGGAAATCGAACTGGATATGAATACGTTGTTGGAATTGAAACCAAATGACTGGCCGAGGTTCGAGGCTTTTGTCAGTGACAATTTTCCGATGATCCACAATCTCATTCTCTACAAGTACCCTCTGGGAAGAGCTTACAATGATGCTCTGGACAACGGAGACGTCTCAGATTTGTGTTGCCAGTTGATAACCGAGATGTGGGCCGCTTATAACGGCCGGGTCTCCCGCGATTTAGATATTGAGATAAATCGATTGGTAGACGAAGTGTTCTCGTTTAGATTCTTTGACGTACGTCAGAGCGAGAATAGTATCAATGAAGCGCGGACTGCGGATTACTATGGTGATCGGGTGGCTCCGTCTATAAAAGTGAAGTTCAGAAGGCTTTTGAAAATACTCGAAGCACTAGCTTAAATGTCGGACTAATATCCAAGGGTGTAACTTTAGGTTATGCCTCAGGGCCCAGTCATGAGCACAAGCTTGTGACTGTAAAGTAAAGCCTAATTAACCCTTTTACACAGGGGAATCAACATCAAGGTCCTACAGTTGTGCTTTGGAGGTTTCTTAGGGGGCACAATCAAGCTGACGGGGTCAGCTGGTGGGATAATTTCGAGTATCCAACCTGGAACAAACCAACCTATGGCAGAAAGAACTGATAAATGGGTCAGGTGGCGCGGTGTTCAGAAGACTGAAACGATAGCGGTGTGGTGAGTATCCAGCAAGAGATTTCTCTTGCGATACTGGATGGCCTCTACCACTGTGTTACTAGATGCAGCACCCGCGCAACTGCTGCTCTTCGCCAATTACGCGAAGATGACCAGCGAGCAAGCAGGGGACAAGGCCTAGCTGTCCCAGTCCACCGCCCACGGATCTTCCTCTTCTTGCTGGTCTATGAGTGCGTTGATTGGCTCCGTGAGATGCTGGTCAATCACGGTCCAGGCGGCTTCGCGCTGGTCCTGTAACAAGATCTGTTTCATCGCCTTGCTGCTGCGCGGGATGTCGGCGACGTCCTTCGCCCAACCGGCGAGGCGCAGCACCTGCTTCGTCTGTGCGAACAGGTCCGCCTCCTCGTTGAGCTCCAACCACAACTGCTCGACGGCCTGCAGGCTGTGGTCCCTCCCGAGCGTTTTCAGTGCTTCCTCCACGGTGGTTTTCATGACGGCGTCGACAACCCAGGCGCATTCTATAGATGGGTGGTGGTAGCGCATCATCCCGACCACCTTGTACGGGTTTCCGTCGGTGGTCTCCAGGGCTTTGGCCACGAGCTGCCCGGCTTGGTACTGGCGGAACTGGAATATCACCCGGTAAAACGCCTGGTCCTTCTCCTCCAGGATGCCTGGTGTCTCGCAAAGTCGGTCAAATACTCCCTTTTCCATTGTGCGGTGTTCGTCGCTGAGCTCGCGAAGTAATTTGTAGGCCGTCGGCTCGTTCGCGTTCTCGGGGTCGGTGATTTTCAGGTACTCCACGAGGAAAAAGATAGAGTCGCTATCGCGGTCGGTCATGGGCACGTCCCAGTCGGAGCCGCCGAAAATATCGGGGACGGGGCGTTTCGGGTAGCCGTAGAACCGCGCTGTGGGCGTTGTCATGATTGGACTCCTTCGGTGTTGTTGGTGTTGCTGCAATGTACCGAACGAGTCCGACATTCCGGTGAGCAAGATCGCTCGCAGTCGCAGATATGTTCGGGTTCAGAATCGCCCTCGGATCTCACAGAGAGTGCATATCCTGGCACCTACTGAAATCATTGGCCCGAAACATAGGAGGTACGTCCGTGCTCGTAGACGTGCTCACGTGGGCAACCGTGATGGCGATACGGGGACCGGACATTGTGGCTATCGGCACTTAGACTTCACGCTACGGACAGCGGGCAGGGTTCTGGACGGCACTCGGGGCGATGCTTGGGGTGGCAACGTGGTCGGTACTCGCGCTGCTCGGGATTGAGGCGCTCCTGCACGTCGTGCCGGCGCTATCGGTGGTGCTGCCGCTGGCGGGGTCGGTGGCGCTGATGCTGCTCGGCGCGTTTGGCTTGTAGGGGAGCGTGAGGCGGGCGAAGGGGACGTCGAAAAGTAATGAAGAGCAAGAAGTATCGAGCGTGGCCGCGCGCACGCCGAGCGCCTCGGTGCGGCTGGGGTACGTCACCAACATTTCGAACCCGAAGGCGCTGGTGTTCTTCACCTCCTTCTTCACGCCGATGATGAGCCACTACGATGGGCTGGCGAGATAGTGCAGAAAATGTGACTTATGTCGCAAAAATTGGCGTTGTTTTCTGCTGCGCTGCTCGCGCAATAAGGGAAAACTAGCAGGGGTCCAGACAATAACGTGCTCGCCACGGAAGGGGCGCTACGAAGAAAGGATTCGCATGTCTATCGATCAACAGATCTCTGACTACTACGGCAAATTGCAGATGAGGAACGCGGGGGAGCCGGAGTTTCACCAGGCGCTCGCGGAAGTGCTTGACTCCCTCAAGATCGTCCTCAACAAGGATCCTCACTACGCTGACTACGGCCTCATCGAGCGGCTCTGCGAGCCAGAGCGCCAACTTGTGTTCCGCGTCCCGTGGGTCGATGACAATGGGCAAATCCAGGTCAACCGCGGCTTCCGCGTACAGTTCAACTCCGCGCTCGGCCCATACAAGGGCGGGCTGCGGTTTCACCCGAGCGTGAACCTGGGCATCATCAAGTTCCTGGGCTTCGAGCAGATCTTCAAGAACTCCCTGACCGGCCTGCCAATCGGCGGCGCGAAAGGTGGGTCCGACTTCGACCCGAAGGGCAAGTCCGACGCCGAGATCATGCGGTTCTGCCAGTCCTTCATGACGGAGCTGCACACCCACATCGGTGAGTACCGCGACGTGCCAGCCGGTGACATCGGCGTTGGCGCCCGCGAGATCGGCTACCTCTTTGGCCAGTACCGCCGCCTGGAAAACAGCCACGAGTCCGGCGTCATCACCGGCAAGGGTTTGAAGTGGGGCGGCTCGCTCGTGCGCACCGAGGCCACCGGCTATGGCCTGGTCTACCTCACCTCCGAAATGATGCAGACGCACGGCGAGTCCTTCGAGGGCTCCAAGGTCATCGTCTCCGGTTCCGGCAACGTGGCTATCTACGCGGCGGAGAAGGTGCAGCAGCTCGGCGGCGTGGTGGTTGCGATGTCGGACTCCTCCGGCTACGTCACCACCCCGAACGGCGTGGACATCGAGCTGCTCAAGGACGTCAAGGAAGTGCGCCGCGGGCGCATCTCCACCTACGCGGCCGAGGCCGGCGAGGGCGTCGAGTACCACCGGGACGGCAACGTGTGGGAAGTCCAGGCGGACGTCGCCCTGCCGTGCGCCACCCAGAACGAGCTTAACGGTGACGACGCCAAACTCCTCGTGGACAATGGTGTCCGCTACGTCGCCGAGGGCGCCAACATGCCGTGCACCCCAGCGGCTGCCCACTACTTCCAGCAGAAGGGAATCGCGTTCGCGCCGGGCAAGGCCGCCAACGCTGGTGGCGTGGCCACTTCCGCGCTGGAGATGCAGCAGAACGCCTCGCGCGACTCCTGGTCCTTCGAGTACACCGACCAGCGTTTGCACGAGATCATGTCGAACATCTTCAAGACGGTCAACGCGACCGCGGAGGAGTACGACATGAAGGGGGACTACGTCGCTGGTGCGAACATTGCGGGCTTCAAGAAGGTTGCTGACGCGATGCTGGCGCAGGGTGTCATCTAGGAATGTATGAATATGCGGTAATGGCATAAAATACGCACGGTTGCCCACTGTCGATGCTGGTTTGATACCGGTTCGGCGGTGGGTAATCGCGTTTTCGGGGGTGGTGGGTAAAAAATATTTCTGAATAACATACACCGGGCCGTATATCTGTTACGCTGCCGTGTATGTCAGAGCAAAAAGTGTTGAAAGTAGCAGTCGCGGGCGCTACCGGGTACGCCGGCGGTGAGATCCTCCGCCTGCTGCTCGGCCACCCGGCATACCTCGCGGGCAAGCTTGAAATCGGTGCGCTCACCGGGGCCTCCAACGCGGGAGCTTCGGTGGGGGAGCTCATGCCGCACCTGCCTGAGCTTGCCAGCCGTGTCATCGAACCCACCACCGTGGAGGTCCTCGCGGGCCAAGACGTTGTCTTCCTTGGCCTGCCGCACGGGCACTCCGCGAAGATCGGCGGAGCGCTGCCGCCAGAGGTCACCGTTATCGACTGCGCTGCGGACTTCCGCTTGCGCAGCGCCGACGCATGGCAGCAGTACTACGGCTCCGAGCACGCCGGGTCCTGGCCGTACGGCCTGCCGGAACTTCCCGGCCACCGCGAGCAGATCGCAGCTGCTACGCGGATCGCGGTGCCCGGCTGCTTCCCGACGGGCGCTACGCTCGCGGCGTGGCCAGCGGTCGCATCCGGCCTGGTCGAGCCGGACCTGACTATCGTCTCCGTCACCGGTGTATCCGGTGCCGGCAAGAAGGCCAGCGTTGCCATGTTGGGTGCGGAAACGATGGGCTCGCTGAAGGCCTACAGCGCGGGCGGCACGCACCGGCATACCCCGGAGATCCAGCAGAACTTGCAGGAAGTGGCGCAGACTCCGGTCGGGATCAGCTTCACGCCGGTGCTCGCGCCGCTGCCGCGTGGCATCCTCACCACCGTGGTGGCGCCGCTTGCCCAGGGCGTGGACGCTGCCGCTGCCCGCGCGGCCTACGAATCCGCCTACGCGGGCGAGCCGTTCGTAACGCTCCTGCCGGCGGGGCAGCAGCCGCAGACGCAGCACGTCGTCGGTTCGAACATGTGCCACGTGCAAGTAGAAGTCGACGAATCAGCCAAGAAACTGGTGGTCACCAGCGCCATCGACAACCTCACCAAAGGCACCGGCGGCGGTGCCATACAGTGCATGAACCTCGCACTCGGGTTTGAGGAGACCGCGGGGCTCTCCCGAGCCGGGGTGGCCCCGTAACCGCCAACCACACCCCATCTCAACACTTCTTTTCGAACAGGACCGTAAAGGACATTTCATCATGAGCACCACTGGTGTTACCGCCCCCAAAGGATTCAGCGCCGCCGCAACCTCGGCCGGCATCAAAGCATCCGGCAAGCCAGACATGGCCGTCGTAGTCAACGAAGGGCCCAAGCAAGCGGCCGCAGCCGTATTCACCCGCAACAAAGTCTTCGCGGCCCCGGTCAAGGTCAGCCGCGAGGCAATCAAAGGCGGCGCGCTCCAAGCCGTCGTGTTTAACTCCGGCAACGCCAACGCCTGCACCGGCACGCAGGGCTTCGAGGACGCCAAGGCGATGCAGCAGCTGACCGCCGCAGGCATCGGGGCGGACGCCTCGCAGGTCGCCGTGTGCTCTACCGGCATTATCGGTGACGTGCTGCCGATGGACAAGGTAGAAAGCGGTATCGGGGTCGTCGTGAAGCAACTCGGCGACCATGGCGCGGACGCCGCCGTCGCAATCAAAACCACGGATACGGTGGCGAAAGAGGTCGTCGTCAAGGGCGACGGTTGGACGCTCGGCGGAATGGGCAAAGGCGCCGGCATGATGGCGCCCTCGCTTGCCACGATGCTCGTGTGCATCACCACCGACGCCGACGTGACAAGCCAGGCGCTGCAGACCGCGCTCGAGAGCGCCGTCGCCACCACCTTCAACACCCTCGATATCGACGGCTCCACCTCCACCAACGACACCGTCATCGTCATGGCCAGTGGCGCAAGCGGTACCACGCCGACACAAGAGGAACTCGACGCCGCGATGCAGGATGCCTGCTCACAGCTTGCCGCCATGATGCAATCCGACGCCGAAGGCGTGACCAAGCGCGTGGCCATCACCGTCGAAGGCGCAACCGACGACGCTCAAGCACTCAACGCAGCACGGGTCATCGGGCGCGACAACCTGGTCAAGACCGCAATGTTCGGCTCCGACCCGAACTGGGGCCGCGTACTCGCCGCCGTCGGCATGGCAGACGCCGAAATGGACGCCGAGAACATCTCCGTCACCTTCAACGGGCAGACCGTCTGCGAACAGTCCGCGGGCGCGCCGGGCGCGCGCGACGTGGACCTAAGCGGTGCGGACATCGAAGTCGTCGTCAACCTCGGCACCAGCGGGCAGGGCAGCGCCACCGTGCGCACCACCGACCTGTCGCACGCCTACGTCGAAATCAACTCCGCATACAGCAGCTAGGAGGCAGTCGTGTTAGCGAATCTCAGCAGCGAGCAGCGGGCAACCGTCCTGGCAGAGGCACTGCCGTGGCTGCAGCACTACCGCGACAAAATCGTGGTGGTCAAATACGGCGGCAACGCCATGATCGACGAAGACCTCAAGGCCGCATTCGCCGCCGACATGGTCTTCCTGCGCATCGTCGGCGCAAAACCTGTGGTTGTGCACGGCGGAGGCCCACAGATCAGCGCGATGCTCAAACGGCTCGGCCTCGACGGCGGCGAGTTCGTCGGCGGGTTCCGCGTCACCACCCCCGAAATCCTCGACGTGGTGCGCATGGTGCTCTTCGGCCAAGTCGGGCGCGACCTGCTGGGCAAGATCAACTCCCACGGGCCGTACGCGGTGGGCACCTCCGGCGAGGACGCCGGCCTGTTCACCGCCACACGGCGCACCGTCGACGTCGACGGCGAAACCCGCGACATCGGGCTTGTCGGCACGATCACCGACGTGAACCCCGCCGCCGTCATGGACATCATCGAAGCAGGACGCATCCCAGTGGTCTCCGGCATCGCGCCGGGCAAAAACGGCGAGGTGTACAACATCAACGCCGACGAAGCCGCCGGTGCGCTTGCCGCTGCGATCGGCGCGGAGCGCCTCGTGGTGCTCACCAACGTGGAGGGCCTCTACACGGACTGGCCGAACAGGGACTCGCTGCTGTCCAAGATCGAGGCCGGCGACCTTGAGCAGATGCTGCCAGCACTGGACACGGGCATGATCCCCAAAATGGAGGCATGCCTGACCGCAGTGCAGGGCGGGGTGAAAGCCGCCCACGTCATCGACGGGCGCGTCGCGCACTCCGTGCTCCTCGAACTGCTCACGATGGGTGGGGTGGGCACCATGGTTCTGCCAGATGATTACGACCGTTCCCAGTACCCGGACGGCACCATTTTTAGAAAGGATGACGCATGAAGGACTTCACACAGCGCTGGGCGGGCGCGCTTCTCGATAACTACCCGGTTCCACCAGTCGAGCTGACGAAAGGCTCCGGCGCGATTGTGACGGACGCCGACGGTGCGCGTTACATCGACATGCTGGCCGGCATCGCGGTCAACTCGCTCGGACATGCACACCCGGCAATCATTGAGGCGGTCACCAACCAGCTATCGACGCTCGGCCACGTCTCCAACCTGTTCGGTTCCGCACCCGTGGTCGAGGTTGCCGAAGCACTCCGGGAGCGCGTCGGTGACGACACCGCCCGCGTCTACTTCTGCAACTCCGGTACCGAGGCCAACGAGGCCGCCTTCAAACTCGCGCGACTGACCGGCCGCCACCGCATCCTCGCAGCGCAGCACGGGTTCCACGGGCGCACCATGGGTGCGCTCGCGATGACCGGCCAGCCCGACAAGCAAAAGCCGTTCGAACCCATGCCCGCAGGCGTTGAGTTCTACCCCTACGGTGACATCGACGCGCTCACCGCACTGGTAGAGCAGGACCCGTCGGACACCGCGGCGATCATCCTGGAACCAATCCAGGGCGAGACCGGCGTCATTCCCGCCCCGGAAGGCTTCCTCACTCAGGTGCGCCAGCTGTGCGACACGTACGGCATCCTCTTCATCGTCGACGAGGTGCAAACCGGCGTCGGCCGCACCGGTGACTTCTTCGCCTTCCAACACGAGGGCGTGCTCGCGGACGTCATCACCATGGCGAAGGGTCTCGGCGCGGGCCTGCCGATTGGCGCGACGATTGCCCGCGGCGAGGCGGCGAAGCTCTTCACCCCGGGCAGCCACGGCACCACGTTCGGCGGCAACCCCGTCTCGTGCGCGGCGGCCAGGGCAGTGCTGGCCACCATCGACGAAGGGTTCCTCGCGGAGGTGCGTCGCAAAGGGAAAGTGCTTTACGACGCCACCTCGGCCATCCCGGGCGTCAAAGAGGTCCGCGGGCGTGGGCTCATGCTCGGCGTGGTGCTGGAGCAGCCGGTGGCGAAGCGCGTCGTCACGCTGGGCCTCGAGCACGGCGTGATCCTGAATGCGCCGGCAGACGACGTGATCCGCCTGACGCCGCCGCTGGTGATCAGTGACGAGGAGATTGCGCAGGCGGTTGAGGGCCTCGCGGCCGCGATTGCGGAGGCTTCACAGTAAGCCGACAGGCTTGACGGATCGTCTTCACATGTGTTGTAATTTGGTTGTTCAATTCATTAATTGAACGTTTGTGATTGGGGTGGGCGTTCCACCCTTGTGCCTTCTACATTCCTTGCTCGGAATAGGTACAACCAACCCAACGTGAAAGTCGAGAGCATGGCCTTCTCTGCCAAGAAAACCTTCCCAGCTGTCATTCTCAGCGCCGCGATGATGTGGTCGGTGACCGGATGTAGCTCACCAGCAAACGACGAGGCCGCCCCAGAGGCGAGCCAAACCGTCGCGGATGCTGCACACACCCTCACCATCACGGATATCACGGGAAACACGATTGAGCTGGAGAAACCACTCGAACACGCCGCCATCCAGCTGTCTGGGTCAGGCGGGCCGCTTTTGACGATGGCGGCCCTCGACCGGGACAACTACACGTCCAAGATTGCTGCGATGGACAAAGGCCTCGAGGCGAACCGACAAGATCTATGGGACCTTTTGCTTGAGGCGAACCCGGAGCTTGCTGATATCCCGAAGATTGGTGATGCGACGAAGGATCAGATCTCCGCCGAACAACTTCTGACGATGGGTGTCGACGGAGTTATTGCTCCGGTTCGCCAAAAGGCAAAAATGGATGTCATCGCTGAAAAAACGGGCATCCCGGTAATCTACATCGATTACCACAGTCAGAAACTGGAAAACCACCTCGCTTCCACAAAGATCATTGCGGAGGCTACCGGTTTGACCAAGAACGTCGACGAGATCACGAAGTTCTACGAAGACGTGGTCGGCGACATTGAGGAGCGCGCCGCGAAGCTCGACCGCTCTACCTCGGTGTACTTTGAAACCAGCTCGAGCGGTCCGACCGAGTTCGGCAACACCTACGGTGCTGACATCATGTGGGGCGCCATCTTGAACGCCGTAGGCGCTGACAACATTGCCACGCACTTCATGGCCCCCAACGACGCGGAAGCGCTGTCAGCAGAGCAGGTGTTAGTCAGCAACCCGGACAAGATTATTTTTGCGGGCTCCCTCTGGGCCAACCAGCCGGACTCCGTCAAGATGGGCTTTTCGGTGTCGAAGGACGAAGCGCTTGCTTCACTCAAGCCTTACCGTGAGCGCGAAGGTTGGGACAAGCTGACCGCTATCCAGAACAACGAGCTCTACGCCATCGGGCACCCGATGACCCGCGAAATGCTCGACTTCTACTCCTACGCCCAGCTTGCCAAGCTCTTCCACCCAGACGAGTTCGCAGACTTGGATCCGGAAGCCCTGATCAAGGAGTACTTCGACAATTACATGCCAATCCCATACGAGGGAACCTGGTTCATCAAGTATGAGTAAGGCAACAGAAAAAGGCCTCCCGAAAGGGCTACTGGTCGCATTTGCCATTTTGGCGGTCGTAGTCCTTTTCGTGGCGGATCTATGCGTCGGCCCCGCCAACATCAAGCTCTCAAACTTCTCCGCTGTGCTAGATCCTGACTCGGTCGAGCACGTTGCGTTCTTCCGTATGCGCATGCCCGCTGCCCTCATGGCAGTTGGAGTGGGGATGAGCCTGGGGTTGGCGGGTGCCGTCATGCAGACGATCCTCAACAACCCGCTTGCCAGCCCGTTCACGCTCGGAGTGTCGTCTGCGGCCAGCTTGGGTGCCGCGATCGTGTTCGTGATGGCAGTGCCGATGGTGTTCGTCACCGGAGGGGCGCTGCTCCTCGCGCTGCTTTCCGTCCTGATCATTTTCGCAGTGGGCAAGTACATCGAGATGAGTAACTCCTCGCTCGTGCTGGCCGGCATTGCGCTGAACTTCCTCTTCGACGCGTTCCTGTCACTCATCCAGTACCGGGCCTCCGAAGAAAGCCTGTCATACATTGTCTTTTGGACGATGGGCGGGCTCACCCGGGCGTCATACCCGCAGGCGTGGGTCTTGCTTTCAACCTTTGTCGTTGTTTTCGCGGTGCTGCTGCGCAACGCCTGGAACCTGACCGCCCTGAAATTCGGCGAAGCACGTGCGGAAGCACTCGGTGTCAACGTCGGGCGAGTGAAGATCCTTTCCCTGGTCCTCGCCTCAATCCTTACTGCGCTTGCGGTAAGCTTCTGCGGAAAGATCGGGTTCATCGGGCTGGCGGCGCCGCACTTGGCACGCCGCCTGGTTTCCGAAGACCAACGCTTCTACCTGACAAGCTCCGCGATCCTCGGCGCGATGATCCTGCTTGTCTCCTCAATCCTTTCCAAGCTGATCGTTCCGGGCGTGGTGGTGCCCATCGGCATCATCAGCTCGATCATCGGCATCCCATTCCTGGTCTACGCGCTGACCAGCCAGCGCCGTCAAAGGGCGGTGTAGCGCATGATCACGGTCAACAACTTCTCCTTTGATTATGGCGACCGCCAGATCATCGACAACATCAGCTTCCAGGCAAAGCCTGGTGAGGTCACCGTGTTGATGGGGCGCAACGGCGCAGGTAAAACCACGCTGATGACGTCGATAGCCCGCTCAGGCAAGCCTGGCCGCGGCAAGAAAGTCACTGGCGAGATTACGACCACCGGCAACATTTCGTACCTGAACCAGCACACGGAAGGCGACCTACCGTTTACAGTGTTTGAAACGGTGATGATCGGAAAAGTAGCCAAGCTCGGGATCCGCACCACGCAAGAGGACGTCGACGACGTCAACGAAGTACTCGACATGCTTGAGCTGCAGCCCCTGCGCGACGTCGCCATCCGCAATCTGTCCGGCGGCCAACGCCAAAAAGTCTTCATCGGGCAGGCCATGGTCAAGCGGCCAGACATTTTGCTTTTCGACGAGCCCACGTCCGCACTCGACATCGAAAACCAATACAGAATCCTGCACCAAATCAAGGCGCTCACGGTTGAGCGCAACATCACGACGGTAGTGAGCCTGCACCAGATCGACCTGATCGAGCGCTTCGCGGACCACATCATCGTGCTCCACGAAGGCAAGATCTACGCCGAAGGAACACCTGCCGAAGTGTTCACGAAGCAGACATTCCGTGACGTCTACTCCGTCGAGGCGATTCTGGCAGGCGTCAAGGACCGGATCCTCTTCGGGTTCGACCTCCTCGACCACCCGAAGATCCCGCCCGAGCACGCCCCAACGTCACTCGACTAGTCCCGGTGGCGGGTCAGGGAAAGCGCCCGCTGCTGGTCCAACACCTCAAAGTAGGGCAGCGGATCAATGTCCAACGCCTCGACGTAATCCGTCAGCATGGCGCGCACCACGCTGTGCAGGTTCTCAGCATCCCACGGTTTGGCAATGTAGTAGTCCAGGTCGGCCTCGTTGACCGCGTGCACGGTGTCTTCGAGCTGCGCCTGGCCGGTGACCAGCACTTTGCGTGTCGCTGCGGTGCGCGGGTCCTGTGCCATCTGCACTAAAAACTCCACCCCGGTGGTGCCGGGCATGCGGTGGTCACACAGGGCGAGTGCGAGGACATCGCCGTCGTCGCTGAGCTCGTCGATCACTTCCCAGGCCTCGTCGGCGCTGGAGGCAACCTCCAGGCGAACGACGTCTGCGAAGGGGAGTAGGTCGCGCTCAAGGGCGGCGCGCACTTCGGCTTCATCTTCAAGAATCAGAATGGTGAGGTTCATGGTGTCTCCTTGGTCCGTTGATACGTAGGCGAACGCTGGCTTGGGTGCCCCGCGGGGAGGACTCCAGCGTGATGGTTCCGTGGTGCTTATTGATGATGCTGCGGCACACGCTCAGGCCGATCCCCATCCCGAAGCGCACCTGGCCGTTTTTCGTGGTAAACCGTGGCTCGAAGAGCTGCTCGAGGCGCTCGCCGGGGATGCCGGGGCCGTCGTCAATAATGTCGACTTCGATCCAGCCCGGCTCAGGCGCACTCGTGCGGATCGTGACTGTGCTGCCAACGCCCGTGTCCTGTATCGCCTCGGCCGCGTTGGTCAGCAGGTTCGTCCACACCTGGGCCAGCTGGCCAGGCATACACGTGATGCGGGGCAGCTCCGCGTAATCGCGAATGACCTCGACGTGGTCGAGTCGGTGCGAGATGAGGCGGAGGGTGTCGTCGATACCCTCGTGGATGTTGACGTCGGTGACGGGGTCGCCGTCAGGCCGCGCGTAGGAGCGCAGCGAGGCGACAAGCTCCGTGATGCGGGTCGCCGCAGTAGAGAGGTTGCGCACCCCAGTGCCGATCGCCGCGGCGCGCTCAATAGTTTCGAAGTCAAGTTTGCGGGAGCGCGCAACCTGCTTGGCAAAGGTGGCGTCGTGAAGCCCGGCGAGCACCCAGCGCTGCGCAAGCGCGCGATCCCCGATGACCTCCGCCAGTTCGCGCCGCAGCCTGCGCGCCTCCTTCGTACTCACCGAGGGCGCCAGTTTCGCCTGCTCGAACGCCTTCAGCACGCCCTCGCGCCACCGCCGATTCGGGCTCGCCGCAAGCAGCTTGTCGACGTCCTCTCCGAGATGCGCCGCCGTACGCTCAATGGCAGCCATCGGGTTGTTGAGCTCGTGGGCAACTCCCGCCGCCAGCTCACCGAGCGAGGCGAACCTCGCCTGGCTCATCAACTCGCGGCGGGCCTCCTCCAGGTTCCGAAGCGCGGTGCTGAGACGGGCCCGCTCCTGTTCTAGCTCCACGGTCATCTCGTGCTGGTGGACCTGGCTGTCTTCGGAGCGGCGCAGACGCCGGTCGTAGGAACGCACCAGCAACACCGCGAGCAAGCGGTCCAGGCCGGGGGCGATGTCGAGCAGGTAGTTGAGCTGGTCCATCGGCAGCTGCACCGCGGTGACCTCTGTGGTAGTCCGCGCGGTGAAGAACCCGACGCGCGTGCCCGCGAGCGCCAACAACCCGATGACCAGGCCCGTCGAGCCACGGTGCATCGTGATGTCTCCCGCGTCCGTGGTGCGTTGCAGCACCACATCGCCCGACATGGTCAAGATGACCTCTTCGACCTCCTTGCCCTCCGTGGTCAGGTTCACCCCGGGAGGGAACACCAGGCGTGGTTGGCGCCCAAGGTGGCGGTCCGCGGCGTCAATGATGCGCCCGACAATCTCCTCATTGGTCAGTTCCACATCCAGCGCTGGCGCAGCCGGCTGGTCGTACTGGGCCGCGAGCTCCGGACTGTCACGGTAGCGCGACGCCCAATACCGCGTCAGCTGCTGCTGCAGGTTCCGCGCGAGCGCGTCCTCGTGGATCTCCGGCGTGTACACCAGCATGTCCAGCCTGCCCAGCTCACTGAGCCGGTCAAGGCCCGACACAGAAGGAGCGGTGGTCAATACGATGATGCGGGTGTGTTCGTAGTGGGCGTCGTGAAGAAACTCGACGAGCGGATGATCAGCGGTCAGCCCATGCTCGTGCACTGTGACGGTGATGAGCGCGAGGTCATCCGTCCGCGGCAGATCGGTGAGCGAAGGGAAGGTGAGTACCGTGTGCGTGCCCCCGAACGCGTCGCGGACAATGCTCTGCACGGTGCGCGAGGACTCCGAAGCGCCAATCACCGCGATTTTCGAGTGCGGAATCATCTACAGCAACCCCATCCACGTCCAAAGTGAAGGCATCACCAGGATCAGCAGGACCGTGGCCACGGTGCCCACCACCAAGCCAACCAGCGCCATCTGCGGAATCGAGATTTCCTTCGTCGCGTACGCGATCGCGTTCGGCGGGGTAGAAATCGGCAGCGACATACCCAGCGAGCACGCAATGGCCACAACCACCGCGATGAGCAACGGGCTTGGTTCCGAAAGGGTGACAGCGAGCGACACCGCCAACGGCACCAGCAGGTTCGCCGCCGCCGAGTGGGAAATGACATTCGCCATGCCAAAACCAATCAGGCCCAGCAGCACCAAAATCATCAGCGGGCCGAGCACCTTCCAATCCACGGAGCCAACCAGCCAATCGTCCAGGCCAGTCGCCCCAACACCCGTGCCCAGCGCAATACCACCGGAGACCAGCCACAACACCGGCCAGTCCAGCGCCTGGACGTCCTTGCCCTTCATCACCTTGAGGCTCAAAAGCGCAACGACGGGGAAGAACCCGACGACGTTCGAGGAGACACCGTGCAGCGGCTCACTCATCCACAGGGCGATTGTCAGCCCCGCCACCGCGTAAAACAGCTTCGCGTTTGTCGACGTATCCCAGGACGCGTCCATCTCGATCGAAATCCGTGTCTCCGCAGGGATGAAGACGAGGCAGAGGAACAACCAAGCCAGCGCCAGCACCACCAGCATGAACGGGACCGCGAGCAGCATCCACTGCACGAACGACACCCTGATGCCGTATTCCGCCAGCGCGCCAATCGCGATCGCGTTCGGCGGCGTTCCCACCGGCGTACCGATGCCACCAACGTTGGCAGCCAGCGGAATGGACAACGCCACACCCGCCCGTACCTTGCCCGCCGGCAGCGTACGAAGAATGGGAATGACGACGGCAAACATCGTCGCCGTCGTCGCCGTATTCGACATGAACATGCTGAGCACCGCGGTGATGAGCATGATCCCAAGCACCGTGAGCCGCGCCTTGTCGGGGAACGGCCGCAGCATGATCGCCGCCAAGTTCTTGTCCAGCCCGAACTTTTCAGCGCCATGCGCAATCATGAACCCGCCCAGGAACAGGATGATGACGGGGTTCGCCAGCGCCGCAAAGTAGTCAGACGCGGGCAGCACCGTCTCCTTCAACGCCTCGACGCCACCCGTCGGGTCGACGATAGCGCCCTTCGAGAGCAGGATGACCTCGAGGAAGATGACCAGCACGGCGGTCGCGGTCAGCGGAATCGGCTCGAGGATCCAAAAGACGATCGCCAGGAGGAAAATCGAGAGCATCCGCTGGCCTGGTGCCTCGAGCCCGGGAATGCTGAAAAGGAAGGGTAGCGCGAAGAGTACCACGCCAATAATCAGGCCCGCCCACTGTTTCTTCGAAAGTGACGGGGTGCGCTGCTGGAGCGCCGGTGGTGGAATCGTTCCATGCTGTACAGCCATACCTTTGTATCCTAATCGTATGACCAGCGAATTTGGGAGGTTAGGATAATCAGAATGAAACACTCAAAGATTTTCGCCGTAGCACTGGCCGCCACCTGCTTATCGACGGCCACTTCGTGCACCACCCAACCACTACCGTTCGAGCAAAACCCCACGCCACCGGCTTCGGAGGAAGCCTCGTCAGAGTCAGAGTCCGATCCGGGCGTGATGGACGAGCCCGCCTTCGAAGACGCCATCGTTGCCATCTGGACGAAGACTGATGAGATGCGCGGCATCGGTGTTCCCGAGTCCGAAATCGAAGACTTGCAGGCCCGCACCGACAAGCGCGACGAGTCGATGGGGCAGCGCGCAATGTTTTATGTCACTGAGGCAGACAAGCTCAGCGAGCAGTACGCGTCAGTGACTGAAGATGGGTCCTAAGCCCAGATCGGTCCGGTGCGAGTGTGGTAGCCAGCAGGCTCCACGTGCACGATTGTCTCCGATTCGCCGATAGCCTCGGTGATGCCGTCCTCGATGGCGTCGGCGTGATCGTGGGAGTACGCCACAGTCCAGTCGCCTGGGACTTGAACGACGATGCTGACAAGCCGGTCGCGGCCAAAGGCGGCGGTACGCACCGAGGTGAATTCGACGTCGTGCGCGGCAGCGTAGCTATCGAGGAAGCCGTGGAGCTTCTCCAGCTCATCCTTCGGCAGCGCTTCCGAGAGCAAGCCGAGGACGGCGCCCTTGAGCAGTCGGTAGCCGGTGAAGAGAACATTAAAGCCGACGCATAACGCGATGATGGGGTCGAGCAGCTGCCAGCCGGTCAGCCAGACTGCCGCGATGCCGACGATGACACCTACCGTGGTCCACACATCGGTGAGGAGATGGTGGCCGTCCGCGTCTAGCGTTGAAGAGCGGTACTTCTTTCCAGCCTTCACCAGCGCAACGCCGACTACGAGGTTCAACACGGTCGCAGCAACCGAGAACGCCAGGCCGATGCTGATCTGTTCAACCGGCTGCGGATGCAGGATGCGTTGCACCGACGTGTAGATAATGGCCACCGATGCAACCAAGATGAGTGAGCCTTCCACCTGTGCGGAAAAATACTCCGCTTTGGCGTGGCCGAAGTTGTGGTTCTCATCCGCGGGCTTCGCGGAAAGTTTGAGTGCCCACAGGCCCACGAGTGCAGCGATCAAGTTAATGACGGATTCGATGGCGTCGGACAAGAAGCCAACTGATCCGGTCACGCCAGCTGCGGCTGCCTTGAGCGCAATAGTGAGGACTGACGCGGCAATCGAGAGCCACATGAACCGTTCGAGGCGGCGCTGTTCCTGTTTGCGCTCGGTGTTTATTTCGGACAGTGGCATCGCTGTTCTTTCGCCTTTCCCAAATTGACCTGCAATATCGTAGCAGCCGGGGAGTGGGGAATGGGAGATCGATTGGCGGAGATCTGCGAGAAGCGATGTCATCCTGCCCCGGCAATGGCCTATCAAAACGGAGATATACCTTAAGGACAAACAACCGAATATTTGATAATTGATTTATAAATTAATGAAACAGAAAGTATAAAATGGTCAAACAAACAATTGAACAGCAGAAGGTCAAGCGGGGGGTTGAAATTTAATATTTCAGGGCTGTTCCTGTGGTATTTCTGGGAAAATTCCAGATGGCAGTACGTTTGTACTGGTAGGGACTACCCTAATTAAGGGGTAAACGAAATGTATAAAAATATGAATGTAACTTTTATAAAGTCGCTCGGAGAGGGGATATATATGCTATGGGACGTAAAGTATGCAAATAGGGCCTTAACGAATTCTGAATTCTTGCCAGGAATGTATGGTGTTTGGCATGTCAAATACTTCTAGCGCCTCTATGGCAGCGGACATCAAGGGTCCGCCGATTAAACCCGTCAGTCACGGCAAGGCGGTGCTGTTCCTCGCTCTCGGCACCGCGTTCCTTGCAGGCACCCCACTGTGGGTCAAGGCTACCAACATGGATCCGGCGACGCAGGCGTTCCTGCGTGTTGTGATCGGTTGCCTCGTATTGATCCCGTTCGGTGTTATGGAAATCCGCAAGAAAGCGTCGCTGAGCAAGAAGGGCATCATGCTCTCCATTGCCTCCGGCCTCTTCCTAGGTGTGGACTTCACGTGCTGGAACTACTCCATTTTCTACGTAGGCGCTGGTATTGCCGCGATTCTGCTGAACCTGCAGGTCATTATCGTGCCGATGCTTACGGCAGTCTTTGATAAGTACAAGATTCCGCCAGTCTTCCTGATCCTTGTCCCGATCATGGCTGTCGGCGTGATGCTGACCGGTGGCGTCTTCGAAGCAGCTGAAGCATCCGGTGGTCCAGAAACCATCTACGGCATCAAGACCGCGACGCTGGGCACCATCTTCGGCCTGACCTCCGGTGTGTGCTACTCGTTCTACCTCTACCTCTCCCGCAAGGCTGGTACCTCCGCACGCAAGGACCTTTACGTCCAGCCGATGATGTACACGATGGCTGCCCAGGCTATCCCGCCAACAATCGTGGCATTCTTCATCTCGCCGCGTAAGGGATTCGACTTTGTGAACGGCGTCCTGATTGACGGACAGCTCCCACTGGTTGACCCTGAGCACACCGTCGGCGACGCGCTGACGACTTGGAACTGGTTCAACCTCATCTGCTTGGCTATCCTCGGCCAGGCGCTGGCATGGACCTTCGTCCAGTACGGCACGGTCTGGCTCGACCCGACCCTGTCTGCAGGTATCCTGCTGCTCTCGCCGGTGACCTCCGTCATCATTGCAGCTCCGCTGTTCGGCGAGATCCCATCGGTACTCCAGATCGTCGGTATCTTCCTGATTTTGGGTACAGTGGCATACCAGAACGGACTGTTCACAATGTTTACAAAATCGAAGATGAAACCGGACCACGAAAATCCCGATCATTCACTCGATGAACAACTCATCAGAGAGGGACTAGCGCCCGGACATTCACCGGAAGAAGCCTCGGATAACCCGAAGAAGCATCACCATCACCACTAATTCGGAGTAGGTTCGGGGCGAACCTCAAGATTTCACAACTACAGTGAAAACCCGAACCCCGTCTGTTCTGAAAGGACAGGCGGGGCATCGGCAAATAATCGAATAATCATCGTCAACGAGCAAGGAGAAGAAATGAAGCTGACCCAGCGCGAACAGGAAAAGCTGCTCATCGTGGTTGCTGCCGATGTGGCACGTCGCCGCAAGGAGCGTGGCGTGAAGTTGAACTACCCAGAGTCGGTAGCGCTCATCACGGACTACCTCATGGAGGGCGCCCGCGACGGCAAGACCGTAGCGCAGCTGATGTCTGAAGGCATCCAGGTACTTACCCGTGACGACGTCATGGAAGGCGTTCCAGAGATGATCTCTGACGTCCAGGTTGAGGCAACCTTCCCTGACGGCACCAAGCTTGTCACTGTCCACAACCCAATCCGATAAAAGGAGACTATCCATGATTCCAGGCGAGTACTTCATCACTGAAGGCAAGGTCATCCTGAACGAAGGCAGCGAATCGATCACGCTCGAGGTGAAGAACACCGGCGACCGCCCGATCCAGGTCGGTTCCCACTTCCACTTCGCAGAAGCCAACAGCGCTCTCGAGTTCGACCGCGAAGCTGCGATGGGCAAGCGCCTCGATATCCCATCGGGCACCGCAGCCCGTCTCGAGCCAGGCGATTCCCGCACCGTTGAGCTCATCGACTTCGGCGGCAAGCGCGAAGTTCACGGCTTCAACGGCAAGGTCAACGGCCCAGTCAAGTAAACGGAATACGAAAGCTTTAAGGAAGGGAACAAAATGGCATATGAGATGGATAGGCGTCAGTACGCCGAGCTTTACGGCCCACACACCGGCGACGGTGTCCGCCTCGCGGACACTTCGCTGATCGCACGCGTTGAGAAGAACCTGCTGAAGCCAGGCGAAGAGGTCAACTTCGGTGGTGGCAAGGTTATCCGTGACGGTATGGGACAGAACTCCCGCGTCACCGGCGAGGAACTGATTCCGGACCTCGTTATCACCGGCCCGATCATTATTGACTACACCGGCATCTATGTCGCCGACATCGGCATCAAGGACGGCAAGATCCTCAAGATCGGCCGCGCCGGCAACCCGGATATCCAGGACGACATCGACATCGTCGTTGGCGTTGCAACCGAGGTTATTGCTGGTGAAGGTAAGATCGTCACCGCTGGTGCAGTGGATACCCACATTCACTTCATCTCTCCAGAGCAGGTGTTGGCTGCGCTGGACAACGGCACCACCACCCTTATCGGTGGCGGCGTCGGCCCAACCGACTCCACCAACGCAACGACCGTCTCCGCCGGTGCGACCAACATCAAGCACATGATTGAGGCTTCCGTCGACTTCCCGGTCAACGTCGGCTTCATGGGCAAGGGCCACGCTTCCGCGCTGAACCCGCTGCGTGAGCAGATCAAGGCTGGCGCAATTGGCCTGAAGATCCACGAGGACTGGGGTGCCACCGCAAACTCCATCGACAACGCGCTCAAGGTCGCGGACGAGATGGACGTCCAGATCGCAATCCACACCGATACCCTGAACGAGGGTGGCTTCGTGGACAACACCGTCAAGGCAATCGACGGCCGCGTCATCCACACCTTCCACACCGAGGGTGCTGGTGGTGGCCACGCACCGGACATCATCGAGCTGGCTGGACACGCAAATGTCCTTCCGGCATCGACGAACCCGACGCTGCCGTACACCCACAACACGCTGGAAGAGCACCTTGACATGATCATGGTCTGCCACCACCTGAACCCGGACCTTCCGGAGGACGTGGCGTTCGCAGACTCCCGTATCCGCAAGGAGACCATCGCGGCGGAGGACGTCCTGCACGACATGGGTATTCTCTCCATCACCTCCTCCGACTCCCAGGCAATGGGCCGCGTCGGCGAGGTTGTGCTGCGCACCTGGCAGGTCGCTGACCGCATGAAGCAGCAGCGTGGTCCGCTCGAGGGCGACTCCGAGGGCAATGACAATGAGCGCATCAAGCGCTACGTCTCCAAGTACACCATCAACCCGGCAATCGCTCACGGTATCGCGCACGCAGTCGGTTCCGTTGAAGAGGGCAAGCTCGCTGACCTGGTGGTCTGGGAGCCAGCACACTTCGGTGTCAAGCCACTGCTCGTCCTGAAGTCCGGCTACATCGCACGCGCAGAGATGGGCGACTCCAACGCATCCATCCCGACGCCGCAGCCACGCACCATGCGCTACTCCTACGCAGCGTACGGTGACGCTGTGCGCCGCACCAGCGTTACGTTCCTGCCGACGGCCGCATTCGAGGCCGGCGTGCCGGACCAGCTGAACACGAACCGCCGGTTCGTCGAGGCGAAGGGTATCCGCAATCTCTCCAAGGCAGACATGAAGTACAACTCCGAAACGCCTGATATCAAGGTTGATCCGGAGACCTACGTGCTGACCGTCAACGGTGAGGAAATCCACTCCGAGCCAGCTGAAGAATTGGCTATGGCACAGCGCTACTTCTTGTTCTAAGGTGGACGAGTAGCAGAGGCGAGCGGGGGCAGCACATGCTGCCTCAGCTCGCTTTTTAATTTCTGCGACCAAAAAATTAACGAAAGGTACTTATCGTAAAATGATCGTTACTGAGATTCTCGGCAACGTGAATACCACCGAGGGTATTGATACGTCGAACTGCGATTACGTCGTGTTCGACAACGAATCCCGCGTCAAGCGCATCCAGCGCGTGACCACCGAACAGGGCACCGAACTCGGCATCCGTCTCAACAGTGACTTCCGTGAGTTCGTCGATGGCGACATTCTTGCCCGCGAGGGGGAGACACTCATCGTCGCAAAGATCGAGGCTTCCGACGTCCTGGTGATCGAACCGGCGACTATTCGCGAGGCCCTCGAGGTTGCTCACGCGCTCGGTAACCGTCACCTCCAGGCGCAGTTCTTCGCCGCGGGCGAGAACGCGTTCGATAAGGATGTTATGGTCGTGCGCTATGACCACACCGTCGAGCACCATATCCAGCACACCGGTGTGTCCTACCACCGCGGTGAATACGTGATGCCGAAGGCGTTCCGTCATGCAGAGCACACCCACTAACCGCAGCCAGCTCGTCGTCTGGCACCTTACCGACTCCGCACTGCCGACTGGTGGCTTCGCGCACTCCGCGGGCATGGAAACGTACCTGCAGCGCGATACCATCCACGACGCCGACACGTTCGCGACATGGCTGCGTGGCTACCTATACCAGGCCACATTTAACGACGCCCTCGCGGCTCGCTTCGCGATCGAGCTGCAGCAGTCTGGCCTGTCGGAGGCGGAGCGCGTCGAAAAGCTCGCTGAGCTTGATGCCCTGGTGCACGCGACGCAGACGCCGAAGGAGCTGCGTGCCGCGATGCAGTCGATGGGTCGGCGCATGTCGAAAGTCGCCAAGATTGTCGACGCCAGCGATGCACTCGTCACCGAGTACGACCGTGGGCTTGCTGCCCGTGAGTACAAGGGCAACCCCGGCATCGCGTTCGGGCTGGTGCTCGGCGCAGCTGGTGTGGAGGAGTACACCGCTGTCGAGGCGTACCTCATGCAGCTGGCGACGTCGATGGTGCAGAACGCTATCCGTGCGATTCCGCTCGGCCAGGACGCTGGGCAACGACTTCTCGTCGGAGTGTATGCCTGGGTATCGCGCTACGCCGCGGTGACCATGGATCACACGATCCACGACCTGGGTGTAGCGGCGCCAGATATGGAAATCGCGCAGATGGAGCACGAATTCCTGCATTCGCGAATGTTTATGTCTTAAACCTTGGAAGGAATGTTGAATTATGTCAGTTATTAAGATCGGTGTCGGTGGCCCTGTTGGCTCCGGCAAGACGCAGCTTATTGAGCGTATTACGCGCGCCCTTGAGGGAGAGATCTCCATGGCCGCGATTACCAACGATATTTACACCACCGAGGACGCACGCATCCTCGCTCGCGACGGCGTGCTGCCCGAGGACCGCATCATCGGCGTTGAGACCGGTGGCTGCCCGCACACCGCTATTCGTGAAGACACCTCGATGAACGAGGCCGCCTACGAAGAGCTGCTGAACCGCCACCCGGATCTGGAGCTGGTGTTCATGGAGTCCGGTGGCGACAACCTGTCCGCAACGTTCTCTCCGGAGCTCGTGGATTTCTCGATTTACATTATCGACGTTGCCCAGGGCGAAAAGATCCCGCGTAAGGCAGGCCAGGGCATGATCAAGTCCGACCTGTTCGTGATTAACAAGACGGACCTTGCCCCGTACGTCGGTGCTGACCTCCAGGTCATGGCGGACGATTCCAAGAAGTTCCGTGGCGAGAAGCCGTTCGTGCTGACCAACCTCAAGACCGACGAAGGCCTTGACGAGGTCATCGAGTGGATTCGTCGAGATGTGCTCATGCAAGATCTCGACAACAAGGCGTAGCTTGATGTGGGGCGAGTCAAGCGCGGTCTTCACCCACGAACCGCCGCATGAGGAAACTGGTGTACTGGAGCTCGGTATCGGTATTGGCGGTACCAAGTCCGTAGCGAAGCGGCAGTACCACAAGGGCGCTTTCAAGATCATCCGCCCGCACTACCTGGATGACTCTGGTCAGGTTTACTACACCATCGCCAACCCCGGCGGGGGATACGTTGGTGGCGACGTGTACCGGATGGAAGTCGAAGTGGAGCCGAACTCCTCCGTGCTCCTGACGGACCAGTCCGCGGCGAAGGTCTACCGTACTCCGGACGACTACGTCGTGCAGAACGTGGAGTTCACCCTGCACGGCAACGCAGTGATGGAGTACATCCCGGACCAGCTGATTCTGTACCGGGAGGCGGACTTCCGCCAGCAGATCACCGTCAACATGGACGCGGAATCGCAGCTGTTCATGTCGGACATCGTCACACCGGGTTGGTCCCCAGACGGTGGCCAGTTCCTGTACAAGCAGGCGCATCTGCGTAACGTTGTGCGCGTCGACGGCAAGCTTGCTGTGGTGGACAACGTGCGCATCGAGCCGACGAAGGAACTCTTCAACGAGGTGAAGGAATCCTTCTTGGGCCAGCACACCCACTTTGCAACAGCGATCTGCATCGACCCGAACATGACTCCAGAGCTCCTGGAGAAGGTCAGGGACGCTGTGCGTAACTCCCTGGAAGGCAAGGGCACCGCGAGCGCCTCGGTCACAGAGACCGAAGTGCCAGGCTTCGTGCTTCGCGGTGTTGCTGACTGGACAGAGGACCTGATGCGCATCATCAAGGCGGCAGCGAACGTGGTTCGCATCGAGACGCGCGGCCAGGGGCCGATCGACCTGCGCCAGTATTAGTTACTTGCTACTGGCCGTATCCGGGCCATGCCCATGATCGTGGGCATGGCCCGCACCTATCCAGTGCAAAAGCTCGTGGATGTCATCGTTTGCGATGGCGTAGTAAATGCTGCGGCCGTCGCGCTTCGATGACACCGTGCCATTATTTTCCATCGCGCGCAACGCGGCGGAAGCAGTTGCAATGCGCAGATCTGCGACCTCTGCAAGCTCGGTCACAGTGAGCTTGTGCTGGCCAGCATGGTGGATCGCAGCAAGCAGTGTCAACCGGGTCTGGTCCCCGAGGATCTTGAAAATCCCGGTCCAACGGGGGAAATCTACTGACTGAGCCACTACTGAAACCTTTCTGGAATCGTTTTCACTACACCGGATGGGAAATGTGCAGCACCGGGATGTCCTGGCCATCTCGGTCTAGGTTACCGCTCACACCGAAAACATTCTCGAGGATTGCTGGTGTAAGCACATCGTCTGGCGCGCCGTTGCCCTTGAGCTGCTTGTCGTGCAGCAACAACAGGCGATCGCAATAGCGAGCGGCGAGCGCCAAATCATGAATCGCCAACACGATCACTGTGTTGTGCTCACGAGACAAGTGGCGGAGCATGTTCATCAGCTTGTACTGGTGATGCAGGTCGAGGTGGTTCGTGGGCTCGTCCAACAGCATCACCTTAGAGCGCTGCGCCATCGCGCGAGCCACCATGGCACGTTGGATCTGACCGCCGGAGAGCTCCGACATCTTCTGGTCCACAATGCCTTCGAGGTCCGCGTGCCGCAGGGCGTGGAGGATAATCTCCTCATCCTCTGGCTCGGCCTGTGCAAACGGTCCGCGGCCGGCGCTGCGTCCAAGCTGGATCACCTCACGCACGGTGAGCGGGATCTTGTCGCCGGAGTGTTGCGCCACGTAGGACAGCACGTGCACACGCTCGGCGCGGGGGTAGTCGCGGAGAGGCTTGCCGTCGAAAAGTATGTCACCCGTGAACGGGTGCACTCCGGCAATTGATTTGAGCAGCGTGGACTTGCCGCAGCCATTCGGCCCGACGAGCCCGATGACGGACGGGGCGTCCAGCTCGAACGAGATATCGCTCAAGATGGTCGTGCCAGGGAAGCCCGTTTCGAGGTTCTTGACTTCTAACATCAGTGCTTCCTCCGCAGGATCAAGAAGAACGCAGGGACGCCGATGAGCGCGGTGATCACGCCGACAGGCAGTTCCTGCGGGGCGAACAAGGCGCGGGCGATGGCGTCGGCCACCACAAGCGTGATAGCGCCGACTACCGCGGAAATCGGGATCAGGCTCGCGTGCCGCGGACCAGAAATCATGCGTACCGCGTGCGGAACAATCAGGCCCACAAATCCAATTGCGCCGACGGACGCAACCGTAGCCGCCGTCATCAGCGATACCGCGACCAGTACCGCGTAGCGCAGCGCCACAACCGGGATGCCCATCGTGGACGCCGTCGCATCACCGAGGGAAAGCGCATCCAGGTAGCGCGACATCATCCATAACGCCACTATGCCGATGGTGCCGACGATGAAGACGGCAATCACGGTGTACCAGCGGGCGGCGCTAAGCACGCCGAGCAGCCAGAACATGATGCCACGGGTCGACTCGGCGTTTCCGGACGCGGTGACGATCAGCGAGGTCAGTGACTGGAACAGGAACCCAATCAGCACGCCGGTCAGCACCACACGCGCGGCGTCGGCGGCGCTATTGCGCAGCAGCAGCATCAACATGCCAAAGGACACGAGCGCACCCACCGCAGCACCGGCGATGATGCCGTACTGCCAGGTGGAGAACAGGATCGCTACGACAGCGCCCGTCGAAGCGCCCGAGGAAATACCCAGCAGGTAGGGCTCGGCGAGGTCGTTGTGGGTGATGGCCTGCATCGCCACACCGGACACCGCGAGGATCGCCCCGACCATCGCAGCCATCAGGATGCGAGGGATGCGAAGCTCCGTCAGAATAGACATACGCAGCGGGGAAGGGGCGGGCAACGCAGGATCAAAAATCCCGCGAAGCTCAGCAAAGCTGAGCGAGCTTGATCCAATCGGAATAGAACAAACCATCGCGAGCACCAGCAGTACTAACGCGATGGCTGAAACAGTGACAGTCTTCTTCACAGTTACTTGGTTGCTTCGTCGAAGAGGCCGTCGTCAATCGCCTTCGAGATGTTCTGCACAACCTCGTAGGAACGAGCCGAAGCCGAGGTAGCGACGCCAGGAACCACAATGTACATGTTGTTCTTGACTGCCTTCATCTCCTTGGTGCCCGGGGTGGACTCGAGGTCAGCGACCTTCTCCTCCCACTTATCGCCCGGCTCGCCGCGGCCAGGCAGGTCCGCCAGGATGATCACGTCCGGGTCAGCCTCAGCGACGGCCTCCCACGAGACCTGTGGCCACTCCTCATTCAGGTCGGCGAATACGTTCGTCATACCGGTGCGCTCGCCCATGTTGGTCACGATCGACGGGCCACCAGCGACATATGGGGAGCCGCCAACAGAGGAGTAGAGCAGCATGAACGTGGTGCCCTCAGGCGCCTGCTTCGCGTTCTCAAGCTCGGAGGTCTGCTTCTCGATAAGCTTCTTCGCTTCCTCCTCGCGGCCGAAGAGCTTGCCCAGGTCCTCGAGGTCCTTCGCAATCAGCTGGAAGGAGTCCTTGCCCTTGTTGTCGCCGTAGGACGGGCACTCACTGTTCGGATTGAAGGTGGCGACGCCCACCTTTGCCCACTCCTCACGGGTGCCTGCGGCGTCAGCGCGCCAGTTCAGCTCGAACGGGGAGAAAATGAAGTCCGTGTCAGCGTCACGCAGCTGCTCAGAGTTCGGGACCGACGGGCTGATTTCCTTCAGGCCGTCGAGGGAGAAGCCTGCTGGTGGCAGGTCCTTCTGGTGACCGTAGCCAGCGATCTGGTCCTTAGCGCCAAGCAGAAGCAGGGTGTCCGTTGCGCCCTGCTCGAGCGTGGTCGCACGCTGCACTGGGCCGTCCACAGTGACCTCGGTACCACAGTTGTCGATGGTGATGGCCGAGTCAGACTGTGCTTGCGGAGCCTGCTCATCCGTAGAGCTGCAGCCGGTAAGGGCTAGCCCTGCAACGAGAACAGAGCCAAGAGCCGCGGAAATTGCGCGCATTACGCATCCTTTCAAATAATCAATTATGTGACAGAATGAGACTAGCGCGAAACCTTAGGAAAAGCTAGAAAATATTTATGAACGGCGAAGACGCATCACACGGTGCGGAACGCCAGTGTCAAGGAACTCCTCGCCCTCCGCGACAAGGCCAAACTGCTCGTAGTAGGAGACCAGGCCAGATTGTGCCTCGACGATCAGGTCGCCCGGCCAACGCTCCGTGAGTTGGATACCTGTTTGCGCGATCCGCTGCCCAAGACCCGTGCCGCGGGCGCTCGGGGCAACAACAAACCTGCCGAACCGAGAACCCTCCTCGGTGGGAAAAACGCGAGCGCAGCCCTCCAGATCAGTACCGTTTCACGCGAGCAGGTGCAGCGTGTCCGGGTGCGCGTCACGCTCGTCGAGCTCCCGGTAGGGACAGTGCTGCTCGGCAACGAAGACGTCGACGCGGAGTTTGAACAGCTCAAACGCCTCGAGTGAAGTGAGCTCAGAAAGCGGTGCTACCTGGATTCGGTGCGTGCTCATGAGGGGCAGCCTTTCGGTGTGCGGGGTCTTGGTACGGTTCGATGCGGCCGGTTCGGCCGTACGAGAGGTGGCGATGGAGCGCCTCGAATGGGCCTTGCTTGTCGAAGTGCTCAAGCGTGGCGGCGAGCGCCACAGACAACAGCCACACAGCGGCCCCAAGCAGCATTGGGCGGAATTCGCCGAGGCTAGGCAACCACGCGGAGCTGGCCCACACAGCGGTTGGGAGCAACACGAACGTTTGCAAGAGGTAGCCGGACATGGAGCGCTTTCCCAGCGCGATAATCGGCATGGTCCAGCGGGGTGGCTGCTGGTTCCAGTGCTGCGTCGCCAGCGCAAATGCGGCTAGGATGCCGGGACCGGTGAGGAGCCCGAAACTTTGGTTCAGAATTGACCAAAATGTAGCCGTTGACGCTGGAAGGATGCCCAGCTGTGCAAGACCAAGTGGGATACCAATCGCAACCACAACTGCAACGGTCACCCCGACCCACACCCACAGCGTCCGCGCGTGCTTCTTCACGTCAGTGAGCACACCGTCACGCGCCCACACAAAACCAATCAGGGAAAGAGCGCCCAGCTGGATTACCACGAGGGGCTGCGAGAGCGTCATATAGAACGCGAATTCTTGGTTGTCGGCAAAGTATGCAGCAAAGGAGCTGGTGTCCGGCGCTGGCGCCATGAGATCCAGTGGTGAGCCAAAGAAGAGAATGGCGATCAGCGTGTATATGAGGCACGACAGTCCCAAAATGGTTCCAGAGATGATGTAGAGCGCGCCCGAGCGAACGTTCACAAGCAGCGCCATCAGCACACCGATAAGCCCGTAGGTCAACATGATGTCGCCACTGAACAACAGCCACATGTGCGCCACACCGAAGAGCGCGAGGAACCCGTAGCGTCGCGCGAGTACGCGCCGGGCGGCTGCCTTCGGGTAGCCCTTACGCGCCAAGCTCGCCGTGACCAACCCGAAGCCGAAACCCAAGAGTGTCGAGAACATCGGCAGCCCGCGAACATGCACGAACATCGCCGCGAAAACAGTCGCGGCCTGGTCGGCTACCGTCCCGGGGTGGTTGCCAGTGACTGTTGTACTCAGGGGGACAAGCCAGTAGGAGATCGCGTTGGCGACGGCAATACCAAGCAACGCGAGGCCTCGCGCGATATCCGGGACGACGAGCCGTTGCTGTCGATGATCGTTGCGCATGTAGTCAAAGCGTACGGCAGGGACCGGTACGCATCAAGCGTCGCCCGGAACCCCTGATGGTCAGTCGCAACACCCGAATGTGCACTGCTTTCCGTGCCGATGGGGCAAAACAGTGCGAAAGGTGGCATTGTGTTACACAAGAAACGTCTGTGGTTGGAGTGGAAGGGTGCCTATGTTGCTGCGCCGAGTCTGTGCGCTCGTTGCTGGGGTTGGAATCGCGGTCGCTGGGTTGGCAGCGGCGTTGCCCGCGAATGCGCAAGTGCGCTCGGTGTATGAGGGTAACGTCGACCCAAACTACGTCTGGCGTAGCGACGCCGCTTCGAAGCTCCTCGCCGGAAAACCTTGGACTGACTATGTGCTGCACCGCGTACCCGGCTCCTTCCACGATGCACCAAGGATCCCGGAAGCATCGAACCAGGCACTCACGCGCGGAAATTCCCTCTACGGGCCGAGCACCCCGATTTACGTCAAGCGCACGGACGGCACTGAATCAATGTGTACCGTCGCCGTGGCTGGCTACGACGATAAAGGGCACAAGTACGCCCTGACCGCGGGGCACTGCGGCGAAGTTGGCGACGCCGTCACCTCCGCCGACTCCTGGCAGGTCGGGCCCTCCGGCACCATCGTGGACGTCAACCGTGACCTCGACTACGCGCTGATCGAGCTGGGGTCGAACGCGGAGGTCACGCGCTCCTACAACGGTGTTCGCATCAACCACCTCGGCAGCAAGCCAGTAAAGCCCGGCAATATCGTGTGCAAGCAAGGCGTAGCCTCCGGCTGGACGTGCGGTGCGACACTGCACGACTGGGAATCCATGAACATCTCCCACACCTGCGCCATGCAGGGCGACTCGGGCGCACCCGTGGTGGTGGGCGACCGCCTGGTCGGCATCCTGAACGGTGGGGTGCTCCCATCACCGTTTGATGTCTCGTGCCACAGCCCGCTGCAGGGTGTGATTCACGCGCCGACGGGCGCCGTCCGGCTCGACGCGGTGCTATCCACCCTGAACAACGGCTTCCGGCTGCCTTAGACGCCGATCACCTTCCGCGCTGCGTCGTGCAGCAGCCCGTTCGTGGCGATCGCGTCGCCGCCGTGCGGCCCAGGCTCACCGGCGAGTGAGCTGAACGTGCCGCCCGCCTCGGTGACCAGGACTGACAGGGCAGCGAGGTCCCAGACGGACACCTCCGGCTCCGCAGCAATATCGACGGCGCCCTCCGCCACCAGGCAGTAACCGAAGAAATCCCCGTAGCCACGCAGGCGCCAGGTGCGCTCGCTGAGCGCAATGAAGTTCTCCTGCAGGCCGCGGGCCTTCCACCCCTCAAGCGAAGACATCGCCAGGGACGCGTCCGCAAGTTCACCGACGTGAGAAACCTCGAGGCGCTTCAGGCTGCCCTTGTTGAACGTCCGCCACGCACCGGAGCCCTGGGCCGCGTACCAGCGGCGCACGAGCGCCGGGGCGGAAACGACTCCTAAGACTGGTTGGCCGTCGACAAGCAGTGAAATCAACGTTGCCCATACGGGGACACCGCGGACGAAGTTCTTCGTGCCGTCGATCGGGTCGATGACCCACTGGCGGCCCTCGAAGATCGTCTCACCGCCGAACTCCTCGCCGACGATCGAGTCGCCCGGGCGTGCCTCGGCGAGGCGCTCACGCAGCACCTCCTCGACAGCAACATCGGCGTCGGAGACCGGGGTCATATCCGGCTTCGACTTCACCTTCAGGTCGGAGGCCTCGAAGCGGTCGAGCGTGATCGCGTCGGCAGCATCCGCAAGTTCGAGGGCAAGGGCAAGGTCATCGTCATAAAGATTCGTCATGCTCAGTAAGCCTAGCTTCAATGTCCGACACAATTTGCGAGTTTCCGGCAATGCACCAGGTCACCCCGCCTGCGGGCACCTTCTTTGCCACGCCACCGACAGCCTCGATGAGCGCCTTGCCCGGCAACCAGTCCCAATCAGCAACCGAATGCTGCAGCCAGCCCCCCAGCTGGCCGCTGGCGATATTGGACAAATCCACGGAGCCCGCGCCCCACATGCGGATCGTTGCCGCGTCACGCACCGCGCGCAACCAGGCGTTACGGATGGCGTCATCCCGCATGAACGTCGGGTGCAGGTAGGTCACCAGTCCCTGCGAAGGCAGCGACGCCGACTCGAGATTCGGCAGGCGCTTGCCGTTGCGCGTCGCAATGCCGTCGTGGGCAAGCCACGTCGTCTTCATTGCCGGGCGATGCACCGCGCCAATTAAGACCCGTGCCGGGTCTGAGGGGGCACCCTCCACCAGCGCCAGCGCCGAGCAGAAGTAGTCAGAGCCCTGCGTGAAGTTGAACGTGCCATCGACGGGGTCAATCACCCACGTCCGCGAAGAGGCGCCCTGCTTGGAAGCACCTTCCTCGCCGAGGACACCGTCGTCCGGGCGCAGCGCCGCGAGCGTCTCCGCGACAAAGCGTTCGGCGGCACGGTCGGCTTCCGTCACTACGTCAGAAATGGAGGTTTTGTAATCCGTCGCAAGGCCTTCCTCCCGCATCCGCAGCGCAAGCGCGCCCGCATGCTCCACCAATGCGGCGGCCAGCGTTGCGTCATCAGAGTGTTGATGTTGCTCAATGAAAGAAGTCATGTACCCATTATGGGGCTGTGCGCGCAATTTTTGGGGCGTCGTCTAGACTTCGACGGTATGCAACCGGAGACGCTCGCTCGAATGAAACGTATTGACGCCACGTTGACCACCATCGAAAAGGTCATGGACCTCGACGAAATGGCCCTGCGCATCAAAGAACTCGAGCAGCAGGCCGGTGACCCGAGCCTCTGGGACGACCCCGCCCACGCGCAGCAGGTCACCTCGGAGCTCTCCAGCGTCCAGGCTCGTCTGAAGAAGGTCACGAGCCTGCGCTCGCGTATCGACGACCTCCCCGTCATGTACGAACTCGCCGAAGAGGAAGGCGATCCTTCGCTCGCAGACGACGAACTCGATTCGCTCGAAGCGGACGTCGACTCCTTGGAAGTGCAGACGATGCTGTCGGGTGAGTACGACGAGCGCGAAGCCGTCGTCAATATCCGTTCCGGTGCCGGCGGCGTCGATGCTGCTGACTGGGCGGAGATGCTCATGCGCATGTACATCCGCTGGGCGGAAAAGCACGGCCACAAGGTAGACGTGTACGACATTTCCTACGCCGAGGAAGCCGGGATCAAGTCGGCGACCTTCGTGGTGCACGGTGAATATATGTACGGCCAGCTTTCCGTCGAGCAGGGCGCGCACCGGCTGGTGCGCATCTCGCCGTTCGACAACCAGGCGCGACGCCAGACCTCGTTTGCTGAGGTGGAGGTGCTGCCAGTCGTCGAGCACACCGACTCGATTGAGATCCCCGACAGCGAGATTCGCGTGGACGTCTACCGCTCCTCGGGTCCCGGCGGGCAGTCGGTGAACACCACGGACTCGGCGGTACGCATCACGCACATCCCGACCGGCATCGTGGTGACCTGCCAGAACGAGAAATCGCAGATCCAGAACAAGGCGTCCGCGCTCAACGTGCTGCAGTCCAAGCTCCTGGAGAAGAAGCGCATGGAGGAAAAGGCCGAGATGGACGCTCTTGGCGCGGGCGGCAACGCCAGCTGGGGCAACCAGATGCGCTCCTACGTGCTGCACCCGTACCAGATGGTGAAAGACCTGCGCACGAATTACGAGGTAGGCGACCCGCAGAAGGTACTCGACGGCGATATCGATGGCTTCCTGGAGTCCGGCATCCGCTGGCGGATGGAGCAACTTCAGCCACAGGAGTAACAGAAGAAGTAGTAGTGTGTAGCGGGTGATCACTTTTTCCAACGTGACGAAGGTCTACCCGACGTCCACACGACCAGCACTCGACGATGTCTCATTCGAAATTGCCGACGGCGACTTCGTCTTTCTCATCGGCCCGTCCGGTTCCGGAAAGTCGACGCTGCTGCAGCTGATGATCCGTGAGGAAAACCTGACCTCGGGGGACATCCACTTCGACGACTTCCACGTCAACGCCCTCAAGGGCAGCAAGGTGAACCTGCTGCGCCAGTCCATCGGCTATGTTTTTCAAGACTTCCGACTGCTTCCCAAGCTGAACGTCTACGACAACGTGGCGTTCGCGCTCGAGGTGATCGGGAAGAAGAAGCAGCGCATAGCAAAGCTGGTGCCGGAGGCCCTCGAGTTGGTCGGACTGGATGCGAAAGCGAACCGTATGCCACACGAACTGTCAGGTGGCGAGCAGCAACGCGTCGCAATCGCGCGAGCGTTCGTCGATAAGCCCCCACTCGTCCTCGCCGACGAGCCCACCGGCAACCTCGACCCCGCTACCGCCGACGAAATCATGGCGTTGCTCGCGCGCATCAACCGCCTGGGTACCACCGTCGTGATGTCCACCCATAACGCGCGCGCCGTCAACGAGATGCGCCAGCGCGTCATGGAACTGCACCTGGGCAAACTTGTTCGCGACGACGCCAACGGCGTCTACGGAACCGTGAGGGGATAAGCATGAACTGGAACTTCATTTTCCGCGAAGGCCTCCGCGGCCTCGGGCGCAACTTCACGATGACCATCGCGCTCATCATCACCACCGCGCTCTCACTCGTGCTCGTCGGCGCCGGCATCCTGATTTCGCAGGCAACGACCGCAACAAAGGACCTCTACCTCGACCGCGTCGAAGTCATGGTGGAACTCGATGAAACCATCTCCGCCGAGGATAACGACTGCTCCTCGGAAGCCTGCCGCGAGGTCCGCGACACCCTGCAAGCCGACGACCGCGTCGAACAGGTGACCTTCCGTTCCCGCGAGCAGTCCTACGAACGCTTCGTGGAGCTCTTCCAGGACTCCGAGCCGGACCTCGTGCGCGAAACCTCCCCGGACGCGCTGCCCGCCGCACTGCACGTGCGACTCAAGGACCCGTCCGACATCACACCTATCGACGCCATCCGCGACATGCCGCAAGTCGCCATGATCAGCGACCAAGCCGACACCGTCCGCGAAGCCGCCGGCACCATGGACACCTTCCGCAACGTGACCTTCGTCGTCGCGGCCGCGCAGGCGCTGGCCGCGCTGTTCCTGATTGTGAACATGGTCCAGCTCGCCGCGTACAACCGCCGCGAGCAGATCGCGATTATGCGCATGGTTGGCGCATCCCGCTGGTTCACCCAGGCCCCGTTCGTGCTGGAAGCCGTGCTCTCCGTGCTGATCGGCGCGGTGCTTGCCACCGTGCTGGCGTGGGTGGGGAAGCGCTCGCTGGTGGACCCGATGCTCGGCGACCTCTACGCCTCCCAACTCGTTGCCCGCGTCCCCGACTCCGCCGTCATGACAGTGATGCCGCTCGTCGGCCTCGGAGCCGTCGTCATCGGTGCACTCGCAGCTCAGGTGGCACTGCGCAGCTACGTGCGGAAGTAGTAGGGTGGAACGCCTATGGGCAAGAAGAAGAAACAGAAGCTGAGCAACACCGGGGTCCTCGCGACGAACCGGAAAGCGCGGCACGATTACAACATCCTGGACACCTGGGAGGCCGGCATCGTGCTTGTCGGCACCGAGATTAAGTCGCTGCGCGAAGGCAGGGTGTCGCTGGTCGAGGCGTTCGCCACCATCGATAACGGCGAGGTCTGGCTGCGCAACATGCACATCCCGGAGTACTCAAAAGGGCACTGGACGAACCACCCCCCACGCCGGACCCGTAAGCTGCTCATGCACCGCCGCGAAATCGACTCCCTGCAGGGCAAACTTCACGACGGCAACCGCACCCTCATCCCGCTCTCGCTCTACCTCAAAGACGGTCGCGCGAAAGTCGAGCTTGGCCTGGGGCAAGGTAAGCAGGACTACGACAAGCGACAAGCCATCAAACGTCGCACCGAGGACCGTGAAATCGCCCGCGACCTCGGCCGGAAGTTCAAGGGCATCAAAGCCTAAGGAGGAACCGTCATGAAGCAAGCACTGGTCACAGGTGCCTCCCGCGGTATCGGTCGCGCGATCGCAGAGGAACTCGGCCGCGACCACCACGTCTACGTCGGCGCCTCCCGCGACGCCTCCGAGGTCGTCAGCGCACTGCCCAGCGCGGAGCCCTTCGAGGTCGACCTGACGGACAGCGCCGCACTGGTGGAGGCTGCGTCGAACATTCAAGAGCTCGACGTGCTCGTGCTCGCCGCAGGCGTCATGACGCCCGCCCGCCTCACCGACCTTTCCGAAGCCGACCTGCGTCGCACGATGGAAGTCAACGTGATCGCGCCGATGCTGCTGACGAAGGCGCTCTTGCCCGCGCTGCGTCGCCGCAACGGCCTCATCCTGACCATCAACTCCGGTGCCGGTTTCTTTGGTATCGACGGCAACTCCGCCTACTGCGCCTCCAAATTCGGCCTGCGCGGCTTCACCGATTCCCTTCGCCTGGAGGAAGCCGGTTCCGTGCGCGTGACCTCCCTGCACCCAGGACGCACTGACACCGACATGCTCCACGGCGACACGAACGGCCCAAAGATGCCGCCACAGTTCGTGGCGAAGGCCGCACGCCTCGCCGTCGACGCCGGCCCCGATGCCGTGGTCGAATTCCTGCGCATCACCCCAAGCGCGTAGGTCGGGGCCCTTGCGCGGGAGCGCGATTGTCGGCTACAGTGGTGCTTCTACGGTTCCCGTAGTACGAGGGGTCGATTCTGGTTTCGACTTCATCGACTAAGCCAGGGGAAGCGTGCCGGTGCAGGCTAGAGACCACCGTAAGCGTCGTAGCAACCAATAAACGCAGAGAAGAACTCTCAGCGTGACTACGCCCTCGCTGCCTAATTAGAAAGGTTCAGCGACCTGCGTGTCCGTCAGGCCGGGGATGCCCCCGACCCGGTACCTGGCGTCGACTTAGGGGGGCTTGCCTTCCGGCCCTGTCAGTGGGGCCTCGGAAGGGACATTTTTCACTGACTGGGCCCGTCATCCGGACATGTTTGCCTGATCCGGAGGGCCGAGCAGAGGCAGTGCGCGAACTGCGCACGGAGAAGCCCTGGCGCGGTGGTGAAGGACCCGGGTTCAATTCCCGGCGGCTCCACTGAACACAAACCCCCAGACCCTCACGGGCCTGGGGGTTTGTTCTTATTTGTGGCCAGAATGGGGGCGGCTTGACGGCTTGACCGAGAAATCGGTGTCGCGGTTGTCGACATGTCAAAGGCGGATAACTGGTCAGTCTCTTGCATGAAATTTTTGGCTGCCTTTCGCAAGCAAGCTATTGCGTTCTTCGTTTAGCAGCGCGTTTTCCTGGTAAAGCTGGCGCATTTTTCTGCATTGGGCAGTGAGTTGCATGGGGCACGCCCAGCATGTGCAAACGTTGGAATTTTGGTTTTTGCGCCAGTGCAGTACCCGTCGGCACACGTGTGAAGTGTGGTGCGGTTGATGTCTCAGGTCTCGACTGCGACTTTGAGTGAAACGCGTGGATCGTTGTTGTACATCGCGTTCTCGTCGCGCTTGAACTGATCTGAACAGATCTTGCTGGATATAAAAGTGGATCATTTTCCCGACCGAACACGGCCGGGATCAGAGGTGTCTGCCAGCTAGGGCGTCAGAGCCCAACGCCATCAGACGCTTTCTGTTACACAGCTCGTAACTGTGGCGCATAACGTAGAAAAGACAACCGGTACAGTCGTCTTCTCGATTGAGTGAATCCTTTCTTTCATCTATGCTGTTTTGAACAGTACGAAAGGGCTTTAAGCGCTTTTCCATAACAAAAACTAACGGTCCCAGCAAAGGCGCCTGCAGCTCCAATTATACAAGGAGGCACACCTGCACCTGCTGTAGGAGGTGCAAGAAGCCCACATGCGATTGAGATGGCAGTAACAACAGCCATAGGGACACCGGCATTATTTAGACAGCTGTCAAACGCATTCCAAGCATCGCGTACACCACGTGTTTGGTAGTTAGCCTCCGATTCTCGGATCACATTGTCATACTCTGATTTTCCGTTCACCCAAACTTGTAGGCGTGCATCGTTTGGGCTGAGTTGCTCAATGTGAACTTCAGCTCCTCGCTTGATGGTGTTGTTTAAAGTGTGGACCAGGATGTAATCAGTATTGGCGTATTCTCCAGAGAGTGGAACCCTATAGACGGTTTCGTTATTTTTTCCTACCGTTAACGTCTTGTTAACGTTAACCTTGCCTAAGTCGGCAATGTGTGGGATAGTTCCATCTAGCAGACCTTTTTTGATTATTTCCTTTTCGCCTGCTGTAGCTTTACGCCCGGAGTCTTCTGGATAATTCTCCGCTGTTGAATGAGAGGCGCACTTGTCACTTTCTTGCGATGGAAGATTCTCTTAAGCATTGGCCATTGGATGGCTAAATGATATAACGCAAGCAATGGTCAAGAGGGACGACGATAGCCGTTTCATTTTGGGATCAGTCCTTTCCTTTTTCTTGATATTTTTTGATGAAATAGAGAGTTGGTAACCAGAAAATCGTTGAGATAATGAAGGTGCCAAGGATTGCCAACACCGTTACGCTAGTTGGATTGGGTCCCTGGAAAAACCCAGATAGGAAGAGTCCTAGAAAGCTTAGTGATACTATGGCAAAAAAAGATCCCCAGAACTCTTTCCCGCTCATGAGTGCTCCTCTCCTTGATTTTGGTTTCCAGTTAGAACATACGGTTTTAAATTGTTCATTGTGTAAGGTTCGCGAAAATTATACTAAGGGTTAATCATTTGGCTATCCCCTTGCGTCTTGAGGTTACCCTCGATTAATGGACATAGTCGCGCAGGCGCGGCTTGTTCATGCCCCGGACGTGCTTATGGTCGGCCGGTTCGTTGTCGTCATGGACTTTCTTGGCGTTTGCCCCTGGGTATTGAGGTTTTGTGATCGGTGTCCTTTCTTGGGGAGTTGCGAAAATTCGACTCTTTGACGCCCGCCCGAGCGGTGTGCGTCGAGAGCCTGCACCTGTAGTGAGGGCAGTCAATGGATTGGAGGCGTCGATTGAACGGACACCGCAAGTCGATGAGCCGTTGGAAGCCATGTGTAAGGGGTGATAACGGAAGCTTGTTGGCGGCGCTATTGGAGAAGAGCTCGACCTGAGTGTGGATAAGCTTGGCGAAGGCAGGAATTTACAGCGGGGGGGGGGTATTTGCCTACGTATACGTACGGGTAGGACGAGTTCGTCTATATTGAACTGCGACTTACACTACCGAAATGAACCAAGGGCGTGAACTTGGGCTGGGACGAGTAGGTAGGGAAGAACACAAGGCCGTCCGACTATCCCGATGAGGAAGAATTCCTGGCCGGGAGACAGGCTCGGTATGGAGGTAACAAAGTAGGTGTTCAGGATGCGCTAAGGACTATTGAAGTGTAGGTGCTTGGTCAGGATGTCTAGCAATGATGGTGAAGGTCGTTACCGGTACATGGGGCTCGGAGATGATTTGACGCCATGTTACGAAGCGAAAACCGATGAGCCTTGCCCAGGGACGGGGTGGATGTGGCGGGTTGAAAAGAGTGTTAAAGCACTGAAGTCCAACAACGACAAAGTGCTTACCTGCACTGAATCTGGGTTTGAAGACTACGTGGACTGGGACCGAGGACATGAATTACAATCTGTCATTTTACGTTCTGCCGCCGACGGGTTGGGCATTCCCGAAGCCCTCGAGCGCGTCCGCAAGGTATTCGGTCCCCACCGTCGTTGTTGCGTTGAAAGAGATCAACGAGTCTGCTGACGAGCTTGGCCCAACTGCACAAGAGCTCATGAATTTGCGCTGACATTGCGACGTTGCCACCGACTGAGGGGTCTGAGCGTGATTCACATCTCGGCCAGCCGTCGGCGAAAGCCGATGACGCGTACAGTGGCGCCCATGACTGAAACGACGACTGCACCTAAGAAAGTTCTGTACATCGGTGGACACGGCAAGGTGGGGTTGTTGGCGGCGCCAAAACTCGTTGCCGCTGGCCACACTATTCATTCCCTCATCCGCGACCCCGACCAGGCGGCCGATATTGAAGCGCTCGGAGCGACCCCTGCCCTGCGAGATCTGACCGAGATCTCCGTTGATGCCTGGGCCGAGCTCCTTGCTCAGTACGACGTCGCGGTGTGGGGAGCCGGCAACGGTGGACGCGCTGGCGCCGAAGTGACGTGGGAGGTCGACCGTGACGCTGCCCTGGCTTCCATTGCTGGACTGGAAAAGCTAGCTGCGGAAGGCAAACAGGCACCGGCTTACGTGATGATTTCGTACGTCGGCGCTACTGAGAACACGACTGATCCTTCGGATGAGTCGTGGTATGCGTATGTCGAGTCGAAGAAGGCCGTCGACAATAAACTGAATTCGACGGACCTCAACTACCTCATCCTTGGCCCAGCGACGCTCACCGAAGAGCCTGCCCGAGGCATTACCGTGCTGGACGACGATACTGAGCGCACCAGCAGCATGAGGACTTCCCGGGAGCTAGTCGCGGATGTGGTTACCGAGGTGGTCGGTCGCGAGAACCTCCCGGCGTCGCCGCTGGAGTTCATCGACGGCGAGGGGAGCGTCAAAGACATCTAGGGGTCGGCGCATGCCTACCCTTGTGATCGATCTAACGAGCCTGTCATCATACCGGGTAGGCGCATTCTGGCCAGGGGTGATACAAGACACGGGGGTAGGGGGAGGGGGGACGTCGATAATTACTTTCTTCTCTAAGCCTTGCCTAACTCTCATGGATGATTTAGGGTGAGTGAGGTAACCCTACCCTTGGATATAAGTAGCAAGGATACTTTTCAACATGATTCGTTTTTCACGTAAGACCATCGTGGCTGTTGCAGCCGCCGCAGCGATGACGCTGACCGCCTGCTCTGAAGCAGAGTCGAACAACGCGTCCACTTCGGAGACCCAGGCTAGCGCCTCCGCCACGACGGCTGCCGCGGAAAACGGCACCGTGACCGTGACCGACAACTATGGCGAAAAGACTGTGCCGACTCCGCCGAAGCGCGTTGTCGCGCTCGACAACCGTACCTTCGAGCTTCTGGACTCCTGGGGTGTAAAGCCAGTTGCGGCGCCAAAGAAGTTGGTTTCGAAGGATGTTCCGGGCCTGCGAGACAATGACGATATTGCGGACATCGGCAATCACAAGGAACCGAACCTGGAGATCATCGTCGCGTCTGATCCGGACGTCATCATCTCGGGCCAGCGCTTTGAAAAGTACGACGACGAGATCCAGAAGCTTGTTCCGAACGCAGTGCTCGTTGACTTTGAGCCACGCGACGACGAGCCGTTCGACCGTGAGCTAATCCGCCAGACCCTCGAGCTCGGCGAAATCTTCGGTAAGCAGGCCGAAGCGGAGAAAACCGTCGAAGACTTCACCAAGGCAGTACAGCGTGTTCGCGACGCATACGACCCAGCGCAGACCGTGATGGCTGTCAACGTCTCTGGCGGTGAAATCGGATATGTTGCCCCGGGCATCGGCCGCACCTTTGGCCCCCTCTTTGACCTCGTCGGCTTCACTCCGGCGTTGAAGGTGGAAAACGCGTCGAGCGACCACAAGGGTGACGACATTTCCGTGGAGGCGATCGCGGATTCCAACCCAGACTGGATCTTCGCCCTCGACCGCGACGCGGCGATCAAGAAGGAAGGGGAGTCTCCGGCTGCGCTGAGCGTGCTGAGCGACTCCGCCGCACTGCAGAATGTCACCGCGATCAAGGAGAATCACGTCTATGTGGCTCCGCAGGACACCTACATCAACGAGTCAATCTTGACCTACACCGAAATCCTGAACGAGATCGCTGACAAGCTGGAGGCCGCCAAGTAATGGCGCACCCGGGTACGCGCACCCACCCCAAACTTCTCAACTGGAAGTTAGGGGTGGGTCTCGTCATTATTGTCGTACTGCTAGTCCTGTCCCTATTAGTGGGCCAGTACGATGTTTTCCGCTCAAACGACGGCTGGGACATGTTCAAAACCACCCGCGTTCCGCGCACTATCGCGTTGGTGCTTGCTGGCGCCGCGATGGCGATGAGCGGTCTGATCATGCAGATGCTCACACAGAACCGTTTCGTTGAACCCACCACGACGGGCACCACCGAGTGGGCTGGCCTGGGCTTGCTGGCGTCGTACGTGTACTTACCCGACGGCACGATCCTGCAACGCATGATCATTTCCGTCACGTTCGCTTTTATCGGGACGATGGTCTTCTTTGCATTTCTCCGTAGGGTGACGCTGCGTTCGAGCCTGATCGTCCCGATCGTCGGCATCATGCTGGGGGCAGTTGTCAGCGCATTCTCCACATTTTGGGCGCTTCAAACTGACTTGCTTCAGTCGTTGGGGATCTGGTTCGCTGGCTCATTTACCTCGGTGATTTCCGGGCAGTACGAGGTGTTGTGGATCGTCGTCGCCGTGGTGGTCGCCGTGTTCTTCTACGCCGACCGCCTCACGGCCGCGGGCCTCGGAGAGGACGTCGCAACGAACATTGGTCTCAACTACGGGCGCATCATCTTGGTCGGCACGAGCCTCGTTGCGGTCGCAGCGGGCGTCGTGACGGTGGTCGTCGGCAATCTTCCTTTCCTTGGGCTGATTGTCCCCAACATTGTTTCCATGATGCGTGGCGACGACCTGCGCTCCAACCTTCCGTGGGTCTGCCTCCTCGGCATCGGCATCGTCACGGTGTGTGACTTGCTAGCCCGCACGATCATCGCCCCGTTCGAGATCCCGGTGTCCGTCATCTTGGGCATCATCGGTGCGGTGGTCTTCGTCTTTTTGATCGTGAGGCAAAGTCGCCGTGCCTAAACCACTTATCGACGCCCGCTTCGTCGGAGCCTTCCAATCCAGCAAGAGCAAAACCCGCTACTGGGTCATTCTTGCGTGCCTTATCGTGGCCGCTGTCTGCTTTACCGCCGGTTTGCTGGCCTACGGCAACCCCATGGACTTCGGCACACCTGGCTACTGGCTGATTGCGAGGCGCCGTTTGAACTCAGTCATTGCGATGGCGATCGTGGCGCTGTGCCAGGCGGTTGCGACCGTGTCGTTCCAAACGGTGACGAACAACCGCATCATCACACCGTCCATCATGGGTTTTGAAGCCCTCTACGTGTCGATCCATACCTCCACCGTGTTCTTCCTTGGTGCAGCAGGTTTGAACAATGCCCACACGCTGCAAATGTTTGTGCTGCAATTGGTGCTGATGGTTGGCCTGAGCCTTGTGCTCTACGCCTGGCTTTTGTCCGGGAAGCACGCAAATATGCACGCGATGCTGCTGGTTGGCATCGTGATCGGCGGCGGGCTGGGCAGCGTGTCAACATTCATGCAGCGCCTCTTGACGCCGAGCGAGTTCGACGTCCTGACGGCGCGACTGTTCGGCTCTGTCAACAACGCCGATCCTGACTACTATCCGGTCGCTATCCCACTCGCGCTCGGCGCCACCGCGCTGTTGGTCCTCAATTCACGCCGCCTCAACGTCCTCGCACTCGGCAGGGACGTGACCGTGAACCTCGGCGTGAGCCACCGATTCCACTCGATCTTCACATTGGTGCTGGTCTCAATCCTGATGGCAGTCTCGACCGCACTCGTCGGGCCGATGACGTTCCTGGGGTTCCTCGTAGCGACGCTCGCATACCAATTCTGCGATACCTACGACCACCGCTACATCTTCCCGATGGCTGTGCTGTTGGGATTCTGTGTGCTCAGTGGCGCGTACTTCATCATGAACCACGTGTTTTACGCGCAAGGTGTGGTGTCGATCATCATTGAGCTTGTCGGTGGCATCACCTTTTTGGCAGTCATCTTGAAGAAGGGACGCTTATGATCACGCTGAAAGAAGTTCGTAAAGAGTACGGCGACGACGTCAAAATCGGACCCGTCAACATCGAGATTCCCGCAGGCGGCATCACCGCGCTCGTTGGGCCGAACGGCGCAGGGAAGTCGACGCTCCTCACGATGATTGGGCGTCTCCTAGCTATCGACTCCGGCACCGTCGAAATCGGCCGCATGGACGTCACCAGCGCCAAATCAAAAGACCTCGCAAAGATCATCTCGATCTTGCGCCAGGAGAACCACTTTGTGACGCGCCTGACGGTCCGCCAACTCGTCGGCTTCGGGCGCTTCCCGTACAGCCATGGACGTCTCACTCCCGAGGACGAGCAGATCATCTCGAAGTACATCGACTTCCTTGGTCTCCACGAACTCGAGAATCGTTACCTGGACCAACTCTCAGGAGGGCAGCGCCAACGCGCTTATGTTGCGATGGTGCTCTGCCAGGAAACTGACTATGTTCTTCTCGACGAACCACTAAACAATCTTGACATTGCACACTCGGTGGAAATGATGAAGCACTTGTACTCCGCCGCGAGGGACTTCGGGCGGACCATTATCATCGTGCTGCACGACATCAACTTCGCAGCGAAGTACGCCGACTACATCTGCGCTACCAAGGATGGTCAGATCGCCGCGTTTGGGACTCCGCGCGAGATCATGAACGACGAACTACTGACGCAAATCTTCAACACGCCGGTGCACGTGATTGAAGGGCCGGATGGGCCACTAGCTACATATCACTAAAACGCGTGTTACGCAGGCGATTTGTGTTGTTTGTTTGTTCGTGGTTAAGTTATCCCTCGTTGCCGACGAGCGGTTGAGTCGCTTGGAGGGAATGATCAAAGTGAATAAAGTTGCTGCTTGTGGGCGGTTTCGAGTCTGGCTGGTTTGGTTGGATTTGACTTTGTGTTCATGGGTGTGTAACTTTGTTTCAGCTGCTTGACGCTGGCTCTTGTTTGTGGGGTTGGTTGTTGGGTGTGCGGTTGTTGTTTGAGAACTCGATAGTGTGCCAATGTACTTTTTATTTTTTTGATTGCATTGACGTTGGTTGCGTGCTGTGTGCCACGATAGTGGTGTGTGCCGGTGGTGATGCTTGAACC